>CAWEBA010000042.1:0-74934 GCA_963807145.1 uncultured Acidobacteriaceae bacterium | reverse complement strand
CCGCTTCTCGGCACCGTCCGCGTCAGCGGAGCAAAAAACGCCGCACTCCCCTGCATGGCCGCCGCTCTTCTAACCGACGAGCCGGTCATCCTCGAAAACATCCCGCAAGTCCGCGACATCCAGACCACCCGCAACCTCCTGGCCGCCATGGGAGCCGAAGTCGAACTAGGCTACGGACGCGCCCAGCACCGCACCACCATCCACTGCAAAAATCTCAACAGTCCCGAAGCCTCCTACGAATTAGTAAAGACCATGCGCGCCTCCACGCTAGTCCTCGGCCCGCTTGTAGCCCGCTGCGGCCGCGCCCGCGTCTCCCTGCCCGGAGGCTGCGCCATAGGCCAGCGCCCCATCGACCTCCACATCAAAGGCCTCGAACTCCTCGGCGCAAAAATAAAGCAAGAGCACGGCTACGTAGAAGCCACTGCCGACCGCCTCCGCGGCGCCGAAATCGTCTTCGACCGAATCACCGTAACCGGCACCGAAGACCTCCTGATGGCCGCCACCTTAGCCGAAGGCGAAACCATCCTACAGAACGCCGCCCGCGAACCCGAAGTAGCCGACTTAGCCGCCCTGCTAAACAAAATGGGAGCGAAGATCCTCGGAGCAGGCACGTCCACCATCAAAATAAAAGGCGTAGCCAAATTAAAGGGCGCCCGCCATCGCATCATCCCCGACCGCATCGAAGCCGGCACCTTCTTAATCGCCGGAGCCCTCACCGGCGGCGACTTAAACATTTCCGCCTGCGACCCCGCTCACCTGGAAGCGATCCTAAGCAAACTAAAAGAAGCGGGAGTCAAAACCAAATCCACCAAAGACTCCGTCCGCGTCATGGGAGACAATCCCTTCACCGCCTCCGACCTCAACACCGAAGAATATCCCGGCTTCCCCACCGACATGCAGGCGCAGTTCATGGCCTTGGCCACGCAAGCCGAAGGCACCAGCATCATCACCGAAAACATTTTCGAAAACCGCTTCATGCACGCCCAGGAACTGGTCCGCATGGGCGCCAACATAAAAATCGAAGGCCACCGCGCGGTAGTCCGCGGCAAAACCCCGCTAAGCGCCGCCGCAGTCCTGGCCAGCGACCTCCGCGCCAGCGCGAGTCTGGTGCTGGCCGCATTAGTAGCCGACGGCGAGACAATAATCGACCGCGTCTACCACATCGACCGCGGCTACGAAAAAATTGAAGAGAAACTAAAAGCCGTTGGCGCCCAAATCCGCCGCATCGGCAACATGCTCCCTTAGCGACCCACGCTCCCAATGTATGCCCTTTATCCCGGTTAATGGGCGAACTGGCCTGCAAGGAGCGACAGCGACGAAGCCGGACAGTTCGTGGGCAAGCGGGCGGGGAGCGCGAGAGCCGTGGGCGCAGGAAGGAGCGAAGCGACGCCTGCACCCACGGCGAAAGCGCTGCCTCAAGCTTCCGCGAATTTACCGAAAAACAAATCGGGCCGCCCGAAGGCAGCCCGTTTGGTTTTAACTGATCACTGAAAGCTGACGGCCGAGAGCTAGTCCCCTGCCACCGGTTCGGCCACTTCCGGCTTCGGAGTACTGGCCCCGTTACCGTTCGCCTTACCCAGAGCACCCAGCGGAATGAATCCATTCTCGGCGACTGCGGGCTTCTCTTTCAACACAACTTCGCGATACAGCGAAGCCATGCGCGCGTTATAAGCCTCGTCATTCTTCTGCGGCCCACGATGTCCCTCAACGGGAGTCTCTGAATGGTCCACTGCCAAAGCCTGAAGCTCGGCGGCAGCCTTCTGTTTCGCATCCCGTGCGCGAGTCTTCTCCTCGCGAGCGTTCTTCGCGATCCCCAGGTTGTCCAGATCGTGCTGCAGTTCCGTGGTAACGATCTCTTCGCGCAGTTTGAGATAGTCAGCGGTCTCGTCTTCCATCTTCACTTTCTTGCCGCCGGCAAAAATCTCGTGGCGTCCATGCTCTTCATACCACTTGGTCAAGGTCGCGGTCATATGCATCTTCTCGATGATGTTCCGCCATCCCACACCCGTGTTGTAAGCGCAGAACGAAATTTCACCTTCCTGCGTAGCGTAAGGAATAATGCACTGCTCCGTCCGCCGGAAGTCATAGTTGAACAGATCCTGGAACCACATGCCCGCAATGAAGAGGAAGTTCCAGCGGTCGTTCGTCCGGCGCTTCATCACATCGTCAACCGTCCGGTCTGGACCAACCTTGCCGTAGTTCGTCCCCGTGACGTTGTAATTCTTGTCAAACTTCTTCAACAGATCCATCATCTTGAAATGCGTAGGCGCCTGATACGGATCGTAATTCTTCATCAAGCACAACGCCATGCCAAACGCCGTAAGAAACTTCCCCCGCGCCGCATCGTTAACTTTGGCGATATCCTTAGCCAGCTGATCCCCCGCCAAAAACGCAGTAACGGGCACAGCTTCCTTGGTCTCCTTATCAATCATCACCGCCATCCCAGTCCCGCAATTCGGATGGCAGCCACAGGATAGTTGGCCCCAGTCGTTTTTTACGTCGTTGGCGTGCATTAGGTCGGCCCAATCTGAGAATGTTCCCATGAAAGAGATTGGGAACCAGTCGCGGGATGGCTCGCCTAATCCCGTTTGGTTTTTTACGTCGTGGGCCAGGTGGCTTAGGGTGTAACGCTGGGCTTGGCGGCGGTCGTCGGTTACGGCTTCGTCGCGGCCCGTAAACGAGACTGGTTGGAATGACAGGAAGCTTATCGTCTTTGGATTATCCAGCGCGAACTTGATGATTCTTCCAACCTGTTCGTTGTTAATGCCGTTTACGATTGTTACTACTGGGACGATTTCTACTCCGGCTTTGTGGAGGTTTTCGATGGCCTTCAGTTTTACGTCGAACAGGTTGCCTACCATGCGGTGGGCGTTGGCGGCGTTGCCGATGCCGTCGAATTGTAGATAGGCGTAGCGCATTCCTGCTTCGACTGCCTGCTGGGCGAACTCAAAACTTTTTGCGAATTCGATTCCGTTGGTTGCTGCCTGAACGGAGTTGTATCCGACTTTTCTCGCATAGCGAACTGCGTCGAGGAAGTACGGGCTCAATGTGGGCTCGCCGCCGGAGAACTGCACGCTCATCTGCCGGCGCGGCTTGATGGTGATGGCGTTGTCGAGCATGGTCTTGATTTCTTCCCACGTGAGTTCGTGGACGAAGCCTACCTGGTTCGCGTCCATGAAGCAGGGATCGCACATCATGTTGCAGCGGTTGGTCAGATCGATGGTGAGGACCGAGCCGCGTCCGTATTTCACTGTCGAAGAACCGTGATGGTGGAGCTTTTCGTCGTTGTGCGCGGCGATGTCGCGGCCGGGGAAGACGTCTTCCAAGTGTTTCGAGAATTCCGTGTCGATCGACATTACGTCTTCGAAGTGGCCGTGCTTCGGGCAGTCTTTCACCATCAGGATCTTGCCGTCGCGTTCGATGATGGTGGCTTTGATCTCGCCTACTTTTTCGTTCATCAAAACTTCGTGCGGCAGTTTGCCGTCGAGAATCTGCTGGCGGATTTCGGGGACACACTTCGGGCACAGAGAATCGGTGGAGCGGGGCCAGCCGAGGGGCGGCTTCGACTTCTCGTAGGACTTGAGCAGAGGCTTGTCGGACCATTTAGGGGTGGGCGATGGGTTGGGCTTGATGCGATTCATCCGGTCGAAAACTACCCAAGCGCCTTTGGCGGCGACGGTTACTGCTTTCTCTACGTACTTGATCGGCTTGCGCATGCGTTAGCGGCTCCTAGCTTCTGGTGTTCAGGTCTTGGGTCTTGGGTGTTCGGTCTTAGGAAAAAACTCGGGCGGATACTTGCCTTGGCTTTACCTTTGATCCTTACCCACAGAACCCTGACCACAAACCCGACTGCTTATGGTTCTCCCGGGAGTTGAACCTGGTTTTTACACTTTTCCCTGGGTATTGGTCTGTTGTGATGCTATTGGAGGGGAAGGAGTTACGCATCTTTATCCCAACGAATGGTGCAAAAATGGGGTTTAGCGGTTGATTGGGGGATTGGGTGGGGGTAAGTTGTTGAAAGGAAACGGGGCTTTCCCTCATGTTCGGATTGCGCGCGGGTGTAAGATGAGTCGACAGCGGGGTAATTATGGCACAGATGACGCGGCAGGTTTCGGAGTTGCTGGAGAGGGCGCTGACGCTTTCCACGCAGGAGCGCGGGCTTCTGATCGACCGTTTGATTGAAACTCTGGACGACGAGCCTGCCGAAGAAGGGGTCGAAGAGGCATGGGCCAAGGAGATCGAACGACGGATGGATGACATTCGGTCCGGTCGAGTCGAGACCATTCCTGCAGAGCAAGTTCGCGACCGCCTGAAGGCTCGACTGCGGGATGACCGCAGGTAAAGGTTATCGGCTCCATCCTCTGGCGTGGCGGGAGGTCGAAGAGGCGGACGGTTGGTACTTCTCACACAGTTACGACGTCAGCGTAGAGTTTCTCAGCGATCTGTACGCAGCGTTGGAAACCATCTCTCGAGCACCACAACGATGGCCGGTACGCACGCACGGAACGCGCCGGTTCGTCATGCAGCGCTTTCCCTTCTCCGTTGTTTATCTTGACGATCCCGAATTAGTCACAATCCTGGCGGTCGCACACAGCAAGCGAAAGCCGGGGTACTGGAAGGACAGACTTTAACTCTAGTGTCAAGTAGTTCTGTGTCCGATGGAGAGAGATGGCTAAGAACTTCCGAGATTTAGAGGCAAAGATGTCGCCGGAGTCGCTGGAACGTTCCCGCGTTCTGGCCGAGAAATATCGCGCGGAGATGCCGTTGCATTTGCTACGTGAGGCGCGGGAGATGACGCACGAACATCTAGCGAAAATCCTGGGAGTGAATCAAGCGGCGGTGTCTAAGCTGGAACGGCGTGCGGACATGTACGTGAGCACGCTGCAGAGTTTTGTTAAGGCAATGGGTGGGGAGCTGAAGATCACGGCGCGGTTCCCGGAGGGGACTGTGGAGATCAATCAGTTTGAGGACGTGAAGAAGGCGGCTCTAGGGGAATGAGTCGGGGCGCTCTCGCCCTCTTCTCGCAAAGGACGCGCGTTGGGAGTCGCCCGCTTCGCGTGCGACTCCGCTTCCTCAGGATGACTCGGCACGACTGGAAGTCGTGCTCTTCCTGGTCTTGCTCGGGGCGCGGCTTAAGCCGCGACTTTTCGAAGCATCGACCTTGCGCGGCGCTTAAGCGCCGCTTTTTCACGGTTGTACTTGCGGCGGGGGGGTCCTCAGTTCAAAGTCAAGAGCAAGATCAGCATCAACGTCAAACGGACAGGACTTCCGTCCCACACGGTGGGGTGTTGAAATTCCTTGCCGGTGCTGGTGACGGTGCCGGCTGGTATGGGGTCCTTCGACTGCGCATGGCGTCCACTTCGTGGGCGTCATGCTTCGCTCAGGATGACAGTTCAAACGCGACGGACAGAGCCTCCCTGCTTGCCGAGGGGACTGTCCGTCCACCACAGACAACAACACCAACAGCAAAAGCACCGGGCTTTGCCCGGTGCGCTCAGGGTGACATGGAATATTGGGCTCCGGAGGAGAGTTTCAAGTTCCCTTGTTAGGAGCCTTGCGGCACGACTGGAAGCCGTGCCCTTCCCGGTCCCTGTTTTCGGAGCTGGATGAGCAATTGTGGGCAGCTTTGCTATTTCGGGAACGGTATTATCGGGCTAATCCGAAGAGGCTAGGTTCCAATGAGGGGGACGGTCTTTTTCGGGGGCAGGCATGGGTTAGCGCTGGCCGTTGGCTGCATTTGACCCTTACGCCTGCCTTTTTTTTTCTGCTGCTGTTCTCTCGCCCTCCCACACATCAGGAGAAACTAAGGTCCAAGGCGACGGAGACACTGTCCTTTCTGCACGAGCTGGTGGCGGAAGTCCCTTATCTGGCTTGTGGGGCTTCCAGCGGGTATGAGGTCCTTCGACTTCGCATGGCGTCCACTTCGTGGGCGTCATGCTTCGCTCAGGATGACAGAGTTTAGTGACTCTCCGGGGATTCCATCTCTGGTTCGTAGCCTTCGGGATCGACTCCTTCTGGATAATCTTCGTCGATGCAGGCTTGGATTGTGATTGGCGGGTTTGGGAGTGGGGGATCCAGCAGGTGCCAGGCTTCGCGGTATTTTTCGAGGCGCATCAGTTTGGCTTTGCGGTGAGGGTAGAAACGGAGCATGGGCTGCGGGGTGCAGACTTCTACCGGGATTATGTACCAGATGTTTAGCGAGACTACGTGGGCGGCTATGAAGTCGATGTCGCGTTTGGTATAGACGGCGCGGCGCTTGCCTACGGTGTACGTCGCGCGGGTTTCGTAGGCGTCGGCGCGGAGGGAGTCGGTGCACTTGATCTGGATGCGGAAGAGGTGGACTTTAGGTTGGGGACGATTGTCGAGGATGAAGTCGTAGCGCTCGCTGTCTCCCCAGGGCTTGCAGATGGCGAAGCGGCGCTGGCTGGCCTGGTAGAGGAAAGCGGCTTCGGAACGTTCTCCGGTGCGCTTGGTGTTGGGGCGGTTGGGGTCATCGGGGCGGCTGGGGTGCGGTCTGGACATCGGGGCTCCCTACTCTTAGAACCTCATTACTTGGGAATGGAAAGGCGGAGCCCTGGGGCTCCGCCTGAATTTGCGAGATTTTTGGGTTCTAAGTCTATTTTAACATTGGGGCGCAAGTGGGTCGGTGGTGGGTCGCGTCGGCAAAAGTTTACGGCTGCTTCCCCTCGGTTTCGCTGAGGGCGCGGATGGTGCATAGAAATTGCATAGGTCCTTCGTCGGGAGTCGCCCGCTTCGCGTGCGACTCCGCTTCCTCAGGATGACAAATCGAAGTCAAAGGCGACGGACAGGAGTGTCCGTCATACAGGGCCAGTGGTAGAAATCCCTTGCCAGGGTTGTGATCCTGTCGGCGGGTATGGGATCCCTTCGGCTTCGCTCAGGATGACATGGTAATGGGGTGGGGCAGCTTGCGTCCGACTGGGTTGAGGGAACCGTTCCCCCAAGACCAGTTCGATCAACCGCAGTCGGACACTTAGCCGCGCCCTGCGCCACGAATCGAGTTCACGAAGTGTAGCGAGGGCAAACTTGACGCGCGAAACTTGGCTTGTCCGTTGCTTCAGACAAGCCACGTGTGATTCACGGGCTCTCCTGGATTGGAGATTCCGTCTGGATCACCTCCAGAACGACATCGATCACGTCCTGGGCCTCGATGGGATTCCGAAAACCAGACACTCCGACGGCGCTGGAGATGATTTCAGTGAGTGCGGATTGGGGCAGTGCGGCAAATCCCACGTCCCGGTGGAGCAATCGCAGCAGCAGCAACAGCTGAGCGACTCTCTTGTCCTTGAGATAGAGGGACGAATCGGAGTAGGCCTTGCCGATGGCGCCGCGCAGGCACATCCATTCGTCGTGGGACGGGAAGAACGGCTTACCTGCTTTGTCCATGGTCGCCTCCGTTTTGGGTTCTCCAGGTATCGAGCCAGCGGTGAAAGAATGGTTTGGACTGAGAGTTGGAGGGTTCCGGGGCGGAGCGTTTGGTTGGGGAAGGCGAACTAGAAAGGAACTTTGAGGGCGAGCACGGAATGCTATGCGAAACTTCTGCGCTGACGAGGGTGGCATGCGGCGATCGCCGTCGCGGAACGAGGGCGGAAATAATTTTTTTCATGGAATTCTCCTCACCTTCGTGATTGAAATTTCAGTCCTCAACTATGGCCGAACGCCGGTGTTCGCCCTGGTCGGGCTAGATGACGGGATTCGGCTGGGACGGAATTGCGCTCGAGACTTCCGGGCGATAGCGCGGAATTCGAGTTCCGGGAAATCGTCCGTTGCTGTGTGCAGGTGACGGCAGACGGCGCCGACTCCACGGGCACAGCGAGCTATTCAGTCAGATCGAGGGATCACTTCAGATCAGAAAGGTACAGAGGAGATCCTGGAAGGAGCGGGGATGGCGTTGTCTCAGCGTAACTGCCGGCTGGAGCACCATGCCGCTGACGAAGCATCCTGAGCAGTGGTTCGGCGGAGCTGGCAAAACGGCGATGGGATTGACCGCAGGAGAAATTATCTGGATACGGGGACGTACAGGAGGAGCCAGATTGACGGGAGTGTCGGCTTCATTGAAGGCAGTCTCCGGCAAGTCTGGCCGGGGTATGACGGATACGCAGACTGCGGCCGCCAACAGGAACAGAACTAACGTCAAACGAAATCGCATCGCGTCGCTACACCGTGATCAGCAGCCCAGATCGATGGACCCAAGCTAGTAAACAAGCTAATCCCGCGAGTGGATGTTGTCAATGTTGATCTCGAGGTCACAGCAGAGCTGGACCGGGCTTTGCCCTGGAGAGCCGAGAGCGGCTCTTCCCACATTCACATTTAGCTTACTTTCTTTCGACGCGCGGGCGCTTTGCTCTTCAGCTTTAGCTGATTGTAAAGAATGGCGGCGCGGACCAGATTTTTCAAGGCGCGATCGTTGATCTTATCTCCTTCGAAAAGATCGATGGCTCGCCACTGGTTGCCTTTGAGGCCGGCGTTGAAGAGCTTGTCGGGATCGGGGAGATTCGCGCCGTGGGAAAAGGTCAGCTTCACCTTATCTTTGTGAGCGTTGCCGACGGCGATCATTCCATCGCGAGACCATACGGGGCTTCCCATCCACTTCCATTCTTCGATGATGTCGCGGTCGGCGTCGAGGATGGTCTTGCGGATGGCGGCTAGCGTTTTGCCGCGCCAGTCTGCGAGTTTTGCGATTAGGTGGTCAATGCGTTCTGAGGGATTCATTGGATCTTTATGCCTCCAATTCTTGTCGGGTGTTGGTGCGAGTAGTTTTATTGGGTGAGCTTATCAGTCGTCGAACGACATGGCCCTTCCACATCCACAATCCTGAAAGGAGCAATACAGGAAGAAACACGTAGCGAATCGTGGGTGCATAGTGTGGGGTGTTGGTGGGTGAGTCATAGATATAACCGATGATCGGAATGCCAAAGATGATGTGAATCCAGCGAAAAATTCTGCGTTTGGTAGCTTCTTTCATGATTGATTGTCCTCCTTTTCCCGGCGATGACTGGGTCATTTTCGATTCATGAGTTTTGAGCCGCTTTAGGCGGCCAGTTGGGGGGTTCAATACCGAACTGCTTTGCGTACTCGGCGTGCAGGCGCTGCCAGCCGAACTTCATGGCGTCGGGGCCGACGATGCGGCCGAGGGGAGTTCCGCTGAGCAGGTGATCGAGAACATCGAAACAAATTTGCCAGCCCGCAGCACCCATGGCGATGAAGCGGTGACCGATGTTGGTCCACAGGGTCAAGCGCGTACCGTCGCCAGTGGATTCGAGTTGCCATCGCATATCGTGGTCGCCCCAGTTGTACTCAAGGACGTTGGGAGCGTCGGCTCGCGTCACTCTGGCTTCGGAGGCGGTCAGCTTGGGCGCGGCGACTGTGGTGAGCTTCACGCTGTTTCCAACCGTGCCGAGGCTGCCATCGGCGTCGAAGGGAGCCCACTCGCGAAGTTGGGCTGGGTCGGTGAGCGCCTGCCAGACTTTTTCCGGCGAGTGGCGGAGTTCCCGGACCAGGACGAGGGTCCACTTTTCTTCTCCGTTTTGTCCTTGCTCTTTCTGTATCCGCGCCAGGTTGGCGGGGCCTGGTGTGTACTGCGCGCGATCGAGCATCTTATTCTTCTCCTTGGCTTTCTCCTCAGCGTGACCAGTTTGCGAGCTGGGTGAGCTGGATAAGGTTGCCGCAGGTGTCGTTCAGCATGGCGATGGTGGAGCCGGTTACATCGGTGGGCGGCATGGTGAACTCGGCGCCGCGGGATTTGATGCGCTCGTAGTCGGCCTTGACGTCGTCGGTAAAAAAATTGGCAGCGGGCTGGCGCTGTTGAAAAATCGCCTGCTGATAGGTCTTGGCCGCGGGATTGTTGTTCAGCGCAAGCTGCAGCTCAGTGCCGTTGGGCTCCTCGGGCGAGGCCACGGTCAGCCAGCGATATGGTCCCTGGCTGAAATCGCTCTTCTTGGCAAAACCCATGACTTCCGTATAGAAGCGCAGGGCTTTGTCCTGGTCGTCGACGTATACGCTGGTCACTTTGATTTTCATTTCGTTCCTCCTTTGTTAGGTCCGCGGTTTGGACCGCGTTGTCTGCTTGGTTTTCCCTTTCGTTGGTGTTAATTGATTTGGTCCGGGTTGCCCCGGTTTGGGTTGCCCGATTCGATCATGATTCATCCGATCCAGGTGGCGTTCTAGAGCGTCGATGTGAGCGGACCAGAAGCGGCGGAAGGGAGCCAGCCAGGCATCCACCTGCTGAAGTGGCTCCGGGTTCAGCCGGTAGAGACGGCGCTGTGCGTCGATTGTGGATTTCACGAAACCAGCGTCACGCAGCACTCGCAGGTGCTTGGACACGGTCGGCTGGGACATACGAAGCTGGCGCTCAATTTCTCCCACCGACTGTTCTGACGAGACGAGGAGACTCAGGATCGCGCGGCGGTTGGGCTCTGCAATGACTTCGAAGACAGATTCCATAGTTCTGATATACTCCACGGAGTATATACATGTCAAGGAATATTAATAAAACAATTGATCGTTCCAAGCTAGCGCTTTGCTTAAGGCAGGTTCTTTCGTCGGAAGGATGCAGGGACGAGGACGTAGCACCAGCGGAGCGGGTACGTTATCCACTTTCATCCTCAGCTTTTCCACAACCCTGGCGATAGAAACATCTCACGCGCCCCGCGCGGAACGTTCCCTTACTCAATAGGATAGAGACTTCCTTCCACGATGTGATCTCTGCCGTTGACAAAAATTTCTGAGGGGCTAAAATACGCCTCGCTCCTTGCCCTGTTAAATTTAAAACATGACTCCTAAACTTCTCGATCCCGTGGTGCTGCAGACCGATTTCCCCGACCTTAAACTTCACGCCAGCGGCAAGGTACGCGATGTTTATCAGCTGGATAATGAGCGCCTGCTGTTCGTCGCTACCGACCGCATTTCGGCTTTCGACTATGTCCTCGCGACCGGCATCCCGCAAAAAGGGCGCGTGCTGACTCAGATTTCTTTGTTCTGGTTTGATTTTCTTTCTGACATTGTTCCGAACCATTTAATTACCGCGGACGTTGAGCAGTATCCGCAGGCGCTGCAGAAGTATGCTGACGTGCTGCGCGGGCGGTCGATGATTGTGCAGCGGGCTGAGATGTTTCCGGTGGAGTGCGTGGTGCGGGGATACATTTCCGGATCGGCCTGGAAGGAATATAAGGCTAGCGGCAAAGTGTGCGGGATCGAGCTGCCGGCGGGGTTGCGGGAGTCAGAGGCGTTTCCGGAGCCGATTTTTACGCCGGCGACGAAGGAAGTGAGCGGGCATGATGAAAATATTTCGTTTGCCCGGATGTGCGAAATTCTGGGCACGGAAACTTCGAGCACGCTGCGCGACCTGACATTGCGCGTTTACAAGAAAGCTGCCGCGTATGCCCGGCAGAGAGGTATCATCATCGCCGACACGAAGTTTGAGTTTGGACGAACGGCGAAGGGCATCACGCTGGCCGACGAAGTGCTCACGCCAGATTCGTCGCGCTTCTGGCCCGCCGACAAGTACGCGCCGGGCCGTGGACAAGAATCGTTCGACAAGCAGTACGTTCGCGATTATCTGGAAGAAATTCACTGGAACAAGCAGCCACCTGCGCCGGCTTTGCCGGATGAGGTGGCACAGCGGACCAGCGAAAAATATCTTGATGCGTATTTCCAGATTACGGGACACAAGCTGAATGTGTAGGAGTGAGGCCCGCGGGAAAGCGGAATACAGGAGAGGAGCATGACCGCGGCGGACTGGCTGATTGTCGCGGTCATAGTGCTGAGCATTATTTCGGCGGCGGTGCAGGGCTTTTTTGCAGAGGCTCTGAGCATGGCCGGACTGGTGGTGGGTTACATTGTTGCCGCGTGGAAGTATCCGGGTTTGTCGGATTGGTTCATGACGTTTTTGAAGAACGTTTGGCTAGCGGATATTTTCAGTTTCCTGATTATCTTTTTTGTGATCCTGCTGTTGTTCAACGTAGCAGCTCGGGTTGCGCGCAAGTTGATGAAGGCGGCCGGACTGAGCGGGTTTGACCGTTTTATGGGAGCGTTGCTCGGCGTGGTGAAGGGGGTTTTGGTTGTGACCGTGGTGCTGATGGGCATGACCGCGTTCACGCCTACCTCAACCATGCTGAAGAGTTCGGTGTTGGCACCGTATTTCCTGGTGGTTGGCCGGGCTGCGATGTGGGTAGCGCCGGCGGAGTTGCGGGCGCGGTTCGATGAGGGGTTGGAGTTTCTGCATCGGGCGCCGCAGGATTTGACCGGGGCTCCGGCTGCCAAGCCGAAATAGGTGCGAGGCGGGTAGAAAGTTAAAAAACGACATTAAGAAAAAAGAGAGAGACCTACCGTGAAGGATCAACTGGAAGCACTCATTCTGCAAATGTATAAGAGCAACATCCTGTATTCCGAGGGTGTGCGCGAATTCAAGAAACGATTTATCCTCACTGTTCTTCAGGAAAACAAGGGCAACCAATGCCGCGCGGCGCGCGAGTTGGGGATGCACCGCAACACGCTGAGCCGGACCATTGATGAATTGAAGATCGACGTGCGCCAGCTCCGGGATGGAGCGAAGCGTCCGCCGCGGAGCGCACGGCCAGTGTCTTTGGATCGGGAGAAGAAGGCGGCGCGGTAATGCAAGAAGACCGTTGTGTCGTCACGGTCTGGGTGTAGGCATACAAAGTAACAGCTCTTAACCCCAAACGTCGCGACGGCACATCCGCTAAGACCGCGAAGAAGGGCACTGTTTTAATGCACTACGCTGGGCGCGCCATCTTCTGGTTCACACAGCTCAAAAGATAAGGCAGCCCTTGCGGGCTGCCTTCTTGTTCGGAACAGAAAGACAACTATTTCGACGCTGGTTTGTGATGCACGGGAGCCGCAACCTTCGGTTTCGGCAGAAGGCCCTTTTCCATGGTCATCATGAATGGGCTTGAGGTGTAGGAGGCGGGGTTGCCCTGGAAATCTAAGCTGGCGCCTGCTTTGGGGATTAGTCGCAGAGGAACTTTCTCTTCGAAGGTCAGCGTTAGATCGGGTTTCTTGGCGACGATGTCATCCTCGCTGGCGGCGATATCGAACTCGGTCGACGTGGCGCTGATGACTGTGCCATTCATGTACACGGGCTTGCCTTTGATCGCGTTCCAGACGGTGTCTTGATCTGCCTGGGCGCCATTAGAGAGCACGAACTCCCAGGTGGCGAAGTCCATTTTGTCGGGTGGCGTCGCCACCACCATATTGTGAGCCTGTTCTGCGGGAGTGGGAGCGGGTTTGATGGTGAAACCGGTGGGCTGCGTGGGGTTGGCTTTGGCTTGAGCCAGAACGTCCGTCCAGCCATCCTCTCCGGCGTGGTACTTCACGTAGAGCGATCTGGCGTATTTCTCAATTCCCGCCTGCGCCTGCGGAGGAGCAATGGTGGAAGCGCGCGCGGCGTACCAGATCGCGTTGATGGGATCGGGCGTAAGCTTGGGGTCAGGAGGAGTAGGCCCAGCATAGGCGAGCGCCAGTGGCCACACTACGGTAAAATCCTTCTGGAAGTCGGGGCTGCTGTCGACGGCTGTGCGCAAGTCCTTTCTCGCAGTGTCGTAGTCCTTGTCGGTGAGGGCCGACAGGCCGAGAGCAGCGCTGAACACTCCGGTCATCTGATCTTTCATTTTCTGGAAGTCTGCGTCTGACATGCCATCGGGCTTGGTGAATTTTGGCAGGCCGTCCAGTCCCATCTGGCCGTACTTTTTGGCATCCGCGAGATCCTGTGTGGCATTGGCGTCACCGCCTTGCGCCTTCACGCGATCAAAATAAGCGAGCAGGAACATGGCGCGCTCATTGTTAGGGTCGGCTGCTACTAACTTCGTGGCCGTGTCGATGGTTTTGGCGGTGTTCCCCGCCTGCTGGTAGTCCTGCATTAGGGTCTGCAAGGCGGCGACCTTCATAATGCTATTGGGATACTGGGTGAGAAATGCTTCGAGGCCGCTGATCTGGGCGGCGTCCTTCTGCCCGATTGCGCCGACGTAGGCGTTGTATTCAGCTGGGTCTTTAATAACGGGCGCCGCGGTGGACTGCGCGGGCTGGGCGGCTGACTGGGCGGGTGCCGCGGACGGTTGTGATGGTGCCGGCTGAGCAGCGGTTTGGGCAGCCGCCAGCGCGGCAGCCCCAAGCACAACCGTGACCAGAATCTTTTTCATCAGTGTGGCTCCTTGGAATTTACGGGATCGACAATTCTGCATCTGCGTGAGACGTATAGCGACCGACCCATGATTCGGGTTTCGCCGGATTATAAGTACGTCTTCTTCTGAAGGCAAGCGACTTCCTAGTTTGCCCCCCGAAGTATTGTATAAGATGCACGAATCGAGGCTCGCGCACGGGCTATGATTCTGCTGTGCGGCGCGAAACTGGAGGGGAAGGCTCTTCCCATGGATGCGGGTCGAAACGAGGTTGCTCGAACGGATGCGGCGCACCCGCTGGCAGCGCAGGTGGCGGTGGTTACCGGGGCCGGTCAGGGTATTGGCCTCGCCATTGCAAAAGAGTTGTCGAACCTGGGCGCGACCGCCGTGCTGTGCGGACGCACTCACGCGGCTTTGGAATCGGCGGCGCAAGCCATCACGCGGGCGGGCGGGAGGGCCGAAGTCGTCCCTTGTGACGTGACCAGTCTGGAGTCGGTTGAGGCGGCGGCCGGGCGCGTCGAACGCTTGTTTGGGCGCGTGGACATTCTGGTGAACAACGCTGGTATTGGCGGGTTTGGTGGGCCGCTGCACCAACTTGTTCCCGAGGCGTGGGACCAGATTTTGAACACGAACCTGCGGGGCGTTTACTACGCGGTGAGAGCGTTTGCGCCGTTGATGATTCGGGCGAGATCCGGGAACATTATCAACATCTCGTCGCTCGCGGGAAAGAATGCGCTGCCGAACGGCGCAGCTTATGCTGCATCGAAATGGGGTTTGAATGGACTCAGCTATTCTGTGGCGGAGGAGCTGCGAGGCTACAACATCCGCGTGGCGGTGATTTGTCCGGGATCGACTAACACTGAGCTTAGCCCGCATGCGGGAAAGGATCCCGCGAAGATGTTGCAGCCGGAAGACGTGGCGCATGCTGTGGCGATGCTGGTGACGCAGAGTCCACAGTCGTTTGTGAGTGAGATTTTGATGAGGCCTACGCAGAAACCTTGATTTCGCCGTTGCCAGAATTCACTTCTTGAATAGATTCTCAAACGCCTGGCGGGCATCGTTGGGACGCAGGCTGGCGGGCGTAGAGGTTTCCTTTTCGCGGGTCACGCGGATTTCGAAGAAGGTGCAATCGTTGCGGGCATCTTTTTTGGCGATGCGCTCTTTGATCGGCTGCATGCACTCGAAGCGGCTGCCGGGATCGAAATACATGCACTGCTTGCAAGAATGCAATTCGAAGCCGCACTTGGGGCAGAGACCGGTTGGCGGAATTGCCTGCAGCACGGCGCCGCACTGGGCGCAGCGGGAAACGGCGCGGGTGCCGGGCATGTTCACGGGCTTGGGTCCCATGCTGTAGTCGCGTCTGGCCGGCGGCAAGGGAGCCGGCTTTTCCCTCGGCTTTTCCTGGAACTCCGGACGGGGCTTTGGTTCGCGGTCGCGGTCCTGATATCCATGCTGACGGTATTTGGCCACGGAACCTCCGAGCACGTTGGCGTATTGTCTCGCTGCCGGCGCTTCAAGACAAGTGCGAAGGTGAAGTGTGAACCTCAGGGGCTAAAGCCCCAACCCGGAGGGAGTCTAGACGGCACGGCTAAAGCCGTGCCCTTTCCGAGCCCATTCTCGCGAAATTTTTCCATAGTCTCTGACGCTACAATGGACTCATGATTCATGAAATCTTTCCGGTGGGACCGCTGCATTGCAACTGCTCGATCATCGGCGACGAGACGACGCGTGAAGCAATGGTCATCGACCCCGGCGACGACATTGAGGATGTGCTTGCGCTCATCCGCAAGCATAATCTGCAAGTCAAACAGATCGTGATCACGCACGCTCACATTGATCATGTGGGAGGGGCGATGAAACTGCGCGCGGCTACGGGAGCGCCGATCCTGCTGAACCAGAACGACTATGCGCTGCTTAAGATGCTCGACGTGCAGGCGGCGTGGATCGGCGTGGCCGCGCCCGGCGAGGTAAAGATTGACCAGAGCGTGACGACCGGCGATACCGTGAAAGCTGGGGTGCACACGGCCAGTATTCTGCATACGCCGGGACATACGGAAGGCAGCGTCTGCCTTTACTTCCCTGCTGAGAAACTTCTGATTGCCGGTGACACGCTGTTTGCCGGATCGATTGGTCGTACTGATCTGCCTGGCGGATCGATGCAGAAGATCATGCAGTCGCTGCATGGCACTGTGCTGGCTTTGCCCGACGAGACCGTGGTTGTGCCGGGGCATGGGCCATCGACTACTATTGGAGAAGAGCGGGAGAGCAATCCGTTTCTGGTAAAGCGGTGAATCACTCGTCTACGGATTCAGCGTCTTCAAGACGCGCACGGATGCTTCAGCGAACTCCGGTGCTGGCGTGATTAAGCCTAGAACCAGATAACCGTCGCTGGGAAAATCGTAGAAGTGACCCGGATGCAGGAGCACCGACTTGCGGCGCAGCAGGTCGATGGCCAACTCTTCGTCGGTCTGCGTCACCGGGACGCGCAGGACTGCGTACCATCCACCTTCGACGTTTAGACGCTGACAACTCTTCTGAGCTGCGAGCTGGCGGTCGAGTTCCGCCAAATTGCCGCGCGCACGATCGAGTAATTGGGGCTGCATGGTTTTGCGCTGATCGAGCAACGCTGGAGTCGCCCACTGGATGGGGGCATTCATCGAGAGATAAGTGTCGGCGACTACTTCGAGCCGCGACTGCGCCGCCTCGACGTCGGCCGCCGGGCCACTGGCTACGATCCAGGCTAGTTTCATTTGCGGGAGCGCTGAGACTTTCGAAACTCCGCTTAACGTGAAAGTGAGCACGTCTTGATTCGCAGTGAAGCTTTGCCGCTTTTCTCCGTCGTGGACGTAGTCGAGAAAAACTTCGTCGGCGATTAGCGCGAGTTCGTGTTCCCGGCAAAAACGAATTAAAGATCTCTGTTCTTCCTGATGCACGTAGGAACCGGTCGGGTTGTTGGGATGGACTACCACTACACCTCTCGTGCGCTTGGTCACCGCGTTTTGCAGCGAGGGAAAATCCATTTGCCAGCCGTGATCGTAGATCAGGGGATAAGGAACGAGCTTGACGTCCTGCAGGTCGGCGAGAAATTCGAATAACGGATAGCTTGGCTTGGGAACGAGTAGCTCATCTCCAGGATTGCAGAGCAGGCGTAAGACGAAGGAATAACCTTCGCTGGTGCTGGTGGTTAGGAGCAGGTGCTCGGGGTCGAGGTTGATACCGTGCTCAGTTCGGTAATAATCCGCAACGGCGGCGCGAGCGCTGGGCAGGCCTTTGGGCTGGGGATCGTAATCCATCGCCAGCGGCGAGGCTAACGATTTAAGAATTTTCTGCTCGTCGTAATGCAGGCCGGCGCGGGTTGGATTTGAGATAGTGAGATCGAGCACGTGCGCGCCGCTTGATCGCGCCTGTTCGAGCGCTTCGGTCAGGCGATTCTGCGTGAGCTTCCAGTTGGTGCGGTCGGAAAACATTAGATTCAGGGGCCAGGGGTCAGTGGTCAGGGGCTAGTGGTCGGTGGTCAGCAAGAGCGCGGACTCCCGCAACGTTCTGATCACTGACACCTGGCCCCTGACCCCCGCCTTTACGGCTGCAGGTAGAATCCCAACTCTTGCGGCTGGGTCAGAGTTTTCGTTGCATCGTACTGGCGGTGCGCCTGGCGAACGGATACGATTTTTTTCTGGAATTCGCTGGCCAGGTCATCGTAGCGGACCAGGACATTGTCGAGCCAGTAGGGGCCGTATTCCCGCAGGTAGGCTTCACGGTATAGCTCGCTGAGGCGCGTGGTCGCGTCGCGCAGATCCTCGAGGCGCGCGTTGATGGATGTGATTTCTTCCAGATCGCCGCCCACGCGATCTTCATCGGCAGGGTTTAGAAAAGCGTCCCAGTAAAATTTGTTGATCTCTTGGGTGAACTCGGCCTTCATGCCGAGTGCGTCCCAGCGCCAGGCGGCCAGGGTCATGTCGGCCAGCGTATCCTGATTGGCGTGGGCTTTGGCGCGATTGCGGTGGAGCGACTCCAGCGCGTGCTCTGCGCCCAGCCGCATCTCGGGAGCGGCCGCGGCCACCTTCTGCATCATCCTGGCGCCTTCAGGGGTGAAGGGGTCGATCCAGAACAAGTCGTCGGTGTCGTCGTCGATTTTTGCTTTGGCCAGCGCCTGGTGGCCATGGTCAAGATTCTCGAGCGCGTCACGGAAAGTGGCGTCGTTTCCGTTGCGGTAGAAGGCCCAGTCGTAGGCGTCCTTGAATTGATCGATGCTCGACTCGCCCGACTGCCATCCCGCAGCTGCTCCGTAGACGAGCGTCGGCCACGCCATGCCGTAGATCGCCTCGCCGTCGTCATTCCACGTGGTGTTGAGCATTCCCATCGCGCCTTGATGCTGGCCGTCGCGAACGAAGTTGCGGATGTTGATGTAGCCCGCGTCGAGGTCGGGCCACAGTTGATTCCAGGTTTGCGCGCCCGGGGCCACCATCACGCGCAGGCCGGCGTCGCGGTAGGGTTTGATGATGCTGGCGTAGCTCGGCTTCGGATCATAGTCCCAAGGGACGGCAATCATGTCCTTGGGCAGAATGCCGAGCAGTTGCGGATATTTTATTGCGATGTCGCCCCAGAACATGAGCTGCTTGTGATAAGGCTCGAGAATGCTGAACACCTTTTGCATGTGGTCGAGATAGACTCGGCCCAGGCCGACTTGCGCGACGCGCTGCGCAGTTTGTCCGCGACCCAGTTCGAAAGTTTCGTCGCCGCCGACATGCAGGAAAGGTCCGGGAAAAAGAGGGACGAGATCGGCATACATGGCCTTGATGATTTCGTAGGATTGCTGGTTGGTCGGGGTGAGCACGTGGCCGTGCGGCCGCTCAGCGACTTCGGAATAAATTTCGTACTTCAACATGTGGTGGAGATGTCCGAAGGTTTGCTGCTCGGGGAGAATGGTGATGTAGAGCTTTCGCGCGTAGTCGACCAGAGCATTGATTTCCTTCGGAGTGAGTGCGGCGCCCGTGGGAGCAAGCAACGGCTGGCTGGCGAAATCGAACACGTGCTCCATGTAGAGACCGAACAGATTCACCTTGTACGCCGCCAGAGTGCGGATCTGACGCTTCATGTAGTCTTCGGTGGGAATGGGGCCACGGCTGATGTCATCCTGCACGCCGCGCCATTCCATGCTGGGCCAGTCACGAATGGAAACCGCGGGGCAGATTAGTTTTCCATCGTCCTCGCGAAGCAGTTGCCGCAGCGTCTGCACGCCGTAAAACAATCCCTGTCCGGTGTTGGCGGCGACGATCAGATGGGTCTTGTCGGAAAAAAGCAGGTAGCCCTGGTCGCCGATTGAATCGGCCGTGAGACCCTTCGTTGCCAGAAAATCTCTGACGCTGCGGTCTTGCAGGCGGGCCAGCACGATGGCGCTTCGCACCTCTCTTGCTTTCTCTTTGGAGCCGGTAATGCTTACCTTTAATCCAGATTGGTCGTGGATTTCTTCGGCCAGGGTTTCGGCTGCGATGCGGTCTTCCTCCTGATGGCCGAACTCCACGAGAATTCTGGTGGTTGGCTTCACCCGGAAGCCGCCTTGCTGGAGGCGCACTTCCTTGGGCGCAGGGATCAGGTTGAGTTGGTCGGCTTTGAGTTGATTCTCCGCGGCCGGAGCCTGCGCGAACATGGCGGGAATCGGAAGCAGTAAAACGACGGAAAGAAAGAGGGCGTATCTTTTTCTCATTCGCATCCTTGGCATCAGCAACGTTCCATTCTAACTGGAACCGACCGCTATTTTCCGAATGCTTCTTTATTTACGACGTAGGGCATCTTGGTGATGTCGCCGCCGTAGTTGGCTTCGAGCACGTCGATCAATCCCTGGATGCAGCGGCCGGCCATGCCTTTGTCTGGATCGGTCGAGAGCCGCGTAATGCGTGCGGCGCTCGCGAAGTGCGGCATGAGGCGGCAGCGGTCAGCAATGGCGGGATCGCGGAGCGGCGAGTCGGCGGGCAGCGGCTCTTTTTCGTAGACATCGAGGGCGGCGCCGGCGATCCAGTTTTCACGGAGCGCTTTTGCCAGAGCAAGTTCATCGATGACCGGGCCGCGCGAGTCGTTCACCAGGTAGGCAGTCGGCTTCATCAGCCGCAGGGTTTTTTCGTTGAACAGATGATAGGTGGGCGTGGCGCTTTCGCCGGGACGCAGCAGGGGCACGTGCACGCTGACGAAATCGGCTTCGCGCAGAGCAGCTTCGAACCCTACATATTTGATCCAATTTTTATCCTTGGAAATTCCGCGGGCGTGGCGCAGGTCCATTTCTGCTTGAATGGCATTGATGTAGTCGTGATTTTCGTAGGCCGGGTCGTAGCAGAGCATGTTCATGTCGAAGCCGGCGCACTTTTTGATCATGGCGAGGCCGATGCGTCCGGTGCCGATGATGGCGATTGTCTTGCCGGTCACTTCGTCGCCAAGGAACGGCAGATAGGGATGCCAGTATCCCCACTGGTTGTCGCGGGTTAGGTGCTCGGCGGGCCACATTTTGCGGGCGAGCATGCCGAGCATGAAGAAAGCGAACTCCGCGGTGGCCTCGGTGAGGACATCCGGCGTGTTGGTGAAAGGAATTTTGTAACGATCGGCATCGGCGCGGTTGATGTTGTCGAAGCCGACGGCGTACTGGGCGACGACTTTCAGCGTGTTTTTGCCGGCTTCATTCTTGCCCGCTTCAAAGACTTCGGCGTCGATGGGATCGCGCAGCGTAGTGATGAGGCCGTCGAAGCCGGACTTGACCTTTTTGATGATCAGACTTTTCGGCGGGGGTTCGGGCTGCGGGTAGACTTCAACCTCGTAGCCGCGGCGGCGCAGCAGTTCGATGGCTTCTCCAATGTCGCAGGTGGCGAAGACGCGGAATTTTTTATCCATGGTTTTTGTTCGTGGACTAGCGGTTGAAACGAAAATGCTACACCGCAGCTCGCGATGCGGAGCAGCGAAAATGAAAATATCATACGCGACGGGGAGATGCTCTTACTAAGTACATGGCCTAATTACACGGTGGCGCATCGCCACGGACATTGCCAAGGAGATTTCGACGAGCCATATAAATGTACTTCCGGGCCGTTGACCCGATGCCGCATCCAGCCTAGAGTCGCAGCAACGTTTCTCCGCTTTCCTCGCCTGAGGAAAGTTTCCACTGTGGGATTCCGCTCCCGCATTGCTGTTCGGTTCGCGGTGAGGACGGTTTCGGCTTCTCGCGCCGGCCCGTAGCCTCAAGCTGAACAGCTAAGACCCAACTTTGCGCCGCGGTTCGTCTCAGAACAAAACCGAGCTAGAAGTGTGTCCCTCACCCTGCACGGAGGTGCAAAATGAAGTGTCGAAGTCTGAATGTAGCGGTTGTGTGTCTTGCTCTGGCGGCTATCGCCGTTCCGTTTCTTCACGGCCAAAACGATCCCGGCCCTCGCCCCGGGCCTGCGGCGGCGGGAAGCTTTTATTCAACACTTAACGCAAATGAGCAGGCTTTCTTTAATCAGGCGCAGCTGCGTTTTCAGGAAATCGATTCGGTTTCCGGCGGCATTGCCGGCGAAACAGGATCGGGTCTCGGTCCTACCTACAACGGTAATAGCTGCGCGCAGTGCCATGCTCAGCCTACAATCGGAGGCGCGAGTCCGGGACTTCTCAGTCCACAGAACGCGATTCCGAATCCGCAGGTAGCACTGGCTGCGCTCGATGACGCGACTAACGTGGTTCCTTCATTTATTACGGCGAATGGTCCGGTGCTCGAAGCCCGCTTTATCAAGACTTCCAGCGGCGCGTTGGATGGCGGAGTCCACGACCTCTACACCATCGCCGGGCGGTCCGACGCTTCGGGATGCACACTGGCGCAGCCTGATTTTGCCACCGCGCTTTCTACCAACAACGTAATTTTCCGGACACCCACGCCGCTGTTTGGTCTAGGCCTGGTGGAAGCTACGCCCGACGCCAGTCTGCAAGCCAACCTGGCGGCTACGCAATCGGCGAGAACGGCGCTGAAAATTGGCGGCGTGTTCAACACCAGCGGCAACGACGGCACCATTACCCGTTTCGGGTGGAAGGCGCAGAACAAGTCGTTGCTGATTTTTGCCGGCGAGGCCTATAACGTGGAGCAGGGAGTATCGAACGAAAATTTTCCCAACGAGCGCAGCGCCGTTGCAGGATGCGTATTCAACGGGACTCCGGAGGACGCTACCAACCTGCTGAACCAAAATGCCAGCAGCCCGAACTGGGGCACCAGTCTGGGCACGGAATCAGAAATGGCGTCGGACGTAGTGAACTTTGCCGCGTTCGCTCGCCTCTCGGCGCCACCGGCGCCGGCTGCATCAACTCGATCCATTCTGAATGGCGCGGCTGATTTCAACGCCATCGGCTGCAACCTGTGCCACTCGCCGACTCTGACTACGGGGACGTCACCTTTCACCGGCATGTCGAACGTCGCCTACCATCCTTATTCCGACTTTGCTCTGCACGATATGGGCAACGGGCTGGCGGACGGAATCCACCAGGGCTCGGCCGGGCCTAATCAATTCCGCACAGCACCGCTGTGGGGACTGGGACAGCGGCTGTTCTTTCTTCACGATGGACGGACCTCAGACCTGATCCAGGCCATTCAGGCGCACAGCAGCAGCGGATCCGAAGCGAATATGGTAATCCGCAAATATGATTCGCTTAAACCATCGCAGGTGCAGGACCTTTTGAATTTCCTGCGCTCGTTGTAGGTGAGGCTTTAGGGCTGAAACGAGACGGCGGAGAGCCTGGTCAGGCTCTCCGCCGTTGAGTTTCCCGCGCGGTAGGAATTATTGCCTTTCGAATGTCCAGCGGGTGGACTTCTCGATGAATTCCTTCTCCCATAGGCCAAACACCACGCGGGGGCGCACGGCGAAGATCGGTTCCTTCATGGAGAGGATGTCTGGTTTCATTTTCGACATGTCGAAGTTGTACTTCCGCTCACACTTGAGCAGAAACTTGCGGCGCGCGGGTAGATCGGCGATTTCCGCTGTGCCTTCAATTATGACTGCTTCGTGCGCATGCTCAGTACAAACGATGCAGTTGGCGTTTTGCGCCAGGTTGCGTGCTTTGCGCGACTTGCTGCCGGTGCTGAACAGGAAGCGGCCGTCCTGCCACAGGCCCCAGACCACCATGGTGTGCGGAGCGAAGCTCTGTGCGGTACCTCCGGGCTTGACGGTGGTGATCCAGTAGTTGTGCGATTTCTTGAGGCGCTGCTCGGCCCAAGTCCACGGGAGCAGGCCCTTGCTGCCTTCGGGCAGGCCGTAGCCGGGCATGAAGGGACGGCTGGACTTGGGTTTTCCTGATCGCGGTGCTGTCTTTTTTGCTGGCATGATGGTCAAGTCAGCGCGTCGGCCTCAGAGATTTTTACGAGTCCATTGGTCGAGGCGATCCAGCGCCTCATGCAGGTTTTCGAGCGAATTGGCGACGCTAAAGCGCAGGTACCCTTCACCGAATTCTCCGAAAGCTGTGCCGGAGAGCCCGGCTATGCCGGCCTGCTCCAGCAGAGCATCGGCCAGCGGCTTCGACTTCCATCCAGTCTTGGTGATGTTGGGGAAAACGTAGAATGCGCCTTTGGGCGTGCGGCAAGAAAAGCCTTTGATCTTGTTCAAGCCGGCGACGAATACGTCGCGGCGGCGTTTGAACTCGGCGCACATACTGTCGACTGAACTTTGGTCGCCGCGCAGGGCTTCGACGCCTGCGATCTGGGTGAAACTCGCGGTGCACGAGGTGGAGTTGGTCGCCAGGCGGGTGATGTGGGCGGCCAGGTCGGGACGCATCACGCCGTAGCCCATGCGCCATCCGGTCATGGCGTAGGTTTTCGAAAAGCCGTCGAGCAGGATGGTGCGCTCCTGCATGCCCGGCACGGACATAATGGAGAAATGCTCACCTTCAAAGAGCAGGCGGCTGTAGATTTCGTCGGACAACACCATGATGTTGCGGTCACCGATAATCTGGGCGACCTGCTCGACATCACGGAGCTGCATCACGCCGCCGGTGGGATTTTGCGGCGAATTCAGGATGATGAGCTTGGTGCGGTCGGTGATGAGGGCTGCGAGTTCGTCGACGTCGAGGGAGAAATCTCGCTCCTCACGAAGGTGGATGGGCAGGGCTTTTCCACCGACATAGTGGATCATCGACTCGTAAATCGGGAAGCCGGGGTTGGGATAAATGACTTCGTCGCCTTCGTCAATTAACGCCAGGATTGTGAAGAAAATGATGGGCTTGCCTCCGGGCACGACTACTACTTCTTCGGCGGCAACTTTCACGCCGCGGGTGCGGCTGACGTAATCGGCGATGGTCTGGCGCAATTCGGGCAAGCCGGCGGAGGGACCGTAGTGGGTCCAACCCTTGTGCAGCGCATTGACGCCTGCCTCGATGACGTTCGCGGGAGTGTCGAAATCGGGCTCGCCGATTTCGAGGTGAATGATGCTCTTGCCTTGGCGCTCGAGTGCGCGCGCTTTATTCAGAACTTCGAAAGCAGTTTCGGTGCCCAATCGCGACATGCGGCGGGCCAGTTGTAATTCATGCTGCGTGGTTTGGGCCATGATTACCGGACTCCTGGGAAGCCAAACCGCACATTATACGCCGGGGACCGTGCATCTCTGTGCTCACCGGACCTTACTCTCTATAATGAAGCGGGGACGCGATGACCACATACCTTCGCGAACTATATCTACATCAGGAATGGGCGGACGCCGAGCACTGGTTGGCATTCGAGACCTACCCTGCAGCCTTGGAAGACCAGAGGATTCGCGAGCGGCTGCACCACATTCATCTGGTGCAGGCCGCATTTCTTTGGGTGGTGGAGGGGCAGACGAGGAAATTCACCATCACCAAGGTCGAGGACTATTCGAACCTCGCCGACTTGAAGGCGTTCGCGCGGAAGTATCACTCCGAAATGTCGGCGATGCTAGGAGACTTGGAGGAGGGAAGCTTGGCAAGGACGATTGAGGTGCCGTGGTTTCAGCCACCGCTGAAGATCAGCGTGCGACATGCTCTGACCCAGGCAGCCATGCACAGCCACTACCACCGCGGACAAAATGCAACCCGGCTGAGCGAACTGAGTGGTGTGCCTCCGGGTACCGACTTCATTGAATGGCTGCGGCTCGGGCAGCCGGCGGCACGGTGGGGGTGATTGAAGGCCTGGCCCGCTCTGCAGACCGGTGAGAAAATGCATCAACCTATTAAGAAAGTTATTCGGAGACGCTGTGTTCTTCGTTCTGGGAACGGAGGACCCGGTCTACGGAATAAGGAGCACGGTGGCGGGGTTCGTGGTAGTGGCGGACTTGCATTTCACCTAACAAGCCGATAGCGAGCAGGTTTAATCCGCCGAGCAGCAGGCCTAGGGACAACATCATCAGCGGGCCATGGGAGGCCATTACGGGAACGTGGCGCAGGAATTTTTCCACTCCAAGCCACGCAACTACCGCGCTGCCGCTGAACAGGCTGAGCAGACCGAAAGTCCCGAAGAAGTGCAGTGGACGAGAAAGATAGCGCAGCAGAAATCGAATGGTGATGAGATCGAAGACCACACGGAAGGTACGGGTGATGCCGTAGTGCGAGGTGCCGCGCTCGCGGTTTACGTTGCGGATAGGCACTTCGCAAATGGAGGCCCCGTACCACGACGCCAGCGCCGGGATGAAGCGGTGCAGCTCGCCGTAGAGCGGAACCTGCTCGAGGATTTCACGGCGATAGGCTTTGAAGGTGGTTCCGAAGTCGTGAATTTCGACGCCGCTGAGCTTGGCCATGAGCCAGTTCGCCATGCGGGAGGGGATGCGGCGCATCCAGAAATTATCGACGCGAACCTTGCGCCAGCCGCTGACGATGTCGTAACCGGCCGCAATCTTTTCCAGGAACAGCGGGATGTCGGCGGGATCGTGCTGGAGATCGCCATCCATGGCGATGATATACTCGCCGCGGGCGTGGTCGAAACCGGCGGCCAGTCCGGCGGTCTGGCCGAAGTTGCGGCGGAGTTTGACCACCGTGACGCGGCTGTCGACAGCCGCGATCTCGCGCAGCATGGCGAAGGTGTGATCGTTCGAACCGTCATCGACCAGCACAATTTCGAAGGTCTCCCCCGCAGCCTCCATCACCGCTTTCAGGCGGTCGTAGAGATCGGTGACGTTCTCCTGCTCGTTGTGCAGAGGGACGACGATGGAATACTTAGGCACAGTCTTTTGATTATATCCCGAAACCAGTTCTCAATTCCCAGTTCTCAGTAAACCCCCGAGGGTAACCAACTGAGAACCGGGAAACTGAGGGGTTAGAACTCGCCTGCCAGCCTTATTCCTTGAGCTTTAGGCGGGACTTGTTTTCTTCCATGAACTTCTTTATATCGTCTGCCGCTCCCAGCAGGCGGTTCCATTGCTCATAGTAGAGCGTGACTGGGAAACGGCCGAGTCCGTAGACGCTGACGCCGCCTTTTTCGCCGACCTTGAAGATCAGGTCTCCGCTGCGCTTCTTGGTCTCGACTTCTTTTTCCAACTGGGATAACCGTGCTTTGAGTTCTTCGTAGGTTGGTTCCGACATGTGTTTCCTCGCTGGTAAGTTTGATAACGGAATGACCCCCTAAGCGGGGCAACCAAAATCATCCTCATCACAATAGTAACTTGCCTGGCATTGCCTTGTGGGGGACGACCGATATAAGCTTAGTAGAATTTAGCCCAATGCAGGAACGTATGCGGTTTACTTTTCGATGGTTGGGTTGGCTCTGCCTGTCCTTGATGTTGTGGACGGCGGTGGCGGAGTCTACTCATAACCATCCGAACCAGACCGAATCCAACTCCTGCTCAATCTGCGTGGCGGCACACGCCACCACGCCCACACCCAGCTGCAATCACATCCGGCCGGTGTTTGCCACGGTCGGACTGCTGCAAGAAGAAGACGTAATCGCGAGAGCCCAGCTTAGTGTTTCCGATTTGGGCATTCGCGGTCCTCCTGCCGTTTAGGGATTCCCCAAGGTTGAAGCTCCGGCATGCAAGCCGGTCGATCCCTATTTCTTGACTTGATTCAGGAGGATACATGTACATTTCATTCAGTCGTCTGCTTATCGCTATTCTCATTATTTCGTTCGGTTTGACGGTCGTTCTCGTAAAGGCGCAGTCGGGCGGCAGTTCCGGCTCCATCAACGGCACAGTGCTCGACCCCGACGGCGCAGTCGTGGCGAATGCAAGGGTTGAGATTCAGGATCCGGTCAGTCACTTTGACCAATCAACCACAACCGATAAGTCCGGGAGCTTCAATCTCCCCAACATCCCTTTCAACCCTTATCACATGACCGTGCAAGCTGAGGGATTCGCCTCGACTGCGAGAGATGTTGAGGTGCGGTCTGTCGTGCCGATCATCGTCAACATCAATCTGCAAGTCCTGGGGTCGACCACCTCGGTGACGGTCACGGATGCAGGAGACCTGGTAGAGAACGATTCGACCTTTCATTCCGACATCGACCGGAACTCGTTTGAAAAGATTCCTCTGGAAAGTTCCACCTCGGGCGTGAGCGCGCTGGTTACTCAATCCACGCCAGGAATCGCCGCCGACTCCAATGGACTGTTCCATGGGCTGGGCGACCACGCTGAGAATTCGTTCTCGGTCGACGGCCAGCCGATTACGGATCAGCAAAGCAAGGTGTTCTCGAACCAGATCCCGCTCGATTCGGTGCAATCGCTGGAAGTGATTTCGGGCGCACCGCCGGCGGAATACGGAGGCAAGACCAGCGTGGTCATTGTGGCAACCACGCGCTCGGGCCAGGGTGTGAATCCACCTCACGGCAGTGTGACGGCATCGTACGGGTCGTTTGGCAGCTCCAATCTGGCGGCGGAGCTGGCTTACGGCGGCAAGAGCTGGGGAAACTTTATTTCAGCGAGCGGCCAGAATACAGGCCGGTTCCTCGATCCTCCGGAATTCACCGTGCTGCATGACAAGGGCAACGAAGAGAACCTGTTTGACCGCGTGGATTACCAGCTCTCAACCGCCGACTCGATTCATCTGAACTTTGGCTACAGCCGGAGTTGGTTCCAGACGCCGAACTCCCTCGATGCCGAGAACGCGACGGCGTGGAGCGGACTGAACGGGGTGGACGCGCAAGACGTGAACAATTACGGGGGCGTAGGTCCGAATGGCATCGTTGTCGGAGCCACGGATCAACGATCGAAGATTGGAACCTTCAACATCGCGCCATCGTGGACGCGTCTGCTGAACGCTCACTCCGTCTTTACCCTGGGTACATTCGTGCGTCACGACGATTACAATTACTATCCCAGCAGCGATCCATTTGCTGACCTAGGACCGCCGAGCCTGCAGAGGCAGTCGGTGGGGCAGAACCGGACGCTCACCAACGCTGGGATCCGTTCTGATCTGTCCTATGTTAAAGGCATAAACGACGTCAAGGCCGGAGTAACGTACGAACAGACCTTTCTCAACGAAGACGATACACTCGGGATCGTCGATCCGACTTACAACGCACCTTGCATAGCTTTTTCCAATGACCAGCAGCAGTGGGTTGCGGCGCCGGCGCCGGGGATTACAAATCCCTCCGGATGCAACGGCCTGCTCCAGGCGAACATTGCTTCCAACGTAAACGCACCCGGCTCACCAACCTCGATTGACCCTTACGCCAACGCGGCCCTTTATCCAATCTTCAATCCGATTCTGGCTGCATACGACCTGACCCGTGGCGGAAGCCTCTACACTTTCAACGGCCACACTGACGTGAAGGAGCTTGCCCTCTATGTGCGGGATGTGATCACCAAGGGAAACTGGTCGATGAACCTGGGCTTGCGCGGTGACTTGTATAACGGCCTTTCCGTTGCGCGGCAGGCTGAGCCGCGAGTTGGAGTCGCCTACAACGTCAAGAGGACCAACACGATTGTTCGTATCTCCTACGCGCGGACGCTGGAATCTCCCTTTAACGAAAATCTGATTCTTTCCAGTATCGGATGCGAAAATTCGGTCTTGAACCCGCTGCTGCTCTGTTCGCCGGGAGCGAGCGGAGCCTTGAGTCCCGGATTTCGCAACGAATTTCACGCCGGGCTTGAGCAGGCGTTCGGGAAGTACCTGGTCTTTTCGGGCGAGTGGATCACCAAATACACGCACAATGGCTACGATTTCAGCGTGCTCGGCAACACACCGATCACGTTCCCGATTGAATGGCACAACTCCAAGATCCCGGGATACGCGGGGCGGGTAAGCGTACCTGAAATCCACGGCTTCTCGGCGCTGATGGTTTTCTCCAGTGTGGCGGCGAGGTTCTTCCAGCCCCAGATTGGCGGAGCTGGGGCGACGGTGGCGACTGCAGCCGGGCTTCCCTTCCGCATTGACCACGACGAAAAGTTCAACCAGACCACTCACCTGCAATACCAGCCCTGGAAGCGCGGCCCGTGGATGGGTTTCAACTGGCGATATGACAGTGGACTGGTGGCAGGAGCGACGCCCTGTTTCGGGCAGCTCGCGGCCAACGATTGCCCGGGAACGGTCGTCATCGGCGGCGTGGATAACGTCAGCATGGTCGCTGCCAACGTGGGCGGAGTGCCACTTTCCGCGGATCAGGAGTTCGAGGCAGGGTTCACTTGCAACGGGGTGCGCGCAACTCCTACAAGCCCATTACCTTACAATTGCCCGGCAAACGAGTTCGGATCCAGTCTCATCAAGGTGCCTGCACCCAACGCCGAGGACGACGACCACAATCCGCCCCGCATCAAGTCGCGGAATCTGTTCGACGTCTCGGTTGGCCAAGACAACCTGTTCCACTTCCACGACAAGTACAAAGTGAGTGCGCAACTGACGGTCATCAATGTGGCGAACAATTACGCACTCTATAACTTTCTCTCAACCTTCAGCGGGACTCACTATGTGACGCCGCGTTCGCTTACCGCGGAGATCGGGTTCCACTTCTAGCGCGAAGTAGTCTAACCGGAAGGCGGCCTTCATCTCGGCCGCCTTTTTTTCGCTTTGAACAGCGGCGCAGGAAAGGAGGAATTTGAAATCAATACAAAAAGCGCTGCAGCAGAGGGCTGAAATTTGCGCCCGATGGTCTGCCACATCGCTAAGGCGGAATTAGTATTTTCCGTGAAATACCGCCTGATTGACGTCGGGCCAGAACTCTTTTAGCACGTTGAACAGGCCGTCCAAGCCCACCTGCGTTCCCCAGCGTTGGTAGGTTTTCACCCACTGGTTGTTTTGTGCCGGATAATACGCATTGCCGATGCCCGCGGCAGCTCCGGCCCCCACGACCTCCGACAGGTTGAAGGTGCTCGATCCCGAGTTGGTCCTGGTGATGAACAGCCGGCTTACCGCATACCCGGTCCGCTTAAAAAGTCCGCCTTTCCCCATGGTGTAGTATCTGGGGTCTTCTTTCGTCACGACTGGGACGATGGCTTCCGACATGTAGTTCTCTATCCCGCCGTCGACAAAGACGTGCCAATAGTACTTACCGAAGCCCTCAGCGCCTTGCCCAAAGGTTGGCTGCGACTTGCCGGCCATGTCAACTCCCGCGAGCGCTGCCACAAAAATGAAATCGGAGTAGTCGAACGTATCCTGGGTCGCCAGCCAGAGTCCGCTCTTGAGAGTCAGCGGAGGCAAGTGCGTGTTGGCGCTGACCGCACGGTAATTTGGAACAATTCCCAGAATTCTCTTGGGTTGCTTACCGTACTGGTCGTTGGAGTTATTCGGAGTCGGAGGACTGACGGCTGGCTTCGGCGCGTCGGGTAGCGGGGACTGTCCCTCCGCGCTCGTGTCTTTTCGCGGTGGGTCTTGATTTTGTGGAACCTGATTTTGTGGAACCTGATTTTGCGAAACGTCGCTTATCGCAACATCGGAAGCATCGTCCTGACCCGACGGTGCCACTCCCGCTCGAGATTGTTCTCGCGGGCTCGCTGCTTCCTGAGCTTGAACTGAAGCCGCAGTCAACATCCCGGCCAGCGTCAGCGCCATGCAAGATAATCGAATCACTTTCAATTCTTCCCCCAAACGTCCGTATTTTCCTGGGCCGGCGCTATCGGCTGCGCTTCTCAAATGATTCCTGCCAGTCATTCGACGGGCGCTTTCTGCTGCCGTTTCTCCAGGTGGCGCTCATGTCTCTTCTGCAAATAGCCGTGAATATCTGGCCAAAACTCCTTCAGCTCATTTCCAAAGGCGTCGAGACCCATTTGCACACCCCAACCCGAGAGACTCGTCGAAAAACCGCGATCGGCGGCGGGATAGTAGAGGTTGGAAATAGCAATCGCCGTTGCGTTGCCGGCAAACTCGGGAACGTTGAACATGCGAGTCCCGGAGTCTCTTCGAGCAATGAAAATTCGGTCGATGGCATAGCCAAAACGGTGTGGGTACGAACCCCTGCCCAATCGATAATAACGCGGATCGATTTTGAGTATTGTGGGATAAACCCCGCCCACCATGATATTGCCATCCACCTGATCGGCGAATGCCGCTCCATACCGCTTCGCGTATCCCTCCATTCCCTGTCCGAACGCCGGAGATGAATTCTCCGCTTGCCGAATGCCTGCAACGATGCCTACGATCGTGAATTCATAGGGATCGAAGGAGCCCTTGGCTGCCATGGCGAACTTCTCTTTCCAGGAGACTGGCGGCACCTGCGACTGGCCATCCACCGTCAAGTAGTTCGGCATCACGTAAAACATCCGGTCGTCTTTGGCCTTCTTGGTATCTTGTTGGCCCGAGCTGCTTGAATCCTGAGAATTACCCTGGGCAGACGGGTGGTCTCCGGGTTTGTCCTGTTTCGAAGAACCGGAGGCTGGCGATTGGGCGGATTGGGCAGGGTCGGATGTTTGAGTCCCCGGTGGACTTTGACCTGCGCAAAGAGCCCCAGAGGATAAGATCGACACGATCAGTAAGCCTAGAGGCGCTGAACAGCTAAGTTTAAGATTGATAAAGGCTCCAAATCCAGTTGATTAAGATGTCGCCGAGGCGATGTCAGCAGTCCAGTGTTGGCGGCCCATTCTCCGGAAGCAGAATTCGCATTCCTGTCAGAATGTCAGCCTTGGTAAATCCCGAGATTCAACGAGTCGTCCGCTAGATTCTGGGGTAAGTTCTCCCCTTGCTCCTGGAGGAATTTTCACACTTCGATCGCATTGCAAAGCGAGGGTTCTCTCTCCACTTTACCAGTAAGATGCAGTTGGGGGCGAGCGGGCCGTCCGAGCCTTTACAGGATTCTTTCGTGGGTGTAGCCGCTGGCGCCGAGGGCCGAAATCAGTTCGGCGATGTGGTCGGGACCGCGCGTCTCCATGGTGATGTCGATGGCGGTGTCTCCTAGATTGACGTTGTGGTAGGCACGATCATAAGAAGTTTCAACGATGTTGGCACGGTGCTGGGCCAGAATGCCGGTAACCCGGTGCAGAGCCCCAGGATAATCAGGCAGATGCACTCGGAGGCGAACCAGCCTTCCATCTTTGACCAGGCCGCGCTCGATGATGCGTGCCAGCAACGTTACATCGATGTTGCCGCCGCTCACCACCACGGCGACTTTCTTGCCGGTCTTGTCACCAATCATCGGAATCCGGCGATTGACGATCGCAGCCACGGAGGCCGCTCCGGCTCCTTCGGCCAGAATCTTCTCTCGCTCCAGCAGCAGCAGGACGGCGTTGGCAATCTCTTCTTCTTCTACCGTGACGACTTCGTCCACATATTTCTGGATCAGCGGGAGCGTGCGTTCGCCCGCGCGGCGCACCGCGATCCCGTCGGCGATGGTCACAGCCGAAGGCAAGGTCACGGGCTTTCCCTCGGAAAGCGCAACCTTCACCGAGGGCAGTCGCGCCGGTTGAACGCCAATGACCTGGATGCGGGGATTAGTTTCTTTCAGGGCACACCCGATACCACCGATCAGCCCACCTCCGCCGATCGGAACTACGACCGCCTCCAGATCAGGATGCTGCTCGAGCAATTCGAGGCCCAGAGTTCCCTGCCCCGCAATCACCACATCATCGTCGAACGCGTGGACGAAGGTTAGGTGATCTTGCGCACTGAGGCGCAAGGCTTCCTCGTAGGCCTCGTCGTAATTTCCGCCGTGAAGCACGACATCACCGCCGTAGCCGCGCGTGGCCGACACCTTGATCAACGGAGTCGCCAGCGGCATGACAATTCTTGCCCGGATGCCGAGCTTGGAGGCGTGGTAGGCGACGGCCTGCGCGTGATTACCCGCCGAGGCCGCGATCACGCCCTGAGAGCGTTCCTCCGCAGTAAGGCTCAGCAGCTTGTTCAGCGCGCCCCGCTCTTTGTAGGCGCCGGTTCTCTGCCGGTTCTCCAGTTTCAAATAGATCGAGTTGCCCGTAAGTTCGGAGAACGTTTCCGAACGCGTGCAGGGAGATTCATAGATCGATTCTCGAATCCATGCGAGGGCCGATTGAATGTCCAGAAGACTGACCATGGGAGCGCTGATTGCGGCAAGAGTCGTCATTTTACCTGAAGGAAATATCGGAGCCTAACGATACAGGAACCTCGGCCGGAGCCCCTGAAAATCAATTGCCCGGGCTCTGCAGAAAAACTCATCCATCGCATCGAAAATGACGATTGTACTTGGGCGGGTGTTTCAGGTTAGACAAATAACATGGCGGAGAGTCGCCCCACCTTCTCGGCGGATCATGACGCATGCGGCGTTGGCTTCATCGCCCAACTGGGCGGCCCTGCGTCGCATGGAGTGGTGGAACGCGGGCTTGAGGCTCTGGCGCGCCTGGCCCATCGCGGCGGCGTGGACGCCGATGGCCGCAGCGGTGATGGCGCTGGCCTGCTGATCGCGCTACCGAAGGCGTTCTTCCGTAGAGTGGCTCGTGCTGACGGGATTCGATTGCCCGACGAGTTTGGCGTCGGCATGGTGTTTCTTCAGCGTGGCCAGGAAAATGTGGCCTTGGACGCACTCTGTTCCGCCGTTGCAAAATTCGATCTCTCGTTCTTGGGCTGGCGGTCGGTGCCGACTGATTCCTCGATCCTCGGGCCACGCTCGCGTGATTCATTGCCTTTAGTGCGGCAATGTTTTGTGGCGCCTCGTGGTGGGGCTTCTGACTTAAAATCTCCTAGGCTTGATTCTTCCGACTTTGAGTTGCAGCTTTTCCGCTTGCGGCAGGACCTGGAAACTATTCCCGCTGCCGGTTACTACTGCTCGTTCTCTTCGCGAACCATCGTTTACAAAGGACTGCTCACTCCGGAGCAGTTGGCCCCGTTCTACCTTGATCTAAACGATCCGGAGTTTGAGAGCGCGTTTGTGGTTTTCCACCAACGCTATTCGACCAACACGCAGCCTAGCTGGTCGCTGGCCCAGCCTTTTCGCTTCGTGGCGCACAACGGCGAGATCAATACCATCAGCAGCAATCGCCGATGGTTTCAGGCGCGCGGCGCCACGCGGCGCCGCCAGTTCGGACTGCCGGAGAGATCGCAATTGCTGCAGCCGGGCATGAGTGACTCCGCGAGTTTTGATAACGCGCTTGAGGCACTGGTGCGGAGCGGTGCAAGCGTTGCCGAATCTGCGTTGCGACTGGTGCCGCCGGCGTGGGAGCACGACGAGCGTCTCGACCCTGGGTTGCGCCTGTTTCTGGCCAACAGCGCTCGCGAGCAAGAATCGTGGGACGGCCCGGCCGCGCTGCTTTTCACTGATGGCAAGGTGGTGGGGGCAAAGCTTGACCGCAACGGCCTCCGTCCCTTGCGCTATACCCTGACATCCGATGGATTGCTGGTCGTGGGCTCGGAAGTTGGCATCACAGATCTTTCTGATAAGCAGGTGATCGAACGGCAGCGGCTGGGGCCGGGCGAGATGCTGATTGCCGACCCGGCGAGCGGGAGGTTTTTCCGGCCGGGTGAAGTGGCGCGGATTGTGCATGTGGAAAACATTCTGAAGTCCGCGACAACTGTAATTCCGGCAGAAAACACGGCCGCACCGATCAGTCTCGATGCGAACCGCTTGATGGCAGCTTTTGGCTGGACGGAAGATCAATTCCGCATGCTGTTTCAGCCTCTCGTGGAAAATGGCCAGGAACCGCTGTGGAGCATGGGCGACGACGCTCCTCCGGCTTTGCTCTCGAGTCTGCCGCGTCCGCTTTGGGATTACTGCAAGCAACGATTCGCGCAGGTTACGAATCCTCCCATCGACCCGCTGCGCGAGAGCCACGTGATGTCGCTTGACGTGTACTTGGACGAGAATACGAAGCTGGAATCTCCGCTGCTCGATGCCGGGCAGATGGATGTGCTCGGAGAAGCACTGCTAACAATTCACTGCATTGACTTCAGTTTCGACGCGGCCGGAGGGGTTGAGGCTGCACATCAAATTTTGAACAGAATCCGCGAAGAAGCTTCGACCGCGGCAGCAGCTGGCAGAGCAATTCTGCTAAGCGATCGCGCCGTGAGCGATAAGCGAGCGGCGCTGCCTGCGCTGCTGGCAGTTTCGTGCGCGTGGCGCGCCATGACTGGTGCCGGAGCCTGGAAACTGCCACTGATTGTGGAGACGGGTCAGGTCATCGATACCCACCACGTCGCTCTCTTGATTGCGGCTGGGGCGAGCGCCGTTCATCCCTATCTCGCCATGAGCATGAGCGCTCGCGCTGATCTCGACGGCCCCGCGCGCTACCGTGCTGCCATCGAGAAAGGTCTGCGCAAGGTGCTGGCGCGCATGGGCATCTCCACCATGAGCAGTTACCGGAACAGCCAGATCTTTGAGACGATCGGTCTCGATCCGGCAGTGTGCGAAGAGTTCTTTGAAGATGCTGGACACACGCTGAGTGGCAAGTCGCTCGACGATCTGTTCGAAGACTGCCTCGCTTGCCACGCTGCGGGCTTCGGTTCTGCCGACGCGAAGTTTCGCGACGCTGGGTTGTACCGCTTCCGCCGCAACGGCGAACTGCATTCGAGTTCGCCGGAACTGGTGCGGCGCATGCATCGCTACATCAAGTCGCCGACCGCGGAAAATCAGGCATCTTTGGCCGTACTCTCGAACGAACGAAAAAATGTTTCGGTGCGGGATTTGCTCGAGGTCTGTTCCGCGAAGCCTCTTTCGTTGGAAGAAGTCGAAAGCGAAGTTTCGCTGCTCAGCCGCTTCAGCACGCAAGCCATGTCGCTCGGTGCGATTTCGCCGGAAGCCCACCAGACGCTAGCCATCGCCATGAACCGCCTCGGTGGGCGCAGCAATACCGGGGAAGGCGGTGAAGACCCGAGCATTTATTACGAACGTCCGGAGGCAAACAACCGAGTCAAGCAGGTCGCATCGGCGCGATTCGGCGTCACTGCGGAATATTTGGTGCACGCCGATGAAATCGAAATCAAAATGGCGCAGGGCTCGAAGCCGGGCGAAGGCGGACAACTGCCTTCCGCGAAGGTTACGCCTTACATCGCGCGCCTGCGGCATGCCGTGCCCGGGACGTCTCTCATCTCGCCGCCGCCGCACCATGACATCTACAGCATCGAAGACCTGGCCGAGTTGATCTACGATCTGCGGGCCGTAAATCCGAACGCGCGCATCGGGGTGAAGTTGGTTTCCAGTTCCGGAGTTGGCGTGATCGCAACCGGCGTGGCCAAAGCCGGCGCGGACGTGATCACGATCAGCGGTCACGACGGCGGCACCGGCGCATCGCCGCTTACCTCCATCAAGAACACTGGATTGCCCTGGGAAATCGGTTTGCGGGACGCACATACCGCGCTGGTTCGCTCCGGACTGCGCGCCCGAGTGCGATTGCGCGTGGATGGCGGTCTCAAGTTCGCGCGTGATGTTGTGGTTGCGGCTCTGCTCGGAGCCGAGGAATTTGGCTTCGGAACGGCTGCTCTGCTGGCCATCGGCTGCGTGATGGCCCGGCAATGTCATCTCAACACCTGTCCCGTCGGCATCGCGACTCAAGATGAAACTCTGCGCGCACGTTTTGCCGGGAATCCAGAGATGGTCGAAACCTTCTTCCGCGCGCTGGCAGCCGATGTCCGCGAGCTGCTGGCGGGCATGGGTGCGGGATCTATTGACGAAATTCTAGGCGCTGTCGACCGCTTGCGGCCGCGTTCGGCCGAGGCCGAACAGAGTGTGGCCTCATTGCTGCAACCGATTCTCAATCCGCCCTCTCAATTTCCCTGTCCGCATGAGGACTCGAGCGCGCTGCACGTTGAGCTGAATCGCGTGGTCGATGATCTGGAGTCGCTTTCCACCCGTCCTTATCATTTTGAAATCACCAGTGAGGATCGCGCCGTGGGCGCGCACTTCAGCGGCGAAGTGCTTCGTCGCCTCGGATCTTCGTTTGGGCGTTCGACTCTGGAAATGACCGGGGTCGACTGCGAGTTCTTTGGCACGGCGGGGCAGAGCTTCGGCGCTTTCCTTATTTCCGGCGCGAACTTCCGGCTCACTGGCGAAGCAAATGATTATGTCGGCAAGGGCTTGTGCGGTGGGAGCATCGCCATTACTGCCCAGGCCGAAGCGTCGTCTCGCGGAGATGTTCTGGTGGGCAACACCGTGCTCTATGGCGCCACATCGGGTGAACTATTTGTAGCGGGCCGCGCGGGAGAGCGGTTTGCAGTTCGCAACAGCGGAGCGCTCGCGGTGGTCGAGGGCGTGGGTCGTCACGGATGCGAATACATGACCGCGGGCGTCGTCGTCATTCTCGGCCCGGCAGGAGCCAACATGGGAGCGGGCATGACCGGCGGCCTAGCTTACCTGTTACGCGCCGACGCTGATGACTACTTCAACGACGATGCGCTGAACCTGGACTCCGTGCGGTTTGCAACTCTCCAACCTCAAGAAGAGCTATGGGTCCGCCGCATTCTTCGCCGGCACCTGCAGCTTACGGGAAGTCCGCGAGCTGCCGACCTGCTTTCCTGTTCTGCGCTCCCGCTTCTTCGGGTCGAGCCCGTGATGCCTCCATGCTCCATCGATGACACCTGGGCTTCGATTCTGGCACGGCTCGCTACAGAGGAAGCGCGGAGTTACGACCGCGACAAACTTCTCACTTCCGAAAGACCCGTCGTGCAATGAGTCTCGCCAGCCGGGCGCTTACCGGAACCACTTCGATGCGAAGTTCGCTATAATTTCCTGACCAAACTGCATGGATTTCGATCAACTCATCACATTTCTGGAGGTCGCGCGGCAAGGCAGCTTCTCCCGCGCCGGAGAGAAAGTTTTCCGTTCGCAGTCGGCGGTGAGCGCGCAGATCCGCCAACTGGAGCAGGAATACGGCGATCGCCTCCTTGACCGCTCGGGCAAGACTGTCAAGCTGACTCCCGCTGGCCAGGTCTTCCACGATTACGCTCTGCGCATGAAAAAGCTGCGCGATGAATCGCTGGTGGCCGTGGCCGACCACGGCCACACGCCGCGCGGGACGTTGCTGGTCGGTGCGAATGAAGCCACTTGCCTTTATGTGCTGCCCGAAGTTTTCGGGGAATACTGCCGCAAGTATCCCGACGTGCAGATCAGCATTTATCGCAATTTCACTTACAAGATAGTGGAGAAGCTGGAGAATGGCTCTCTCGATGTGGGCATCCTCAGCCTGCCAGTGCAGTCTCCGAGCCTGAAGGTTCAGGCCATCTACCGCGACCGGCTGATGCTGATGGTCAGCCCGAAGAATCCTTTGGCCAAGCTGAAGGCGGCGCACATCAGCGATGTCGTGAAGTATCCTCTGCTGCTGCCCAAGACCGGACATACGCGGCGCCTGCTGGATAAGCTGTTCCGCGAATACAACGCTGAGTTAAAAGTGAGAATGGAACTGCCGAGCATTGGAATGATCAAGAGTTTCGTGGCCGCCGACCTAGGCATCTCGCTGATCAGCGCGTCTTTTGCGCGCGACGAAGTGGCGGCGGGAAGAGTGAAGCTGATCGAGCTGGAAGGCGCGGAATTATGGCGTGAACTGGGGTTGGCCTACCGTCGCGACCGTACGCTCTCAGTAGCCAACAAGACTTTCATCGCCGTGGTGCGGCAGCTCTCGGACTATCTGAAGAAAACGGAAGCCTAGCCGCTCCAGAATAGTGTTTCTCTTACGCGTCGCCTCCGGCAGACTGCGCAGCGGCCTGAATGACGTGCAGCCCGCACTCGGTCTTCGCCAATCCTGCCCAGCGCCCTGCCCTTGGATCTTCTCCCGGCCGCACTGCCCGCGTGCAGTGCGTGCAGCCGATGCTTGGATAATTACGCTCATGCAGCTCGTTATAAGGTACATCGTGTTCGCGGATGTAATGCCATACCTGCTTCGAACTCCAATCCACGATGGGATTGATCTTCACCAAACCAAATCTTTGGTCCCATTCGATTTTTCCGGCGCCGGCACGGGCCGCGGTCTGGTCGCGCCGGATGCTCGTGACCCACGCTTGGAGATCGCCCAGCTTGCGCTGCAGCGGCTCAACCTTTCGCAGGTTGCAGCAGAGATCAGGGTTCCGCCGCCAGAGCGCGGGACCATGCTCCCGCTCCTGTTCCTCGGGCGAATTCAGCGGATAGACCCGTTCAATTGTGATGCCATATCTCTGTTCCACCCGGTCCATGAGATTGTAAGATTCTGAAAAGAGAAATTCGGTGTCCAGGGTGAAGAGGCGAAAGTTACGGCGCACTTGGGAAGCAACATCGATGAGGACCATACCCTCGGCGCCGAAAGCGGAAGAGATCGCGACCCGATCCCCGAAGGTGTCGAATGCCCAACCGAGAACCCGCTCGGGGCTCCAGGCTTCCGCAGCGATCTGCAGTATTCCTACCTCGTCTTTCATAACTTCTTCCTTCATGCCAAGGGCTCCTGATCCGTCCCAAAGCTTGCAGTGACAGGTTGGGTAAACGTGGCTTCAAAGGCCGGTTCCGGAAGGCTGGCGGCTTCTTCTACTAAATTCTGATCGGCGAACTTCACGACCTCGCCGACGACTAGGAGTGTTGGGGACTCGAGCAGCGGCGCGTGGCGGAGATCAGAAACCGTAGTGCGGTAAATTCGTTGCTCCGGAGTTGTTGCTCGGGAAATGATTGCGCACGGAGTTTTTGCCGCGAAACCGGCGGAGGCAAGCCGGTCGGAAATCTCCTTATAGTCCGAGCCGGGCATGTAGACGACAAGGGTCGACTCGGCCAAAGCAAAGTGGCTCCAATCGGCATCGTTGTTAGCCGACGCTCGAGTTACGGACGCTCGATGGCCGACCGTCAGCACGATCGTGGAAGAGGCACGCCGATGGGTCAGGGGAATTCCGGCAGCAGCGGCAGCGCCGAGAGCTGAGGTAACTCCGGGAACAATCTCATATTCGATGTTCGATTGGCGCAGCGCTTCGATTTCTTCGCCCGCACGGCCGAAGATCAGCGGGTCTCCGCTCTTCAAGCGCACCACTTGGAGTCCTGAAGCCGCCCGCGCCACCAGCAGAAAGTTAATCTCTTCCTGCCGGATGTTTTTGCTGCCGCAACGCTTGCCAACGTTCTGGACTTCGGCCGAAGGCGAAATCAGTTTCAGGATTTCGGGCGAAACCAGGTCGTCGTGAAATACAACGTCGGCGGTTTGCACCAGCCGCAGGGCCTTCACTGTGAGCAACTCAGGATCGCCCGGGCCTGTGCCCACCAAATACACCCTACCATTCATGCTGTTACCCTCCTGTCTTCCTCACGTTTCGCCGACTCTTCGTTGAGCGCCGCCTTCAAAGCCTCGCGGCTCGCCAGCGAGTGCAATAGATCGCTCTTCCGTTGCGGATCAAGATCGCTGGCCAGCACCAGCTTTCGCGTCTCGCCAAGTTCCGCAACCCAGCGCGCGTATCCTGGACCGAACTGGCGTTCCAGTTGTTGCCGAAGTTTTTGTGCCAGCGAAGGACTCTGGCCGTTCGTCGAGATTGCAATCTGCAGATCGCCGCGACGCACGACGGCGGGATAGTAAAAGTCGCAATACTCTGGAACGTCCACCACGTTGCACAAAATTCCACGCCGCTGCGCTTCGCGATAAATCGAACTATTCAAATCGCGCGACGCGGTGGCGACGATGGCGAGGAACGTTCCATCAAGATCTGCCGGGGCAAAACCGCGGATTTCTAAAGTGATCTTGCCGGCCCTTGCCCAGTGATGCACAGCCTCAGAGGCCTCCAGAGCAACCGCATGAATTCGCGCGCCGGTCTCGAGGAGGCTGCTGATCTTGGGCTCGCCAACCTTGCCCGCGCCGACCACAAGGCAACGTTTGCCTTCGAGTTTCACGAACATGGGAAACAGGCTGCTCATAATCTTGGTTAGCCTTCCACGCTGCTCGGCACGCGTCCCTCGGGCAGATCGCGGGCAACTGCTTCCACAAACTCTCCTGCCAGAAAATTCCGCAACTCTGTGTCGCTGTGACGAGCGAAGAAGCGCCGCAGGTTCTCACCCGGCCTGCCATCGGCGAGGTAATGGCGCAGCAAGCGTTCAATGGCCTCCGGGACTTCCGTCGCGACGCAGCGGAATCCGACCGGCCTCGCAATTGCCTGATTCAAGCCCAGCGCGCCACCCAGGCAGAAGTAGTAGGCGTCCGTCATGTGGCCGTTAACTTTAATCTTCTTGCCTTCGATTCCAATGTCGGCAATCCAGTGTTGTCCGCAGCTGTTGGGACAACCGGTAACGTGAAGCTTCAGATGTTGATCAAATCCAGGAAGGCGTTCTTCCAATTCCTCCACTAGCCAGCGGGAAAAGCTCTTCGTCTCAGTGATAGCCAACTTGCAGAACTCCGTCCCGCTGCAGGCGATGGCGCCGCGCCAGAACGGCGACCCGCTCACGGGCAGTCCGATTGTCGCTAGCTCCTTTGCCAAGTCGTCGGCATGCAGCCGGGGCACGTTGACGATCAGCAGGTTCTGCATATTGGTTGTGCGCAGTTCGCCGTTGGCGAAGCGATCGGCGAGATCAGCCGCCGCGTGCATCTGTTCGGGGGTGATGCGGCCGCGCAGAACCGTGGCTCCCACATAGCAGAGCCCCGGTTGCTTCTGCGCATGAATCCCGATGTGATCGCGGTAGACGTCTGCTGGCGGCTGCTCGGGTTCGGCCGGATCGAGTTGAAACCCGATGCGCCGCTCCAGCTCTTGCTGGAAGTCGTGCGGCGTCCAGCCATGGCGCAGGAAAAGAAACTTCAGTCGCGCCCGTTCGCGATGTTCGCGCAACTGATCGGAGTCACGAAACAGCTCGGCGATAGCTTTAATCACCGGCAAAACCTGGTTCCAGCGCACGAAGGCATTCAGAGGCGCACCCAGGTAGGGCTCGGTAGAAAGTCCGCCGCCCACGCGCAGAGCGAATCCAATTTCAGGCGTTCCACGGACCCGGCGCTCGGTCGCTGTCAGGCCGACATCGTTAATCTCAGGGTAGGGGCACCACACGCGGCATCCCGTGATAGAAATCTTGAACTTGCGCGGCAAATTGTAGAACTCGGCATTGCCCGCCAGCATTCGATCGGTTTCCAGCGCCAGGGAGGACGCGTCGCAGATCTCATCCGCATCCACGCCTGCAACGGGGCAGCCGGTAATATTTCGTGTGACGTCGCCGCAAGCGCCCATCGTATTGAGGCCGACGCGCCAGAGTTCCTCGAGCACCTCGGGAAGAGCCTCGATCGTGACCCAGTGCAACTGAATGTTTTGCCGCACTGTGAGATCGGCGATGCCGCGGGCATAGCGGCTGGTGAGGTGGGCAATGGCCCGCAACTGGTCCGATCGCAGCAGGCCGTTCGGGATGCGGATCCGCAGCATGAAGAAGGGCAATGCCAGTCCCTGGCCGTCCTTGCCGCCGACAACCCCGGCTCCGTCGCCCTGGGTGTAGACTCCCCACCAGCGGAAGTAGGTTCCGATCCACTCTGGCGGGATCGAGGCGAAGCCCTCCCGCGCGAAGCGGCGAATCTCAGCAAGCCCCTCCCAGGGATTCATTTCGCGCTTCAGGCGCTCCACCTTTTGCGCCTTCGTTTCTTTGACTAGATTTGGAGTAGCTGGACTTGCCATAGGGTGACTTCCCATAAAACAGATTCGTCTTAGCTGATTTGGCGCAAAAAAAGCCCACCGCCAGATGCTCTCTGGCGGTGGGCGATAAGTGCTGAAGTTCTATGAAATCTTTAAGTCAGCAACCTCCCTGCGCCAGAGCACACGCATGCACAACAACAACATGCGCACATACAAATCTGGCGAAGATTGCTGAGAATAATCATGCTATCGAAATACTAGGCCGTACCTGATAACAGCGTCAAGTTACCGTCCGTTTCCTTGGATGAATAATTTCGATCGTTGGAATCAAAATCTTGAGTATCTCTCGGATAAGCCGTCGGGGCCCGTTTTGGCGGACAGTCCGTTAGGCCGCATTAGTGACTCGCCCTGTGACACTCTGAAGCACAGTGGCGGGAATCTGCAACACGCGGATTCTCGAGTCCTTCTTGGTAGTAACGTGAACCGCGACGCCATCCGCCTCGGGAAACGGGTCCGAAACCACTTCAAATTCCTCACCATAAAGGCGAACCCGCCTTGAAGCCGCATATCCAAGATGTCTAACCCGGGCACAAACTTCCGACATTGAGGGAGTTCTAGGATTGCTTGTCATGACAAGGCCATTATAGCCTCGCTGGGGCATGTGTGGTTGCGGCGCTTTCGAGCCCTTGATCCAGGCAACTTCTCGCTCTGTCCCATCGAGAGAACTAAATGGAGCGGGAGACCGGGATCGAACCGGCGACATCCAGCTTGGGAAGCTGGCGTTCTACCGCTGAACTACTCCCGCTCGCTGGCAAAGACATGGATACCAGCCCGTAAGCCAACCAAAGTCTAGCACTCGAAGCCGTTGGAAACAATCTACTGAACCCCGTCGGTTCTGCCGAAACATGGGCTGAATCATCGTGCAGTCGTGACATCGCCGCCGGAACAGAAGCACACCCAGTGCCAATTTCATTTAAACTGCCTGATGAGCCAAACTGTGCCGTCCTCATCCTCAGGAAAACACGCGGGCTCCGGAGCCGGCGGCGCTCACTCCGTAGTCCCTGAACCTTCATTCTCGGAGCGGGCGAGAACGCTCGTGTACTTGGGACGTATCGGAAGCCTCTCGACTCTATCTCGCAAGCAGCCGGGCTTTCCCTTCGGTTCGGTAATGCCATACGCGCTCGATGCGGGCGGACGCCCCATTTTCCTGATCAGCAGCATGGCCATGCACACGCAGAATCTACAGGCGGATGCGCGCGCCAGCCTTCTTGTAACTCAGCCGGATGCCAGCGGCGACCCGCTGGGCGCGTCCCGGGTCACGGTTATGGGGAATGTTCTGTCCATCCCGAAGTCCCAGTTGCCGGACGCCCGCAAGCTCTACCTGGAGCATTACGAGAACAGCAAGTACTGGGTAGATTTTGAAGATTTTTCTTTCTATCGTATGGACGTGCTGGATGTTTACTACGTCGGCGGCTTCGGAGTAATGGGCTGGGTGCAGGCTGCGGACTACGGCCTTGCCGAACCGGATCCGCTGGCCGGGGCCGCAGCCGGAATCATCGATCACATGAACGCTGACCACAGGGATGCGGTCGTCCTGCTGGCCAAGGCGTTTGCCGGCATCGAATGTCAGGAAGCGGCCATGACTGCCGTTGATCGACTTGGCTTTCACATCCGTCTGAAAACCTCAGACGGCATGAAAGGTGCGCGCATCGCGTTCCTGCGGGAAGTGCGCGATCCAGGGCAAGCTAGAAAAGTTCTGGTGGAGATGGTGCAGCAGGCGCGGGAGCAACAGTAATATTCGGGTGGAGTGAAACAACCTTCGTCGCCAACAAAAATGCCCGTGATTCTCGCGAATCACGGGCATTCTGTTTTCACTGCAAAAGCGGTCGCTTAGACAGCCTGGACGTTCTCCGCCTGCCAGCCCTTGGGGCCCTTGGTCACGTCGAACTGCACGGTTTGTCCTTCTTGCAGGCTGCGAAAGCCACCTGCTTGAATCGCGGAGAAATGCACGAAAACGTCCTCGCCATTCTGACGGCTGATAAAGCCATAGCCTTTGGCGTCGTTAAACCACTTCACTGTTCCTTGTTCTGCCATTGTTGATAGTCCTATTCTGTTTCTTTGGATTGTGCTGAGAAGATTCGCTGCTAGTGAGGGGGTGACGCTGGTTGGCGATACCGACCTTCAGTTGCTCGTGAGTCAAACTTAGCTAAAGCTATTGTACACCAGGAAGCAAGAAAGCGCGCCGAATCTTGCGCCAGCCTCGAGTCTTAGGGAAACCACTCGCAAAGTTGCAGTCCCATTTTGAAACGAACTACGGTTTTTCCGGCATTTTCTCACTGTTTCCACTGGACATTGAACTAATCCGTGATTAGCTTGAGCCATTCCTCCAGCCATGCTTTTGCGGCTGAACTCAGTGGTTTGCCTGATGCCAGCCGCAGGAAGGTATTCGCATGGGAAACTTCTACACTGACGTGATCTGCAAAGACGCGCGGTTTGCTTCTTTGACGCGCGTCAGCGACCCTTCCCTGCTCGAACCCACGACTCGCCGACTTGTGGAGAGCGTGGTCTGGGCCGCGCGGCAGATGGGAATTGAAGTCATGATCTCCGAAACCTACCGCAGCCAGAACCGCCAGCAGGAGCTCTTCAACGGTGGCGCTACCAAACTTCGAACGGTGGGTGTTCATCACTATGGATTGGCCTGCGACATCGTCCGCGTGGCGGCCGGTGAGCCTTGCTGGAAAGGTGATTTCTCCTTCCTGGGACAGCTTGCGCACTGCAGCGCGCTTATCTGGGGTGGTGATTGGGGTGCTCCTGAAATCAAGCACAGCTTCGTCGACAGCGTGCATGTGCAGCGCTGCACAGTCACTCGGCAGGGTGATCTTTTCGCGGGCTCCTGGTATCCCGACGAAGCTTACAATCCGTACGACGACGAGCAACATCTGTTTGCGGCTGTGATGAAGACCGGTGCAATTAAGCAGCCGGCTAAGGCAGAAGTCGCGACCCGTACATCGCGCTCCAGCAGGAAGCGAGCGTAGCTGTTCGATCCTTCGGCTGTCGCCGCCCTTTGGTCGGTCGGCGCTCGTTCCAGCAGGTTTTGGATTGCATGGATTACTATGTTTGGTCGCGATTCGCGAATCCGAACCGCGTCGCAAAGGAACCTTTTAAACCATGCGCCGAACCACAGCGAAGATTGCCGACAGCCGCCGCTCCTTCCTCAAGAACACTCTCATCGGAGGTGCAACCGCGACCTTGATCCCGCAGTATCCTGCTCTGGGCGCCGGGCGTGAGATTGCGTACTCCCTCTCGCCTCCAGAAATCAAGTCCTTCGAGCTCGACGAAATTACCATATCCGGCCTGCAAGATGGAATGAAGTCCGGCAAGTTCACGGCTCGCTCTCTAGTGGAAAAATATTCGGCGCGCATTGAAGAGATTGATAAGGATAAGCACGGTCCTGCGATCAACAGCATCATCGAATTAAATCCGGATGCTATCTCCATGGCCGATTCTCTTGACCAAGAACGCAAGTTGAAAGGCCCGCGCGGCCCCATGCACGGCGTCCCCGTGCTGATCAAAGACAACATTGACACCGCAGACCGGATGATGACCACGGCCGGTTCGCTCGCGCTGGTCGGGTCGAAGCCGCAACAAGATTCCTATGTTGCACAAAAACTGCGGAGCGCTGGCGCGGTGATCTTGGGCAAGACGAATCTCAGCGAGTGGGCAAACATACGCTCGAGCCATTCCACCAGCGGATGGAGTGGCCGCGGCGGCCTTACGAAAAATCCCTACGCCCTCGACCGCAATCCCTGCGGCTCGAGCTCTGGCACCGGCGCCGGTATCTCCGCCAACTTGTGCGCGGTGGGGATCGGCACGGAAACCGACGGCTCCATCGTTTGCCCTTCATCTTCGAACGGACTTGCCGGCATCAAGCCCACCGTCGGTCTCGTGAGCCGAAGCGGAATCATTCCCATCTCACACACGCAAGATAGCGCCGGGCCTATGTGCCGCACTGTCCGCGATGCCGCGATTTTATTGGGCGCGCTCACCGGCGTCGATCCCGCCGACGCAGCGACCGCCGCGAGCGCGGGCCGGTCCTACACCGATTACTCGCAGTTCTGCGATCCCAACGGACTCAAGGGCGCGCGCATCGGCGTGGCCCGGAAGTATTTCGGCTTTAACGATGCCGTCGATGCTCTCATGGAGCAATCCCTCGATGCGATGAAAAAACAGGGAGCAATATTGGTTGATCCTGCCGACATTGAAACTCTGGGTAAGTTTGACGAGAGCGAGCTGTTGGTCTTCCTCTACGAACTAAAAGCCGACCTCAATAACTATCTTGCCCGCCTGGGTTCGAACGCTCCCGTGCACACATTGAAAGACATCATCGACTTCAACGACCGCAATCGACAGAAAGAGATGCCCTACTTCGGCCAGGACTTATTTCTTAAGTCCCAGGCGAAAGGCCCTCTAACTGAAAAAGCTTATCTCGACGCGCTCGACAAGAATCACCAACTCGCGCGCACCGAAGGCATCGACGCCACCATGGGCAAGTACGGCCTCGATGCCATGGTCGCCCCCACCGGCGGCCCGGCCTGGCTTACGGACCTGATCAACGGCGACCACGCGGCTGGCGGAAGCTCGAACGCCGCGGCCGTGGCGGGCTATCCTAATATCAACGTAACCGCGGGATTTATCTCCGGCTTACCGGTCGGTATCTCATTCTTTGGGCACGCCTGGAGCGAGCCAGTTCTCATCCGGCTGGCCTTCGCTTTCGAACAAACTACAAAAGCTCGTCAGACTCCACGCTTTTTATCTACTATCGACATCGGCTAACTGGCTGACTCAAAGTCATCGGGAGGTCTCAACAAGATGTCTTGTCGTGTTAGCCTTATGGCCAAGGGGGTATTCAATGATAATCAATAAGGTGGTTGCTTCCCTGCAGAAGGAGTATTCCCGTCTTGAAAAAGAAATGGGACAGGTAGGGAAGGCGCTCGACGCTCTCGGCCATGCCGGCGGGAAAAAACTCAAAAAGACCGGCCGTACTTTGAGCAAGGACGCCCGCAGACGAATCGCAGCAGCGCAGAAGCTACGCTGGGCGAAAGTCCGAAAGGCAGCCGGCAAGCTAGTGAAGTCATAAGTAGAATAACGTTTTCGCAAGCACCACAGCTGGCCTCGTTCGTAACTTCTCCCAAGACTTGCGGACGAGGCGCAAGCTTTTAAGACTAACCTTAATAAGAAAGACTAGCCCGCCGCAACTAAGTCCACCGAAACCAGAGCAGCGCCAGCGCGAACGAGATACCGCCCCACAAAAGCATTACCAGGAGCTGCGGCCATTGATGGGCCAGCGGCGTACCTTCCAGAATGCTGGCGCGCAGGGCGTCGGTCAGAGCGGTCAGGGGCAGCGCTTTAATGAGCGGTTGGATCACCGCTGGGAACCGCTCGTAGGAGAAGAACACTCCAGAAAAAATCCACATCGGCATCATTACCAGATTCATCAGGCCGCTTACGCTTTCGATCTTTTGCGCGCGGCTTGCCGTTACTAATCCAACTCCGCCAAAGCACAGTGCTCCCGCTGCACCCAGTAAGAGGATCGAGAACAGAGATCCCAGAACTTTCATGTGGAAAACCAGAACTCCAAGAGTCAGCAACAACCCAATCTCAATGATCATCAGAACCAGGCGGCTCGACATCAGGGCCAGCAGAAAATCGCTGCGCCGCATGGGCGTACCCACGAAGCGCTTGAGCAGCTTGCGTTGCCTCATGTCGACCAGCGCGAATCCAATACCCCACATCCCGGAGTTCATCAGGTTCATGCCCAGCAATCCGGGAATCAGAAAATCGATGTAGCGCGAACCCGGCTCAGACGACGTCACCACGGAGGTCGCCACCACATCTTTGCGGCCGGCCGCAGCCTGCAACGCATCATCCACCTCGGCCCGGGCAAGTACGCTCTCGGGCCGCGCCGGATCGTAGCGATACCGAAGTCCTCCGCTGCCATCCGGTTCGATCACGAGATCGTATTTTCCCAGACGAAAACCCTTGCGGGCTGCGTTTCCGTCCAGTAGATCAATCCTGAACGATGCATGCTGCGGTGAGCTTTGCAGCAATGTCTCCGCTTCCTGCGCCTCCGCTCCCGATGCAATCGCAACAGAGGATGCTTCGGCGGGCCTGTTGCGGAAGGCAATTCCAAGTCCCAACGCCAGCAACAGCGGAAACACGAATACCCAGAACACGACTTCCGGCTCGCGCTTCAACTCAAGCATGCGCGCCATCAGCAAATGACGGTAGCCGGCCCAGCGCCCATTCCGCCGGGATGGTCGATTCTGCGAAACCGTTTTTACGGGAACAGGCGTTTGCTCAGCCACACTCATAATCGAATACCCACAGACGATCTATCTACCGCGCCTCGGGCCTCCATTTATTCAGGAATTCAAGCAGGGCCTGCGGCGTCATGGCGCGCGCATTCTCAAACTCGCCATTCTTCTGACTCACCAACACTTTGCCAGCACTGTCAGCAACCGCCAGGGCTGGAACACCTTTATCCAGAGGAACCTGGAATTGCTTTGCCAGGTCTGAGTTCTTTTTTCCGTCCGGTCCAATATCCACATGTACAATCTCATAGCCCGCCATCGCTGCGGCAAAATCGGGGCGGTGAAATGCCAGATCGAGCACGTGACAGTCGTAGCACCAGTTCGCGCCGAAGACCAGCAGAACACGCTTGTGCTCCTGCGCGGCCTTTTCTTCCGCTTCTTTGATCTCAGCGCGCGCATCGGCGTCAGCGGGATAAATATTCTTGTCCTTGTTCACCGGCTGTTTCAGGTGGGCCGCATTCGTACGCTGCACCACGACGAGTCGCCACTCGCTGCCCTGCTGCTGCCACAGTTGGCCTTCGCTCACATAAAGAGTTTGGTTCTCTGGGGGAGTTCCTGACTGAATCTCAGCCTGAAACCGGACGACCCGAACACCCGGCTGAGGTGACGCATTTTGCAGAACATCCAGATCAATGCTTCGCGCTTTGAGTCCGGTCCAGAAGTCAATATCCGCGTCGGGATCGCTTTCAGCCGGCGGAACTGTCACTCGTGCCGCCGGGGCCGTGCTATACAGCAGCTTCAGCCCGGGGCGGTCGCCAGATGATACCGCGCTTTTCCATTCCACCAGCGGTGCAAATTTGACCGCCGAATCGGAAGCGGGCGTCTGAGCGACACCGTAGCGCACGGCACAGGCTGTGACCACAATCAAGGCTGCACTGAAAATCATGCTTCTCACAACAATCGTCCTTTCATAGATGGCCTCACTCTTCCCGCAGATGCCGCCCGGTCAGCCGCACAAACACATCTTCGAGACTGGCCTGCCGTGTGGTTAAATGCTGCAATTCGCTTCCCTGTTTCTCGACGGCTTCCAGCAGCGCCGGGATTGTCAGATGCGGCTCCATCACACTGAGCGCGACCATGCCGTCATCCTCGCGTACTGATTCCACGCTCGGCAACGCGCGCCAGGCTTCGAGAGGGGCGCCGTCCGAGTTCCCGGCCGCTCTTGCGCTCACGGCAAATTCCACCACGTGATGCCCGCCCAACCGCTCAATCAGATCCGGCGGCGAACCCTCGGCAATAATTTGCCCGTGATCGACGATCGCCAGCCGGTCGCAGAGCCGCTCGGCTTCATCCATGTAATGCGTGGTCAGGAGCACGGTGCCGCCGGCGCGCTGAAATTCGCGAATGATCCCCCACAACTGCCGCCGGCTCTGCGGATCAAGACCCGTCGTTGGCTCATCAAGAAAAAGAATTTTCGGATTGCACACCAGTGCAGTCGCCACCGCCAGCCGCTGCCTCTGGCCGCCCGAAAGCTTTCCCACCCAGGCGTCAGCCTTCTCAGTAAGCTGCAACTGATCAAGCACCTCATCCGAGGAACGCGGTTCACGGTAGAAGCTGGCAAAGAGTTCCACCGTCTCCCGCACGCTAAGTTTTTCCGAAAGCCGTGTCTCCTGCAGAGAGATCCCCAGCCACTCCCGCATCTCGCGCGCATTCTCGCGCCAGGAATGCCCGAAAATCGACACTTCGCCCGAAGTCGGCTCCAGCAAGCCTTCGAGAATTTCGATGGTTGTAGTCTTCCCTGCCCCGTTCGGGCCCAGAAGGCCGAAGCATTCGCCAGTTTGAATCTCAAGGTTCAGTCCGCGCACGGCTTCGACCTTGCCATCGTAAGTCTTGCGCAGATCGCGGCATTGAATAGCAATGGGCACGCGTCGATTCTATCGGATCAACATGGAGGACGTCCCGGAAGTTATGGTTCCCATTCGCGCTCTGCTAAAATACCGCATTGCCCGATTCAGTTCCGGCATCTTCACTTCCATGCGCACAGCCAAGCGCGGCTTCACTTGAAAGCGCACTCCCGTCAAGGCTGCCCGTGCGTCGTTTCCGAACGGCTATCAGCTCTTTGTCTTCTTCTCCATTGAGAATCTGAAAGGACTTCTCCCATGCTGCGCAAGCTTTCCGTATTGTCGCCTCTGCTCCTCGCCTTTGCTATAACCGCCCTTGCCCAGGATTCGCGCCACTTTACGTTTCACTACGCTTTCACAGTAAGAAATCTTCCTGCCGGGAAGAAAGTTCGAATCTGGATGCCTGCAGCGCACTCGGACGCATATCAAGAGGTAAAAGTCATTTCAGCGCAAGGCGATCTGCCGCTGAAGAAAACCAGCGAATCGAAATACGGCAACCAGATCTATTATGCCGAAACGAATTCGGCGCAGCCCAAACTGCACTTCGATGTGGAATATGACGTGACGCGCCATGAACGTGTTGCTCTCGGAGAAACTGCGCCTCGCGTAGTTGCCGTTTCACTCTCCTCCACCGAAAAGCGTCAAGACCTTGAGCCCGACGCACTCGTTCCCGTGACCGGGCTGCCCGCCGATCTTGCGGTCAAAGTAACTCAAGGCAAGACCAATCAGCTCGACAAGGCTCGCGCCATTTACGACTACGTCTTCACCACTATGCGCTACGACAAAACCGGAACCGGCTGGGGACACGGCGACGTTCTCTATGCCTGTGACGCCAAGAAAGGTAACTGCACCGACTTCCATTCCCTCTTCATTGCCATGGCTCGATCCCAAGGCATCCCGGCCCGCTTCGAGATAGGGTTTCCGCTACCGCCTGACAAGCATGGCGCTGAGATTGCCGGATACCACTGCTGGTCGGACTTCTGGATTGACGGCCGGGGATGGATCCCCGTGGACATTTCCGAGGCCTGGAAGCATCCCGAGAAGCGTGACTACTTCTTCGGCTCCCACGACGTGAACCGGATGCAGTTCAGCGTGGGACGCGACCTGCGGCTCAACCCGCCGCAGCAGGGTAAGCCGCTGAACTATTTCGTCTACCCCTACGTGGAAGTCGATGGCCAGGAGTTTCCGAATGTAGCGTTGGCTTTCTCGTTCGCTGATGTTGGAGCAACTGTCGCCACGCGCTAGCCCTGCCTTGCGCAGGGGTTAGCGCGCCGGCAGCATACCATTCGGATCGCCGGGAGGCTGAGGAATGTCCGGCGGTGGCATGGACGGCAACGGCGACGCTCCGTTTGCCGGCCTCGGCACGTCTTGTGAATCTTCTCCGGGACGCCGCAGCGTGGGAGGGTTCGCGGGCTGCTCTGCTGGTTCTTTCTTCGCTTCTTTGTCTTTATCCTTGTCCGACGGCTCCAAGATTACTTCTCTCTCCGTGCGCACGATCTTTTCGCCGTCCACCTTCATGGTCTCCACGCGTACAACTTCGTCTCCCACGAAGCGCACGAAGTCGACATCTGCCGGGGGTTCGCCGTAAATCCATTCTTCGTATTCTTTCTCTCCATCGCGTTCGCGGTCTTTCTTTGGCGGCTTGCCTTTGGCATGAAGCACCATCTCCTGATTCATCCCCACCAAAACATGGTGGGCCTGAATCGCCGCCTTCACCTTGGGCGGCACGCTGTCGAGATAGGCCTGCTCTTTATTTTTGGCGTTGAAATCGAGCACGGGATACAACAATTCCCGCGCTTGCGCCACCGTCATCTCGGGAACATGCTTGTCGAAATAAAGGTCCACGAAGGTACCGTGCGGATTGGCTTGCGCATCGTCCGGCCCACCCGTAGCCGGAGTCCCATAGGCCCCGGTTACCTCCACTCGCTGGTACCACTTCTTGTGGCGGGTGGGGCCGCCGTTAATCTCGAAATGAATGTGATCATCTTTGATTTGCACATAAGAGATGCGTGCCGGATCACCGGGCTTGATCGCCGGTCCCCAGAGAGCCAGGTCCTGGCGCAATTGTTCGCCATTCGGTGTTGTCAGGCCGTCCTTCAACAGCAGCCCTTTGGAGCCCATCGGAAAAGACGTGCGCGCATACACTAGCTGAGTTTCGAATTCGCGAATGATTTGATAGCGACTCTGTCTGCTTATGCGCGGTGCGTTGGCGGGAATCCGAGGAACTTCGGGTTGCTCGGAGGAGGATGCGGTCGGCTGAACGGCTTTGCGAAGCTGTCCCTGGGAATTTGATTCGGCAGATTGCGCGCTGCAATTTTCGCCCACGAGCACAACTGTGGCAGCGGTTACGAGGGTGATGAGCAGCAGAACACGAACACGGTCCATGACCTACCCCAGGCCGACTCGCACCTATTATAGCGCCAACACGGCAGCCGGACGCCACATAGAAACACGGACACCGCCGCCGGGAGTTCATCTCAAACTGGCTATTTTTGACCCCTATTTGTCGACCCGAGTTTCCCCGGGATATCCGTCATCTGATAGGTGATGGTTGAAAAGGCCTTAGACGCTCTCGGGACCGCGCTTCTTATGCTGCTGGCATTTCGTCATGATGGCGGATCGGAGGCGAGAACGCAGGTCTTCAGGCAATTCGTAAAGCTGAGAGTCGCGATAGATCTCAATGGTCTTTTTCGTGGTATCACAAACTACATAGCAGTTGTGGCACCAGGAAAGGTGATTCTCCAACTCGACTTTCGTAGGTTCGTCGAGAACGCCGTCCAAGTAATTGGTCAGCTCGTGCAAAAATTCAGAACATTTCACTGGTCGCCATCTCCACTCTCGCGTTTCTGGAAGTATCTTCCCAAGCGATCGCGCAGTTGCAGGCGCGCCCGCAACAACCGCGATTTCACCGCAGGCACGCTCAACTCCAGAGCGGCCGCAGTTTCTTCGGTCGAAAGTCCTTCCACGTCCCTCAGTACGAACACGGTCCGGAAGCCCGGCGGCAGGCCCTGGATCGTCTTGCTCAGAATCTCCCGCAACTCCGCCTGGTTATACTGCTGCTCCGGATTAGGACTCCAATCCGCGATCTCACGCGGAAGAGAATCATCTTCCGTTTTTATATCTTCGTCGAGCGAGACCGTTCGTTCGGGCTTCCTGCGGCGCAACTTCATCAACGCTTCGTTGACGGCGATGCGCACCAGCCAGGTATAAAATTTCGACTGCTCCTGAAACTTCGCCAGGTTGCCGTAGGCCTTCAGGAACGCTTCCTGCACCACATCTTCCGCATCCTCGCGGTTTTGCGTAATGTGTTGCGCGATCCGAAAGACGTTGCGGTCGTAACGGCGCACCAACTCTTCAAAGGCTGAGTCGTCGCCCTGCTTGGCTGCCCGGACCAGCGTCAGCTCATCACTGACAGGCCCTTCTAGTTTGTTTTGGATGGCTCCCATTCTATCGACGATGCAGTATTTTGCGGGTCCGAACCGCGGCACTCAAAAGCAAGCTGTTATTCTACTTGGTAACCGAAGTGTTTGCCCAATCGAGTTTACGGTTTCAAGCGGGACAAGATTTGCGGTAGAGTCGGGGATTGGGAAGGTGCGCGGTCGAACACGTCCTTGCGTACTCTGGGGCCTTCCCACAAGTGCCGTATAATCAGCACTTAGGGCTAGACTCGGGCGGATGTTACCGCAGTGCGTGTTTCGAAGGGATACGGTTTTCTAGGCATGGGGCGCGAGAAACAGAATCAGAATGAAGTGCGGCAGGTAATCGAACACGCCGTGGCGCAAGCTCTTCAGGCGCAGATGCCGCAATTGCAGTCGCAGATTGTGCAGCAGGTGCTGGAAGCCCTGCCCGCGCGCTCGAGCGAAGGCTCTGCAACGCACGCTCCCGCGGGCGGCGCTGATTCTGGCGCTCTGGTTCAGGCCGTCGCGGCGATTCATGCAGGATCAAGCCAGAAGGAAATTCTTCGGGCTCTGCTCGACGCCGGCAGTGGGTATTGTTCCCGCATCGCGCTGTTCGTGGTGAAGGCGGGAGCGGCGTCAGGGTGGCAATCCCGTGGATTCGGTGACGAGGAAGTCGTCAAAGATTTTGCTCTCGATCTAAGCGCCGGTCCGGTGGCTCACACCTACCAGAATCGAGTGGCAACGCCCGGCAATATCGCCGAGATGGGCCGCAAATTCGTGAAAGAGTTTGGCAGCCCGGCCAATGAACAGGTGTTGGTGTTGCCGCTGGCCCTCAAAGATAAAGTAGCGGCCCTGGTTTATGCGGATGGAGGCGATACCGGCAAGCTAGATCGAGACGCCTTGGAATTGCTGGTCGTTGCGACCAGCGCGTGGCTTGAAGTCACATCATTGCGCAAGCAGGCAGCGGCCAGAGAAGACAGCGAGATGGTGGGCCGGGTTGAGACCCCGCCGGTGCACACGGTTTCTTCGTTTTCCGATCCTTTCGCATCCCACGCGCCCAAGCATGTGCCCGCCAAGGCGGCAGTCGAGCCGGAACCCGCGGCCGAAGTGGTGGAAGTGGCTTCAGCGCGTGCCGCAGCCGCACCCGCCGCGGCCACAGATCCGCTCGCCGGTCTGTCGCCGGAAGATGCCGACGTCCATCGCAAAGCTCAGCGCTTCGCCCGCCTGCTGGTAGATGAAATCAAACTCTACAACCAGGCAAAAGTGGCCGAGGGACGCCGCAATAAGGATTTGTACGACCGGCTCAAAGAAGACATCGACAAGAGCCGCGGTACGTTTCAGAAGCGGTACGGCAACACAGCAGCCGCCAGCGCTGATTACTTCCAGAGCGAGTTGCTGCGCAGTCTGGCCGAGGACGACATCTCCATCATGGGTTCAAATTTCCGCCGCTAGATCTGCGGAAGGGTTCTGGCAGTAGAGTGTTTCCAGGAAAAGAATACGTAGTGAAATCAGCTTCGAAGTGGTCGATGCTCGCAGCCCTGGTCCTGTGCGGCGTCTCCGGGTTTCTGCTTCCAGCACAAGCAATCCCGCAACCTCAACCGAGTTCCGTTCAAAGCCAGGCAGAAGCACCTCAGTCGAAACCGGCTTCGAAAGCAGCCCCAACGGCCGACCAAACCGCTGCTCCCGGCAGGACCAGCGCCCCAACCCACAAAGCCCCTGCCGCCAAAAGGCCAGGAGCCCGGGTGAGGCGTCGTCCCGTCGCGACGCACCGGCGGCCGATTTCGCCGCGAGTCCGGCGCATGCGCCAAGCCTTTGTGGCTTCGGCTAGCTTGCGGCCCATGGCACAACAGCTTCTGCAGGATCGTTCAATTCCAGCTTACGCCGGAGTGGAAGCTTATGCGCGCTCTCACTCTAAAGACGATGCTGGAGCGTTGGCCTGGCTGGTGGACGGCTATGCCCACGTGCTCGATCGAGAATATGCCAAGGCCATTGACCCGCTGAGCCGTGCCAAAGTGCATGCCGGTGATCTCGGCGATTACGTCGACTATTATCTTGGAACTTCGTACCTGCAGACTGGACGCACAGCCGAGGCGCTGGCAACGTTGACCGACTTTGCCAAAACCCATCCGGATTCGCTGCTGGTGCGTGACGCCGATGTCAGCTACACAGGCGCGCTCCTGGCGGAAGGTCAGGCGGCGGAAGCGGCAACTCTGCTCGCGCAGGATCGCACCCCTGTGCGCTCGGATGTGGAACTGGCGCTCGGGCGCGCCTACGCGGTTACGGGCCAAAGCGCAAAGGCCGCCGAAATCTTCGCGAACATTTATTACACGATGCCCGCCAGCACCGACGCTGATGCGGCATATGTCGAGTTGAGGAAGTTGCCGTCAGTGCCGCCTCCAACCGCCTCCCAGCTCAAAAGCCGCGCCGACGGATTGATGAGCAAGAAGCGCTACGCCGACGCCGCCGATGAATATCGAAGTCTGATCAACGAAATCAGCCCCAGCGCCAATAGCACGGAGCGGTCAGCGATACAACTCGCCCTGGCCGACGCGCTTCATCGCGACGGCAAGAACCGTGACGCCAAGCTAGTCCTCGCTCTGGTCGGCGGCGAAGGCGGCGAAATCAACGCGCGTCGGCTCTATCTGCTGGGTCAAGTCGACTTCGCCACGAGCGACAACGACGCCTTTTATCGCACCGTCGACGAACTGCGCCAGGCTGCGCCGACAAGTCCGTGGCTCGAGCAGGCACTGATCTCCGCGGCTAACCTGCATCTGGTTCATCATGAATATGATCAGGCTCTCGACGCATTTCGTGAAGCGCAGCAGCGCTTTCCAAACGGCTCGCGCGCTTCTTATACTCACTGGAAGGCAGCCTGGCTTACCTTGCGTCAGGGACGCAACCAGGATGCCGAGAAAGCGTTCGAAGAGCAGATTGCGCTGTATCCTTCCGGAGCAGAAACTCCCGCGGCTTTATATTGGCGCGCCCGTCTCGCGGAAGAAGACAATCAGCTCCTCATGGCGCGCGCGTTTTATGAGAAGCTTTCGGATCGTTACCGCAACTTCTACTATGCGGAGCTGGGCCGGCAGAGACTGAAGCATCTTCCAGCAGCGGAAGCCGATGCCACGACCCACTACGCTTTACTCGATCGCGTGCCACCTCTCGATATCAGCGGGAAAGTAGCCGACTCCGAACCACCATCAGACGAATTGCATGTGCAGAAAGCCGAGCTTCTCGGCAATGGCGGACTCGTCGATTTCGCGGTGCGCGAATTGCAGGCCGCCGCTGCGGCCGACGGCGGTAGCTGGGGCCCGGCAGAAGCCGCACAGCTCTACGATGAAAGCGGGCACTACGATCAGGCGATCGAGGTCATGAAGCACTCCACCCCGAATTATTTTGCCCTCGACATTCCCGACCTTCCGCGGAAATATTGGGAAGCGCTCTTCCCGAAAGCCTACTGGAGCGACCTGAAACGCTCTTCCGCCGTGAATGGGCTGGATCCCTACCTTGTCGCGTCACTCATCCGGCAGGAGTCGGAATTCAATCCCAACGCGGTTTCGCGGGCTAATGCCGTGGGCCTTATGCAGTTGTTGCCAAAAACTGGCAAAACCGTAGCCCGGCAAGTAAAGATGAGGCGCTACTCGGCCAGCCAGTTGTATACGCCCGCGGTGAACTTGCAACTGGGCACGCGGTATTTCCGCGGCATGGTCGACAAGTTCGGCGGTTCCTTTGAGTACGCCCTGGCCGCTTACAACGCAGGATCAGATCGCGTCGAAGACTGGCTAAGCCAGGGTCAATATCGCGACCCCCAGGAGTTCGTCGAATCGATTCCCTTCACCGAGACGCGCGAGTACGTGCAAGCCATCCTGCGCAACGCGAGTGTGTACAAACAGCTTTACGGCACGCCATAGAAGCTGAACTACGGCCGCGTCGCCTCAACAAATAACACCCCTTGCACCTTACTCGGGTCTTCGGTCAAGCGATCGAAAGTCGCTGCGCGGCGCGAATCTGAAAAACGCACATCCTGCAGCAAGAACTTGTGGATCGCGTAGGCGGTCTGGTTCGTGGAGTAGTCAACCGTCCCGACATAAGTCACGCCGTAGAGCACGTACACGCGAGAGTTCCACATCATCAGCGCCGCGTGCTGGTTCCGAATCATGGTGATCAAGTGACCGGCGTTGACCTGATCTGGCGTCAGATATTCAGTCGTGACCATCATGGCGCGGCCGTCGCTTAGAAGATGCCTTCCCTGCAGCTTGGAGGAGATGTCCTTCAAAGACTTTGGATCCGCCTTCTCGATGCTGTCTTCGAGAGCAGAATTCTTTCCGCAACACACTTCCTTGTCGTTGAAAAGTATTTCGAGCGACGTTGGCAGCACATCGGCTGCTTGCGGAGACCGCGCCGTCAGCACGGGCAGATCGTTGACGCGGACCTCCTGCTCGGGGTAAGCGACCTGCTGGCCGTATGCCGAGCAACAAACTGCAAGGCACAGTACCCGAATACATTGTGTGAGGCGGCAAAACGCAGACGGCCTTCGGCTGTAGCATGCCATCGCTATCCTCCCACGGATGGCGCTTCGCGTCCGCCCGGCTTATGAAACAGAATCTCCAGCACCAGCAGTCCCGCCCCAACCACAATCGCGCTGTCCGCCAGGTTAAATACCGGCCACTGATACCGCTTCACGTAGAAGAGCAGAAAGTCGACCACGCGGCCGTGCGCCAGGCGATCCCAGAGATTTCCCAAAGCTCCTCCCATAATCAACGACAGGGCGACGCCGGTAATCACGTGAGCATGGTTGTTTTTCCAGAGGAGAATTGAGACCACGGTGAGCGCGATCACGGAAAACACGATCAGCATTGCCGTTTTCCAGTGCGCGTGCGAGTCGGCGAACAGACTGAAAGCCGCGCCCGTGTTCTCAGTATGAGTTAGACGAAAAAAACCGGGGATGACCTGAATATGCGAATAAAGCGGGATGCGCTGCGCAGCCATGTGCTTGGTCCAGCGGTCCAGCAAAAAAACGATAAGGGCGATCAGCAGGTAAAATCCGCGAGCGGAGTTCTTGGTCATTCGGAGTCTTGGCCCGTCCCTCTGGCTGCGAAGTCCGGACCTCGAAACATCTTAAACTGTTTGCGCTTTCGATTCTTTTCGTCACGATTTTTCATTTTCATCTACCCCGGATGCGCTCTGCCATGTATTCTTATGCCGCCTTGAGACGGAATGTGCGCCGCGAAACGCAGCCTGCAGGCCGATCTCAGGTGTTCTAATTCCTATGTCGGCGAAATGTGCGCATGAAGCTTTGGAGACGCTGGAGAGGCCGGACGCTGTTGTTCCTCGCTGTAGTTGGGCCGGGGATCATCACGGCGAACGTCGACAACGATGCCGGCGGCATCCTGACCTACTCGCAGGCCGGCGCGCAATATGGATTTCTGCTGCTGTGGACCATGATCCCGGTCACGCTGGCGCTGATCGTGGTGCAGGAAATGTGCGCCCGCATGGGCGCGGTCACCGGCAAGGGCCTCAGCGACCTGATCCGCGAAGAGTTCGGGTTCCGCATTACGTTTCTGATGATGCTTGGAATCCTGATCACAAACTTCGGCAACGTGGTCACAGAATTTATTGGCATCGCCACCAGCCTTGAGTTATTCGGCCTTTCGCGCTACGTGACCGTCCCGGTTTGCGGCGTCATCGTATGGTTGATCGTGGTGAAAGGCCAATACAAGACTGTGGAGAAGGTCTTCCTGGCCGCATCTTTTTTCTACATCACTTATATTTTCGCCGGAGCGCTCGCGCACCCGGCCTGGAAAGCCGCAACCGTCGCAACTTTCAAGCCGCCGGAGTGGGCAAAATTCCGCGAGCAGGCTTACCTGTACATGGTGATCGGCGTGGTCGGGACCACGATCGCGCCTTGGATGCAGTTCTATCTTCAGGCATCCGTAGTGGAAAAGGGCGTGACCCGGCGCGGGCTGCATGCTTCGCGTTGGGATGTTATTGTGGGCTGTATCTTTACCGACGTGGTCGCGTGGTTCATCATCGTCGCCTGCGCCGCGACCTTGTACTTGCACGGCTACCGCGACATCAAGTATGCCGCCGATGCAGCCCAGGCACTAAAACCGCTGGCCGGGCAGTACGCTTACATCCTGTTTGCCGTCGGGCTGTTCAATGCGTCGCTCTTTGCCGCGTCGATTCTGCCGCTTTCCACGGCCTACACGGTGTGCGAAGGTCTGGGTTTTGAGTCCGGTGTCGATAAGAAATTCGGTGAAGCTCCGTTTTTCTACTGGCTGTACACGCTGCTGATTGTGGCCGGGGGCGCCGTGCTTCTAATCCCAGGCTTGCCGCTGGTGAAGATCGCGGTCCTGTCGCAAGTGGTGAACGGCGTCGTGCTGCCGTTCGTGCTGATCTTCATGCTGCTGCTGATCAACAAGAAGGAACTCATGGGAGAGTACGTAAACACGCGCCTGTTCAACGCCGTAGCTTGGGCGACCACCGTGATCATGATCGGGCTGACCATTGCGTGGTTCTGGACGCTGCGAGGCGGTGGCTAGAAGGATCAGAGTCAGCGCGGAGTTTTACCCTCGTCGTTGACGCTTTGCGCTCATATCAATTTCCCCGCCGCCAAATCCCTCACCAGCGAAGCGTCTGCTTCAAGAAAATCATACTTGCCCAGATCCTTGGGCGCGGACCACTGCAGATCGCGAAAGATGCGATTCTCGATTTCGCCATCGTACTCGCGCACAATAAAAAATCGCAGTTCAACCATTGCTCCGTTCGGATAGGTATGCTTCAGGCGGACGATTTCGTCGCCGATCTTGGCGTTAATTCCTAACTCTTCTTCCAACTCGCGGCGCAGGGCGTGGCGAGGCTGCTCGCCTTCTTCAATCTTTCCTCCTGGAAATTCCCACTTGAGCGGCATGGTCTGGTGCCGGGTCCGCTGGCAGACCAGCAGCTTGCCATCCTTCTCGATCACGGCTGCGACCACCCGCTTCATAGATTGTCGATTCCGGAAGACGAATGAGTTCCTGTTTGAGTTTGTGGTTTACCAGTAAACGAGGCTCAGCGACCTTTTTCCAGCTTTTTCCCAACGACTTCAGCGCAGTACTGGACGAGTTTCTGGTCGTCGACGCCGAATGCCGCAGGGAAATGGCTGTCGATGTCGAGTTCGCCGGCCACCTGATCTTTCACGAAGATAGGTACAACGATTTCAGATTTCGTCTCCAGAGAACAGGCCAGGTAGCGGGGATCTTTGCTGACGTCGTCGACCACGATCGTCTTGCCGCTGGAGGCGGCGGCCCCGCAAATTCCTTGGTTGAGCGGAATTCGTGTGTGCGGAGTCATGGCGCCGACGAAAGCCTCCAGCACCAGCATGGGCGGTTGGGCGCCGGCTTCGAGCATGTAAAAGCCAACCCAGTTATATTTGAGCATGCGCTCATGCAAAAGCTTGCAGACGCCTTGCATTAGGTCCTTGGCCGTGGGCGCCGCCTGCGCGAGCGCCGTGATTTCGTTGCGAACCTCTTCGATTCTGGTGGTGACGGGCATGAGGAGAATCTTAACTCAGAGCGGGAGATTCGCGGCTGTAGAAGATGAAACCCAAGTAATCTGCCGGATTCCTTCCGTGCGGGCAAAGATTTCGGGATGGATCGCAAAGGCCAAGGCATCGAGACCACGCAGCAGCGTGGGAGCGGGCGTATTGAGATGCTCGTCCCGCACGCAATAGACACGGGACGCGCGAGCGGCGTGAGTTCCCTGCCATTCACGTTGGGCGACGATTTTCTCAAGCGGCACCCGGTCGCCCGCTCCGCACCAGGCGGCGATCGCGATGTCAGGATCCATGCGGGCGACTTCTTCGGCGGAAATCTGTCGTCCGGGTGCTCCCAGAAACTCACCCCCTGCCGCTTCCACCAGTTCCGCGACCCAGGCTTGCGACGCAATCAGGGGCTTACCCCATTCTTCGCAGAAAACCGTTGGACGAGCCAATCCAGCGGTGCGGGCGCGGACTCGCTGGATATGCTGCTGCATGCGAGCGATTACTTCTTCTCCGCGATCATTCGCCCCGACCACCCCGGCAATGAGGGCAATGTCGGCGTAGACATCGGCCAAGCTTTTAGGCGCAAGGCCTAGAAACGAAGTTCCGGACTTGAGTATTTCGATCACCGCTTTTTCCTGGTAAGGCACAGAGGCGATGACGAGGTCCGGTTCAGCATCAACAATCTGCGCGGCATTGGCCGTCCAGGAGTCGGCAAGGATGGTCCGCGGCTGCCCCATGATTTCAGGAACTACATCCGCGCAATACTTTGTGCAGGCGACCACGCGGTCGAGTTCGCCAACGGCCGCGAGAATGACGGTCGCGCTGGGTTGCAGGCAGGCGATGCGGCGCGGCGTGTGCGAGGATGGCATGAGCTTTTAACTACTTTCCGATCTGACTCAGCGCTGCCGAAAGTGCGTCAAGGGCCAACTGCGCGGCGTGGGTTGAAGCTTGGGGCAGAGCGCCGACCGCGGCAATCACGTCCTCGCGGCGCAATTCGAGAGCCTCGTCGAGCGTCTTCCCAACAATCAATTCCGTCAATGCCGAAGAACAGGCAATGGACGCCACGCATCCTTTCGCCTTGAACCGGGCCCCCGTAATTCGGCCTCCGCCGGCTTTCAGCGTTAGCCGCAACACGTCGCCGCAGGCAGGATTTTCGATTTCTGCCGTGGCGTCCGCGTCGGCGATTTCTCCCGCATTGCGCGGGTTCTGGAAATGATCGAGCAGCTGCGCTGAATACATTTGTTTGTTCAATTGTAAACGGCAGGTGGCGGGCAGCACCCTCAACTCCGCGAACGCGTGCCCTCAGGAAAATAAATCCGCCAGCCCTGCGCGTACGCCGACGACTCGAGATCGGGGTTCGGGTTCACCGCAAAAGCATGCTTCGCCATTGCCAGCATGTCCCGATCCCAGCGGGAATTGCCGAAAGCTCCGTCGACATCCTTCTTGACCACTCCGCGCAGAGCCTCCGGTTTGCCCACGCCGGAAGGCACGCGGATCAGTCGATCGGTAACGATGCCCCGCTCGACTTCCACCTGAGCCGGGAGCAGGCGGGTCTCAGGGATGTCGAAATGCTTCATCCCGGCGCGGATTACCCATTCATTTGAAGACGACACTGCCCAGACTTCACAACCATTTTCCTGCAGGCGGCGCACCAGTTCTCGCATCTCGGGGAAAATCTGCACGGCAAAAAACTGGTCGAAGAAGCGCGTGGCAGCCTCCATCATCTTCAGCTCTGCAATGCCTCGGTGCATCGTCACCATTTCTCCACACATCGTGGTCTCATCCACTTCGCCGCGCTTGTAAGCAGCATAGCGCTCCCGCAACGAACGTTCGAGGTCCCGCGAAATAAGCTCGCCCTCTCTTAGCTCCCAATCGAAAAAGCGCTCCCCGGCATCGCCCGACCACAGCGTACCGTCGCAATCGAAGGCGGCAACGCGCAGCTTAAGACGGAGAACCGAATCGAGAAATTCATTGGTGACGGGAAGAAATGTTTCGGACTCCGCTGCGTTCATCTATCGACGATAACGTGCTCGAAGAAATCGCGCAACGTCGCAAGACCGCTCAAGAGCAGCGTGTCAGCAGCGCGGCGTAGTCCTCCGGAGTGTTGACATTCAGCGCGACCAGAGGATCGTCGACGGATACATACTGGATGTGCTCCTGATACTGATGTTCAATGTCGCGGGCAATCGAAGTAGCCGTGACCCGGAGAAACGCCTCAATCATGCTGCGGTCGACGAGGTAGGGATGCCCGTGTTTGCCGGAAAACTCAGGCACGACGGCCCAGATATTCGGATCGGCAGCTTCGAAGGCATCATGCAGAATCTGGAGGGTCGCGGGGCTCACCGGCGGGCGGTCGACCAGAGTTACCATAGCGGCGTCGCGACCGTGGTTGAGCACTTCCCCCAGGCCGATCTGCAACGAACTGAACTGGCCGCGACTCGAATCTTTATTGACGACGAGAGAGGCTCCGTCCGCATAAATAATTGGCGCCAGCGCCTGTTCATTTTTTCCCACCACCACCACAACGAAATCAGTGGCCAGCAAGAGCGAACGAATTGCGGCCGAGAGGAATGTGTCATTGGAAATCGCTTGCCCGACCAGTGGCGGGGGCCAGGGCAGCAATGCTTTATCTCGGCCCATGCGCGAAGAGTCTCCGGCGGCAAGAATCACTCCGGCGAAGGTGGAAGCGCGAATCATGCTGGAAACATAGCAGGGAACGTCCATGAATCTTGACTTTTGATTACTGACTGCTAAGTGAGGTCCTGCTTCGCAATCAACAATCAGAAATCATCAAGCAACAATTTACTCATGCTCATCGAGCGCCGCTTATCGCGCGTCCGGCGTTCCGTTAGGTTCAGGCTGCGATTCCTGCGACCTGAACCAGCTCATATGAGGCAAGCCGGCCCCCGCATGGCGACGAAACGCGATCAGCTCTGCCGTTATCGCTACAGCAATCTCCTCGGGGGTGATGGCTCCGATGTCGAGCCCGACGGGGGCATGGACGCGGTCGAACAGATGAGCGGGTACGCCTTCCTCCTGCAACGTTTTAAAGATTCCGATCACTTTGCGCTTGGAGCCGATCATCCCGATGTAGCGGGCACGCGTCTGCACCGCCCAGCGCAGGAGACGCATATCGTCGCGATGGCCGCGGGTGACGATGACAATATAGGAAGTTTCGTTGGGATCAAGCCGCTTCGTCGCTTCATCGAAATCGAGCGCGCTCACTTCGCGGGCGGCCGGGAAACGTTCCGTGGTCGCGTAGGAGGTGCGGTCGTCGGTGACGATGGGGTCGAACCCGGCATTGGCTGCGACTTGGCAAAGGTTTGCAGCTACGTGACCTGCGCCGAAGATATAAAGTAACGCTGGAGGTAATACTGGCTCGATAAAAACTTCGAGCGTGCCGCCGCAGACCAGGCCGGTGTCGTATTTCGGATCCTGATTCAAGTCGAAAGTGAGAGTGCGGGGCTTTTCCGTTTCCATGACTTCACGCGCCGCTTGCCACACATCGGCTTCGACGCAACCGCCGCCGATCGTGCCAACGATCGAGCCGTCATCGCGCACCAGCATCTTCGCAGTCTTAAACGATGGGATCGAACCGCGCACGTTCACGATGGTAGCGACGGCGCCGCGCCGTCCGTCGCGCCGGAGCTGCACGATTTGCTCGTAGATGTCCATAAGGCCGGACCATGGCTTGCAGGTCTGATTATCAGTCGGTCAATAGGAGAGAGTCAAACGCAACCCATTTTGTGTTAATTTCAGCCTCCTAGGAGAACATTATGAAGGCTGTCCGCATTCATCAATTCGGGGGGCCGGAAGTTTTGACCTACGAAGATGTGCCCGATCCGCAACTCCGCAATGATCAGGTGCTCGTTCGAGTGCGCGCCTGTGCGCTGAATCATCTCGACATTTGGGTGCGCAAGGGTCTGCCGGGAGTGAAGCTGCCACACATTCTCGGCAGCGACGTCGCCGGCGAAGTGGTCGAGGCAGGCCAGTACGTCGGCGGATTCAAGACGGGGCAGCGCGTGCTGCTGGCCCCGATGCATTACTGCCGACAATGCGAGAAGTGCGTTGCGGGACTGCAGAATCAGTGCCGCGCATTTACCGTGCTGGGCAATGGTGTCGATGGAGGAAACTGCAAGCTGATCGCGGTGCCCGCGGCGAACGTGATTCCAATTCCCGACTCGCTCGATTTCAATCAGGCGGCTAGCGTGCCGCTGGTTTTTGTGACTGCGTGGCACATGCTCGTGGGCCGAGCCGGCATTCGTCCGGGACAGACTGTGCTGGTGCTCGGGGCGAGTTCTGGCGTGGGCATCGCCGCCATTCAGATTGCCAAATTCTTTCACTGCCGCGTGATCACCACCGCGGGCGACGAAGCGAAGCTGGCCAAGGGCCGCGAACTGGGTGCGGACTACGGCATCAACCACTATCAGCAAAAGATCTCCGAAGAGATCCGCAAGATTACGAATAAAGAGGGAGTCGACATCGTGGTCGAGCACGTCGGCGCCGCGACCTGGGAGGAGAGTGTGAAATCTCTGAAGAGCGGTGGCACTCTGGTCACTTGCGGAGCGACCACGGGACCGAACGTCGCTCTCGACCTGCGGCATCTCTTTGCTCGGCAGTTGACGCTGCTCGGCTCTTATATGGGAACCATGGGTGAACTGCATGAAGTACTGCGCCACGTGTTCGCCGGAGATCTGAAGCCGGTGGTTGACCGCGTGTTTCCTCTCAGCGAGTTGCGGGCGGCGCACGAGTATCTGGAGGCGAGTCAGATGTTTGGCAAAGTTGTGGTGAATCCTTAGAGAACCTGCGTGGCCGACTAATCGTCCCGCCCATATTTGCCGATAGCCTTCTTGAAGGTCGGCTTCCGACGTGCCTCCTCTCAGCCTGGGTACAAAATAATGCCGCAATGGTACGGGGTCGCTCTCGCCGCGCTCGGCATCCTGGTGATTCATCAGCAGTTCCGCATGTACCTGGCTCGCCGGAAGTCAAAGGAGCGCGAAGAGCTGTTCAAGATCGTTACCGAGAACGCCGCCGACATGATTGCGCTGGTCGATGTGAAGGGGCGGCGGCTCTACAACAGTCCTTCGTACAAGAAAATTCTGGGTTATTCGGCGGCAGAGCTCTCCGAAACGTCTTCTTTTGAGCAGATTCATCAAGAGGATCGTTTTAAGGTGCTGGAGGCAGCGCGCGAGGCCCGCAGCACCGGCGTCGGGAAAAAGCTGGAATACCGCATCCGCCACAAAGATGGCACATGGCGGGTGCTCGAGTCGATGGCCAGCACGATTCGCAACGAGAAGGGCGAAGTCGCCAAGCTGGTCATCGTGAATCGCGACGTGACCGATCGCAAACGTGCGGAAGAAGAACTCGAGCGCAACTTTTTTTACGACGCTCTAACCTCCTTGCCCAACCGCCGGCTCTTCCTCGATCGCCTGCAGCACTTGTTCGCCCGGGCGCGGCGCAATCCGGAACGGCAGCACGCTGTGTTGCTTGTGGATCTCGATGGCTTCAAGACGTTGAACGACACCATGGGTCAGGCGCTGGGCGATCGCGTGATCGTCGAGATCGGCCAGCGTGTGGGAGCCTGTTTGCGGCATGACGACACGGTTGCCCGCCCGCAGTTCGACAACTCCGCCATGGATGCGGTGCTTTCCCGCATGGGCGGTGACGAATTCACCATCCTGCTCGAAGAGGTGAGCGATCCGAGTAACGCGATGCGGGTCGCGGAGCGAATCCTCTCGGCCGTGGCTGAGCCTTTTCTTGTGGAGGGTCGAGAGGTGCGCACCTCGGCGAGCGTGGGCATTGCCTTGAGCAAGCCCACGCACGAACGTGCCGAGGATCTTTTGATAGATGCCGACGTAGCGATGCGCCGCGCCAAAGCCATGGGAGGGTCGCGCTGCGAAGTGTTTGACGAGGCGGTGCACACCCGCGCGGTCAACCGGCTCAAGCTGGAATCCGAATTGCGCGCGGCGCTCGAGAAACGCCAGTTCCGCGTGCACTACCAGCCCATCGTGCAACTCGAGACCCGCCAGATCTCCGGGTTTGAGGCACTGCTGCGCTGGCAGCATCCCGAGCAGGGTCTGATTTCGCCGGAGAAGTTCATGGCCGCCGCGGAAGACGCGGGGTTGCTGGTTTCGATTGGGCAATGGGTGATTCTGGGAGCATGTGAGCAGTTGCGCGCCTGGGACAACGCCTGGGACAGCAAGATTGGGACCGAGAATTCTCCATTATCGCGCGTCAACGTCAGTGTGAACGTCTCAGCCAGGCAATTGGCTGATTTACGGTTCGTCAGCGGCCTTGAAGCGACCCTGCGGCAGACTGGGATCGAACCATCGCGCCTCCGCCTGGAGATGACGGAAGGCGTGGCGACCGATGAAAAGCTGACTGCGACGGTACTCTCGCACCTGCAGCAACTCCGCGTCGGCGTGATCCTGGACGACTTTGGAACGGGTAATTCCTCTCTGAGCGGGCTGCGGCAGTTTCCTATCGCGGCGTTGAAGATCGACCGCTGCCTGATTTCCGGAATGCTGGCTGACCTCGGCATGCGTGACATGGTCGAGTTGATTATTCTTCTCGCACACAAATTGAAGTTGAAGGCGATTGCCGAGGGTGTTGAATCCGCCCGGCAGGTTGAACACCTCCAGGCACTGGGGTGTGAACTGGGGCAGGGACATTTCTTTTCCGCTCCGCTAGAGGCGAAGGCAGCCGAGCAGCTTCTGCAACGGGTGCCGGCACCGCACGCGAAGGTGGTGGGAGCACAATAAGCTGTCGTCCGTGTTTCCGTCATGCCGCCCTCAGGGTGTCGGCTTTGATTCCTCCCTTCCCGCGCAATGTCTATACTCTTCTTGCCGGTCCGCATGACGCTGGCAGACGCTGATGCTCACTCCGACCGCCAAGCACATCCGCCGCATGACGTGGACACTCTATGGTCTGGAGGCTGGAGCGGTCCTGTTTGTTGCCGGTCTGGTGGCTCTCTATCTCAATCCGTTTTGGCATTTTGATGAAGGTGGGTTCTTGGACTGGCGGCTGCGCTGGTGGAACATTGCTGGTGAAGCGCTCATCGGTGCGGGGTTTTTGGTTGAAGCGCTCGCGTTGGCGGGATTGGCGGCGGTGGTGGTATCTCGCATCGCTGGCCGCCGCGCGTGGCCCTACGTCGTCGCTGCTTTGCTCGTGGTTTGCACTGTCGTGTGGATCAGCCCTGCTGGCTTCATGCGTGATCTGGATGCGCATTTTGAGTGGAATCTGGCTGACGGCTTCAATGTGTTCCGCCTGCAGGTGTGGGACGACGACGCCGCAGCCTGGCGCCCGGTGGGAAGTCCGGCGTGGCAATCAACGATTGGGATCCAGATTCAGCCCCTGTTGCGGGGATATTTCAAGCTCAACGATTTTCAGAAGATGAATGGGGATATCGGTATCAAGGTGGTCCGGATTCTTCCCATCGCCTGGCCGATCGAGTTGGGGAGCGGTGGCGAAACCCTTGAGGATCCTGATCAAACCGACCTGATGCGGGCGGCAGCGCGGGAAGACTTGAAAACCGTGCAGCAGTTGCTGTCGGCGGCAACGGGCGCCAACGTGAATGCAGGTGTAAATGCGCTGAACATAAACGCGTTGGATCAGAGCGGGCAAACTGCTTTGATTCTGGCCTGCAGAAATCCCAAGGCAAACCCCGACGTTGTGAAAGCGCTTCTGGCTGCGGGTGCGGACGTGAACCTGCGCAGTCGCGCCGGCTACACTCCGCTGACATGGGCGCAAGTCCACAACAACGCCGAGGTCATTCGTTTGTTGCGCCGCGCTGGAGGCCGGCCCTAGCTGCGGTTGGCCGCGCGGCCGTCGCTTTCGTGCTGATGCAGCAGAGGCCGCAAGTTCAACGGGCGCCGTTGCCCGGGGAAACGACCCGGCCGTATTCCGAGGCACGGCTGAGGCGATCGAACATGCGCCAGGTGGCGAGTGAAATCTTGCTGATGGCCTGTTCGCCGTCGCGTTCGTTCGCAAGAAACGCAGTCATCACGCAAATCACGTAAGGACGGCCTTCTACGAAGACGATTCCGGAATCATTGCGCACGGCTTCGAGCGAGCCCGGCTTGTTGGCGATCTTTACGTCGGCCGGCAGGTCGCGGGGAATCCACGAATCTTTGTTTGTGCTCAGGACTTTGAAGAACTCGGCGGTCGACTCTTTGTCGAGCAGCTTTCCTCGATAAATGTCTTCCAGCAAGGTCATCATTTCACGCGGCGTGGAAATGTTTTCGCGGCCTTGCTTGGCAGCTTCGACATCCATCATCTTGCGGCGCAAGCGAGTGTGCGCCAGTCCGAGGGAATCGAGCATGGCGTTGACGTTCGCCATCCCTACGCGGTCGATGAGCACGTTGGTGGCGGAGTTGTCGCTGACCGCGACCATCATGGTGGCAAGATCGCGCAGGGTGATGCGGGTGACACCGGGGGTGAGCCCGCCCATGATGTCGCTGTCGGGCACCAAGTCAGAGGACTGCAGGGTGTAGAGATCTGTAAGCTTCAGCTTGCCCTGCTGCGCCTGGAGAAACAGATTGGCGAGCACCGTGATCTTGATCGAACTGGCCTGCGCGAAGACTTCATTCTCGTGCAGGAAGAACTGGTTGCCGGTGGTCAGGTCTTCGATGGCCACTCCCATCACGCCGTCGAGGTTCTGGTCGACATCGTGAATCGTCGACTCCAGTTTTTGCCAGAGCACTTTCTGTTTTTCGGCCGAGGGTGCGCCGTTCACCAATGGACTGCCGCCGGTCTGGGCAGCGGATGCGGCGGCGAGCAACAGCACGATACAAAGCGTTTGTTTCAACTTGGTCTCCTAAAATTCATCCATCGATCTTCGCCTCCCGCAGTTGCTTCACTGCGGTCTCCGAGCTCACCGGCGAATAGTAAACCTCCTTGAAGGTATAGGACCGGGCTTTGGCGGCTAGGACCGGCATGATCTCGATATGCCAGTGGTAGTCGTCATCGATGGTCTTCCAATAGCCGAGAGTTTTCGAGGGATGCAGGCTGTTGGGCGAGGTGTGCAGCACAAGGTGGAAGCCTTCGGTGACCGTGCGAATGCGCTGCAGCGTGCGGCGCAGAAGCGCGGCCAGATTCACGCGCAATCCCGGCTTCGATAATCCCGTGCGCTCGAAGGAGGCATCGTGGTTGCGAGGCAAAATCCAGGTTTCGTAAGGGACGCGCGGAGCGTAGGGCCCGAGTGCAACGTAATCGCCGCGGGCCTCGATCACGCGTGAGGCTTGACGCTCTTCCTGGTTGAGAATGTCGCAGAATACGCAGCGCTCTTTTTCCTTAAAGTATTCGCGCCCTGCGCGCAATTCGTAGAGCACGCGCCGGGGAACGAACATGGTGGCCGTGAGCTGCGATGTGGGATGGTTGAATTCCTGCCCGGCGCTCGGGCCGTAGTCCTTGTAAAGACTGACATACTTGATGCGCGGGTCGCGTTTGAGGTCGAGGATGCGTTCGGCGGCAAGGCGCAGGAACATTCCGATTTCATCGTCGCTCGCATTCCAGAGCTGACGATCATGCTGCGGATTCTCGACCAGCACTTCGTGCGCCCCAACCGAATTCATACGGTCATAAATGCCGTCACCGCGGCGGCCGGGTTCGCCTTCAATATGGTAGAGCGGAGCGGGATGCACCATGGACCGCGCCGACCAGCCCGAAGCGCTGGGCAAAGCGGCGATCACCTGAGTGGCCTCGGGTGAGTCCGGACAAAAACGGCAGGCAGTTTGAAGACGCGGCGCTGTTTCGGCTGGATCGTCTCCCGTCATGACCCAGGAGCGAGTGATGGGATCTTTGCGCAGTTCCATGCATTAGGTAAACACTGTGGGAGAAGCTGCGTCAAGCGAGGTTTCAAAGTCTCAAGCTTTCAAGGTCTCAAGGTCTCAAGGTCTCAAAGTCTCAAAGTCTCAAGGTCTCAAGGTTTCAAGGTTTCAAAGAGAACGCGCGCCGGGTATTGTTTTGGGAAAAGTGAAACTTTGAAACCCTGCAACCTTGAAACCTTGAAACTTAACGAATCTGAACTTGTTATAATCCGCGCCAAGCGCGTTGAAACGATGACCGAGCCGTCCACTCCGCTGATGCGGCAATATGCTGCCGTCAAGAAAGAGCATCCCACCGCGCTCCTGTTTTTCCGTCTGGGAGATTTCTACGAGCTTTTCTTTGACGATGCGCTTGTCGCGTCCAAAGAGCTGCAGATCACGCTCACCTCGCGCAACAAGGAGAAAGGCATCGCCGTGCCCATGTGCGGAGTGCCGCACCACGCGGCGGAAGGCTACATTGGCAAGCTGATCCGCAAAGGCTTCAAGGTGGCGATCTGCGAGCAAATGGAGGATGCGCGGCTCGCGAAGAAGCAGATCGGTACGAAATTAGTGCGGCGCGAAGTGACGCGCGTGGTCACGCCCGGGACGGCCGCCGACTCGCTGCTCGGGTCGGAGGAGAATAACTTTCTCGCGGCGCTGGCGCAAGTGGGAGAGCACGTGGGCTTCGCCGCGCTGGATCTTTCCACCGGGGAGTTTCGCGCTACAGAATTTTCCGGCGAGAACGCACTGCGTCGAGTACAGGAAGAACTGGAGCAACTGCGGCCGAAAGAGTTGTTGTATGGGTCAGCCGCTCCGCTCTTTGATACAAAAACCACCCGCGCTCTGCCTACGCAGCCACCCGCTTCGACACCTCAGCCTCGCGCACCGGGGACTACCTGTGCCGAGACTCCGCTGGATGACTGGATCTTCGCGCCCGATCATGCCATCCCGTTGCTGGAAAATCATTTTGGAGTGCTGTCGCTCGAGGGATTTGGGCTCGCCGGACGGACTGCGGCCGCGGCCGCGGCTGGGGCGATTCTCTATTATGTGCGCTCGACACAGCGTGGATCGCTCGATCACGTCGACCGCATCGGCTGGTACGAGCGGCAGAACTGCCTGGTGCTGGATGCGGTCACCGTCAGAAATCTGGAATTGATTGAGCCGCTGTTTGCCGGGGCGGATGCAGGCGTCACTCTGTTTCGCTCGATCGATGCCGCGGTCACGCCCATGGGCAAGCGGTTGCTGCGGGCTTGGCTGCTGCGGCCCTCGCTCGATCTGGCAGAAATCAATGCGCGGCTGAATGCCGTCGAAGCAGGCGTAAAGGACGTCATCGCGCGCGAGGAGTTGCGACGCGCGCTCGACGGCGTGCTCGACCTAGAGCGGCTTTTGAGCCGCGTGACGCTGGAGACGGCGAATCCCCGCGATGTACTGGCTCTGGCTGCGTCGCTCGCGAAGATTCCTGGAATCAAGGCTGCGGTGGGGCGACTCGCGGCAGAGCGGCTGAGGACTTTGCACAGCTTGCTCGACGAACTCGGTGACCTGCGCGAACGCATTGAGAAGACGATTGTCCCCGAGCCTCCATTGAGTTTCGCCGATGGGGGTGTGATTGCCGCAGGCGTCGATCGTGATCTCGACGAATTGCGCGAACTCTCGCGCAACAGCAAGCAGGTGCTGGCGCAGATCGAACAGCGGGAACGTGGGCGCACCGGAATCAGCTCGCTCAAGGTGAAATTCAATTCCATCTTTGGCTACTACATCGAGGTTTCGAAACCAAACCTGCATCTGGTTCCGCAGGATTATGAACGCAAGCAGACTTTGGTGGGTGCCGAGCGCTTTACCACTCCGGAGTTAAAAGAATATGAAGCCAAGATTCTCGATGCGCAAGAAAAGATCGTCGAGATCGAGCGGCGTCTGTTTACCGAATTGCGCACAGCGATTGCATCCGAAGCGAAGCGGATTAGAAAAACCGCATTGGCGCTGGCTGAGGTAGATGTGCTGGCTTCGCTGGCGCACATTGCGGCTCTGCGCAATTACTGCCGGCCGCAATTCGTCCCCTCTATAGGCAAAGCCTCGCCGGCTGGTGACGAGGGCGATCTGGAGATTGTCGAGGGCCGGCATCCCGTGATCGAGCAACAGGAGATGGCCGGAGGCAGTGAGCGTTTCGTGCCCAACGACCTTTACCTGAATTCGTCCACGCACACGATTCTGCTGCTGACCGGGCCGAACATGGGAGGCAAGTCTACCTATTTGCGGCAGACGGCGCTGATCGTGATCCTGGCGCAGATGGGCTCGTTCGTTCCGGCGCGCTCGGCGCGGCTCAGCGTGGTCGACCGCGTCTTCACCCGCATCGGCGCCAGCGACAACCTGGCGCGCGGTCGTTCGACATTTATGGTCGAGATGACGGAGACGGCGGCGATTCTGCATACCGCGACCGCGCGCTCGCTGATCCTGCTCGATGAAGTGGGCCGCGGGACGTCCACTTATGATGGATTGGCGATTGCCTGGGCGGCGATCGAATATCTGCACGCGCGCGTCCGCGCCAAAACTTTATTCGCCACGCACTATTTCGAGCTGACGGAATTGGCCGAGCAGCTTGCGGGAGTGAAGAACTATCACGTTTCGGTGAAAGAGACCGGAGGCGGAATTGTATTCTTGCGTAAGGTTGAGCCGGGAGCGGCCGACCGCAGTTACGGCATCGAAGTGGCCAAACTGGCGGGGTTGCCGAATGAAGTCATCACGCGAGCGCGCGACGTGTTGGCCGAGCACGAGTCCGCCGAACGCGCGTTGACCGAGCATCTCTCTCCCGGGGCCGCACCGCCGGCAACGCAGTTGACCATCTTCACGCCGCTGTCGCAGCCGGTGCTGGAGAAGCTGCGGGAAGTGGATTTGAACCGGCTCACGCCCCTGGAGGCTCTGAATTTACTGGCGGAGTTGAAGAAGGAAATCTAGCCATAGAGATCACTGGGTGCTACCGGGAAATCGCATCGAATGACTGCTCACGGAAAGACGCTTAAGGCACCTAACATCGGCCAGCTCCTGATCGTCGGCTTCGACG
>CAWEBA010000041.1:0-29806 GCA_963807145.1 uncultured Acidobacteriaceae bacterium | reverse complement strand
CTTAGACAAAACAAAATGCTTGTCATCCCGAGCGAAGCGAGGGATCTTGGTGTTCGCCCGCGGCCGCATCACCCGTGCGACAGGCAAGCACCAGGATCCCTCGCTTTGCTCGGGATGACAACTCCTTATAACTGCAGTTGCGTCAAAGTTGAGTGCGCAGGCTCTTCACCAATCGGCGGAGGGCTTTTTCGTTGCGGCGATACCAGCGCCATTGGCCCTGCTTGACTACCTCGACCAGGCCGGACTTGGTGAGAATGGCCATGTGATGCGAGATGGTGGGCTGAGAGAGGCGCACGCGCTCCTCGATGTCGCCGGCGCAAAGCCCCGCGTGCTTGGTGACTGCGGGAGTGCTTGGGGCAGCTGGGCCGCGTTGTTTGAGAGCTCCGAGGATGCGGCGGCGCGTGGGATCGGCAATGGCGTGAAGCGTGTGGTCGAGCGATGTCGGCGAGGTCATGGGGACTAGGAATAGCTGTTAAATCGACGGTTGTCAATCTTTGAGATAACGGATATCAGGGCCGCGGGCGCGGCGCTCGTAGCCATTCGATGCGTGTGAATTCGAGGAAACGCACATCGTTATCCTGAGAACAATTCGATTGGTCGAGTATAGGGGCTAGAGTGCCGCCGCGAATCCAGTAGCCGGTGGCGTCCTGCTTGAGGATGGTTGCATCAAGCGGGTCCATGCCATGCAGCTTGAAGATGACGCGGCGGTTCAACAGAGGATCAGGCTTCATGGGGTTTCGATCTTTATCTTGCTGCCGATTTTCAGTGCTGTTGTTTCAGGTTTTCACTTCTTGACGATCGGGTTGTATCCGTCGTTGATCAGCCGGGAACGGGCTGCTTCGGCGTCTTTGACGTCGTTGAAGGGGCCAACCTGAACTCGAAATAACTTTTCGTTGGCCGCGTTGGTGGCTACGAAGGCGGCATATTGCTTGTTCTTAAGGGCATCGACCAGGGCCTCGGCGTCCTCCTGCTTGGTGACGGCGGCGACCTGCACGAAGTAAGGCGTGCTGGGAATTGCTGCCATGGGATCAGGCGGGTTGCCGGTCTGCGAGGGCTGCGCTGGGGTTCCGGAACCAGCCGTTCCTGAGGACGATGCCGGAGAAGACGCGCCGGGTGAAGATGTAGGCTGACCTGTTGCCGGGGGATTGGCGGAGTTCGCGTCGGTGGAAGCGGGCGTCAGTTGCGCATTGGCGTCCTTCTGCTCGACCGCTTTGTAAAAAGTCATCTGGGGAGCGGATTGAGGGGACGCTGAGCCGGCCGGTTTGGCGCCGTTGGACGCGGGTTGCAGAGCAGTTGCGGCGCTGGGGGCGGCGAGCCCGATGTCTGACTTGCGGCCGAGGGTGTAGCCGAGCGCGAAGAAAACCGCGCACACTATCACCAGTCCGAAGAACAGGGTGAGGAGTTTCGCGGTGCCTAATGTGATTTCAGTGTCTTGTTCGGGATCCATTGCAAATATGTACCTCAGGGGCTAAGGCCCACATTGATAGTGAAGCGCTCTACGCGGTCCTGAAGCGCCGCTCTTCCTCCTTCATGCCGCAGCCTTGTCGTCACCCTTGCCCAGCAGCTTCTGCAGGCCAGAGAAAAAATCCACAGGAACGGGGAATATTACTGTGGTATTTTTTTCGACGCCGATTTCGGTCAGGGTCTGCAGGTAGCGGAGCTGCACGCTGACGGGCTCGGTAGCCAGCAGATGGGCCGCATCTACCAGGCGCTGCGCGGCTGAGAACTCGCCCTCAGCGTGAATAATCTTGGAACGCTTTTCGCGTTCAGCCTCAGCCTGCTTGGCCATGGCGCGCAGCATGGATTCCGGCATGTCGACCTGCTTCACCTCGACGTTGGTCACCTTCACGCCCCAGGGGGAAGTGTGCTGGTCGAGAATGCTTTGCAGGCGCAGGTTGATTTTTTCGCGGTGGGCGAGAAGTTCGTCGAGTTCCTGCTCGCCGAGCACGGAGCGCAGCGTGGTCTGGGCGAATTGCGAAGTCTGGTAGACGTAGTTGGAAACTTCGACCACAGCTTTGCTGGGATCGATCACGCGCAGAAAGATTACCGCATTTACTTTGAGCGTAACGTTGTCGCGGGTGATGATGTCTTGCGGCGGGACTTCGAGAGCTTCCTGACGGAGCGAGACGCGGACCATGCGGTCGATCGGGGCGAACACCAGGGCTATTCCGGGTCCCTTGGCGGCGGACAATAACCGTCCGAGGCGGAAGATGACTCCACGTTCGTACTCGGCGAGAATCTTGATTGAGCTTAGAACGTAAAGAGCAAAGACAACGATGATAATGGTGACGAATCCTATTCCGATGCCAAAGATTTCCATTTGAATCTCCACTCCGAAGCGAACAACAATCCTATCGCGGATTGTAACGCAGGGAGAGGGGACGAGCGCGGAATTCGGGCGGCCGGCCGTTGCTTGCGCTGGTGCGCGGGAGAAGTTTACGTGGGAATGGCAGGTGCGGGTGCGGGTCGGGTTGCGGCCAGAGGGTCAACTTGAAGCAGCAGTCCGTCGATGCGGCGCACCACTACGGACTGTCCCGCAGACACGTCGCAAGAAGAGACGGCGTCCCAGAGTTCGCCGTGGACGAAGATTTTTCCGCGCGGGGAGAGATCGGTTTGCGCGATTCCCGTTTCGCCGATAATTCCTTGCGCGCCGGAGACCATCTTATTGCGGCGCGCTTTGAGGGCAATGCTCATCAAGAATGCCGTGATCATGCCAAGTGGAACGCTGACCGCCAGCGCGGTGAGCAGGTGGACGCGCATTTCAGGGATCGGCGAATCGACGAGGAGCAGGCCTCCGAGGGTGAGGAGCGCGATGCCGCCGATGGTGAGCACGCCGTGAGTGGCGAATTTGGCTTCCGCGGCAAAAAGTGCGAACGCGCCAAGAATGAGGCCCAGCGCGGCAAAGCGCACGGGCATCAAATTCAGGGCAAAGAGCGCGAGCAAAATAAAGACAACGCCCACGGTACCTGGAACCACCGCGCCGGGATGATTGAATTCGGCATAGAGCGCGAGGGCGCCAATCGCGAGCAGAATGAACGAGATGTTGGGATCCATCAGATAGTCGAGGATCTGTTCCTTAACGGTCATGCCAAAAGCTACGACGGGCTGGCCCGAGAGATTCACAGCGGCCTCCTGGCCGTTAAAGCGCTTGAAGCTTTTGCCCTCCATCTGGCGGAAAAGATCGTCCTGGCTGGATGCTATGTAGTCGATCAGGTGCTGCGCCAGGGCTTCCTGGTCGGTGAAGGATTTCGATTCGCGCACGGCGCTCTCGGCGAGCTCGACATTGCGGCCGCGCCGGGAAACGACCGAGCGCATTAAAGCAGCGGCGTCATTCTCAATTTTCTGCTTCATTTCGTCGTCGGGTTTGACCTGGGTTGGACCGAAGAGCAGGACGGGATGCGCGGCTCCTGCGTTGGTGCCGGGGGCCATGGCCGCGACATCGGCCGCTTCGAGGATGAAGATTCCCGCCGAACCGGCGCGGCTGCCGCTGGGCGCCACATAGACGATGACCGGGACCTGCGACGAAGTGATCTTCTCGATGATCTGGCGGGTAGATTCGACGAGGCCTCCGGGAGTATTGATCTCGATCAATACAGCTTGATCGTTGCGGCGCTGAGCTTCGTCGATGGCGCGAGCGATGTATTCCTCGGTGATGGGCTGAATGGTGTCGTTGACAACGATCTTGAGGACTTCTGCGGATGAGATAGAAGAGAGAGAGAGTACCGTCACGAGGCCGAGAAGGATTCGCGAAATGGAGCCAGTTTTCACGGGTTGCCTACAACAATATTCTTACTCTTATTTGCGACTAACGGCAGAGATTTCTTCGGCTTCGCCGGCGTTGGAAGTCCCGGAGGTCGCGCTGCTCCAGCCGGGAAGACTGGTGCTGCCGGTGATGAGGCGGGCGCTGCGCTCGTAGGTGAAATACGACCACGCCCACTGAATGAAGACCAGCACGCGGTTCTGGAAGCCGATCAGGAAAAAAATGTGGACGAACAGCCATGCCAGCCACGCGATGAAGCCTGAAATATGAATCTTGCCGAACTGCGCGATTGCGGCTGAGCGGCCGATGGTGGCCAGGCTGCCTTTGTCAAAATAGTGAAAAGGCTTACGGGGCGAGGTTCCATGGTCACCGCGAATCTCACGACGAATAACCTTGGCTACGTACCGGCCTTCGAGGATGGCCACCGGCGCGACACCCGGCAGCAGCTTGCCGGATGAGTCTTTCAGTGCCGCGAGGTCTCCGATGACGAAAACTTCGGGATGGTTGGGGAGGCTGAGATCGGAGTTAACCAGCACGCGTCCGGCGCGATCGATGGGTACGCCGAGCTTTTTACCGAGCGGGGATGCGGCCACGCCTGCGGCCCAAAGAATAACGGCTGCGTTCATCTTTGTTTCGGTTACCCTGGTTTCGTTTGCCCTGGTTGCGCCGGCGGCTCCGGTCGCGCCGCCGCTCATGTAAATCGCGCCGGGCTCGACGTTCGTAACCATGGTCGAAGTGAGCACCTCAACCCCGAGGCGCCGCAGTTGCTCCAGAGCGCTACGCGACAGATCTTCGGGATAGGCGGGAAGCACGCGCGGTCCGCCTTCGATTAGGTGAATGCGGGCGCGGCGGGGATCGATGGTGCGGAAATCCTGGGCGAGGGCGTGGCGGCAGATTTCAGCGAGGGTTCCGGCGAGTTCGACCCCGGTGGGACCGGCTCCGACGACCACGAAGTTCAGCGGGTCGTTTGCGTGTTTCTGGAAATCGTAGTTTCCGCCATCATGGTTCTGGCCATCATGGTTCTCGGCGGCGGCGCGGCGTTCGGCTAATTCGAAGGCGAGCAGAACGCGACGGCGGATTTCAAGCGCGTCTTCGATCGTCTTGAGACCGGGAGCGAGGGCCTGCCATTCGTCGTGGCCGAAATAGGCGTGGCTGGCGCCGGCGGCGACAACGAGGAAATCATAGGGAATCGCTTGTGGGTCGGCTTGTGCGTCGTGCCCTTCCGCAGTTAGCACCACGCGGCGTTCGAGATCGAACCCCATAACCTCGGCCATCAGCACCTCGACATTCTTGTGACGGTGCAGAATGGAGCGGATGGGCGCGGCGATCTCGCCGGGCGAGAGGCCGGCCGTAGCCACCTGATAGAGCAACGGCTGGAAGATGTGATGATTTTTCCGGTCGACGACGGTGATGCTCACCGGTGCGCTGGCCAGCGCCTGGGCTGCGTTCAGTCCACCGAAACCAGCTCCCACGATTACAACGCGATGTAACTTCGGGTTGTTCATTCTGCGGTTGATCTTCTTCTAGCTGATCAGGTTTCATCTGATCAGTTCTTGCCGATCAAGCTCCTACTCTATAAGATTCACCGCGATGGCAATCGGCTCTAGAACTTCGCATGCGGACCTGCGCCCGGCGTGGGTGCGATGGGTTGTGCCATCGGTGGGCGACTTGATTTTCGCGGCGCTGCTGGGCTTGCTGGCGTTCACCACTCTATCGGTGCGGCTGCTGGGGGACGCCGGAATCGGCTGGCACATTCGCACCGGGCAAATGATTCTGGCGACGCATGCGATTCCCCGCGTCGATCCTTTTTCCGCGACCGCTTTTTCAGCAACGACCGGCCGAGCCTGGTTTGCCTGGGAGTGGCTGTACGACGTGCTGGTGGGATGGCTCGATCGTGCGGCCGGACTGAACGGCGTGGTGTTTTTCACGGCCCTGGTGATTGCGGCGGTGTTTGCCTGGACCTTCCGGCTGCTGCTGCAGCGCGGAACGAATATTTTGGTGGCGTTGCTTCTGGTGCTGCTGGCGGCCTCGGCGGCGATGATTCATTTTCTGGCCCGGCCGCACGTGGTGAGTTGGTTGTTCACGGTGACGTGGTTCTGGATTCTGGATTCGTCAGAGAAAAGCTGTTGTGCCTATGATTACAAGTCGGTCGCGACTTCTGAACCCAAACTCCAGCGCGTTCCGATGCTGTGGCTGCTACCGCCTCTGATGCTGGTGTGGGTGAATGTTCACGGTGGATTTCTGGTGGGCTTCGTGCTGCTCGCGATCTACTGGTGCGGCGCCGTATGGCAGTGGCTGAAGCCGACCGGAGACCGGTTCGACGACATCTTGCGGAAGATCCGCGCCGGGCGTCTCGTTCGGGCTCTGACTCTGATCGGCGCCCTGAGCGGCCTCGCGACTTTGTTGAATCCTTATGGCTTCCAGCTGCACGTTCACATCTACCGCTATCTTACGAACCGTTTTCTGATGGATCACATTAACGAGTTTCAGTCTCCGACTTTTCATTACGTGGCGCAGAAGTGTTTCGCCGGATTACTGCTGCTCACGCTCGTTGCGCTGGCCGTGAAAGGGCGCGAGGCAGGCCCGGCGCGCGCGAGCCACTCTCTTGCGCTTTTGTTCGCTGTGTATTCCGGGCTGTACGCGTCGCGGAACATCCCCGTCTCGTCGCTGCTGCTGATTCTGATCATCGGGCCATGGCTGTCGGAGGCGATGGAAGGATTTGGGGATCGGCGCCAGGGAGGGCGAGGTTTTGTATCTGCGCAATTTCTGCGGCGGATGGAGGCAGTCGAGTTCAGCTTGCGCGGCCATCTTTGGCCACTCGCGATGGTTGTCTTCACCTGCTGGATTGCGGCTCACGGTGGCAATCTGTGGGCGAAGCCATTGATGGACGCTCACTTTGACGCGAAGCGATTCCCGGTAGCGGCGGTTGAGTACCTGACGAAAGAAGACGTGCAGGGGCCGCTGGTCGCTCCCGACGATTGGGGCGGATATTTGATTTACCAGCTCTACCCGCGGGTGCGCATGGTAATCGATGATCGCCACGATTTCTTCGGCGAGGAATTCTTAAGGTCTTACTTGAAGATGGTTCACGTGGAGCCGGGCTGGGAGAGTTTTCTTCAGCAGTCCCGAGCTCACTGCGCGGTTGTGCCCAAGGACTCTGCTCTGGCCAACATTCTCGAGGAAACGGCCGGCTGGAAGGCGATTTACGGCGACGAAGTCGCGACTATCTTCGTGCGAAGCGCAGCCTCCTCAGATTAGCCGTCTCATCAATGCCAGAGTCTCCTCACGCCTGATAAACTTTAAACGTGTCGCGCCTCACTCACCTGGAATGCACGCGTTGCGGCGAGCATTATCCCGCCGACCGTCCACAAACTGTTTGCCCGAAAGATGGCGGCATTTTGTATGCGCGCTACGATCTGGCGAGCATCAAGAAGAGTTTTTCGCCATCCTCGCTGCTGCCGCTTGCCCCTACCATGTGGCGTTACGATGCCGTCCTGCCTGAAGCTGCGGCGGTGTCGCTCGGCGAGGGTTTCACCCCCATGCTGCGCAGCCGCGAATATCCTGGCGTCTTCATTAAAGACGAAGGCCTGAATCCCACTGGCTCTTTCAAAGCTCGCGGACTCTCCGCCGCGGTCACCATGGCCCGCCATTTCGGCCTGAAGAAGCTGGCCATCCCTTCCGCCGGAAACGCTGCGAGCGCCCTCGCCGCCTATGCCGCCGCGGCTTCCCTCGAAGCTCACATCTTCATGCCCAAAGACGTTCCCATCGCCAACCGCGTTGAGTGCGACTACTACGGAGCGAAGGTCACGTTGGTCGACGGCCTCATCTCCGACTGCGCCCGCAAAGTCGGCGAGTTGAAAGAAGCCGAGTCTTGGAAAAAAGAAGGATGGTTCGACGTTTCCACCACCAAAGAGCCCTATCGCGTCGAAGGCAAGAAGACCATGGGCTACGAAGTTGCCGAACAGCTCGGCTGGAAGCTGCCGGATGGAATCATTTATCCAACAGGCGGAGGAGTTGGACTGCTGGGCATGTGGAAGGCTTTCGATGAGATGGAAAAGCTGGGCTTCATCGGCCCCGAGCGTCCAAACATGATCAGCGTGCAATCTGCTGGATGCGCGCCCATTGCTAAAGCATGGGATGAAGGACGCACGGAAGCAGAAATGTGGCCGAACGCGGCGACGCTGGCTGCCGGCCTGCGCGTGCCGAAACCCTACGCCGACTATCTGATCCTCGACATTCTGAAAAAAAGTGGAGGCCTCGCTCTGACCGCGACCGACACGGAAATTCTCGATGCCACACGCCACTGGGCAAAGGTCGAAGGAATTTTCGCCGCGCCGGAAGGCGCTGCATCTCTGGTCGCCTATCAGAAATTGCTGGCCAGCGGATTTTTCAGCGCCGACGATACCGTGGTGCTCTTCAACACCGGCTCCGGCTTGAAGTATCTGGACGTCCTGGACACTAAGAAAGAAGACACTGAAGGTGCGCCGCCCGCGGCCCGCGCCATCGCCGGCATCATCGGGCCGTACTAGGAAACGACTCCAAGCGGTTGGATCCGCCGGAACTCAGCCGCTATTTCGCGACCTCTCGCCGCTGTGCGTAATATCCAGTCCGGGTGCGTGCTGTGAGTCCGGGTTTGTCGACCTTGACCTGAAGGTCGTGATATTCATCAGGATGGTCAGCGTCGGCCGACTCGAAGAAAAGAGTGTAATAAGCCTTTGTGTCTGCAACGCATTTGGCAATCAAGCCGGCAACATCGCTGCTTTTATTGAGAACCTGGCCGCCGCTTTGGGTGGCGATTACCTGCAGCCCCAGGTTTCCGTTATCTACCTTACTTGCCGAAACCACACCCTTGAGGTAGTTCTCGTAATAAACCGTCTGCAATCCAGCGGCATCGTCCATCCCAAGTGGATCGACACTGTAAAGCGTGACCCGAGCCTCTCTCATCTCGGTGGACAATTTAACAACGCGATGGAACGCCATTTCCTGATCTTTCGGGGGCAATTCCGCAAACATTCCTGAGAGCAGGGGCCATCCTGAACTGAGCCAAATCAAGAGCTTTCTCCCGGGTTGTTTTGATTCAAATGATATGAAGTCTTCGAGATTGCCGAGGGAGAGTTGCATTTGTTCCGCACCGCCATAGAACCCTCCCGATCTGCCCATATCGCGTAGGCCGGACTCGGCGGAGTGCAGCCAATCCAACAAGGCATTTCTGTCGCGAGTCACCGTCCCTTGGGCCCGAATTGATTTATTCGAAAACAGGAGCAGCGACATTGGTATGGGAAGCGGGCCGTCCCCCTGCCGCAGAAATTTTTCCAGCTGCTGTCGAGCGTAGCCTACCGCCCGGTATGAAGCATTCACGTTATCGATAAGGAAAATTACCTGCACCCGATCTTTGCTGGTGTCGTCGAACGCGCGAAAGGCGAGGACTGCCCGTGGCTGCTTGTCATCGAGAATAGTAAAGTCCGATTGCTGCAAGCCGGAAACGGGAGTCCCGGACTTGTCGGTCACCACCACATCGAGCCTGACGGGTCGATCGGTGGCTCCACTGGCCGCCGGAGGGGCCGGAGCCTGCCCCCAGGCACCCGAAGCAAGACACACGACAAGATTGAATACTACGAGTCGGATAATTTTCATGGCTTGTCCTCCTGCCGGCCATAGCGAAGGTTTTTTCAACGGGGGAGAGTTACAACTCGCCTCATTATATCGCGATGGGCAGCGGTGGCGAGGAATCGAGGTCACTGCTCAACTTTGGAGGACTTCAAGTCGACTGCCTAAGTTGTGTCATCGGACCGTACCGGTCATCCGCCTGTACTGATCATCCGGCAGTTCCGCGCGATCGTTGAGATTGCCTAGATGACTTGAGTCTCGGCGTAACGCCAAGTAAGCGCCGCATCTCCCTTCTTGATATTTCCTTCGTTTCCGCGTACAACCCTGCTAAAGATTAAAGATGAGACCCGTACTGTTGTGCACCGGTTTCGTGTTGGCACTGGCGGCATCGCTGGTCGCCGACGCTAACCTGCGCATCGCCGACATCGGCTTGCACGGCTACTCGGGTGCCACCTCTTCCGTCCGCCTGATCGTACGCAATCCTTCCCCGGAAGCGCAGACCATTCATCTGCGGATCGCAGCCACAGACCAGAATAATTCAGTCGCGAATAATTCCGTCGTGAACACCATCACAGCAGACGTTACGCTGAACGCCGGGGAGGAGCGCGAGCTGGAGTTGCCGCTACTGATGCCGGGCGGGAATGCCGTCGTCACGGCCGACGCGACTGCCGCGGGCGTTGTTTTCGGCCACGACAAACAAGAAGCTCCTTTGCGCCAGGCCAATTTGATCGTGCTGATGTGCTCGAGCGACGGCACGTGCAAAACCGCGCAGTCACAGATACAGTTCAGCGGCACCGTTGAGGAACGAGCCGACAAGAACCGCCAGGCTAAGTTCGAAATAGTGAACGACCCGCGTGACCATTGGTGGGCCTATTCGGCGTGCAGAGCGATTGTGCTGGCAAGGCCGACGGCCGATTTCACCCGGGCGCAGCGCGATGCGCTCGAAGGATTTTTGCGCAGCGGCGGTCGCCTGGTTCTGCTCGAAGACGAGATCGCTGATCCGAGCTTTCTTTCCGCCTATCGTCAAGGGCCGGCATCCTCCAAGAGTGAACGGGTGGGCAAGGGCACTCTCATTCGCGTTTCCGGGCTAAACTCGAACGACCTGGGCGACGCTTTCGTCGGCCAGAATCTGCGGGGTGTTCTCGAGCCAACCTATGGATGGAACCCGAACCAGAACCAGACCGGCTGGTTGAGCCGCCGGTTCGCGACCGCCTTCGATTTTCCGCGGTTGCGCTGGCTGCTCATCTGGCTGGCGGTTTACATAGTCATGATCGGCGTGTTGAACTTTGCCGTGCTGCGGCGCTTGCGCCGTTTAGAACTCGGTTGGATCAGCATGTGCGGACTGGCTCTGCTGTTTGCCGCAGGCTTCTATTTTTCCAGCGCCAGTCGCCGGCCCAAAAGTTTTCGTTTGGACAATCTTGCGACCTATTACCTCGATTCGCGAAGCCCCCTGGCGCTGGCCGACTATAACCTTCGGGTCTCCGCTCCTGACCGGCGTGACGTCCTGGTTTCGATTACCGATCCCGCTGTGTTCACGTCCTCGAATTTCGGGGACAACGAAGCCAACAGCCAAATCTGGGCAGAGATGAACCGGCAGGCAGCACAAGAGCGCCGCACCTACGACATTCACCTGGGTCCGCCCAGCCAGGTTGAGTTGCCCTTGCTGAAATGGTCGTTCCAGGATCTGAGTTTGCAAGGCTTGCACGAATTCCCCGGCACCGTGCACTTCGTCGCGCCTAACCGACTGCGCAACGATACGGGCCAGCGTTTTGAGGATGCTGTGTACCTGGATTACCCGGCCAACGCTTTATACGAGCTGCGTGCGCTCGGGCCCGGCGAGGAAATTCAACTGGACTCGATCACGCCGACGCGGATCCGCCCGGAGAACGGGAAGCGGCAGCCTATGATCCTCCCGACCTATGATGCCAGACAACAAACGTTACAGGATGCGGTGCTCACCTCCGGCTTGCCATTTGTCGGCTGGGGGCGCGTGTTTGCCGGACTCAGCGACGGGCCGGCGCTGCCGGTCGAGTTGAACGTTTCCCATCAGCGAAGCGTCCATGCGCTCATCGTTGTTGTTTTGGAGCAGCCATGATTCTGGAGCGGCCATGATCCTGACGCAGCCATGATTTCGGAGCAGCCATGATCGATGTCGAACAACTGCGCAAGAGTTTTAACGGCACACGCGCACTCGACGGCTTCACTCTGCACGTGGGCGCCGGAGAACTGTTCGGACTGGTCGGGCCGAACGGCGCGGGCAAGACCACGCTGATGAAAGTGCTTTCGACGCTGCTGCCGATGGATAGCGGCACAGCTCAGATCGATGGCCTGAATGTGAACCTACAGACACGCGAGGTGAAACGCCTCATTGGCTACCTGCCCGATCAGCCCGGCGTCTACCAGGACATGAGCGTGCGCGAATTCCTGGAGTTCTTCGCCGACGCGTTCCAACTTAAAGGCGCGCGCAACCGGGCTGCCGTCGACCGCGCGCTGAAACGCTCGGGGCTGGCAAACCGCAGTGAAACCTCAGTGGAGCAACTCTCGTTCGGCATGAAGCAGCGCCTGGTTCTGGCAAAAACTCTATTGCACGACCCCAAGGTCTTATTGCTGGACGAACCGGCTACCGGCCTAGATCCACTGGCGCGTATCGAACTGCGCGAGCAACTCAAACGATTGCAGGCCGAAGGCATCACGATCCTGATCTCGTCGCATATTCTTAGCGACCTCGAAGATATTTGCACCCAGATCGCCCTGATTGGGGGAGGCCGCAATGCGAGCGACGCCGAAGGTCACTCGGTTCTGCAATTGCGCGCTCCGCAGGATCCAGTGCGAATTTACGAAATCGAGCTGATCGGTGACAGCGCTCCCGCGGTGACCGTTGTCGACTCAACCGCGGGTGCGCGCACTTTGGAATCAAGCGCGGGCCGGCTGGTAGTTGAGATCGCCGGCGCAGACGAGCAGGCCGCGGCACTGCTGCGGGCGCTGGTTATTGCTGGCGTGAATATCCTCCGCTTCGATCATCGCGCTCTCGGTCTGGAGGAACGCTATCGGATGGTCTTCCGGGAGAAACACCCATGAACCCCATGATCCGAAAAGAACTGCGGCAGCGCATGCGGGAACGGCGCGGGTGGCTGCTGCCCTCGTTATATCTGCTGGTTCTCGGCGCCGTTGTGACCTTCGCCTACTTCTTGACTACGAGCGAGGGCCGCGGGTCCGGCATTCAGGGTTAACCGTGGGTGTGGTTCTGTTTCTGACCCTCGCCTACTCGCAGCTGGGTCTGTTGTTGCTGCTCGTGCCCATCTTCAGCGCCGGCTCCATCACCATTGAAAAAGAGCAACGAACCCTCGCCGGGTTGCTCACTTCGTTGCTGACTTCATGGGAAATCTGGTGGGGCAAGTTTGTTTCTTCGCTGCTGTTCGTCCTGCTGCTGCTGGTCACGAGCCTGCCAGTGCTGAGCATGGCCTTTGCGTTTGGCGGCGTCGGCCCCTGGGAAGTTTTCAGCGCCACTCTGACAACCGTTATCATTCTGGCCTGCATGAGCGCGATCGGTCTTTATTGCTCGTCAGCGTTCCAGCGCAGCGTCCATGCCACAGCCGTGACCTACGCCACGGTCGTTGCCATCAGCGTGGTCACCGCCATCGTCTTCTTTGTGCGCCTGACGATGTATGAAACCGGGCATCGCGCCCAGGCCGTCGCCACCGGAAGCGGTTGGTACCAGATCCCGCTGAACATCCGCATTCCGATGTATCTGAATCCTTTTTTTTTCCTGACTGCGTCTTTCGCTCCGCCCCGGCAGTTGTACCCGGCGTGGATCACCAGCGCCTGCCTCTTTATCGCAATCGGCACTCTGGCGGTCGTCCTGACCTTGCGCAATCTGCGGCGCCGGGGTGATTTGTGAAGCCGACTTGTAGAGCCTGCCACGCTCCGGCGACGATCGCAGCGCGACCGAAGCCTCACTGCTCAACTTTGGAAGATTTCAAGTTCACCGCCTGAGTTGTGCTGGCGTCGACCTTGACGGGCTCCGCAATGTCGGCATGGTTCTCCGGAAAATCGATGGCGAATTAGGCTTCGTCCGCGCTCGGTGGGACGGCAAACAGCAGATATTCTCCCGGGATCACTCCGGCGATTTTGTACTGACCGCCGACATCCGTGCGAGCTGTGAGAGTGTAGCGCGGAATCCGGCGAAGCTCCTTTGACTCAGGGATCAAAGCGACGACCAGCCCGCGAGCCGGCTTCTGACCGTCCGTCACCTTTCCTTGAATCGTGCCAGTGTCGCTGGCCAATGTGACATCGCAGTCGAGGCTGGTCGCAACCGCCAACGTCAACTCGTGGGAGGCATAATCCCGCTCGCCGCAGATCGCCCTCTTGACGTAAACGGATTCTTCTCCCTGGGCATCTGAAACCGTAAAGGTGAATTCACCGGGCGGGATGTTGGTGATGACGAATCGTTCGCCAGCATCGATGCCTGGTGCTTCGTGGAGAAGATGAAAGCCTGACCAGAAGGTTTCAAGCGTAATACGTTTTCCCTCCGGCGAAAGACCCGAGGGCATCTCGACACTCCCGCGCACTTCGGCAGCGCGTCCAATTTCGATGTCGGCATTCACGTTCGAGTCCACGACGCGAACCGATGCAAAACCCAGTTCGTGCTCGACACCCGCGGTGTCGACTGTTTTCACTTTGAGCCTGTAGTCACCGGGAGCCAGAGACGAACACTTGAAGGAATGATCGGACTCCCCCCGCACGTTGTCGCCAATGGGTCCAAATGTGTACCCGCGGCATCCACTCTCTCGCAACTGACCTCCGCGTCTTTAAGCGCCGGGCGCGCCTCTGCGGAGATCACCTTGCCCTTGATCGCGTAGTTTCCCTCGGTCGGTACGGTGAATCGGATGTCGTTGGCGCTCCCCTCCGGTCCGAGCTTCACGACCTGCGCTTCATCCATCGCCGGTGTTCCGGGATAAAAAGTGTTGCGATATTGCATGCCGCCCGTCGGACCTTGCTTGAGTCCCGTTGCCCCCATCGGGTGCTCGATCAAACCTCCCGCGCTCACATAGTAAGAACCGGGTGGAAGATTCGCTATGCGGAAGTTGCCCAGGTCGTCAGTGACTGTTCGACCGAAGCGGGAAACCTTTTTTCCTCCCCCCGGCTGAAACTTGATGCGCAGAGCCATAACCTCAAGGCCCTGAACCGCCTCCCGGTCTTCATCGGAGACTTGCCCGGCGATCACTCCCGTGGGGCGAAGGCGCAGGGTTAGACTATCCACTCTTTGTCCGGGCCGGAGGGTGACGAATTGACCTCGATCGTCGTCGTGCGGAGAGACTTCTACAAATCCGTTGCGCCAAACCGAAACCCCAAAGCTGCCGGCGGGAAGATCTATAAACACGAATGTACCGTCCGGCCCGGTGCGCACGATGCGCTCGGCCCCTGCGGCTTTCGCCGTGTCGGGATCGGCAGGGAAGAGCGAGACTTCTGCCTTGGAAATGGCTTCGCCAGTGTCAGAGCGGGAAACGCTCCCGGAGAACTGTCTCGAGTCAGCGCCGGCTTGGAGGGTTGGGAAGAATCTTTTGTCTGGGCGGCTGGAAGCACGACTGCAGTCAGCAAGAGTAATGTGCACACCCAAGCCGCGATGCGCAACGCATGCGACGACCTGCGATCTCAAGCCCTGAGTTCATCGCGCCCTGCCCACAAGCATCATAACTTTCTGAGACGTCATCCCAGACGAGCCGGTTACGATTAAAAGCCGGGCCGCCCGGGATTCCGGGCGGCCCAACTCGGTCGAGGAGGTGGAATGGTTCAGACCTACGGCGTTACGGTGATTCTCCTACTGGCCACGGACGCGGGGTGATACTTGTTCCCGCTATAGGAGGCCACCAAGACGTGGTGACCGACCGCAAGAGTTCCGGTGTTCACTGACGCCTTTCCCGAAATGATCGCGGACGTCGCCATAGACTTGCCATCCACGGAGAAATCCACCGAGCCGTGGGTGCTGGTCCCTCGGTCGCCTTCACAGTGACCGCGAGAGTGACCTTGGTGGTGGAGCTAAGTTTCTGTGTCGCCGAAGGAGCAGTAAAGTTCACGATCGCCGCCGCCTTTATGGTGATCGTGACGCTGATGGGACCCGCTGCCGCATAGCTCGTGCTGCCGCTGTACGTAGCGGATAACGTGTGGGTCGTCGTGGTCAGGCCGGTCACACTAGTGGACGCTGTTCCGGTGCCGGAAAAGGTAACTCCGCTACCGTAGTTCGCGCCGTCCACTTTGAATTGAACCGTCCCCGTGGGCTGCGCACCCGATGTCGATGTTATGTCTACGTGAACGTAACGGCTGTTCCAGACGTGAAGGATGCTCCGCTGGCCGGCGCGGTAATTTTGAAGGTCGGGGTCGGCAATACTCCCGTCCCTGAGAGGGTCACACTATCCGCCCCGTTGATGGTATTGTCCAACAGGTCAACGTGGCTGACCGTGCGCCGGTTCCTGAAGGCGTGAAGATGACCCCAATCCTGCAGGTTTGGCCCGCGTACATCGAGGCACCGGACGTGAGCACGCAAGTGGTCGTCGTATTGTCGATTTTGAAGTCGGCCGCGTTTGTCCCGGTGATGACGTCGTTGGTGCAGGGTCATCTCCCAGGTCGCCGGTATCGGTGATGGTGAACAACTGGGCGGCGCTGGCCGCGCCCTTGGCCTGGTTCCCGAAGCCCAGCAGACCCGGGGATCTGACCTTGCGAATCACTTGCCCGGTAGCCGCGGAGCTGATGATGTAGACGTTTCCCTGCGAGTCCACACCTACACCTGTCGGAATATGCAACGTCGCGGATGTCGCCTTCCCGCCGTCGCCCGTGTAACCGGCCGTTCCATCTCCGGCGATGGTCCTGATGACGCCGGTATCGTAGTCGATCCGGCGCACGCGCTGGTTGTTGGTATCGCTGAAGTACATATCGCCGGCCGCATCGAAAACTATCTGGCCGATCGAACTGCCAATTTCAGCATTTCCGGCGAGGCCGCCATCCCCGCTGTAGCCACAGATACGTCCTCCGGCAATCTTGATGAAGGCGACCACGCTGTTCTCCGCATCGTAGAGCGACTGCTGTTGGATTTCGCAGTTTCCGCTGAATACGAAGGCTGTAGAGGTTGTCGTTTGCATCTACAGCCATCGCGGTGGAAGGGGTGTCCTGAAAGGGGAATGGATCGTAGAGAAAGATCAGGTTCGCCGGCTCCGGCTGAACCGTTGCGATTGCGGCGCCTTCTGTCTCTTCGACAAAGAACAGATGATTGGAGGGGGCTCAGTTGCTATTTCCGCGGGTTCGTTGATCTGCGTGCTGATTAGAGTGCAGGGCGTCGTTGCCGTGCAGCTCGATGCTGTCGATCCGCTAGCCGCAACCACCGGGCCGTAGTCGTAGATCTCGAACATGGCGTTCGCCGCGGGCTCGTTGAAAGTAGACTTCACCGAATGTATCCTCGACGGCCATCCCCAATGGAGATGACTCTCCGGAGGTGAGCGTTTTGGAGGTTCCGCTCGAGTCGAGCATGCGGATCGCACCGTTGCCGGTATCCGCAATGTAGAGAGTATCGCCACCGTCAACCGTGAGGTTTTTTGCTGCGTTGAGCAGGCCAACGCTTGAGGGATAAGAGCCGGGCACCCTGGCGATGGTAGACGGGATGAAGTTGATCACCGGCTCATACCCCGAGCCGCCCAAGCCGAAGGCCATGGAGACAGGTGCAGAACCCGACGCCGAATGGGTAATGAGAAGACGGCCGAGCCGTTTCCCGGACCTTGAGGCGTGAAACGGACTAGTAGGGTGCAGGTAGTGTCGGCAGCATGCGAGCTGCCTTCGACACAACTCCCGCCCTGCTCGATGCGGAAGTCCGCAGTCGATTTGATGTGAAGAAGGGTATCCGGCTGAGAAAAACGCAGCGTTAGGGTGTGCACGTCACCGCTTTCTCCAGCCTTGGCTTCACCCAGGCGACGGAAGTTTGCCGGCGCTTCTGGCAGAGCATTTCCTTTGGCATCGAAAGAGTGTACCTGCAGATCCCATCCGGTAGGAGGGTCAAGCGTGATCGCCGACGGGCCCGCCGTACGGATCTGCGAGTGTTCTTCTGACCCTGGCCGGGCCGGTGAGCGGACGCCTTGGTCCTGACCTGAGGCGACCATGACAGAACCCAGCACAAAGGCTGAAATCAAATAGTTGGCTAATCTGGCAAAAGACATTCGTCGTAAAACAGATAGGGTCATTTCTTTCTCTCCTTGGAGTGAGTTGCGGACAGTTCGAGCGTTGAAGGTGTTTCGGGGGGATAATGCGAGAACTGGCTTGCCGCTTGTCCTTCAAGCCCCATGCAAGCGGCTAGCCACGCCCCAAAGCCGCGACATTATAGCGCGGTTTTGGAAGAAAGCAAGCGCGCCGCCGTATCAGCGCGGCCGGCGCAGATGAAGTTGCATCCAGTGCTGCACGCTGCGGGGACGCTGCTCGGGAGGCTGGTTGCCGTACCACAGGATGCACGCGCTCAGCCCAGCAGAACGAGCATCGTGGCGTCCAATATCCATCGCCTCCCGTCGCTGCGACCGCCGCCGCAACAACCGGTGCCTTGCCCGGTTGAGCCTCCGTGATCTCAGCCGCCGTGCCGTCTTTCGCGGGCGTCGCAGTCGCGACTGCATCACGGCGGCCTGCAAGCTTCCCACCACCACCATCACGTTCGTCACCAGGATCACAGCGAAGGCCAGCGCAGAAAGGAAGCTGACTTCCTTGCGTGCCGCGACAACTTGCAAGGCCAGCACCACCGTGATCAGACCACGCGGGATGATCCACAACATCAGTTCCCGCTCTTTTGCCGAAATGTCCCGGAACGCCAGCCGGCTGACCTGCAAGGCCAGCCAGCGCGCCACGAATAACGCTCCCAGCATTCCCGCCATCAACAGGGTGTGGCCGCGAAAACTTCTCAGGTCAGCAATCGCTCCAATCAACACGAAAAAAAATGTCCGCACCAGGAACGCCAGTTCCCGAGTGAAAACTCAGCAGCGACTCCTGCGACTGGAGAGATATCAACTCCTCTTCCACGGCGCGAAACCGCGGATCGATTCCAGGAAAGTTCGCCAGCGTCAGCCCGAAAGCCAGCACCGCGATCAGTCCACTCGCGCCCAAGGCCTCCGTTCCGGCATAGAGCACAAGCACAATCGAGAATGTCATCACCTGCCAGAACCGCGCGTCCGACAGCGCTGGCAGCAGACGCGACCACAGAATTCCCGCCGCCGTGGCGAAGACAATCGCCACTCCCACCTGCGTGAGCACGCCCTGCAGAACATGCCGAGCCACCGCACCGCCCTGGCTCCCCGCGCCCAGCAACAGACCCACAGTCAACACCGCCAGCACGTCTCCCCATGAAGCTTCCAAGATCAGCGTGACCTTCACCGGCTCGCGCGATTGAAGTTGTTGCAGAACCGGCAGCACTACCGTGCTGCTCGTGCATCCCACCACCGCTCCCACCGCCAGCGCTGTGGTGACGGGCAGTCCCAGACCCTTATGGACAATGAGTCCGACCAGCGTAATGCTGAAGCCGTAGGCCAGCACCGACAAAAGCAAGCTGCCGGGAAAATGCTGCAATGTCCGGCGCAGGTCCAGTTCCAGCCCACCCTCAAACAGCACGAGGATGATGGCCAGAGTACCCAGCACGCTCGTAGTCGAGGAAAGATGAGCCGGGTTCACCAATCCCAGCACCGGGCCCAGCACTATTCCCAACGCCATCAGTACCAGCACATCGGGCACGCGGGTCACGCGGAAGACGCGGTTCGCCATAAAAGCCAACATCAGCAGACCGCCGACCAGGCCGAGGATGAGTACGGTAGACACTGTTTGAGGGCCGATTGTCGGATGCGCGACCGCGACCTGTCAAACGCGGCAGGGCAAAAGGCCAGTTCGTCGCGGCAACGTTCTGGAACGCGAGGGTCCGAGATTTGGCTGGAGCGAGTCCGCATTGTCAGCTGTAACCAAGATTGCCATCGACAAGCAGCCGCGACAGAGCGAAAACAGAGAGCATGAAGAAAGCTGGACTGGTGCTTTGCCTGCTCTTACTCGGCTGCGCTGCGAAGAAGCAGACGGTCGCGCCAACCCCGGCTCCCATCCGAAGCCAGCTTCCGCCACCAACCGCCGAACTCATCGAACACTGCGTAATAACCGCACAGGAAAATGCCAACACCGTGACTTGCAGTTGCGTGCCCGCGAAAACCGTAATCGATTCAAAGACCGGCCACACCACGCTGGTCTGCAGGGCAATGAAAGAAGAAAAATAGATCAGGGCCGAGGCGTTTGTCGCCCGCATGCCGCCCAATTCTGTCCCGCCTCCGGCGTTTATACTCATTGACTTGTACTCAGATCGAGTTCAGATTCGAGGAGACTTCATGACGACGGAATTGCGCGGCAAAGTTGCAATCGTAACCGGCGGTACATCGGGCATTGGCCGCGATACTGCCGTACTCTTCGCTCAGGCCGGAGTCAAAGTGGTGGTCGCCGGACGGCGCGAAGCCGGAGGGAAATGAAACCGTCGATCATGGTCCGCGCCGCCGGCAGGCGATGGCCTGTTTGTGAAGACCGACGTCGCCGTAGCCGCGGATGTTCAGGCCCTCGTTCGCCAAACGGTGGAGAAGTTCGGCCGCGTCGACATCGCATTCAACAATGCCGGCATCGAGGGCAATCTTATCCCGATCGTCAGCCAGACCGAATCCGACTGGGACCGCACCATCGACATCAACCTCAAAGGCACATGGCTCTGCCTGAAGTACGAAATTCTGCAGATGCTCAAGCAGGGCGGCGGCGGAGCCATCGTCAACATGGCGTCCGTCGCGGGCCTGATCGGCTCCGCAGGGTTCGCAACATATTCCGCGAGCAAACACGGCGTGCTGGGCCTAACCAAATGTGCTGCGCTCGAAACCGCGCGCAACGGTATCCGCGTAAACGCCGTGTGTCCCGCGGTGATCGAAACGCCGATGGGTGAGCGCATCTTCGGCGGGCCGGAGATCAAACCCTACGCCGTCTCACTCCATCCCATCGGCCGTTTCGGCAAGCCGATGGAAGTCGCCGAAGCCGTCGTGTGGATGTGCTCAGACCGCGCCTCCTTCATGACCGGCCAATCCCTGGTTCTCGACGGCGGATTCCTGGCCGGTCCCAATTCTCCTGCCTAGCCGCGCTCCTTCAGTGACACACGGCCATGATGAAGGGCGTTCCTTCACACACGCCGAGAAATGCGGACCTGGGCAAGTGAAAAGCGGGTGGAGCAGGCCTTCCAGGCCTGCGCTTAAGGTGCACTACATTCGGGCTTTAGCCCCTGAGGTACGGGTTCCCGGAACCTCGAAGCCGCTCTTCTAAATGCGATAACAGCTTTCGTCAGGAAAAAGCTTTGTTCTTGAAGTCCTGCTCAGCCCGCGACACGTTCCCCGGTTTTCCTAGATCGCGCCAATAATATTCATCAGCGCGAAATCCAAGAATATTCTCTCTCTTGGCAGCTAGCCGCAAGTAAGACGCGATGATCGAGAACACTCCATCTTCCGTCATCATCTGCAGGAAGCGCGGCGAAATAACATGCACCCCTGAAAAGGCCAGCGCCTCCGCCTTCTTACAGGCTCGAACCAACTCGGGAACTCCATCGCGCCCCGCTCGCCGTCCGCACAGTCGAAGCTCCTCATCGAACAGCAAGTATCGTGAAGTCTCCCGCTCTTGCACCGCCAGCGTTGCCAGCGCCCCATGCTCGCGATGAAATTGCAACATTCGCTGAAGGTCAATTGTGCTGATGACATCGACATTGTGCAGAATGAAGGGCTCGTCCAAGCGACTTGGGTCGTCCAGAAAAAAATGCGCCGCCTTCTTCAACCCGCCGCCTGTATCCAGCAGGACCTCCTCACGAGAGACCTCAATGCGCATGCCAAAGTCGTCGTTGGCTTTCAGATAATCGACGACCATGTCCGCAAAGTGATGCACATTGATGATCACTTCGCGAACGCGAAACGTACGCAAGCGCGAAAGCGTGATTTCCAGCAGCGTCCGGCCCGCGACTTCCACCAATGCCTTAGGACGATCGTCCGTGAGCGGGCGCAAGCGCGTGCCCAGGCCGGCGGCCAGAATCATGGCCTTCATTGCGTCGGCATCTCCAGTTCCCGATGCCGCACCACAACCTCGACTCCATTCCTGCCGCGCAAGCGCTTGGCCAACTGTTCCGCGAGATAAACCGAGCGATGCTGCCCGCCGGTGCAGCCAAACGAAACCATCAGGTGCTTGAAGCCGCGCTGTTGATAATTGCTCACGCTGGCATCCACCAGCGACAGAACGCCGGCCAGAAACTGATGCACGCTCTCCTGCTGGTTGAGATAATCGATCACCGGCGCGTCCTTGCCGGTGAGCGCCTTGAAGCGCTCTTCGCGGCCAGGGTTCGGCAGGCTCCGGCCATCGAAAACGAACCCGCCCCCGTTTCCACTCTCATCTTTCGGCCAGCCTCGATGAAAAGAAAAGCTAAAAATGCGGACGGTGAGATTGTCCGCTTCCGAGGCCAGGCTCTGCAGTTTCTCCGACGCCAGCATGCTGTTGAAGGCCTCCATCAGCGTGGGCAGCGCGATCGGCAGCTTCACGTTGTGCAGAAGCCAGCGCAGGTTCTTCAGCGCGTAAGGCACGCTCTGCAGAAAATGAGCCTTGCGCTCATAAAAACCGCGAAATCCATAAGCCCCCAGCGCCTGCAGAATGCGCACATAAACATAAGAGTAGTAATGATGCAGAAACGCTTCCCGACTTACGTCGATGAAGCCGCTGAGCGTGTCGATATACAGATCGAGCAATTGCTGCCGCAGTTCCGGAGGCAGATCAGCCTTGGCATCATAGAGAAGGGAAGCGATGTCGTACTGCAGCGCGCCTTTGCGGCCTCCTTGATAATCCAGGAAGAACGGCTGCCCGCCCTTGAGCATGATATTTCGCGATTGAAAGTCGCGGTACAGAAAGTAATCGCAATTCGCACTTAAGAGAAAATTGGTCAAGCTATCGAAGTCGTCTTCGAGCGCCTGCTCGTTGAAGGGAATGCCGGCGAGGCGTAGAAAGTAATACTTGAAATAATTCAGATCCCAGAAGATGGATTGGCGATCGAAGCTGCCTCGCGGATAGCACACCTTGTAATTCAAATCGCCCCCAGCCTCGATTTGAAAACGCGGCAACACGGCCACAACTTTGCGATAGGCTTCCACTACATCGGGGGCAATGTTCTCTCCCGTCCGATGCTTCGAGAGAAACTCGAACAGCGTGGTATCGCCAAGGTCTTCTTCGAGATAACCGCCGTGGTTCAGATCTTCCGCGTAGATTTCCGGCACAGGTAAACCGTGCTTGCGAAAATGCTTGGAGAACTCCAGGAAGGCAATATTTTCTTCGCGCACGTTGTAAAGAATCCCGATCGCACTTTGCCGCCCGGCCGAGAGCCGGATAATATTCCGCCCCGATCCCCCGAGCTGGCCCTGCAGCGGCTGTATCCGCGCGGCCGGCGCGTGAAAATGTTGTTCAAACAGCTTCTGCAGAACGTCCATAGTCGGGAGAGCTTGTCAGCGCAACGAATCAAAGCCTGACGAATCAAAGCGTGACGAATTAAAGATAACATCGAACCCTCAAACCCAAAGCCGCGGAAATCGCGGAGCGCAACGACTTGATAACCGTCGCTTCCATGCCTATTCTGAAGAAAGCATGACCGAACGAGCATGACCGACCGTCTCTACTACCACGACTCCTTTCTCTATAACTTCGACGCCGAAGTCCGCTCGGTGGTCGAGACGCCGCGCCCAGCGCTGACTCTCGACCGCACCGCGTTCTACCCCACCAGCGGCGGCCAGATCCACGACACCGGCTCGATCGTCCTTTCCGATGCTGGGTCTTCCGATGCCGGGTCTTCCGATGCCAGGTTTTCCGAGGCCAGATTCCGCGTCACCGAAGTAGCCGACACAGAAGACGGACATATCGTCCACTACCTCGATGGTCCATTAAAAAACGTCAAGCCCGGAACCCGCGTGCGCGGCGAAATCGACGCCGCCCGCCGCCGCGACCACATGCAGCAACACTCCGCACAGCACGTGCTCTCCTCCGCCTTCGTTCGCCTCTTCGGCATGACAACGGTCTCATTCCACATGGCTGACGATTACTGCTCGATCGATCTGGAGACAGCCGCACTGAGCAAAGATCAAGTCGAATCCGCCGAACGCCGGGCCAACGAAATCGTTGTCGAAGATCGTCCCGTGAAGGTGAGCTATGTGACACGAGATGAGGCAGAAAAATTCGGCCTGCGAAAACTTCCGCCCGTCGAACGTGACCAGCTGCGCTTAATCGACGTCCGCGACTGGGACGTCACCGCTTGCGGCGGCACGCACGTGAACAGCACCGGACAGATCGGCAGCATCTTGCTACGAAAGACCGAAAAATCTCGCCAGGGATATCGCGTCGAATTCGTGGCCGGCCAGCGCGCTGTCGCCACTGCGCGCCGTGATTACTCCACGCTCACCGAAACCGCCGCGCTGTTTTCCGCCGGCATCCACGACGTGCCACAGCAAGCCCGCAAGTCTCTGGATGAAATCAAGTCGCTGCACAAGCAGATCGAGCAATCGCAAGACGAACTCGCCGCGGCGCAGGCCGCAACTCTATTAGCGGAAACCCCCGATAGCCAGGGCCGCAAGTTGGTCGTGCGCACCTTCTCCGGCCGCGACCTCAACTTCCTCAAGCTGCTCGCTCAGAAACTAACGCGGCAATCTCCCGCAATCGCGTTGTTAGCCACCGAATCGCCACAGCCTGCACTGGTCTTCGCCCAATCCGCCGGGCAACCGCACGACATGGGCGCGCTGCTGAAACAAACCATGGCCAAGCTCGGCGGACGCGGTGGCGGCAGCAAAGATCTCGCCCAGGGCGGCGTGCCGCATTCCGAAGGAATCTCCGCGGCTCTCGATGCCGCAGCCAAAACGCTCACGACCTGATCTCGCAGCAAAAGCAAAAGCCTCCAAAGACCAAAGTCCATGGAGGCTCGTTGAATGCAAAATTCTGACCCGCTGCTACGCGACCCGATTCCGCCGCCCGCCCTTTTCCCACCAAACCCTGGGATCCTCCGGGCGATTCAGCATCTGCGACAGTTCCTTCTTGATTTCGAGCAGCCGGTTGGCGCGCATTTCCACCGCCGATTGATCGATCTGGCTGTCCGCCGTCCGGTTGGCGGTGCGAGCGTTCATGTTCCGTAAATCCGTGATTTCCTGACGAAGGCTGGTAAGGTGTTCGAGGAGTAAGGGCATGTATTGATCATACCCCAGATTTCCTCACCCACCGTTTATTAATTCCCCATTGAAATCAGGGTGTTGCCCGCGCTTTCCCTTGTCCGCCAATCAAGTATGCTAACCAGGACACGCTAACCAAGACGCACGAAGCGCGTCTATTTTCCGTCTCCACCCAGCAACAACAACAACGAGGAGCAACTATGAAGCACGCAATCGCAGCCCTAGCCTCAGTTCTGGTTCTGATGTTTTCGCTTCCCTGCGCCGCCCAAAATCAGCCGCAGCCACCCGCAACCCTGCGCAGCCTCCTGCTGCAAGAGCTGCACACCACCCACAATCAGGCTCAGTGGTTCGTGCCGATCAGCGTGGCGGTCGACGGACTCACCGCCGAGCAAGCCAGCTGGCAGCCTCCCGCCGGAGGCCACTCCGCCGGCCAGCTCACCTACCACCTTCTGTTCTGGAACCGCCGCAGCCTCGTCAAGTTCCAGGGCGGGACCAACGACAAATTCGCCGGCGACAACGAACAGACCTTCGAAAAATTCGACGCTAAGCAGTGGACCGACACCGTCAAACAGCTAGACCAGGTAATGACCGACCTCGAAAAGCTAGTCGAATCCGCCGATGACCAAAAGCTGGCCCAGTGGGCGCCCACCATCGCCAACATCTGCACCCACAACGCCTACCACATCGGCCAGATCGTCTACGTCCGCAAGCTGCAAGGCTCGTGGAATCCCGACAAAGGCGTTAAGTAAGGCCCCCGTAAAGCAGCAGACCGATGAGAAGAAAAGCGCTGGGGATGAGCGATCCTCTTTATCGTCGTTCTTAACAAAGTTGTCATCCTGAACGAAGCGTTGTCATCCTGAACGAAGTGAAGGACCTCAGCGACCACGGACCTGTCGCTCCGACCCGGACACGCCCCTAAACCCGACCCGCAATCACAACCGAGCCCGCCACTTCCTCCCCATCATCACCCACCACGCCTCCCGCCACTTCTCAAACATAGCTCCCTTCTTGCTCCCATCCGGATAGAACCACAAATTCTTCCGCGGCATAAACGCCCGCACCGGCACCACATACCAGATGTCCCGCGACACAATGTAACCAATCAGCACATCAATATCTTTCTCCGTAAGCCCAACAATCTTCCGCCCCACATAAACCGACGCATGCACCGCATATCCCCGATGCCCAAACCGATCCTCCGTCGACCGCACCTGCGCCCTCCACAACCTCCCGCCCGCATCGCAAACAAAGTCATATCGATAGCTGTCTCCCCAGGGCTTCGAAACAATCATCCCCATCCCCATAGCCTTCCGCAAAAAATCCAGCTCCGAAAGCTCCCCCATCCTCTTAGGCGGAATCTTCCCCTGCGTCCTCAGTGATGCCGCGCTAGTAGGCTCCTCTATAAACGACTTGTCATCCTGAGGACCGCGTTCTTTGCGGGCCGAAGGACCTCCATCTCCACCGGCCTTGGCAGATTTGCCACGACCCTCACCTCTTTTTCCGCCTTTCCCTCCCTCCCCACCCGGCCAAACGCGCTCATCCCCCGAAGCCATCAAATCCCCAATCAACACACTCATAAACCACCACCCCTTTTTGTCATCCTGAACGAAGTGAAGGACCTCAGCGACCACGAACCCGGTCATTCCGAAAAGGCCGTAAAAATAAATGTTTGTCATTCCGAACGAAATTTCTGTCATTCCGAACAAAATGTCTGTCATCCCGAACGAAGTGAGGGACCTTGGTTTCGCCGCCAACGCCAAACGGCCCACACCCCGCCCTACATCCAGTATCCCCATCCCAAAACGGGAAGCAAGGTCACCTGACCATCAAAAAAAATAAACCTGTGGGAATCTTCCAGGAACTCTCGGATTTTGGGTGGCGCAGCGCTTCCAGCGCTGCGATAAAGACGGGAAAGGTTAGCACGGCTTCAGCCGCTGAGGTACGCGAGGCCGCCCAATCCCATACCCTCCCGCACCATCGACTCCCACCTTTCGAAAACCACGAAAGGTGGGACAGCCGGTCTTCCCAAAGCGGCACACGGATGCCAAGAATAAGGCTCGGGAAGGGCACGAGTTCACTCGTGCCGTACTAAGCTGGCCAAAGAGCGGCTTCAGCCGCTGAGGTACGCCTTTGAAGCCGACTCGTTCCCTCCACCCACACGGGACATATTTCGTCACCTTCTCAACCTGGCAACGCCGAAGACTCTTCGTTGTCGAATCGTACGCACGACTTTTTCTAAAGATGCTGTATGGCTATCGACGGCAAGCACGATTTGAGCTGCACGCATTCGTCGTAATGCCCGAACACCTTCATCTCTTGCTCACGCCAGCGCCCAACGTCACCTTGGAGCGCACGATCCAATTCATCAAAGGAGGCTACTCGCATGCACTAGGAGTGGAGCTAGGAAGAAAGAGCGAAGTATGGCAACGCGGATTCACCGACCATCGCATCCGGGACGCCGCGGATTTTGATATGCATCGCAACTACGTCCACGACAATCCCGTGAAGCGAGGGATAGTGAGCGAGGCGTCGGAATATCGCTATTGCTCAGCCTACCCCGGATTCGAACTAGACACCTGGCCCTCAGCGGCTAAAGCCGCGTGACGCTGGACGGTTTTGCGGCACGACTGGAAGTCGTGCCCTTCCCGAGCGTAGTCATGGCGAATCTCGGCGAAGCCCGTAAGCAGAAAGCTCGGGAAGGGCACGAGTTCACTCGTGCCGAAAAAAGCCCGCAAAAAGGGAGCGCGGCTTTAGCCGCTGAGGCAAGCCGAGAACAGCCGAAGCCGAACCACGAACCCGAAGGCCGCCATGCTCGGGAAGGGCACGAGTTGACTCGTGCCAAACCAACCCGCAAAAAAGGAACACGGCTTCAGCCGCCGCCAAGAACGGACGCAGCAGAACATAGAACTCGAAGGCCCGCCACGCTCGGGAAGGGCACGAGTTCACTCGTGCCGTAAAACCCGAGAAAATGAAGCCCGGCTTTAGCCGCTGAGGTACGCGAGGGTGCCCCCCTCGTGGTTTTCGAAAAGTCTGCCCTGAGCGGAGTCGAAGGGCTGGGCACGACGCAGCCCGCAGCGCCGGCGTTGACACGCACGGAATCGCCGCCGAAACACGCCGAGGGCAGGCCAAACCCGATACCCGCCCGCAGCATCGACTCCCACCTTTCGAAAACCGCGAAAGGTGGGGCAGCCGGTTCCTTTCCGGCACAAGCGACTGGGAAAGCAAACGGGACCACCCTCGACGCGACTTCTTTCCCAAAGCGGCACACTGATGCCAAGAATGAGGCTCGGGAAGGGCACGAGTTCACTCGTGCCGTAAAAGCCGAGAAAATGAAGCTCGGCTTCAGCCGCTGAGGCAAGCCGAGAACAGCCGAAGCACCCACGAACCGAAGGCCCAACACGCTCGGGAAGGGCACGAGTTGACTCGTGCCAAACCAGCCCGCGAAAAAGAGAACACTGGCTTTAGCCGCTGAGGTACAGATGAAGCCCGCAGCGCCGCCTTTGACCTGGCACCACCACTGAAACGCGGCCGAGGGCATCGCCAACCCTCACACCCCCCGCAGCATCGACTCCCACCTCTCGAAAACCGCGAATGGTGGGCCGGCCCCCGCCGAGGCGTGACTACCTAGCGGGCGGATTATGACGCGACGCTGACTTTGATCAATCCGAACCCGATCAACTCCCTGAATAGCTCGTTGACCTTCGCCGCAAGTTGGCCGGGCTCGAATGTGATATAGCCAATGTCGCGAAAGTTCGCCGGGAACTGCACACGTGAGTCACGGAAAATGATTATCCTCGAACCATAGAGCACGCTGGCCGCCCCCAGTTCAAACACGACATTCTCGCTCGGACGGTACACCAATTGTTCGTCTTTGTCCCTGAACTCCTCATCAGCCGTGAAAAGAAGTATGGCAGCGCCACATTCGTGCATCGTATCCGCGACTTTCTGAGAGATCGGGCGGCCTCTGTTTGCCTCGTCCACAGCAACTTTAAAGGGGAGGCGGTACTCACCTAGAATTTTCTCCAACTGCTCAAGCGGAGCCCTGTCCTTGCCATGGCCGACGAAAATCGCATTTCTCAGCGCTCGCTGCGGGTCTTGTGTTATGGAAACAGGCGGCTTCGGCGTAGGAGCCTCGGGCTGAGCCGCGACTTGCCCTTCTTCGGGCCCGACGGCTTCACTCGGGGGAACAGTATCCTCCGCCGGCAGCTCCGAAGAAAGCCACTTGCCAGTTGCCCCGTCCTTTATTAAGCCGAGGTAAGCGACGTTTGCATTGAACACCTCGACAAAACTATTCACGGTATCTTTGGGAACGCTGAATTCCCGGACCAACGTATTAGCAAGGAACTGTGGTTCAGGAAGTTTCTTGCCCTTGTAGTAGTCATAGGCGCGGCGAAATGGCCCCGGCTGCATTACGGCTCGGAATAGGGCCGAACGTCGCTCCTCCGGATTCTTCGGCGAAACTATGGCCCTCCCCAACGTCTCCAGAGACACCTTCGGCTGGTTGAAACTGCCGGCCGTCAATCCGTACTTGATTGAGGAGGAGAGAAGATCTCGAAACTTGCTGCTCCCGGGACCAATGCCGAGCGCCAGAGCAACATCGAGCGGAGGCAAGGGATTCCCGCCGTTCTTGTCCTCAATCACCTGGGCGATCGGTAAAACCGCCTCGATTGCATGCTTAGGAACCTCCGACGATGGCCGGCGTCCTTCAGGGTCATTTTTGGCTGCCATTTCTCTAGCTCCTTTGTCCGCACATTGAGATGACATCCGGCGTAAGCAAGCGGACAGAATTCTGTCATAAGCGAAGAAAGAACGAATGTCAACTGTGAATATTAAGAATACGCTGTGGAAATTGCGACTTGGCATCGCACGCTTTGGTCATAGCGTCGGACGCACGAGGCCTCTGTGAGCATAATTTCCGACGATTTCATAAGCGCGTAACGAGATTAAACGAAAATATCGCATTTCAACCAACAATTACCGCCATTCGCTGGAGTGATCCAAGGGGGAGGACACCCAATACGAAATATGACGTTATCAGATAGCCGGAAGCATGGCCTACGACTGTACGGGCGTGGCACACCCTTGACGTTACTGGCCACTGCCCACTGCCCACTGCCCACTGCCTTTAGCACATGCCTTCGATGCCGCTGCCGCCGTGTCCACCCGGCATCGGAGCTTCCACTCCTCG
>CAWEBA010000040.1:0-37239 GCA_963807145.1 uncultured Acidobacteriaceae bacterium | reverse complement strand
CGCATCCTCGCGGCCCACGGGAAGGACACGGACGATGCCACCATCCTTCAGCTTTACGGTGATTTCGAAGCGGGTGCCGAGCAGGGAGAGTATCGCAGCTACCGCGAAGTTCTTCAGTCCGTGGTGCGGCAGTTCGGAGAACAACTCGGATTCGCGCCCACCGACGAAGAAGTCCGCTCGCTGCCAGAGTCACTGAAAGGATGGAAGCCGTGGCCGGATACCGCAACCGCGCTCCGCGAGCTCAATAGCCGCTTCCGACTGGCCATCATTTCCAATGTAGACGACGATCTCTTCGCTGCCACAAAGCCTCAGCTTGGAGTGGAGTTTAGTCAGATCATCACAGCCCAGCAGGCAGGAGCCTACAAGCCTTCACCGAAGATTTTCGAACTCGCACTGAACTGCGTCGACGTTCCCGCCCACCGGATTCTGCACGTTGGCCAGAGCATCTATCACGACGTGCTGCCGGCCCAGTCGCTCGGCCTGGCTACCGTCTGGGTCAACCGCCCATCGGCACGAGCGGGAGTAGGCGCTGTGAAGGCAGTCGAGGGGCATCCGGACTTGCAAGTCTCCAGCCTCGCAGAGTTGGCAGCCGCTTGCGCGAAGCCGTGAGCCTTTCCACTCCCCATTGTCATCCCGAGCGCAAGCGAGGGACCATGGTTCCTGCCTGCGCAATCGTTGTTGCCGCTGCCAGCTAGTACCAAGATCCCTCGCTGCGCTCGGGATGACAAAGTTACGCACGCCGGGGATTGTCTAGAAGTTGGCTGGAATCTTCACAACCCTCTTCTGGATCGCCCACATGACCAGTTCGGCTTTATTGTGGATGCCGAGCTTGCGCATCAGATTGAACTTATGCGCGTCCACGGTCTTGCTGCTCAGCCCCAGAACCGTGGCCGCCGCGCGCACCGTCTTTCCCTCCGCCAGCAGTTTCAATACTTCGCGCTCGCGAGCGGTGAGCGTGCGTTCCGGTCGAAACAATTTTTCAACGGGAGGCTGCGGATCACGCCCGGAGCCCTCATCCGAACCGTTAGTCCGATCGCCGCTGCGCGAGTTCCGGACCATCTCCACCAGCTCTTTCGCCGAAGTCTGCCGCACCGCACAGCCGCCAGTGGCAGCCCGCAGGCTGACAAACGGAGAACTATCCCGGTCCTGCATGCTCAAAAACACTATTTTGGTCTCGGCAGATTCGCGCGTCACGAGAATCTCTGCTTCCGTTGCAGCCAGCCCAAACGTACCGGTATCCGCGACCAGCACATCCGGCCGGAGTTCGTAAACCTTGCGCAGGCACTCCGCCGCGTTGCCGGCCTCGCCGACCACGTCAACATCAGGCTCGTCTTCCAATAAACGCCGCAGACCTTGCCGCAGCAGCACATGGTCGTGCGCAAGCAGACAGCGGATTTTGCTGCCAAAAAAAATCACTTCGTTTGAATCTGTGCGTGGGGGCACACAGTTCTCCTTTGTTTGGCCAGAGAGTTTGCAAAATGACGCGGGCGACTGGGTAGAACCGGAGCTACGCCAAAATACGAATGTGGGTTATTGTAGCAATCATTTGCGCTTCTGCGCCTATGAAATCCGCGGCGGGAGTGCCTTTTCTTGCCACCTCAGGAAATGTGGCTCTTTAATCTGCATCGCGAAAACTCCAGCCGGACGCCCGCATCAGGTAAAATCGAGCACTTATGCTGCGCTACTTCACTGCCGGAGAATCACACGGCGAAGCTCTGGTCGCTTTCCTCTCGGGACTGCCCGCCGGGTTGAAGGTGGACCAGACTTTTCTCGACCGTGAACTCTGGCGCCGGCAGCAAGGCTACGGCCGCGGCGGACGCATGAAGATTGAGCGCGACACGGCTCACATCCTCTCCGGCGTGCGTCAGGGAATGACGATTGGCTCGCCTATTTCGATTCAGCTGGACAACCGCGATTGGAAAAATTGGCAAGAGTCCCTGCCCGTCGGCGAGGGTGACCCGGCCCGGCACAAACGAGTGGCGTCTCCGCGGCCCGGGCACGCCGATCTTGCCGGCACGCTGAAATACAATTTTCCTGAGGCCCGCTACGTCCTTGAGCGCGCCTCAGCCCGCGAATCCGCGGCGCGCGTCGCCATCGGCGCCCTGGCCAAGACTTTCCTGCGCGAACTCGGCATCGAGGTTCTCAGCCACGTCGTCGCCGCAGGCAATGTAGCGATGCAACAGGAAGTCGCTTGGGAGCAGATTCAGGTGCTTTACAATCAACAAGAAATCTTGCTGAATTGTGCCGACAGGGAAACCGAGCAGCGCATGAAAGACGAAGTCGACAAAGTTCTCAAGACCGGTGATTCGCTGGGGGGAGTTTTTGAGGTGGTTGCTCACGGCGCCCCACCCGGCCTGGGCACTTACGCGCAGTGGGACGAGCGCCTAGACGCCCTGCTCGCCGGCGCTGTCATGTCGTTGCAGGCGGTGAAGGCGGTCGAGATCGGCTCCGGTGTTGCCGCAGCCGCGTCCCCCGGCTCTGCCGTGCACGATGAAATCGGCTACGGCAAGGAACCTATCTCCGAACTAGGTTTCACCGCGTTTACCCGTTCGCGCAACAACGCCGGTGGAATCGAAGGCGGCGTTTCCAATGGACAGGAGATTCGCGTCCGCGGCTACCTGAAGCCGATTTCCACATTACGCCGTCCGCTGCAGTCGGTCGATTTCGCCACACGCCAACCCGTGAGCGCGGCCTATGAGCGCTCCGATGTTTGTGTAGTCCCGGCTGCTGGCGTCGCAGCCGAGGCCATGGTTGCGCTCACTCTGGCCCGCTGCGCTCTGGAAAAATTCGGCGGCGACTCCATGGGAGAAACCTTGCGCAATTTCCAGGGTTACTGCGTGCAACTGAAAAATTACTGATTGCAAAACTGAAATGATTTATCCCATTGTTAAATTCGGAAATCCCGTCCTCGAAAAACCTGCCGAGAAAGTCACGGTCTTTGATGATGACCTGAAGAAACTGGTCGACGACATGTTCGAGTCGATGTATGCCGCCCGCGGCGTAGGGCTGGCCGCTCCGCAGATCGGGATCTCGCGCCGCATCGCCGTCGTTGACGTCACTTTCAAAGAGGACCCTGACGCAAAACTCGTCCTCATCAATCCCGAAATCATTCACAAGGAAGGTCGCCACGCCCAGAGCGAAGGCTGTCTCAGCATCCCTGACTTCCGTGAGAACGTGACGCGCGCCCAAGTGGTAACCATCCGCGCCCAGGATCTGACCGGCCAGGTCTTTGAGAAGATCGGCGACGACCTGCTGGCCCGTGCTTTCCAGCACGAAACCGATCACCTCAACGGCAAGCTCTACATCAGCCACATCAGCGCGCTTAAGCGCGACTTGATCAAGCGCAAAATTCGCAAGCTGGTTAAAGCGGGAGAATGGTAGGGGAAATTTGTAATTGGGTAATTTTGCAATTTGATAAGTTGCTGCGGACATGATCGCTGGATGCGATTCTTAATTACCCGATTACAAAATTACCCAATTACCAAGTGCCCTCATCCCTCAATCTCGTCTTTTGTGGCACGCCGGGCTTCGCTGTGCCCACGCTCGACAAACTGGTCGACGCTGGATTCCACATTCATCTCGTAGTCACGCAGCCGGACCGTCCCAAAGGCCGCGGCCTCGAACTTGTGCCTTCCCCAGTCAAGCGAAACGCGTTGCAATTAGGTTTGCCGATCGCACAGCCTGAAAGTATCAAGAACAACGACGCCTTCCGCGCACAACTCACCGCTCTCAAGCCCGATGCCATCATCGTGGTTGGTTACGGCCGCATCATTCCGAAATGGATGCTCGATCTTCCGCCCCTCGGCAACATCAATCTCCACGCCTCGCTTCTGCCGAAATATCGTGGCGCGGCGCCGATCCAGTGGGCGATTGCGCGAGGCGAAACCGCGACCGGGGTCTCCACAATGAAAATCGATGCCGGCCTCGATACTGGCGACATTCTCCAGCAGCAGGAAATTCCCATTGCTCCCAACGACACGGCGGAGACGCTAGCTCCGAAGCTCGCATCCGTGGGCGCAAACCTCATGGTCGAAACCCTGGGCGGATTGCAGAGCGGAAGCATCCATCCACGACAGCAGGATCACACGCAAGCCACTCTGGCGCCGATTCTAAAAAAAGAAGACGGCCTCATCGATTTTTCCCGCTCCGCGGCGGAGATTCTGAACCGGATGCGCGGCTTTCAACCCTGGCCCGGCGCATATACGAAGTTTCGTCGCAAGAACCTGCAAGTGTGGAAGGCGTCGGCGCTAGAGCGGGCGCTGCCGCCGTCTGAGCTAAAGGTAAAAGGTGATCTTCTTTTTGCGGGCTGCGGCCTGCGCACCGCAATCGAACTCCTCGAACTGCAACTGGAAGGTAAAAAGCGGATCTCTGCCTCTGATTTCATCCGCGGCTATCGGCCGGCACCGGGCGAGAGGCTCGGCTCCTAGGCACACAAATCTTCCTCGGCGCAGGCAGTTTCCGTCATACTGGCCACAGGGAGACGATGAAACAAAAAACTCGAGACTCGCGCCCAGCAATCTCTCCAGCCCGTGCTGCGGCGTTCGATATCCTGCTTCGCGTCGAGCGCGAGTCTTCTTACGCATCCGAACTTCTTCATTCCCGCACATACGCCCGCCTCGCGACAGTCGATCATTCCCTGGCAACTGAATTGGTCATGGGAGTTTTGCGCTGGCGTTCGCTGCTAGATTCACAAATCGCCGCGAACTCTGCCCAGCCGCTCTCCAGACTTGATCCTGAAATTCTGGTCGCGCTCCGTCTTGCGATTTACCAGCTGCGTTGGCTCAGCCGCATTCCTGCCCGCGCCGCCATCAACGAAAGCGTAGAACTGGTCAAGCGCGCCCGCAAGCGTTCTGCTGCGCCCTTCGTCAATGCAGTCCTGCGGAAGCTCGACGCGAACGTCTCACCCGTTGACGACTCCCCGCAACCCGCGATCAGCAGTGTTTCCATAGAAGCCCTCGCTGCCGGTAGTGCCCACCCGTTTTGGCTCGTCGAACGCTGGGTTCAGTCCTACGGACTCGATTCCGCCTTTCGCATGTGCCGGCACGACCAATCGGTCCCTGTGACCGCAATTCGCCTCCGCCGTCCGGAAGCTGAAGAGCAAGTCAAAGCTGAAGGAATCGAACTCGCTCCCGGGGCGTTCCTGGCTTCCGCACGGCGGGTGCAACACGGAGATGTGACGAAGACCGCGGCTTTCCGCGCCGGCCTCTGCGTTATTCAGGATGAAGCTTCGCAGCTCGTCGCAGCTCTTGTGGGCCGCGGCACGCACATCCTCGACTGTTGCGCGGCTCCCGGAGGAAAGACTCTGGCCATCGCCGATCGGAATCCGAAAGCAAACATCTCTGCGGTGGACCTCCATCCTCACCGCGTGCGTCTGCTGCGAAGGCTGCTAAGCGGGCCTGATTCGCAACCCGAGGTGGAACCCCGCAACATACGCGTGATCGCTGCCGATGCACGGGATCTCCCGTTCGCCGCAAGGTTCGATCGCGTCCTCGCGGACGTGCCCTGCTCCGGCACCGGTACGCTCGCCCGCAACCCCGAAATTAAATGGCGGCTCACACCGCAGGATCTTTCTGATTTGCAGGCGCGGCAGCTGGCGATCCTTCGGTCGGCCATGGCTCAAGTCGCTCGCGGTGGCCGCCTGATCTATTCCACCTGCTCTTTGGAAAAAGAAGAAAACGAAGACGTCATCAAGTGCTTGTCGGGGGAGGACTCATCGTTCCGCGTCCTCGATTGCCGCGCTGAACTAGAACAGCTTCATGAGAAGCGCGAATTGATCTGGCCCGACCCTGTTTCGCTCACTCGCGGCCCTTACCTCCGCACGCTGCCCGGGGTTCAGCCGTGTGACGGCTTCTTCGCCGCGATTCTGGAAAAGATTTAAAACTTCTCACCGTACTTCGAAGTTGATCACTGCGCCCGCGAGAACCTTCTGTCCGGCCGGAGGCCACTGCGTAACGATCGTGCTGGCAGGCGACGGTTCTGCAGGCGCAGCAGGCACAACCGGAGGGACGCCTGGTATTTCTGCATTGTCTGCCGGCGGTGGCGCCATGCTCACCGTTCCCAGTTTGAAGCCCGCATCCTGCAGCGTGCGGCTCGCAGTGCCCAGCGCTTGCCCCACAAAATTCGCCATCACATACGCCGGGGGATCGGCCGCGACCGTCACCAGCAGGCTAGTTTGCGGCGCCGCTACCTGGCTCGCGTTCGCCGGAGGACTCTGCGCCAGCACCTGGTCCGCCGGCGTTCCCGGCAGCTGCATCTCGGCCATCGAAGCCAGTTCGAGTCCGCGCCGTTGCAGGTTCCATTCCGCCGCGCGTTCACTTTGCTTTGTTACATCCGGAATCGCCACGCGCTGCGGTCCCATACTCTGCGCCACCCGTACCTGCCATCCCCGCCGCACTTTCGACCCCGGCAGCGGCAACTGAGTCATGATCCGCCCCTCGGGAATTTGCGGACTGTAGTACTGCCGCTCCACCTCGATCTGCAAGCCCAGTCCAGCAACGGCGCGCTCTGCCTCCAAAGGCGTCAACCCAACCACCACAGGCACCTCGACGACCTGTCCGTGAATGGCAAATCGCATCGCCGTCAGCGCCGACACCAATGCCACAAAGATCAGTACCAGGGCTAACATCGCAAACTTGAAAAAAGGCTTCATCGCGAAATTACGGCGCTAAGGGACTGCCCAACTAGTTTGGACAATTCACCGCCGACTAGCACCTAGTGTAATGCGGCGCAGGGGATTCGGGCCTCCTGAAAATTTCCCGAAAACGATGTGTGCAAGGAGCAGCATGCTCTTCCAGATTCTTTCGTTCAGGGGTAGACTTCCGGCCATGACTAGGTTCGGAATGCTTCTTACAGCACTAGCCCTCTTGGGTTTCACGCCTGCCCAGGCCAGGGCCGACAGCAACTTCAAACTTGCTTTGCCCGACCATCGAGGGCAGTTGCGTTGGTCGGCAGAAGGCTTCAAGATCATTCAGTCCTCCGCCAAGCCGAACGGAAGTGAGATCGGAATTCGCGGTAGGGATGAAACTGGGCGTCTCACTATTCTAGGCTTTTTGTTCCTCGTTCCGGAGCAGGCGCCTCTAACCAGCGCAAAATGCCGTGACGGCGCTCTGCAGCCAGAGAAAAAGGGCAATCCTACCCTGAAGATCATCGGAACTTCGGAAAATGCCAAGCCGGGCACCTCGCCTGTTTCTGTTGTGATGTACACGGTGAGAGATGCTAGCGGTAAGACGCTATACATCGTACGCGGGTTCGTGGCGGCCGGGGACATGTGTGGCGACTTGGAGGTTTACGGCAACGCCCCGGTCAGCTCTGAAGATGAGGATGTAAAGAGAATTTACGCGAGTTATGAGCTCGACGAGAACTACATCCCGAAATTCAACGACGTGTTGCTCTATGCTCAGATTCTCTACGACGCGCAAATGTACAAGGCGGCGGCTCCAGTGTTTGAGATGGCTCTGGCTAAAGTGGGCGAAAATCCCGGCCCCAGTGCGAAAACAATGAGGCGCGTGGTGACCGACCAAGCCGGGATGTCATACGGGATGTCCGGGGACATAGCAAAGGCGCGCTCTATCTTCGAAAGAGCCAGCGTAGAGGATCCCGATTATCCGATGTATTACTACAATTTGGCGTGCGCGGATGCTGAGGAGAAAAACTTGGTGGGCGCAAAGACAAATCTGCAAAAGGCGTTCGACCGCAAGGCAAACGTCATACCCGGAGAAAAGATGCCTGATCCGACTACGGATGACTCGTTCCTGCCGTACCGGGAGGACAAGGAGTTCTGGGCATACCTGGAAGCTCTCCGTACGAAGCCATAGGCACCACTTCGCGTCGCCTAATGCATCTCATCCGCGCCCGGCGATGTATCCGGCGTATCCACTTTCTGCACCACGGTCACCGGCACGTCCGGCGCCGGCTGGAACTGCCCGGGATCTTTTCCTGCCATGGCTGCATTCATGAAGTTCATCCAGATGGGCAGGGCCGCACGCGCTCCCGTTTCCTTGGCTCCTAGAGATCTCTTCTCATCGAATCCAATCCACACGCCGCAAGTCATCGATGGGGAGAATCCCACAAACCACGCGTCCGTGAAATCGTTGGTGGTGCCGGTTTTTCCAGCGACGGGGAAAGGGAGCTTCGCGGCCGCGATTCCCGTCCCGTGCAGCACGACTTCCCGCAGCATCGAAGTCATGACTCGCGCCGTACGCGCGCTGATCACGTCCTTCACTTCAGGATAGTCCTCTTCCAACACCCTCCCCTCGTAATCGGTCACCTTGGTGATGTAGTGAGGCGTGACCCGCACGCCGTCGTTTGGAAACACGCTGTATGCCGAAGTCTGCTCGATCAGCGTGATCTCCGCCGAACCCAGAGCCACCGGCAAATACGGCGGCAACTTGGCGGTGATTCCAAAACGCTCGGCATAGTCGATCACACTCTTGATGCCAACCTTGTTCGCCAGCTTCAGCGCCGGAATATTCCGCGACTGCGCCAGAGCGCGCCGCAAGGTAATGATCCCTTCAAACTTTTCGTCGTAGTTATGCGGCGAGTAAGGCCCTGATCCGGTCTCGAACGTAACCGGTTCGTCCAGAATGGTGTCATTCGGGCTCGCACCCTTGTCAATGACAGTCGTGTACACGTAGGGCTTGAATGACGACCCCACCTGCCGCAATGCTTGAGTTGCGCGATCGAACTTCGATTCGCTGAAGTCCCGCCCACCTACCATGGCCTTGATTCCGCCCGTAGCGTTGTCAATCGCCATCAGCGCTCCCTGCGCGCCGGAATCCTGTTCCAGGCTCACGCGCGCCGAGCCGTTGGGGTTCAGCGACAGGATTTTTACGTAGCAGATGTCTCCAGGCCGCAACAGATTCTGTATCTTGCCCTTCGTCCAGGCCACGTCCGCCTGTCCCACAGCCGCGGCATAGCGCCCGAACTTCAAAGTTGCGATCCCAACCCCGGCCGAAGTTACCAGGGCGTGGACGTATCCATCCACCTCCGGTTCGTCTTCCCAATCGGGATGCTCGTACTTATCGATCGCGTTTCCTTCCGCCACAACGTTTTCCAGATGGCCCTGCCATCCATGACGCCGTTCGTAAGCTGCCAGACCGTCCAGCACCGCCTGGTTCGCCGCCTTTTGCAGATCGACATCGAGCGAGGTGTAAACCTTCAATCCGCCTTCATGAACTTGATCGGCGCCGTATTTGTTTTCCAGATAGCGCCGGATCTCCTCCACAAAATATGGAGCCAACGAGTTGGGGTCGTGCGCTAAATGTAAGACTATCGGCGACGACCGCGCGTCCTCGGCTTGGGCCGCAGTTATCTTTCCGTCTTCCAGCATGGCGTTGATCACCAGATTCCGCCGCTTCATCGCCCGGTCGGGATGATTGATCGGAGAGTAGACTTGCGGCCCCTTAGGCAGACCCGCCAGCAGCGCGGCTTCAGTCAGCGTCAGCTGACGAGCCGGCTTGCTGAAATAAAATTCCGAAGCAGCCTCGAACCCATACACTCCGTGGCCCAGAAAAATCTGATTCGCATAGAGCGCGAAGATCTGCGGCTTGGTGAAGCGCCGCTCAATCTGAATCGCGAGCATCGCCTCCTGCACCTTGCGATGGAACGAGCGGTCGGGCGAAAGAAACAAATTGCGCGCCAACTGCATGGTCAAAGTTGACGCACCCTGCACCTTCCCGCCGGACTCAATGTCGCGGTACGCCGCGCCGACGATACGCCAGAAATTGATTCCGGAATGCCGGTAGAAGTCTTTGTCTTCAATGGAGACCAACGCATCCCGCAGGACCGGAGCGAAATCATCGTAGCCCGCGACTACCCGCCGCTGCAGGGCAAATGATCCAATCACCCGCCCGTGATCGTCATACAGTTCAGTGATCGAACTGGGACGGTACGCTTCCAGCGCTTCGACCTGCGGCAAATCTGTGGTGTAGACCAGCAGAAGCCCGGTAGTCGCTCCCACCAGAGCGGAAACCAGCACCAGCAGGCTAAATAACACCGTGCCGACAAACTTCCGCCCGGCAATCTCCACCGGCGGAAGATCTTCGTAGAGCGACTTCATAGCGAGATGAGTTCAGAATAGCAGGGCATCGTTCGCCCCGGTAGTTGCAAGCGCAGGCTCACGACTCCAGCAACGGCCGACAGGGTGAGTATTGCAGGGGGAAAAGAAATCGCGCACCTCACGGTGCGCGATGACATTCTAAAAAGATAAAAACAACAGCGCCTAGCTGGCGCGGCTCTTCAATACCTCAACTGCCTTGTGCAACTGATCGTCCGGCGTGTTCTTGGGCTTGGCTTCGGGCTCCGCAGCGGCAGGTTCCTCGTCTTCATCGTCGGAGATCACGTTGTCCGTGTCGTCGGCCACCAGAACGTTAGGAGTTACTGCCGTTTCCTGAATCGCTTTCCCGCTGGGCGAATAGTATTTCGCCACAGAGAGAATCAGCGCCCCGCCGTCCGGCAGGTCGATCGTTTTCTGCACTGATCCATCCCCGAAAGTTTTGTCGCCTACGACGTCGCCCCGGGCATTTTCCATGATCGCCGCCGCTACAATCTCCGCCGCCCCAGCCGTTCCCTTATTCACCAGCACCGCCACCGGAAGCGTAGTGACGGCTTTCGCCGGATCCGCATTGAAGGCCTCGCGCGGGAACTTCTGTCCCTGCAGGTAAGTGATGGTGCCGTGGTTCAGGAAAAGATTGGCCGTGGCTATGCCTTCGCTCTCTTCACCATCCGATGTGTTCCGCAAATCCAGAACCAGCTTCTTCGCTCCCGACTTCTCCAGCGACTTGACCTTCCCGGCAATCTCCTGCGCCTTGCCCTTGGTAAGAGCGTCCACCTTTATATAGCCGATTCCGTCTTCAAGCATCTTGTCAGCCACGGGAGGAATGCTCACGACGTCCCGCGTGATCACTACTTTCTCCGGCTCCGCTCTTCGCGCCCGGACCACCGAAACATTTACCGTCGAGCCCGGCGTGCCCGCCAGCGCGTCGCGAATCTCGGGCAGCGACATATCCCGAGTGCTCTGTCCTTCGATCGATTCGAAAATGTCCGTCGACTCGATCCCCGCCTTCTCCGCGGGCGAACCCGGCAACACCGAAACCACGTCTGCATATCCAAAACGCTTGGAAACGGTCGCTCCGATCTCGCCTTTCGCCTCAACCTTGTGGGCCTTGTACGCCTTGTAGGCTGACGGCGTCAGGTAGCTGGAGTTCGCATCCAGCGACTCCACCAGTCCGTGCAGCGCGCCGTCCGTCACTTTGGGAATGTTCGGATCTTCCACGTACTCGCTCTGCACGCGGGACAATACTTCGCTATAAACCTGCATCTGCCGGTAGGCGCCGTCGTTCGAGGAAGCATGCACGCCTCCGAAGGAACCAACTACGACAAATGACAACACGGCAAAGGACAAAACCAGAATCGCAGCTTTAATTTTCATCGACATCCGATTCTTTTCTGGAAAGGAGTCACTTCCTGAGGAACCATTTCACATTATATAGTCTAGATGCCGCTTTTTCCCTACGGGCTGCACCGGCTTGATCCCCTTCGGTAACTTCACCCGAATTAACGGCTTCAGACGATAGGTAAGACGCCCCAGCACGCGGTTTGTCACCAGCCGCTAAGCCGGAGGCTTGAAGTTCAAGGTGATCACGCTCTGCACCGATACGGCACGCCCGTTCATGGAGTAAGGCTTGAAGCGCCACTGCTTCACGGCATCAATGGCGGCCCTTGCAAACACCAGCGATCCCTGCAGAAACTTGGCATCCTGCACCGCACCGTCCCGCCCGATAAGCACTTGCAGAACCACGCTGCCCTTCTGACCGCTGGCTTTCGCTGTGTCGGGATAGACCGGGTCAACCGGCTGAGCCAACAGTCCCAAAGCCGCAGACTCAGGCAGATTCACTGGCTCAATCGATGACATCGCGGCTTCGACCGGCATGGCGCCGCTGGCGTCCGGAGTCGACGAAGCTATCTGCGATTTCAAGCTCGAGGGAATGCCCCCGCCGTTTCCCGCTGGAACTATCTGCGGCGAGGCAGAGCTTTGAGCGGGCACGGAAGCTGGCCGCGGCGGTGAGGCCGGCGGGGCAACTGGCGCATTCGGTCGTGACGAAGTAGTCGATGCGGCGATCGGTATGGGACTGGGAGATGACGGAGCAGGCGACGCTTCCGCCGTATTCCCCGGCAGCACACTGATAGTCGCCGGAGCCGGATCCTTGACCTCACTCCCGCCAACCTGCGCCTGTCCGCTAGCGTTTTGCACTGACGGCTGATCTGTCGGGTTTGAGCTGATCTGGTTTTGCCCGGTCTGGTTTGGATTAGTCTGGCTTGAATTAGTTTGGTTTGGATCAGCGGCGCCGTTGTCACCAGTCGTCGCCGTTGCCTGCCCACCATTCGCGTCCGCACCTTTCTGCGGCTTCGCCGTTGGATCGATCACCGGGAGCACGTGAATCTGGGAAGGATCCGTTGTCGCGTCGGGTATATTCGGCACACTCGGAAGTTTGTACTCGTCACCCGCCTCGCCAAAACTGTCATGCTGTGGCGCGGCCTGCGCTATTGGGGCAGGCGCCGGGTTCAACCAAGTCACCCCCGCCTTTACCGCCTTCCGGTAAGCGATCCGCAAAGTTTGGCGGGTTTGGGGTACCGCCACCAGTGCTACGCACGCCGCCAGTACCCCCGCCAGCAAGATTTTGCCGAGCATTGGCCGCGGCTCTTGCGTCGGTGGTTCGCTTTCTTCCTTCTTCTCTCCCGATATGTAGGCAAAAAGCGCGGCTTCCGGCGGTGATTCCTGGTGCGATTGCGCTTTCGCGGGTTTCCTGCGTTCTTCTTCCGGGGGAGCTGCAGGCTTCGCCACGAAGGAGGGCGTTTCCCCGTACGACACTATTTCAGGCTTCTCCGGAGCAGCCTCCTCCAGTGGTGGCGGCGGCGGCGCCGTCTTCGTCAGACGTGCCTGCAGTGCTGCCCATCCCGTCAGCGGCTCCTGCGGTGCTGGTTCTGGTGCCGGAGGAGCTTCCACGGCTGAAGCCATCGGCTCCAAGTCCGTGAGCGCGTCAACTTCCGCAGCCGCAGACTGCTCCAGTGACTTATGAATTTCATTTTCCGTGTCGAACTGCCCGCCCGGTCCGGAACCTGACGACTGCAAAAATTCCCCCGCTCGAAAGGTCTTCTCTGGCGCCTGGGTCACGGTGGGAGGCGCAGACGCCATGCTCGCCGCTGCTGCGGCCGCGAAGGCCACTGCTTCAGTCGCTTCCCGCTGGGCCGCCGGCGCAGCCTGCAGTGTTCCCGGTTGCTGCTTAGCCCGAAGCAGCTCGCACGCCGTGCTCATCGTGTCGCGCACCTGCTCCACGCGAATCGGCTTCATCAGAACTGAATTGGCTCCGGCCTGCAACGCCTCCGGCAGCCGGGCGTCATCGCTTACAATTGCCAAAGTTAGAGGGCGCTGCGCCGCTTTCAATTCCCGCGCTGTCTTCAGCAGGAATCCCGCCTCAGGCTGGTCGTCCCAATCCGTGATCACGATTTGGAAAACTTGCGTCGTGACCTTCTCTACCGCATCCACAGCGCTGTTGCAGTACTCTCCCTCGATCCCGAGGTCGGCGAGCACCTGCCAGATCGGCTGAACCATCTCTTCATTGGACGAAAACAGGAGGCAGCGCAAGGCCATACTAGTCCAGACTAGGCAAGCCGAGTAACCGCAGCAAGTTACCGAGGTCGAAGGAGTTCGCACCTCGAAAATAATCAAAAACCCCAGTAGTACATGTCCTTTCGGAATGCAGAGCCCAGTAGCCGCGTTCCCGTCTGCTGCAGTCCGGGCCTCGGGATGGTTCAGCCGGTGCGCTAGAATGCTGGGTCGTTTCCGATCGCCAAGTTTTATGCAGACTGCGGATGTTGTTATCGTCGGAGGAGGCATTGTCGGCTCCAGCATCGCCTATCACCTTACGGCGAGCGGATGCCGCAACGTTCTGGTCATCGAGCGCGAATCGGCGCAGGGCAAGGGATCCACCGGAAAAAGCATGGGCGGTGTGCGCGCGCAATTTTCCACTTCGGTCAGCATCCAGATGTCGCTCTACTCGATCCCGTTCTACGCCAGCTTCGAGGAGCGCCTCGGCAACCCGTGCGACTACCGGCCACAAGGCTATCTGTTCTGCGCCACGAACGATAAGCAGATGGCATATTTGAGCACCAACTATGTCCAGCAAGTGAAGATGGGATTGAAGAACGTCCGTCTGATTGCCACTGATGAGATCCGCAGCCTGTTCCCTCAGTTGCGCGCCGACGATATTATCGGCGGAAGCTTCTGCTCGACTGACGGCTTTGTCGATCCCTATAGCGCCATGAATGGGTTCATGGCCTGGGCAGCCGATCACGGCGCTACACTTTGGAAGAACGCCGTCGTTACCGGCTTCACGCAAGACGCTGGCGGGATTGCATCAGTCGAGACCACGCGCGGTCCCGTGTCCGCGCGCAAAGTAGTGAACTGCGCCGGCGCGTGGGCGGCGAGCGTGGCCAAGCTTGCGGGCGTGGATTTGCCCGTCGAGCCGCTGCGCCGCATGCTGGTCCCCAGTGAGCCCTTCGATGAATTTCCCCGCACCGCACCCATGATTGTCGACATGTCGAATGGATTTCACTTTCGTCCCGAAGCCCGGGGATTTCTTCTGGCGTGGAACGACCCCGAAGAAACGCCCGGTTTCAAGACGGATTTCGACCCCGCCTTTGTCGAGAAAATCCTGACCCGCGCCGCAGACCGCGTGCCCTGCTTCGCCAATCTCCCGGTGAACCCCAAGCGGGCGTGGGCTGGCCTCTATGAGATGACGCCGGACCACCATCCAATTCTGGGCGAGGCTCCAGGTGTGCCCGGATTTTTCCTTGCCAACGGTTTCAGCGGACACGGCGTGATGCACGCCCCCGCCACCGGAAAGATTCTCAGCGACTTAATTCTCAACGGCAAAACGGATCTGATCGACGCCTCGCTGCTAAGTCTGACGCGCTTCGCCGAAGGCCGCCTGATCCACGAAACCGCTGTTCTCTAAAGGAAACATGGCCCTGCAAGAACACAACTACTGGCTCACGACCGCGGAGTTCCCCAAGATAGAAACCCGCCCACTACCCGGTCGCGTCGATCTTGCCGTAATCGGCGCCGGCTTCACCGGGCTGTCGGCCGCCCGCACGCTCGCCCAGCGCGGCGCCAAAGTAGCCGTGCTCGAAAGCGAAGCCGTCGGCTGGGGAGCCAGTTCCCGCAACGGCGGCATGGTGCTGACCGGGATGAAGCTCGGCGTGAACCAGCTAATCTCCAAGTATGGACGCGACCTCACCCGCCGCATGTACGCCGCATCGCTTGCGACAGTCGATTGCGTCGAGCAACTCGCCCGTGAGGAAGCAATCGACTGTGATTTTTCCCGCTGCGGCCATCTCGAAGTGGCCTGCAAGCAAAAGCATTTCGACGACTACGCGCGGCAGGTGGAGGTGATTGCGCGCGAGTTCAATCACCAGCTGCGCGTAGTGCAGAGAAAAGACCTGAGCGCCGAGATCGGCGCGAATACTTACTACGGCGGCATGGTCGATGAAGTCAGCGCCGGACTAAATCCCGCCCGTTATGTCGCCGGCCTCGGCCTCGCTGCGACCAAGGCCGGCGCGGAAATCTTCGAGCGAACCCGTGTTGAAGGCTTGCAGCGTGAATCCCGACAGGGAGAGTCAGGCTGGAAGATCACAACCTCACGAGGCCCGCTGTGGGCACGCGAAGTGTTCGTCGCCACCAGCGGCTACACCAGCAAAGCAACTCCCGGGCTGCAAAAGAAACTTATTCCCATCGGGTCATTCATCATCACAACCGAAGTGCTGCCCGAAAAGCTGGCCCACGAACTCAGCCCGCGCAACCGCATGATCTACGACTCGAAGAATTACCTTTACTACTACCGCCTCACACCTGACCGCCGCATGCTGTTCGGCGGCCGCGCCGCATTCTTCCCCGAAACCGACCAGACCATCCGCCGCAGTGCCGAAATCCTGCGCCGCGGTATGATCGAAGTCTATCCCCAACTCCGCGACGCCAAAATCGACTACGTCTGGGGAGGCACGCTCGACTTCGCCTTCGACATCATGCCCCACGCCGGCCAGCTCGACGGCATGTACTACGCCGTAGGCTACGCCGGCCACGGCGTGGCCATGGCCACGTATCAAGGCCAGAAGATGGCGCAGTTGATCGCAGGCGATAAGCCGGACAATCCCTTCGTAGGCATCAAATTCCCCAGCGCGCCACTAGGGCTGTATAACGGCAAGCCGTGGTTCCTACCCTTCGCGGGGATGTGGTACAAGTTCCTGGACTGGGTGAGTTGAGGACGTATGAGTTGGTTTCGCAACAGCCCCTTCGCCAATAGCGAGGACGCTGCCAAACATATGGTCGCCCTGGTGGCCGCACAGGCGGAGAAGGCCGGAGCGCCGCTCAGTCAAGAAGATCGAAGGCTGCTTCTTGAGGGAGCAACTCCTCCCAAGATCGCCGAGGAAGAATTGAACGAAAAGTTTAGAAAGCTGATCGAGCAGACGTTCGATTATGAAGTTAACCCGGATGACCCGATGAGTTTAAGCAGCGCGGTTCAGTGGGCGGGCGCCGACAGATATCCCAAGATAGTGGCACTCGCAGAGGAAGTCATCATTTCGCGCGGCGAAAAACACTCGCGGCTGAGGGGACGAAGGCAGATAATCGATCTCATCCAGCTTGTCGGGTGCGCCGTTGTGGCTGTAATTCTGATGAGTTTGGTCGTGGCGCTTCTTAGTGGTTTATTCGGACACAAGTGATAACGAAGGCTATCTCGCAGGCAGAAACGGGTTTCGAATCGTCAGACGCTGATCGATTACCTGCCCGTTCTGGATATCCTCCGAGTACAAGATCGCGCATCTCGCTTCCAGGGCGGAGGCGACGATGAGAGCGTCATAAATTTTATAGCCGTATCTCTCTGCGATCGCTAATGCCTCTCTGTGGGTATCGAGCGTGATGGGGAGCGGGTCGGGACAGAGGGCCTTGACGTCATCTAAGTGCCCGACCGTACTCTCCTCCCAAGGCATTTTGGCCTTTCGCCGCGCCACTGCCGCGAAGCTCGCTTAAGACTTGCACGCTAACGGTTCCGCCCTCGGCAATCAAGTCCTCTGCCTGCTGGGAGCGGGAATCATCCTGAACTATAGCGTACACAAGGACGTTTGTGTCGAAGAACGCCTTGTCGCTCATCGCTCTTCACTCATCATCCTTGCCTCCTCGTTCATGGCTTTCGTCGCGGTCGAAAACGAATCCCGGAGGGAGGGGACGACGGAGTTTGCGCAGAGTTCTCCACAGCGCGCCGGCGACTTTCATCGCGGCTCACTTCAAAAGCTTTCTCGCCGGCGACCCGAATCTCGATATCGTCGCCTTCTTTCAGCTCAAGCGCCTCGACGACTGCGGCAGGCAATCGAATCGGCCAGGCTGTTGCCCCACTTCGAAACCTGCACAGGCCCCTCCTTGGATATACATTCTTATTGCATATCTAATGCCGTCTCCGAGCAAGCGCCGGGCGAGGAGGTTCTCCATGTGCAAAAGTGGTGAGGCCTATCGCCTCAACCCCTTCATTCGCCAGTGTTTGCGGGGGTCTTTGCCTGTGCAAAACAAGGGCCGTATCTCGATGAAAACGCTGCACTTAATTCGCCAAGATAAACCGGTTTATCTCACCCGTCAGAGGACTCGAAACGGCTAATTCACCCCAGTGCAGCCGTATGTCTGCCAGCCGGGGACGGCCCCTTAAAATCGCCGGACGAGGCATCTCTGCCGGCGGTCGCCATAAGCCCAAGTCAAGCCGCGCCGTCCCTCCGTCTAACCGCCGCATACACCACCGGGCCCAGCGCCAGCGCAATCGCCCCGCCGATCGTCGCATAGCGGTCGCTTCCGAGCAGCGCGACCAGACTCATCACCACTGGCGCAGCGACCACGTAAGCCAATCCCAAACGCCCGCCTGGAATTAGAAATGAACGCGGCATCTCAGGCCGGGTACGCCGCAGCTTCCACGCGGAGAGCACAGTCAGCACCGTCGTTGCCGAGCGGAGCCAAATGTATACCGAGATAAGCTGCCCAAGACTCTGCCACGCCAGCAGCGCATAGATGACCGCCGATACAACAATCGCCAGCCAGGGCGTTCCATAACGCGAGTGCTTGCGCGTAAGCGCGGCGGGAAGATATCCATCTTCAGCCATGGCAAACGGCATGCGCGTGGTCGTGAGGACGGTGCTATTAAGCAGCGCGACGTTGGCGACGATCGCTGCCAGGGTCATCCACATGCCCAACCGGGGGCTTCCCAGGGACGACTCGCCGATCCGCTTCGCCGCTTCCGTGAAGAATCCCGTGTGCCAGTCCCGCCAATCCCCGGCCGAAGCCAGGCCTGCCAGCGTGGGCAGAAAATACGCAGCAATTGAAAGCGGCACCACCAGCGCCAGCGCCCGCGGATAAGTCCGCTGCGGGCTCTCCACTTCCTCGGCCACAGTCGAGAGCTGTTCGTATCCCGAATACAGCCACAAGCCCAGAGCGAGTCCCACGCCAAAGATTTTGAAGGTAGGCTGATGCGGCGGAATCCACGGGACAAACGGATTGTGCCGCCAGTGCGTAAGCCCCAGCACAACCATCGTCCCGACCGGGATAAAAATAACGATCTCAAGCATGGTGGCAACCCGTCCCACCATCTGGATCCCGCGCACGTTGATCCACGTAATCAAAGCAATCAACGCCACCGATACGAGGTAATGCATGACGGCCGTGGTGCCGGGAAAGAGATAATCGGCGAAGAGTACGGCGTACACTCCGCCCAATAAGAACGACGCTGACCAGTTCCACCATCCCACCTGAAATCCCCAGAAGTCTCCGAAAGCCGCACGGGTCCAGCGGTAGAATCCGCCCTCCACGGGCATGGCCGTGGTCAACTCCGCCGTAACCAGCGAAACCGGGATGCACCAGAAAAACGGCAGCACGAGCAGATAGATCAGAGTCATCCCTGGACCGGAAGTGGTGACCATGTCTTCAAGTCCGAAAGGGCCGCCGGTCGTGTAGGAGAACATCACGAAGACGAGATAGAAGAGCCCGGCCTTCTGGAGCGCGGAGGATTTGGATTGAGTCGTCAAAGAAAGAATTGTTGATTGCTGATTTCTGACTGTTAATTGAAATCACGACCACGAAGGGTTTCAATCAGCAATCAACAATCAGAAATCAACAAGTTCTACGCCGCGAGCACTCCAGTCAACGCGCCTTCGAGCTCCAGCAGCTTTCGCTTCACGTCGAGCCCGCCGCCGTAGCCGCAGAGCGTGCCGTTGGAAGCGATTACGCGATGGCAAGGCACCACGATCGCGACCGGATTACGATTGTTCGCCATGCCCACGGCGCGAAAAGCGTTCGGCTTGCCTACCGCGCGGGCGATGTCGGCATAGCTGCGCGTTTCTCCAGATGGAATCGCCAGCAGCGCCCGCCAGCAGGCCAACTGGAAGTCGGTGCCACGAAGGTCGAGCGGGAAGGTGAACTCGCGCCGCGTTCCGTCGAAATATTCTTCGAGTTCACGGACGTAAAGCTGCATCTCGCGGGCGGAATCCGCGAACTCAAAGCCCTTCTTTTCTTCGCGAAGATGCCTTGGGTTCGGGCGAATCGACTGCTGTCCGGGCAACCTGGCGTCGAATTCCAGGGCAACCAGCCCGCGGTCGGAAGCGGCTAGAAACAAAGGGCCAATCGCTGAGTTCATATTGGTGCAGGCAAGCGTTTCCATGAGACCTGATCCTCCGAGAGCAAAACACGGCAGCAAACCACGATAGCAGACCATTGGCTCGCTCGCACCCCGCTTTTGTTCGGCAGCTCTCCAGCCCCGCCGCAGTTGACAGAAACCGCTTTTTGGCCCAAAGTGTGTGCGGCGTTGCTTATGCCCCTACCCCCATCCCCTCTGAAGAAGGGCCTGTTCATCATTTTTGCCGTGGTGCTGGCCCCGGTCCTGCTGGTGGGACTGGTCGCCCTCGGTGCGGGGGACTGGCGGCAGATCGGCGCAACTCCCGGCGGCGATCAGGTGCTGGTCAGTTCGGTCACCGCCCAGAAGAACGGACTGCGCACGGCATGGATCCGCGTCGAGTACAAAGAACCCATCAAACTGCCGCAGGGTGGTCCGTTCGTGGAACTGCGGGCGCGGGTTCGCTTCAACTGCGCCAACGGCACCATGACGCCGAGCGTGGTCGCGAACTCGGAATGGTTCTACTCGCGTGACCACGGCGGCAAACTTGTCGTCAGCAAGAAGGCTCACCGCGACGATCAATTCGGGCAGACTTCCGAAGGCGACTTCGGCGACATCGCCAAGGACTTCGTTTGTAAGCAGAAGTAAAAGCAGTGACCAGTGTCCAGTGGCCAGTGAAATCGAAGTCTGCCGAGTTTGTCTTTTGTGGCCACTGATCACTGGACATTGACCACTGCCTTTTTCCACAGACAGGCACCTCGGTAACTCTCCATCCACTTCCGCAGACGCTGCTTCCGTCATATGCTGATAACGAAACCGTAGTCGGCAGCACGGGGCTGCGGGACTTCTTCGCGATGGATTCATTGCGTCTTTATTCGCTGATAGCTGCCGGAAGCGCCGCTGCCCTGGGCGCATACGCGCTCTTGCGCCGCAAGCCCAAGGGGCCGGCAGAACTCGAACGCGAACGCCGCGCCTGGCTCGACGGCATCGGGCGCATCACTGACGGCACCGTCATCGATGTGCAGGAATTGCCCGTCAGCAACGGCCATCACGCTGCCGTGCTGCTCATTTATAAATATGACGTCGCGGGTGTTTCCTATGAATGCTCGCAGGACGTAACCTACCTGCGCCAGTGGATCAATCTGCACTCCTGCCGCCTGGGCCTGCCCACGTCCGTGAAGTACGACCCGCACAATCCCGGCAACTCGCTGGTGGTCTCGGAAAGCTGGATGGGGTTGCGGCAATAAATTAAGGTCTTGCGGATTCTAGGAAGAGGTCTCAAAGTTTCACGTTTTAAGGTTTCGAAACCTTGAAACCCTGGAAATCCGAGATTGTGTCAGCGGTTGCCTGGGCTTCCTGCCCCTACTCCCAGTTCTTTCAAAACGGCGAGATCATCCGTTATATAAAATATTGGCTCCAGTTTCCTATGTTCGATGATTTCGGTTATGCCGTTTACTGTGATTACTTCGTAGGACGGATAACCAGGAGGAAATCCTGGCGAAGGATGTTTCAGGTGGAGAGGCTCTGAGCCTCTCAGCTTGCCGTCTACCTTTGCCCGTACTCGCCCTTTTGTGTCTCGCAATATGAATGTCGCACTTCTACCCCATGGCTCAACGTAGTAGCTCATTTCAATTGAAACATCGGTGCGTGTAAGTCCCGGTGGTAGGGTGATCCATTTCGGCAACCTCGACTCACTCGCCAGCTGAAAGGTTGACTCGGGGAACCCTTTGCAACCTATCGCCGTTCCTGAAATAGTTACCGCGAGAATGAAGAGTAGGAATTTATCGATGCTCCTAATTATTCTGAACATTTGCAATCCGTCGTGTCAGCAGAAAGGTCCAACAGTACAAAGCCTATCTCAACCTTGAGACCTTCGCCTCAAATCTGGTAGTCGTCCTGAAACAACTCTTGCGGAGAGATGTTCGGTGTCGGCGCCTCATCGATCGTCACTTCAGGCTCCGCGCCCAGAGCTTCGTGCGAGTGCCGCTGAAACTGCTCGCGCAGCTCGTGCAGTTCCGCGGCCAGTTTGATGATCACGTCTGAAAGCGGGTCTCGGATGTCCTTGGGATCGGTAATCACTACCCGCTTGCCGTCGCGCAGCACAATGTGTCCGGGCACGCCCACGATGGTGGAATTGGCGGGCACACTCCGCAGCACCACCGAGCCGGCGCCGACGCGGCAGTTGTCTCCAATGGTGATGTTCCCCAGCAGCTTTGCTCCCGATCCGATCGATACATTGTTGCCGACCGTAGGATGCCGCTTGCCTTTCTCCTTGCCGGTTCCACCCAGAGTCACGCCCTGGTAAAGCGTGACGTCGTCGCCGACGATCGCCGTCTCGCCGATCACCGTGCCCATGCCGTGGTCGATGAACAGACGCCGCCCAATCTCGGCGCCCGGATGAATCTCAATGCCGGTAAACAAACGCGCCACCTGCGAGACGAATCTCGCCAGAAACCGCATGTCATGGCCCCAGAGCCAGTGGCTCAGGTGGTGTGCCCATACCGCATGCAGGCCGGGATACAGCAAGATGACTTCAAAGTAGGAGCGGGCGGCAGGGTCCGCCTCGAAGACTGCGGCAACGTCCTCGCGGGCTGAGCGGAAGAACATAGGGCAGTTCTCAGTTGTCAGTTCTCAGTTCTCAGTAAAATCCTGCGGCTTACGAGAACGGGAATTGAAAACTTGCGTCCTGATGAACGTAGCCCAGCGAGGTGAAAAAGCGCAAGGGGTGGGAATTGGGGCGGGAAACTGAGAACTGAGAACTGAGAACTGAGAACTGAGAACTGAGAACTGAGAACTGAGAACTGAGAACTGAGAACTGAGAACTGAGAACTGAGAACTGAGAACTGAGAACTGAGGTGTGCCCTAGCTGCCGGTCTCGAAACCGCCACTCTGGGCGACGGTCATGCGCAGGTACTTATAAGGATTCACCGGAGTGTCGTTGATGCGGACTTCGTAGTGCAGGTGCGGTCCAGTGGAACGCCCACTGGAGCCGACGTAGCCGATCGTATCGCCGCGATGAACTTGCTGCCCGGCCGTGACCGCGAAGCCGGAAAGGTGGCCATAGCGGGTGGAGATGCCGTGCCCATGATCGAGCATGATGGCCTTACCGTATCCGCCCAGGAAATCGGCGAACATGACTACTCCATCAGCCGGAGCAACTACCGGGTGGCCGTAACTGCTGCCAATATCCACTCCACTGTGAAACGCACCCTCGCCGTTGAACGGGTCGATGCGCTCTCCGAAGCTGGCCGTGACCTGGCCTTCAACCGGCCACAGGTTCGGTGCGGAGTTCGCTCGGAACCAATCGGCGGTAGTCGCGTTACGAGTCATGCCCAGGCTGATGCCAACTGTGGCAGCACCGCTAAGGGCGGAGGTGCGCAGAGCGCCCAGCTGATCGAGAGAAGAACTGACGTCGGCGTCCTGGATTTGCTGCTCTGACGCTGTGACCAGCGAAGGCTGCGACTTCAATCCGTAGAGCGCCGATACTTCGCTCGCGATCGAGCCCAGAGAAGCCACTTGCACGTCGCGTTCTTTAGCCACCTGTTCCAGTTCGGAATAACGATCCTTGAGTTGCTGTTTTTCCGTCCGCAGCTCGTTGTAGCGCGAGACCTTGAGCAGCATGCGGGTATAGGAGCTGGCGATCCCGGTCAGGCTGAGGAATCCAATGGCGGCGCCGACGACGAATACATACAAGTAGTGGACCGGGATGGGGATCTTGCGCAGCTGCCCGTCATCCCCCCGAGCCACAAAAAGTATGTAGAAGCGTTTTCGCAAATGCCTTCCTTCTTCTTCTTTAAAATGTTCTTCCGCGTTTAATGACCAGGGAACGGAACTCCAGGCAAAGTTCTGAGGTTGCAGAAAGCCTGTTCGAACACCTGAATCTTTTCGGGCTACGCTTCCCTTCTTGGGAACGGAGACCTCTAACGTGCCCTTCACCTACCGGAACCGGGGACCTAGCCGAAAACCTCTTGTCTGCAATTCCTTCGGGATGCAGAACTTACAGCTTGCCCCAAGGTTACTGTACCGCTCGGCAAATGTTTGTGAATGACTGGTAAAAGGTAACAAACTGGGTTCCCCCTGTCAACGACGCGGCGGACGAATAAGAGTTACTTAAGAGCCGGTAATCGAATGTAACCAGCGCGCGATTACCGGAGCGGATGGGCACCAGCCCGCACTGACCGATGGGCCATGCGATTTCTAGTCCCAACCGGAAGATATATCGAACAAGATCTTCATTCGTCACGTTGCATGCCCAAGGCAAGGGCGAGCGCCGCAGACGAGCCTCGCTTATAGTAGTTGCCGTGGTGATTGCCGAAAAAGCGCTGATAGCCCAGATTAGAGGGCTGGCGAAGCGGGGATCCAGCTCTGCCGTTCTCGCTGGAATTGGAGACGACTCCGCTGTGCTGCGACTTCTTCCGCGTGGAGGCCGTGGCGGAGCTCCGGAAAACGACACCCTGGTCACGACGGACTTCAGCCTGGAGGGAATCCACTTCCGCAGCGACTGGCATTCTCCGGAGTCGGTTGGTCATCGCTGTCTGGCGCGGGGATTGAGCGACATTGCTGCCATGGGCGGCGAACCAGTAGCGGCATTTCTCTCGCTCGCTCTGCCACGCGGCTTGCCCCAAGACTGGGTGAACCGCTTCATCCGCAGCCTGATCAGACTGGCCGGGAGATACGCCGTGACCCTCGCCGGAGGCGACACTGCGGAGTCACCCAACGGAATTCTCGCGGATATCGTTGTCGTGGGGACTGTGCCGAAAGCCAAGGCCGTCTTGCGATCGGGGGCACGGCCCGGCGACCGCATCTATGTGAGCGGAACACTCGGCGGCTCGGCTGCTGCCCTCCAGCAGATGCAGAAAAATCCCAAGAAAAAGCTCAAGCTCAATCCGCGCGACTACCCGCGGCATTTCTTGCCCGAGCCGCGAATCGCGCTCGGGCGCATTCTGCGCGAGAAAGGCTTGGCCTCTGCGATGATCGACACCAGCGACGGCCTCTCCACCGACCTGGCTCACATCTGCGAAGAAAGCGGCGTAGGTGCGGAACTGCTGGCGGAGACCATTCCACGAGCCAGCATAGGCAGACCAGCGCGCGAAGTCGATCTGCAGTCAGCTCTGCACGGCGGAGAAGACTACGAACTGCTGTTTACCGCGCCACGCAGCAAGCGAATTCCATCCCATATCGCCGGAGTGCCGATCACTATGATCGGACACGTCACGCGGTTGAAGAAAATATTCCTGATGAATCAGAGCGAGGCGGGCTACTTGGGACTCGAGCTTCAGCCTCAAGGCTGGGAACATTTCCGCAAGTAGTGGTTACTTTGGTGATCTGTCACCCTTAGTGTCTATACCCTCGCGCGGGAAACGGTACTAGAGTAGGGTCATGTCGTACTCCCGAGTTATCTCCCACTGCCTTTTGTTTATCGCGCTGGCGTTTGCTGCCGTGTCCGCTTCGTTCGCTGCAGACAAGAAGCAACCGCCTCCGCCGCCGGCGCACGCTACCGCGCCTTCGCCCACGGTCACCGATGCGTACATCCACAAAGAATTTGGCGACAACTGTTCGGTGCTGGCCGGTGAGCCGCAGTTTGTCGGCGATCTCGACGGCGATGGTGTCGACGATCTTGTGATCGCCGCCCGCTGCAAGAATCCGTTGGCCGATCAGTCCGAATTCGCTTTTCGCGTAACCGATCCCTTTGACAGCTATCTGGGCTATGGCAATGTCAAAGTCACCTCCGGGTTTGCCTCGGACGATCCCGAGCGTAAAGGTGTTTGTCTGCTGATTGTGCACGGTGTGGGTCCTGAGGCCTGGCGCTCCGACAAGCCGAAACCCAAATTCGTGCTGATTAACCTGCCTTTCAAAACCCTCACAGTAAAAAAACTGGCGCTAAGAAAAAAGACCGTGCTTGGGGTTTACATGGAAGAAAAGGGTGAGGGCGAAGCGACCGCCTCGGTGGTCTTCTGGGACGGGAAGAAGTATCGCTACCAGGTACTGGGCTCAGACCTGGAGTAAGCCCACGTCCTCCAACTTACCCCCACTACCCATCTGCGACTTCCACATCTGCGCAGGGTTCTAACCCCATATCGGATTTACTATGGAGACCTTCATGTTGCAGATCTCGAAGCCAGAAATCAGGTGTGTACTGCTTGCGGTAGCCTTGATTGTGGCTCCAGGTATGAGGGGCCAACAAACAAAGAAGCCGACCGGCGGTGCACCAGTTCCTTCGCAAATCGGCGCTGCTCACAAAGTATTCATTTCGAATGCCGGAGCCGACGTGAATGCTCAGGCCGCTTTCAAAAGGGCGGGAGATCCCGAAGAGGCGTACAACGACTTCTATGTGGCAATGCAAAGTTGGGGAAGATACGAGCTCGTAACATCTCCGGCCGATGCGGACCTGGTTTTTGAGATACGCTTTACCTCCCCGATGTACATGAATGGAAATCTGGCAACCTACCAGCCTCAGTTCGGTTTGAGAGTGCTCGACGTCAAGACACATTTTCTGCTTTGGAGCTTGGCCGAACCGGTGGAAGGCGCATTCCGCAAAGACACCTGGCTCAAAAACTTCAGCCACGGACTCGACGCGCTTATGGCTGATCTGAGTAAGCTGTCAGCGCTTCCGTCGGCGACTGATCCGTCGAAGAAATAGCTATCGTCAGCAGATGTTTGGCACGACGATTCCTTTGACGTACCGCGATCCATTGCACACCTGCCTGACCATCCACCCGCTATAATCCTTCCGCACATGAATCTCGAAGAAAAGCTCGCAGAACTGAAGAAGCGCAATGAGCTTGCCGAAACCGGTGGAGGCGAGAAGCGGCGCGAACGCCAGCACAAGGAAGGCAAAATGTCGGCGCGGGAGCGCATCGAGTTCCTGCTCGACGACGGCACCTTCGAAGAAACCGACAAGCTGGTCACGCACCGCTGCAATGACTTCGGCATGGCCGAGCAGAAATTCTACGGCGATGGATTCATCACCGGTTACGGCCGGATCGAAGGCCGCCTGGTCTACGTCTTCGCCCAGGATTTCACCGTGTTCGGCGGATCGCTTTCAGAGACCAACGCTGGAAAGATCGTCAAGATCATGGACCTCGCCGCGAAGATGGGCGCGCCCGTGATTGGCTTGAACGATTCCGGCGGCGCGCGCATTCAGGAAGGCGTGGCATCGCTCGCCGGATACGCCGATATTTTTCTGCGCAACACGTTATATAGCGGCGTGGTGCCGCAGATTTCCGCGATCATGGGGCCCTGCGCCGGCGGTGCGGTCTATTCGCCGGCGATCACCGACTTTGTCCTCATGGTCGACAAAACTTCCTACATGTTCATCACCGGCCCGGACGTAATTAAAACGGTGACGCACGAGGAAGTTACCAAAGAACAGCTGGGCGGAGCGATGACACACAACGAAACCTCAGGCGTGGCGCACTTTCTCGCCCACGACGACGCTGAGTGTTTGTCGATGGTGCGCGAATTGCTGAGCTTCATGCCGTCGAACAATCTGGACGATCCGCCTCGCAAGCCGTGCACTGACCCAATCGACCGAGCTGATGCCGCGCTCGACAGCATCGTTCCCGCGCAGTCGAATCTTCCTTATGACATGAAGGACGTGATCCACGGCGTGGTCGATGACGCTTACTTCTTCGAGGTGCAGGAGCACTATGCGAAAAACATCGTCGTTGGATTCGCGCGCCTCGACGGCCGTTCAGTGGGAATCGTAGCCAATCAACCGGCCATGCTCGCCGGGACGCTCGACATCAATGCCTCGATCAAGGGCGCGCGCTTCGTTCGGTTCTGCGATTGCTTCAACATTCCGCTGATCACCTTTGAAGACGTTCCAGGATTCCTCCCTGGCACCGCGCAGGAATACGGCGGCATCATCAAGCACGGCGCGAAACTGCTCTTTGCGTTTGCCGAAGCCACGGTGCCGAAGATCACGGTAATCACGCGCAAAGCCTACGGCGGCGCCTATTGCGTGATGGCGTCAAAACACATTCGCACCGATGTGAACTACGCATGGCCAACGGCGGAGATCGCAGTCATGGGGCCGGAAGGCGCGGTGGATATCGTCTACAAGCGCGAACTCGATGGCGCGGCCAATCCGCAAGATCGCCAGAAATTGCGCCAGAAAAAGATCGAAGAATTCCGCGACCGCTTCGCCAGCCCTTACGTGGCCGCCGATCGCGGCTTCATCGACGCCATCATCGAGCCCCACGAGACGCGCAAGAAACTTATTCAAGCCCTGGTGATGCTCGAGAACAAACGGGACAAGAACCCGCCGAAGAAGCACGGGAATATACCCTTGTAAACCGATGGGCGATAAGAGGGCGGAGCGTAGGCGGGCAAAAAAATAAGAGTTCCGAGGTGGTGTCGGGTCCATTCGTCTCGGCCAGTAGCTCGCTTTTAGACCCTTGCTTGACCTGCTATCGCAGCTTCCCTTGCGGGGTGCCACGCGCGATCTTCGCTCGGGCTCCGGGCTTACCGCCAACCGGAAAAACCTACCCAACGCCTCGGAACTCTATCCTGCCTTCGACGTTTCTTCTTGTTCTCCTCGACCAGCGCTTTGCTATAGACCCTTGCTTGCCCTCCCTGCTCATTTTCATGGGTAGGGTGACTACACTTGAGTCCCGGACGCCGCACCAACCGGAAAAACTCTAGAAGCTGTCAAAGAACGATTATGGTTCTACTCTTTCCAGTTTTAGAGTCAATGAAAACTTTGCATTTATAACCCGCGTATTTTCAGCCGAGTGCAGCCTGTCCACAGGTGGGTGACCGAATTTAGTGCAAGCGGCACGGGAGGATCGCGCAGAAGGCGCGCCGGACACGGCTTTTCGCGGGTCATGGACGCGGAAAGATGGGCTTCAGCCCATTATCGAAGTGCTTCGCGGCGTGTGAAAATCACGCAGAACGCTTGCTGGACAAAGGCTCGGTCATAGCAGCAAGGAAGTGGATCAAATGATTTCGATGCTCTCGTCGACGAATTGCTTGAGCGTCTCGTCGGAGCTGTTGAGTTCGAACGAATTCGTGATCGCCGCCTCGCCCTTTTCTACGCTCGTAATCACGTACGAATATCCGGGCCAGTGGGCTTCAGCCAGATCAGTCGGAGACGGGCGGGCTGGATGGTCGGGATGCGAGTGATAGTAGCCGATGATTTCCTCGCCACGCTCGCGGCCCTCTCGCTGAATCCTGATCTGGTCGCGCGGATCGATGTTGTAGCGGTTCTGCGGCGAATCGGTGCGGGTGTTGCCGCAGCGCGCAGTCGAGGTCACGATGCGAGTGCCGTCGTCATCCGCCCGGCCGAGCAGCACGCCACAGCACTCATGCGGATAGGTCTTCTCACCGTGGGTGCGAAGAGCTTCGTAGTCCTTGAGTGTAATCTTCAGCATCTGTGGATGTTGTTCAAGCCGGGATCAAGTTTCGCTGGTCAACGAGGTGCTGCAACACTTATTTGAGCGACATTCTTCACTGGAAAATTTACTGAGTTTGCAATGAAACAAAGATGATGAGCTTGTTCATGAAGCGATAGAGCCTTGGCCTCGTCAGAGTCTTCTGAAATCGTTACACGCGGATGCAGAGTCACCTCGGCAAATGCTGCTGATCCATCCGGGCGCTCGTTCATCACGCCCCGGGCGTCGTCCTGGTATTCGGTGACAACTATTTTATTGACCGCGCAGAGATGAAGGTAGGAGAGCATGTGACAAGCCGAGAGACTCGCCACCAGGAGATCCTCAGGATTGTAGCGTGCCGGGTCGCCGCGAAACGCGGGATCGGCAGATGCCAATACAGGGGGCTTTCCGGGACCTGTGATTGTGTAGTCGCGCTTGTAGGTCGCGTACGTCTTCGTGCCTTGACCTTGATTTCCCGTCCACGCAAGTTGAATCTCATAGTGATGCTGCTTCATGATCGCTCCTCGGAATTTTGCAGGAAATAATTACACTTCCGTCCAGAATCTCTCGCTCAGATACTTCTCGCCCGAATCGCACAGGATGGTGACGATCACGGCCTCCTGTGTATTCCCGAGTTCAAGTTGCTCAGCAATTCTCAGGCTGGCGAAGATGCCGGCGGCGGCAGAAATCCCCAGTAGCAGTCCGCATTCGCGGCCGATGCGGCGGCACATGGCGTAGGCATCTTCGGTCGCGATCTCAAGATCCTCATCCGCCAGCAGCGGATCGTAGATTTTCGGTACGATGGCGCTGGCCATATGCTTGGCGCCTTCAATGCCGTGAAAAGAAGAATCGGGTTGCAGAGAAATGCAGCGGATCGAGGGATTGAGTTCCTTCAGCCGTCGCGCCGTGCCCATGAAGGTGCCGCTGGTGCCGAGCATGGCCACGAAGTGCGTGATGCGTCCTTCGGTCTGTTGCCAGATTTCGTCGCCCGTACCGCGATAGTGGGCCATCCAGTTGGCGTCGTTCGAATATTGATCAGCGTAGAAATATAAATCGGGATGCTTGGCGGCAAGTTCGCGGGCCAGGCGGATGGCGCCGTCGGAACCTTCGCCGGGATCGGTATAAAGAATGTTCGCACCGTATGCGCCCAGAATCCTTTTGCGCTCGGCGGAAACATTCTGCGGCATGCACAGTGTTACGGGGAATCCCTCAGCCGCCCCCAGCATCGCATAAGCAATGCCCGTGTTGCCGCTCGTGGCGTCGAGCAGGGTTTTGCCGGCAACAAACTTCCCGCTGCGGCGTCCTTCGGCGACGATGCTGGCAGCGGCGCGGTCCTTCACCGAGCCGCCGGGGTTGTGCCATTCGGCCTTGCCCAAAAGTGTTATTCCGGGCACATGAGCGGTGAGAGAGTCAAAGCGCAGCAGCGGAGTATTGCCAATGCGTTCGAGCAGACTCTGCCCCAGGCGCGGGACGCCGGGTTCCGGCACATGCTCCGTCGGAAACGTTGCTGCCGTCTTGGTGGAAGTCTGCACCATATCGAACTATTCTCTCGTGACTATCGTAATATGCGGGAAAGGCCGAAACACGCTATGTAGTATGGTGTCTTTAGATGACAAAGTTTGCAAGTCGATGCACCCCTGAATAAAGCTGCGGACGGTTTACGCGTCGCTTGCATCTAAGAGAGAGATTGGAAACGTAGAAAATGTCGAAAGCATTAGAAGAACGAACTTACGAGGAAGCGCTGGCCTGGCTGCGCGAACACGGTTTCGATGTGCTCGAGGCGCCTGGCACCAACGGGCGCGTGTTCCTCAGAAAATACAACGTCTCGGCTGCAATTCAAAAGACCGGCGAAGACGGCATAAAGATTTTTGCCTATCCCGGCTACCTGATCGGAAGCGAAATCTCAAAGCTGGTCAATCGCGGCTACCAGCAGTTCCTGAAAAACTCCAAGACAGAAATCCCCGCCACTGCAGACCACCTCAAAGCCTTGCAGTCGTTTTCCGAGGAACTGAAAGAAGCGCTCGGACTGCCCAGCCTTTACAACGAGTCACTGGGAACGGTGAGCGACTCTTACCACTACGATCGCCTCAAGGACGACGACAAAGCGCCAGTCGATCGGCCGAAGCGTCCCTGGGAAGTTGCCGGCAAAGCGGTCGCGGTTAAAAAAGGCCGAGCGTAAGTTTCGACAATCGCCCCCAGTGTTGTTATTCCGAGGAGCACAAGCGACTGAGGAATCTTGGTTTTCCACGACCGCCTTCCGATCCCTTCCTTGTAGCGATGCCCATCCACCGTACACTTATGCGAAACTATTGGGCTTGGTTAAGCAATGTCCGGAGGTTCACATGCGCCGCAGCTTCCTCTATATCTTTTTCTTCTCCTGCCTTTTGCCGATCCTGTTCATCGCAGCGAGCGGTCAGGCCCGTGTCCAGGATGAAGGTGGCTTCTACGGCAACGACGCAAAAGCCATCGAGCGCCTGCTCCGCACGCAGCAGGAAGCCTGGAATCGGCACGATCTCGAAGGCTTCATGGCAGGCTATTGGCGTTCTCCACAGCTGACGTTCTTCTCTCAGGGAAAAGAACAGGACGGGTGGGATGCAACGATGCAGCGTTATCTCGCGAGGTATGCGAGTCCCGGCCACGAGATGGGGAAACTGGAATTCTCCGCTCTGCGCGTTGACGTGCTGAGCCAGGACTCCGCCTTTGTGCGTGGTACGTGGAAGTTGACGATGTCTGACGCCAAGACGCCGAACGGATTGTTCACGCTGGTGCTGCGTAAATTCCCTGATGTGGGATGGAAGATTGTGCACGACCACACGTCGGCAGCGGAGTGAATCAGTTTTAGCTTCTAGCCGCTCGCCCCATGCCTTTGTCCATGGCTTCGTTGGCCAACCGGTCGGCGTCGCGATTGTGTTCGCGGAGAGCGTGCCCGATCGAAAACCATTCCAGTTGCGCGATCAATTCTTGAGCGCGCCCGTGAAGATCCTTCAGCGTCGCGTTCTTCACTTTGTAAATGCCTTTGATCTGCCGCACTAGCAACTCCGAATCGCTGATCAGCTTCAGAGCTTTAGGACCGTGCTCGATGGCGTATTCGAGAGCAGCAATCAGGCCTTGATACTCGGCAAAATTGTTGGTCTGGTGGCCGAGGTATTCGCTGAGGTGCGCGACCTTGCGTCCTGACTCATCCTGAATTACCACGCCATACCCAGCCGGGCCGGGATTGCCGCGCGCGCCGCCGTCGCTGTGGGCGACGAGGTAGTGCTCAGGAGGATTTTCCCGGCGCGACTCTTCGCGATGGGAGAAAAGAGGTTTGGTTCCTGAAGAGCGGGAGGAAGGCATGCACTCGAGTTTACAACGCCCTTTCCCCCGCTACGAAATGTCATCCCGAGCGAAGCGAGGGATCTTGGTACTCGCCCGCCTCACCGGTACCGTCGCTGCCAGCAGACACCAGGATCCCTCGCTCCGCTCGGGATGACAACGGCTTTTTTGTGCGGCCCGGATTTACACCAGCCAAATGTCAGCGGCCAGCGGCGAGGCGCGTGGCCAGGCGGGCGGGTAGGTTCGCCGAGAGGATCCGTTCCTGCGCGGCTTTGAGATTGTAGGGCGTGCGATGGAAGTGGACAACCTGGGCCTCCGTATCGAACAGCGCGAAGGCGGCGCGCCAGTCTCCGTCGCGCGGCTGTCCCACCGATCCTGGATTGATCATGTAACGTGTGCTCGGCTTCAGATGCAACGAGACCGTCTCGGCTTGCCCAACCGTGCGATATTCAGGACGGAAACCATCGGCACTGGAACCGTTGGCGAAGAATCCCCCCTGCAGGTGAGTGTGGCCGAAGAAGGTCAGCGGCGTGGTGAGTGCGAGCAACGGCACCAGAGCATCGCCGATCGAAACGATGTACGCATCTTCATCGCCGGGCGAACCGTGAACCAGTTGCACTTGCGGAAAGCCTTCGAGCGAAACCGGGCCCTGCGGCAGCGCGTGCAGCCAATCGTGATGCTCGGGCGTCAAAGTATCCCTGGTCCAGGTCGCGGCGATGGCGGCCAGAGGGTTGAAATCATCCAACTCGAGCAGGCCCGTCGCGGCTTTGTCGTGGTTCCCGCGGACGAAAATCTTGCCCAGCTCGCGGGAGCGATCGATCACTTCATTGGGAGAGCCGCCGTAGCCCACGATGTCGCCGAGGTTGACCACGAAATCGAACGCTGGAGCTGCCGCCATGGAGGCTTCCAGCGCTTCCAGGTTGGCGTGAATGTCGCTAAGCAGCAGTATGCGCAATTAGCACCAGACAAAGTTGCGATTATAGAACGAGCGGGAACCGAAGGGATATACCGGGCGCAGTTATTACGCCATCGTTATTTCGCATTGAGCACGGGGCAGCGAGCCCAGTGGCCCTGAGCAACCTCGACCAGCGGCGGCAGTTCGCGGGCGCATTCGGCCACGCGGAAGCCGCAGCGCGGCTCGAAGGCGCATCCCGGCGGCATGTTGTGCAGCGGAGGGACTGTGCCTTCGATAGTGCCAAGCGCATGCCCCCGATCCGTTTTCAGATCGGGCACAGCTTCGATCAGCCCGCGAGTATAAGGATGCGCTGGAGCCCGAAAAATTTCCTCTTTCGTTCCCAGTTCCACCACGCTCCCGGCATACATCACCGCCACACGATCGGCCACCTGTGAAACCACGGCAAGATCATGCGAGATGAAGAGCATCGCCAGGCCAAACTTGGCGCGCAGGTCAGTGAGCAGCTCGAGAATTTGCGCCTGGATGGTCACGTCAAGCGCCGTGGTGGGCTCATCCGCAATCAGCAACTGCGGCCGATTCACAATCGCCATGGCGATCATGACCCGCTGTCGCATTCCACCAGAAAGCTGATGCGGATAATCACGCGCCCGGCGATCGGGTTCGGGGATGGCAACGTCAGCCATGGCATGAATCGCAAGCTGTGCAGCATCGCTCTTCGAGCGCGTACCGTGAGCCCGCACCGCTTCGGAGATCTGGTCGCCAACCCGCATCACGGGATTAAGCGCGGTCATGGGCTCCTGGAAGATCATCGCGATCCGCGATCCGCGCAGCTGGCGCATGGAGTCGTCGGGTAAAGCAGGAAGATTCCGGGCCGCGCCGTTCTCCGCAAACAGAATCTCGCCCGAAACCCGAGTCTGTGGCGGCAACAGCCGCATGATGGCTAGAGAGGTGATCGACTTGCCGGAGCCCGACTCCCCGACCAACCCGAGAACTTCGCCGGGAGCGATGGAAAAGCTGACATCGCGGACGGCAGGGAGGAAAAATGCGGGGACAGCGTCCCCCGACTGTCCGCCCGCCCGCAGGCCGGCTGCCGGGAACTCAATGTTCAATCGGCGGACGTCGAGCAGGGATGGCACCGTGTCATGGTAACAGCGTTTGACTGGGTCTCAGGTTCTGAGTCTTAGACGCTAGGCGCACAGATTGTTAATGTCAGAAATCCAAGATCCAAGACCTAAAACCTACTGCCCCAGAATCAGCGGCAGCCCGTTCTTGCTGTTGCGAGCGCCAAACCTCGCGACTTTGAATCTTCCCATTCTCAACCGCATCTTTTATTCTTAGACCTATGAGCAAGATTCACATCCCTACGCCTTTGCGCCAATATGTGGGCAAACAATCGACCGTCGACGTGAAAGCCGCTACCGTGGCCGAAGCCATGAACGCGCTGGTGGCACAGCATCCCGAGCTGCGCCGTCATCTCTACACCGAAGAGGGCAAGCTGCGCGCCTTCGTCAACCTCTACGTGAACGACGAAGACATCCGCTACCTGCAGAAAGAGGCCACCGCGCTGAAGGAAGGTGATAACATTTCGATTGTGCCCTCGATTGCCGGAGGCGCTGCCTGATGGGCCGAGCAGCAAGGATCACGGAGTTGAAGCTCTTCCGCCACAAGCCGCTGTTGTTGCCCTTCCTGCCGGTAGCTTCCGAATTCCGGCGCCTGCGAAAACGCAAATTTCTATTGAGGACTTTATGGCTACGACGATCGAAATTCCGGCAACCCTGAGCAAGGATGAAATCCTGCGCTACTCGCGACACCTGATCATGCCCGAGGTCGGCATGGAGGGCCAGCAGAAGCTGAAGGCGGCGCGCGTGCTCTGCATCGGCACCGGAGGCCTGGGCTCGCCGCTCGCGTTATATCTTGCGGCCGCCGGCGTGGGCACGCTGGGCCTGGTTGATTTCGATGTGGTCGATTACACCAACCTGCAGCGCCAGATCATTCACTCGACCGCCGATGTGGGACGGAAGAAACTGGATTCCGCGGCCGACAAGCTCACGGCGATCAATCCATTCCTGAATCTGCAGAAGTACGACATGCGCCTGAGCAGCGAGAACGCGCTCGAACTCTTCCGCGATTTCGACATCATCGCCGACGGCACCGACAATTTTCCCACGCGCTATCTGGTGAATGACGCCTGCGTGCTCACCGGCAAGCCGAACGTCTACGGATCGATTTTCCGCTTTGAGGGCCAGGCGAGTGTATTCGCCACCAAAGACGGCCCCTGCTACCGCTGCCTTTATCCCGAGCCGCCACCGCCGGGCCTGGTTCCATCCTGCGCCGAGGGCGGAGTGCTCGGCATTCTTCCCGGCCTGGTGGGCGTGATGCAGGCCACCGAAGTGATCAAGCTGATTCTCGGCGTAGGCGATCCGCTCATCGGCCGCTTGCTGCTGATCGACGCGCTGGGCATGAAGTTCCGCGAACTCAAGCTGCGCAAAAATCCCGATTGCCCGGTCTGCGGCACGCATCCCACGGTCACGAAGCTGATAGACTACAACCAATTTTGCGGCATTCGCGGGGAGGAAAAACCGGTGGGATCAGGCGTTCCGGAAATTCAAGTCGAGGAGTTGAAGCGCCGTCTGGATGCGAAAGAAGATCTCTTCGTCCTCGACGTGCGCGAGCCCCACGAATATCAGATCTGCAACATCGGCGGACATCTGATCCCGCTGAACGACCTGCCCAAGCGCGTGAACGAACTCGATTCCAGCCGCGAAATCGTAGTCCACTGCAAGATGGGCGGACGCAGCGCGAAGGCGGTAGCCTTCCTGCAGCAGTCCGGTTTCACGAAAGTTCACAACCTGGCCGGCGGAATTACAGCGTGGTCGGATCGCGTAGATCCGAAAGTGCCGAAGTACTGAAGGCGGCAGCGACTGTCAGAGATCGGGAAGGGCACGACTCGATCGCGCGGAAAATCCGACTCGCGCTCACGCGTCTCGGATATGAGTCCGATTGACATTTGTCCGCTGGGGCGCATAATACCCTCGTTCGCGCTCTTGAGTTTCCCCCTAACATTCCCAGGATTCATGTGGCCGGAGGGTTGCCTGTGAAAAAGTATCTTCCTCTATGGCTTGCCTTGGTGTCTCTATCCTCAGCTTCGGTTGCTCAGACCGCAGCGTCTCCAGCCGCCGGTGCTTCGACGGCACAACAACCCACGCAGCCGGCGGCGCAAGAGCAGGCGCCGCAGACCGATTCACGTCAAAAAAAGGCTTCGTGCTCGAGGACCAAACGCCCGTAAGGTTGCGACTGAATCGAACCATATCCTCTGCTGACGCGCACCTGGGCGACACTGTTGACTTTTCAACGGTGGATGATATTACCGTCAACGGTACGCTTGTCATTCCAAAAGGGGGACTAGCCTTCGCGACGGTTACAGAAGCTCAGGCCAAGAGGAGAATGGCTCGCGGTGGAAAGCTCGATATCAACATCGATTACGTGAAGCTGGTGAGCGGGGAGAAAGCAGCGCTGCGAGCGGTCAAAGACGTCAAAGGCGGCGGCCACACCGGTGGCATGGTGGGAGGCATGGTAGTAACCGGCATCGTATTCTTCCCCGCAGCGCCCTTCTTCCTGTTCATGCACGGCAAAGACATCAGCATTCCGAAGGGGACCGAGATCACCGCCTACGTGAATGGAGACATGAAGCTGGACATCGCGAAGTTTCAGCCGGTTGCCCCGGCTGATGTGCAGGCACAAGCAGCCGAGCCCTCGGTGCCCGCGAAGGTGCAACTGGAGTCCGATCCGCCCGGCGCCGACATCGAAGTCGACGGTAGTTTCGTCGGCAACACTCCTTCGGATGTCCAGGTCGCCGAGGGCGAGCACACCGTCACCGTGAAGAAGGCGGGATTCAAGGACTGGGAGCGAAAGTTGAAAGTCACTAGCGGGAGCAGCG
>CAWEBA010000039.1:0-50877 GCA_963807145.1 uncultured Acidobacteriaceae bacterium | reverse complement strand
AGCCTTTTCAGGGCTGCGCTCTACCACCTGAGCTACCTGGCCACGTGTCGAAACCCGCTCAGCCATCGCGGGCCGCGAGGATTGTTCCCTTCACCCTGATTATTGCTGGATTCCAACCGAATGAAACGGCTCGTTGCCGAACGCGTGCGGAACGCTTCGATTATAGCAATGGCCGCGAGTTCGCTCAATGTCACCCGCCGCGCGGGTTATATCACGGTCCCATTCATCGCCGTGATCGCGCATAGGTTGATCCCGAACCAGTAGGGAATCTCGCGGTAATCTTCGACTGCGAACACGGCCAAGTCAGCATCTTTGCCGGCTCCGATCGTGCCTTTCCGGTCTGCGACTCGCAGCGCCCAGGCCCCGTTGATGGTGGCCGCGGCGATGGCTTCTGCCGGCGACATCTTCATATGCGTGCAGGCCAGCGACATTGCCATGGGCATGCTCAGCGTCGGCGATGTGCCCGGGTTGTAGTCCGTCGCCAGCGCTACCGGCACGCCCGCATCAATCAGATGGCGAGCCCGAGGATATTCCTTTAGCCCCAGAAAATAATTCGCCCCCGGCACCAGCGTCGCGACGGTGTTGTGCGTTGCCAATTGCGCGATGTCGGCTTCGTTCACGTGGTCCATGTGATCGAACGACGCCGGATTGAAACGCAAGAACGGCTGCAGCGCCGTTTCGGTAAGCTGGCCCATGTGGGCGCGAACGCTCAGGCCGTGCAGTTCGGCGGCTTCAAAAATATCCTTCGTCTCTTCGGGGGTAAACGCTCCCCGGTCGCAGAAAACGTCGACGAACTGAGCGAGCTTCCGCTTCGCCGCCTGCGGAATCATCTGCTTGCAGATAACCTCAACATATTTCCGTGAGCGACCCTGAAATTCCTTTGGGATGACATGCGCCCCCAGCAGAGTCGCGACTACCGTCCCCGGCCAGCGGGAAGCGGCTTCGCGGATCGCCTCCAGAGACTTCAGTTCTGACTCGACCGTCAGCCCGTAGCCCGATTTCGCTTCGACCGTAGTCGTGCCGTGCGCCGCCATGTCGCCCAGCGCGGCCAAAACCTCCTCAGCGAGAGCTCGCTTCCCGGCCCTGCGCACGCCTTCGACACTCGACCGTATGCCGCCGCCAGCCGCGGCAATCTCTTCATAGGAAGCGCCTTCGATCCGCTTCTCGAAATCCACAAGCCGCGGGCTGATAAAAACAGGATGCGTGTGCGAATCCACGAAGCCCGGCACTACAACTTTGCCCGAGCAGTCGATCTCGGTGATCTGCTTACGATTCTTCTTGAGCCAGGGATCGCGCAGCGCGTCTTTGGTTTTGCCGACAGAAACGATCTTCCCTCCGAGGCACAGCACGGCGCCGTCTTCGATGATGCCGAGCTCTTTTAGGTTGGGACCGCGACGCGGCCCGGGCTTGCCGGAAGAAGATCGAAGGGTGACAAGCTGGCCGATGTTGGCAAAAAATAGTGCCGATTCCCTACGCACTCAGCCTCTGCACGCTCCGTGCCTCCGTGTCTCCGTGGTTGGCGTTCATTTTTCGGCCATTGGTACTCTCACTCCACTCTTCTTTGCGAAGTCCTTCGCCTCATCATATCCCGCATCGGCGTGGCGAATAATACCCATGCCCGGATCCGTCGTCAGCACGCGCTCGATGCGCTTGGCCATCGCATCAGTTCCGTCGGCCACTGTGACTTGCCCTGCGTGCAGTGAATAGCCAATGCCCACGCCGCCGCCGTTGTGAATCGATACCCACGACGCCCCCGCGGCAGTGTTCAAGAGCGCGTTGAGCAGCGGCCAGTCCGCGACCGCGTCCGAGCCGTCTTTCATGCTCTCGGTCTCGCGAAACGGAGACGCCACAGATCCGCAATCGAGATGATCGCGGCCGATCACGATCGGCGCCTTAATCTTGCCTTTCTTCACCAGATCGTTCATCGCGAGACCGAACTGCGCCCGCTCACCATACCCCAGCCAGCAGATGCGCGCGGGCAGTCCCTGAAACTTGATGCGCTTGCGAGCCAGATCGATCCAGCGCCGCAGAATGCGGTTCTCAGGGAACAATTCTAAAACCAGATCGTCCGTAATATGAATGTCCGACGCTTCGCCTGACAGCGCAACCCAGCGGAACGGTCCGCGCCCCTCGCAAAATAGCGGACGAATGTAGGCAGGCACGAACCCGGGAAAATCGTAAGCATTCTTCACGCCACGCTGAAAGGCGAACGTGCGAATGTTGTTGCCGTAGTCGAACGTCACCGATCCCATCTTCTGGAGCTGCAGCATGCCCTCAACATGCGCGGCGATGGCGTCGAGCGATTTCTCCTGATACCCCTTGGGATCGTTTTTCCGCAGTTCGACCGCCTCGGCGAGACGTCATGCCGTTCGGCACATATCCATTCAGCGGATCATGCGCTGAAGTCTGATCCGTGAGAATGTCAGGCACCACGCCGCGCGCAGCCAGCTCCGGAATAACGTCCGCGCAATTCCCTACCAGCCCGACCGATGCATTCTCTTTCTTGCGCACCGCGTTCTTCAAAATGCGCAACGCTTCGTCGAGCGAGTTCACCATGAAGTCGCAATAGCCGGTCTTAAGCCGTTTCTTGATGCGCTCGGGATCGACATCGATCCCCAGAAAGGCCGCGCCCGTCATGGTCGCGGCCAGCGGCTGCGCTCCGCCCATGCCGCCCATCCCGCCGGAAACGATCAGCTTCCCTGCCAGATCACCGCTGAAATGTTTGTCGCCCGCCGCCGAAAATGTCTCGAACGTCCCTTGCACAATTCCCTGCGAGCCAATGTAGATCCACGAGCCCGCCGTCATCTGGCCATACATCATCAAACCGGCACGTTCCAGTTCGTTGAACTTCTCCCAGTTCGACCAGTGACCCACCAGGTTGGAGTTCGCAATGAGCACGCGCGGCGCATGATCGTGCGTCTTGAAAACGCCGACCGGCTTGCCCGACTGCACCAGCAAAGTCTCGTCATTCTCGAGCTTCTTCAAGGTTGCGACGATGGCGTGGTAGGCCTCCCAACTGCGGGCCGCGCGCCCGGTTCCGCCGTACACGACAAGGTCCTGCGGATGCTCGGCCACCTCCCCATCGAGATTATTCATCAGCATGCGCATGGCGGCTTCCTGCTGCCAGCCCTTGCAGGTGACTTGATTGCCGCGCGGCGCGCGAATGGAAACGGGAGCCTGAATTTCAGTTTCGACGGGCATGAGTAGATGTTACTGGTTGAGTGCGGAAGTATTCAACGGGAAGTATTCGAAGGGAAGCGCAACCAGGAATAAAAAGAGAATAGGCAGCCCTACCACGTGTTGTACGCCGTGCCCTCGGTCGACATCGCAGTCGACGCCGAATGCACCTCGCAGATACCGGGATCCTGCTGGTCGATAGAGTCGAGAACCTCACACTGTGGGGCATCCCAGTTCGCTTCACCGGTCATCGGGTCCTTGGGAACCTGGTGAATGTAGCCTGCAGACACAAGGTCATCCAGCGACTGCGGCGCCTTTTGTTTGTCGAGCGTGTATTGTTGGACCAGTTTGTTCAGTTCGGCTAAGTCGTTGTGAAGCACGGACTCGCGCGCTCGCACGATCGACTGGCTATAAATTGGAATCGCGATCGACAGCAGGATGCCCATGATGATGATCACAATCATCATCTCGAGCAACGTAAACCCGAAGCTGCGCCTGCTATTCCGCCTTCTGACCATTTACCAGTCCTTATACTTCGTGCCGTCCAGAGCCTCGCCCTGTGATTTCGTATAGACGTCGAAGACGCTCTGCCCACCCCAGGAATCGGAATCCGGATCATCCTGCATCGAGCGCAAGCCCCACTCGGTCGTGCCCGTCATGGGATCGACAGGAATCCTGCGCAGAAATCGAACCTTTTTGCCATTCACATCTTCGCCCTTCACCAGAGTTTCAAGGTCTGGGGGATAATTCTGGCTGTCCACCTTGGTCCGGAATCCTCCCCGGTCGGCCGCGTCTTTGTAGCGGTCGATGGCGTCGCGCATCTCCCACAAGTCGCTTCGCAGCTGTTTCTCCCTCTCGCGCTGGATCACCACCCGCGTCATCGGCAACACCATCGACGAGAGCACGAGCAGGATGGCGGTGGCGATGATCAACTCCAGAAGGGTAAAACCGCGTCGCGACTCTGGCTCTCCGACCGCAATGGAATCTGTGCAGCTTCATTTCGAAATCCTGCTCGCGAGATCGCGAAGTCCCAGACCAAGCAGACCGCGCAGCGATCCTATTGCACGGTCACTGACGCCTGTGCTCCGTTCACAGTGATGGCCTGTTGTGCGGGGTCGCGCGCTCCGCCCCGGGTAATGGTCAGCGGAGTCTGTCCGCTGGCTTTCGCCTGGAATGTCAGACTGACCACGGCACCCTGTCCTGAAACCCCACCCGCTCCCGGTGGCCGTGTGGCCGTGATCTGCAACGTTCCTGTGGTCTCATCCTCGCGGTGCACCAGAGCCACGGCTTGCCCATCCTGCGACAGGAATCCGCCGTTGGAAACGTTCACCAGTTGCAGTTTCGCGGGATCGTAATTCATCTGCACCGGCACTGAATAAACATTCTGCGCCCCGGAAATCATCAGGTTCACGACAAACGTGTTGCCTTTCACCGCGGTGATCTGCTCCGGATCGAACAAGAAATTCGTGCCTCCTGCAGCCGCCGGGCTAGCCGCCTGATTGGGAGTTGGATTCACCGGCTGATTAGCCGGCGCTTGGGTTCCCGGCGCCTGCGGCTGTGCAGCGGGCGCAGTCGGCGCAGTCGGCGCAGCCACATGGCTGACGTGCCGCAGTGCGATCGTGTTCGCCGTCCCAATCTCGATTTGGCGCTGGTTCAACTCACTGATCGTGTTTCCACGAATGATGTGCGGAGTGATGGCGAACACCGTCTCGTCCTGCTCCTTATCCTGCGTTACCTGCCCAAAGAGGTATCGCAAGATGGGAATCTGCGCCAACCCCGGAATTCCGGCCAGGGACTTCGTTTGGGAATCGTCGAAGATCCCGCCAATCAAACTCGGCTCCCCATCCTTCAACCGGATTTCGTGTTCGATTTTCTTCTGCCCGATAATGGGCTGGCTGATGCCGCCGATGCTCGACTGGCCCACCACCGAGGAGATTTCCATGGTGATCTTCAGCGTCACCTCGCGATCGGCGTGCACGTGCGGAGTCACGTCGATGTTCACGCCCACGTCCAAATATTGAAACTGGGTGTTGACCAGCGGATTAATACCCACGCCACCGATACCGGGCTGGAACGACCCGGTGGCCACCGGCACGCGTTCGCCAATCTTGAGCGTCGCCTTCTGGTTATCGAGCGCGCGCACCTGCGGATTCTGCAGCATCTTGGTGTCGCTGTCGCTCATCACCGCCGACAGATTCGCTGAACCAATCGCCACCTGAAAATCGGTGGCGTTCAGATTGCCCAGAGTATTCAACTCCAGCCCGTTCGAGCCCGTGGTGCTGGTGGTCGTGCCCGTGGTGGTCGTCGTAGGAGTCGTAGTGTTGATGTTGCTCTGCAGGGTGACGGTGGCGCTGGACGGCGGAAGCAATCCCAAGGTACGCGATTTGTCTCTGCTGATCTGCAATACCGCGATGTCGACGATCACTTCCGGACGCGCCCGGTCCAGGTCGTCCACCAGCTTTTCAGCCAGAGCAATCTGGTCGGGCGTGCCCCGTACCACCAGCGCATTCTGCGAGAGCAACTGTTGCACGCGCTGCACATCGAGCACGGCGCGAATCGCGTTCACCACGTCCTGCAACTCGGTGGGCTGTGAAATATTTGAAAGGTAAAAAGTCTTGAGGACGCTCTGCTCTAGTTCCTTGCGCTTGGCGGGATTGTCCTGCGCCACGAAGATCGTGTTGCTGGTCACCGGACGCCAGAAGGTTTTTGATTCCAGCGCCGCAATCTGGAGCGCGTCTTCCAGCGTCACTCCATTCAGTTCGACCTTGATGCGCCGCGACGTGTAGTCGGGATCGAAAAGAACATTGATCCCGGCCAGTTGCCCGATGGTTTGATAGATAACTTTGGAATCTTCAGTGAGCTTTACCGTGATGGGGACGTTTGAGATGGGGGCAAGTTCTACCGGACCCGCCGCATCCCTGATCTCCTTTTCCAGTTTGTTAGGCGGACCAGCCGCTTGCGGCGGAGGATGGCTCGCATCATTAATCATTTGCAGCGTGAGCTTCAGCTCCTGCTGCGCAATAAAAAGCGAAGGGTCGATCTGCGCCGCTTTTTGAAAATCGGCCAGCGCCTCCTGCAGTTTGCCCTGGTCGCGGAGTTCCTGACCCTGATGGACGATGGTTGCCGCCGCCTTAAAGCGCAAGCGCTGGAACGACGCCTTATAACGCAAATCCTTCGGCTTCAGGTCGTAAGCCTGCTTGTAAAAATTGTAAGCCGCTTCGAAGTTCTCCCGCGCCTCGGCGTCCTGGCCCTTGTCGTAGGCACTCTTGGCCTTATCGGCGATGGCCGGCAGTATGGCGAGTATAACCAGCAGCACAGCGGCCGCAGGCTTCAGACGTCTCATTCGCATTCCTCGTCTACAAAATCTTCGCCGGGCAAGCAGACAGACTTTACCCTACCTGCCAGCGAACCGGGGGAGTTCCTTGAAACACTTCGCGCGACCGCAAAACAGCGCTTTCGGTGCGATTATAGCATCGCGTTTGCCGGCTCTCCATGTGCCTGCACCTGTCAAACTTATACTCTTTGGTCTTAGTCCAAAAGGTAAAAGAGCCAGCTTCGGGCTTCCCGAGCACTCGCACCTGTCATCCTGAACGAAGTTGGCGTTCGCGAAGCGAAGGCCAACGCAGTCGAAAGCCTGCCCTGAGCGAAGCCGAAGGAGAACCCTTGCCGCCTGCAGCCCCCGAGAGCCCCACAGGGAATTTCCAAGACAACGCTTCCGGTCCCGCGTGGCGTCTGGCTCCCCCTCCCGAAGCTAGATAGCCGAAGCCCGAAGGCCACTGTTAAGATGAATCGGAAGTCATGCCCCGCCAATCCACACATCAAACCAAGCCGAGCCCGGAGAAATCCCCCCGCCGCGAACCGACAGCCTCCGGCCAGCGAGACGCCGCCGTTAATAGGATCGCTTCACATAACTACTTCTTGCTGGAAAAATTTGAGTGTGGAATTGCCCTTACCGGAACCGAGGCCAAATCGGTCCGCCGCGGCCTCGCCAACCTCAAAGACTCCTATGGCCTCGTCAAAGACGGCGAACTCTGGCTGCTCAACGCTCATATCGGCCCCTACGAGCACGGCAACATCCACAACCATGCCCCGCTCCGTACCCGCAAGCTGCTGATGCATAAAGAAGAAATCCGCAAGCTGATCGGGAAGACCCAGCAAAAAGGCCTGACCCTGATCCCCACCCGCATGTATTTCAAAAACGGCAAAGTGAAGGTCGAACTAGCCCTAGCCAAGGGCAAACAGCTCTGGGATAAACGCGAAACCGAACGCCGGAGAACGGCAGACAAAGAAGCGCGGGAAGCCATACGAGGCCGGAAGAAGTAGAAGTAAAGGAGTAGCGCCGCTCTCCGGCGGCTGGAAGCCTGCCCTGAGAGGGCAAGAAAAAGGGCAGGACCGAGCCCGCCCAATCTGGCTCCCTGAAAGAGGCTTACACGCTCGTCACATATGAGCGACCGCGATCCTGTGCCGAACCAGTCTCTTGGAGCAAATCCTCTGCCTCGGGCGACGCAGTGGGATCGACCTTTTGCAGGGTCGAACTGACAACATCAAACGTCTTAAGGTAAGGATTCCCGTCCAAGAGCTTTCCCAGAGTGTGCAACACTTCCGGATAGCCGGTTGAGTTGTAAGCCTCTGCACTCCCCTTGCGATCCCAAAAGCTGATCGTTGCCACCTCTCTTCCATCGGCGGCCGCCAGGATAATCAAATCCAGGAACCCTTCCTGTGTTCTTAGCCAGGGAAGGATTTCCCGCTCCATAAGATTAGTAAATTCTGTGAGTGAATTGGGTTTCAAACGCGCAGCAACCTTGCGGACAAACATAAGAGTCCTTTCCTTTGGCTCATCTTGGCAGCCGACTTCAATAGTCATCAGCAAACCAGCGTCCAGATCTTTTTGCGGGTCGGGAGAACCACTCCCCCAGCAGTTCCCCCGGCTCGGTTTTACCCCCTCAAGTATGAAACCGCCGGCGCGCCCCAACAGGACTGCGGCTCGATGCTAACTCCGCAGCGACCCGTGCGGCACCGGCCAGCGTTCATAACAGCGGCAATGTGCAGCAACTCCAAACAAAAGGCAACAAAACTGTTCCCGGATTCGAGCTAACCAGCTAACGCACGGAGGAAAAAGCAGTTATCCGAATTTCTGATCTGCCGTGCTAGAATTTCCCGCATTATGCAGCGGGGCGGTTCGTATGCAGCAGGGCAAACCAACGGGCCGGATTGCTCGCTTCGGATCCTTCGAGGCTGATTTCCAGGAAGGCAAGCTCACCAAGGCCGGCTTCCGAATTCATCTCCAGGATCAGCCGCTGCAGATTCTTGCGCTCTTGCTTGAGCGCCCCGGTCAAATCGTCACCCGGGAAGAAATCCGGCAAAAACTCTGGTCGCGCGACACATTCGTCGAGTTCGACGATGCGTTGAATACGGCGGTGCGCAAGCTGCGTGCGGCCTTGAACGACTCGGCCGACAATCCCAGGTTTCTCGAAACCGTCCCTCGCCGAGGCTATCGTTTTATTGCGCCGGTGGCATGGACGCCCGAACCGCAAACCGTAGCTCCAACCGCCATTCCAATAGCAGTTCCGATCGGAGCTCCAGTCAAAGACCGAGCCATTCGGCGCCAGTATTTTTGGTCCGCCGCGGCTCTGATCGTCGCAGTTGCGGCGGTGGGAGGATACCGCATCCTTCACCATCCTGCTTTCCAAATCACGGCTAAGGACACAATCGTTCTCGGCGACTTCTCCAATTCCACCGGCGATGTAGTGTTCGATGACACGCTAAAGACCGCGCTCAACGTTTCCCTTCGGCAATCACCTTTCTTGAATGTCCTCTCCGACAGCGAGGTCGCGAAAGCCCTGCAACTGATGACCCGACCCGCGAGCACGAAGCTCACGCCTGAGGTCGCCCGCGAAGTTTGCCAGCGTGCCGGCAGCAAGGCTTATCTCGCCGGAGCCATTGGCACTCTGGGCAGCGAATACGTACTGGGGTTGAAGGCGGTGAATTGCCAGAGTGGAGACACGCTCGCCGAAGATCAACGGACGGCGGTTTCCAAAGAGAAGGTGCTCGACGCGCTAGGCGCGGCGGCGTCGAAGCTGCGCGGCGAACTTGGTGAATCGTTGGCAACGGTGCAGAAATTTGATATTCCGCTGGAACAGGCCACGACATCTTCGCTCGAAGCTTTGCGAGCGCTCAGTCTGGGCCGAAGGGCATCCGACGACAAAGGTCCCGCCGCAGCCCTGCCCTATGATCAACGTGCCATTGCGCTTGATCCTAATTTCGCCATGGCCTATAGAGCACTGGGCATCGACTACGCCACGCTCAGCGAACTCGGGCGGGCCAGCGAGTATTTCACGAAGGCATTTCAGTTGCGCGAGCATGCCAGCGAGCGCGAAAGGCTCACCATCAGTGCCGACTATTATTCCTATGCGACCGGAGAACTGGATAAAGCAGCCCAGACGTTTCAGCAGGAGATGGAGATCTACCCGCGCGAAGATGCAGCCTACGTCAATTTAGGTCTGGTGTACGCCGCTCTGGGGCAATACGACAAAGCCACGGAGATGACGACGCAAGTCGCGCGCCGTGCACCGGAAGCCGTGAGTGAGTACGAAAATCTAGCCAACTACGCTCTCGCCTTGCAGCGCTATGACGAAACCCGGCAAGTCATCCACGAGGCGCAGTCGCGAAATGTGGATGATTTCATATTGCATAACGCCTCGTATGCTCTTGGCTTCGTCGGAGCAGACCCCGCGGCGATGGCTGAGCAAGAACGTTGGTTTGCCAGCAAGACAGAGTTTGAAAACGTCGGACTTGCGCTCGAATCCGACACCGAGGCCTACGCGGGTCATCTTCGCAAAGCCCTGGAACTCACCGAGCGCGCAGTGAACTCCGCCGTCCGGGCGGATAACAAAGAAAATGCCGCTGTCTATCTGGCGACTGCCGCGCAGCGGGAAGCCGCTTTCGGCAACGCCATGCAAGCCCGGCACACAGTGGCAGGGACTCTGAAGCTCGCTCCAGCAAGTCAGGGAGCGGAGAGCGAAGCGGCCCTTGCGCTGGCCATGGCCGGCGACACGGCGCGAGCCGAATCCTTGGCTCAAGACCTAAGCAAACGCTTCCCACTGGATACCCAAGTCCAGGCGCTCTGGCTGCCGGCGATCGAGGCGCAGTTGGCTCTCGACAAAAAGAAACCCGCCGATGCCCTCCATATTCTGCAAGCCGCTTCCACCGTCGAGTTGGGACAAATTCCGTTCGTCAACAATATCTCCTGCCTCTATCCGGTCTACGTCCGCGGAGAGGCTTACCTGGCAGCCGGACAGCCCGAAGCTGCCGCCGCCGAGTTCGAGAAGATCCTCGCTCATAGCGGCATTGTCTGGAACTGCTGGACAGGAACTCTGGCGCATCTGGGAGTAGCTCGCGCCCACGCCTTGCAGTCGAAAACTTTTCAAGGGGAGGGCCAGAAAGCGGATGCCGATAAGTCCCGCGCCGCCTACAAAGATTTCCTAACCCTCTGGAATTCCGCCGACCCCGACATCCCAATCCTGAAAGAAGCCAAGGCGGAGTACGCCAAACTCCAGTAACTGGAAAGCACTCTCCGTCGTCGCTTACTGTTCACCGCTTACGTGTGGCTAACCGGGTTCGCTCATTGAGGACGGCCGACTGGGGTCAATGTGTAATCGCGATGATACGTCAACCATGCAGGACCGGGGACCGTCGCCAGCAATTCAAGCACAATCGAAGAATGGCCTGAACGTGACGGGTGTCTAACACGCAGGAGCCATTTTTCTGTGACTCGCGCTCATCTAGCCTGTGGTTGAACGGCGGGTGAACAATGGGGGTTGTTCAGAGTCGCCGTTTTTCACGGCTAAGCTTCAAACTTGCGTCCCACGACTGAAGTTGAGTCTGGGACGCTTTTTCTTGGAGAATTCTTGCTGCCCACGGCCCAGGCGTCGATGAGTGTAATGATTCCATGAACAATGTCGGCTCCCAGGCCCGAGTAAACTTTGGAGGCGCAAACAACCAAAGGGCTCGGAGGAAAGGAGCCGAACATGCTGATTATAGGTTGTGACTATCATCCGGGCTTCCAACAAATTGCTGGCGTCGATACGGACACTGGGGAACTGACCGAACATCGCCTGGCGCACCGCGAGGAGGCCGAAGCGTTCTACCGGGTACAGAAACAGCGAAATCTTTCTGTGCGAGTGGGCATGGAATCCAGCGGACACTCGCGCTGGTTCGAGCGTTTGTTGCAGGAACTGGGGTTCGAGTTGTGGATCGGCGATCCGGCGGAGATTCGCACCAGGCGGGTGCAGCAAGCAAAAGACAAGCGCTGGAAGAGGAAGTGGAGAAGCGTCCAGTAACGCGACGGCTGATGACACATCCTGGAGTCGGGCCGCTGACGGCACTGGCTTACGAGTTGGTGATCGGGACGCCGAAGCGCTTCCACTGCGGCAAGCAACTGGCCAGCTACATCGGGCTGGTTCCGACGGAAGAGTCCAGCGGAGATCGGCGGCGGCTGGGACACATCAGCAAGCAAGGCAACGTGCTGCTGCGTTTCCTGCTGGTGGAAGCGGCGCAGGTCACGGTGCGCAGTCAGCCGGAGTGGCGCAGCAAGTTCTTTCACTTTGCCATGCGGCGAGGACGGAAGATCGCCAAGGTAGCGATGGCGCGTAAGCTGGCGGTGCATCTGTACTAGATGTGGCGTCAGGGTTTGGACTATGGCCAGATGCAAAAGCTCGGTTCGCACGCGGGAGAGCCCGGAAATCCCGATGGTGAGCAGTAAATCACCGATGTAATGATTGGGCATCCCGCTCCCGGTTGGTGACGGGAGTTCGAATAAGTGAATCTTGATCGCAGTAAGTGATCGAAGAGATGGCTGGGTCGGACCGAGTCCTGACCCGAACGATTCAAAGCGAGCCCAAGGTTGGAAACGTGCAAACCAACTACAAGAGCGAAATGGCGCTCTTCTCTGAGTGCTTACAGAAGTGTGCATCAAAACGTGCTTGACACCGCCGACATTGTTAGAGATCGGGATTCTTCATCAATTGAAGCGTTGTTCCCGGTTTGCCGACAACCCGTTCAGAATCGTCGCATCCTTTGCAACGTACGGCGCGGGCTATAATTGTGCCCACGCGTGACTCTAAACTCTGGCACAAAACTCGGTCCTTACGAAATCCAATCTCCCCTGGGCGCTGGCGGGATGGGTGAGGTGTATCGGGCGAGGGACGTCCGCCTGGATCGCATCGTAGCGATTAAAGTTCTGGCTTCCCACCTTTCTTCTTCGCCCGAATTGAAGCAGCGTATGGAACGTGAGGCTCGAGCCATCTCTTCGCTGAACCATTCGCACATCTGCCATCTGTACGACATCGGCTCACAGGATGGCACTGACTATCTGGTAATGGAGTTTCTCGAAGGGGAAACTCTGGCTGAGCGGTTTCGTAAAGGAGCTTTGCCGCTGAGCGAAATTCTAAAGATTGGCATTGCCGTGGCTGAGGCGCTTGCCGTGGCGCACCGCCAGGGGATCGTACACCGGGATCTGAAGCCGGGAAACATTATGCTGACGAAGGGCGGCGCGAAGCTGATGGACTTCGGGCTGGCGAAGTCCGCGTCCGGAGGCTTGGGCTCCGCGGCATCGAGCGCGCCTCTTTTGTCGGCGGCACCGACGATGAGCCAAGCCAGCCCTGTCTCTCCGCTCACGACGGCGGGTACGATGATCGGAACGATCCAGTACATGTCGCCGGAGCAGATTGAGGGTAAGGAGGCAGACGCGCGATCGGACTTGTTTGCGCTGGGCGCTGTTCTTTATGAAATGGTAACCGGCGCAAGGCCGTTCGAGGGCAAGAGCCAGATTAGCGTGGCAAGCGCGATTCTCGAAAAGGAGCCGGAGCCAATTTCTGCATCGCAGCCGCTGACCCCGCCGGCGTTCGAGCACATCGTGACTGCGTGCCTCGCGAAGAATCCTGACGACCGCATTCAGTCCGCGCAAGACATCGCGCTACAGTTAAAGTGGATCGCTCAGAGCGGGACACCGGCTCTCGTTCCCACGGAAAAAGGCGGAACCCACCGCGAGCTTTTGGCGTGGCTGATATCAGGCCTACTTGCCCTCCTGCTGGTCGCATCATTTCTCTTGTGGCGCGGATCAAAAGGCGCGGAGCAAACGACATACTTTTCTGCGCCCCTCCCCTTCGCGGCGCGAGCTGTTGCTGTGTCTCCGAACGGCCATACGGTAGCTATTGTTGGGCACCGAGAATCCGAACGAAATAACGTCCTCTGGATCTATGAACCGGGAGCACAGGATGCGACCAGCCTCGCTAATACCGAAGGTGCCAGCTTTCCCTTCTGGTCTCCTGACGGGCGGTCGCTGGGTTTCTTCGCAGATGGGAAACTGAAGAAGTTGAATCTAAGCGGCGGACCTGTGCAGATACTGTGCGATGCCTCCACAGGGCGCGGTGGCACGTGGAACAAGGATGGCGTCATCCTGTTTACTCCGGCGGGAACGCTGGGAGTCGGCCTCTATCGGATTTCGGCTTCAGGTGGAACGCCGACTCAGGTCACAGTTCCAGACAAAACTCTGAACGAAGACAGCAACCGCTGGCCGGTGTTCCTGCCGGACGGAATCCATTACTTGTATTCGGCGATCAATCTTTCGGGACGAAGAGATCTGTATTCGGTCTATGCGGGCTCGCTCAATTCGAATGAGAAGCGGCTTGTGGTCAGAGCGAAAGCTAACGCCGCGTATGCCGCCCCTGGATTTTTGCTCTTTTATCGGGATCAGACTCTTTTCGCGCAACACTTCGACACGAAAAGACTCGAGCTTACTGGAGAGCCTCTTCCCCTGCTTACGGATGTTCAATTCTTTCCGCGGATTTCTCAAGCGGTATTTTCCGCTTCCACTTCCGGTTTGCTGGTAGCCCAAAGAAATGCCGATTCCGGTGGCTCCCAGGTGCTGTGGTTTGATCGTAAAGGTCAACAGATCGGAGTCGCGCTGAACCCTGGAATCTACGGCAACATAATGCTGGCCCCGAACGGCAAAGCCGTGGCGTCGGATACAACCGATTTGGTTAGCCAAAATACCGACATCTGGACTTACGATCTCGAAACCCGAGGCGCGAAACGGCTGACGTTTGATCCGGCGCTGGACTCACTGCCGATCTGGAGCCCTGACGGAAGTCGAACGGTTTTTGCATCGAATCGCGAACTCAAGTTCGACTTGTATTTGAAGGATACCAACGGAGCGCAAGAGGAGAAGGTCATTCCGCAGGATGGCCCTGACCGGTTTCCGACGGACTGGTCGCGCGATGGGAAGTATGTGATCTATGGGCGGGGCCCAGACCTGTGGTTTGTGATGTTGCCGGAACTCCGGGCCACCCAGTTTCTCAAAGCGAGTTCGACCTTAAAGAGCGCGCGCTTCTCACCGGATGGGAAGTGGGTCGCTTACGCCTCCAACGAGAGTGGGCACTGGGAGATTTATGTAACCTCATTTCCCGAAGCGCATGGGAAATGGCAGGTGTCGAACAGCGGAGGAGATCAGCCCAGGTGGCGAGGCGATGGCAAGGAACTCTTTTACCTCTCCACCGACAGCAAAATCATGTCTGTTCCAGTGAAAACGGGGTCTAACTTTGACGCCGGCACGCCGACGGTACTCTTCCAGGCCAATCCTCGTGAAATGTTTGCTACTTCCGAACTGTTTTCCTACGACGTCAGCAATGACGGGCAGAAATTCCTCATCAATACGCAACTGAAGACAGAAATGACACCCATGTCTGTGGTCCTGAACTGGAGCACAAAGTTGAATTAATGACGCTGCTGCGAAACAAACCGCAGGCGGCGGTCTGTGCCCTCTGAATCGGCAAACCGCGATCTCAGTTGGAGGGAAGGATCACTGGGCGGATGACGAGCTAACCAGAAGCTAACTGTTGATGACAGGCGTCTACCCTCATTGACTTGCCCCAGTGCCCCACCCATGCGATCCCGGCTTCAGCCGCCGGTTCTGGTACATGTCCTATTTCCTGCCGTACAGCACCACACCCCGCACTTTGAAGAATCAACAAGTTCTGCGGGGTAACACCAGGAGGTGACGAACGGCACATTGCAGCGATCCACAGCACATTCTAATGTCACGATCACAATGAACCTGAAACCTGCACATCCCCACTCGAAATCGCACCGTCCAGGAATCGCTGCTAACCCAATCGCCACCCGCAGCCAGATCTCAAAACGTCGCAGCCATCGCATGGCGCTCCACGCCACTGTCGGACTTTCCGGCGAAGATCGGCAGAAGGCTGCCTTTACCATGCCGGCCAAGGCCACGAAATTGAATAAGCACGGCGCTGCCGTTCAACTCCGTCGCGAGCTTCAAGTAGGCTCCTTCGTCACCGTAAGTAATAAACAAGGCGCCGCGCTCTCGGCTCGCGTAGTTGCGCAGGTCGCGGCCCTCGATGGCGTCTCCACCTATGCAATCGAGTTTGCCGAGCAAGGCGAACGCGCCGAAACTTTCTGGGGAATCGTCTTCCCCCCGAACACCTCAAACGCCTGAGTCAACTGGCAGCCTTGAATTTCGCCGCCTTGAACTTCGCGACGATCGCCGTGATGTCGTCGTGCTGTTCCGGAAAACTGAATCGCCGAACCCCATCCACAATCGCAGTCAACAAATCCTGGCACGGCAGGTCGCGATGTTGCTGCAGCGCTTCGATCAGGCAGCGCTCGCCAAATTCCTCTCCGCGCTCGTTATAGGCTTCGGTGATGCCGTCCGTGTAAAGCGCAAGCACGTCTCCGGGAGAGAGCCAGTGCTCCCGCATCGAGCAACTCCACTCTCTAAAAAGCCCGAGCAGCGTGCTGGTCGAATCGAGCCGATCCACCCTGCCATCGCTTCTTACCAGCAGGCCTGACAAATGCCCGCAATTGACGTAACGCAGCCGCCGCGTCGCCTCGTCGTAGTCGACAAACAAGAGCGAGGCATAAGCACTGTCGCCGGTGTTGTCATAGAAGAGCCGGTTCACAGACGAGAGCAACGCCTCGGGCTGATCAAAGGCCAGCGCCGTCTGGCTCCGCAGGCTGGCCTGCAAATTCGCCATTAGCAGAGCAGCGGCAATCCCTTTGCCTGACACATCGCCAATGATCAACCCCAGCCGCTGCGGACCCAGATTCAGAAAATCGAAATAATCCCCGCCCACCTGCCGCGCCTGCAGGCAGACACCTGCATACTCCAGCGTTTTCAACTCCGGCTGAATCTGCGGAAACAACCGTGCCTGCACCTGCCGCGCTATTTCCATTTCCTGGGCAGTGCGGCGTTCCAATTCAAGTTTCTCGGCCTGCGCCTGCCGCCGCAACTCCAGGCTCTGCCTGACCTCATCGAACCCTTCCAGGCCGAACGCATTCCCGTCCGGATCTTCGAAACGCGCATAAGTGCCGCCCCATCCCGGCGTCTCCGGAGGAGTTGAGAAACGAACCCCGCGCTCGCTCCATTCTTTATATTTGGCCTGGACGTCCTCGGTCATGAACAGCACCCAGCGGTAGCCGCCAATCAGCTTGTATTCCGGCGAGTCGGGCTTGGGTTCAACCAGCGCGAGATCCGCGCTGCCATCGGGAGGCGCCACTTCGATCCAGCGTTCGCCGGTCGGAAGGCGTTGCTCTGTGATCAGTTCGAAGCCCAATTGTTCCAGGTAGAACCGCTTACTCACGTCCAGATCGCGAACGAAAACCACAATGTCCTGGATCGACAGGTAGGGCTCTTCCCGCCCCGGCCGAAGCAGGGTCCGGTTCGCCCACGAGAGAAAGGGTTCGCTCGCCATCGGCGTGAATTATAACTGGCCTGATAGTTTGTCGAGCAGGCGTTTACGTTCGCAACCTCGGTTTTCTATATCGTGGGAATCCTTCTGTTGTCGTTCTTACCTCTGCATGAATCTGGGATTACATAACATTGGCGTACCCGTAAACCAGAGTATCCATCTGGGCAACTGACGAAAGCAGGCCTTCGCTCTCATCGAAAGAATGACCGATCCCAGATCAATAGGTGCAATAGCGGCGCCCAATCCCCGTCCCGCACAAAAAGTGCGGTGCTTTGCACCAGTCTTGCGAGTGAGCGCTCTTGCTCAGACTAAGGCTGCGTGCAGTGCTAAGGTCAATCAAATAGAGAGCGAGTCGTCCAGCTGGTACGAGCTTGGCGCTTGCCGCCTGCGGTATGGTAAAGCGAATTGCGTCCTTCGGGGTCGTTTGGTGCGTGTTACTGGCTGCATTGGGATTTGCGCAAAGCGTCAAAATCCTTGCTGATCCCCAGTTCGCCCATTCACAGTCGATCTATGATGCCGTCGGATGGAACGCCGTGTCGGTTGCGGGATTTCGAGGGCGCGTCGACGAACCCCGGGCGCTAGCGGGACCGGCGAAGACTTGCCCCACCGCGAGATCGGTGCTGCTGGACATTTCGGCATGGGATCGAGGCGGGCAGGATTTTCGTGCAGTGCCGGTTTGGCAGTTACCGGACAGCCGAGCCTTCTTTTTCATCTCGGGCATGACGATCGACGCAGACGGCTCGCCCAATGCTTATGACCCCGACGACGCCGGGCTTGATGCATTGGCGAATGCTGGTAGGCCAGGCCATTGGGACGGCATCATTACCGATCCTGACGGCGATCCGTTGATCCAGCAAGAGAGAGATCCCTTCCCCGGTTACTACATCTCATGTACATCGCTTTCAGACAAGACTAAGACGTTCACTGATCCCACTCGATATGTGAACGCATCCAAGATCCCTTATGTAGTGTTGCCGCAAGACGTAGCCGATCGTGGAGGGGCGCGGCTGGGGGATTTCGCGGTCGTCCTCAACTTCCGGAACGGCAAATCGTCCTTCGCTATCTATGCAGATGTTGGGACCTTAGGCGAAGGCTCGGTCGCGCTGGCCGATGCGCTGGGTATCCAGTCCAATGCACGCCACGGAGGTGAGTCTGACGGAATTCTGTATTTATTATTTCCCGGTTCCGGCAATCGGCAGCCACGCACGACCGGTGAGATCCAGAGCGAGGGCGAAAAGCTGCTGATGGATCACTCGGGCGAAATCACGAACTTATCCTCCTGTGTAGAAAGTGACAATGCTGAAGGGAGAGCGTTCTAGAAGTGTTCCGAGTGAACTGGACCGGATCGTTGACATTATGAGGCGCTATCACTCAGAACCGCCGCAGTCGAGGTCAACGAGCGTAATGATTCCGACAATGTCGGGATTTAACGCCAACTGATCGGCCTTGAATCGCCCGATTCGCCCGGCTATCCTCATCGAGTATTTTCCTGCTTTCCGGGGACTGCCATGTCGAATTTCTCTAGGTACCTTAGCTGTGGAGTCATCACTTTGGCGTTAATCGGAGCCGCGAATGCGAAGGACCACCCCCATGTGGACGACGCAGATCGTGAATATGAGGCAGCGCTTTCTCATGGAGAGAATCCATGTGCCGAACAATCGACCACCATTGGCTTTGAGCAATGCTTTGGTAAAGAAGTGGAGTTCACCGAGAATCATTTGACTGCCTTCTTGGATGCGGTTCGTGCGATTGTGGCAGATGAGCGTGGTGCCTGCGTGGGCATCAAACCTGCCTGTGGGGTGAGGCAATTGGACCTGCTGAATAATGCTGACCGGGCGTGGCGGGAATACAAGAAAAATCTTTGCGAGCTGGAGTTTGCCGAGTTCGATGGCGGGTCTGGAGCGGGTTCGGCGCAGAGCGAGTGCGAGTATCACGCTGACCGGCAATACCTGAGGCAGGTGGCGGATGTGATCTTGCTAAAGACTCTGGCGAAATGACTTCCAAAATGGTGCTGAAATCATCAGCAGGAGTCCCGCAACCCAAACCGCGTGCCCCAAGCCGGGACAGTCTGCATCCTGTAAGCACAGGATGACAAGAGAGGCCCACGTGAGCAAAATACAAAGCAAAATTAGTGCGGCAAGAACTCGCTGCATTCTTCTAGCGAGATCAAGAATGCACAGGGCTATGTAGGCAAGAGCAATAGGGTTGACAATACCCCCGAAGCCACCTAGCCGATACCCAACCTTCAGCCAAGGAATCGTGTTGGGTCCTAGATCGACAACCCACAGGAAGAGGGCAGCATAGGCGCATCGCCATCCAGAGATCGATTTCGATCCGACCCTATCTTTGAAAACGGGTAGGAAGAAGCTGAGCACATAAAGGGCAAGGCCTGTAAAGAAGATGACATTCTGCAGCCTTGACTTCCCCGAAACATCGTCTTCCGAGGACGGCATCATATGGACAACGTTCTATGTTAACGCATAGTTGACCAACTCAGGCGTTAGCAGATCGCACCGAAGTCGAAGCAGCCGCGAATAAAATTCGCTTGACTTCGATCCTCCATGCTGCAACAATTTTCTATACGCATTAGATCTTTGACAATCCAATAGCACAGAGATAACTCCAGCGAATGGAATATTTTACAAGTTCAACCCCTGATTCTAGGGCGTTTTGGAGCAGCCGATTAATGCTAACTCATTTGATTGTAATATTTTGCGAGTAAGTTATTTGTTTTCAATATTTTAGCCAGATCAACATCCACCCGACCGCCGCAACTCATTGATTCCAGATATTTTAACGCAAGGTATCTGAGATTTTTTTGATCTGGATTACCCCATCAAGACCGTCAACCTCAAGTCTGACATGCCGCTGGTCCGCGAAGCCTTGCAGCGCCTCGACCGCGAACTGGCCCTCGCACATCAAGAGAAGGCAAAGCTGCTGAAGCTGGTTCACGGCTACGGCTCGAGCGGCGCCGGCGGCGAGATTCGTATCGCCGTGCAAAAGCGTTTGCTCGAGTTAGCGCAGAACGGCCACATTCGCAGCTGCATCTTCGGCGAGAACTGGTCGAAGACAGATGAAGCAGCCTGGAAACTTCTGCAATCCCATCCCGAACTCAAGAGCGACTCCGACCTCGGCCGCCGCAACCGCGGAATCACCATCGTTTTACTGTAAATAGACAAGCACGCCTCCGCGCGTATAATGTTGCGACTTTGCCGGATTGAGTTTCAGCCGCTGAGTTCAGCCGGAAGGAAAACGATTGCGCCTTTCACTCGATACTCGCGATGTTGGACGTGTCACCGTCGTGCACTGCAACGGGCGAATCGTTGCCGGTGGCGAGAGCGACTCTCTGCGCGCGCATGTGGCATGGCTGTTGCGCGACCGCCGCTCCATAGTGCTGGATCTAGGCGAGGTCGGATTCATCGACAGCAGTGGACTCGGCACCATCGTCCGCACCCTCACCAGCACCCGCCAGGTCCACGGAGACTTGAAGCTCTGCAACGTACCCGATCATGTGTGCAAAGTTCTGGAGCTATCTCACCTGGCAAAGTTATTCGACACGCATGACTCGGAAGAAAAGGCAGTCGCCTCGTTCTACGCTCCCCGCGCCCACGCCGATGCGCCGGCCTCTACCGGTCGCAGCGTTCTATGTCTCGACAGCAACGCCGACGTGCTCGCCTACTTGCGCGAACTACTGCGCCGCGAAGGCTACGACGTCCACACCAGCAGCCACCTGCGCGATGCCATGATCCTGATGCGCATCACGCACTTCGATCTCCTGCTGATGGGCCCTGACGTTGCCGCAGCCCCAGCCACGCAGCAAGCCTTCCAGTCTGCGTCCGCCAACCTGCCGGTAGTCGAATTGGGCAGTGAGTTTTCAACGCGCGATGCCGGCGAAGCCGCTGCCGCTTTGCTCGAAAAGATCGAGACTGTGATTAAGTCGAAAACCGCATGACGAGTGAGCGGGCGCCGTGCTTGCGCTCGCCCCCGTTTGCCGACGATACTGGAGGGTCACTGAACAATTCCAAACGACATTATGAAAACGACTATCTCTCTCTCTACACCAGCTCAACTCGAAACCGAATCTCTGGTCGCCATTGTGCTCGACCACGCTGATCAAACTCAGAAAAATCAAGCGCAGAAGGATCAAGCACAGAAAGACAAGAACAAAGACGCCAAGCCTCAGCTTAAGATCGCTACCAGTGACGCGGTCGTGCAATCTGCCGCCGCCGATCTGCTGGCCAGCGGTGAATTAACCGGCAAGCCATTTGAAGTCAATTTGCTGCACAAACCTGGGGGAGTGAAAGCGAAGCGCCTGCTGCTCATCGGGGGCGGAGCGGCGAAAAAGTTCTCCAGTTACGATCTGCGCCGCATTGCCGGAGCGGCGGTGCGAACGCTTAAGGCGCGCGGGCTCCGCAGCTTCGCCTTCATTGCTCCGCCGAATATTCCTGCCGAAGAGGCGGTGAGCGCGATTGTCGAGGGTGCGCTGGTTGGCAACTTCGACCCCGACTACTATCGCAGCGACCGCAAGGATCAGAAGATTGATACACTCACCATCCTCGCCGCCGGCAACCAAGCCGCACTCGACAAAGCCGCGAACGAGGCGCAGGTCATTGGCGAGTCGCAAAATTTCACACGCGACCTGGTGAATGAGCCTTCGAACCGCATGACGCCAACTATTCTGGGCGACCGCGCGAAGAAAATGTGCCAGGAAGTTGGTCTGAAGTGTGAAGTCTACGGCGCCAACAAGATCAAGGAATTGAAGATGGGCGCCTTCTGGAGCGTGTCGCAAGGTTCCGACGAACCTCCGGCTTTGATCGTCATGAAATACGAGCCCGCTGGCGCTCCGGAGAAACCAGTCCTGGGACTCGTCGGCAAAGGAATCACGTTCGACACCGGTGGCATTTCGATCAAACCCGCCGATGGTATGGAGAAGATGAAATACGACATGGCCGGCGGAGCGACGATGATCGGCGCGATGCGCGCCATTGCGCTCTTGAAGCCGAAAGTGAAGGTCATCGGCATCGTGTGCGCCGCGGAAAACATGCCTTCTGGCAAGGCGCAAAAGCCCGGCGACGTGCAGATTGCCATGTCGGGCAAGAGCATTGAAATCATCAACACTGACGCCGAAGGCCGCCTGGTTCTCGCGGATGGTTTGTTCTATGCACGCCAGCTCGGTTGCACTCATCTAGTGGATGCGGCGACGCTTACCGGCGCCGTAGTGGTTGCGCTCGGCTACGCCAACGCAGGAATCTTCGCAAACGATGACGCCATGTACGAGCGCTTCCACAAAGCGAACGAAGAGGCGGGCGAAAAAATGTGGCGGCTGCCGCTCGATGACGAATACAAAGAGCAGATTCGCTCCACTATCGCCGACATCATGAATACTGGCGGACGCTGGGGTGGCGCCATCACTGCGGCTATGTTCCTGAAAGAGTTCGCCGAAGATACTCCGTGGATTCATCTCGACATCGCGGGCACGGCGTGGATGGAAGATCAGAAACCGTGGATCGCGAAGGGACCGTCGGGGATCGCGTTGCGTAGTTTGGTTGAGTTTGTGAAGGGCTTTGCGAGTTAGGTAGAGCTTTTACAGATTAGAGCTTTTACAGATTAGAGCTTTTACAGAGAAGATGCGCTTTCTTCACAGCCATTTTGTTACGATCGGCATCCTATGCGCTCGGAACGGCTAGCCCGCTTCCGTCAATTCTGATTCTGGAGGCATTCCTTGAAACCTCTAATGCTGGTTGGAGTTGTAGTGCTGGTGCTCGGTGTGCTTTCCTTTTTTGTGCCCTTCCCTCATTCCGAACATCACGGCGTCAGCGTCGGCGACGCACACGTGGGCATCACGACTCACGACGACCGGAGGGTGCCGCCGGTCATGAGCATCGTGTTGGTTGTCGTAGGGGCGGGATTGATGATCGCCGGCGGTAGCAGTAAGAGTTAGGCTCTGAAAGAAGTAGCTCTTACCCTGCTAAGGATGAGGCGTAATCGCAACGACGGTAATGACCGGGATTCGTTTCTTGGCCTTCGTTTCGTCGGGCCCGTAGTGCCAGAATATGCGGTAAGCGCCTGGGGTTTTGTTCTGGGCGTAAGCTTCGAAAATCCTTTCTCCATTTACACCGGCAAGAGAAGTGAACTCGTGCGTGTTAAGGCTGAGATGATGCGGGTCTATTTCCAAGTGGCCGATAGCCTTGCGGACCCGCTCGAATGTCTCTGCTCTCGACGGACCATTTTCCAGATCCGAGTACTGCCTATCCGCCGTGGGGGTGAACTTGATTTTTCGCCGCACGCTTATTACTCCTTGGCGTGCTTGGCAAACGAGCCGCGATAAACCCTCTTCCCTTCTGCCGACTCCTTCAATCCTCGTTTGACGCTGGCGAGTGCTTGCGGATTTTCATAGAGCCACATTTCACTGGCAGGAACTGCCTTGACCGGATCGAGAATGATTTGGCCGAGGGGGTTGCGGTAGATGTTATAGGCCGTGCCGCTGAGAACCTCGCCCAGGGACAGGCGCTTCTTGGCATCTGGCTGAGCGAACTCTGAAACCAGCTGGAAATCGGGGTGTTTGATGACTGTGGACGGCATTGCTACACTATATCACTCTCGGTGGGACAAGACATCAAGTGGGCTGAGCCCACCCCGGGCCTAAGCCTGTCCCCTATGACTTCCGTCCAGTTCATTTACCTGCGGTTGCCTGCTGGAATGCCTCTTCCAGGTTCGTGACCAGCGGAGCTTCGCTCGGCTGCAGGCCGCTGCGGCCTGTCATGCGCCACAGGTATTGATTCTGCGGCCAGCCGTGGGCGTCGTAGACCGCCAGCACATCTTCTGAGGGGCGGCTCATGACCATCAGGATGATATCTGCCTGGTGCGGTTCATAGACCAAGATGAATTTCCCCCACTTCTGCATCGCGTCCTGCACCGTGACGATGGCCTGGCGGTCTTCGGGGAACAGGTTCGGATTGAACTGGTCGCCGTCGTAGCTGGTGACATAAATGAAGCGAGCGTTGACGAGTGTTCCGGGAAAAGCCGGGATATTCTGCGGAGCGTTTACTTTCGGGGGCTTGGGTGCCGCGAGTGCCAGCGCAGTCGCCAACAACACGACAGTAAATACTGCGACTAACTTTGTTCCGGGTTTTGTAGGGCTCTTCATAGAGATTCACTCGGCTTTGCCTCTTCAATCACTTAGATGACTGCAACCTCGCGGGCGTTGCACGCCACTCTGACAATTCCGCCTAAGTCATTGAATCGATTGTAACTGGAAGATATTGAAGATACAGAGCACTGGAGGGCCAGCACTGATGGTTACGACGTTCGCCGGGAATGACGTTCCCGTTGCCGGAAATAGCGTTTAGAACGAAGGCAAGCGGCTGCGTGACCTTTGAGACCGTTCTGGCAAAACTAACTCGTCCTTGAAACCTTCGACGAGGCCCCGCTTTGCCAGCTATATCCCCAAGATATATATCAAACGACTCACGGTCATGAGTTGACTCAGGCGCCGAATCTTTCCGCGGCGCGAGCTTTCGCCTTCGCGGCTTCCTCCTCGCGGTTCTTGGGCGGCGCGTTGGTTTCGAGCGAGTGGAGAAGACGAGCCGAGACGGCCGCTACTTCATCGACCGCAGCGAGGAATGAAGCTTCATTCGCTTTCGACGGCTTGTTGAAGCCGGTGATCTTCCTGACGAACTGCAACGAGGCGGCGCGAATCTCGTCGGCGTTGACGGGCGGATCGAAGTTGAATAGGGTTTTGATATTCCTGCACATGCAGCATGACCTCCGCAGAATCAGGAATCAACGGGCCCCGCGGGCGAGAACTAACCTCAGGCGCTTAAGCGCGAACGCATTCCAGACGACTCAATGGCACGACTGAAGTCGTGCCCTTCCCGAATTCATCCGAAACGGAGTGTTCTCGCAGTCTGTCCGGCCGTGCCCTTCCCGACGCGCTTCTATTCTGCCATATAACCCCTGCATCTTTAGAACAGCCTTCCGATGGAAAGGTTCACGCGCGACTCTCCGGTTGGGCTGACGCTGGTGGCTAGAGCGATGGGCCCGACAATGGTTTCCGCAATTACGCCGAGGTTAAACGTGCCGCGAACCACGACCGTGCTGGGATCGTTGAAGGCGCTGCCGGCTTCGTACCATCCGCCCCAATAGATTTTTCCTCCGACGAGCTGCGGCAGGTGATAGAACTCGCGGCGGAATCCGAACGAGGAATAAGCGTATTGGTTTCCCACGAATTCCTGCGGAAGGTAGGCACCTAGATGGAAAGTTCCGCCGAGGGTGAAAATCTGGAATGGGCCGGCGGTGCCGTGGAAACTAGTTCCACCCGAGGCGAGGAAAAAGAGCGAAGTCTTCGGGCCCGTGGGAATGAAGGTGGAAGTCTGAACATCGAGTTGCGCGATGGGATGAAGGAGGCCGGGACTCTGCAGCACGCGGGAAAGGCTCGCGACAATACGCGTACCGCGACCCGGGACCTCGGGATCGTCCTGGCCATCCCAGACATAACGCGCGCGGAATTCTCCTGTGCTGCCGGTGACAGAGGCGAGTCCGGCGCTGCCGATCAGGGGCGCGAGTTTGCCGTCGAATATCTCGTAGCCGAGGCGGAGTTCGCTGCGCTGACCTGTGTTGAAGCCCAGATCGAGACCGCCGCCGGCTCGTTCGTCGCCGAAAACCGCGATGCGAGTCTCACCCGTGAATTCATTGCGCGGGAGCTTGGAGGCGAAGACATAGGGTGCAACGAAAAGATGGGTGTCGCCGAGCGGCTGATAGAACTCGCTGGCGGCGAGGTTGCTCGAGCCGAGCAGGAGATCGTTACGCCATTCGCCGCCGTGATGTTCCACGTCCATGAAAGTGATGCGGGCACCGGCGGCAAAATCGAATGCGGCCACGCCGGAGCCGTCGACGTTCACGGCTAGATCCACGAACGGCGGACCGTAGGTTTTCTCATGCGCGGTCACCCGCAATGCAGGCACGCCATTTTGCGTGAAGCCTTCGTAGCCCAGGCGGTCGAACTCGCCTTCGCCTGCGATGCGGGTCAGTTGCGTTTCGAGTTTCGGCAGATCGAGCGGGCCGCTGGTGACCGACTTGAGACTATGTTCAAAGCGGCGGTCCTGGTCGGAATCTCCGACTTGGACTTCCACGGATTGCACTGCTTTTGGTTGAGGGCGTCTGCGAGCTGAGCGTGCGGCCAGGTAGTGCCGCCACTCTGCATCGTCTTTGATGGCGTAAGGCAGCAGGATCGCGGACTGGCTCGCAGCGCTGTTGTAACCGAGGCGGATGAGATCGTGGAGACGATCGTAGTCGTCGATGGCGAAATTTCCGGTATCGACGGTGACTACAGCGTTGGCCAGAGCGAGGGATCGGCGCTCGTTCTGCAGGAGCATCACATCGAGGGCGCGCGAGAGCACTCCGGTCAGGGTTTCCAATTGATCCGGTTCTCCGAAGGGAACGCGGAGATCGATAGCGATCACGGTATCGGCATCCATTTCGCGGACGGTCTCAACGGGAATGTTCTCGACCATGCCGCCATCGGCCAGGACGCGGCCGTTGATTTCCACGGGAGTAAAAACGCCGGGGATGGCCATGCTGGCGCGCACGGCCGTGGCCAGAGAACCATCGCGCAGCACGACCCGGTCGCCGCTTAACATATCGGTGGCCACGCAGCGGAACGGAATGGGAAGGTCGTCGAAGCTGGCGATGCCGGAGACGGGGAACGCGATGCGATCGAGCAGCAGGCCAACGCCCTCGCCGGGGCTAAGTCCGTTGGGACCGTTCAGGCCGTGCTTCAGTCCGAGTGCGGCTTGAATCTGGTAGTCGCGGCGGTCCTGCTTGCGGCGATAGCTTAGCTGGCGGTAGGTGGGCTCGGGAAGCAAAGCTTCATCCCAGTCGACGTTCTCGGCAAACTTCTGGATTTCATCGGGCGACATTCCTGTGGCATACATGGCGGCGATTATGCTGCCCATGCTGGTGCCGGCCACGCGGTCCACCGGGATGTGATTCTGCTCCATCCACTCGAGCACTCCGATCTCAGACAAGCCAAGGGCGCCGCCGCCGCTGAGCGCAAGACCGATGCGGGGACGGGCGACGGGTTGTGTTGCGCCGGCCTGCTGAATTGGCTGCGAATCTTGCGCTGCGGCCGGAGTGCCCGAGAGCGTGCTCGACAGCGCCAGCAGTAAAAGGAAACCGAGCCGCATTAAGACATTGCGGCAGGTGTGGGGCGAAGACCTCATGTTCATCCTCCCGGACGGCATGTAGAGATGGCTGGGAAAAAACTCACATTAGCAGGTTTGCTTGCCGATTGTTTTCCTAAAGCTTGGGCGGTGGAGGCTGCAGGGTCTGCCGCGCCTGGTCAACAACACTGCGAACCGCGTCGACCACCAGGTCCGGGCGATCGAACTGGATGTAATGGCCGCTGTTTTTCGCTGTCACCTGCTTCCCGATGGTCGAGAGGTGAGCTAGTTCTTCCTGCATCTTTTGCCAAGAGTCGTTGGTGGGTTTGACCAGGTCTTCGGGAAGGTCGGGCTGGGGGATGTTGGGATCGTGCGAGAGCACCACGAGAGGCATATCCCCGAGAGAACCGCTGTTGGCTGTTTCTGCGGCGCTCTGAGAGATTGCCTTCAACTCTGCGACGCTTTCGCGCGCGCTGTGAAAGTTGCAGTCGGCAGCGCGGACGGCGTCGTCGTTGCCGCAGAATCCCATAAGACGCGGGATTCCGAAAGGCATGGTGAATTCGAAAAATTCCTGCTCCCGCAGCCAGGTTGCGTCCAGATCGTTGATTGCCGGGGGAAGGCGTTTCTGCTGCTCGGGGTGGGAAGAATCGACGAGAACCAGGCCGACGACCATGCCGTTAGGCTCGTGACGATAAAGGCTGGCGTAGAGGCGGACATCGAATCCGCCCATGGAGTGGCCGACGAGCACTAGCGGGCCATAGATGCCGGCGTGCTGCAGGAGGCGGTGCAATTCGTCGACGAACACCCTGGTGGTGCGGGGACGCGGGCTGGAATCGCTATAGCCGAGACCGGCGCGATCATAGGAACAGACGCGGGTGAACTTTGCGATCTCCGGCTGCACTTTGTGCCAGGACAGAAATGAATCGCCCATGCCGGCATCGAGGATTACTGTGGGCGATCCCTGGCCGGCGCAGTAAATATGTAACTTGTAGCCGCCGATGTCGACGAGCTGGCCTGGCATGGGGTGGAAGCGGCGCTCGCGAGTCTCGGAAATATTCTCGTAGAGGAAACCGGCGAAGAGAGCAGCCACGATCAGAGTGATGAGGATGCGCAGCGCTCGACTCAGCCACGATTGGGAAATAGTGGGCGGGATCTGGGCATCGGGCATGCGCTTTTTCGGACTCAGGCAACGCAGGCGGGGCTCCCGCGCCACACATTGCGGAATTCTACATGACGGGCGGCACGGTTATGCCCATGATCGCGAGCGCGCGAGTCAGTTCACGACGGACCACCGCTACTGTGGCCAGCAGGAAGTGCTTCCGCTTTTCATCCGGCTCGCTCAGGATTGGATTACGATGATAAAAAGTGTTGAAAAGTTGTGCCAGTTGGAAAACATGTTTAGCCAGGTGGGCGGGTTCCGTAGTGGCTATGCATTGGTCGACTAAGTAGGAAGTTTTCGATATGGCCAGCCAGAGCACCCAGAATTCGTTTCCGCTTTCACCCGCCATAAATTTGGACAGGTCCGCGGCCGAGACCTTATTGGCAATCTCTCTACAGAAGGTTTCGGGATCAATAGAGGCTTTCTTGAAGATGCTGGCGGCGCGCACCACGGCGTACTGCGCGTAGGGACCGGTTTCGCCTTCAAAGCTGAGGGCTTCTTTGAAGTCGAAGGCGATGACGGACTGCTTGGTGAACTTCAGCATGAAGTAACGCAGGGCGCCGATGGCGATTTGCGTGGCGATGGACAGACGCTCGGCGTTGGCGAGCTCGGGATGGCGCGAGTCGACTTCGCTTTTGGCTGAGACGATGAGCTGGTCGAGAAGGTCGTCGGCTTTCACGCCAAAGCCTTTGCGGCCGCTGACTTCGATATAGGAACGGGTCTTATCTTCTTCGCTGAGCGTGTAGCCGAGTTCGGCGGCGCAGCGCGGGGTGAGAGCAACCATCTCGTACGAAAAATGGGTGTAGTGGTCGGCCGCCTCGTTGTGGCCGAGTCCGCGCAGGGCTTCGATGACCGTGTGTTGGGCTTCGGACTGGCGGGCGTCGATTACGTTATAGATTTCAGCAACGTCGCCGAAGTGAGGATGATCTTTTTCGCCTTGCATGGAAGAGATCCAGCACTCGTGCTGGTCGGGATAGCGATAAAACTTGCGATAGTTGAAATCGCGGCCTAGCAGGCCGAACTTCCACATGTGGTAGGCGATGTCTTTGCCGACGTAGCCGACGGTGCCGTTGGAGCGGACGATTACCTTCTGGTCTTCTTCGGAAATGCCTGAGGGGCGGATATCGACGCCGGGTTTCAGCGGAATCTCCACGAGGATATCGTCAACATCGCCCAGTCTGTCCGATCCGTTTGCTTTCTTCTTGGTGTCGGCAGTCGCGGGCGAGGGCGCCCGCGCCACATCGGCTGTTCCGGCGCGGCGCATGACCCAGCAACCTTTGTTCTTGCCTTCGTTTTCGTAGGTGAGCACGCCGGCTTCTTTCAGTTTGACGAAGGCCGCATCCCAGAAGTGCAGGTGCAGGATTTCGCTTTCGCGGGGCAGGAAGTCGTATTCGATGTCGAGGCGGTCCATGGTTTCGAGGTGGCGGCGCAGGACAGCGGTCGAGATCAGTTCGGCGATGGCTGCGGTTTCGCTGGTGGCGTCTTCTATGGCGTGCAGCGTTTGGGCGCGGGCTTTCAGATTTTGCTTGTCTTGCTCGTACCACTGCGAAACCCGGGCGTAGAGATCCCAGCAGTAGTAATCGAAGCGAGGCTGGCGGGTCAGAGCTTCGATTTCCGCGCGGGACTTTTTCTCGATATTCATGAAACCCACAACCACATCCGCGACTTGGACGCCGGTGTTGTCGATATAGTTCTGCACATCCACTTCCCTGCCCGCGTAACGCAGCAGACGAACAAATGTGTCGCCGAGAATGGCGTTGCGAAGATGGCCGATGTGGGCGGCCTTGTTGGGATTGATGCTGGTGTGCTCGACCAGAATCTTTCCCGCGGGAATTGCGACGAGCGGTTTCTGGTCGGCACCGAGAGCGGCAGCCATCCAAACGCGATCGATTCTTACATTAAGGTAGCCGGGAGGCGCGACCTGCATCCCGGCGATGCCCTCAATCGGTCCGATGTTCGCGCGGATGGCTTCGGCGAGCTTGAGCGGAGCGGTGCGCAGCGGCTTGGCGAACGGAAAGAGAGGGATCGCGAAATCGCCGAGCTCAACCTTGGGAGGCTGCTCGATGACCACGTTGGGGAGAGTTGCGTCCGGATAACGGCGACGAAGAAACTCTACGATGCGTCCGGCCAGAACATGTTCGAGATGACGATACAAAGCTTTCCTCTGCGCTGCCTAAGAAGATAGTGATTCTAGCAGAGCGCGCGGGGACGCTGGTTTGACGCAGGATGCACGCTTCCCTATGATAAAAAATCGGCTTCACTTCTATGCGCATTGCTTACCTAGAGTGTTTTTCCGGCATGAGCGGCGACATGTTTATGGGCGCGCTTGTGGATGCCGGAGTTCCGGCGCAGGTGTTTGAGGAAACGGTGGCGGCACTGGGGGTCGGGGCAAAGTTGGAGATCTCGCGAGTCGTGCGCAGCGGGATTTCGGCCACTAAGGTGGACGTTTACGTCGACGGAAAGAAAGACTTGCCGCGTGAGGAGTACTGGGAGGGGCGGGGAGAGCATTCTCATCCGCATTCCGGCCATGAGCATGAGCATCATGAGCATTCACATTTCCATCCTGGCGAGACACGGACAGAGCCTGCCCTGAGCCTGCCGAAGGGAGTGTCCGCGCCACACGAGCATTCTCGCGGGCGCGGGCTTGGTGAGATTCGCCGGATCATTTCTGCGGCTTCGATTTCGGAATCCGCTAAGAAGACTGCTGTCGCTATCTTCGACGCACTGGGACGGGCGGAGGCGAAGATTCATGACACTTCCATCAACAACGTGCATTTTCACGAGGTCGGGGCGGTGGATGCGATCGTGGATATCGTTTGCGCGGCCGTTGGGGCCCAGGTGCTGGGAGTGGATGAGATTATCTGTTCGCCGTTGAATGTTGGCGGCGGGTTGATGAAGTGCGCGCATGGAACGTTTCCGGTGCCAGCTCCGGCGACGGTGGAGTTGCTGAAAGATGCGCCTGTGTATTCCTCCGGCTTGCAGGCGGAGTTGGTTACGCCGACGGGCGCGGCGATTGTGAAGACGCTGGCTTCGCGCTTCGCGGCATTTCCTGAGATGAAGATTGAGAAGTCGGGTTATGGAGCGGGATCGCAGGATTTTCCGGGACATCCGAATGTGGTGCGGCTGACGGTTGGAGAAGCCGCCTCGACTCTAGCAGCGAAGACTGCGTCGGAGACGATCACGGTGCTGGAAGCGAATCTCGACGATCTGAATCCGCAGGTGTTTGGCTATGTGATGGATCAATTGCTGGAGGAGGGCGCGCTCGATGCCTTTGGCATGCCGGTACAGATGAAGAAGAATCGTCCAGGAATGCTGTTGACGGTTTTGTGCCGGCCCGGAGACGCAAGCAAGCTGACGCAACTGATTTTCACCGAGACCACAACGCTGGGCGTGCGGCGGCGCGATGAGATGCGGCAGACTCTTGCGCGACGTTGGGAGAGTGTCGGCACGCCGTGGGGCGAGGTGAGGATCAAGATCGCTAGCATGAACGGGACGGTCACCAACTACGCTCCGGAATACGAAGATTGCCGGCGCATCGCGGCGGAGCATCATGTGCCGCTGAAGAGCGTGATGAGCGGGGCAGTCGAAGCGTACCTGCACGTCCAAAAAGAAAAGACAGATTCCTCACCGGCTTGACGCTGATTCGGAATGACAAAACTTTAGAGGCATTGAAAGACTTAATGAGCAAGAAGTTCTACATCACGACGCCGATTTACTACGTGAACGCGCATCCGCACATCGGGCATGCCTACACGACCATTGCCTGCGACACGATTGCGCGGCGGCAACGACTGCTGGGTGCGGAAACATTTTTTCTCACGGGCACGGACGAGCACGGGCAGAAGATCGAACGGGCGGCGCAGGCTGCGGGAAAAACTCCGCAGCAGTATGCCGACGAGATTTCGGCGGAGTTCCGGCGATTGTGGAAGCGGATGGGCATCTCGAACGATGATTTCATCCGCACCACGGAAGACCGGCACAAGAAACGGGTGCAGGAGCTGTTCCGGAAGATTCGTGACAATGGCTACATCTATAAAGGCACTTACACCGGGCAGTACTGCGTGTCGGATGAGCTTTATGTTGACGGCGCGCAGCCAGGCGATCCCTGCCCCACTTGCGGACGCATTACCGAGACCGTTAAAGAAGAGAACTACTTTTTCAAGCTCTCGGAGTTTCAAGACAAGCTGCTGGCGCTTTATGCGAATCCGGACTTCATTCGTCCGGAGGCGCGGCGTAATGAGGTGATCTCGTTTGTGCGCTCGGGGCTGCGTGATCTTTCGATCAGCCGTTCGACGTTTACCTGGGGTATTCCGGTGCCGGACGATCCCAAGCATGTGATTTACGTCTGGCTCGACGCGCTGGCGAACTACATCACGGCGATTGGATATGGTTCTTCGCACGCAGGAGCGCAGGAGGCGTTCAAGAAATTCTGGCCGGCCGATGTGCAGATGATCGGGAAAGAGATTGTCCGCTTCCATTGCGTTTATTGGCCAGCGTTTCTGATGGCTGCGGGGCTGCCGGTGCCGAAGGCGATTGTGGCCCATGGTTGGCTGCTGTTTGAAGAAAGCAAGATGTCGAAGTCGCGCGGCAACATCGTGCGGACGGAAACGATTCTCGACGTGCTGGGCGCGGATGCGCTGCGATATTTCCTGTTGCGCGAAGTGGTGTTCGGCCAGGATGGATCGTTTTCGTTCGACGCGCTGGTGCAGCGCTACAACTCCGACCTGGCGAACGGGTTGGGAAATCTGGCGAGCCGCACCTTGACCATGATCAACCGCTATTTCAAGGGTGAGGTGCCGTATCCATCGCGTGGGGCGTCGAAAACCGCCGCGGACGATGCGATTGCGGAGACGGCGCGGAAGACGATCCGGGAATTCGGGACGCTGTTTGATCAGTTCCAGTTTTCGCGGGCGCTGGAAACAGCGTGGGCGCTGGTGGCGGCGGTGGACAAATACATTGTCGAGAACGAGCCGTGGGCCCTGGGCGAGAAGCAGGACGAGGACAGCCGGTCACGTTTGGCTACCGTGCTTTATACAGCGGCGGAAGCGCTGCGGATTGCAACCGCGCTGGCGTATCCCGTGGTGCCGGATGCGGCCGGGAAGATTTGGCTGCAGCTGGGGCTGGGCGATATCCAGAAGCTCGCGTTGAGCGAACTGGCTTGGGGGCAATTGCCCCTGGGCACAAAGCTGGGCGAGGTGCAACCCGTGTTTCCGCGCGCCGACAAGAGCGCGATTGAAAGGATGCAGAGGATGGAAGAGGAACAGAGGGGTACCCCGGTGGCGGAGGCTGCAGCTGCGATACCCGTCACGACGAATGCGCCGAAGGCGGCTCCGGTCGCGGCGGTGCCGGCAGCAGTTCCGGCGGGCGTCGCCCCAGCGAACGATAAGATTTCCATCGACGATTTCGCCAAGATCGAGCTGCGCGTGGGGCTGGTGAAAGTCGCCGAGCGAGTGCCCAAGGCGGACAAACTCCTGCGACTCGAGATCGATATTGGTACCGAAGTGCGGCAGGTGCTGGCCGGAATTGCGGAAGCCTATGCGCCGGAAACTTTGATTGGGCGGAAAGTTGTGATCGTCGCCAATCTTGCGCCGCGCAAGCTGCGCGGGATGGAATCGAACGGGATGATCGTCGCCGCATCGCTTGAAGACGGGAAGCCGGTGCTGGCTGGGTTTTTGGAGGATGTGCCGGTGGGAGCGAGATTGAAGTAAGACCATGTTTGTTGATTCTCACGCGCATCTTGACGGCAAGCAGTTCGACTCGGATCGCGAGCAGGTGATTGCCCGCGCGCGCGAGGCTGGAGTGCATACCATCGTCGCCGTCGGCAATGGCGATGGTCCCGAAGATGTGGATTGCGGAATTCGATTGGCGGAGAAACACGACTTCATCTACGCGACGTTGGGCATTCATCCTCATGAAGCCCGGTTGGCGAATGAAGCAGCGTATCAGAACATGGAGCGGCTGGCGAAGAATCCCAAAGTCATTGCCTGGGGCGAAATCGGGCTCGATTACTATTACGATCACTCTCCGCGCGAGGTACAGAAGGATGTTTTCTTGCGGCAGATGGAATTGGCGGCAGCTGCGAAACTTCCGATTGTGATTCACTGCCGTCCGTCGGAAGACAGTGAGAATGCCTGGGATGATTGCCTCGGGTTGATGCGAGAACATTGGGCGCCGAAAGGGCTGGGAGGAATTCTGCACTGTTTCACCGGAAACTGGCCGCAGGCGAAGAGCGCGCTCGACATGGGGTTCATGATTTCGTTTGCCGGCAACTTGACGTTCCCGAAGGCCCAACAGATTCGCGATGCCGCGCTCGAAGTTCCGCTGGAGCGCATACTAATTGAGACTGACTCGCCGTATCTGGCGCCGGTGCCGCATCGCGGCAAACGCAATGAGCCTGCTTTTGTAAGAGAGACCGCGCGGAAGCTTGGCGAATTACTAGGATCGACGACGGAAGAAATCGGCCAGCAGACAGCTCGCAACTTTTACAATTTTTTCAAATTGACTGAAACCGCTGAAAGCAAAGTTTCTGCAGGCTAACCCTGCTTCCTGAAGAGATTTTCTGTTAACCTCACAGATATATTCCATTGTTTCAGAAAGAAATGAAATCCGATGCCCGACAACACTTTTGACATCGTGAGCAAGATTGACCTGCAGGAAGTGTCGAATGCGATCCAGCAGGCGTTGAAGGAAGTTCATACGCGGTTCGACCTCAAGGATTCGAAGTCGAACATCGAACTGGAAAAGGACGCGATCGTGCTGCACTCTGCCGACGAGTACAAACTGAAGGCGGTGAACGATATCCTGCAACAGAAGCTCGTCAAGCGTGGCGTGTCGTTGAAGGGATTGACCTATGGCGCGGTGGAGTCGGCCGCAGGCGGCACGGCTAAGCGCAAAGTTACGATGCAACAGGGCATAGCCATCGAAAAGGCGCGGGAGATCGTGAAGCTGGTCAAGGATTCGAAAAAAAAAGCGCAAGCCTCGATACAGGGCGACTTGGTGCGCATCAGTAGTAAAGACCGCGACACGCTGCAGGAAGTCATCGCGATGCTGCGGCAGCATGATTTTGGAATCGATTTGCAGTTTACGAATTACCGGACAAATTAAGTGAGCGCACCGGCAATCATCAACGGGAAAGAAGTCTTCGACCTGCTGCACGATGACCTCGCGGCTTTGGAGGGCGAGTTCGGGCAGGATACCGTAGCGGGCGTGCAGGCCATCACGGAGATTGGCGAGTATTTGCGAGCCGGTGGCGGCAAGAGGATTCGTCCCGCACTTCTTTTCCTTTCTTCGAAGCTCTTTAACTACGAAGGGCGCGGCGCGGTGAAACTGGGCGCGGTGGTCGAGATCATTCACACCGCCACGCTGGTGCACGACGACATCATCGACGAAGCCAAGACGCGTCGCGGCCGGCCCGCCGCCAATACCCAGTGGGGCAATTCGAAATGTGTGCTGGCTGGCGACTGGCTCTACATGCAGGCCTTTAAGGTGGCGGTGCAGGAGCGCAACTTCCGCATTCTCGACACTCTGATCGAACTGACGCAGCAAATGGTTGAAGGCGAACTACTGCAGATGGAAAAACTCGGTCAACTAATCACGCTCGATGAGCATTTCGATTTGATCTATCGCAAGACGGCGTGCCTGTTTTCGGTTTGCATGCGGCTGGGAGCGATTCTGGGTGGAGCAACGGCCGCCGAGGAAAAGGCTTTGGGCCAGTACGGGCACGATCTCGGCATGGCCTTTCAGATCGTCGACGATGTGCTCGACCTGACCGCCTCCGAAGATGTCTTGGGCAAGCCGGTGGCGAGCGATCTGCGCGAAGGCAAGGTCACGATGGCGGTGATCCACGCACTGGAGCGTTGCATGCCTGAAGAGCGCGCCAAGATTGAGACGATTCTGCGCGATCGCGCCTTCAACGGCGTGACTCATGCGCAGATCATGGAAATTCTGCAGCATTACGGATCGCTGGAAGCGGCCCATGCTCGCGCCGCGCGGTATGCGGAGTCGGCGCGGAAGGCGATCTGCACCTTCCCGGATTCCGAGATCAAGCGCGCGCTGCTCTGGGCGCCGGAGTTTGTGGTGGCGAGAGAAAAGTAACCTTTCCCTTATACTGAACCCTTTCCTGATTTTCTTTATCCAAGACTGTTTATGGATTTGTATTTGCTGATGGCGCGCCACGGGTATGCCTTGACCTTCGGTCTGTTACTGGCCGAAGCCATCGGCCTTCCCTTCCCGGCCGCGATCGCCCTGGTTGCAGCTGGAGCGGCGGTGGCAGCGCACGCGTTGTGGGGTCCCTACATACTGCTGGCGGCGATCGTGGCTTTGCTGTTGGGCGACACGGTGCAGTTCTGGCTGGGACGATACATGGGCTGGCTACTGCTGGGATTCCTGTGCCGGGTGTCGATCAATCCCGAGACCTGCATTTTGCGTTCCGCCGAATCGTTCTACAAACGCGGCAAAGCCACGCTGGTGATTGCGAAGTTTATTCCTGGAGTCAATACCATGGCGGCGCCGCTCGCCGGGAGCATGAAGATGCGCTTCTGGCAGTTTTTGCAATTGGACTTTGCCGGTTCCATGGTGTATTCCCTCACCTATCTTTCAGTGGGATATGTTTCCCGCGATTTTCTGGCCGCCCTCTTGCGCGGTTTTCACGAGGCCGGGCTCGCGGTGGAAGTGGTCGTGCTCGCCGCTCTTGTGGTGTACGCGATCTACCGCGCAGTGCAATTCCAGAAACACAAGATGTATCGCGTGGTGCCGCGGATTCAGGTGCAGGAGCTGGCCGCGCGCCTGGCCTCTGAGGATGCCGGCCACGTGCTTATTGTCGACGTTCGCAGCCACGGCTATTACGACGGAGGGTCGGCCCGGATCAAAGGCTCGATCCGCATCGAGCCCAACAATCTTGAAGAAGAGATCAAGAGCCTTCCCAAAGACAAGGACATTTATCTTTACTGCACTTGAGCGCGCGAAGCGACCAGCGCCCGGGTGGCGCACCTGCTGCGGGAAAAAGGATTCAACACGTTCGTGATCGTCGGCGGATTGACTGCCTGGCGCAAGGCCGGGGAACCACTCGAGCCTGTGCCGCAGAATGATCTGGTGAAGCTGCCGACATTTAGCTAGTCATCTACAAGCCGCCGACAAAAACTCATTGAGAGCTGCCGGGCATGATGTAGCATTGTCGGGCTTTGCCACAATGAGCGACACGATCATCCACGATGCGTCGCGCGCCGACGGTACGAACCGGATCGTCTTCCTGTTGGCGCTCTCGGTTTTCATCAACTACATCGACCGCAGCAATCTCTCGATTGCGGCGCCCCTCCTCAAAGACGAACTAGGCCTCTCCGCCGCACAGCTGGGCACGCTGCTCTCCGTATTTTTCTGGACCTACGGCTGCATGCAGATTCCCGCCGGCTGGCTGGTGGACCGCTTCGAAGTGAAATGGATCTTCGCCGCCGGGTTCTTTGTGTGGTCGGCGGCAACCGGAGTAACGGCGCTCCTTCATGGATTTTCCGCATGGGTCGTCGTTCGCGTAATTCTCGGGATCGGCGAGTCGATCGCTTTTCCGGCGTACTCAAAGATTTTGGGGAGCGGCCTCTTCACCGAGAGTCGCCGCGGCTTCGGCAATTCGGCCATTATGGCTGGGCTTTCCCTGGGGCCGGCCGTCGGCATGCTCGTGGGAGGAAACTTGGTTGGACGTTTTGGCTGGCGACCATTTTTTCTAGTGCTGGGCCTGGGAAGCCTGCTGTGGCTGGTTCCGTGGCTGGCATGGATGCCCAGCGGCACAACCTCAACCGCACCGGCGTCGGAAATCAAGGTGCGAATTCTTGATATTCTCCGCGAGCGCTCAGCGTGGGGCACCTGCCTGGGACAGATCTGCATCAACTACGGCTTGTACTTTCTGGTGGCCTGGTTGCCGTTTTATCTGGTGCGTGCCCGCAATCTTTCGATGAATCAGATGGCACGGGTAGGAGGGTTGATCTTTCTGCTGGCGGCGATTTCGGCGATGGTGACCGGGAAGCTCTCTGACCGCTGGATTGTCTCGGGCGCCTCGGCGACGCGGGTGCGCAAGACATTGCTCGGCGGCGGGATGACCGGCTTGGGAGTTTCGCTGGCCGCGGCAGCGGTCGCACCCGACAACCTCTTCGTCTGGGCCTTGGCCGCGGCCGGTGTCTGCTTTGGGGTAAACGGCGCGCATTGCTGGGCAGTCACGCAAACGCTGGCCGGACCCCGGGTCTCAGGCCGCTGGACTGGAGTGCAGAATTTCGTGGGGAACTTTGGCGGCTCCTTTGCCCCCGCTATTACCGGATACCTGCTTAACCGTCTGGGTAAGTTTTATTGGCCTTTTCTAATCGCAGCAATGTTCTCCTGGATTGGGGCGATGGCCTGGGTGTTTGTTGTCGGCCCGATAGAACCGGTTAAGTGGGAATAAAACCCGCAGATCGCTGGTCGGCGCTGATTCCTCTCCTGCACGGGCGCGGCCTCTCCGTAATACACTTTCATTCTGTGAACGTCATTCGATGAACCGCGAAATTGAAATCAAGTTTCGAGTTGCCGACTTGCGCGCGCTGGCGCGCAGGTTGCGAGCGTCTGGATTCCAGCTGATGACGCCGCGGACTCACGAGATGAACACTCTGTACGACCTTCCCGGCGAAGTTCTGCGTGGGCGCAAAGAGCTATTGCGGCTCCGCAAGTACGGCTCTGCATGGACGCTGACGCATAAAGCCGGCAAGAAGGCTGGGCGGCATAGCAGCCGCATCGAGCTAGAGACGCGCGTCGCTGACGGCAGGAAGATGGATTTGATCTTGCGCGCTCTGGGGTACTCGCCGTCCTTCCACTACGAGAAATTTCGCGCCGAGTGGACGGATGGTAAGGGGCAGGTTGTCGTGGACGAGACGCCGATCGGAAATTTCTGCGAGATTGAAGGGGCTCCGCGGTGGATTGATGCGACTGCGAGGAAACTCGGCGTCGCTGCGGCCGATTACATCACCAAGAACTATGCGGGATTGTTTTTGGAGTGGAAGGCTCGGACGAAGAGCGCTGCCGAGGAAATGACATTCAAAGCAGTCGCGGCTCAGGGCACCTCTGGCATGCATTCGGGGTGACGATGCGCCTCGCTGCGCTCGGCTGGACAGCCGAGGCGGCTGTCCCCACATGATTTGTGGCCGTTTATGCGCCGTGGCACTTCTTGAATTTCTTGCCCGAGCCGCAGGGGCAGGGATCGTTGCGTCCCACTTTTTCCTGGCCACGAACAACTTGCTGCACCGGCTGCATTTCGCCGCCTCCGGCCATGCGCGCTTGTTCGAGCTCACGTCGCTTGCGGCGCATGAAGGCTTCTTCCAGATCGTCCGCCGAAGTTGCGACCAGGCGCGGCGGACGATGTCCGTTCCCGCCACTTCCCTGTCGCACCGGAACTCCAGACTCCGAGCCATGGTCGGTGGGTTCGGCTCCCTGCGGACCGGTGAGGCCGGGATCGCGCGGGCGCTCGATAATCTGCATCAGGTAGAGATAGCGGGCCGTATCTTCCTGAAAGCGCTGTAACATGGCTTCGAACATCTCGAACGATTCCTTTTTGTATTCGACCAGCGGATCGTGCTGGCCGTAGCCACGCAGTCCGATGCCCTCCTTCAGGTGGTCCATGCTCAGGAGGTGGTCTTTCCACTGCGAATCGAGCACGCTGAGCATGATCATGCGCTCGTGATGGCGCATGGCCTCGGGGCCGATCAGCTTTTCTTTCGCGTCGTAGCGCTCTTTCAGCTTCTCGAAAATCGCATCGCCCAGTTCCTGCCGGTTCAACGCTTCTGGTTTCACGCCCTCGGCGATGAAGTCGACGCCGAAGCGGGTAAAAACCGCATCTTTCAATCCTTTGATGTTCCAGTCATCGGCGTGGCCCTTGGGCGGACAGTACTCTTCCATGAGGTCACCGAGAATGGCTGAAACGTAATCTTCGAGGATCAGATCTTTCTGGTCCATGCCATCGAGCAAGCGGCGGCGCAGGCCGTACACGGCCTCGCGCTGCTTGTTCATGACATCGTCGTATTCGAGCAGGTGTTTGCGCGATTCAAAATGCTGGCCTTCGACCGCCTTTTGCGCCGTCTCAATGCGGCGACTGATTAACTTTGACTCGATCGGGATGCCTTCTTCCATGCCAAGGCGCTCCAGCAGTTTCGAGACCCACTCCTTGGCGAAGATGCGCATCAGGTCATCTTCGAGCGCGAGGTAGAAGCGCGAGGAGCCGGGATCGCCCTGGCGGCCGGCGCGTCCGCGAAGCTGGTTGTCGATGCGGCGCGACTCGTGGCGTTCGGTGCCCAGAATGTGCAAGCCGCCGACAGCAGTGACTTCGTCGTGTTCTTTATCAGTTTGCACCTTGTAGCGGCTCAGTGCTTCCGTCCACTTGTCGGTCGGGACGGTGTATTCATTGCCGTTGTAGTAGAAAATCGAAATCGTGCCATCTTCTTGCGGACCCTCGATCTTGCCCTGAGCCACGCGCAATTGCTGCGCGATTCCCTTCTTCACCATCTCCTGCTTGGCCATGAATTCGGGATTGCCGCCGAGCAAAATGTCAGTACCGCGGCCCGCCATGTTGGTGGCGATGGTGACCATGCCCTTGCGGCCGGCCTGGGCCACGAATTCCGCTTCGCGCTCGTGAAACTTTGCGTTCAAGACAACATGTTGCTTGAGGCCTTTCTTCTTCAGCAACTCAGAGAGGCGCTCGGATTTTTCCACCGATGTGGTGCCCACCAACACGGGCTGGCCTTTCTCGGCCAGCTTTTGAATTTCATCGGCGACGGCAAAGTATTTTTCCTTCTCGGTGCGAAAGACGACATCGGGATTCTCCAGCCGCAGCATCTTTTTGTTGGTAGGAATGACCACCACGTCGAGCTTGTAGATGTTTTCGAACTCGGTCGCTTCCGTTTCTGCCGTGCCGGTCATGCCCGAAAGCTTCTTGAACATGCGGAAGTAGTTCTGGAAGGTGATGGTGGCAAGCGTCTGGTTCTCGCGCTCGATCTTGACGCCTTCTTTGGCCTCGATGGCCTGGTGCAGGCCGTCAGACCAGCGCCGGCCGGGCATCATGCGCCCGGTAAATTCGTCGACGATGATGACTTCGCCGTCTTTCACCACGTACTCGACGTCGCGGCGATAGAGCGCGTGCGCTTTGATGGCGGTCTCGACGTGATGCTTGAGCGGCCAGTTCTCCGGATCGGCGATGTTGCCGATGCCGAGCAGGCCTTCGACTTTCGTCCAGCCTTCGTCGGTGACTGTGATGCTGCGGTGCTTTTCGTCGATCGCATAATCGCCAGTGAGAATTGTCCTCGTCGCGTCTTCCCCGACTTCATTCAATTCGCGGATCAACGCGTCACGCTCCCCTGGCGAAATCTTGTCCTCCTCCAGCAACTGGCGCAATTCCGCAGGACTCAGCTCTTCGCCCTTCTCCAGCTTGGGGATGATGCGGTTCACTTTGTAATACTTGTCAGTCGATTCCTCGCTCGCGCCTGAAATGATGAGCGGCGTGCGGGCTTCGTCGATGAGGATGGAGTCAACTTCGTCGACAATGGCGAAGTTGTGACCGCGCTGCACGCAGTCTTTCAAATCGAACTTCATGTTGTCGCGCAGGTAGTCGAAGCCGAACTCGTTGTTGGTGCCGTAGGTGACGTCGGCTGCGTAAGCGGCGCGGCGCTCTTCGTCGTCGAGGTCGTGAACGATCACACCCACCGTGAGGCCGAGGAAACGATAGAGCTTGCCCATCCATTCAGAGTCGCGCTTGGCCAGATAATCGTTGACCGTTACGACGTGTACGCCGCGTCCGCTGAGGGCGTTCAGATAAACCGGAAGAGTAGCGACCAGGGTTTTGCCTTCGCCCGTCTTCATTTCCGAGATCATGCCCTGGTGCTGCACCATGCCGCCGATCAACTGCACATCGAAGTGGCGCATGTTGAGCACGCGGCGTCCGGCCTCGCGGACCACGGCAAAGGCTTCCACGAGGATGTCGTCGAGAACTTCCTGCAGCGCGTCGTATTGATCTTTTTCGAGCTGCTTCTGACGATCGGGATCGTCTTCCGCTTCGACCTCGGAGTCTGTCGCCGGAGCGCTCGAGAGACGCCTCAGCCGCTCTTGGATGCGCTGCCGGAACTCATCTGTCTTGGCACGCAATTCCGCATCGGTGAGCTTTTGCATCTGCGGTTCGAGGGCATTGATGGCCCCAACCTTGGGCATCAAGCTCTTGATGACCCGCTCGTTCTTGGTCCCAAAGACCTTGCCGATCAGAGTGTTAATCAAACTGTGAAATCCTTCAGAGGGCGGGAAATACCCTACGCTATCCCTTTTAGCCTAGCATATTAGATGCGCGATACGGGCTGGCAGGTGTTGTATCCGATGGGCCTTTTGGGACAGGGAGGAGAGCGCTCGAATCGCGCTCACAATTGATGCGCGCACTTGCTGTAAAGGGATTCTGCATTATATCAGGCGCACATACCAGATTGTTTGTTTGCGCACCAGCCGCAATAATCCATGTCATGAAGTCTGAAAGGGTTCAATTAAACGGCATCGAAATGTACTACGAGACGGAAGGATCGGGAGACCCACTCCTGCTTCTGCATGGCGGAACCGGCTGTCACGATGACTGGGTTTACGCCGGCCGTGATCAATTCGTGAGCGAGTACATGCTCATTAGGCCGGACGCACGGGGTCACGGTCGATCAACCAACTCTCAAGGAACCATCACCCATCGGCAGTGTGCGTTGGACGCCCTGGCGTTGTTGGACCGTCTCGATATTGGAAAATGTCGAGCGATTGGGCTGAGCTTTGGAGCAAACACGCTTCTCCATATGGCAACAATGCAACCTGATCGAATCGAAGCCATGGTTCTGGTCAGCGCGACCATGTACTTTCCGGAGCAGGCCCGAGCGGTTATGCGCCAAGTCGCGGCGCCCGATCAACAACCGGCAAAAGAATGGGAGACAATGCGCAAGCGCCACCATCTGGGTGACGAGCAGATCGCTGCCCTGTGGGACTGGGCGCGGGGGATGAAGGACAGCTATGACGACATGAACTTTACGCCCTCGTACCTGTCGAGAATCACCGCGTCGACATTGATTGTCTACGGGGACCGCGACTTCCTTTATCCGGTCGAGATGGCGGTCGACATGTATCGTGCGATTCCGCGGTCTGCCCTCTGGATCGTACCCAATGGGAACCACGGACCTGTCTTTCTCGATGCCGCCTCCCAGTTTGTGCAAACAACGCTGGCCTTCTTTCGGAACTGGACTAAGCAGTAGGTCGTGCACCGCAACTTTTTCGTGTATATTCCACACGACTCATGCCCATTTTCTACGATCGGTTTGTCGAATGCGCGCAGCGCTGGCCGGACAACGTCGCGCTGGAAATCCAGCGCCACGATCGCATCGAGAGTTGTACGTACGCTGAGCTGCACCGCATGGCCGAATCCGTGGGACGCTGGGTCGGCGAAAAGGGATTCGCTCGGGGGTCGCGGCTCGCCATCGTGGCCGATAACCATCCCCACTGGGTCGCGGCGTATTTGGGAATCATTGCGGCAGGATGTACGGTGGTCCCGCTCGATACCGCGCTGCACGCCGATCAACTGACCACGCTGCTGAAAGACAGCGGCACTTCGGCCCTGTTCTGCGACGCGAAGCACGCACAGGCGGCACGTGACGCGGTTGCGAGCCTCAACATCGGGCTCGTGCTGATGGATCCGGACCGTATGGCCCAGCACTCTGCCTCCGAGCGCTGGCTGGCAAACCTGCCGGCGATTCTCGATAGCGGGCCAGGAAAATTCCAGCCTGCGCCCGCAGCTGCGGACGAGGTCGCTTCCCTGCTCTACACCTCCGGCACCACTGCTGACCCCAAGGGCGTGATGCTTACCCACGCCAACTTTCTCGGCGAAGTGGAAGCTGTGTTCAATTGGGTTGACATTGGGCCGTCGGACGCGCTGTTGGGCGTGCTGCCCATGTTTCACGTGCTGGCGCAGATGGCGAATCTGCTGCTCCCCCTGGTGAAAGGCGCGCGCGTAGTTTACCTGGAAACTCTGAACACGACCGAGCTTTTGCGGGCTCTGCGTGAACGGAATATCACCACCTTCGCCGTAGTGCCGCAATTCTTTTATCTGATTCACGATCGGATTTTTCAGGAGGTCGCGAAGAGAGGAGCGATTGCCCAGAGGGCGTTCAGGGCGCTCGTGGCACTCAATCGAACCTTGCGCAAGGTGGGGCTCAACGCCGGTCCCGTCCTCTTTGGCAAGGTGCACGAGGCTTTCGGCGAGAAGATGCGTTATCTGATCACAGGCGGCTCGCGGTTCGATCCGCAGATTGCGGCGGACTTTCGCGATCTCGGCATTGATGTGCTGCAGGCTTACGGGCTGACGGAAACAACGGCGGCCGTGTTTGCGAATTCGCCAACGAATAACGTGATCGGATCCGTGGGCAAGGCCATGAAGGGGGTCGAGGCCAAAATCGTTTACTCGACAAACGACCCGCAGCCGCAAGAAGACGGGCCTGCTACAGGTGAAATCGCTTTGCGCTGCGCGGTCGTGATGAAGGGCTACTGGAACCGTCCGGATGCTACTGCTGCAGTACTGCGCGACGGATGGTTCTATACGGGCGATCTCGGCTACTTCGACGCGGACCATAACTTGTTCCTCACCGGCCGCAGGAAAGAAGTAATCGTGCTGAGTAACGGGAAGAATATTTATCCCGAAGAAGTTGAGGCGCACTACCTGAAATCGCCCTACATCAAAGAACTGGCTGTGATGGGACTCGAAGGCAAGCCCGGCGAGAGCGGAGACCGGTTGCATGCCGTGATTGTGCCTAACTTCGATGTGCTGCGTCAGAAAAAGATCGTCAATGCCAAGGAAGTCATCCGTTTCGATATTGAAAGTCTGTCGCAGCAGATCGCTTCGACCAAACGCATTGGCAGCTATGAAATCTGGCAGGAAGATTTGCCTCGCACCACCACGCGCAAGATCAAGCGCTTCGAAGTGGAGAAGCGGGTGAAGGCAAATCAGACGCGACGGGCGGACGACGATGCTGAATTACCGGCGGAGCGGCCGTTGACGGCGGACGAGGTGGAGTGGCTCGATCAGGCGGGCGTGCAGCAGGCGCTGAACATCGTGCGCGAGGCCTCGCGCACGGCTCCGCCGACCTTGCGGCCGACTCTGAATCTCGAGCTCGACCTTGGGCTTGACTCGATGCAGCGCGTCGAACTGCTCAGCCAGATCGAAGAGCGACTCGGAGGCAACGTCGAAGAGTCGCAGCTGGCTGAGATTTATACGGTGCGCGAGCTAATCGACGCCGTGCTGCAAAGCGCGGCCAGCGGCGCTGGTGGCCCGGGAACGCGGCCTGCGTTCGCCGGTTGGAAGGCGATTCTGGCCGAAGAACCGGCTGCCGCCGACGTGATTTCGCTGGCCCAGCCGAAGCCATTCAGCGATGCCTTCTGGTACATGGTTTCCCGCCTGATCCAGGTAGTCGCACTCGACCGTTTTGATTTGCACGTGCGTGGCATTGAGAAGCTACCCGGGAGTGGCGCCTACATTCTCTCGTCGAATCATCAGAGCTATCTCGATCCGGTGATTCTGGCGAGCATTTTGCCGGCAGAGGTGTTTCATAAGGTCTTCGCGGTGGGGACGAGCGAAATCTTCGGGAAAGGATTCATGCTGCGGCTGGCGCATTCGCTGCGCGTGGTGGTCGTCGATCCGGACGCGAACCTGATTCCCGCCATGCGCGCCGGAGCGTTCGGCTTGCGGCAGGGACGTCCGCTCATTCTTTATCCCGAAGGCGAGCGCTCCATTGACGGCACGCCAAAGGTTTTCAAGAAAGGCGCCGCCATTTTGTCGATTCACCTGCAGGTACCGATTGTGCCCATCGCCATTGAGGGATTCTACGAAGTGTGGCCGCGGAACAAACCGTTCCATGGGTTCGCACCGCTGAAGATTGTGATTGGCGATCCGATTCTTCCGCCCCCCGAGAGTGAGGCGTCGGAAGCAGCTTACGAGAAGCTGACTGCGGAGTTGAGGGCGCGGGTGGTCGGGATGTGGGAGGAGTTGCGGAGTAAAGGCTTTCGATGAAAAATGATTAGAGCCTTTCCTTCAGTTCCTCGACCAGAGTTTTTGCAACGCCGTAGAGCTCGACCAGCGGTCCTTTCTGAAATTCGATGTCGTCCCGACGCACATCGTCATGAAGAGACCGGCAAAGCTGGTAAGCGGCTCGAATTCGCTCCGCCGTCAGATAGGAAGCCACGGTGGTGGCTCCCTGCTCGAAAAGTGGAGCGTTCGCCGATTGCTGAGCCGCCCATGCAGTGTTGCGGATGCGATTCAGCGCGTCGCGGAAGTCGGTTAGCACGCGAGGATCTACTTTTGCGGTCAGCAGCGGTCCCTGCAGCGCGCGCAACTCAGTAATAGCGCTCGCCAGACGTTCTGAAACGTTGGCCCTTGGTACCGATTCACTACTCACAAGTCTGCCTCCGACTTAGACGGTAATACGTTTCCGGGCGAGAGGACAGGCTCTGAGGAACATCTTCCTTCGTAATACTCAAATGGACGAGCTGAGAATTGGAAATCACAAAGAATGGCGAAGACTAAGCGCTTTTATTTGGGCACGCGGCTCGCCTTACTTCGCGCGCGGATGCGTCTGATCGTAAACCTGCAACACATGTTTCATCGACAACTGGGTGTAGCGCTGCGTAGTAGCGAGACGTTCGTGGCCGAGCAGCTCTTGAATGGCGCGCAGGTCAGCGCCTTCCTCCAGCATGTGCGTACCGAAAGCATGACGCAGCGTGTGCGGGTGGACGTCGGGTGAAAGACCCTTGGCGACGGCAATCTTCTTGATGATGCGGCCAACGCTGCGTGTGGTGAGCCGTCCGCCACGCCGGTTGATGAGCAGCGCGCCCGAGTGCTTGCCGCTTTCCGCGAGAACTTTCTGTCGTTCGGGAAGATAGGCCGCCAGTGCGGTCTTTACTGAATCTCCGAACGGAACGTAGCGCTCTTTTTTTCCTTTGCCGCGGATCAGAATGGCCTCGGCACTCAGCCGAATGTCGTCGAGGTTGATCCCGGTGAGTTCTGAATTGCGGATGCCACAGCCGTAGAGCAGTTCCAGCATGAGCCGGTCGCGTTCGGGAAAAGCTGCTACTTCCGGCATCTCCCCGTCGATCACGGAATTCATTTCTTCAATCGTGGGCACGCGCGGAAGTTTCTTGGGAAGTTTTGGGGTAGCGACCAGCTTCGCCGGATTTTGTTCCACGACGCCTTCCCGCGCGAGCCATCGATAGAGAGACCGCACCGCAGCCAAGGCTCGCGCCACGGAAGTTTTATTCAATCCCTTCTCATAGAGTTGCGAGAGAAATCCCCGGACCGCGATGTGGTCAATCTGTTTCCATCCACGCGAGCCGGCGTACGCGGCGAACAGCGACAGATCGCGGCTGTAAGCTTTGATGGTGTGTAGCGAGCCATTGCGCTCGCGCAAGTGGCGAATAAAGTCAGCAGCGGCTTTATCGACCGTAGTTCTGGCCCGTCTGTTCGCGGTGGTGAAATCCAGCTTAGCGTTAGGCCTCATCTGATCTTCGCCCTCGGATGATGCTTCTGATAAACCGTCCTCAGCCGGTCGAGCGCCAGGTGGGTGTAGACCTGAGTTGTCGAAATATCGGAGTGGCCGAGAATCGTTTGCACCGTGCGCAAATCGGCGCCGTTTTCCACCATGTGCGTGGCGCAGGAGTGACGCAGCATGTGCGGAGAAGCCGTTCGCCCAGATGCAGCCGAGGCCGCGCGCACCATCTGCCAAACGCGCTGGCGCGTCAACTTGCTTCCTCCGCGCGCGACGAATAACAGAGGTGAATTCTTTCCAGATACAGCAACGGTTGCCGATGGTCCGCTTCGCTTGTCTGACGCCAGCGACGGGCGAGACTCTGTCAGATATTGTGTGAGGGCTTCCTGTGCCGATCTTCCGAGCGGCACGACGCGTTCCTTGTCGCCTTTGCCGCGCACCAGCATGTAGCCGGCCTCGAGCTTCAGGTCTTCCAACTTGGCACTGACGATTTCGGAGACCCGGAGCGCCCCTGCGTAGAAAACTTCCAGCATGGCGCGATCGCGGGCAGCCAGCGCATCCGATTCCTTCGGGCTGCTCTCTTCTCTGTTTTTGTGACGGGCGAGCGGGGCGGCCAGGGTCGCTTCCATTTCGTCGCGTGCCAATGCTTTCGGCAAAACTTTCCATTGCCGCGGCGACTCAATGTTCAGCGTGGGATCGTGCTCGAGCTTCTTATCCAGCAACAGATAGCGATAAAGATGACGCAGCGCCGAAAGCTTTCGTCCCACACTGCGGCCGTCGACCTGGTGGGAAAAGAGCTGCTGCAGGAAGTCGCGTACGTCGACACGTCTGGCAGTCAGCACCAAGCGCTTGCGTTTTTCCAGAAATTCTGAGAACTGGCAGATGTCAGTCGTGTAGGCGCTGACGGAAAGCGCAGCCAGTCCTTTCTCGATTCTCAAATAATCGAGAAAGCTCGAGAGCACACGCGAGTTGGCTTCTGAAGTCATGAATGAAGGGGTGAGAATAGTATGCGCGTTATCGGACGCTGATAAAAGTGATCAGACCGATGCCGAAGCACGGCAGTGTCGCAGAGACTCTGGCTACGTCCGGCCAGCATCACGCAGCAGATCCACCGCGTAGAGCGCTCCCTCCGGCGTTTCCTCATGCTTGAAGTAAGCAAAGACGTCGCGACCGACCGCCAGGTGCTCTCCGATGCGCGCGACCATGGCACCGCGCTCGTCTGGCGTATAACTCGGCTTGCGGAATCTGTAATAGACGAATGGCGCGGTGACCACATCCGGCGTGGTTCTCTCTTCCGTCTCCGCCACGCACAAGGCCGCTCCGCGTGACTTCAGCAGGTCCCAAGTCGAGTCGGTGAACCATGATTCGTGCCGAAATTCGAATGCCGCCGGCAGGGTGCGCGGCAGAAGCGCGAGGAAATCCTTAAGAAGCGCGGCATCGGCTTTTAGATTCGGCGGCAACTGGAAAAGCACAGGCCCAAGCTTGCCGGCGCTCGCTAAGGGCTCGATCGTCGCCAGGAAGCGCGGAACAAAATCTTCCGTCCCTTTCAAGCGCTTGATGTGCGTGATCACCTGATGCGCTTTAATGCCGAAGCGAAAGTGCGGCGGTGTTTCGTTGATCCAATTTTGGATCGTGGTCTCTTTCACGAGTTGCCGGAAAGTGAAGTTCACTTCGACGGTATTGAGCTGCGTGGCGTAGTGACTGAGAAACTTCTTCTGCGCGAGCTTGGCGGGATAAAAATCAGGCTTCCAGCTCGGGTAAGCCCATCCAGAGGTTCCGACAAACAGTTGAGGCATGGCAAGCTCTCGAACTAACGTCTCGCAGAACAACTCGCAGCGGACGGGATTATACCTTGCGCTTCGGCTTGCGCGCCCTCGGGGTTTTCGCGGATTTTCGCGTGGGACGCGGGCGAACGTCCCCCGGTTCATCTTCTGCTTGAGCGGCAATCGAAATTGGAGTCGTTCCTTCTGCAGCCGCCGAAGCCGCAACTCCCTTGAGATCGGGCAGCTGTTGCTTCAATTTGAGCACCGGAGCGAATAAGTCGCCCATCTTCTCAAAGCGTGCAACGACTTGCTTCGCTTCGAACACCAGTAGGTCGGCGTCTTTCTTCTTAAAAGCCCGCTCAACTTCCTCCCACTTCACTGGCGTTGAAACGGTAGGATGCTCTCGCGCGCGCAATGAATACACGGCCACGGTGGTCTTGTGTTCGTCGTTCTGGCTCCAGTCAACGAGAACCTTTCCGGTTCGAACCTGCTTCTTCATGTCCGAAACAACGAGTTGCGGATGCTCATGTTCGAGCAACTGTGCCAGCGCGTGAGCAAAAGTCTTGGTCAATTCGTACTTAGTCGGAGTATTGAGCGGAACGTAAATCTGCAATCCCTTGGAACCAGAAGTTTTCGGAAAACTCTGCATGCCAAAGTGATCGAAGATTTCCCGCAGCCAAAGCCCTACCTGGCAGCATTGCACAATGTTTGCCGGTGCCCCTGGGTCAAGATCGAAGACCATCATCGTGGGGCAAGTGATGTCTTTCGCAAGCGAAAGAGATGGATGCAGCTCAATTGCGGCGAGGTTCGCCAGCCAGACCAGAGTGGCCAGATCGTCGGCGAGAATGTAATGGATGGTGCGGCGGTTTCTCTCGCTCCAGATGGGAGCGGTCTTTACCCAGTCAGGCCGATGCTGCGGCGCATTCTTCTCGTAGAAAAATTCCTCGTCCACTCCGTTGGGATAGCGCTTGCGGGTGAGCGGACGCCCGGCCAGGTGCGGCACCATCGCCGGCGCAATGCGAACGTAGTAGTCGATCACCTGCTGCTTGGTGAATCCGGTCGCCGGATACAGCACTTTTTCCAGATTCGACAGCTTGAGTTGCTTTCCCTGGACCTCGATCGTCGAATCCATCCCGTACGCTCCCGCAGGCATTGTGCCTCAAACCGCGCTGAGAGCAAAATGCAGCCTGCTAGAGTTTCGCTCGAACCAACTCCCTGGGCCGGTTTGACAACTTCCCATTCCTCCACGTAATTTCAAACTTCTGCCCTTCACATCCGTCTAAGATGGTTGTCCAAAATGTTCATCCCAGC
>CAWEBA010000038.1:0-24974 GCA_963807145.1 uncultured Acidobacteriaceae bacterium | reverse complement strand
AATAACGGATTTGGGTTGCCAAGGAAGCTCGGGGCGGTGTGTCGGGACGGCCAAGTTCTCCTGCCCCCAAGGTCAATGAGTGCTAACGCCCGTTTTCGGCAGTTACCATCGTAAGCCCCAGATCTTAAACAAGGATGTTCTAATTCCAGGAGCGCTTACGAGTTTCCGAAAATGTCCCGATGTTCAGATTGCGAGTGCGATCTTCCGAGCTACCAGACACTCTGTTCGAAGTGCTTCGACGCGAGATACTCCGAGTTAGACCGCCCGAGGTCGCTTCTGGAATCGATAAGTCGATTCGGATCGAATCCACGAAGAGAGCAGGTAAGAGAGAATCGAATCAAGTCACAGCCTTGGTGGGTAGCTTGGTGTTTTGTCGTTGTCGGTCTGGCTCTGGATTGGCGGTGCGCATTCGAGTGGTTCGCTGGAAAATGCTCTCTTTACTCGGTGACCGTTCTGGGTAGAGCCGCGCTGATTGTGCTGGCGTGTGCAGGAATTTCTATCTTGTTAGTTTGCGTTATCCGAGCCGCGCGGTGGCGAGATGCCCTGCTACTTTTCAGTGCGTTTTCAATGGCGGTATATCGCTTGCTGAGTAACCACTGGACTGCCTTCCGCAGGTGATCGCACATCACTACGTTTCTACCGTTGAAAAATCGCGGTTACACTCATTGGCCGGGGCAATGGCCCGATACACTTGGGCCGCTTGGACGGCCGAGGGCGGCTGTCCCCACGCGAGTTGCGTCGGCGGTTCCTCAGGGGCTAAAGCCCGCGTCCTTTTGGGTCTTTAGCGGCACGGCTGAAGCCGTGCCCTTCCCGAGCTTTACGCGGCGCTGAAGCGCCGCTCTTCCACGTTCGTGCGGGCTTTTGTAGCGGGCGCCCCGGCAGGAGTCGTGGCGCAGTCCGTGGCTTTCCCGGCTTGGTGGGGGGGGCTGCGGCCCGATACAACTGGGCCGCCGGACAGCCGAGGGCGGCTGTCCCTACGTGAGTTGTTGCGCTGCTGAGGAACAGCAGGTTCCTCACCGGGCTTGCGCCCGGTTCGGAATGACAAAGAGTTCTAGTGGCTTCCGGCTTCTGCTGTTGCTGCGACGGGTGCCGGGGTCAGGCTTGCTTTGATCGTTACGCCTGGCAGTTCGTCGCCGCGGAAGAATTTGGCTTTATCTTTTGATCCCTCTTTCAAGTCCGCGGCTTTCATTTCCGGCATGGCTTCGTAGGGCTTGCTGTAGTCGTTGGCGGCGTTCCAGAACAAGAAGCCGATGCCGCCTTTTTCCTTGGCTGTGGCTACCTGCACTTTGATGTATTCGGGGGAATAAGTCTTGGTGCGCCAGCGGAAGGCTTGCAGCCAGGGGCGGATTACCACGCCGCTGCCTTGCGTGATCAACTCGAAGCGCTGCATGGATTCGCCGATGAAATGTTCGGGGGCGTCGCCGGGGTGCTCGATGTTATCCATGCCGAAGAAGTGCGACGGGTAGATCATGGGCGAGAGCACGTCGCAATATTTCGCCATGCCGACGATGTCTTGTCCGGTGTGGGAGAGATCGACTTGGCGCTGCCAGGCCATCACGCCGAAGACGTCGAGTGAGAGAAGAACTCCCGTGGGATGAAGTTCGGCGTAGGCTTTTTTCAGGAAGTTGACGATTACGTCGGAGCGCTGCCATTTGGGATTTTCAGTCTGGAATACGAAGCTGGCGTCTTTCTGGTCGCCTTCGGCGGGGAAGCGGACGTAGTCGAACTGAACTTCATCGGCGCCGGATTGGGCTACGAACTTGGCGAGGGCGATGTTGTAATCCTGAACTTTGGGATTCGAGGAGTCGGTCCAGACCAGCTTGCCATTTTCGCGCCAGGGCTGGCCGGTCTTCTTGGACTTCACTGCCAGCTCGGGATGCTCGACTACCATGCGCTCGTCGCGGAAAATCGCGATGCGTGCGATGGCGTGCATGTTTTCGGAGTGCAGGAAGTGCACGAACTTCGGCAGGTCGTGGATGTAGACCTTGTGCTGGCCGAGCAGCGGGTGCTCGAAGGGAATGTTGACGCTGCCGTCGGAGTCTTTGATGTCGAAGACTACGGCGTTGCCGCCGACTTCGCGCCAGTGGCGGATGATGCGGAGTCCGTGGTCGCTCGCGGCCATGACGCCTGTGAGGTAGATGGCGCGGACTTCAAAATCTCTGGGGACGGGAACCGTTTTTTCGACGATGGGCGCGGGCAGGATTCCGGGGATGGCGATCTGTTCGCCGTTTTTCAGGATGTTGCTGGAGCGGTTGCCGTTTACTTGGCGGATGGCTTCGGACAACTCGGACGAAGTCAAATATCCGGTGCGCTTTAGATATTGATGCGCGACGGCGGGAATGCTTTCACCGCGCTTCGCGGTGTAAATCTCAGTTGCCGAAGAGGTTAAAGATGGCAGCGAGGTTTCTAATGAAAGCTGGAGTCTGGGTTGCGATGAGGATGATGACGGCGGCAGCGAAAGCTGCAGGGTAGAAGGTTGAAGTTGCGCGCCTTGCGGCGTTGCTGGGGGTTGCGCTGTTTGCTCTTGCGCCGCCAGGGCTGAAGAGAACCGCGGGTTCAGCCGCATGGCGGCGACGGCGAATAGAAGACACGAGACGGCGGCGATGGTTAGAACTGACAAGCGGCGCAAAATTTCCTCCAGGACCCTACCTAGGCTGGATGCTATCCCGCACATATCGCCCTTGCCAGTTACCACTGGTCATCTCCCCCTTGTTCGAGCGGCTCTGAGAAGAGCAAGGCTTCAACACAGGGGCAGCTTTCGGCTTCGCTCAGGGCAGGCTGGGACGCAGGGTAGAGCTTGGGCGGTATTGGTGTTTCCTCCTTGCGCAAAGTATTTCTCTTCCTCCCTCTTAACTTTCACCTGTCGACTGGTCTAATATCGACGGCGGTTGGCTAAATCCAGCCAGATTATGGGGTTTTCGCATGCTTAATCCCTCCGTTGCCGGTGGCCAGAGGGTTGCTTATTCCAAGGCAGCCGGGACGGGTTTTCGGGTCAGGCAGGCGGCGGGCTCCGAATGACAAAATCTGTCACTACTGGAACGGTAGGAAGTCGCGAGGCGGGCCTGGAAGATCCGGTGAAAGCTGGCAAAGGATTAGGACAGGATTTAGGACAGGATAGAGATAACGACCTTATGAGACCGAACCTTGCTACCGTGCTCGATCCGAACCGCCGCAGCGCTGATGCGGGAGAATTTGAAGCTGCACTGCGCCGCCGCATCGTGGGTCAGGACCAGGCGGTCGAAAAGGTCGCCGAAATTTACCAGATGTTTCTGGCCGGCCTGAATGCTCCGGGACGTCCGGTGGGGAACCTGCTTTTTCTGGGGCCGACTGGATCGGGCAAGACGCGCGTGGTTGAGGCGATGGCCGAGGCTTTGTTCGGCGATGCACATGCCTGCATCAAGATTGACTGCGCGGAGTTCCAGCACTCGCATGAGATTGCTAAGCTGATCGGTTCGCCTCCGGGATATTTGGGACACCGAGAGACTCATCCTCTGCTGACGCAGGAAGCGCTGAATCAGTGGTTCACGGAGAAGCTGAAGCTTTCGATTCTGCTGTTTGACGAGATCGAGAAAGCCAGCGACTCGTTGTGGCAACTGCTGCTTGGAATTCTCGATAAGGCTACGCTGACGCTGGGTGATAATCGCCGGGTCGATCTTTCGCAGTGCATCATCATCCTGACCTCGAACCTGGGGGCCAGTGAGATGACGAATCTGATTGACGGCGGCCTGGGCTTTGCGCCCAAGGTTGTGGAAGTCGACAATAATTTTGACGACAAAATTCAGCGCACCGCGGTGGAAGCGGCGCGGCGCAAGTTTACGCCGGAGTTCATGAACCGCATCGACAAGACTGTGGTCTTCAAGACGTTGCGCGAAGAGCATCTGGCACAGATTCTCGATATTGAACTTGGCATGGTGCAGCAGCGGGTTCTGATGGCCGCGGGCACGAACCAGTTTGTGTTCAATTGCACGGCCGGGGTGAAGGAGTTTTTGTTGAAGGAAGGCACGGACCCGCGTTACGGGGCGCGTCACCTGAAGCGGGCCATCGAACGGCACCTGGTTTTCCCGCTGGCGAATCTGGTTGCGACCAGCCAGGTGAAGCTGGGAGATTTTGTCCGCGTCGATATGGCTTCGGAGAATCAGATGATCTTCGTCAAGGAAGCGGAAAACACGATGGCGCCGGTGCTGCTGGAACGTTACGGAGCCGCGGTTGCCGCTCTGCCGGCGGCTCGCGCAGCGCGCACCGCGGCCAACAACCGCCGCGACTTTGGGGCCAGCCCCATCGCGGAAAGCAAATAAGTTTTGGTAGGCAAAACTCGCTAGACCGCATCTCGCGAGTTCCTCGTGGCGCCGGATCCCTCCGGCGCCTTTTTTCTGCCCGGCGTTCTTGGCAACTTCACTACTCTCATTGACTTCCCTCATTCGCAGTCGTAGGATGCTGCTCCGATGATTGGGCAAACCGTGTCGCACTACTGGGTCGCCGAGTTCTGGACTAAATTAGCTCGCTTCCAAAGGAAGAGTCAGAGGAGGGCATGATGAATCGAGAACGGGCATTGAAGGTTGTGTTGGTATTAGTGGGGTTGATTTTTTTGCTTGGTGTCTACCCGCTGATGATGTTTCTATGGCCGAGCGGGTGGCGATGGCAGCCTAACCAGCCGGAATACGAACAGATGATTCTTGGCGTGTACGCCACGCTCGGTATTTTCCTGCTGCTTGCTGCGCGTAATCCATCCGCGAATCGCAGCCTGATCGCCTTTACGGCATGGTCGAGCCTGGTGCACGCTGCCATTATGGCTGTGCAGGCATTCCAGAATGCGAGCGAACACGGACATCTGATGGGAGACGTGCCGGCGCTTGTTGTTGTCGGCATTGCGTTAATTGCGCTCGCGCCACGAAAACAATCGGTGTAACGGGCATCCACATCCGGAACGTGGACGTAAACAGACCCGCGCTCAAACCCGTCGGAAAGGTTGATGAGTGCAACGGGATTTTCCGCCACTCCGCTACAACTCCAATGAGTATTTCTGATTGAGAGAACGATAGGACGAAAATTCTCGTTTCGTCCGGTATAATCTCGGGCGGCCAGACCCATGGTCGATTCCGGATGGTCGCATGGATTTCAGGAGGAGGACAAAATGGCAGCAACAGGAAAAGTCCTGGTACTAGTCTCAAGCGGTCGCGGCTTGCCCTTGAAAGATGGCGGGTGTTACAAAGGCGCCGGCTACTACCTCAACGAACTGACGGTTCCGGTTCGCGCCCTGATGAAGGAGGGCTACGAAATCACTTTCGCTAACCCCAAAGGCAACGCGCCCCAAGTGGATGTGCATTCAGAGGTCCCCGATTTCTTCGGCGGGGACGCGGCCAAGCTTGAGGACTATATGTTATTTCGCGACGGCCTGAAGGGGCTCAGAGATCCAGCCCGCATCGCGGATGTCATCGCATCGGGCCTGGATCAATATGACGCTGTTTTCGTCCCCGGCGGCCACGGTCCGATGATCGATCTTCTCGATGATCCCAATGCCGGCATAGTGATGAGACACTTTCACGAAACATCCAAGCCTACAGCAGTGCTCTGCCATGGCCCGATTTCACTTCTCTCGGCTCTCCCGAATTCGAAGGAGGTGGTCGCCGCGCTGGCAGCGGGCGATACCGCTGCAGCGCACGAAAAAGCGAAGGGTTGGATCTATGCTGGGTATAAGATGACCATCTTTTCGACAGCGGAGGAGCAGCAGCGGGAACCGCTTGAGATTGGTGGCAAGGTTCTGTTCTACCCGGACTTCGCGTTGCGTACGGCCGGCGGCGACGTAAGTGTGCTGGCTCCATGGACGAGCTATGTGCTTCAAGATCGCGAGCTGATCTCAGGTCAGAACCCATTCTCTGATCAAGCGCTTCTGAAACTTCTTCTACCGGCACTCAGCGGAAGAGCAGCAGCGGGAGCCGCTTGAGACTGGTGGTAAGGTTCTCGTGTACCCGGACTTCGCCTTGCGTACGGCGGGCGGTGACGTAAGGGTGGCCGCTCCATGGCAGAGCTACGTCCTTCAAGATCGAGAGCTGATCTCAGGTCAGAACCTGTTCTCTGATCAAACGCTTCTGAAACTTCTTCTAACGGCGCTCAGCGCGAAGAAGAACAGCCGGCAGGAGCGATCAAACCAAAATCAGGGAGTGCAGCAGAAGTTAGCCATCGGCTCACAGCAATTCCGTTTCATTCACCCGTTCGACCGCAAAGCGTAGGAACGCCACTGCATCAGCCTGCCGCTTCATCTCGCGACCATACGCCCAGCGCTCGGCTTCCTCTATCAGGTTCTTCCACTGCGGATAGGTTGCTTTGGCCCACTGACCAGCAACGCTTTTAGAACGTGGCTGGCCACGAACAACGGTGTGCAAGATGCGGCACAGATTCAAAACCAGATACGACTGGTAATGACTATTCGAGAGCCAAGCGCCGTCATCAATTTTCGGCACCCATTCCTGAAACAAATCTCTGGCACTGGCTTGCCGCACGGTGCGGAGGTCGATTGGCGGTATCAGCTCGTTGAAGTCAGGCCCCTCAAGCGCGATGCCATGCCTGGAGAGAAGGTAATGATTGATGATCCATTCATTCCCGGCGGGCGCCTCGGCATAGAAAGTGCCAAATCCCCACCACGGTCGCGGTGTTGCAGGAGGCGTCAATTCACCCATGAGTTCGAGAGGAACATAGGAACACTCAATCCAGTTTGCCCATTGGGGACAGCGTCCCTCTATCTGCCTGTGTAGTTGCTCAACCGATCTGAGTTCATCTTGCGTCAGTGGACTGCGAACGACTGCCTGCAGATCTATGTCGCTTCTTTCCACCACGAAATCACCATAGGCCAGAGAACCGGACAGATACAGCCCGACGATTTTCTTGCCGAGCAAGCGTTTCAGTCCTTCTGTCCACTCCGTCAGCAGGGTGTTGATCACAGGATATGGAGTTACCTCGTTCATCGCCGGGTGCTGGGCGATTTTATCGCCCAATTGACACGATTTGCCTCGGCGGCTATCGCCTACAGTGTTTACTGTATTCCGCATCTCTGGGCAGAATGGGCTAGCATAAAAGCAGCCTGACGCACTTACCCGTATTCCACAACAACCTAGAGACGTTAGGTCCGTCGCCACAGCATATGCGCGAGCCAAAGCAAGTCGAAGAAATAACGGGCCTGTTGGCTGCGATTGTAGCCTCCTCCGATGATGCCATTATCAGCAAGAATCTATATGGCATCATTACGAGTTGGAATAGCAGCGCGGTACGGATATTTGGCTATACCCCTGAAGAGGCCATTGGGGAGCATATCACCCTGATCATTCCCCCAGAACGCTACGCCGAAGAGTCAGACATTCTCGCCCGTCTCCGGCGAGGGGAGCGCGTTGACCATTTCCACACCGTTCGCAGGCGGAAGGATGGGAGCCTGCTCGATGTCTCACTGACCATCTCTCCCGTAAGAGATCCATCGGGGCGCGTAGTTGGAGCCTCGAAAGTGGCGCGGGACATTACAGCGCAAAAGCAGGCTGAGCGAGCATTGCGGGAAAGCGAACAGCGGTTTCGCGTGATTACGGATGCTTCGCCAATCATGGTCTGGATGGCGGGGACAGACAAGCTTTGCTACTACTTCAATAAGGGATGGTTGGATTTCGTCGGGCGCACGCTCGAACAAGAGTCAGGCAATGGCTGGACGGAGAACGTGCATCCAGAGGACTTCGACTACTGTCTGCAAATCTACGTTGACAACTTCGAAGCTCGCCGTCCTTTTGAGATGGAGTATCGGATGCGGCATCACACGGGGCAATACCGCTGGATCCTGGATCGCGGAGTGCCGCGCTACGCGCCGGATGGAACGTTTGAAGGATATGTAGGCGGTTGTCTCGACATCCACGAACAGAAAGAGGCGGCAGAGAAAGTTCGGGTTGCGGATGACATGACGCGGCTGATGAGGGCACAAGATGAAGAACGACGGCGCATCGCCCGCGAGTTGCATGACAGCGCCGGGCAGACGCTAACCGTGCTCGGATTGAGTCTTGCGAAGTTGGTTGAACGGGCACAGGTTATTGCTCCAGAGTTGGCTGAAGAAGGGAAAGAGATCGAAGGCATAGTTCAACAACTGCACCGCGAAATTCGAACGACCTCTTATCTCTTGCACCCGCCGTTGCTGGACGAATGCGGTCTCGCGTCCGCGCTCACGATGTACGTCGAGGGGCTGGCAGAACGCAGTAACGTAGCCATCACGCTGGATGTTGCTGCCGATGTTGGGAGACTGCCCAGCGATATGGAGCTTGTAATCTTTCGACTGGTGCAGGAATGCTTAACAAATATCCACCGGCACTCCGGCAGCAAGACTGCCCTTATCCGAATAGTTCGCGAAGGGGAGAGCGTGCGAACCGAGGTGCAGGATCACGGAAGCGGCATATCGCCCGAGCGCTTGTCGGAAATTCGGGCCCACGGCTCCGGCGTTGGAATCAGGGGGATTCGAGAGCGTATACGCAAATTCCACGGAGAAATGAAAATCGAATCGAACGGCTCAGGTACCTCGGTGATTGTAAGCATCCCCATACCTAAGGAAGCCCGTTCAGCAGATATTGAACCGCTGCAAGCTGCCGTGTAGCTATCACCGATGTTGGCAGAGCAGGTCGGCGATGTTACGCCGATTGAGAAGGGCTTTCCGTGGTGCTAAACTTCACCTCCTCGGTGGAGAAGATGGGCGAAGCGGACAAGCCCGCGAAGAAGACCAACGCTGAAGCAGATTCTATCCCTTCGACTTCCGACGCTGGCGTAACCATAGATTCTCTCGGAGCCGCGGCACTGGCTGACCTGACGCGCAACGCGCCAACCTGGAGGTCATCGGCCCTTATCGGCTGGTCAGTAAGCTCGGCCAGGGCGGCATGGGACAGGTCTGGCTGGCCGAACGGAGCGACGGCAGATTTGAGCGCAAGGCCGCTGTCAAATTTCTGAATGTTGTGCTGATGGGCCTCGATCTCGGTTACTCGCGCCTGGCTAGTTTATTGCTGGCTCAGGCAAAAAAGGCCTTTGCGTCGCACCGGGAACTCGGCCGACAGTACACTCTGCCGCTCCGTGAACTGGAGCAACGACTCACGCTGGCCCCTCAGCTTTAATGCCCTGGCCGCAGCGACGCTTGTCTGAACTATGTGGAGGCAGTCGATCCGAGGCAGTCATCCTAGGCAGCCCCATCCGCGATAATATTTCTGTTTGCAGCCTCATTGAAATAAGGAGACCTCAGCATGTCAGGATCAACTGAATCGCAAGCAGGTTTTGTCTCGCGCCGCAGCTTCTTTCGCTGGGCCAGTTCGCTGGCCGCGGCTGTGGGCACGGCGCCTTTGATTTCCGCGCAGGCTCTTTCATCGCCGACAGCATCGTCAGACGGTGAAGATTACTATGCGAAGCTCGGGGTCCCAACGATTATCAACGCCGCCGGCACCTACACCACGCTAACGGCTGCCTGCATGCCGCCGGAGGTTCTGGCCGCGGTGCAGAAGTCCGCGCTTCATCCTGTGCGTCTGCACGAACTGCAGCGGAAGGCAGGCGAGTACATCGCGGGCCGCCTCAAGTGTGAAGGGGCGGTCGTGACTTCCGGGGCTTCGGGAGCCATCAGCCTGGCGACTGCCGCTTGCGTGCAGTATGCAAACAACATCACGATTCTTGACATGCCGCAGGCGATTGACGGGAAGAAAAACCAGGTCATTGTGCAGCGTGCGCACCGCTATGAGTATGACCGTGCCATGTATCTTTGTGGAGCGCGGGTGACGGAGGTGGTTACACTCGACGACTATAAGCGTGCATGCGGCGCAGGCAATGCCGTGATGACGAATTTTTTCAACGCTGCGGAAGATGAGGATGGGATCGCAGGAAGCGCACAGATCGGCCGGGAAGAGTGGCTGCAGGTGGCGCACGAATACAAGATTCCGTGCCACCTCGACGCAGCCGCTGACATGCCACCTATCGCAAATCTTTGGAAATATACGGGCATGGGATTCGACCTTGTCGCATTTTCCGGGGGCAAGGGAATACGCGGTCCACAAAACGCGGGGCTGCTGCTGGGTCGGAAGGTTCTAACGGACCTGGCTCACGAAAACAATAATCCAGGAGACGGGATTGGCCGTGGCATGAAGGTGGCGAAAGAGCAGATCGTGGGCATGGTGGCGGCGGTCGACTGGGTTCTTTCGCACACGGAAGAGTCGATGCAAGGCGATTACCAGAAGCGAGCCGATCTCATAGCCGATGCGGTGAAGGACATCCCTTCTGTCAGGACGGAGACAGTCGTCCCGCGGATCGCTAATCATGTTCCACATCTGCTCATACGCTTCGACCCGGCTGTTACTGGCGTCACCACCGGCGAGATCGTCGATGCTTTGCGCAAGGGCACGCCTTCGATTGAACTGAACCCGAACACCGGCCAAAAGCCCAACCAGGGCATTCCGGCGGATGCAAACACGCTCGTGGTTGGGGTGTGGATGTTGCAGCCCGGCGAAGATGCGATTGTGGGCCAGCGAATTCGCGCGGCCCTCAGCAAGCAAGCGTAAATTAGGAGGTCAACAAGATCAGCCCACGCGCTCCAGCACGCGCCGCCAGGTCTTGCCGTCGCCGATCTCCAGTCGGTCGCCTTCCAGTTTGAAGGGACGGGCCTGGTCAGTGTCGGTGAACTCCGGCGCGAGGCTTCCCTCGACGTGATGGGTCACCACGTGCTTCTCTGCGTCCACGGTGTAGGTGCCGAAGTATGCGACGTAGGCGCAGTAAGCGGCGAGGGCATGCTCGGCTGAAGGCGGCTTACCTTGGGCGACGTTGGCTTCTGGAAAAGGAAGCAGCGGAGGGATTTTCATGATCTGAATGTGCACGTGCCCGGTTGCATCGTAAACGAAGTATCCCCGCGGAGGCTCACCGAACCGGTGCTGCCACTTGCCGTCCTTATCCAGATCGGCAAACTCCACCAATCGCCAGGTGCCCATCAGCGCGGGAACCGTTTTCATTTCGCCTGCCTCGGGACATTATTCGAACATCCACTTCGGACATCTTCGGACATCAGCGCTTTCCCGGAGCGGAGTGGAAGGGATCGTCTTCGGGAGTGTCGGGAGCGTCTTCGGGACTGGGAATATTCAAATTCACGACGATAGGCTCTTGGCCGCTGCGCACAATTACGGCCTCCACCGGCTGGTCTTTACGCGCGTTGAGTTCCTGATGAGGGACGTAGGGAGGGACGTAGACGAAGTCTCCGGGGCCGGCTTCATCGACAAACTCCAGATGATTTCCCCAGCGAAAGCGGGCGCGGCCGCGTACGACGTAAATGACGGTTTCGAGTTCCCCGTGATGGTGGGGGCCGGTCTTGGCGTTGGGATGGACGACGACGGTTCCTGCCCACAGCTTTTGCGCACCGACTCGGGCACGCGAGATGGCTTCGGCGCGGGTCATACCTGGGGTCTGCGGAGTATTGCTGTCGAGTTCGCCGCTGCGAATGATGCGCAGGCCGTTGGTTTTCCAGTCGGGAGTTTCGTTTCCCGGAAGCTTGGTGCGGGAATCGTTCATCGTCTCCTCTTTACAGACAGCTATTTTGCAGGAGCAGACTCCTCGAGGCCGCGATACTTCAGCATCGCTTTCGTGTTCGGTGGCGCGCCGCGCCAATTTTCGTACATCCTGGCGAGGTCTTCGGTGTTGCCGCGTGACAGCACCATCTGGCGAAAGCGGTCGCCGTTCGCTCGGGTAAGTTCGCCGTGGTCGACGAACCACTGATAGGCGTCATCGGCGAGCATCTGGGTCCAGAGATAAGCATAGTATCCGGCGCTGTAGCCGGGCCCTCCCCAAATGTGGTTGAAGTAGGTGGAGCGATAACGAGGCGGAACGTAGCTCACGTTGAGGTGGGTTCGGTCGAGCGCCTGCTTCTCGAACTCGTCGGGATTCTGCAGCGGGGCGCTGGCGGGAAGCGCGTGCCACTGCATGTCGAGCTCGGCTGCGGCTAGCAGCTCTGTCATGTCGTAGCCCTTGTTGAACGTGTCCGCTGCCTTGATGCGGGCCACGAGATCCTGCGGCATCTGCTCACCGGTTTTGTAGTGCCGCGCGTAGTGGCTGAAGACAGAGGGATACAGGGCCCAGTGCTCGTTGAACTGCGAGGGAAACTCGACGAAGTCGCGGGCGGTTGCAGTCCCGGCGAGAGTGGGGTACTCGGCGTCGGAGAACATGCCGTGCAGTGCGTGTCCAAACTCGTGAAACATGGTAATGACGTTGGTGAAACTGACCAGCGCGGGTTCGCCCTCGGCCGGCTTCTGCACGTTGAGGACGTTGTAGACGACGGGGGAAGTCCCGAGAAGGCGCGACTGGGTGACGAATTCCGACATCCAGGCTCCGCCTTCCTTGTTATCACGCTTGAAGTAATCGCAGTAGAAGAGGGCGAGGTGTTTGCCGTTGGCATCGAAGACTTCGAAGACACGAACATCCGGCTGGTAGACAGGAATGTCGTGGCGCTCCTTGAACGTGACCCCATAAAGCTGATTCGCGGCGTAGAAAACGCCGTTCTGCAGCACGTTGTTGATCTCGAAGTAAGGCCTTAGTTGCGCATCGTCGAGATTGTAGCGAGCTTTGCGGACCTGCTCGGCGTAGAAGTTCCAGTCCCAGGGCTGAAGCTGGAATCCGCCCTTCTGCTCGTCGATGACGGCCTGGATGTCCTTGGCTTCGCGAGCCGCCTTGGCGGTTGCGGCCGGGACGATGGCATCCATAAACTGCAAAGCGTGTTCGGGAGTTTTGGCCATCTGGTCTTCGAGCTTCCAGGCGGCGAAGCTGGGATAGCCGAGGAGTTTGGCCTTCTGAGCGCGAAGCTGCGCGAGACGGGCGATGGTGTCGCGAGTGTCGTTGGCATCTCCGCGCTCGGTGCGGTTCCAGGAGTGCTCAAAGATGGATTGACGAGTGTCGCGGTTGGTGAGCAGGACCAGATCGGGCTGCTGGGTGGTGTTCTGCAGCGGAATCACGAAGCCTTCGACCTGGCGGCCTTTGGCGGCTTGCGCAGCGGCTGCGAGGCGATCAGCGGAGAAGCCGGCGAGCGCGGCTTTGTCGGTGGTGACGAAGGCGCCCTGTTTGTTGGCGGCGAGGAGTTTGTTGCCGAAAGCATCGGAGAGCGACGAGGCTTCTTCGTTGAGCTTGCGGAGCTCCGTCTTTTCGGCTTCAGATAGGTTGGCGCCGGCGTGCACAAATTCGTCGTAGTCGTGCTCGACCAGGCGGAGAGATTCAGGATCGAGCCTGAGGGACGCGCGTTGCCTGTAGATCGCGGAGATGCGTGCGAAGAGTTTGGTGTTGAGGAGAATGAAATCCTGGTGAGCGGCGAGTTTTGGAGCCTCGAGAGTTTTCACCTTTTGCAGGGTGGGATTGGTATTTGCGCCGGTGACTCCGTCGAACACCGCGCTGACGCGATCGAGCAACAGGCCGGTCTTCTCCATGGCAACGATGGTGTTGTCGAAGGTGGGAGGCTCGGGGCTGTCGGCGATGGCCTGGATTTCAGCCTCCTGCTGGGCGATGCCCGCTTCGATCGCGGGCTGGAAGTCTTCATCTTTGATCTTGTCGAAGGGAGGAGCCCGGAAGGGCAGGGTGCTCGACGCGTAAAAAGGATTGGAGGGTCCAAATTCAACCGCTGCGGCGAGCGCGGGGTTGACCGCACCATGCGCGATGGTTCGGGTAAAGATAGAAATAAAGATGAAGGTGCAGGCGAATAGCGGCAGCCTCGCGGTGCGGAATCGAGTGGAATTTATCATGGTGTATTGGTCTCTGTGTATGGATCTCTTGTCTCCGAATTGCAATTACAACAACTATCAACTATCCATGACGCACCGACTAAGAAATATCAAGGATCTTCAAAGCTCTACCACACATCACACCGCTTTCCTTCGGGTCGCACCATGGCCGAATCTGCTTTGCAGCTCCAGGCTTTCTGAAAGTCCGGGAGATTTGAGAGCGGGCCGATTACTCGATACTTTGCCACTGGATGCGGGTCGGTCTGCATCATCGTACGCTGGGTTTCGATGCGGATCTCATCGCCGCGGAACTGTCCCCAGGCAATATAGAACTGTTGCTCCGGAGTGAAGCCATCGATATCGGCGGGACGCGGCTTGCCCTCGAGCGACTTTTCGTACGCCAGAAATGCGATCTTCGCACCGCCGAGATCGCCGATGCTCTCACCCAGCACCAGTTTGCCGTTGTGATGCACGCCGGGCTCGATGAAGTAATTGTCGAACTGATCGGCCACGCAAGCGGCGCGGGTCTGGAACTGCTTCAGATCGGCGTCGGTCCACCAGTTGCGCAGGCGGCCGAGGTAGTCGAACTGCGCACCCTGATCGTCGAAGCCGTGGGAAATCTCATGGCCGATCACGACTCCGATTGCGCCGTAATTCACCGCATCCACCGCTTTCATGTCAAACGCCGGAGGCTGCAGGATTCCCGCCGGAAACACAATCTCATTCAGCAGAGGGTTGTAATAAGCATCGGACGTGGGCGGCGTCATGCCCCAACGGCCGCGATCCACGGGCTTGTTGATGGTGAGCCGGTCGTCTTCTTCCACGAACTTTCTGCCCGCGATCATGTCCTCGAAGAAGGCGTCGCGCCGCACGACCACGTGGCTGTAGTCTTTCCACTTATCGGGATATCCGACCTTGGGATTGAAGGTGGCAATCTTGGCCATTGCCTTTTCTTTAGTGTCGTCGCTCATCCAGGGCCGGCTCAGGATGTCGTCGCGCATCGCCGCGAGAAGATTCCGCACCATCTCCTGCATGCGCGCCTTGGCTTCCGGAGGGAAATACTTTTCCACGTACTTCTTCCCGAGAGCCTCGCCGAAGAGCTGATCGGTTGATTCGACGCAACGCTTCCAGCGCGGCTTCATCTCGGTGGTGCCGCTCAGGTACTTTCCTGTAAAGGCGAAATCTTCCTCAACGAAGGGCGCCGAGAGGGAACTGGCGGTCGAGTTCAGTAGATGCCACTTCAAATAAACTTTCCAGTCGGCCAGCGGAGCCTCGTGCACCTGGCGGTCGAGCTCCTGCATGAATTTCGGCTGGTCGACGTTCATGTCCACGTCTTGCGGAATCTGCCCGTGTTTGAAATATTCCACCCAGTCGACGTGCGGAGCCATGGCCTGCAACTGGGCAAAGGTCGTGTTGTGATCCGTGGCTGCGGGATCGCGCAAGGCTACGTTGTCGAGTGAAGCTTCCGCTAGTTTGGTCTCCATGCGCATGATGGTCTGGGCCGCGGCGGCCGAGGTTTTTTCGTCCCATCCCGCGAGTTTGAACATGGTGGTTATGTGCGCGACATACTTCTCACGCGCTTCTTTGAAGCGCGCTTCCGGCTTCAGGTAATAGTCGCGATCGGGCAGCCCCAGCCCATTTGCGCCGATATCGGCCAGCACCCAGGACGGTTTGTGAAAATCCTGCTGGCTGCCGAGTACGAACGGATCCGACACCAGGATGTCGTGCATGTCGGCCATAACACGCTGCAATTGCGGCATATCTTTCGCGGCATCGATCTGAGCAAACCATGGCTTCAGCGGTTCGATGCCGCGCGCATTCACCCGCGACTCATCCATGCATGCGCCGTAGTAATCACCGATGATCTGATCAGTGCTGCCCTGAGGCGCGGTTTTGTCGGCGGACGCCGTCTCCAGAATCTCCTTCAGCTTGTCTTTGGAGGATTCGCCCGCGGCCCAGCGCTTGCTCCAGTGGCTCATGGATGCCGGAATGGGATGGCTCGCGCGCCACGTTCCGTTGGCGAATTCGTAGAAGTCGTTGCACGGATCCGCCTTGCGATCCAGGTCGGTGACGTCGATGCCGTGCAGGGAACTGGCTTGCGAAAACAAGAACTGCGGCAGCAGGAGCGAGGAAAACAGCAACATCAGGAACGAAATTCTGAGTCTGCGCATGATGCCTCTTTAGGTAACTCTGAAACGACCTGCCATTCTAGACGAATTGTGGGTTGCTTCGCAGCAGCCCGTGAGAAACGATGGTGGTCCGCTACTTGAGCACCGACCGGGAACCAACGGAAAACCAAATGGGGACAAGAGAAATTTCCGCACCAAGGTCTTTACGGCTTCCTTACGCGGTGGCGGATAAGCTTTCGGGACTGAGTTGCGAGTTATGCGAGGATTGCAAATCCATTGAGATCTTTCAAACCGCTTTCTCCTCTCGCTCTTTTTTTTCTCGTTCTTCTGGGATGTTCGCAATTGTGCGGCCCACCGGCCTATGGGCAATCGACGCCGGGCGCTGGCGGGGTGACGCTGAATACAAGCACAGAGCAAGGTAGTTTTCTTCGGCGGCTTTTCAAAGCCTACGCTGACGATTGGTGGCCGCCAGCGGCCGCACCGGCTCCGGCCGCGCCGGCTCCGGCTTTTCGGGGAGATCCTGCTCCGGTAAATGGGCCGCCGTTTCCGTTTTCGACGTGGCCGATTGGAGGGACGGTGTCGATTGGACAGCCGTGGACGCAGGCCGGACCATGGATGACGGCGGTGTGGGCAGGGCCTGACGGCGATGCATGGAAGAGACACAAAATCCAGATCTACGGCTGGCTGAATGTCGGAGCAAATTTCAGCACGTCGAAAGGCGGAGTGAATCCGGCGGCGGGGAAGTACGACAATTTTCCTACGGCTTACGACGAAGTTCCGAATGCTATCGAGCCTGACCAGGAAGTGCTCTACATCGAACGCCAGCCGGATACGGTACAGACCGGGCATTTTGACTGGGGATTCCGGCTTGCCGGGCTCTGGGGACTTGATTACCGATTTACGACGGCAAAAGGTTATTTCAGCCAGCAATTGCTCGGGCATCCTCCGGGAAAAGAGTACGGGTTCGATCCGGTGATGATGTATCTCGATCTTTATTTTCCTCACATCGGTGAGGGAACTGATGTTCGCATCGGACGCTACATTTCTTTGCCCGACATCGAAGCTCAGCTTGCGCCCAACAACTATACCTACAGCCACTCATTGCTTTATACGTTTGACTGCTACACACAAACGGGGATCAATGCGACTACGCGGATCAACTCGCATTGGACCACGCAGGTTGGGCTCTCGCCGGGCTGCGAAACCGCGCCCTGGAATCTGACCGACTCGCGGCTCACGTTGAACTGGTGCGCGGAGTATTCGTGGCGGACGAGCAAAGACAATCTTTACCTTTGCGATAACGAGACCAACCTCGGCAAGGACAGCGGCCAATATGGCTACAACAACCTGCAGGCTTATTACCTGACCTGGTATCACGTGATCGACAAGAACTGGCATACGTCGACCGAGGGCTGGTATCAGTGGATGAAGCAGGTGCCGAACCTGAACTACAGTCCGCCGGCGGGTTCGGGATTGCCTCCGGTTGATCCGATTCAGCCGGAGACGGGCTCTAATGGAGCCTATTGCGACAGCAATACTGCTTTTACTTGTTACGCGCCGGAGTGGGCGGTCGTGAACTATTTCGAGCGACAGTTTGGGGCGCACAACTACATCACGATTCGGAATGAATATTTCGATGACATTGCCGGGCAGCGGACTGGAACCAAGACGCGTTACACGGAACATCTGTTCGGCTGGGGGCATTGGCTCGGTACCACAGTTCTGCTCCGCCCCGAAGTTCGTTACGAACATTCTTATGACGCTCCGGCCTATCAGAACGGGACCAAGAAGAGCCAGCTTACGGCGGCGGGGGATGTTATTTTCTTCTTCTAAGCGGGTTTGACTAAGCTACAATCGTCGGCGCGTTATAGGGTTCGAGGTAGCTTATGGGAGCAATTTCTTTTCGCAGCATACTTCTCATCACTTTAGTTGCTCTTGCAAGTGCGGCTTTCGCACAAGCGCCGGCCGAGCCGAGCGCCACGCGGCCGCAGTACTTCTTTGTGCTCCTGAATCGTCCTGCGAATGCTCCGCAACTCAGCAAGGAAGCCGTTGAAAAACTGCAGGAAGAGCACATGGCCAATATTCGCAAGATGGCGGCCGAACATAAGCTTGTGATCGCTGGGCCTTTTCTCGATGACACTGCGCTGCGCGGGATATTCGTCTTGCGGGCGGAGACAGCGGCGCAGGCCCAGGAGTGGGCTGATAGCGATCCGGCGGTTAAAGCGGGTCGGCTGGCGGCTGAAGTGCACGGGCCATGGGACATTGATCCGAGCGCCATTCATGATCCGGCTGAGCCTGCCGGGTTCGAGCAGTACACTCTTGTTCTGCTGAAGCGGGGCGAGAAGTGGAATCCAAATGCGCCAGAGTTCATGGATGTGGTGAAACGGCATCACGCTCTGGTAAAAGAGATGATCGATCAGGGGTCCCTGGCCATCGCCGGACCGTTTTCGCTCAGCGATCAGGGCGAGCTGCTGGGAGTCTCGATTTTTCGCGTGGGAGCGGAGCAGACTGCTGTGTTGCTGAAGGACGATCCGATCGTTAAGGCTGGCTTGCTTAAGCCGGAGATGCATCCGTGGGGGACGGGCAAAGGGGTGTTGGCGGCCGGGCAGCCGATGCAATAGATCCAGGGGCTAAAGCCTGTTTCGATTTTAGGGCTTTACGCGGCGCTGAAGCGTCGCTCTTCCACGGTGCTGCACACTGAGAAGTGGGGACTGAGAACTGAGAACTGAGAACTGGGAACTGAGAACTGAGAACTGAGAACTGAGAACTGAGAACTGAGAACTGAGAACTGCCTTCCTAGCCGCCGGCCTTTAATTCCGTTAACACTTGCCGGGCGATTTCTTTCAGGGTTTCGAATACGCCTACGCCCTGAAACGCTACTGCCTCAACCACGGCTTCATTCTTCTTGCGTAGTTCCTTGTTGAGTTCTTCCGGGGAGAGGATGTTGGGCAGGTCGCGCTTGTTGAGCTGGAGGACGTAGGGAATTTTGTTGAAGTCGTAGCCGTGTTCCTGCAGGTTTGACATGAGGTTGTCGAGCGCTTCGACGTTGGCGTCCATGCGCTGTTCCTGGGAGTCGGCCACGAAGACGATGCCATCGACGCCGCGCAGAATCAGCTTGCGGCTGGCATCGTAGAACACTTGGCCGGGGACGGTATAAAGATGGATTCGGGTCTTGAAGCCACGCACCGACCCCAGATCGAGCGGCAGGAAATCGAAGAATAGGGTCCGCTCGGTTTCGGTGGCCAGGGAGATCATCTTGCCCTTCTGCTGTTCCGCGGTCTTCTGGTAGATCACTTGCAGATTCGTGGTCTTGCCGCCCAACCCGGCGCCGTAGTACACGATCTTGCAATTGATTTCGCGGGCTGCGAAGTTGATGAAACTCAAGGCTTTCCTCAAAAGCGCGGGGCCGCACAACCTTCCGCGCGCAAAAATTTCCCTATGGGGGCTTCGGGCTTTTATATCACACGCGGAAGGTCCCACGCAGGTTACTCAGGTGACCCCCTCTTGCACAGAGGTGGGGGACGGGGAATTGTTGATTGAAAAGCCCATGACTTCTCGGCCTTCGAATCAGCAATCAACAATCGCCATGCTTACCGCGCCGCTGGTGCGGTCTGCGCTGGTGTGGGCGGCGGCGTCGGTGCGGGGTAGTAGCCATCCCGGGCAAACACTTTCAGACCGGGCCGATCGACTATTACTTCGATACTGCGGTAGGGGTTCGGGGTCGGCACTTTTGGCCGTGTAGGGCTGTAGCCCAGCGTGTACTGGCTGCGCGCTTCGCTCATGACCGCGGCGTACATATTCTCGATCGAACTCCGGGTGAGCTCGCGGTATTCCGAGCCGCCAGTGGCCGAGGCGTACCTCGGCAGAATGTCGCCATAGCCCTGGAGCGGCACGTGAAACTTCTGGATCTTGTCGTAGACCGGAAGGGCCGCGCTTCCGACCGACACCGCCTCCACCTGGATTTCATTCGACAACAGCACCCTGAGGACATCGCGGTAGCTGGACCGGCTGCCCATTTCGCGTCCGTCACTGATCACGAAAATAATTTTCCGCCGGGTGCGGTCGCGTTTGCGCAGGTCGAGCGCCGCCTGCAGAACCGCATCGTTGAGCACGTGCGACTCCCGCGGCGGCGTACTTACGTCGGCCGTCCCCGATCCCACGGGCACTCCGTTGATAATCGGACCGTTCGCCAGCGGGCCGTTCAACACCGGCACTCCATTGTTGGCGCCACGTTCCGTCTTGATCTGATTCAGAAGCGCGCCCAGCTTGCGCGTGACTCCGCCGAAGTCGCTGACCTGGCTCACCGTGCTGCTGTAGGTATAAACCGCCACTTCATCGTAGGGAGCGAATGACCCTACCAGCGCCGGGTAAGTCTGCTCGACCTTCTGCAACTCTGCGTCCGGCATACCCGTGTCAAGCACGATGGCCACAGAAAGAGCGAAGGGGTCAGCGGTGAAAAATTTCAGCTTTTGCACCGTCCCGTTTTCCTTGACGGTGAAGTCGGTCGAGAGCAGGCCATCCACCAGGCGCCCGTCGCGGTCTTTCACCCGCACTGGGATCTGCACGAAAGTTGGCGTCACCACCAGGGTGTAAAGCTGTTCTTGAGCGCTTGGCTTTACTGGCGTCCCCGGCGGCACGGTCTTTACCGGCGGCATGGGCGGCGGCGCAGAGGTTGCGTCAGTGGGCGCGACGCCCGGGGCGCCACCTGGTTCAGCAGCTGCCGGCTTTTCGACCGGCTGGTTCGTCCACGGATCCCTCTCGACCTGCTTTTTTTCTTCCGGCTTGGGAATCGGCGGGGGCGCGGGCGTTTCCGAAGGCGGCTGCACGGTCGGCGCATCCGGAATGTCGCTGCTCTGAGGTTGGCTCTGAGGTTGGTTCTGAGACTGGTTCTGCGCCGGCTGTGTCTGCGTGGCCTGGCCCGGGGACGATTGCGCCTGCATGGCAGAAGCGCTCAGGCACAGCCATGCCGCAACGCATCCGAAGGTCAGCACTGCCGTCCGCGACTTCGTGTTTCTCGGTCGTTGCTCGGTATCCGCGGTTTGTATGCTCACAAACACCATCCGTTCTTTCCCCTGCGTTGGGCCGGGACTGCGGCGCCCTCGGCGACTGCGCTCACCCGATGCTAATAAAAACAACGCTGGTTTCAGTGAGATGCCCATGCCTTCCCATTTGGTGCATCTAACTCCAAGGGTTAGACTAACAAAAACCCCTTGAGGGATTCCTAGCATGGCAAAATTATCCGCTTACCGAAGATTCTCGTCGGCCGGGGCCGCTGCCTCCATTCTATTCTTACTGGCAGCCCTGTCGGTGGCTGCTCCGCCTGCCACGGCCGAGAGCCCGGCGTCTTCCACAGCTGACTCCCCCCAGGCTGGCGCCCAAGCGCCGGCGCAGAAGCCTGCCGACGCGCAAAGGCCCGAGGACGACCAGGGGCCGGCGGGGACGGTAAAAGTCAACGTCAACGTGGTTGGACTTTTCTTCAATGTCAAAGACAAGCACGGCGCGCTGATTCCGAACCTGACCAAGAATGATTTCGACGTTCTCGAAGACGGCAAGCCCCAGACGATTAAATATTTCGCCGCAGAATCGAACCTGCCGCTGACCCTCGGCATTCTGATTGACTCCTCGGGCAGCCAGCGCAACGTGCTCGACATGGAGAAAGAAGTTGGCGGAGCATTCCTCCGCCAGATTCTTACGGACAAAGACGAAGCTTATGTCATCGACTTTAATGTTGATGCCTCACTGGTTCAGGATTACACCCGCGACGTTCACCGGCTGCAAGCCGCGCTCAACAAAGTCAGGATCAATACCGGCTTCACCACCGGGCCAATCCCCGGTGCAGGTGGCGGTCCCGTGCCCACGGCGCCCGGATCGCAGAAGGGTACCGTGCTCTACGATGCCGTCTATCTTTCGGCGCACGACATGCTGGCCAAAGAAGTTGGGCGCAAGGCGATGATCCTGCTGACGGACGGCGAGGACGAAGGCAGCCAGCTCAAAATCCAAGACGCCATCGAAGCCGCGGAGAGAGCCGACGCCATTGTGTACGTGCTGCTCTGCGCCGATCGCGGCTTTTACGGATCCTTCGGCATGGGCTACTCCGGCGAGGGCGAAATGCGAAAACTCACCGAGGCCACCGGAGGCCGCGTCATCAACGTGGGCAACAAGTTCGATAAACTGAAGGAGGCGTTCGACCAGATCGCCGCCGAACTGCGCAGCCAGTACAACCTCGGCTACACCTCTACGAACACGGTGCTCGACGGGAGCTACCGCAAACTGGAAGTGAAATCGAAGCAGAACTACAAAGTGCAATGCCGCGCCGGCTACTACGCCACCCCGCGGGAACCGTTGCCGCAATAGGGAAAACCATTTAGCCTGTAGGAACGCTGGATGAACCGGAGGTTCGTCATGCCGTCTGGAAACGTTTCGCCTTCCCGCCGAACATTCCTGCAACGCTCCTTGCAACTCTCTGCCACCGCCGCAGCCTTCCGAATCGTCACCGAGCCCATGCTCGCCGCTGCGGCGCGTCACCGGCCGTTTTCCACAGAGGCAGTGATGATCGACTCCAATGAGAATCCGCTCGGCCCCAGCCAACCCGCGCGTGACGCTATGTCCGCCATCCTGCCTCTCGGTGGACGCTATATGGACAATCTCACCGACGAACTCATCCACACGTTTGCGCAACAGGAAGGCTTGAACCCGGAGTCCGTCCACGTTTTTGCCGGTTCGACTCCGCCGCTTCACTTCGGGGTTGTTGCCTTTACCTCGTCGCAAAAAAGCTACGTCGGCGCCGATCCCGGTTATGAAGCCGGACCAATGGCAGCCGCGGCCAACGGGGCCCGTTCGGTCAAGGTTCCTCTCACTAAGACTTACGCGCACGACGTCAGGGCCATGCTCGCAGCCGCGCCAGATGCCGGACTGTTCTACATCTGCAATCCCAATAACCCTACCGGCACGCTCACTCCGCACACCGATCTCGAGTACCTCGTCGAAAACAAACCTAAGGGTTCCATCGTGATGGTTGACGAAGCCTACATCCATCTCTGCGATGCTCCTTCTTCGCTCGATTTCGTTAAGGCGGGCAAGGATGTGGTTGTGCTGCGCACTTTTTCGAAAGCTTACGGCATGGCCGGACTGCGCTGCGGATTCGCGATTGCCCGTCCCGACCTGCTGGAAAAAATCCGCGACCATTCCGGCTGGAACTTCATGCCCGTCACCGCGCTAGTCGCAGCTTCGGCGAGCCTTAAAGATCCGAGCCTCGTGCCTGAACGCCGTCGCATCAACGCCAGCGTTCGCCAGGAAACTTTCGAGTGGCTCGATCGCAACGGCTATTCCTACATTCCATCGATATCGAACTGCTTCCTGCTCGACACCAAACGCCCGGCCAAGCAGGTGATCGACGCCATGGCCCAGCAGCATGTTTTCATCGGACGCATCTGGCCCATCATGCCAACGTGCACACGCATCACCGTCGGCACGCAGGAAGAGATGGAAAGATTCCGGACTGCGCTGCAAAAGGTGATGCAGGGCACGACGGCATTCTCGTGGCCGGCGGCCAGGCCGATGAGGAACCCGCGCCGGGCTGCAATTCTCCCGTCGTAAGGCAGGCATAGGGCACGAGTCCGGTTTAGGGTGGAGTGATTCGCGATCCCCAGGTTCGGCGCTGGGTTTCGAGGTCAGAGGAGGCGGCAATGCGAGCCCGAAGAGTTTCCACTTCCGCAAAAGTGCTCTGTGTGGTTTTGCTGCTGGTCGCTCAGGGATGGCCGCAACAGCAGATATCCAGTCTTGATCGCGATCGCGCCCTGGATATGCTGAAGGTGGTGGCAGATGAAGTGCGGAAGCACTACTACGATCCTAAGATGCACGGCATCGATTGGGACGCGAAAGTTGCTGAGGCAAAACAGAAGATCGAGAAAACCAATTCCATGAATATGGCGCTCTCAGAGATCGCGGCGTTGCTCGCCACCCTGAACGACTCGCATACTTTTTTTCTTCCTCCGCAACACGCGAACCGGTACGACTACGGATGGGAATATCAGATGGTCGGTGAGCATTGCTTTGTGACTGAGGTGCGCCCCAAGAGCGACGCCGAGGCCAAGGGCGTCAAGCCCGGCGACGAGATCATGACTCTCGACGGATATCGTCCCGATCGCGACAACTTGTGGAAGATGCAATATATGTTTTCGGTGTTGCGGCCACAGCCTGGTTTTCGCCTGGGCCTGCGGGAACCCGCGGGAAGCCAGCGCCAGGTGGACGTTCTGGCACGGATGCGCGAAGGCAAGCAGGTCACGGATCTAACGGCCAGCGCTGGCAACGATATTTGGAATGTAATCCGACAGGGAGAAAACGAGGAACGCCTTTTGCGCGCTCGCTACGCCGAACGCGGCGATCAACTCATCGTTCTCAAGGTGCCGGAGTTCGCCTTCTCGGTCACCGAAGTGGACAACATGATCGACAAAGTTCGAAAGTATCCGGCCTTAATCGTGGATCTGCGCGGCAATCCCGGTGGCAGCGTCGAGACCCTCAGGAACCTGGTGGGTGGCATGTTCGATAAGGACGTGAAAATTGCTGATCGCGTCGGGCGGAAAGAGGGCAAGCCTGAGGTCGCCAAAGCTGGCCGTCATCCATTTTCCGGGAAGCTGGTAGTGCTCGTCGACTCAAGATCGGCCTCCGCCGCGGAGGCATTTGCCCGCGTCGTGCAACTCGAAAAGCGCGGGACGGTTGTCGGCGACCGAACCTCTGGCAGCGTCATGGAGGCGAAACACTACAACGAGAAGCTCGGTGTAGAGACAGTCATCTTCTACGGAGCGTCGGTGACCGAGTCGGATCTTGTTATGACGGACGGGAAGAGCCTGGAGCACACTGGCGTGACGCCGGATGAGATCGTTCTTCCGAGTGCCGCGGATCTGGCCGCTGGCCGCGACCCGGTTATGGCGCGTGCTGCAGAATTGCTCGGCGTCAAGGTCACTCCGGAGGAAGGCGGCAAAATGTTTCCGTACGAGTGGCCTCCGGAGTAGCATCACCGCCCGCCCGCAGGGTCTTCCTCTTCATCCCATTCATTCGCAAGCAGTGATTAATCTTCTCTAACTTTCCTCACTCCGAAAGAACTGCTCCAGAGAAC
>CAWEBA010000037.1:0-82032 GCA_963807145.1 uncultured Acidobacteriaceae bacterium | reverse complement strand
GCGGTGAACAGTTTGAATTCCGGAGTCCACTGGGAAACATGAATCGCAGCATGGGCCGGTCCTTCCGCGGTCACGCGTCGAGCGTCTTTCGAGACGGATGAAGGATCGGCGCCGACCGGCGTGTATTCGTCGACGCCCTCGTAGCCCTCGCCAGACTGCATGTTGTCCTGCATTTCGCGCAGGTCGCTGGCGTTGTCCCACCAAGGGGCCTGAAAGTGACGCCACCCGAATGAGAGCACAGCCAGCGTAGCCAGGTAGAACGCGACGCGCATGCTCCACCGCCGCACACCCAACACGGTCAGCAACGTGAAGGGAATGCCCAGACACAGCATCCAGCGCCAGGGAAATTGCATGTACTGCAGTTTGGGAAGAATTCTCCACAGCACATTCGTGATCGAGAGCATGAGCACAGAGCAGGCCCCGGCCCACGCCACCAGCGAATACCAAAGCGTAGGATGGCGCCTTCGCCAGCTGCGTGCAGTCCAGGCGGCTACAACCGTCAGTAGGATTTCGACGATGGCAATCCAGGAAATCAGGTGGTTGAAGGCGTCGTGGTCCGCATCGGTGGTGTGGATAAACAGAAAACTGTCTTGCGGCCGCGATCCGGCAGAAACAGCCTGCGCAATCGTGACCCACTTCTGTTCGTAGACCGCAGGCAATAAATAAACCGCAGCCAACGCAGCGCCAAGAACCACCGCGAAGGTTCCCACCAGTAGAACACGCGGCGAGCGCCGCTGCCAGGCAACGACCAATATCAATAACGCCAAAGAATAATGGATCATCACTGCTGCGGGTGCGTTGATCAGCCATGCAGAGGCAAGCAGCAGCGCGAAATAAACGGTGATGCGGCGGCCTTTTTCGTCAGCCCGCAACAGTAGCAACAGCAACAGCGGCAGCAAAGAACTCGCCAGGAGTTCGGCGAACGCGCTTCGCCAGTACACAATCACCAGATGATAAGGATTCACGGCATAGAGCATTGCCGCGAAGGTTGCATCGCGCCGGTCAAGCCACTGCCGCGCCAGCACAAACATGGACACGCCCGCAAGCAACAACGCAAGCCAGATGTAAATGCTGGCGGCCAGCGTCCACGGAAAGATTGCGCTAAGCGCCGCACCTAACGCCCACGAAGCCGGGGGATAGAAGATGAAGCGCGGCTCGCCGTAGGCGAAGTTCGCCAAGGCCGCCCAGCGCGGATAGACGATGCCCAGCTTCCACTGCGAGAGAACTTCTAGCCACGAGTACAAATGGAATTCCACATCGTGCCCGGAGGGCATCCCGAGGAAAAGGAAGGGAATTTCAACCGCTAAGGCCGCAACTGCGATCGACATAAGCGGTGCCCAGGCCAGGCTGCTGCGGCGCCCGTCGCGAGAGACGTTGCGCGAGACATTGCGCACGGCATTGTCAGAACCCAGTCCGTTTCCGGATTTTATGTTTGCCGCCAGCTTCGCTCCCACCAGCTTCCCCGCCGAGTCGCCCCGCGTGTCGGCTACATGTTCGCACAAGGGCGAAAACAGTGCATGGAGCTTATCACCCGGGATCTCCTCACCCGGGGTCTTGCACCTCAAGCGGAGCTGGACGAGCTTAAGCGCCCGCCGCATTTAACCTAGATTTAATCTTTCTGAAACCGTGACGCAATAGTGATCGGCTACCGTAATGCCATAGGGGTGGAACAGACCGCGGAAGGTGAAGGGCCCGCGTCAGAGACGGGGCGCGGGTTCTTCGCCCTCCGGAAACAGTTCGCCCGAGCCTCTCGCGCGTTCCGCTACTCTCGCTGCCCAGTATTCTTCCTGCCCTTGCGCTGCTCCGTGAAGTCCCCAAGCCACCTACCGCGAGAGGTGTGCCTTAAAGTAACGGTTGAACATCGCAGAGGAATGACTGGAATGACGGATCAGCTAGAAAACCCGGATGGGACAAACGCAAGCTACGTCGCAACACTCTCGCCGGATCGTTGTCGGCGAAGTTCGTCGAGGAAATCGTCCTGTTGCAGAGAAGCCCCTTGGCGCAGCAGTTCGAGCAACGGATCTTCCAGCGGCTCCGCGGCCGAGCCTTCCGCAGCTTCTGCAGCGTGCTCGAATTGGCTAAGGTCCGCAGTCAGAGCGCGCGGCGAAATAATCAGCTCCGGCGTGGAATCCGGACCGCTGCGCAAAAAGTTAATCAGATTTTCCACCTGGGCTCGCTGCTCCGGCGTACGAGAAGGGAACTCCAATCCCATGCCGTGTCCGGGATGAGTGACCAGCACCATGCCTTCGGTGTGCACCGCGACGTCTCCGCTTTTGAGGCAAAGGTCGACGAGAGCCCGTTCCGGAAACGGCGATTCGCTTTCCAGATAGCAACCGCCCAGGCTCAGATCGGTGAGCTTGCAGTGTGGAACGGCTTCGTCGGGACTGGCGCCATTCATTACCGCGGCGGCATGCAGCCAGACTTTAAGCTGAGCCTTCATCGACTCTTCTAAATCGAGAAAATGGACTCCCGTTTGTCCGTTCGGGTTCGCCCATGCGACCTGCCCGTGAGCGTCCACTTCAAGGCTCCCATCCGGCAACTGAAAGCGGAAGTTCAACAGCGATCCCGGAGCCTGAGGTTCAGCCGTGAGAACGTCCATGCCGGTTTCGCTCAGATCAAGCAGAATACCTTCGGCCTTCCGAGCATCGGGCAGCGTAATTTCCACCGGAGCCTGCACTGGAACACGGTAGGCGCGCCGGCGTTCGCGATTTAACAGCGCGGCTACGGCACGCAGGCCGGCTTTGGCCTTGTCATCGGAGAGTGGCTTGTACAGCACAAAGTGCGCGCCGTTGCTGAGGATAGCGCGCGCTTTCGCCGGTTCTGCAACCAGGGCCACGCTGACCGGCGAGTCGCCCGAATTCAGTCTGCGGGCCTCATCCAGCACTTGACCAGCAGCGTCGGGGTCGTCAAAGTCAACCACCAGTGCGTCGAACCTCTGCTGCTGCAGACGGTCGATCGCAGTCGGGAGATCGCTGAAACGCTCCACCACGATCCCCATGGCCGGAAGAACCCGGCCCAGGATCTCGGATGCAGAATCGTCAGTCGAAACCAGCAATGCCAGAAGGGTCATAACTAAATGCCCCACCCTACAACGGCGAGATTTATGGCCAGCGAGGCGCCGCAGGCCGGGCTGCCTTCGATGCCGCCGCGCCCGAACCAGACGCGCCCGCCTTGGCCGCCATGCTGTCAGAAGTCTCATCGACTTCCATCAATACTGCGTTATCCTCTTCGTCGTTTTCCGCAAGCAGGGGAGCCACTTCACGCAGCTTCTCCGCCGCCTGCTGGAGCATCTCTATCTGCTTCCCCAGTGCCGCGTACTTGGTCTGCTTCTGCCGCAATACTTCATGAATATCCTTCATACGACCCCCTGTGGAGAATGTAAGTAGGCGGACCAGTAGGGGTCAACGGTAATCCCCGCTTAAGGGTTACTGCAGTAATCGGGGATTGGACGGCAGGGGGCATGAGGAACACTCTTCTTCATCTTCTGATCGTAGCCGTCTCGTGCCATGACGTGGCACAGAAGCGCAATTCACAAACGTGGCGTGCTGCCGCTAAGTTAGGCACTGAACAGTTCTTGGGGAGGGCTGTTCGGGCGTCCCGAGACTCGAAAGAGTTGTGGGACGCTTCTTAATTTTGGGGCTCGGCTCGCTGGTGCCGCCGGACCCGGCAAATCCAGTCTCCTGAATGCTGGCACCATAGAAAAAGGCGGCGAGCCGCTTTCGAAGCTCCCCGCATTCAGACTACCCTTAACCGCCTCAGTTGATAGCCGTCATCACCCTGTTTGGGTGGTGCCTTCACCGTCGTCGAATATCTTGAGGTCGGTAGCGAAGGCTCTTCTTGGGGAAGGGAAAAAGCCCGGTGGAAAAGCGCTGAAATGAAGGTACCCGACCGAGCGGCGCAATCGTCTGCTGGCGGCCCAACCTTTGTCAAGACGGACGTTTTTGCATAGCGGCTTCGAAACGCGGCCCGATCGCGTCCCTGAGACGCCGCGACAGATTCGTGGCAAGAGACCGATAGAAACGCGAAGCAAGATGGGGAAACAGCTCAAACAGGCTTTGCAGCGTCGGATGGTCGAGATGAAAGGCTTCCACGTCGCCGTCGGCGACTACGTTCGCGCTGGCCGCAGCATCCTCCAGAAATGACATCTCTCCGCAAATTTCGCCCGGCCCAATCACTGGATTCGGAGTTTGCGGAGGAATTTGCACTCGCGCGGTTCCTTTGAGCAGAAGAAAAACTCCAAAGCCTTTCTTACCCTTTTGAACCAGAACTTCACCCTTCTTGAATCTGACTCGACTCGCCTTGTCGGCGACCAAAGCCCAATCATTGGCGGTGAGATAGATCAAACCTTGTTTCGACGACGACAGGATGGATACATCCTGTTCGATGACTTTCGACATGGCGCGCGACCCGAGTTCCGGAGAACTTCTCCGGTAAGTGACCGAAACAGCGTCTAAAGGCAACAACAGGGCTGACCAAGACTAACAGAAAACGCCAAGGACGCAACCCAACTCGCGCACGCGCCTATTGTCTACGAGGACACCCGCCTCGGTCCGCACGCACGGTTCGCGCGGCAAAGAAACAGGAATCCAATCAGATGACAAGGAAAAAAGAAAGATGGTGCGCCCTGAGAGATTCGAACTCCCGACCTTCTGGTTCGTAGCCGTGCGGCCATGTTCCTAACCCGTCTTAAGAATACTTAATAATCCCTTTAAAACACTGGCTTTGTGCGCTATACTGCCCTCAGTACCCCTTGCGAAACCTAACCAGTTTTACCGCATTTTACCGCTGGGGGTAATACGAGGGTAAAATGGAAATCAACTTCACGAAGCGCAAAATTGAAAGCCTCCCCACTCCCAAAACCGGACGCGATCTTTATCACGACACCAAGACGCGCGGCCTGGTGCTGACGGTGCAGCCTTCGGGTGAGCGCTCCTTCGCCTGGTACAGAAAAGTTCGCCGCTATCCCACATGGAAAACCTTGGGGCGGTTTCCCGACCTGTCGGTGGAGTTGGCCCGAGGCAAAGCCAGCAAGGCGAACGCTCAACTGGCGGAAGGGAAGGATCCTTTCGAGGACGAGGGTCTTACGTTCGGCACCATCTACGAACGCTACGTCACCGAGCATCTGGGCATAAATTCCAAACGGCCGGAGCGCGCCATGGCCGCCGCCCGAGCCCATCTCCGTCACCTCGCCAGATGGACTGGTCTGCCGATCAATCAATTACGCCGTGAGGATATCGAAAAACTCCATAGCGATCTTAAAGCGCGGGTCGGGGTATTCGGCGCCAACCGCGCGCTGCAATCCATCAAGGCGGCGATCAACTGGGCCATCGATCCAAAGAAACTTTTCACCGGGCCGAATCCTGCCGCGGGCGTTGGCATTTTCGAGGAGCCCACGCGCAAACGCTATCTCGACCCCAAGGAACTGCCGCGATTGTTTACGGCGCTGAATTCACCGGAGACGAGCGACGATCTGCGCGACTTCGTCTCGCTGGCCTTGTTTACCGGAGCGCGGCGCGGTGATATTTCCCGAATGCGGTGGGACGAGATTCACCTCAGCGCTACGGGCCAACAATTCTGGACCGTGAGCGCAGAGACCAAGTCGGGCGAGGAATACAACATCCCCTTGGTGTCGCCTGCGGTGCGCATCCTGGCGGAGCGTAAGCGGCGCGATGGCAAGAGCGAATGGGTGTTCCCCTCACCCAATGCCGAGAGCGGCCATCTCGAGGATCCGAAGCGAGCCTGGAACAGGCTGCGCAAGAAGGCGCGCATTCCAGATGTTCGGTTTCATGATCTTCGCCGGACCTTGGGTAGCTGGCAGGCGGGGTTGGGAACCAGCATGCCGATAATCGCGAAGAGCCTGGGCCATGCGGCCGGCAGCGAAGCGACAGAGATTTACTCGCAATTGAATCTTGACCCGGTGCGGGTCAGCGTAGGCGGCGCGGTGCGCGCCATGCTGACCGCAGGAAAGAAGGGGCGATGACGCCGTTGGTAAAGATTCGAACGAGCGAACTGCGATTAGATTTTCAGCCCCCCGAAGTCCTCTCCGAAGCAACCGTCATCGGATACATTGAAATGCTGCGCGACGGACAAGCACTCCCGCCGGTGTGCGTCCGTTTCGACGGGCTCAATTACTTTCTCCAAGACGGTTTTCATCGTGTTGAAGCTGCCAAGCGCGAAGGAATCCAGGAGGTCGAAGCCGAGATCACGCCGGGAACGCTCGCTCAAATGGAATCCGAGTTTCACGATGGTCTGAAGGCGGCCCTCGCTCAGCTGGCCGAAGAGCAGAGCGATAAATCCAGAAAGCCATGATAAGGAAAAAGCGATGATTAAGAATGACGCTCGAAAACTGGCAGCCGTGAAACGGGACGAACACCCTAATAAACTCCGCGAGATCAACCAGGCCAATTCACGCTTCTGGAACATCCAAGCATCATTGTCAGAGCAGTACCGAGAGCAGGCTACGACGCCAGAGGAAGCACTGCTCGCCGAAAAACTCGCGGGGCGAGACACACAACATATCTGCTCTCCTAAGTCGGCTAAATCAGTGTCGCGGCGGCTTCATCCGAAGAAATCAGGACGCCCGCGAGAGTCCGCATCTCTCGCGCTCCGCGTGCAAGAGCTCAAGAATTCTCACCACAAGTGGAACGATATCGCTTCCATCTTGAACAAAGAGACCGGGGTACACCGCAGTGCATCGGCTTACCGGCTCTTGTTGAAACGGCAGTAACGACTGTACAAAACTTCCCCCGTTAAATTCTGTACGACCCGCTACCTCCTATCCGGCTTTAAGGTTTCCTTAGCAGCAAAGGAGGAACTTTAATGCCACCCGAAGCAAACTCGCGACCGACCGCTACTTCAGAGTTATTGAAATTACTCGTCAGTCTATCTCCTGAGGAGACCGCGCAACTGATCGGGGTCACGCCAGGCACCCTCGAAGTTTGGCGCTCCACTAAGGTCTATCCGTTGACCTATACGAAGGTCGGCGGAAAAGTCCGATACATGGTGACGGACGTGCAGAAATTCCTGGAATCCCGCAAGGTGCAATGTGGAGAACCGACCGCCGAGGTGCGCAGACGAGGTTGCGGTCAAAGGGCCGGGCGGCGGCGTGCCCGCAACGAGGCAGCTTGATGATGAGCATGGAGTCAGTTGTCCAAAATAAGACCGAGCCCTACTATCCCGACGAAAGCGACCGCGCGGAAAAAGCAAAACGGTGGATCCGTCAGGCGAGGGGCGAAGAACCACCCCAGCAAAGTTTCCTCGACACTGAGGCTGCTCCGGAATGAGCGCTTTAACTGAGTCCGACCTGGGCCTGTTCGCCAAGTTTCGGGTTGGCCCGGAACTATTGGAGCGATCGCAGATCACGCGGGTCACCGACCCGGAAGCGCGCGAGCCTCTTGGGATTGAATGGCGCCAGCGGTAGCTTCGCCGGCATCCGCTTTCAGTATCGAAATCCGAGAACCGGATACCGTGAGGGTGATGTAATCCGGCGCGACACCCCTGAAATTGAAAGCGGCAAACCTCGCCGCAAATATATGACCGGCTACGGCAACCGGTCTCACCTCTACACCGGACCAGGCGCCGCCGCACTTCTCGATGACTCGGCAGTGCCGGTGGCGATCGTGGAATCTCCGAAATCCGTTTTAGCTTTGGAAGCATGGTCTGAGCGCACCGGCAACAAAATCCTACCGCTCGCGTGCAACGGGTGCTGGGGCTGGCGCGGGAAAATTGGCAAAGCAGAGACAGCAACAGGCCAACGTGTCGACGAACATGGCCCACTTCCGGAGTTACTGGAGTACGCGAAGGGCCGGACGGTCTACATCATTTTCGATGCGAACGCGGCCACCAACGCCGACGTGCGCGCCGCTCGCAAGGCACTGGCCGCCACTCTCGGCAAACTCAAAGATACTTCCATTCGCGTCGCAGACCTGCCGATTGAAGATGGGATCAACGGACCTGACGATTATCTGGCCGCGCACAGCGATGACGATTTCCTGAGATTGCTTGAAGGCGGAGTTAACGTCACCAAAGAGGGAAGTCCGCGACCAAATCTCAACAGCGCCCTGGCCATGCTGCGAACCTCGCCGGAATGGAAGGGCGTGCTGGCTTTCAATGAATTCAGCCTTCACGTCACCAGTAAGAAACCCGCGCCCTGGCAGACGGCCGCGGGGAACGATTGGGGCGATTACGACGACAGTCGCGCGACGGAATGGCTACAGCAGCACGATGTAAACGTCAACACTCCCGTCACGGCAGAAGCCGTGCAGACTTTGGCCAAACAGAATTCTTTCCATCCAGTGCGCCAATACCTTTCCGGACTCCAGTGGGATCGTACTAGCCGTCTGGACTCGTGGCTCAACATCTACCTCGGCGTGCCCGACTCAGCCTTCGCTCGTGCTGCTGGATCACGGTGGTTGGTGTCCGCGGTAGCGAGGATCTTCCAGGCAGGGTGCCAGGCCGACTACACCCTTCTACTGGAAGGACCACAGGGCATTAGAAAATCGACGGCGCTACAAATCCTGGCGGGCGATAAGTGGTTCACTGACCACATTTCCGACCTCGGATCCAAGGACTCCAGAATCGAACTGCACGGGAAATGGATAATCGAGTTTTCCGAACTCGGAGCGCTGCGCCGATCAGAGATTGAACGCTGGAAAGCTTTCTTAACCGCGCGCGTCGATCACTTCCGCCAGCCCTACGGGCGCCGCACCGAAGCCGTACCCCGCAGCTGCGTCTTTGCGGCCACGACCAACGATGAAACGCCCTTCACTGACTCGACCGGCAATCGAAGGTTCTGGCCGGTGCGCTGCGGCGTAATCGACACCGAGGCCCTGAAGCGGGACCGCGATCAAATATGGGCGGAAGCCTACCTCCGATACACGGCCGGCGAACCTTGGTGGTTGGAGACCGCCGAATTGAACAAGGCTGCGTGCGCCGAGCAAAACGAACGATATGAGCCCGGCGTCTGGGATGACCTGGTTCTCGACTGGGTTCAGAACCCGGCCCAGAAGCACGACGCCGCACACGAGACACCTATCCCCTTAGAGCCCTACGAATCCGACGCCACTAGGGTCACCGTCGTCGACGTGCTGCTGCATTGCATCGGTAAGCCCTTGGATCGCCAAACACAGGCCGACCGCAACCAAGTCGCCCGGTGCCTCCGGCGCGCTGGCTGGACGCACAAGCAGTCTTGGACAGGCCAGAGCCGAGGCAAATGGTTCTACTGGGCTCCAAATGCTACAGGTGCAATAGGTGCTACAGGTTTTGCTACAGGTCTTTGCTACAGGTCTAAGTCTTTAAGAGAGTAGGTATTAGCTAATGCTACAGGTTTTTTTGCGTTGGGCTCTAACTAGAGAGCAAAAGGGAAAAGTTGCTTGGGAGTTTAGGAAACTCGATATAGCACGTGTAGCCCTGTAGCACATGTAGCAACGAGAGCGATTTTATGAGCGCTGAAAACCCAAAATACGCGAACGCGAGCGCTGCTTCTGCCTCGCCGCCTGAGTCGCAAGCCCAGGCTTTTTCTTTAACGCCGTCAAAGAAAACTTTGGCATCCGTCCCTATGGTTACTAGCCTTAAGGCCGACGCTGTAACTGATAGCAAAGGTAGGGAGTTACGGCGTACCATGGCAGGCCGTTTTACCTCGGCTATACCGACGAAGAAAAGACGGCTCTGTATTGCCATCACGAAGGCGGGTCGGCGGTGCCGATGCCCTCGCGTGGGAAGCACGGATCTTTGCATGGCGCACACGCCCGATATCGCCGACGCTGCGCGCAGGAAGGGCGGGCGCGCGACGCAGCGCTATCCCAGCGTTGACTTCGCTCCTGGGCCCACCACGCCCAAGGAAAGCATGCAGATGCTCTCGCAACTGATGGCCGAGGTCCGCGCCGGGCAGTGCGATCCCATGATCGCCAACGCTGCCCGAGGTCTGCACCTAGCATTTTTGAAGGCTTACGAAGATCAGTACATCGTCGAGCAGTTGGCCAGGCTGGAAGAGCGGCTGGGGTTGGAATTGGCGTCAACCCTGCCAGAGGAACAGGTGGCCAATGAGATTGCTTGAACGGCTGGAACGAATTCAGGCGGCCGTGAAGTTGACGGCGGAGGGACCGGCTCGCCCGCTGCTCACGTTGGCGCACCCGAGCGATTCTAGGTACTGCCTCGCGGAATACGAAGTTCCGGAAGGGTTCCGGCTTCCGCTGGCCACAGAAACTGAGTTGGCCGCGAACTCTGCTCTGGAACGTCCGCGGCCTGTACTGCGGATAGGGTTCGTTCTTTGCGCCGAGGAAGGCGGCAAGATTCTCAACCCCAACGTAGCGATGGATGCACGCGGCCTGACGCTGTTTCCGGACGGGTTTCAATATCTGTTTGAGCCCGGTCGCGTGAAAGTGGCCTACGGAGGGAGAGACTCGGGAAAGTCGTGGAACTTCGCGCGCGCATTGCTCTTAATTGCCGCGGTTTCACCGCTGCAAATCTTCTGCTGCAGAGAATGGCAAACCAGCATCCGAGACAGCGTTCACAAGTTGCTGCGCGAAATGGTCATCAGCCTTGGGCTGCGGCGCTATTTCGAAGTAACGAATCAGTACATCCGCAGCAAAACCGGCGCTGAGTTTGTATTCGCGGGCCTGGCGTCCGACCCTGCAGGGATCAAGAGCGCAGAGGCTTTCGACATCGCATGGGTGGAAGAGGCTTACAACATCTCGAAAGCCAGCTGGAACTTTCTGGAGCCGACGATTCGCAAGGCAAACAGCGAAATCTGGGTATCGTTCAATCCCAGCCAGGAGGACGACTTCATTTATCAAAAGTTCGTCGCCAACGCTCCACCGCCGGATGCCATCGTCAAGATGTTCAATTACTCCGACAACCCTTGGCAGTCGGAAGCGATTCGGGTTGCCCGCGAGCACATGATGTCGACGGACCCGGAAGAATATTTAAACGTCTACGCCGGCCAATGCAAGGTGCTGAACTCCAGCGTTATCTATGGGGGCCGATATGAGCGGGCGATTTTGAACCCGCCGGGAGAGCGGTACGAGAGCAGGCGGGACTGGGGCGAATTCCTGTTGGGCGTGGATTTTGGTTTCAGCCAGGATCCCACGGTGATGCTGAAGGTTTGGTACAGCGAAAAACTCCGAACCATCTACATCGAAAAAGAATCATGGGGCAAGCATGTTGAGTTGAACGATATGGGAGCGAAGTTCCTGCGCGATATTCCTGAGTCGAAAAACTACCCTGCGCGCTGCGACAATTCCCGGCCGGAGACGATAAGCCATCTGCACACCAGCGGCATCCGGGCCCTGGCCGTGGAGAAATGGAAGGGAAGCATTGAAGACGGAATCGCTTTTATCAAGAGTCAGAAAATCGTAGTCCATCCCAGCTGCAAGTACACCTGGGAGGAGCTCGGGAAATATCGCTACAAAGTGGACCGGCGAACGGGCGACGTGCTGCCGGAAATTGTCGATAAGGACAATCACTGCGCCGATGCCCTGAGGTACGCATTGGAACCATTTGTGATGCGGAGCGGGTCAGCTTCGGCGATGTGGGCTTGGAGGAATTTGGGCGGGTAAACCAGAAACAGCGGCAACAGCCGAAAAAGGAGAAAAAAGCAATGAACACGAAAGACGAACTATCACGAAACATGGGGGTCTGGAAGGAAGTGAGCGAGCAGGTGCCATCAAACAATGGCCCGAGGCTACAGCACCAGCGAACACGTTTGCAGGCGCGGCTCAGAGCGGCGCGGCCGCCTTCTCGACCTTTCCCGTCGTCGAGTTAGATGATCGCTCCGTGAATGGCGACAATACCGATGGCCACTCGCCGAGCTCGCTGCCCTATGGCGGGGAGACGGAGTACGTAGCGCCTCCGTCGAACCTGCCGATGACGGTCAGCGCGGAACAGAGCAGGCAACATAACTGCGAGTGGCAAGCGCAGACGCCGTGGAACGCTGAAACACCAGCAGAGGAAACGATGCTCGCGGGAACGATCCCAGCCACACGCGCAACCGCGCCCGCGTCGCCTCGCGTCGTGCCCCAGCGCCAGCGCGACGGCGGCTCCGACAACGCAATAAACCCCGGCGATCCAGAGGATCCAGACAGCATAAGCGGCCAGATGAATGCTCGGGTTGACGCGGAGGAGCGGCGGCACCCTGTGTTGATGGCCCTAAAGACCGAAGACCGCGGCATCGAGGATTCATTCGCTGCGCTGCGGCGGCGCGGTGGAGGCTACTGATGCGGAGCTATACCGTAGACCGCTCTCTTGAGGGCGTGAAACTGGGAGGAGAGACCATGCGACGTAAACCGATGCACACCTCTGACGCGGCTGTTAGTGATGCAGTTGCGACGGAGCGGAAACTGGGCTACTTGCCACCCGACACGGAAATGAGTTGCGCGTGCGGAAATGGCGAATGCAAGCCCGCGGATTGCGCCAAAGTCTACGCTCACGATTCCGCCGGAAATCATCTGGCTACGTTTTTTGGCAAAGGATTGCAAGCCAAGAAGGCGGCGGACGGCTCCGTGTGCGTCTACCGCCATCCCAGCGCAACGCACGACAACGCCATGCCGCACTGTCGGCGGCTTGCCAGCATGAACGAACGCAACGCCGCGTTCTGGGCGGTAGTGCCGGAGTGAGATCGTGGACAATTCGCGATACGACCGCACGCGCGGCCTGACGGAGGAAATCTGCCTGCAGCGCCTAGAGCAGATCGACGAAGATGCGCTGTATAGCGCGGAGCCGGCCAAACTCGAACGCCTTATTGAGTGCCGAGAATGGTTTTCTCGACAACTGGCGCGGCTGCAGAATTCACGCGGCTGCGAGCAAGGCCCAGGCTCGATTCAGCATCGTGATAACCGGTCCCAGCTCACCGTCGCGCAATGCGTGGAGAACATCGACCGGATGAAAGGTTTGATCGCGCAGTATGGGCCACTGCATCGGTATCTCGAATCGGAAGAGTTTTTTCAAAGGCAGTTAGAACAATGTCTAGCCAGGAGGGAAAAACGTCACCATGTTTATTTCGATGGACCAAGAGCAGGAGCGAAGGACGCATCTAGCAGAGGTGCAACAGCGCAGACACGCGGCATTGTTTCTTCAGCGCAGCGGGAAAACTCAGGAGCAGGCCGCAGCCGAGCAAGCGGAGAACGAGCGGCGGCTCAAGGAAGCGATTGAGTACGGAAAAGAACTGCGCGATGAGTACGACCGTCTGGCGCCCGGAGTCGAGCAGGCGAAGCGCGACCGCCTGGGCTATCTGCTTCAGCAGCGGAACGCCGTAGCGAACCTCAGAGAGAAATTGCGGCCACTGGATCCTTTGACATTCCCCTCGGATGCCCAGATCAAGAAACACGACGCGGAGCTGAGGGCAGCCAGGGAAGTTCTTGCAGCGATCGAGGAGAAGTTTCACGACGCTGACCGGCGTGCCGGGGGGCTGTTGGATTGCATCAAGCTCGCGCGAGCCATTCAGACGCAACAGTACAAGGTTCGGAACTTGAGAACCCTCTGCGAAGGCGGGATGCCCGGTACGATCGAAGGCGGGATTTCCACGGCGGAAGATTTCATCGGCAATTTGCAAACACCGATGGGGTGACTTTTCTGTGGCGGCGGTGTCACGGGCCTAGTTAGCCGGTAGGTTTGACCTTCGCTAGGTCTGCATCAGCCACAGCGGGAGCAGCGTGGAGCTGCTCTCGATAACTTCGCTCTCGCGGTCGCACGCGAAGGCGAACTGCGCCAGTGCCCGGAGTTTCCCTCGCCTCACCACGAGGGCCGGGACCCTCCGTCTCGGACGTGTTTCTCTGGGCGCTGGCGCCGATGAAGTCAGCGATGATGACAACCCGCGAGATGCTGACGCTGCTCTTGCTACTCTCGCTTTTGCTGCTTTGACTACGGCCCAGGCAGCCAGATTTTGAAAGGGTGGTCTTTTCCTGTGCAGATGCCCTATAGTCGAGTCTACATCAATACTGACGACCCGATTGAGGAAGAGAACTTGATGGAATTCCGGCTGCTTTATCAGGGAGAACTTCCTCCTAGCGCCAATAAACCGCGACCCAGGCAAAAGCACGCGATTCGTCGGGCGTTTCACCCACAGCTGAGAGAATTGTGGAGGACAAGACCAAATCTTAGGCGCTTGGCCTTCGATTTGTGTGTGAAGTATGACGCTCAGCCTCCCACTCGGTCCGATCCTAGTAGAGTGCCGACCGCCGAGGAGAGACATGAGCACTTCATTGGAGTGGTCGGCAAGCAGTTCAATAGGGTCGGATATGATTGCGTGCCCTTAGTTTTGCCGGAGTTTGCCTTGCAGTGCAGCGTGGATATCTTGCTTCTTCGGCCCGAAAACTACCAGCTTTTTTCAGAATGGGCTGACCTGGACGGACAAGTTAAGACCCTGATCGATGCCCTTCAACTACCAGACAAGCTGGAAGAGGTTGGCCCAGCGCCTCCAACCCCCGACGAGATTCCACTATTTTGCCTCCTCAAGGATGACAAACTGATTTCAGAAGTAAAGATCACTGCTGATAAGTTGCTCATGCTTCCGGAACTCCCGCAATTCGCAGTGCGGGAACGTGACGAGGCCAGAGCGTCAATAAACATCCTTCTGGAGGACAAAGACTGCAGGTCGAATTTCTCTCTCGCAGAAAAAGCCGCCTTGCAAGTAGCACAAAAAGTGCTAACCCGTAGAGCGACTAGCCCGAACGATGCATTTGTTGTGATCCACGTCAAACTGAATCACAGGGAGGCAACAACGTTCGGCAACTACTTTGGTTGATTCCGCTTCCGCAACCCCGATGCCGCCCAGTCGGTAAAACAGCAGTAAAATAAGCGGACACGGGCAAAGGCAGGCAGGCGCTCCTAGATGAAAAAAGCCGCGTGTTTACTGGGTAGAAATGGTGCGCCCTGAGAGATTCGAACTCCCGACCTTCTGGTTCGTAGCCAGACGCTCTATCCAGCTGAGCTAAGGGCGCAGATTTTTTTGGGCAGGAAAACTTGCTGAAGAATTATAGCGGAAGCGCGCGCCCGCTGCGAACCTTGCCCCAAGCGAGCCCGTAAGGTCTTCCGCCTATAAACGCGGAATGTCCTGACAATTCGCAGCTTTCGACCTTTCCACAGAGATACTTTTTCTCTTTAACTAAACCGCGTCCGGCGCCCGAAGTAAATCTTTCCCGGCCCAGAGCAATTCCTACAAAGCGGGGCAGGGAACCCGCCTGTATTTTGAGCGGCTTAGAGACGGCACGCTATGTGCTTATAAAAAAGCCAGACGAAGTGGCGCGCAACGGGGCGTTCCAAGGACAACTTCGGCCAGAGGTTCTCTTGGGCGCCCCTTGCATTAATCAGATCGCGCCAGCGGAAGCCCTCCCCCACCCTCGCTTTCGCTGGCAGGTTTAGGCCAGAGTCAAAGGTTCGCGCACATCCACTCCAGCTTGGCGCAAGAGTCGCGCCACAGCTTGCGTCTTCAGGCGAGAGGCGTCAAACTCTACCCGTACGGTGCGTTCCGCTTCGTTGAAATCCACTTTCCGTATTCCATACACCTCGCGTATGCCATCGATTGCCCGCAATTCGTTCTCGCCGGGCGCTGCGCCGTAGCGGAAAACGACGTCCAGATAAGTCATGGGATAATCCTTCGTTGCCAACGAATCATGAAAGCAGATGCCCGGTGAATCTTCCAGGCTGAATCCAATATAAAGCATTGTCCATCGAACAAAATAGCGTGCACCAACGGTTTGCAATGACGGTGTGCAATGACGTGGAAGAGCGACGCTTCAGCGGCCTCAACTGAGCGGAGCCGAATGCGCCGCCTAAAGGGTAGAGATCGATGCGGGCCTTAGCCCCTCAAAAACCGAACGCCTGAATGTCAACGAACCCATCAGACCAATCCGCGCTCGAACGCGACCCGGTCTGCGGAATGAAAGTAAATTCCGCAACTGCCAAATATATTCACGTCCACAGCGGAAAGAACTACTACTTCTGCTGTGCGGCCTGCGCAGATAAATTCAAAGCGGACCCCGCGAAATATCTCACGGTCCCACCTGCACGCCTCTCGGGATTAGTCACGCTGGGCGCAGCGAAGGCCGCGCCCCCTGTCGACCATTGGCTCCCCGTACTCGAGCCTCAGCCCTCGCAGCAAGCGCCAACCGGCGGCGTAGCCTATGTCTGCCCCATGTGCCCCGAGGTCCGCGAAAACAAACCGGGCGCTTGCCCCTCCTGCGGAATGTCGCTAGAACCAGACGTTCCGCTCGCCCTCGCGCGCACCGAGTACACCTGCCCCATGCATCCCGAAATCGTGCGATCAGCGCCCGGCGTATGTCCAATCTGCGGCATGACGCTCGAGCCTCGCACGGTCACAGCATCCGCCGAGGAAAATCCCGAACTGCGCGACATGACCCCCCGCTTCTGGGTGAGCCTGGCACTGACGGTTCCGCTGGTGTTGCTCGATGTTTACCACATGATGCCCGGTCTCGGCGCGCAGGCAACTTCCGAGTCGGGAACGTTCTCCTGGATCGAGTTGATCTTGGCCACGCCGGTCGTGCTCTGGGGAGGCTGGCCGTTCCTCCAGCGCTTCTGGACTTCAATCGTGAATCGTAGTCCCAACATGTTCACGCTAATCGGCATGGGCACGGGTGTTGCCTACGCGTACAGCGTCATAGCCACAGTTGCGCCGCAGATCTTTCCTGAATCTCTGCGCGCCGGGTCCGGCAATATGTCCGGTTATCCCAACGTTTATTTCGAAGCCGCCGCTGCGATCACAACTCTGGTGTTGCTAGGCCAGGTGGTGGAATTGCGCGCCCGCGGCCGCACCAGCGCCGCCATTCGCGCACTTCTCGATCTCACTCCCCAAACCGCGCGCCGGCTCGACCCTGACGGCCCCGAGAAGGATATCCCGCTCGCGCAGGTCAAGCCCGGAGACCGTCTCCGTGTGCGTCCGGGAGAAAAAGTCCCCGTGGATGGCGTCCTCCTAGAAGGCCGCAGCGCCGTCGATGAGTCCATGATCACCGGTGAATCCATTCCCGTCGAGAAATCACCGGAGAGCAAAGTCATCGGCGCCACCATCAACGGCACCGGCTCATTCATCATGCGCGCCGAGCGCGTTGGCAGCGACACGTTGCTGGCGCGTATCGTGCAACTAGTCGGCCAGGCGCAGCGCAGCCGTGCGCCCATCCAGCAACTCGCCGATCGCGTAGCAAAATGGTTTGTCCCTATCGTGGTTGCGGTCGCCGTAATCACGTTTCTCGCATGGTCGTTGTTCGGTCCGCAGCCGCGCCTCGCACACGCGCTCATCAACGCGGTCGCCGTCCTCATCATCGCCTGCCCCTGCGCCCTGGGGCTCGCCACTCCGATGGCAATCATGGTCGGAGTAGGCCGCGGCGCCCGCGCCGGTGTCCTCATCAAGAATGCCGAGGCGCTCGAGATTCTCGAAAAAGTCGACACGCTGGTCGTCGACAAGACTGGAACGCTGACCGAAGGCAAACCGCAGTTGGGAAGCTACTCACAAGCGTTCGTGGACGATCCCGAATTGTTGCGCCTCGCCGCCAGTCTCGAGCAAGCCAGCGAGCATCCCTTAGCTAGCGTGCTCGTCGACGCCGCCGCAAGTCGAGGCCTGCAACTCTCCAATCCGGGGGAGTTCCACTCCGTCACTGGCAAAGGCATCCAGGGCGTCGTAGACGGCAAACGGGTGGCCGTCGGCAACCTCGCCCTGATGGCTGAAGTCGGTGCGCTGAAACTCGGCACGGGCTTAAGTTACGGAAAGGTACCAGGCGGGACGCCGATTTTTGTGGCTATCAATGGCAACCATGTGGGCAACCTCGTCGTCGGAGACCGATTAAAGTATTCAACCCCCGATGCCCTTCGCGCTCTCAAAGCCCTCGGAATCCGCATCGTCATGCTGACCGGCGACAATAACGAAGCCGCTGCAACGATTGCTCAACAACTCGGCATCGATGAATTCGAAGCCGAAGTCCTGCCCGAAGTAAAACTGGAAATCATCCGCAAGCTGCAAGGGCAGGGAAGAGTAGTCGCGATGGCCGGCGACGGCATCAACGACGCCCCCGCGCTCGCGCAGGCCGATGTTGGCATCGCCATGGGTACCGGCACCGACGTTGCCATGGAAAGCGGCGGCATCACGCTGGTAAAAGGCGATCTCACCGGAATCCTGCGCGCCCGCAAGTTAAGCCAGGCCACCATGCGCAACATCCGGCAGAATCTGTTCTTCGCCTTCGGCTACAACGCCATCGGCGTCCCCATCGCCGCAGGAGTCCTCTATCCATTCTTCGGCCTGCTGCTCAACCCCATCTTCGCCGCCGCAGCCATGAGCTTCAGCTCCGTCTCGGTAATCACCAACGCCCTGCGCCTGCGCAACGCGAAGTTGTGATGTTGGGGTGTCGCAGCGCTTTGAGCGCTGCGATGTGAGGTGCAGGATGAGGTGGCTTCAGCCCCTGAGGCCCCTCATTCAGACCGAGACAGGTAAACCAAACTTACAACCGCCCCAGAAAATCCATAACCTCCGGATCCGTCCAATCCACCGCGCCAATGAACTTCCGCCGCACGATTCCCTTGCGGTCGATCACGTAGGTCTCAGGGAACTTGAACGTTCCGTACAATTCATTGCTCTTCTGCTCAGCATCGCGCACGGAAAGTAGATTCACATTGTGATCCCGCAAAAATCGGCGATAGCTATTTTCGTCCGCATCGACGCTCACCGCCAGCACAGTTACGCCCTTCGGCTTCATCCGTTCCTGCATTTCCACCAGTGAAGGCATTTCCTCGATGCATGGTGGGCACCAGGTAGCCCAGAAATTCAATACGACCACCTGCCCCTTGAGCTGGCTCAGCGTGACGGTACGCTCAGAATCGCGCACTGTGAAATCCGGAGCCGCCATCCCGATCCGCGACGGCCGCGACCCGCTCCAGCAGCCCGACAGCGCCCCGGTCGTAAGGAGGATTGCAAGCAGACCAACGATGAAAAAGTCCGGTGCAACAGCGCCGGCAACTCGCGTAGAGCAAAAGATGCGTCGCACCCAGCTATAATAAAGGATTCGGCGTATGCCAGCGACCCTTCCAGCTCCCGCTCGGCCCGCAGTATCGGTTATCATCCCGGCGCGCAACGAAGAAGCCTGCCTTCGCGTCTGCCTTCAGTCACTTGTCAAGCAGACCGGTGTGCCACTTGAGATCATCGTAGTCGACGACCACTCCACCGACCGCACCCGCGAGATTGCTTTTTCATTTTCAAATCAGCAAGTGCGCCTAATCGAAGCCGGCCCGCTCCCCGCAGGCTGGACCGGCAAAAACAATGCCGTCACCGCCGGATCCAAAGCAGCCACCGGCGACTGGCTGCTCTTCACCGACGCCGATACCACCCACTTGCCGGGCTCGCTCGCCCGCAGCCTCGAAGAAGCGAAGCGTCACAATGCGTCCCTGCTCTCGTACTCCCCGGAACAAATCGCAGAGAGTTTCTGGGAAAAGGCCATCATGCCGGTGATCTTCGCCGAGCTAGCCGCCAGCTATCGCCCATCCCGGGTAAGCGATCCCAATTCTCCCGCGGCAGCGGCCAATGGCCAGTACATCCTCATCACGCGCGAAGCCTACGACGCAGTCGGCGGACATGCCGCCGTAGCCGCAAACCTGCTCGAAGACGTAGCTCTGGCCCGTGCCGTAAAACAATCCGGCAGAAAAATATTCTTCCGCTACGCCGCGGATGCCGTCCAAACCCGCATGTATCGCAGCTTCACCCAACTCCGCGAAGGCTGGACAAAGAACCTCGCGCTCTTATTCCCCGCACCCTCAAGGTTAGCCGCATTGCGGGCAATCGAGTTCATCCTGATCGCCGCAAGTGCCGCGATCGCGATCTCCGCCGCTCTGCGAGGAAGCTGGCAACCCGCGATCCTGGCGGGGATGCTGGCTGTAATCATGTACGGTTTGTTTCTTAAGCGAATCCGTCGCTCGCATTTCGCCTGGGATGCAAACCTGCTCGCAGTGTTCGGACTTCCTCTTTTCTCATATCTATTGCTGCGCTCAAAGAGCGCGCACAGGCAGGGCAGCGTGGCGTGGAAGGGTCGCAAGTATTCTGATGAAAGGCGTCTACTGGCAACTGGCCACTGACAACCGGCAACTGCTTTATGGTCTATCTCACGCGCAAAGCCGAATTCTCCGCGTCGCACTACTACCACAACCCGGCGTTCTCTGCGGAAGAAAACCGGCGCATCTTCGGCAAGTGCAATAACCCAAATGGACACGGACACAATTACACGCTAGAGGTCACAGTAAAAGGAGAAGTCGACGCGCGCTCCGGTTTTGTAGTCGACCTCAAACAGCTCAAAGAAGTCATGCACCGCGAAGTGCTCGACGCCATGGACCACCGTTTCCTGAACAAAGAAGTCCCCGAATTTGTGCAGCAAATCCCGACCACGGAAAATATCGCCATCGCCATCTGGCAGCGTTTAGCCACAAAACTTGAACACGCCAAACTTCACCGGGTGCGGGTCTACGAGACCCCGGACCTGTTCGTAGATTTCTACGGAGAAGCATGAGTCCGATTACGAGACTTCGTAAGATGACGAGTCTCCTGGGATTGCGAGTCTCCTAAAATGAAAGCTCACCTCTCACGCCGCTATCTCTTCTCCGCCTCGCACCGCCTGCACACCGAAGCCATGTCAGAAGAAGAGAACCAGTCGACCTACGGGAAGTGCAACAACCCCTACGGCCACGGCCACAACTACACCGTCGAAGTAACGGTCAGCGGCCCGGTCGACGAAACAACTGGCATGGTCTGCAACCTCACCGATCTCGATGGCTTCATCGAAAGGGAAGTGCTTGCCCGCTATGGCCACGAGAACCTGAACACGATGAAAGAATTCAGCACAGAGGTGCCCACCACCGAGAATCTCTGCATCCAGATCTATGAAATAGTGCAGCGTGGCTTCCACCACGCGCATCTTGAAAGAGTGCGACTCGAAGAAACCATGATGAATTCCTTCGAGTACGCCGGCAACTCTGAGCCTCTGAGATGATTGAGCGACTATACAAAAGACTGGAACAACGCCGATGAAAACCACCGAACAGCCAACTCTAACCAGCGCCAGCTTCGAAGACCTGGTCCAGGAAATGCTCGTCCGCCTGGGCGAAGATCCACAACGCGAAGGCCTTCTGCAAACTCCCCAACGCGTGCGCAAGTCGCTGCAGTTTTTAACCCGAGGCTACACCGAAGATCCCGAAGCCCTGCTCAAAGGCGCGCTCTTTACCGTCAGCTACGACGAAATGGTCATCGTCAAAGACATAGAAATGTTCAGCCTTTGCGAACACCACCTGCTCCCATTCTTCGGCAAAGTGCACGTAGCATACATTCCCAACGGCAAGGTGATCGGGCTCAGTAAGGTCCCGCGCCTGATTGAAGTGTTTTCCCGCCGACTGCAAATTCAGGAGCGCCTCACCACCCAGATCGCCGAGACCATTCAAAAAGTAATCGAACCGCAAGGCGTAGGCGTAGTCATCGAGGCCCGCCATCTTTGCATGATGATGCGAGGCGTAGAAAAACAGCACTCCGCCGCCGTAACCTCTTCGATGCTAGGCTCCTTCCGCAACGAAGAAGAAACGCGCTCGGAATTCCTCTCGCTAATCCGCCAGCGCCCAAACGGCATGTAGCGCCTGTGACAGTGTTCTCCGAAGCACCGACCGTGTGGGACGGACACTCTTGTCCCTCGTTTTTGACTTTGGTTTCGATTTGTCACGCAGACTTACTGGTAAGCATACGGATACCTCCGCGACCGTTCAGGAAACAACTTGATCATCAACGCGCCGGAGATAAATCCGCCGATGTGCGCCCAGAAAGCCACTCCGTTCATGTTCTGCCTGTGGATGGCCAGCATCGTCGCCGTCCCGCTCAGAAAATTCAAGAAGAACCAGTAGATCAGAATGATCCACGCAGGCACCCACACCACCAAAATCAGCAACTCAAAAAACCACGTCAATACCCGCGCCCGCGGATACAAAACGAAATAAGCCCCCAGCACCCCCGCGATCGCTCCGCTCGCTCCCACCGTCGGCGCAGTCGAGTGCAGGTTCACCGCCACCTGCGTAGTCATCGCAACCAATCCGGTGAGTAGGTAAAACACCAGATACCTGAAGTGTCCCAGGTAGTCCTCCACGTTATCGCCAAAAATGTAGAGATACAGCATGTTGCCGAGAACGTGCAGCCACGACCCATGCAGAAACATCGACGTGAAGAAGGGAAGTACGATATCCGGCAGCGGGTACCTGGGCGAACCTGCAAGAAACGCTGCCAGATGCGACGGCACCACGCCAAACTGCCGAATCAGCAAGTCCAGGGTGCGCGGATCCAGCGTCGCCTCAAAGAAAAAAATCACCAGGTTAAGCCCGATCAAAAAGCTGTTTACCCAAGGAGTGCAGTACCTCGGCTGGTCGTCGCGAAGGGGAAGCATAAGGAATCTGGTAACGTTGTAATTGAGTAATTTGGCAAAAGAAAATCGCCGCGAGCCAACCTGCGCTTTTCAGTTACAGATTACCCGATTACCAAATTACCAAATCTCCCCATGAATGGCGTCATCATCATCGACAAGCCCGCCGCCTGGACGTCTCACGACGTGGTGAACCGCATGCGCCGCATTCTGCAGCAGCGCTCTATCGGCCACCTCGGCACGCTCGACCCGCTGGCCACCGGCGTGCTCCCCCTCGTCACTGGCGGCCTCACACGGCTGGCGCAGTTCTACAGCACGTCCGAGAAAACTTACGAAGGCGTAATCCGTTTCGGTTTCGCCACCAACACCTACGACGCCGATGGCGAGCCCGTGGGCGAAGCACACTCCATCACTCCCAGCCCGGTCAATCCGAGTTTGGAGCATCTCCAGAAGCTGGCCGCCCGATTCCTAGGCATAATCGAGCAGGTCCCGCCACCATTCTCCGCCAAGAAGATCCACGGCGTCCCGGCGTACAAGCTGGCAAGAAAACAGAAAGAGGTAGTCCTGAAGCCAGTCCAGGTCGAAATCAAGGAATTCGTTATCCTCGCCGTCGCAGGCGACCGTGCCCGCTTCCGCGCCCGCGTAGCCTCAGGCACCTACATGCGTTCAGTAGCCCACGAAATGGGCCAGCTCCAGGGTACAGGCGCCCATCTCGAATCCCTCCGCCGCACCGCCGTAGCCGAATTCGACATCACCCAGGCCCACACCCTGGAAGAAATCGAAGCACAGATGAAGGGGAAAAAAGACGGAGAAGAAGAAAGGGAAGAAGCAAGACAAGCAAAGATTAAGCCTAGTCATTCGGAACACACGTCAAACTTGTGTCATTCCGAAGCGGCGCCAGGCGCAGAGGAACCTGGTGTTTCTAACCACGGAGGCATAGCCGCCTTCTTCGTCCACCCCCGCCAACTCCTGCCGCAGCTACCCTCCATCACCGCCGACGAACGCACCGCCGCGCGCATCCGCAGCGGCCGCACCGTCAACCTTCCCGATGTCTCCCGCGCCCGCCAAGTGAAAGTCTTTCAAGGCCAGAGCGACCTGATCGCCATAGCCACCCGCATAGCCGGCACGCTCTTCCACCCCAAAATCGTATTTTCGGAACAGTAGCCTTATGGAAGTGGAAATGTGGGGACCGCGCCCGCGGCTGTCCAGGGCCGAAGGCCGGCTTAGTGAAAGCTTGCGATACCGAGGGAACGGGAAGGGCACGGCTTCAGCCGTGCCGCGAGAGGCGTGGAACGAGCGGTTTTAGCCGCTGAGGGGTATCAGCGGCCAGGCAATGTCCGATAACAGGTATTATGTAAAGCGGCGTAGGTCTGGCCGTCCACGCACGTCCAGCGAATGCGCTACGGAGAGCTGACAGTTGACAGCTGCCAGCTTACATCTTGTACTTCCCCAGATCCTCGTCGTTCAGCCCTTCCAGATACTTCCGCAACTCCTCGGCGGTAACGCGATCCGACATGTTCGCGGCCTGCTTCGAGTTCTTCAGCACGATTTCATCCACAAATATCGGACAATCCACCCGCAGCGCCAGCGCCAGCGCATCCGACGGACGCGAGTCCACGCTGATCACCTCGCCCCCGCGCTCCAGCCAGATCACCGCATAAAACGTATCTTCCCGCAGTTCCGTAACGACGACTTTATGCACCTGCGTCTCCAGCCCGGTCAGCACGTTCTTGATCAAATCATGGGTCATCGGACGCGGCGTGTTGACCTTCTCCATCTCCAAAGCAATCGCGTTCGCCTCGTACACCCCCACCCAGATCGGCAACACACTCTCCCCAGCCACGTCCTTGAGGATCACGATCGGCATATTCGACACCGGATCCATCAATAAGCCGCGAATTGTCATTTCCACTTCCATCGTGACCTCCCGAACGCTTCTGGCTTCTGCGCTCCCATCTTTCTCCGCTTCTTATACCACCATTTCACCTACCAGGCTGTTGGGAAAGCTGGCTGTGGCCCTCACTGGGACGAAGCTTCCCACCTTGGGAGCGGTCGCTTCCGGCGCCGTGAAGTTGAGCGTCTTGTTCTGCGAAGTGCGGCCGATCCACTGCCCGCGGGATTCGTTTTTACCTTCAACCATTACTTCTAACACCGTTCCTATGTATTTCTTATAGTGCGTGATTTGGATCTCCTTTTGCCTCGCCATCAGCACTTCGAGGCGCCGCGCTTTCTCCTCATCTGGAATCGCATCTTCCAGAGCCAGCGACGGCGTGTTCGGCCGCGGAGAATACTTGAATGTAAACACCGAGTCGTATCCGACTTCCTCCAGCAATGACAAAGTTTCCTCGAAGTCCGCTTCCGTCTCTCCCGGAAAGCCGACGATCACGTCGCTGGTGATGCTGATCTCGCGCTTCGCCGCCTTCATCCAGGCAATGCGCTCGAGATATTGCTCGCGGTTGTAGAGGCGCTGCATGGCGTTCAACACGCGGTCTGACCCGCTTTGTACGGGCAGGTGCACGTGGTCGCATAGCGTAGGGACGGCGTCGATGGCTTCGATAATGTCGCGGCCGAAGTCGCGGGGATGTGAAGTCGTAAATCGCACCCGCCGAATCGCTGGCACCTCGCCCACCGCCACGAGCAATTCAGCGAAGGTCTGCTTCCCTGCCGGATCTTTATACGAATTCACGTTCTGACCCAGCAACTGGATCTCCGTATACCCCAGATCAGCCATCTGGCGCGCCTCGGCGAGCACCGACTCCGAAGTGCGGCTGCGCTCGTTGCCGCGCGTAAAAGGCACCACGCAGTAGGCGCAGAACTTGTCGCAGCCTTCGATGATGGTGATGTATCCGCGATGGGGATTGGTGCGCGCCGTGAACTCGGTTTCGAAGCACTCGTCGGTTTCGCGATCGTCGAGGCCGGTGATTCGGACTAGCGGGGACGCAGTCGTTGCACGGGAGATTCCTCGCCCCCCTGGTGAAAGCGCGGGGCTTCGGAATGACGCCTCCTCTGAGGATTCCAGCTGCGCCAGCATCTGCGGCAGTTTTCGATAGCTGGCCGATCCGCAGACGAGCGACACATGTGGAGCGCGCTCGAAAATCTTTTCGCCTTCCTGCTGCGCCACACAACCCAGCACGCCAAACTTCTTGCCCTGGGCCAGCAGCTTCTTGTAGTCCGCCAGCCGATGAAAGACTTTCTGCTCCGCTTTATCCCGGATCGAGCAGGTGTTATACAGAATCAGGTCAGCCTGTTCGACGGTGTCCACCTGCCGGTAGCCTTCATGCACCAGCGTGCCTATGACTTTTTCGGAGTCATGCACATTCATCTGGCAGCCGAAGGTTTCGAGGTAGAAGGTCTTGTGGGAGTCGACGGACATAGATGAACCCAGTATAACGCGATGGCCGATCGGGATTGGCTAGAGCTTTTGTCCCCTTGCCACTTGATTAGGCAGGAGGAAGGTCTTCGGATACCGGCCCTCGCCGCAGAGTTTGAACGAGCCGAAGTCCTTATACCAGGGCCCCTCAGGGACTTCCGGCATCGATTCCATCCAGAGCCGCAGCAGGTTCAGTTCATTGAGGCTGATATTGCGGTCGTGCATGCGCTCGACGAGATGGTCACGAATGGCGGCAGGGAGCCCTGACCATCTCTCGATCTGCGGCATCGCTTACCCTGCATCACTCGCCAAAGACGAAGCGGCCTAGCTGCTCGCCCAAGTGTTTGACCTGCTCCGGGTCGTCGGCGGCGCGGAACCGTTCGGCCAACTGGAAGAATGCCTTTTCTTTCTGCTGGCGGGCTTCAATTCCCTGCTCGATGAGTTCCACCAGAACCCGGTTATCGCTGAGGTCGCGTTCTTTGGCCAAGGTTTCGACCTGCTTGGCAATTTTCGGCGGCAGGGTTACGCTGCGCCGGACATGCTTTATCCGGGCTGATTTTGCGCGGGATCGTTTCGCTAGTGCCATAAGTAGCACCAGTATACACCACTCTGGTGCAGACGACCGTCGCGAGTCCAGACTTACCTTTTCTTTCCGTCCGCAACCAAATCCAAGAAGGCCTCATGCACGCGCGTATCTTCGGACAACTCAGGATGGAAGGTCGCGGCCATCGCTCTTCCCTGCCGCACGGCGACCGGGTCGACCCCTTCGGTAGCGATCACCTCCACGCCTGCGCCGACGCGCTCGATCTTAGGGGCGCGGATGAAGACCATTTCGAGCGGGGAATCTTTTGATTTTTCCGGCAGGAAGTGGCCTTCGCGGATGGAGCTGTCGAGCTGGCGTCCGTAGGCGTTGCGGCGAATGCGGATGTCGATGGCTCCCAGGCCGGGTTGTTTGGGATTTTCCACTTCGGTGGCTAAGAGGATTGCGCCGGCGCAGGTGCCGAAGGTGGGCTTGGCATGAACGAATTCTTTTAGTTTTTCGAAGCCTTCGTTTCCCAGCAATTTCAGGAACGTCCCGGACTCGCCTCCGGGGATGACCAGGCCGTCGATTTCGTCCAGCTGCTCGGGATTTCTTACGAGCACAACTTTGGCGCCCAGCTCTTCGAGCCGGCGGCGGTGAGCGTCGAAATCGCCCTGCAGGGCTAGAACTCCGATGGTCATTTGAGTCTGATTTTACCGGAACCGCGGAACACAAAGTGGGCGTCAGGACAACGGCTTCGAATGCATCGCTCGAAGCCATCGTGGCATCTGTTAGTTCCATGAACTCTACCTCGACCACATTCAGTCTTCAGAATTCTTCACTTCAATACGAGGGCGACGCTGCCGGCCAGGATCGCGCCTGGGCCACCGCCAGCAAGGTTCCGCAGGTTGCGATCGCTTTCTGGATTATTAAAATTGCCGCCACCACTCTGGGTGAAACGGGTGGAGATGCGCTCTCCATGACATTGAACCTGGGGTATGCGCTGAGTTCGATCATTTTTCTGCTGTGCTTCATCGTGGCCGTCACCGCCCAGATGAAGGCGAAATCGTTTCACCGGTTCTTATATTGGACTGTCATAGTGGCGACCACGACACTCGGCACCACGATGGCGGATTTTGCGGACCGGTCATTAGGGGTTGGTTACAAGGGAGGGTCGCTGATCTTGTTGGCGGCACTGGCATTGGTGTTGGGCTTGTGGCGGCTGTCGGCGGGTTCGATTTCCTTCCGCGACATCACTGCACCGAAAGTGGAAATGTTTTACTGGATCACGATTTTGTTTTCCAACACTCTGGGCACGGCCCTGGGCGACTGGCTGGCGGATACGCCCGGCGTTGGATACGAGCGCGGAGCACTGGTTTTTAGTGGAGCCCTTACCCTGGTTGCCGCGGCCTATTTCTTCACAAAAATGTCCCACACGCTCCTATTCTGGACGGCCTTCATTTTAACCCGGCCCCTGGGCGCAACCTTGGGCGACACGCTCACCAAGCCGGTGGCCAGCGGCGGGCTCAATCTCAGCCGTATCGCTTCATCTTTGGCGATCGCTGTGTTTATGGTTCTCTGCATTTTGTTAACCTCGCAGCAGGCGGGTCGACATCCGGGAGGAAATCAAAACAGGCGCGGATAGGGTCGGCTGGAACTGGAATAGGTCTCGCGATATTTTTCAAACGTACCCACCAGATAATATAGGTCGAAGGAGAAAGTTCCATGCAGAAGATCACGCCGTTCTTGTGGTTCGACAGCAATGCAGAAAACGCAATTAACTTTTATACCTCCATTTTCAAGAATTCGAAGATTGGAGAGATTCGGCGCTATGGCGACGCCGGGCCCGGGCCGAAGGGATCGGTGATGACGGTGAGGTTCCAGATTGAGGGACAAGAGTTCATGGCGCTGAACGGTGGTCCGTATTTCAAGTTCACCCCGGCGATCTCGTTCTTTGTGGATTGTGAAACCCAGCAGGAAGTGGATGAATTATGGGAGAAGCTCTCCGCAGGCGGAGCGCTCATGCAATGCGGCTGGCTGACAGACAAGTTTGGAGTTTCCTGGCAGATCATTCCCAAGGCGCCCGGCGAATTGCTGGGGGACAAAGACCCGGTGAAGTCGCAGCGCGTGCTGAAGGCCATGATGAAAATGGTGAAGATTGATGTCGAGGGGTTTGAAGCGCGCTTATGAGGGGAGAGAGTAGCCAGCAGCACCCGTCCCCTTTTCATTTCTTCGGGCACACAACGCAGCGCACCGGCATGTCCTCGCATCGGCACCGCTTGGGAATATCGCCTCTGCCTCGCGCCTTATCCGAGCAAGCCATCAGGCACCAGGTCTCCCGATAGATCTCAAACATCCCCTGGCTTTTCGGCCCGTAGTTAGAGTGCACCGTCGCCCGCGGAACAAACGCATCTGCCGGAACCACATACCACAAGTTCTTCTTGATCACATACGCCACCAGAAAATCGATGTCATCCAGGGTGTAGACTTCCCCGCTCCCGGCCGCTCGCGCATCGCATCGCGTCCCCCGATGACTGGTCGCGCACTTCACCTGCACCCGCCAAAGCTGCCGCCCACTCTCCACCGCAAAGTCATAAGGACGGCTGTCTCCCCAGGGCTTCAGCACCGGAAAGCCCAGCATGGTGGCCTTAGCCAGAAACGCAGCCTCCACCGCCTCTCCCAGCCGCTTGCGCTCCGGCACGCCCACGGCCTGTATCGAGATGACTTCCCTCTTCCGCTTACCCGAATTGTGATTCTTCTCTCTCATAAACAGAAAAAGCGCAGCCCGTAGGCCGCGCTCGAAAAGACGCCCCTTTGCAATATTCCGCTCGCGGTGGTTCGTCATCCCGAGCGAAGCGAAGGACCTTGGTTTCCCCCCGCAAAAAACAAAAGGCGCAGACCGGAAGGCCTGCGCCGCTGTTTCAACTCTATAATTACATTATATCATCCCGCATAGGGTAAAAGTGCCACATTAGCCAACTTTATTTCTCCCACCGAATCAGCGAGTTGACCCTCAAACCGACCCCGCAGGGGGCTTGACAAGATTTTCCCAAAACGGGAAAACCCGCCATCTCCCGCACCTCCGCCTATCTCGCGTCCAAAATTTTTGTCATCCTGAGCGGAGAAGGAGCTTGCGCGCCCTGCGCAAGCTCTTGCGTAGTCGAAGGACCCCTGCAATCCAGCGATCACCCATGAAGCTGCAGGGAGTTTCCTCAACGAACCTGAGCGCTTAGCGCGGGTCCCTCCCGCGTCTTACCCAATGCTATAATGTAAGCATGATCCGACAGATTACTTCAGTAAGCACAAAAGGACAATTCGTGATCCCTTCGGAGATGCGGGAGTTGCTCGGAATCAAGCCGGGGACACGCATTGCAGTCACGCAAGAAGGATCGCGCATCGTCCTCGAACCGGTGTCAGAAGAACTGGTGGACAGAACGCGCGGGCTTTTTTCCGGCAAGCCTTCCCTCTCCGAAGAACTGAATCGCGAGCGGCGTCGGGAAAAGAATAAATGGTAACCTACGTCCTCGATTCCAGCGCGATTCTGCGCTACCTCGACGACGACGCGGGCGCGGCACGCGTAGCCGAGATCATCAAGTCTCATCTGGCGGGAAGGTGCGCAGCGATGATTGCGGCTCCTCATTGGGGCGAGGTTGCAGGCGTCACCTGCAAGGTCCATGGCCGCGATGCGATGGAGTTGGTGCTCTCCCGGCTCAGCACATTTGGGTTTGAACTGGCTCCGGCGGATGCAGAGCGATCGGTACGCGCGGCGTTGATCAAGGTAAAACGCCAGATTCCTTACGTGGACGCTTTCGGCGTGGAACTAGCGTCAGAATCAAGCAACCGCGTGTTCGTGACCGCCGATTTCGACTTCAAACCCGCCAGCCGCGATGTGAAGATTGAGTTTCTGCCCACGAAGTAGCTGCAGCCGGCAAGAAAAAGCCCCACTCCTCGCCAGCGCGAAATGGGGCTCAGGTTGTGACGACTTGCGAACCGCCGGAGCTAGTGCGAGGCGCTGGCGCCCTCACAAGTCTTGGAAATGTGTTTAAACGTGCTGACCTCAAGCGTTGGATTGGCCTCGCTCATCGCGCCGTTCGACGATGCCGGGGCCGAACCTGCGGTGCCGGTCACCTTAATTTCGTGGCCGACGTGCTCGCTCAACTTCGAGGTGTCTCCGGTCAACTGGAAAGTCTTGCCGTTTTTTTCGGTCAGCATGTAGTTCCCGCCGGAGCTGCTCAAACAACCCTTGACGGTCTCCTGGCCCGTATTCCCGCTCGTTCCCTGGCTCGGAGAAGTTTGCGCTGCAGCCCATGACATGCCAAGCAGCAGCACCCCAAACAGCAGTAGATGTCGCATAAAGAACCTCCTATCCATCAGTCATCACGAAGCGGCGCGAGATAGCTTTTGAAACGCAAGTTAGGCCGATGGATATGTGATTCGATTCTCGGCCCCGGCCCGGGAAGGCGCAATACAGGGTTCGCCCGAGGAGGCTCACAGAAGGGGTATGTCTGCTCTAGTTTTGTCAAGATGCCAATTCAGCGCGAAATCAGGCAAAGCCTCATCCTAACGTCTTCAAGAAACGCAGGAATGTCCTCACCATCCTCTAGTCTGAAGCATCTGCGCGTCGTCGAGCCCAGCTACGGCGAGCCCCTTCATGGCTCCTGCCAGGTCTTCGCTGACTTCAAGTAATACTTTAGGATCGTTGAAGTGCGTAGCGGCTTTGACGATGGCGCGGGCGCGCTTCTCTGCTTCCACGGGATCGGCGAAGTTGGTCGAATCTTTCATGAAGATGCCGCTGCCAACGAAGACGGCTTCGGCGCCGAGCTGCATGACCAGGCTCGCGTCGGCGGGAGTGGCTATGCCTCCGGCGGAAAAATTCGGCACCGGCAGCTTCCCTGCTTTCGCGACCATCTTGATCAATTCGTAAGGCGCGCCGTGCTCTTTGGCTTTGGCGTAAAGTTCTTCTTCGCCCAGCACGGTAAGGATTTTCATTTCCTGCACAATCTGGCGGATGTGCTTGACGGCATGGACCACGTCGCCGGTGCCGGCCTCACCCTTGGTGCGGATCATGGCCGCGCCTTCAGCGATACGGCGCAAGGCTTCGCCAAGATTACGCGCGCCGCAAACGAATGGGACTTTGAAGGCGTGCTTGTCGACGTGGTGAGCTTCGTCGGCAGGAGTAAGCACTTCGGATTCGTCAATGTAGTCGACGCCAAGCTCCTGCAAGATTTGCGCCTCGGCAAAATGTCCGATGCGGCACTTCGCCATGACCGGGATCGAAACCTCGGCCATGATCTCGCGAATCTTCTTAGGCGAAGCCATGCGCGCAACCCCGCCTTCGGCGCGGATCTGCGCGGGGACACGCTCTAGGGCCATCACGGCCACCGCTCCGGCTTTTTCGGCGATGGAGGCTTGCTGGGCGTTGGTCACATCCATAATTACGCCGCCCTTTAACATTTCGGCTAGGCCGGTTTTCAGGCGGAGACTGGTGTTGCTGCCGTTGTTCTGCGACATGGTGGACTCTTTTCTCGAAAGCGGCTTACGGCTATCAGCGAACCCATTTCCATTTTACAGTGGGTTCACAATTCGCGGTACCCCGTTTGCGTCTGGGCGTTTTGGGGCGCGCTACTGGGGCTTTGCCGCTTTCAGGAAGGGCGCGGTTCCAATCAGCAAGGAGACGCTGGGAAAGATGATGACAACGGCGAGCGCGACCGAGCCATACCACCACTCTGGGTGCGCGAACGTGAGCAGTCGAGTGACGACCAGGACTGAGCCGAGAGTCAGTAAGGCGATGGTTGGAAATAAACCGGCAACGAGGCGCGCGCGCGGACTGCCGCCGCTGCGGCGGGATAAAAAGGCTCCGGATGCGCCGCATAGCGGCAGGACGGCGAGCCAAGGTAGAAGTACCATCTCAAGCGGGCCGCGCCCCAGAAAGCGCGGCTGCATGGAAATCGCGATCAGTGGCGCGAGCAAAATCATGGCCAACGTTAGACTTACCAATCCCGGCAGCCAGAAATGCTTAGTTCGATCGTTCATAATTTCCTCCTTGAGTTTTGCACGTTGAATGCGGGTTGCGAGCGAACGCCAGCGGACGACCTCGTTGACAACGTCTTCGGCAGCTTCCCGTTCGCTTATTCCCTGCCCCAGTTTCTCGCCGTAGAGATCTTCGAGATGAGCAGCCAACTCGGCAACGACTTCTTCCCGATCGTTTCCAGGAAGGTCGAGTGGGTGCAGGTGTTCGCGGACCAACTTGATCCAGCGGTAGGTGACGTTGTTAGGCATTGGCAACCCCCGCGAGGCGATCGAGAGCCTGGAAAAAGAAATTCCATTCCCGGCGCAGCGGCGCCAGTTTCTTTTTGCCAGCAGTTGTGATGGTGTAGACGCGGCGGTCGCGCCCCGCGCGGTTGGCTTCCCAGCGGCCGGCGATCGAGCCGCGCTTTTCGAGATCGTAAAGCATCGGGTAGAGTGAGGCCAGGGTGAAAGACAGTGCCCCGGCCGTTTTTTCTTCGATGCGCTTGCAGATTTCGAAGCCGTAGAGCGGCTGCTCGGCCAGGAGGGCCAGGATGGCTAGTTCAGCGCTGCCCCGGGAAATCTTGGAACGGATACGCTTGGTCATGATGAATATAGGAATCCTATATTCCGACGTTTTTGTCAACGTTACTTTGGTAGGGGAGGGTAACCGCCGCAGCGACCTGTGAGCGTTCGGCACAAGCTGCCGGGCTGCGCCGGCGGACAGCCGAGGCGGCTGTCCCCACATGAGTCGATAGGGCTATCTTTCTACGAACTTGGCGAACATCTTTGCCGGGTCGATGGCTATGAAGGTTCCGCGGCTGCGGGCCAGGACTTCGTTCTTTTCGTTCAGGATTTCGGCGGAGTTGATGTGGGTGCGGCCTAGCACCTTGACTTCGCGGCCTTCTACGCGCAGGGGCTTGTGCAGCGGGACTGGCTTCAGATAGTCGATCGTCATTTCGCGGGTCAGGGCGATTACATGGTGGAGCTTGTTCACCTTGCCCATGGCGTCGTCAAGAATGCAGGCGATGATTCCACCGTGGCAGTGGCCGGGGGGGCCGGTGTAGCGCTTGCCGAGGCGGAAGCGGCAGATGAAGGTTTGGCGCTCTTCGTCGAGGGTGAACTTGAGGCGCATGCCGTCGGAATTGTTCATCCCGCAGACGAAGCAGTTGTTTTTTTGCATCTTGACGTAGCGGGTATCGTGGCCTTGGGGCTTGTCTGGCATGAGAATGATTTTAACCTGCGGGACTTGACTGAGAGGCTGGAACTGCCTCGTCGGACGCGGAAGAAGAGCGGCGATGTAGTAGAGACGCTTTGTAAAGCCGGATACGACGCAAGACCCCTCGACTAGACAAGAGGTCGCTGATTTTCCCTTGTACGGCCCGTACTTCCCGCACCGACGCTCTGATTTATAATAGAGGATTCGGCAGGGCTCTCTGAAGACGCTGGGATGACTCCCGGTGGGCTCGGTTGCTGCTGGACCACTTACTCGATGTCTGACTTACTACCCACGGAAAGCATTATTGTTCGCGGCGCACGCGTTCATAATCTCAAGAACATCGACTTTGAGATTGCGCATAACACCTTGACCGTAGTCACGGGAGTCTCGGGTTCGGGCAAATCTTCCCTTGCGTTCGACACTATTTATGCTGAGGGCCAGCGCCGGTATGTGGAGTCGCTCTCGGCGTATGCGCGGCAGTTTTTGGAGCGCATCGAAAAGCCGGATGTGGATTCGATTGATGGCATCGCCCCGGCCGTGGCGATTCGGCAGAAGAACACGACGCGGAATCCGCGATCGACGGTAGCGACGGCGACCGAGATTTATGACTATCTGCGGTTGTTGTTTGCCCGCATTGGGCGCACTTATTGTGTGAACTGCGGCCGCGAAGTAAAGAAAGATACCGTCGACGAAATCGCAGATGCGGTGTTAGCTCTGGATCCGGGAACGCGAGTGCAGGTGGTTTTTCCTTTGCAGCCTGCCGCGGCTGCGGCGCAGGAAACTCAAAAGAAGGCTGCACGCCGACGCAAGTCTAGCAAGAAAGCGGCGGCGGACTCGGGACTTACGGACCAGCTTAAGACGCGCCTGTTCGAGTTGCGCAAGGCGGGCTTTAATCGACTGTACCAACCGGGGCAGGTGTTTGAGTTTTCGACGCCCGAATCGTTGCTGGATATTCGCTTTGATGAGCCGGTATTTATGCTGGTCGACCGGCTTACAATTTCAGCAGAGTCGCGATCGCGCATCGTGGATGCGGTCGAGACTGCGTACCGGGAAGCGGGCGAAGTCATTTTCGACCTGCCACCTCATGCTGATGAGCCGGTGCGGCAGTTGCGGTTCGCGCAGCGTTTCGAATGCAAGAGTTGCAATCTGCGTTACGAAGAGCCGGAGCCGCGTTTGTTTTCTTTCAACAATCCTTATGGCGCGTGCCCGCGCTGCCAAGGGTTCGGAAACACGATCGATTTCGATCTCGACCTGGTTATCCCGGACAAAACGAAATCGTTGGGCGAAGGCGCTGTCGATCCCTGGAATAAGCCTAAGTACCGGCCGGTGTTTACGGACATGAAGCGGTTTGCCAAGCAGGAAGGCGTTCCGCTGGATGTGCCGTGGGCGGAGCTTGGCGAAGCGGAACAGGAGCTCATTCTCGACGGGGATGGGAAATTCCTGGGCGTGCGCGGGTTCTTTGCCTATCTGGAGCGGAAGAAGTACAAGCTGCACATCCGGGTGTTCTTGAGCCGCTATCGCGGGTATTCAACTTGTCCCGAGTGTCGGGGGACGCGGCTTCGGCTGGAAGCGCGGCAGGTCAAGATCAACGGAAGAAACATTTGTGAAGTGTGTGCCATGACCGTGGAGGACGCGGCCAAATTCTTTGCTGAGGTTCAGTTGAGCCCGGAAGAAGCCGACATTGCGGAGCGGCTGCTGCAGGAGATTCGCGAACGGCTGCGTTTTCTCAACGATGTCGGCCTGGAATATCTGACGCTCGACCGGCTCTCGTCTACGCTCTCCGGGGGTGAAGCGCAACGCATTCAGCTGGCTACCTCGCTGGGATCGCGGCTGGTGGGTACGCTCTATGTGCTGGACGAGCCTTCGATCGGGCTGCATAGCCGCGACACGCACCGCCTGATCAAAATCTTGCAGGACCTGCGCGACTTGGGGAACACGATTCTTGTAGTGGAGCACGATCCTGACATTATGCGGACGGCCGACCGGATTCTCGATCTCGGTCCGGGAGCGGGAGAAAACGGAGGCAAGCTGGTGGCTGCGGGAACGTATGAAGAGATTCTGCGGAATCCCGCATCGCTTACCGGACGTTATCTGGCGGAAGATTTGCGCATTCAGATACCGGCCGTGCGCCGGCAGCCGGGAACGCAGCAGATCAGGATCAAGGGCGTGCGGGCAAACAATCTGAAGGGTGTGGATATTTGCATTCCGTTGGGAATGCTGGTGGCAATTACCGGAGTTTCGGGGTCGGGGAAATCGACGTTGCTGCATCAGGTGCTTTATCAGGCGCTGGGAGAAGCCAAGAAGCAGCAGAGCCTGGGAGCGGCGCGCGGCGCGGCGACGTGGGAAAGTCTGGAGGGCGATCAGTTCATTGATGAAGTGGTGCTGGTTGATCAATCTCCGATCGGGCGGACGCCGCGGTCGAATCCGGTGACTTACATCAAGGCGTTTGACGCCATCCGCGAGCTTTTTGCTTCGCTGCCTGAGGCCAAGAAGCGTGGCTTTGCCTCCGGGCATTTTTCTTTCAACATTCCTGGTGGACGCTGCGAGACTTGCCAGGGCGACGGCACGGTTACGGTAGAGATGCAGTTTCTTGCCGACGTTGAACTCATCTGCGAAGAGTGCAAAGGGACTCGCTATAAATCGCAGGTGCTCGACGTGCGCTACCGCGGAAAGAATATTCACGAAGTGTTGAACCTCACGGTGAAAGAGGCGCTCAAGTTTTTCGCCGAAGTGCCCAAGCTGACCGACAAGCTGCGCGTGCTCGAAGAAGTTGGTCTGGGATATTTGCGGCTGGGGCAATCGGCGACAACTTTGTCGGGAGGAGAAGCGCAGCGCATGAAACTGGCGGCGCATCTGCAGCCCGCGGGTCGCGAGATTGGACGACCGGCGGCGGCGCGGACGGAAGAAAGAGCGCGTCGACGGCGAGTGCTTTATATTTTTGATGAACCCACGACAGGGCTGCATTTCGATGATGTCAGCAAACTATTGGCAGCCTTCCGCCGTCTTATTGATGCGGGGGGATCAATCCTGGTGATCGAACACAATCTGGAAGTGATCAAGACTGCGGACTGGGTCATCGACCTGGGGCCGGAGGGTGGAGCGCGCGGCGGGAAGATTGTTGGAGTGGGTCCGCCAGAGGCGATCGCGAAGGTGCCCGGCTCTTCTACCGGCAAATATCTGGCTCGACTCCTGAACGGAAATAGCGCGGGCAATGGCCAGGGACACGGAGCGGCGCGGCCCAATGGGAGCAAGTAGAGTTTTTGCGGGCTGCCTGTTGATGTTGACGGCGGGCTTGTGCTCGGTGGGGCAAGATACCAGTGCGCCTTCAGGACAGTCTTCATCAAAACCTCAGGGGCACCGGTCGGCACATCACATTCAGGTTGAGGATGAAGATTCTCCCGCCCAGCCTGCTGAACTTACCCAGGCGGAAGATGCGATTGAAAAACGAGATTATGCTGCGGCGGAGCCTCTGCTGCGAAAATTGCTTGAGCGCCAACCTGCGAGCTACGTGGGATGGTTCGATCTTGGCTTTGTGGAAAATGAGCTGGGCAGATTGGACGAGTCGATTGCGGCTTACCGCAAATCGGTGGCGGCTAAGCCCGACGTTTTTGAATCGAACCTGAATCTTGGGCTGCAACTGGCCAAGACCGGGCAACCTGACGCGGAGCAATTTCTGCGGGCAGCGACGCAGTTGAAACCCACCGCGCACGTGGCCGAGGGTCAATACCGGGCGTGGCTTTCACTCGGGGAGACCATCGAAAAGTCGAAACCTGAGGAGGCGCTCGCGGCATACCAGCGCGCGGCGGCGTCGCAGCCGAAGGCGGCTGAACCGCATCTTTCCGCGGGACAACTTCTTGAACAGGAAAATAAGTATGGTGCGGCTGAGCAGGAATATAAACAGGCGCTGGCGCTCCACTCGCGGTCAACAGATGCGGTCATGGGTTTGGCCAACATCTACATGCGCGGGCGGCGTTTTCCTGAAGCGGAAGAATATTTGCGAAAGCTTTTAGCGGCAAATGGGGAGTCGGCTGCGGTGCACATCCAACTGGGGCGCGTGCTCGCCGCAGAGGGCAAGAGCGACGCCGCCATCGCGGAACTGCAGGCCGGGCTGAAGCTGGCGCCGCGTGACGATGCGGCGCAGCGCGATCTTGCGGAGGTGTACGTGGCCGCTGGAAAAAATAATCTGGCCGAGGCGGCCTACCGAGCGCTGTTGATTGCGCATCCCAATGAGGCGGAGTTGCATGATGGGCTGGGCAAGGCTCTGTTGTGGCAGAAGAAGTCGCCCGAAGCCCAGCGGGAGTTGGTCACGGCGGTGACGTTGAAACCGAACTTCGGAGGCGCATATTACGATCTTGCATTTGCGGCCAACGATAACAAGGATTACCCCGTCATCATTCGCGCGCTGGACGCCCGAGCCAAACTGCTGCCCGAGACTCCGATGACGTATTTCATGCGGGCCTCGGCGTACGATCACCTGCGGGACTTCAAGAAAGCCGCCGCCAACTATCACCTCTTCCTTAACAACGCCGGTGGGAAGTATCCTGATCAGGAGTGGCAGGCGAAACATCGGCTGATTGCCATCGAGCCGAAGAGATAGCCTGCGGGAAGCCATGTTGTTCGCGATGGGACATTCACGATTCTGGCTGGCTGCAGCGGCAGGCATGACGTTAGCCGCGCTGGTCGCACCTTCCCTACTGCGCGGCCGCGAGGAGCCTTCAGTCGAAGAACTAAAGGAACGCGTGGCGAATGTGGCTGTCGGCGATCGTCCCGCGCTGTGTATTCACATATCTGACCGGCAACTGGGTGATGCAGACAGGTTGTATATTGCCGGCGACAGCGAGAAGGCGCGGGAGGCGCTCGCCGACGTAGTCGCGTATTCCGAGTTGGCTCGCGACTATGCGATTCAATCGCGCAAGCATGAAAAGCAGAGCGAGATCGCGATTCGCAAGATGGTGCGCAAGCTCACTGACATGAGTCACGCCGTCTCTCACGAGGACCGGGAGCAGATACAGAATACGATTGACCGCCTGCAGAAGATTCGGGACGATCTGCTGGTTGCCATGTTTCCGAAAGTTGACAAGAAATGAGCGTGTGCCGAATTCGAGTTGGTGCTGGTTTGGGGTTGCTTTTGATGATGGCTGCGCTGGCTCCAGCTCAGCGTCACCGGGATCCCTTTACCCAGGCGGAGATTGACCAGATCCGCGATGCCAGCTGGGAGCCGCAGCAACGGCTTTCTCTTTACGTAAAGTTTGCCCGGGCGCGCCTGGTCGGTCTGGAGCAGATGCGGAGCGATCCCAAGGCGAAGGACCGGCCGCAGCAGACGCATGACAAGCTGGATGACTTCCTGCTGATCTATGACGAACTGAACGACAACATTGACACGTATGTCGATCGCAAGAATGACATTCGCAAGCCCTTGAAGGTGATCATCGACGCCGACACTGAGTTCCAGGCCAAGCTGCTTGCGCTGAGGGATGCGGCCGGTGTTTCCGCGGAGGAAGCCAAGCAGTACGAATTCGCTTTGACCGAAGCCCTTGATACGCTTGACGGTTCGGCGGAGGACCATCGCAAGCTGCTGGCTGAGCAGGAAGATACGGCTAAGCACAAGAAGTTTGCCTCGAAGACGACAGCTGATAAGTCTGAGTGAACGCGCTCGTGCTCTACATTTCGTGCCAATCGTCCGCGTGCCGATCGCCCGCGTGAGAATCATGTCGTGATAATCATGTCGTGCTAATCTGCTCACTGTGCGTGAGGGACTGCTCGAAATCTTTCATGAGGAACACCGGCAGTTGCGGCCTGGCGCGTCGACGCCTGAGCTGAAGATTGAGTTTTGTGCTTTCGCGAATGTCAACAATACGATTCGCTTGCGCGAAGGCAGACTTCTGGTGAGGCTCTCCGATCTGCTGGAAGGCGCGCCTGATGCCGTAGTACGGGCCATTGCTCACATTCTGCTGGCCAAGATGTATCGCAAGCCCATCGATCGTGGCCACGCGGCTCGCTATCGAAAATATTTGGCCAGTCACGAGGTCGTGCGCAAAGCCCATCTGGTGCGGCAGATGCGCGGGCGCAAGCAGCTGCGTTCCCCGAAGGGCCACATCTACGATCTCGACGCCGTGTTCGAGGATCTGAACCGGCGCTTCTTTCATGGATTGCTCGGCCGGCCGCGAATGAGTTGGAGCCCGACTCAGACCCGACGCATCCTTGGGCACTACGATCCGGCGCATAACGCAATTGTCATCAGCCGCATCTTTGATCACGCGTCCGTGCCTCGCTATGCCGTTGAGTACATCGTCTATCACGAGATGCTGCATTTGAAACATCCTGTCAGGTTGCGCGGGAGCCGGCGGTGCGTGCATTCCGCGGAGTTCCAGGCGGAAGAGAAGTTGTTCCCGGAGCTGGATGATGCTGAAGCGTTCTTGAAGCGGATATGAGTGAATCCTCTCGTAACGGCTCGTGGATATCGTCACGACACGACCTGACCGCATCGTGATCCCCGTTTAATCCCGGATTTCCCCATGTGATGCAGATCACGCGCGTTTGTGACGCCGCGGATTGACGGCCCCGCGGCTGGCGGCATATGCTTGAAGTTGAAATTGAAATTCATTTTCAAGATCGGTTTAAGGAAACCGGGTCGTATTAATGCTTCAAGCTTTCATCATTACGCTGCGCGAAGGGGTTGAGGCCGCACTCATCGTCGGCATCACGCTGGCTTACCTGGCCAAGATTGGCCGGAATGATCTGCGGAAGACCGTTTACGCCGCGTTAGTCGCCGCTTTCCTCGGCAGCATCGGCGTGGCGATCGTGATTTCCCGGCTGAACTGGAACGAAGACGTTTTCGAAGGCTGGGTCATGCTGGTCGCTGCCTTCTTCGTCGTCACCATGATTATTTTCATGATGAAGACAGGGCGCAAACTGAAAGGACAGATTGAGGGCAAGGTCGGCCTGCTTGCCGGTAACGATGCATGGGTCGGCCTGTTCTTTTTTGTGTTCCTGATGGTGCTGCGTGAAGGGGCAGAGACCGTGCTGATCCTCTCCGCCGTCTCGCTGAACTCGACTGAGCTGATGAGCTTTCTGGGCACGTTGCTGGGGGTGCTGGCGGCGGTTGCTTTCGGCGTGATGTTTGTGAAGGGCAGCGTGCGGATTAACCTGCAGAAATTTTTCCGGGTGACGACGGCGATCCTGTTTCTGGTGGCGCTGCAGTTGGTGGTTGCGGGCCTGCATGAGCTGTCGGAGAGCGGCGTGATTGCCTCATCGAAGCGCGAGATGGCCATTATCGGGCCCATCGTGCGTAACGATCTCTTCTTCTTTGTCACGATTGTCGCGCTGGCGGCGCTGACGGTCTTGTTCGATGCCAAGCGCCGACAGCCTGGGCCTGAGCCCGCTTCGGCGGCGGAGCGGCGCAAGGCCGTCTGGACGGCTCGCAAAGAACGCTTGTGGATGGCATCGGTTTACGGCTTTTCCTTCATCTTCATTGTGCTGGTCACGGCGGAGTTTATCTACGCCAAGAGCGTGAGCGCTCTGTCTCCGGCAACCGAAGTTAGTTTCGCGAACGGTCAGGTGAAGATTCCGCTGGCGCAGGTTTCGGATGGCGACCTGCACCGCTACCAGGCGCAGGAGAATGGCACGGAGATCCGATTCTGGCTCTATCAGAAGCCGGACGGAGAGGTAGCCGCGGTTTTCGATGCGTGCGAAATCTGCGGCGCGGTTGGTTTCTACAAGTCGGGCAATCTGATAATTTGCAAGAACTGCGCCGCACCTATTAATCCGCAATCGTTGGGCGGGAAGGGCGGATGCAATCCGGTGCCGCTCAAGGCGACCGAGACTGCCGACTCCGTGATTATTCAAGAGGCGGACATCGCGGCCGGTGGCCACATGTTCGAGAAGCAGTAGCGGATGTTCGCCCGGCTCGTCTACGAATCCTTCCGTCGCCAGAAGCGGCGCAAATTGCTGGCTGGCGCGGCCATCACACTGGGCGTGACTGTGGCGACGGCCATGATCGCGGTCGCCACCGACATCGGTGACAAAATTAATCGCGAGCTGCGCACCATCGGCGCCAACCTGTTAGTCACTCCCGAAGAAGATACGCTGGATGTGGAAATTGGCGGCGTGAACCTTAAGCCGCCGAGCGATGGCGCGTTTCTGAACGAAGCCGACCTGCCGAAGATCAAAGGTATTTTCTGGCATAACAACATCACAGGGTTTGCGCCGATGTTGCCGGTGAATGTCGCACTGGAACGCGACGGCGGCACGGAGAATCTCACGCTGCTCGGGACCTACTTTGCCAAACAAGTTTCTTTTGGCAAGGAAGAGTTCACGACCGGGGTCCGATCCACGCATCCCTGGTGGAAGGTTGCGGGAGCGTGGCCCGACGACAATTCCCATGATGTTCTGCTGGGAGAGCGGCTGGCGGCGCGGCTTTCGGCGAGGGCTGGCTACGAGATTACCGTCTCAGGCCGCCAGTTGCATGTCAGCGGAATTCTTTCTACCGGAGGCGGAGAAGACGAACAAATCGTCGCGCCGATTGCGCTGGCCCAGGAGATTCTTGGCAAACCGGGTGCGGTTCGCCGCGTCTACATCAGCGCGCTTACCAAGGCTGAGGACGCTCTGGCACGCCGCGATCCAAAGAGCATGTCTGGTCCGGTCTACGACCGGTGGTACTGTTCGCCGTATCCGCAGTCGATTGCGTTTCAATTGCAGGAAGCAATTCCCCATTCGCACGCCGAACAGATTCGCCAGGTTGCGCAGAACGAAGGTGCAGTTCTCACGCGCATAGAGGGACTGATCTTTCTGATCACGCTGGCGGCGCTGTTTGCTTCGGCGCTGGCCGTTTCTGCCGCCATGGCCACGGCCATTTTTGAGCGCCGCGCGGAAGTGGGTCTGATGAAGGCTCTGGGCGCGGGAAAGCTGGCGATTGCCTCTGTCTTCTTCGCGGAGGCGACGCTGCTGGCTCTGCTCGGTGGTTCGCTGGGGTTCGCCGCCGGCGGGTTGCTCGCCCATCAAATCGGACGATCCATCTTCGATTCGCAGATCATGATTCCGCCAGTGCTTCTGCCGGTGATTCTGTCGATTGCCGTCGTCGTTACGTTTGCGGGAAGCGCCGCCGCCATTCGCAAAGCAGTAAGGCTGGACCCGGTGTTCGCCCTGCGAGGTGAACTGTGAACGTCTCGCCGCAGGACGTTGCTGCGAGCCGCGCGCAGGCGCCTCATACTTCGATGTTTGTGCGGATGCTCGTGCGGGCTGCCCTGCTCCGCCGCGGACGCGCTCTCTCGGCGCTCTCTGCGATGGTCGTAGCCGCTGCTGTCACCACGGCGATGCTGAATCTATATGTGGATGTGCAGGCCAAACTGCGGCGTGAATTTCGTAACTACGGGGCAAACATCATCCTGGTTGGGAAGGATGGCGCTTCCCTTCCCGCAGACACTTTGACGCATGTGGAATCCGTCCTGGCGGGCCGGGGTGTGGTCGCGCCCTTCGGGCTGGTAGTGGCGCGAACCAACGACGGCCAGCCAGTTGTCGTTGCAGGTACAGATTTCGATCGGGTTCGGCAACTCGATCGCTGGTGGTCGGTGAGCAACTGGCCTTCCGCGCCACAACAAGCGCTGGTCGGCGTACGCGCTCTTTCTGTCGTCTCGCCTCAGAATCAGCCTTTCGTCCTTACCTTTCAGGGACACACCATTCACCTCACGTCTGCTGGAACGGTGCGGACCGGTGCTGCCGAAGACAGCCGCGTTTATGTTTCGCTCGCGGATTTCGTTTCCTGGACCGGTGTGAAGGCCTCAACGATCGAGGTTGCTGCCAGTGGATCGCCGGAAGAGATCTCCGTCATCATGCAGCAGCTTCGGCTAGCGATACCGGCCGCTGATGTGCGTCCGGTGCGGCAAATCATGGAAGGCGAAGCGCGTGTTCTGGGCAAGACCCGGGCCACGCTGCTGGACGCCGCTGCTCTGATTATTCTGACGGCTGCTTTGTGTGTGCTGTCAACCTTGATGGGATGGGTTTTCGACCGCCGGCGCGATTTTGCCATCATGAAGGCTCTGGGTGCATCCGACCGCCTGCTGAACGGCTTTTTCGCGGCGGAGGCAGCTGCCCTGGGCGCGACCGGCGCCGTGATCGGATTTGTTCTGGGCATCGGCATCGCCGCCTGGATTGGGCGGGTTAACTTCCACGCTCCCGTGGCGCCACGTTTCAGTGTGCTGCCCTTTGTCCTGGCTGGTAGCATAGTGGTGACGTTGCTTTCGGCGATTCTCCCGATCTGGCTGTTGCGCCGGGTGCAGCCGGCGGTCATCCTGCGGGGAGAGTGACATGATTGAGATCAAGAATGTGACTAAGCTCTATCCCGCGAAGGCTGCGGGGAACGAGCAAGCGACCGGCAGGGGAGAGCAGAACGGAGCGATTCATGCGCTCGATGGCATCTCTCTGCACGTGGTGCGGGGTGAATGGCTCTCCATCATGGGCCCGTCGGGGTCGGGGAAATCGACGCTGGTGAACCTGATCGGGTGCCTTGATCGTCCGACGTCCGGCGAGATTTGGCTCGACGATCAGAATGTGGCTGGCATGTCTTCAGCGGACTTGAATCGTGTGCGCGCCGAGAAGATTGGATTTATTTTCCAGCAGTTTCATCTCATTCCGTTTCTAACCGCGGTCGAGAACGTCATGCTGGCGCAGTACTTTCACAGCATGACGGATGAGAAAGAGGCGATTGAAGCCCTCACTCGAGTCGGGCTGGGCGACCGGGCCCATCACTTGCCTTCACAGCTCTCCGGCGGCGAACAGCAGCGGGTGTGCATCGCGCGGGCCCTGATCAATGATCCGAAGATTATTCTGGCGGATGAACCTACCGGCAACCTCGACGCCATCAACGAAGAGATTGTGCTGCGGCTGCTGCGCGAATTTCACCAGCAGGGGCGGACGATCGTGATGGTCACGCACGATCCCGTGGTGGCGCGCTTGGCCGACCGGCGGATTGAATTCCATCATGGCAAGATCGAGTCGCAGGAAGTGTTTGCCATGGCCGACGAAGAGCAGTTCGATGAAGTGCTTGAAGAATTGTGGGTACTGGCTGAGCACGGCGAGATCGCAGAAGTCGAGCGCATGGAAGTGCACGGCGCGCTTCCCGTGAGTCTGGCGATTGAGAAAATGATTCAGATGGGACTGGTGCTCTCCGCGCCGCATCCGCCTCAGCCTCACGATCACAAGCCGTTCGTGAATCCCTGCCACGATGCGCTCAAACCCGTAGCCACTTCGATCGGCGATGGTACTTTGATTGTGGAGCTTACCCCGCGCGGGCGCGAACGCGCCGGCAGCATCATCCGCCGGCACCGGCTCGCCGAAAGACTTTTTACCGACAGCCTGGCGATGGATAGCGAATCGGAAATCGAGCAGCAGGCCTGCAAGTTCGAGCACATCCTTTCGCCGGAAGCGACCGACAAGATTTGTACTTTCCTCGGACATCCTCGTACCTGCCCGCATGGTGCGCCCATTCCGCCGGGGCTCTGCTGCGGAAGAAGTTCTGAGTTCGAAGGAACTGCCGTCCGCTCGACCGCGACCAAGCGTTCTTAGCTCCCTATCAGGAACATCTCTGGTCATCCCTGAATGCCGTACCCGCTCTTCCCCGCTGGTATTATCGTGATGCGGTTACATCGACCATGGCCCAGCGTCGTCCCACCATCGGCGTATTTGATTCCGGCGTCGGCGGGCTTACGGTTCTTAAAGCTTTACTTGAACTTATTCCCGATGCCGATTACCTCTACTTTGGCGACACCGCGCGCCTGCCTTACGGCTCGAAGTCGGTCGAAACGGTGGCGCGTTACGCCGTGGAAGCTGCGCATTATCTTGAGGCTCACGGTGCACAGTTGCTGGTGATCGCATGCAATACCGCGACTGCACTAGCCCTTGACCGCATTACGGCGGCGGCGCATGTGCCGGTCGTGGGGGTGGTGGATCCTGGGGCCGAGGCTGCCGCGTCTGTCAGCAAGAACCGCAAAGTCGTCGTCATGGGCACCGAGGCCACCGTCAGCAGCCACGCTTACCGCAAGGCTCTTGAGGCGCGGGGGCTCGAGGCGCGGGAGAAGGCTTGCCCGTTGCTCGTTCCGCTGGTCGAAGAGGGATGGGTCGAGCATCCCGTCACCGAGCAGGTCGCGCGTATTTATCTGGACGAAGGTTTTGCGGATGGTTTTGACGACGCGGACGCTCTGGTTCTTGGCTGCACCCACTACCCGCTGCTGAAGCCCCTTCTGCATCGCGTGGCGCCGCCGCATGTGAGCATCGTGGACTCCGCCGAATCTACCGCCCGCGCTGTCGCCGACTGTCTGGAGAGGCTTCTCCCGCTGACCCGTGCAGTTCATGAAGAACGCCGGAAGCTTCCACGCCTGAAGTTCTTTGCTACCGATTCAGTGGAGAAATTCCGGCGCCTGGGCGAGCGCTTCCTCGGGCATGCCATCGAGGATGTTCAGCATGTGGATTTGAAGGAATAAACAAAGGCGAACGATTCGTTTTTGCCGCAAGGTTCGGATAGCGTGATCCCCTATTTCAGAATTACTGTGTCCAAGCGAGTCTCCGATCGCTCCAATCAAAATGTCAGGCCTACAGCAAATGCATCCCCTCGACAACATCATCTGGAAGGCTCTGACCACGCGGCAGGCTGAGTTCGCCGAGTCCTTCGACCAGGCGCGCAGGTTTGTGCCGGAGGTTTCGCCGCTCGCCGCGTTTCGGGAGCCCGCGCCCGAGGCCTACGAATCTCTCGCGGGATTGGTGGGGACAGGTGAGACGGTCGGATTGTTCCTGGAGGCGCCTTACCACGCGCAGCCCGGTTGGAGTTTCATTGCCGGCGCTCCGATGCCGGAAATGGTTTACGAAGCCGGTCTGCGCCCGGCGCACAGCGGGGGGCCGCTATCCCCACATAAGCAAGATCAGGAAATCCTGGAACTTGGCGACGCAGACTCGCGAGACATGATGGCGCTTACCGCGCTAACCAAGCCCGGTCCCTTCGGCAAACGCACGCACGAACTGGGCACCTATTTGGGGATTCGCCTGGACGGAAAGCTTGTTGCCATGACGGGTGAGCGGCTGAAGATTCCCGGCTATACCGAAGTCAGCGCGGTCTGCACCCACCCTGAACACACAGGCCACGGTTATGCCCGCATCCTGATGGCCGAGGTGATGCGGCGCATCTGCAGCCGCGGGGAAACTCCGGTTCTACACGTTCGGGGCGACAATGTGCGGGCGATTGAACTATACGAGAGGCTGGGTTTCAGGCAGCGCGTGCTGCTGCATTTCGCCGTGTTGCGGAAGGAATAAGTTGCTGGGAACTGAGAGCTGTGCGCCTCAGTACAAGTGGAAATCGACTTCCACGGCCATCTCAACCTTCACGGGGTGTCCGTCTTTCATTCCAGGCTCAAAGCGCCAGGTCTTGACCGTCTCGAGAGCTTTTTCATCTAATCCCATGCCGAGAGAGTTCACCACGCGAAGATTGGTGGGGCGACCGTCGGTATCAACCACGATCATCAGAGTGCAAACACCCTGATACTTCGCTTTCCGAGCTTCCTCGGAGAACTCGGGATCAGGCGAGAAGATCGGCCGCGGCGGAGTCACTCCCCGGCCGGCGCGGTAAACACCACCGCCCATACCCATGCCTTCGCCCGGCCCCACACCACGCCCGGTTCCTGGGCCAACGCCACCGCCGTAGCCTTCGCCAATGCCGCTGCCTCCTCCCGTACCGTTGGACGGAATGACAGCGGTGGATTTCGGGTCGCCTAGGTTCGGCATGTTATTCATCGCGGTTACTTTAATATCGGGCGGCACCATCACCGTGGGCTCAACCGCCAATTTCGGATTGAGATTGCGGATCACTGCGGCGGGCGGCGTGATTTGCGGCTTCATCGAGAACTTCGGTAATTTTCCCTGCGAGGCCTTCAGCACATCGCGGTCGCCACCGCCGCCACCGCCGCCAGCCTGGGTCTTAGCGGGCTTCAGTGCGTAATCACCGGGATCGATAAGTTCGGTCACCTGCGGTTTCGCTTCGACCTTCGTCACCATCCGGCGTCCTAGAATCGTTGCGCCGATAATCAATGCGATCACGATGACGTGGGCAACCGTCGAACCCAGAGCGCCATTCTTTTTATAGTTGTAGAAGCCCCAAATATCCTTGACCGGGATGGGCTTCGATTCCAGCTTCAGCGGCGGTAGCTTCTTGGGAAAGAAGAATTCGTCCAGGCTGCGGAAAAGCGATTTATACAGGGGCTCAAAAGTATCGGGGGCCAGTAGGAGATGAAGCTCCGGCTCGTCAGCGGCTTTCGGAGTGACGTTCGGATTGACTTCAGTGGATGCCATTATTCCCGGGTTCGATTTTCCCTTGTGGGATCGTGAATCTTGGTGGAGACGTCACCCTACACAGATGAGCCGTCTTTCCAACGAGTTGCCTCTAATTTTCTTCCCTAATTTCCTTAACCGGATCAAGCCACACCCAGAGTCGGCGTCAAGCTCCAAACCTAGGTCCGTAAATGAAATTGTACCCCCTTCCGTCGCTCTTTACGAAGTGTATTTCAAGTTCCGGTCGGAAATTTACTACCTGCCGCCCGTACCAGTAAGCAAGCTGGTTCCCCCGCCAGTATTGCGCTTCCACGCACATGGACGTTCACCGCCACGATCCCGGTATAATGAGAAGATTCAATCATTTGGGAGAGTCCAACCGAGTGCCGTTCGACCTGAAAGCTACCATCAACCTGCCAAAAACCGCCTTCCCCATGAAGGCCAATCTGCCCCAGAACGAGCCCAAAATGCTCGCTCGCTGGGAGCATATGCGGATCTACGAGCGCATTCGCGAAGCCCGCAAAGGATCAGCTAAAGGCAACTACATTCTGCACGACGGCCCGCCTTACACCAGCGGACCGATCCACATGGGGACGGCGCTGAACAAGTGTCTGAAGGACTTCATCGTCAAGTCGAAGACCATGGCGGGATTCGACGCGCCCTACGTGCCGGGTTGGGATTGCCACGGCCTACCCATTGAGATCAAGGTAGACAAGGAGCTTGGCGGCAAGAAGCTGCAGATGCGGCCTATCGATGTGCGGGCGGCATGCCGAAAGTACGCGCAAAAGTTTCTCGATCTGCAGCGCCAGCAGTTCAAGCGAATCGGCGTCTTCGGCCGCTGGGACCGGCCCTACGCCACCATGAACCCGCAGTATGAGTCGGTAGTCCTGTCGACATTTTTTTCCTTTTACGAAAACGGATTCGTCTACAAAGGCCTGCGCGCCGTTTATTGGTGCATGCACGATGAGACTGCGCTCGCCGAGGCCGAAGTAGAGTACGAGAACCACACCAGCCCCACAGTTTGGGTGAAGTACGCGTTGCTCGATGATCCCGCAAAGATCGACGCCGCTCTGGCGGGCGCACTGGGAAAGAAAAAAGTTTCAACCATCATCTGGACCACCACCCCGTGGACTCTGCCCGCGTCCATGGCCGTCGCGTTTCATCCCGATGAAGAGTATGTCGCGCTTGAGTCCGGCGGCGAGGTCTACATTGTTGCCTCGAAGCTGGCAAAAGACGTTGCGGAGAAATGCAATCTTTCAGACACGCGCGAACTCGCGCATTTCCCCGGCCGCAAACTCGAGCATTTGAACTTTCAGCACCCGTTTCTCGACCGCAAGATCCTCGGCGTGCTGGCTGAGTACGTCACCATGGACACCGGAACGGGCGTGGTGCACACCGCGCCCTCCCATGGCGCCGAGGATTTCATCACCGGCATCAAGTACGGTCTCGACGCCACCAGCAACGTCGATGAAAAAGGAATCCTGCGCAACGGCCTGCCGGAGTACACCGGCAAACGCGTCTGGGAAGCGAATCATCCGATCATCGACCTGGTCAAGAGCCGTGGCGCTCTGCTGCATGCGGAAAAAACCGAACACTCGTATCCGCACTGCTGGCGCTGTCATAATCCCGTGATCTTCCGTGCGACCGAGCAGTGGTTCATCTCCATGGAAACGCCCATGCTCTTCCTTTTCCTCCCGGGAGACACTCTGCGCACAAAGACGCTCGAAGAGATCAAGCACGTGAAGTGGGACCCAGCCTGGGGCGAGGAGCGGCTCTCGAACATGATCGCCACACGCCCCGACTGGTGCATCTCGCGGCAGCGGGTGTGGGGCGTTCCCATCGCCGTTTTCCTTTGCGAGAGCTGCGGCAAGCCGCTCAACGACCACGCCATCAACCGCAAGGTAGTTGAACTTTTTGCGCGCTCCGGCGCTGACGCCTGGTTCACGTCCGAATCAGACACGATTCTTCCGACAGGAACGAAATGTCCGCACTGCGGCAGCACCAAGTTCGAAAAGGAAACAGACATCTTCGACGTGTGGCTGGAGTCTGGCGCAAGCTATCTGGCGTTAATCGCGGATGAGCCATCGTATCCCTGGCCGTCCGATCTCTATCTCGAAGGTGGCGATCAATACCGCGGCTGGTTCCAGTCGTCTCTGCTCTGCGCCATGGGTACGCACGGAACGCCGCCTTACAAAGGCGTAGTCACCCCAGGATGGACGCTCGACGAAAAAGGCCAGGCTATGTCGAAGTCACGCGGCAATGACGTCGACCCGGTCGATATCGCCGATCGCATGGGCGCGGAGGTCGTGCGCCTCTGGGTGGCGTCAGTCGACTTCCGCGAAGACGTGGTCGGCTCCGAGTTGTTGATGCAGCGGGTCGCGGAAACTTACCGCACCATCCGGAACAATTTATTCCGTTACGTCCTCAGCAACCTGTATGACTTTAATCCCCAGGCCGACGCAGTTCCGTTTGCCAAGCTGGAAGACATCGACGAGTACATGCTACGTCTGACCGCTGCACTGGTCGCGGATGTGAGGCGCTGGTACGACGAGTTTGCCTTCCACCGCATCTATCACCGCGTGAATTATTTCTGCGTGACTGAACTCAGCGCCTTTTATTTCGATGTGCTCAAAGACCGCCTGTACACCTCGGCGCCCAAATCGCGAGCCCGGCGAAGCGCACAGACCGCGATCTGGCGCATCGGCGAGGCGTTGACGCGGCTCCTCGCTCCCATCACGAGCTTTACCTCGGAAGAAGTCTGGGGATATTTGCCTAATGTTCCTGGCCGGCCTGAAAGCGTCCACCTGGCGCAGTTCCCTTCGGCTTTCGATCTACTCGGAGAAGGCACGGCGGTTGACGATCCCGATCAGTTCCAGAACTGGGGCGCGCTGCTCGCGATCCGCGAAGAAGTAATGAAGGCCCTGGACACTGCGCGCAACAACAAATTGATCGGCAAGCCACTAGAGGCCCAGCTCACCATCACCGCCTCTGATCCTGCCTACTCGCTCCTGGCGCGCTATAAGGATCAGCTCCGCTACATATTTATTGTTTCCGCAGTGCATCTCGTGCAGGCCTCGGGCAACGGCACCGGACAGGTCCACGTCGAGGTGAAGAAGGCGGATGGGGCCAAGTGCGAACGCTGCTGGAATTATTCGATCCACGTTGGCGAGGACAAGACTTACCCCACAGTCTGCGAGCGTTGCAGCGCCGTGCTGAAGGATCTCGGCGGGACTTAGCTTCAGGCGCAAAAGGATTTACCTGATGCGCTGAAGTGCGGGTACACTTCTTAGCGACTTAACGGCACGAGCAAACTCGTGTCCTTCCCAATCGTCTTAAGACAAAATCAATTGTGAACTGGCGAAAGCTACGAACGTTTCTGCTGACCGTGCTGGCTCTGAGCCTGATCCCAGCCACGCGCTATTATCAGATCGACGTTCCGCTGCTGCGTTGGCTGAGGGGCTCGCGCCGCGTCGATCCTTTATCGCTTCATCTGGCGGGAGAGTTCGTCGAGAATAATCTCGGAACCGAGCAGGATCCGGATGGCTCAGTCACGGTGCGCATGATCGCCGAACAATACCTGTTCATTCCACATTGCATCCTGGTTCCGGCTGGGGTTCCGGTCCATCTTCGCATCACCAGCGCCGACGTGGTCCACTCGCTTACCTTCGATGGCACCGACTATAAAGTCAAGGTCTTGCCCGGGACGATCAGCGAGGCGCAACTTCAGTTCCCGCGCCCGGGCGAATACAAGATGCCTTGCCGTGAATTTTGTGGAGCGGGACATTACGCCATGCGGTCGGAGTTGAAAGTCGTTCCGCGCGAACAGTTCCCTGCTTTACAGCCGGAAGAAAGGGGCAGTTGTGCGGCGCATTAGAGGGTCAGCGCATTCCGGAGGACGCTTTCGGTGGCGGCTCGCCGCGATTGCGCTGGCGGTTACCGTCGTAGCCGCGACGGCCGCCGGTGGGCTCTTGCTTCAGGCGCGCGCCAATCCGCCGGATCGAATTCCATCGTATGTGGAATGGACACCCGACACGATCGCCGCCACTTCGCGCGGAGACGCTTTTCGTGGGATGCTCCTCGCCAGGCGCTGCGACCATTGTCACGGTGCGGAAGGCTTCAGCGCCGTCGGTTACACGCCGAACCTGGCAGGCATTGATAGGCTAACAATCTGGAAACAGTTGGAAGATTTTCGATCTCACAAGCGGGTATCCCGCGAGATGAACCCGATCGCGGAGTCGCTTTCGCCCGGGGACGTGGCCGACGTGGTCGCTTATTACGCGAAGCTGCCCGCGTTTGCCGATCCTCAGGACAACCGAATCTTTCCGCAGCCGCGGCCTGATCCCGTTCCGGCCGGCATCGCATCGCGTCTGGTTTCCTTCGGAGACGGAGACCGCGGCATTCCCCCGTGCCAGGCTTGTCACGGTCCAGTCGGCTATCGTCCCGGAGCTCCCCTGCTAATCAATCAGAACGCCGAATACGTGTTGAACCAGCTGGAGGCTTTCGCCAGCGGGAGCCGCGCCAACGACATCAACATGCCCATGCGCACTATTGCGGGGTTGCTCACGGAAGACGAAAGGCACGCCCTGGCGCAATATTACGGAGCGGGTCTGGGTCTTGAGCCGGCGAGCCTAACTGCGCCGAAGTAGGCCGCGAGCGCGAGAGCCGCGCTACCTTAATTCTTCCATCGCCGCCGCCAGCGCTTCCCTGCCCGGCCGCGTAAGCGACTCCGGCAGCGTGGCCAGCGGAGCATCCACCATGTTCAGCATATCGAGGAAGCTGGGCAGTTTCGTGTTCACGTAAAACAGTCCGGTCAGAACCTCGCCCTTGTCGTGCGCTTCACTTAGACGGGTCATTGCAGCGATGCGATCTGTCGGGTCGTAGTCCTCTTCAAGCTTGCGCAGTTGCAGATGTGATCCATCGTGCATAGTAACGCTGACCGTCGTTCCAGGATCGTACTCCACATCAATTTCTTCGAAGTGCGGAACGAAGCTTATGTCCTGCAAAGTTTCTTCATGATCCTTCACGTATTTGTAGGATTTCGTCGAACCCTCGTGATCGTTGAAGGTGACGCACGGCGAAACCACATCGAGCATCACGGTGCCGTGGTGTGCGATGGCGGCTTTCAGCATGGCGCTCAACTGCCTCTTGTCTCCCGAAAATGATCGTCCGACAAAGGTCGCGCCCAGTTCGATGGCCAGCCCGCAGGTGTCAATCGGCGGAAGATCGTTGATCACCCCCGATTTCAGTTTCGACCCGAGATCGGCGGTAGCCGAGAATTGCCCCTTGGTCAGGCCGTAGACGCCATTGTCTTCGATGATGTAGATGAGGGGAAGATTGCGGCGCATGAGGTGAACGAACTGTCCAATGCCGATCGACGCCGTGTCGCCGTCACCGCTCACGCCCAGCGCAATCAGATTGCGGTTTGCGAGCATCGCACCAGTGGCTACCGACGGCATGCGTCCATGCACCGAGTTAAAGCTGTGCGAACGGTTCATGAAATACGCCGGGCTCTTCGAAGAACAGCCGATCCCGCTCAGCTTCGCAACGCGCTCGGGCTGCACCCCCATGTCGTACATGGCTTCGATGATCCGCTCGGAAATCGCATTGTGGCCGCAGCCCGCGCACAGCGTGGTCTTGCCGCCCTTGTAATCAATTACCGTCAAGCCGATATGGTTTGTCTTCGGTTCCGGAGATCTCGGTTCAGCAGGCGTAGTCGCCATCTTACTTGCCCTCCATAGTGCTCAATTCGTCGGTGACGGACCGTGCATCGAGCGGCAGTCCGTCGAGATGGCTGATGCTGCGCAGCCGCGTCGTCAGTTCCGGCTTCAGTTCAAGCTTGAGCAGGCTGAGCATCTGCGCATCGCGGTTCTGCTCGACCACATAGACGCGATCATGCTGCTCGATGAATTCATGCACTTCACGCGTGAAAGGATAAGCCCGCAGCCGCAAGTAGTCGGTCTCAATCCCATACTCGGTGCGCAACTGGTCGCGACTTTCGATGACGCCCCAATGAGACGTCCCGTAGGCGATGATCCCTATTTTTGCATTCGCACCCTTTAAAATCTCCGGGCGGGGCACGAAAGAGCGTGCGCTCTCGAACTTGCGATTGAGCCGCTCCATGTTGTTTTCGTAGTCGTCGGGGCGCTCGCTGTAGTTCGATTTATCGTTGTGCCCGCTGCCTCGCGTAAAGTAGGCTGCAGCAGGATGATCTGTTCCCGGCAGAGTGCGGTATCCGACGCCGTCGCCATCCAAGTCTTTATATCGGGCAAAGCCGCCGAGCTTGTCGAGATCTGCCTTGCTGAGAACCTTACCCCGCTTGATCGGCGTAGTCGGATACTCGAAAGGATCGGCCATCCAATTGTTCATCCCAAGATCAAGATCGGACATCACGAACACCAGCGTCTGGAACTGCTCGGCCAGGTTAAAGGCGTCCGAGGCCATGCTGAAACATTCCGTGACCGAGCACGGAATCAGCATAATGTTCTTGGTATCGCCGTGCGAAAGAAACGCAGTGGAAAGAATGTCGCCCTGCGAAGTCCGCGTCGGCAATCCAGTAGAAGGCCCAACGCGCTGAATATCCCAGATCACGCCCGGAATTTCCGCGTAATAGGCCAAGCCGGAAAACTCTGACATCAGAGAAATGCCCGGACCTGCGGTCGCTGTCATGCTACGCGCGCCCGCCCAGCCGGCGCCGATCACCATGCCGATCGCGGCCAGTTCATCCTCTGCCTGAACAATGGCAAAAGTGGCTTTGCCATCCGGTCCGATGCGGTACTCCTTCATGTAATCGATCATCGTCTCTACTAGCGACGACGATGGGGTAATCGGATACCACGTCACCACAGTGCATCCGGCGAACATGCAACCGAGAGCCGCGGCCGAGTTGCCGTCGATGATGATCTTGCCCGCGGTCTTGTCCATGCGCTCGATGTAGAACACTCCGCGCTTTTGCAAGTTGGCCTTGGCGTAATCGAATCCAGCCTGAGCCGCTGCCAGGTTGAGGGTGGCAGCTTTCACCTTCGCAGCAAACTGTTTGCGGATCGCCTTCTCCACCTCGCCCATGTCAATGGTAAGGAGCTGCGCGACCACGCCCACATACACCATGTTCTTGACCAGCTTGCGCAGCTTCGCCTCTGGACAAACGGTTGCGACCAGCTTGTCGTAGGGAACCGAATAAAAAATCAGGTCGTCGCGCAGTTTCTCGAGGGCCAGCGGTTCGTCGTACAACACCGAAGCGCCCGCCGCCAGCGACATCACATCGTCCTGTGCGGTTTCCGCATTCATGGCCACCAGGAAATCGATTTCCTTCTTGCGGCCGATGTAGCCATCTTTGTTGGCGCGAATCGTATACCAGGTGGGCAGACCGGCAATGTTTGACGGAAAAAGATTTTTCCCTGAAACCGGTACACCCATCTGAAAAATCGCTCGCAACAGTACGGTATTTGAACTTTGAGAGCCAGAGCCATTCACCGTTGCAACCTGAATGCTCATGTCATTGACGATACGCTTGCGCCCCAATTGCCCGCCCGTACCCTGAGGCGCAACATCCGTAGTGGCCATCCCTACTCCTTCCTTCGATTTAGAGGCGGAATGATCTGTCCAGAATGATCCGCCCAAATTTCAACTTGGAGGAAACAGAATATTATACGGCGATAGCGCCTTCTCGGCACTTCAAATCGCCCGTCTGAAGCCGTGACGAACCTACCTGGGAACGAGAGGCAAGAAACAAAATGACCGCGGCCTCACTCGGTCTTGAAGAATTGCGCAATGGTGCGGAACTTGTCGTATCGTGTTGCGATCAAATCTGCCGGTGGGATTTTCTTCAGCTCCGAGAAATGCTTCTGCAGGCTGACGTCGAGTAAGTTCGCCGCGGCTTCATAGTCCCGGTGAGCCCCACCTTCCGGCTCGGGCACGATATCGTCAATGCAGCCCAACTCGCTGAGATCCGTGGCGGTAATGCGCATCGCCTCGGCGGCCAACTCTTTCTTCGTGGAATCCCGCCACATGATGGCCGCGCAACCCTCGGGCGAAATCACTGAGTAAATTGAATTCTCCATCATCAGCACGCGGTCGGCCACGGCGATCGCCAACGCTCCGCCGCTGCCCCCAACCCCAATCACCGTCGCGATGATCGGCACTTCAAGCCGCGCCATTTCCCGCAAGTTGTAGGCAATCGCCTCGGCTTGTCCGCGCTCTTCCGCGTGAATACCAGGGTAGGCTCCGTCGGTATCTACCAGCGTGAAAATGGGTTTGCGAAATTTTTCCGCGACCTGCATCACACGCAGCGCCTTGCGATATCCCTCGGGATGAGGCGTTCCGAAATTGCGGTACACGCGCTGCTTCATGTCCCGGCCTTTTTGAGTGCCGATGACGAGAACTTCCTCGCCATGAAAGCGCGCCATCCCGCAAACAATCGCCGGATCGTCGCCGAACCCGCGATCCCCATGAATTTCGCTCCAGTCGGTGAACACGCGTTCGATATAGTCGAGCGCCTGCGGACGCTGCGCGTGCCGTGCCAACTCCGTCTTTTGCCAGGCAGTCTGCAGGCTCTTCATTTGCTCCCGGAGAATGTGAACACGCTCATGAAGCTTCGCCAGCTGGCGCTGCGTCTCGTCATTCTGCCCAGAAGAGGCCTCGATCAGCGCCACCTGGCGTTCGATCTGCTCCAGTTCCTGCTGCGCTTTATCGCTGGCTTCCATGGAGGTTGTGCTGAATAATGGTTAGCTGAGCACGTTTGCCGCTTACGGTCTCAATTGATCACGCGGACACTGCCCCGTCCGCATAGTTGTTCGACGCGGGCGATGAAGCTGCGATCTGGCAGCACATTATAACCTTCTACTTCCATCACCACCATAAAATCCCCCACACGTTCCACGTCAAATAACACCTGCGCGGCACCCTTGCGCTGCGTGAAAAGTGCGTAAAGATCGTCCACCGTTGTCTCACCCGCGGTTTCAAGCGGCACTCGAATGCGGATCGCGCGCGGCAGCGGAACTTTAGCGTCTTCGAGCGGCATGATCTCGGCCGCCGTAATCTTGGGATTCGTTCCTTCTTCGATTCTTACCCCCGCCCTGACCAGCACAGGAACGTCAAGTTTCACCTTGTCACCAAGTCGTTTGTACGCCTCAGGAAAAACTATCATATCGATTGAGCCGGACATGTCCTCGAGCGTCGCCTGCGCATAGAACTCCCCGCGCTTCGATTTCTGCACGCGCACATTCCCGATTATCCCCGCAGTCGCGATGGTCTCATCCTTGCCGGTGGACCTCGTCATCACGGCAATCTCATCGATGCGCAACGCCTGCAGGTCTGCTAGTTTGTCTTTGTATTTCTCCAGCGGATGCCCACTTATAAAGAAGCCGAGGATTTCTTTCTCCGCCGCCAAACGCGCCTGCTCATCCCAGTCGGGAATGTCGGGCAGCCTGTCGTTATTGACTTCCGACTCTTCCTGCTGAAACACGCCAAACAGCCCGTGTTGTCCCGATTCCGCATCGCGCTGGGCCTTCTGGGCGCGCTCCATGGCGCGATCGAGGACAGCCATGGCCTGGGCGCGCCGGCCGAGTGAATCCATCGCCCCGCTCTTGATCAACGACTCCAGCACGCGTTTGTTGAGCAGCCGCAGATCAACGTTCTCGCAGAATTCGTAAATTGATTTGAAGCGACCAAGCTTCTTTCGTGCCGCCACAATCGATTCAATCGCATTGCCACCGACATTCTTCACGGCCGCCAGGCCAAACCGAATCGCTTCACCGTGCGGCGTGAAGTTTGCATCTGAGACATTGATGTCCGGTGCTTCCACCGCAATGCCCATCTCACGGCACTCGTTGATGTACTTCACCACGTCGTCCGTACTGCCGGTGACTGAAGTGAGCAGTGCCGCCATGAACTCGACGGGATAATGCGTCTTCAAATATGCCGTGTGATAGGCGAGCAGCGCGTAAGCGGCCGAATGCGACTTATTGAAGCCGTATCCCGCAAACTGCGCCATGAGGTCGAAAATCTTCTCGATCTTTTTCGGCGGAAACTTGCGCAGCGCCGCACCCTGAATGAAACGCTCGCGCTGTGCCGCCATTTCTTCCTGTTTCTTTTTGCCCATCGCCCGCCGTAGCAGATCGGCTTCGCCCAGTGAGTAGCCTGCAAGCTTGTTCGCCGCTTGCATGACCTGCTCCTGATAAACGAAGACGCCGAGCGTCTCTTCCAAAATCTCTTTCAGCTCCGGCAGTTCATACTCAATCTTGCGCCGTCCCTGTTTGCGCTCGATGAAGTCATCGATCATTGCCATGGGTCCTGGACGATAGAGCGCATTCAAGGCGGTAAGATGTTCGATCGAGTTTGGCTGATAGCGCCGCAGCACGTCCCGCATGCCATGCGATTCAAACTGGAAGACGCCAGAAGTCAGGGCCTTGTGAAAAACTTTCTGGTAGGTTTCGGTATCTTCGAGAGGAATGCTTTCGAGCGTGATCGGCGTTCCGCGCGTCTGCGCGATCAGTTTCAGCGTGTCGGTGAGAATCGTAAGCGTGGTCAGCCCGAGAAAATCCATCTTCAGCAGGCCCATCTTCTCGATGGCAACCATGTCGAAGGCAGTAACGATTTCCTCGTTCTTAGTGCGATGCAGCGGGACAAGTTCGGTCAAAGGCCGCGGCGAAATCACCACGCCCGCTGCGTGAACTCCGGAGTTGCGCACCATCCCTTCCAGCTTCTTCGCAGTCTGAATCAGCTCACGAATCTGTCCATCTTTCTCTATGGCCTCGCGCAGTTGCGGCGAGTCTTCGATGGCCTGATCGAGCGTGATGTTGAGCTGCGTCGGAATCATCTTCGCGATGCGGTCGACGTCGCTGTAAGGAATGTCCATGGCGCGCCCCACGTCTTTGATCGCCGCCTTAGCCGCCATGGTGCCGAAAGTGATGATCTGCGCCACATTGTCACGCCCATATTTCTGCGTGACGTAATTGATCACCTCGCCGCGACGGTTCATGCAGAAATCGATGTCGATATCCGGCATCGAAACCCGCTCCGGATTCAGAAAGCGCTCAAACAGCAACTCGTGTTGCAGTGGGTCGAGATCGGTGATGCCGAGCGCGTAAGACACCAGCGACCCAGCAGCCGATCCGCGTCCCGGTCCAACGGGGATGTCACGCTCCTTCGCATAGCGGATGAAGTCCCACACGATGAGGAAATATCCGGCAAACTTCATCTGCTGGATGATCGCCAGCTCCCGCTCCAGCCGTTGCTCGTAATCTGAAATCGGATGCTTCAGTTTGCCCTGCTCGTGCAACGGCCGCAGCGCTGCCATTCGCCGCGCAAACCCCTCGCGGGAAACATGCTCGAAATAGCTGTCAATCGTGTATCCCTGCGGAACCTCAAATTGCGGGAACGGCGTTGCAACCTTCTCGAGATGAAGCCTGCAGCGCTCGGCAATATCGAGCGTCCGGCTCAAAACTTCTGGCGAGTCCTTGAACACGCGGTACATCTCATCGTGGCTTTTGACAAAGAACTGCGTGCCCTCAAACTTCATCCGCCCCGTATCGTGAATCGACTTGCCAGTCTGGATGCACAGCATCACGTCCTGTGCGTGCGCATCGTCTTCGCAGAGATAATGGCTGTCATTGGTCGCCACCAGCGGTAGCCCCAGGTCTTTTTCCAACTGGAACAGGCCAGGATGGATTTTGTGCTCCATCGCCAGTCCTTGATCCTGAATCTCGAGATAGAAATTGTCCTTACCGAAAATATCGACAAACGTTCCGGCGGCCGCGCGCGCGGCATCGTATTTCCCTTCCATCAACCGCTCTGCGACTTCACCTTTGAGGCACCCCGAAAGCCCGATCAATCCGCGGGAATGCTCGGCCAGAAATTTCTTGCTCACCCGCGGCTTGTAATAAAAACCGTGCAGCGAGGCTTCCGACGTGATCTTTACCAGGTTGCGGTAGCCCTCTTCGTTCTCGGCCAGCACCAGCAGATGGTTGTAGGTATCGCCTTCGGGCGGGGTGCGCTCGATGTTGTGATCATCTTTCTTGCAGATGTAAAGTTCGCAACCCACGATCGGCTTCACGCCCGCGTGATTCGCAGCGTTCACAAAGTGCACCGCGCCAAAGATGTTTCCGTGGTCGGTCATCGCCACGGCAGGCATGCCCAGCTCTTTCACACGTTGGCAAAGTTTTTCGACGTCGCAGGCGCCATCCAGCAGGGAGTAATCGGTATGCAGGTGCAGGTGGACGAATTGAGACATAGGCCTCAGTTTTTATTGTACGGCCATGACCGACCGTTGGCGTCATTCTAACGGGAAATGCGCGCGCACAACCGCGAAGTTATCCACAGAATACTAAGGTGAGTGGCAACGCAGTTTCGCGTCGGAGATTACTGCCCTTCGTTCGCGCCGGGCAACTGGAAGTCCACGCCGCGCGCATCGTTGGCCTTGGAAGTGGCTGGAAGGTCGAGATCAGAGAGCGGAATTTTCTGTGTATGTTGCTGCAGATCGAAAACCCACAGCATCTGCCCCACGATCGCGTAATTCTTTACTTCCTGCTTGTGCTCGTCGCGGAAAACCAGCACCGTGGCCGGTGCCGCTTCGTTAAGTTCCTCGTGCTCGACGTGTGCGCGCGGCGGCGAAGGCGCCCACTGCGCGTAGACATCCTGATCGTTCTGCTGGCGCATCCTCTGCTCATCGAGACTCTGCTGATTCATCTCGTTCGCCAGGCCGGTCTGGTACTGCTGGTCCGAGTCGCCAGACGAACCTGAATCCCACCACCAATACGGATCGATCTCGCCCCCATATCCCCATGGATAACCGTAGGCCCCTACACATCCGTAGCCGTAGTAGTAGCAGTTGCTTCCGACGCCGTAGGCGCCGAATCGCGCTCGACCAGAACGATTGAAGCCACGATTAAAGCCTCGGTTGAAGCTGCGAGAGGAGAATGCAGGACGCGAGGTCGAGCGAGGGGCAAAGGAACGAGTCGCGAAACCAGAACCCGCGCGTGCGCCACCGAAAGCCGAAGCGCTCGAGTGCCCAGCGAACCCACCGCCGTGCGAAGCAAACCCGCCATGTCCGCCGCCGGACGCATGCCCTCCACCACCGTGCTGCGCCGAAAGCGGCACACCGGCCAGCAGTAGCACGAACGCCGCACTGAGAAGCGGTCGATGCATACCTCTATTATATGCCTGCCCGAGGCCGGATGCGCGAGAAATTGGTACCTGGCGAGAGGCGAATCAGGACACTGCCCGGTACCGAGATGATTCGTAAACCCTTACCGCTTCTTGCTCTTTGCCTTTGGTTTCGGTTTGTGAGCCGCTTTTTTCGATGGTGCAGGATGTTTCGCAGCCGGCTTGGCAGCAGCTTTCGCAGTGGGTTTAACGGTATGCTTCGCGGGCTTGTCCTGACCTTTGACGGCCGTCGGCATCCCTTTGGATTTAGCCTTCGCAGGAGGCGCAACCACCGGAGGCGCGACTGCAGGCGCCGCAGCCTTTCCCTTACCCTTCGCCACTTCGCCCTTTTTCCCCACTGCAGCCGCGGCCGGAGGAACAGCCGCTGCTTTCGGCCCTCGCCCGCGCCGGGGTGGAGGCGGTGGAGGCGGTGGGGGCGGCGCAAACGGTTTCAAGAACTTCAACGTCTCCGTTCGCGAGCGCAATTTTCCATCGAGCAGCAGCATGAACACGTCGCGCGCAATCTTCGGATACTCTGGCAACTGCTGCGTGATCAGCAGTTCCGTCATCTCCGGCAGCGGAATGCGTTGCTGCACCTGCCGCCACTTGGTCAGGAAGTTTTTTATCTTCTGCGCCACGGTCTGCTGCCGCGCCGTCACTGCTAGAAATAAAATCATCTCCGGCCGCGCTGATGAAAGCAGATTCCACGTGCGCGAAGGCGTCGCCGCTTCCTTGCCGGTCAGTCGCTTCGCTAACTCTTTGGCATGATCCTCTATATCGCGCCAGGCTTCGACCAAATCCTTGCGCGGGATCTGCCGCCGCAAATCAGAAATGTCCTTGTCCGAGAGCCGTGCAGTCAGAAAGTGCATCACCGCCGGCGATGGATCAACCGTATAGCCCAGGTCCACCATCTGCTGCCGAGTTTTCATCAACTGGCCCAGTCCGTTCGTATCCACCTTGGCCGACGACCAATGCGGATGCAGCACTTTCAGCCACTCTTCTTTCTCGAGCGCCTTCACCACATTCAACGGGTCATCTTCATGCGCCAGCTGCGCGATCTCATGTCCCACCGCGCTACGCGAGATGTGCTCAATGTAGTTGTTTTCCTTGGCCGCGTTGTAGCGGAGTTGCGTCCGCTCCTCGAGCGGCCAATGAAACCGCGCCGCAAAACGCGTGGCGCGAATCAGCCGCGAAGGATCCTCCACGAACGAATAGTTGTGCAGAATCCGCAGCAGCTTCGCCTCAATATCGGCCACACCGTTGAACGGATCAAGCAACAGCCCGCGCGATCCCTCATTCAGCGACAGCGCCATCGCGTTCACCGTAAAGTCGCGCCGCCGCAGATCCTCCTGAATGCTGGCCGGCGCAATCACCGGAGCCTTGCCCACCTTCTCGTAAACTTCCGTCCGCGCCATGCCGATCTCGGCGCGCACGTTCCCCGGCAGCACCAGAAACAGCGTGCGCACGTCTTCATCGTGGCCGGCCACCTGCGCGCCCGCCCGCTCGAAGTCCTTCTGCAGTTTGAGAGGATTACCTTGAACCGTGAAGTCGAGGTCGCGAATCGTAAACCCGCTGATGATGTCGCGAATCGCCCCGCCAGTAAGATAAAGAGTGATTCCCGCGGCCCGGGCTATGTCCTGCACCAGATTGACGCCTTTCGTCTGATCCGGCGTCAACCGGATTTCCATCGTGTAAATGTAATCAGCCATTCGTCTTCAAGACAACCGACTTCAAGCGTTCCCGACGACCGCAGTTTCCTGCACATCCCGGACACGGCCAAGCGGGATTAAATCCAACGCTTTTCCACAAGATTTCCACAGACTGCTGGGGCCCACACTCGTTCCTTCAAGACCGGCCGAGACTCAAGCCGTTACATATAAAGCACTTAAACAGAGTTTAGTTGAGACAAAGCAACTTAAAGGAATAACACAAGGTTTATATTTTGGCTACTGCCAACGTGGATTCCAGCGATTTCCTCCCATTTAGTGCGAGAATGAGGCGGCTGTCCAGCTTCAGCCATCAGGCTTCGGCTGAACCAGCGTGCCTTACCGAAGCCCGAAAGCCGAAGTCCGAAGCCCGACCATGCCCTCGACCCATAAGAAAGTAATCGTCCGCAAGATGGACCGCGATTCCGTCTCCGGCTACGTCTCCCACGCGCAATTCATCACCGAGGGCAAACTTGAGTTGCTCAACACCTCCGGCACCGTAATCGCCATCGACCTGCGCGAGATCAAAGGCGTCTACTTCGTCCGCGAGTTCGGCGACTCCGAGTCGCTAACCCGCAAAACCTTCACCACCCGCCCCCGCTCCGAAGGCCTCTGGGTCCGCCTCCGCTTCAAGGACAACGAAATCCTCGAAGGCCTAATGCCCTCCGACCTCACTCAAAACCTCCCGGAAGGCTACTTGGTAAATCCCCCGGACCAACGTTCGAACACGCAGCGCATCTTCGTCCCCCGCACCGCCCTCGAATCGTTGACGGTCCTAGCCGTGATCGGCGCCACCCGCCGCCCCAGACGCGGCCCCACCGACGACCAGCGCCAGGTCCCCATGTTCGAGGAATGAGATTCTAGGTATTGCAATCTTCTCAGGCTTGAGGTAAAACCTGTGATCTGGGCGCGGCCAACCTTCCGCGCGGCGAGAGCAGCCGGGACTACTTCCTTCCTCCCGTCCCGTCTGGTCTTTGATCCTTGATTCTTGCATCAGCCACATTCCGAGGTAGAGGTGTCGCATGAAGGTCTTCTGTCCCTCCGCGTCGACGCGATTATCCGCCATCACCCTCATCGCACTCATCCTCTTCTGCGCGCTATCGCTTGTGCAGCGCTCCGCTGCCCAACATGCCGCGCAAACAACGCCAGCCCCGTTGATCGTGCAACCCGTGGACGAATCCCAACTGACGGTGCTGCACGGCAACACGCATCCTTTGGCGCGTCCGCAATTCGACCTGGGCACAGCCCCCGCCACGCTCCCCATGCAGCGCATGCTCCTGGTGCTGAAGCGCAGCCCGGAGCAGGAATCCGCCCTCCGGAAGCTCCTCGACGACCAGCAGGACAAAGCCTCGCCCAGCTACCACAAATGGTTGACGCCGGAACAATTTGGCAAGCAGTTCGGGCCGACTGACAGCGACATTCAAACCATTACTGCCTGGCTGCAGTCGCACGGATTTCAGGTGGGTACCACCAAGGGCCGCACCGTACTGGAATTCTCCGGCTCCGCGAGCCAGGTGCGGGAGGCCTTTCACACCACGATTCACAAATACATCGTCAACGGAGAGCAGCACTGGGCCAACTCCAGCGACCCTTCGATCCCCACGGCGCTAACGCCCGCGGTAGCGGGAGTGCTGACGCTGCACAATTTCCTGAAAAAGCCCCAGCTTCACCTATCCGAGTATCCAGCGGCATTCAAGATCGTCCGTCGCGGTGATCGGCGTAACGTTACCTTTCCAGCCCAACCAGCAATCTACGCCCTCGGGCCGCAGGATTTTGCAACAATTTATAATTCGCCGGCCTTTAGCAACTTAAGCCTAGCCGGACAGGGCGTGACCGTCGGAGTCGTGGCCCGCAGCAATCTGTACAACGTGAACGGCCCAGCAAACGACGTCAATGACTTTCGTGCAGCCTTTGGCCTGCCATTTACAAACACTAACATTTTCTTGAACGGACCCGATCCTGGCGATCTCGGAGGAGGTGAGGAGGCTGAGGTTACCCTGGATTCGACTTGGTCAGGCGCAGTGGCCCTGGGGGCCTCTGTTGCGGTCGTTGTCTCCGCCACCACCAATACCACGGATGGCATCGACCTCTCCGAAGTCTACATCGTCGAAAATAATTTCGCGGATGTCATGACCGAAAGCTTCGGTAGCTGCGAACTCCTTGCGACCGATGCCCAGCTTGCTGGCACTTACGCGCTTGCCGAACAGGCCGCCGCCCAAGGCATTACTTACTTCGTTTCCACGGGAGATGATGGGGCTGAGGGCTGCGATGATCCTTCAATGCCGCCGGCCACGCATCCTATATCTGTCAATCTACTCGCGTCCACCCCATTCAATATCGCCGTGGGCGGCACTATGTTCAACGAGAACGGGCAGGACAGCAAATACTGGGGAACTGGGCCACCACTGCAAGAGACAGCAATTTCCTACATCCCGGAAGATGTCTGGAACCAGAGTAGCCCAACCACGGGTCTGTGGGCAGGCAGCGGGGGAGCCAGCGCCGGAAACATCGAAGCCGGTGGTACGACCCCAGGCGTGGCCAAGCCCTCCTGGCAATCCGGTGTCGAGGGGATACCCAACGATGGAGTTCGCGATTTGCCCGACGTTGCGTTGACTGCGGCCAGCCACGATCCCTACCTCTTGTGCCTGGAGGGGTCCTGTGCCCAGAATTACATCTACTTCGTCTCGGGGACCTCGGCGGCTACGCCCTCTTTCGCCGGGATCATGGCCCTCGTCGACGGTCAGATAGCAAATCCCAATTCATCGCAGGGCGCACGTCAAGGCCAGGCCAACTACGTCTTTTACAAGCTTGCCGCGTCGGGGGCGAGCAATCTCTCGCAATGCAACGCATCCAACACCACGCTGCTGCCGGCAAGCACATGCATCTTCAACGACGTCACCCTAGGCAACAACGCTGTGCCTGGAGAAGTTAATTATGGATTAACTTCTGCGGACTACGAGGCTGGCGTAGGTTTCGATTTGGCTTCCGGGCTGGGATCGGTTAACGTCACAAACTTGGTTAATCAGTGGAATTCGATCACCTTCACTCCCACTACTACCACGCTTGCGCTCGGTCCAACGGCCAACATTACGCATGGGTCCGCCGTAAGTGTGAATATTTCTGTTTCACCCAGCAGCGGGACGGGAAATCCGTCCGGCGACGTGTCTCTGATGGCGGCAATCGGCGCGAGCTTCAATATGCAGACTGCGATGGACGGGTTCACCTTGAGCGGCACAAGCACCGTCGCCTCTTCCACCAGCAACCTGCCCGGAGGCGGACCCTACGACGTCACCGCTCACTATGCTGGCGATGCCACTTATGCTCCCAGTGACTCCGGCCCGATTTCGGTCACCGTGACAGCCGAGCCGAGCACGACAATTCTTTCGGTACTCACTGCCAATTCCGACGGTAACGCCGTTCCGTTTACTGGCGGTCCTTTCGGCAGTTTCGTCTACCTGCGGGCTGATGTTGCCGGCGCGTCGGGACACGGCACGCCCACCGGAACCGTCAACTTCGCAGACACCTTCGGCCCCATCCCGGGCGGTAATTCGTTCCCGTTAAATACCGGAGATCAAATCAACAGCGGCGCCAACACCGCCACCGCCAACGGCGTCTTCACGTTCGACACCGGCAGCCACACCATCTCCGCCAGTTATAGCGGCGACAACAGCTTCAACCCCAGCAGCACCACCCAGTCTCAATCCTTCACGATTACCCCCGGATTCTTCGCTGCAGTGCCGTTAAATCAATCTCAAGTAACGATCCCCGCGCCAGGGCAGTCGGGCTCCACGTCAGTGTCCGTTAATACCTCCACCGGGTTCAGCGGAACCATCACTCTCTCCTGCTCGGGATTGCCCTCCGGCGCAACCTGCGTGTTCAGCCAATCATCGGTTACAGCCACAGGCGCGCCGACAATCACGTCTCCCATAATCACCGTCACAACCACCGCGGCCAGCACCGCAGCCATACTAAATTTACCCCGACACTTGCATCGGACGAATTGGCTGGCCCTTGCCAGCTTCATGCTCTTTTCGGTCGTGCTCCTCGGCACCTCGGGACACCGACGCTCGCCTGGATTTCTTTTGGTGATGTTGGCGTTTGTCATATTGCTTCCAGGTTGCGGAGGAGGAGGAGGAGGAAGCAGCAACAACAACCAGAGTCCGCCTCCGAACTCCGGCACCCCAACCGGAAGCTACAACGTGGTGGTCAACGCTACCAGCGGGTCGACCGTATCAACGACGGGTTTCACCCTCATCGTGCAGTAGCGGATTTGAGGGCGTTCGCCAACTTGGCGGGTGGCCCATCCTTTCGCGGTGTTTGCGAAAGGGTGGGATGTCACAAATGCAAATCCCTCTGGATTTCGCTCGGCAGATTTCCACAGCCTACGCCTGTGACATCCGCCCTTGCGCCTCACAAAAAACTCCTTCATGATTGCCTCAGCAGAGGCACCGCCGCTCACTGGGGCACAGCCGCCGACAACCCCTTTGTTATCTAGATTATGACCTCTAAGCCCTTTGTTATCCGGATTTTGCAAACCAAAACATGTCTAACTCAATGATTCCATTAGAGGCAGGGGGGAGGGGGGGTACCCTGTTACGAAAAGGTAAACAAGCTCCGGCAAGTATGGTGCGGTGGACCATTTCGGAACTGGTGTACGATTTACCCGCGTCCCATCCATCGACCATGAAACTCTCACAGATCGCATCCGCCCTCAACGCGCGCCTCGACCACAGCTCCCTCGATTCCGGGATCATCGACACCGAGATCACCGGCGTAAACGGCATCGAGCAAGCCGGCCCCGGAGAACTCACCTTCGTCGCCAACCCCAAGTACGCCGCCGCCGCCCGGCTCACCAAGGCCGCGGCCGTAATTGTTGCCGAGGACTTCCCTGCCATCCCGGCGGCTATGCTGCGCGCCAAAGATCCTTATCTTGCCTTCGCCCAGGCCCTCGAACTCTTCCACCAGCCGCTAAGTTATGCCCCGGGCGTGCATCCAACGGCGGTCGTCCATCCCACGGCGAAGATTGGACGCGGCGCCCATCTCGGCCCCTACGTTGTCGTCGACGAGAACGTCGAGATCGGCGACCACGCCGTGCTGCTGGCGCACGTAGTGATCTATCGCGGGGTAAAGATCGGCGAGAATTTCTTTGCCCACGCGCACGCCGTAGTGCGCGAGAACTGCCGCATCGGCAACAACGTCCTCCTGCAGAACGGAGTCGTGATCGGCTCCGACGGTTTCGGCTTCGCCAAGACTCACGATGCACGCTGGCACAAGATTCCCCAGCCCGCTCCGGTCATCATCGAAGACGACGTGGAAGTTCAGGCCAATTCCTGCATCGACCGCGCCAGCGTCGGCGAAACCCGCATCGGGCGTGGAGTCAAGATCGACAACCTGGTGCAGGTCGGCCACGGCTCGCAGGTGGGCGAAGATGCTTTGCTCTGCTCGCAAGTAGGCCTCGCCGGTTCCACGGAAATTGGCAAGCGAGTCATTTTAACTGGCCAGGTCGGAGTAGTCGGTCACTGCAAAATCGGGGAAGGCGCCATAGTCACGCCGCAAAGCGGCGTGGCCCACGACATTCCCGCGGGAGCGCTGGTCAGCGGCGCTCCGGCCGTAGATCACAAGCTGTGGTTGAAGTATTCGGCCCTGCTGCCCAAGCTGCCAGAAATGGCGCGAGCTCTGCGGGCCAAGACACCGAAGGAGTAAGACCGTGAAGCACTCACGCCGACGCGCTACTCTGCCGAAACTCTTCCGGCAGTCCGCTTTCGATCACCGCCCGCACTTTCTCCATCAAGCACTCGCGGCTTCCGAAATCGCTGGGCTCAATCGGCGCATGAAAAATTACGGTCGCTACTCCAGGCTTGATCGCGAACCTTCCCTTCGGCATCAAGTCATGCGTGCCCGTGATGGTCACGGGAACCACCGGCACGCCGCACTCCATCGCCAGGTAGAACGGTCCCTTCTTGAAAGGCAGCAGCTTGCCATCGAACGAACGATGCCCTTCCACGTAGATGCTCATGTTGATTCCTTGCTGCAAGACCTGCTTCGCCATACGGACGGATTCAATACCAGCGTCGCGATTGCCGCGATCCACTGGTATCAGCGACCCGATGCGCATCGCGCGCCCCAGGATCGGAACGCTGAACAATTCCTTTTTCACCAGCACCGAAGTGCGGCGAGGAATCAAAGGGATGGTAATCGGCGGATCCAAATTCGACACGTGATTCGACATAAAAATATAAGTGCGCGCCGGGTCGAGCTGGTCGAGCCCGATCGTCTGCACTCTGACTCCAGTCAGCCGCACTCCGTTCCACGCGCCAAACATGAACATGCGATAGAGCAAGCTGACATCGCCCGAGATAAACGTCCAGGGAAACCCGACGAGCGCCGCCACGGGCGCGGCCAGTGCCCAGAACGCCAGCATCGCGACGGTGCGGATCATATTAAGTTTGCCCCCCGAAGCTTGCTCCTTAGAGCGCCGTTTCTAATGTGGGTTGGTTTGGTGCGGAATCTGCGCCTCGCCCTTCAGCCACGCCGAACGCCGGGCCTGTTGTTCCGCCGTAAGATTATCCACGTCTCTGAGTTCGTACGAGATTTCGTCACGGCTTCCCACCTTCCACTTCAACTCACGATCGCCACCGCGTCGGCCCCTTACCTTAATCGTGATCGTGTCGCCTGTAGAAAGCTGGGCGATTTCCTGGGGGAATTCTTCTCCCGAGGTCTTGCCGTTGATTTCGAGAATCGTATCGCCGGTTTGCAAACCGGCGCGCTCCGCCTCGCTGCCTGCAGTTACCGACGCGACCATGGGACCGTCAAAATTTCGCGAGGCGACGAATCCGGCGTCCGCGATCGTGTTCTTTCCCTCGATCAATCGCAATCCGACGCCGCGAAAAAAATCATCCCATGGAATTTCATCCGTCCCAGCGACATACTTCCCGAAAAACCATCCGAGATCGGCATGGGTTACCGCCTCAGCAGCCTCGCGGACACCATCTGAGTCAGGAAAGAACCGATTTTTCTTCGCATAATTCTGATTCATCCACTGAAACACTTCGCGCAGGGACGCACGCCCGTGGCTGGCTTCGCGCACCGCCAAATCCAGCGCGACGCCGAGCAACTCACCTTTGTTGTAATACGAGATGCTGCGCTCGGGCCGTCGGTAGTACGCATCACCCTCCAGCCACGCATCGAGACTCGACTCTTCCGCGGACTGGGTCAGGTGGGCGGGACGCCGCTTGAGTTCGGTGATTCCTGCGCCCAGTTGGCGTTCGAAGTGGCGCTCGTCGAGCAGACCGGCGCGCAACTGAATGATGTCAGCCGCAGTACTCGTGCCTCCCTCACTGAACCACAGGGCTCGCGTGTAATTCTCGCGTGTGTAGTCGACGGGCTCGAGAGTTTGCGGACGGATTCGCTTCACGTTCCAGAGATGAAAAAACTCATGCGCAGTTACCGAGTCCAGTACTTCGGGAGCCTGCAGCGGCACGTCCGCATGCACGGCAATGGCCGTGGAGTAAGAATGTTCCATGCCGCCGCCGGCCGGTCCGCGCGGAAAGTGATAAAGAAACATGTAGTTTTCGAAGGGACGATCGTCCATCCAACTGGTTGCGGCCGCCACAATCTTGTGGAGCATGTCGTCAAGCTTCCCCATATCGTAGTCGGCGGCATCAGCGTCAACGATCACGCGATAATGCCCGCCACCTTCATCGAAATCAGATTCCTTAAACTCTCCAATCTCGACTGGAGAATCCACTAGCCGGTCATAATTCTCGGCGCTGAATCTGCCCTCGGGCATTGACGTTAACGGCGTCGCGATGAGCCATCCCTCGGGAACCTGGTTGAAACGCACGACCATCGGGCTGCTTCGCGCCTCCACGGGATACATAAGAACTTGCGCCAGATTGAAGAAGGCATGGTGGAAATTTAACTCAGCGCCGAAGGGTCCCGGCGAATCGACAAAGATCTGATACTCCACCACGGCACCGCGCTCCGCACCGGTGATCTGCCAGCGGCTCGGGTTCAATGCGCGCACTGCGAGCGCGCGACCGGCACGGTCTTTGGCGCGCACCCAGTTTACGTACTTCGCGAAGTCACGCACTTGATACAACGCGTTCCAGACTGGAAGCTGCAACTCCCGCTGCGCCGGACCTTCCGGAAGTATGACCTGTACTTCGACCAGATGCTGCTCAGGGTTGGCAAGAGAAATGGTGTAGTTAGTGACGGCGTAGGATGACGCCGAAACCGAAACCATCCAGAGCAGCAATGCGATGCGAAGCGTTTGGCGCGCTGCGCTTCCCGTCGCGACGGAGAAGTTCATCGCTTCCCCGCCACGTTCACCGACTTGACGTTCTCTGATTCGACCGTTTCCTCGAGACCTCTGCCTCGCCAGCAGCGCTCGCAGCCGCGCCGGGAGTTTTTCGTAGATTCCACCGAAGCCGCCGTTCGAAAGAATCGCCACCACATCGCCGGGACGCATCTCCGGGCCTAAGGTTTGAACGATCTCATCCGCGCCGGCAAGCAAGCGCGCGCGGCTGCCATGTTTCTGAATATCCGCCGCCAGTTCCGGCAGATCCAACCGTTCATTCTCCGGGAGCGATTCCGAGCGGAACACGCCCGCGACGATCACTTCGTCCGCCATTGCCAAACTCCGCGCCAGGTCTGCCTGCAGCACGCGCCGCCGCAACGTATTCGATCGTGGCTCGAGAATCGCCCACAATCGTGAACCCGCATAACGCGCCCGCAATGCCTTCAGTGTGCCGGCAATCGCCGTGGGATGATGCGCGAAGTCGTCGATGATGGTGATGCCATTAACCTGCGCCTTCACTTCCAGGCGGCGCTTGACACTCTTGAAAGTTTTCACGGCCGCGGCGATCTCCTCTTTCGAAATGCCGTAGGCGGAAGCGAGCGCTGCCGCTGCTGTCGCGTTCCACACGTTGTATTCGCCGGCGAGAGGGAACTCAAAGTCGGCCCAGGGCTTTCCATCGCGCTCGACCGACCACGACGTGCGTCCCGGCTTCAAATTTCAGGTTCGTCACTCGCCAGTTCGCGCGCGGCCCGGCGCCATACCGCTCCACCGGGCAAAACGATTTGCTCAGGCAGCGTTCAAGACTGGCGCTCTCTGCCGCATCTCCAGCCATAGCATCTCCAGCAATTCCGTCGAAAGCGATGATCCGCCCGCGGCGTGGAATCAGATTGACCAACCGCTTGAACGCTGTCTCCACCGCGTCAAGATCCTTGTAGATATCGGCGTGATCGAATTCCACCGAGGTGAGAATGATGGCATCGGGAAAGTAATGCAGGAATTTCGGGCCCTTGTCGAAAAATGCCGTGTCATATTCGTCGCCTTCAAGAATGAAATGCTTTCCCTGACCCAAATGGAAGCTCGACCCGAAGTTTTCCGCAATGCCACCGATCAGAAACGAGGGCTGCATGCCTGCGGTATGAAAAATCCACGCCAGCATTGAGGTAGTCGTGGTTTTTCCGTGGGTTCCCGCAACCACCAGCACTTCCCTGCCGCGCAGGAACTCATCGTGGAGCAACTGCGGCAGCGAGCAAAATGGAATGCGCTGGTCGAGCACTTGCTCCAGTTCAGAATTCCCCCGCGACATCGCATTACCCACGACCACCAGATCGGGGCGAGGCTCCAGATTCTGCGGATCAAAAGGCTGAGCCACCGGGATCCCCAGCTCGGCCAGAAAATCCGACATTGGAGGGTAGGCCGCCGCGTCCGACCCAGTGACGCGAAAGCCGCGCTGTTTCAGCATGCCCGCGAGCGACGCCATCGCCGTACCGCAAATGCCTATGAGATGAATGTGCTTTGTCTCGTTCATGATCGCGGCTGGCTCTCTCCCGCGGGACTTACCGCCGATTCCAGGATCTTCAAACTTACTTGTCCCCCATGCACGGTCAGGCCCGCGCGCACGCCAATCGGCAACGTGATGTTCCTCGACGTCACGTGTCCTGACCGCACCCCATAGGCCACCGGCACTCCCGATTTGCCGACGACACGCAGAACCACTTCTTCGAGCGCATAGCCCTGATTCGCATTCTGCATGCAATCCCGCATCTCGCCGAACACAATTCCCCGCACGCCATCGAGCTTGCCTGCCAGCTTCAACTGCACGAGCATGCGATCGATTTGAAACGGCTTCGCCGCCAGATCTTCAAGAAATAGGATGGTGCCCGCTGTCTTGATCTCGTAGGGTGTTCCCAGCGAAGCTACCAGAATGGAGAGGCAACCGCCGTAAAGAATTCCCTCGGCCGCACCATCCACCAATGCTTTCGCTCCAGAGTCCGCATCCAGACGGGGTTCCCAAGGCGCCGTTCCTGCGAGCGCCGCCTGCCAGGAAGCCAGATCTATGCCATCTGGGTGCAGCCAATCTTTTGCCACCATGGGTCCGTGGAAAGCAATTAATCCCGCTTCGTCGGAGAAATACGTGAGCAGTGTGGTTATGTCGCTATAGCCGACGAAAATCTTGGGGTGCGTCTTAATCTTTTCCAAATCGAGGACTTGGAGCAGATAGTTCGCGCCATAGCCGCCGCGAGCACAGATGATTGCTTCCACATCCTCGCGCACAAACATTTCTTCCAGTTCGCGGGCGCGGCGCTCGACCGATCCTGCGAAGTAAAGGTCTTTATCGAAAATGGCGTCGGAATAAATCGGGTGGTAACCCGCGCGCCGCAGGCCTTCGCATCCTGCCTCCAGATCGGCACGCTTGACGTTGCTGGCCGGAGCCACAATGCCGACCGTAGCTCCCGGTCGAAGGGCTGGTGGCTTGATCCGAGGAGTGGTTGGAGAAGACATGGGTCGAGAGCCTGTTTGAAAAAAAGTGACCAGTACAGATGGGAGTGCGAACCAAGAAGCGGCTCAACTTAAATAAAAGTCTCCCCGACAAACCAACCGAGCCGTCCCACGCAAAAATATCAGATCGTTTTCCGTACGCACCGTTTGTATCCCGCCCGGAGTATGCACGCGCACCGGCGATTCTGCCCGGCTCGCCAGAATCGCCGCCGCTGCTGATGAGCAGGAACCGGTGCCGGAGGATTGCGTCTCTCCCGCTCCGCGCTCGAAGAAACGCGCTCTCACATCGTGCCTTCCATCGACCACAACCAGTACAACGTTCACGCCCTGCTTGAACTCGCCACTGCGCTGAATCTCGGCGGCTTCGCTCTGCCAATTCGGAGGGAACTCCGGTATAAGCATGACGTAGTGTGGATTCCCCATCGAAACCGGAATCCCGCGCACCTCGCCTGAGCTGAGCTTCAACGCCAGCTCCGCTCCTACGACTGCCTTGCCCATGTCGACCTCGAACTCATAATCGAGTTCGCTGCGTCCGATCAACGTGCAAGTCTTCAGGCCAGCTCCGGTCTGGATCGTAATCCTCTCTTTGCCTTGCTCGGTGCAAACATACGCTGCGACACACCGAGTGCCATTGCCCGAAACCTCCGCCGCGGAGCCGTCGGCGTTAATCAGCCGAACCTCCAAATCCGCTGCGGTGTGCGGATACATCCACTCCACTCCGTCCGCACCTACGCCTTCGTGGCGATCGCACATGCGCCGAGTAAGCGCCGCCATGTCAGCGGGAGCCAGAGCGTCTTTAATGTTCCTCGAATCGATCAACAGGAAATCGTTTCCGAAGGCGCAGGCTTTCACAAACGGAATTATCGATCGGTTCGGATGGGCGGATTTTATCACTGTGATGGTCTCTCTCCAGCGAGTTCCAGCGTTAACCTGCCAGATTACCGTGACTGCTCTTATCGCCGAGACTGCACTCGCCCCTGAAATATCGCCGCTGGCGGCTGCCCCGTGGTGTGGATTTCGACGAGCGCTGTCAAACGGTGGTTCTCGGCCGCGGTCCAGACCGGGTCGCCATTGAACCCGACGAGGAAGTCAGCGTACTGTGCCGGATCTGCAACGGCACGCTCCCACAATCCTTCCGGATCAATCGGCTGCTTCCACACGCGATGATTGCCTTCATTGATGACTCGCTGCAACGGAATACCGGCTTGCTCGAGCGCGCCTGCGTGCTCGCCCAGGTACATAAGCAGAGTGGAATCCTTCGGCAGCGACTTGATCCAACCTGCCAGTTGACGATCCAGCGCAACGCGTCCGCGCATGTTGGTCGTGGCTTCGCGATAACAAATCGGGTCCGCGCGCCAGATCATGGCATAACTTGCGACCACGAGCACCAGAATGGTCAGGAATGTTGCGGTATTTGTCCAACGGTTCCACGAAACGGCAAAGCGTGGAAGCTTCGCAGCCGATTGGATGAGGCAAGCAATCCCTAGCGGCACAAACACGGCGAAGGCAGGCAAGAGCTGCAGGCCGTAGCGCAGGTTATATTCGGAAAATGGCCACCATGTCGGCACGAAAATCGGCACGCTGCCGAACGCAATGGATAGAGCGTAGAACGGCAAGGGAACCCACAGTAACAGGGCGATGCGTCCACGCCCGCTGAACGCCGCGGCCAGACTTCCCAGCAGCGCCAGAGCCAGCCACAGCCGGCCCCAGTTTCCTTCGGCCACGTCCAGTTCCGCGGCTTTCAGAAAATACGAGCCGGCGGCCAACAGATTGCCTTTCGCCGGATTCACGGTCGCGGTTTTTTGTTCGATCGCTTTTGCGGAGTAAGGACCGTTCGCGAATTCCAGGGGATTCCGGTAAACGATGGCGTTGTACGCGATCCAGAGTGCCGGGGCGGCTGCTGCCAGCAAAACGAATTTCACGAGTGCCGGGCGCGACGGAGGAAGCAAGGATCGAGGCGGACGATCCTCGGGCAGTTTGCTGGGCTGGAAGACGACGAACACAGCTCCAACTACCAGAACCGCAGCCAGAAACCATCCGTCATAGCGGGTTAAGCATGCAGCCGCCAGGCACAGTCCGCACTTTGTTAGCGCTCCTCCCTTCCCCTGTGCGAATTCGGCGAAGTAGACCACGGCCCATATGAAGAATGCCAGATACAACGACTCTCCCATCGCGGTGGATTGCATGTAGATGAGATTTGGATTCGCGCCGTAGACGAACACTGCGACCCAAGGCCCGATCGCCGCCACCAAATCTAGCTGGCCATCGCCCTTCAGCACTCCGCGCATCAGACGAAATATTCCCAGCAAACTAAACACGTACCCGGCCATCGACGGAATCGAGCCACCGGAGCCGTTTTGCCACATCCTCATCGAGACGATGAATGGCATGATCAGCAGGTGCGGCAGCGGCAGCCACACTGTTCCCAGCTGCAAGAGGCCGGGAGTTTTCGAATCGAAAACGCGGCGCGCGATGTTGATATGCGCCACGGCATCACCGTAAAGAAGCACGTCTCCCTGCCGGTAGTAAAAGAGAAACGAGAATACCGAGACGAAGATCGCCAGCCAGGCGAGCCGCACGATCTCAATTGCGGAATATGCCTTCGGCGGCGGAGGTTGCGGCTTCATTCGAGGTGGGTGAGTTCACGAAAAATCTGAAAGCGTGCGTCGACCTCTTCGCGGGTGAGCGACTGCAGCCGTTCGGTGCCAAAACTTTCCACAGCGAATGATCCCATTACACCGCCATAGAACAGCGCTCGCTTCAACACTTCGCGATTCAATTCTTCCTGCGACGCCACGTATCCCATAAAGCCGCCGGCAAAGGAATCGCCGGCGCCTGTGGGATCTTTCACTTCATCAAGCGGCAAGGTCGGCGCGCGAAAGGGATGACGCCCAATGCCGAACGCACCTTCGCGAAAGAAAATCGTCGCCCCGTATTCCCCGTGCTTGATTACCAGCGCCTGCGGCCCCATGGCCAACACCTTCTGCGCCGCGCGCGGCAGGTTTGTCTCATTTGCCAGCATCTTGGTTTCGGTGTCATTAATCAGCAACACATTCACCAGCTTCAGGGTTTCGGCCAGTTCGTGGCGCGCGCCCTTGATCCAGTAATTCATGGTGTCGCATCCAGTTAGACGCACGCCATTCATCTTCCGTCGCACATCGGACTGCAGCGTCGGCTGGATATTCGCCAGAAACAGAAACTCCGTGTCTTCGTACTCCTTTGGAATCCTTGGCTGAAATTTCTCGAACACGTTTAGATCAGTGAAGGTGGTCTTGGCCTCGTTGAGGTTCTCGGCATAGGTTCCGCCCCATCGGAAGGTCTTGCCTGGCGGCGCGCTCGATGCCGCGCGTGTCGACCCCGCGCTTCTTCAACACATTTTCATGTTCGGGACCGAAGTCGTCGCCCACCACTGCCACCATCCGGACCTGGGTGAAATAGCTGGCGGCCAATGAAAAGTAAGTCGCTGCGCCGCCCAGAATGCCCTTCACGCTGCCCGAAGGGGATGCGATGTCATCAAACGCAACCGAACCTACAACGACAATGCTCATCTTAACCTCAGTGATCAGTGGCCAGGGGTCAGGGGCCAGCTACAAATCGCGGATTTTGGTCTTGCTGGCCACTGAGCACTGATCACTGGCCAGCGCCTTTCACGTACTTTCCAATAATCAGCTTCAACTTCTTCTTCGTCGGGGCCGGAATTTTTTTAGGATCGGTCAGGATCGCATGCGCGAGTGCCGAGCCGCACTTGCATGACCGCCCGAGCGGCATTCCCGCAACTGTTTCTCGTATTACTTTCGTCGCGTTCTCGGCATTCTTCAGCAAGACCGCGACAATTTGATCTACCGACACCGAATCATGATGGGGATGCCAGCAGTCGTAGTCGGTCACCATGGCAACCGTGACGTAGCAAAGTTCGGCTTCGCGCGCCAGCTTCGCCTCCTGCAGGTTAGTCATGCCGATCACGTCCATGCCCAAGTTGCGATAGACGTTCGACTCCGCCTTGGTTGAAAACTGCGGGCCTTCCATGCACAAATACGTTCCGCCGCGCTTGCCGGTCACGCCGATCTTTTTGCAAGCACGCTCGACCACGCCCGCGAGTTCTCCGCATACGGGATCGGCAAAAGCAACGTGAGCCACCACTCCGCCGCCGAAAAACGTATCCACGCGATGCCGGGTGCGATCGAAGAACTGGTCGGGGATCACGAAATCAAGCGGCTTGTGTTCTTCCTTCAGCGATCCCACTGCTGAGACCGAAACAATCCTCCCGACTCCAAGTTGTTTGAAGCCGTGGATATTGGCGCGGAAATTCAGCTCGGTGGGCAGAATGCGGTGTCCGCGGCCGTGCCGCGCCAGAAACGCCACCTTGCGTCCTTCGAGCGTGCCACACACATAGGCGTCGGAAGGCGCGCCAAACGGCGTCTTTATACGCACTTCTTTCGCCTTCGTCAGCCCCGGCATGGCATAAAGCCCGCTGCCGCCGATAATTCCAATTTCCGCTTGTGCCACCAACCCTCCGGAGTCCGCGCCCTGCAGGAAAGCTCTTCGCGTGCAAGTCGAACTCGTGATTATACAAGACCGTCTGTGCGGGTCTTTGCAGCCTGGGTTTCGGGTAGTGTAAATTCAACCAGCCTGTTTAGGGTTCCCCGAGTCTGTTGGAGCATCGCCGATGGCCGCTGACAAGCGTGTTTTCCTCGCGATCCGCGGCGGCGTGATCTGCGCCGTCCTCGGATCGCTGCTCGGCGGCTCCGCCGTCCTGATAATCTCCGCGATCCGCGGAAACTTCGGACTGGCGGCGCTCTCCCTAATTCCGATCGCCTTCGTCTACGCGGCAGTCACCGGCGCTCCCTTCGGGCTTGTCGCGGGCACGGCCGGCACTTTGTGGATCGCTGCTCGCGCAGAGCGCGTCTCCGGAAAACGTCTTTACTACGAGGCAGGGGGGGCCGGTGCGCTAATTGGGGCCTTATATCCGCTTGCTCTGGCGGTTTTCGGATGGGGCCCCCTGGAAAATCTCCTCTCCGAGCTACCGATCTCGATCGGGGTCGGCGCCGCATGCGGACTGGTGCTTGTCCGAGAAGTGCAAAAGGGACTGCGGCAGGGATGAGTTGGCTACAATCTCCCTATGCGAAAGGCGGGGTCTCAGCTCGCTCTCGTTCTGTGCGCCATGCTCTGCACTGCCGCCCTCGCGCAAAACACCGCCAAACTCGCGTCCCAGCCGGAGCCCAAGTCTGTCACCGTTCCCTTCAAACTCAGCCACAACCGCGTCATCATCGATGTCGACCTTCGACTTTCGGATGGAACAACTCAGCGTGTTCTTGCCTGGGTTGATAACGGGAATCCCGATCTTTACATGTCGCGGCGGTTGGCGGTTGGAACTTTTTCGTGTGACGGACAACTGTGCTCTGCCACTCCTCCGGTGGAGATGAATATCGGCGGCATGGCGATCCCTCTTGGGGGAAAAACTCCCGGAACGGGGATCAAACAGGCTTGGGTATCGCCGATCGACAAACGCCCAATCGCGCCCGGACTCGAGGCCGAGATCAACGTGCCCTCTTCCATTCTGCGCAACTACGACGTGCTCATCGATTTCCCCGAGCACCGATTGACCATCGCTCAACCCGGCAGTCTGAAATTCAACGGCGTGAATACGAAGGTGACCGTGAACCCGCAGAATGGTCTCATCCAGGTGCCCTGCCAGATTAACCGGAAGAAGTACAACCTCGGCCTCGACGTCGGTAGGCCCATTAGCTTTCTTACAGGGGAGTTATTCGACAAGCTGTCCGCGACTCACCCCGACTGGCCGCACCTGACAGGCGCGATCGGGCCGGCCAATGTTTCGGGAGCGGCTGACGAAGCGATGCGGAAGTTGATGCGCGTGGATCGCTTGCAGTTCGGTCCTCTCTTCCTCACCGACGTGGCAGTGGCTGAATTTCCCAGCGATCAGCCGACGCTCTTTCCAAGTCGGACCGGCGGCCCCAGTGCAGGCCTGCTCGGCTCCGAGGCTCTATTGAATTACCGCGTCGGCCTCGACTATGCCCATTCCATGGTCTATTTTGACATCGGCCGCTTGTTCGACGTCCCGGACTTCGACGTGGTCGGCCTGATCCTGCGCCCTGAGGACGACGGACGATTCACCATCCTCGGCATCGCCGACTACGATGGCAAACCTTCCGTGCCGCAAGGCGATGATGGAGTTCAGGTAGGCGACTCTCTTATCGCAGTCGATGGCATCGCCGTCCGTGGGTCTACGCTGGGGCAGGTCTGGTCCATGCTCGGGGGTTCCCCCGGCACGAAGCGCACCCTGACGGTTGGGCGCGCGGGACGGCAATTCGCTGTCGCTGCTCAAGTGCAGCACTTCCTCGGTGATGCGCCGCAGGAAAATCGAACTAAGAAACCGTCGAAGAAAACAAATTGACATCGGGGACCGTCGGGCTCACTTCGCGAACACTTCCTTCTCCAGCGTCTCCGTCGTGGCCGTATCCAGGCTCTCGCTCACGAAAACGGTGTCGCCTTGCTCATCGATCACTACCGGACCTTCTTCGGTAACCCAGACATGACGCCCTTTCAGGGCCTCGGCTTTATTCTTCGGGTGCGGCCGATCCGATATTGCTGATGATCGATCGTTTACCTCATCCGCTTTTTTGTACCGTTGCGCAAGCGAGTGGGCATAAATTCCGGCAAACTCCGCGGCTCGCTCCGCACTTGACCAGCGCGATACGTAGAGCAGGCCGAGCGGAGCCGTCGCGTCGTTTTTCGGCCGCGACGCATAGTAGTAACCGCCGCGCCACTCCGGACACATCAGCTTCGACAATTCTTTCCCTGCATATTGCTCGATCAGCACCGCGACATCGAACTCCCCCATGGCGCCAATATCAAACTTAATGTAATCCTTGAAGTCTCGCTTGAACTCCGGCAGAGACATGGGCTCAATCTTTTCTCCCGAAAGATAGGTTTCCGGCTGCATGATCTGTCGCGTGGTTTTCGGAGGATTCGCGAGGACGCCGGCGAAAGCCTTTTCCTTGCCACCGCTCGCCATCAGCTTGACCACAAACTCCATGCCGTAGCTGTAGGGAAACGTCAGCGACTCTTTCATGAAGATAGGAGCGTCGTTGAAGACTTTGGTGCTCGGCGTCCCGGTCAAGGTTTCCGATTCCATGCTTTCCACCAGGTCGGGAGAATCGGCGATCGAGCGTCCGGTTGGGGACAGGGCATATTGAAACATCATGGCCTGTGCCTGGCCTTCGATCACGGCCTCGCGCGCATCGTCGATCTCGTCATTCTCGATATCTTCGGGCGTGGGATCTTTCTTGATCTCACCGAGATCTTTGTCGCCCTTCTTCATCCACTTGTCGAGGCCGATCGACTGATCCTGCAGTGCGTGCGTGAGTTCATGCGCCAGCACCGGCTCCTGTTCCTCGAGCGGAACCCAATCCAGAAGGTTCACAGTTTTGGTTTTAGGATCGTAGTACCCCGCCACTTCTTCGCGCAGCAGGTCGACCAGCAGCTTCTCCATATCAAAATCGCGAGGCAGCAGCCCGAACTTTTTCAGTACCAGCTCCGAGCGCTGCAACCGCTTTACGTCTTCATCCTTCATGTGTTTGGTGAGATAGGCAACGACCTCGTCGCGGCTGGTGAGCCGGCGCTTGACCTCCTTCTTGATCGGCAATCCCGTCTGCTTGCTGTCGAAGGCAAGAATCTCGTCGACGGAGTGGAACAGTTCCTCGGCTTCCTCCGGAGTGATTTTGACTTCTTTGTCTTCGGGCGCGGCGGTTTGCGCCGGAGGTGCTGTGGGAGATGCTTGAGCGGGAGTGGTGTTCTTGTCCGCCTGCTTTTGACTTTGATCTTGCTTTGGTTGCCGACTCTGACCCTGAGTTTCCTGGACCGAAGGTTGCGGGGTCTGATTCTGCGCCCGAGCGCAAATGGCGCAGCTCAACCCAAAAAGCAGAACAACCGCGAAAAGCGGCCCAACAAACCTCGTGCGCAGCAGCTTAACGGTATCCATTAGGAACGAGTCTACCCTGTTTGCCTATACTCTCTTCAAGGACAAACATGACTCCAAACATAACAACGAATACGTCCGTCAACCTCTGGAGTTCCGACGGCCACGTTCGAAACTATCTGGAGCGCGCCGATTCCATTCCTCACCGGACGGAAGGCGAATCCGTGCTTCTGGAGTGTATTCCGAAGACGGCACGGCGGGTTCTTGATCTGGGCACGGGCAACGGCCGGCTGCTCGCCCTGGTCAAGTCTGCGCTCGCCGCGACTGGTGTGGAATCTGTGGCAGTCGACTTCTCGCCCGCCATGCTGGAAGCAGTTGCGAAACGCTTCGCCGGAGAGTCCTCCGTCAAGGTTGTCACTCACAATCTCGATCAGCCGCTCCCGGCGCTGGGCGAGTTTGATGCGGTCGTTTCCAGCTTCGCGATTCACCACCTCGTGCACCCGCGTAAGCGCGCGCTTTATGCGGAGGTCTTTAGTTTGCTCAACCCCGGTGGCGTCTTCTGCAACCTCGAACACGTGGCCTCGCCGACGCCGCGCCTGCATGAAGAATTCCTACATTCGATCGGGTACACCGTAGAAACTGAAGATCCCTCAAATAAGCTCC
>CAWEBA010000036.1:0-18067 GCA_963807145.1 uncultured Acidobacteriaceae bacterium | reverse complement strand
ATGATTACTGCGGCGTGATGATTCCTCCTACAGGCATACTGGTAGGTAGGATGCGCGGACGTTTGAGATGTATGGCTTCGGCGATCATGTCGGTGTATTTTAGGCCGGCTCCGGTGTTGAAAAGGACTACTTTGTCGGTGGACTTGAGGTCGCCCGAGGCGATGAGGGCATCGTAGGCGGCGGTGGCGGCTGCGCCTTCGGGGGAGAGGAAGATGCCTTCGTGTTTGGCCCAGTCCAAAATGCTGGCTAGGATTTGTTCATCAGGAGTAGCGATGGCTGCGCCGCCGGATTCGCGGACGATGTCGAGGATGATGGTGTCGGCGTAGGGTTTGGGGACGCGAAGGCCGGCCGCAAAGGTGGCGGCGTTCTGGAAAAACTCGCTGGAGGCCTTGCGCTCGGCGAAGGCCTTGGCGATGGGTGCGCAGCCGCTGGATTGCAGGGCGTACATCTTCGGGCGTTTGCCGGAGACCCAGCCCAAGGCCTCCATCTCTTCGAACGCCTTCCACATGCCGATGAGGCCTACGCCGCCGCCGGTCGGGTAGAAGACCGCGTCGGGGTACCTCCAGCCGAGCTGCTCGACCAGTTCGTAGCCCATGGTTTTTTTGCCTTCGACGCGGAAGGGCTCCTTGAGGCTGGAGATGTCGAACCAGGCCTGGCTGGTGGGGGTGTTGGCTTCCTTCTGGGCCTTCATTTTTTCGGCGACCATGCGGGCGCAATCGGAGATGAGGCCGTCGACCATGGTGACGTCGGCGCCATAGACAATGCCTTCGACGTAGTTGGCCAGGGGGACGTCCTGCGGCATGAAGATGTGAGCGGTAATTTCAGCGGCCGCAGAGTAGGCGGCGAGCGCACCGGCGGCGTTGCCAGCGCTGGGGACGGCAAGATGCTGAAGGCCATAGTGCTTCGCCATGGTAACGGCGAGGCCGAGGCCGCGTGCTTTGAAGGTGCCGGTGGGGTTCGCACCCTCTTCCTTGATGTAGAGGCCGGGGTAGCGTTTGCTATGGAGCAGGGGGGTCCAACCTTCGCCGAGGGTGACGGGGGTTACGTCAGGCAGAACACTGGCATAGCGCCACATGCCGAGGCTGGCAGGAGAGGCGGCGGCCCGGGCAGCGATTTCGTCGCGTTTTGCGGTCTTTTTGAGACTGTCCAGGTCGTAACGGACATAGAGGGAGCCGGCGCAAAGCGGGCAAACGGTTTGGAAAGTGTCGGCAGAGATGTGGTGGTGACAGCGAGAGCATTCGAGTGACGCAATGGCAGCCATATATTAGATGTTACCGGAATTACCAGCGCGGAAAGTGCAATGGTCGAGGAAATTTAGCCTCGTGCAGTTGGGACGAGTGGGCGGAGGGATGGGATGAATTGCGGGCAGTGGGGATAAATGGGATAAATTGCCGGAACCGCTGCACCATCAACGATGCTGGCTGTACTGCCCCAGCCATGGAACATGCAGCCGCCGCATGCAAGCCCCCGTATTTTGCATTGGAAGCGGTCTTCGGGTACCCCATTGCACCAATTCAGTCAAGAAAGGGTTGCCAATCGTACTTCAATAGGCATACTATCCGTTTCGGTTCGTTGGAGTTCGCCGCATTACCCACTCCACAGACCAAAATTATCGCATGCAGAGTTTCCCATAATCTCCGTATCTGTATGAGTTCCATAACCAACTTCCTGATGGGGCGGTTAGACCCCTCAGCGCGCTTTGGAAGGACAAAAACATGGCATGGTACGCCTATTGCATTGCAGAACGACAGGCATTTCCGGAACTTTGCCGGCATCGCCGTCCTATGCCCCTGACCGGGGTTTCGGGCATGTTCGGTAACCAAACTTTCCTCTTTCCCGCCAGCGATCTGGCCGTCATCGTCTCCGAACATAGCGCGGAAGACAATGCACGGATGGACCAGCAGGCCGCCAAGGATCACGCTCGCGTCGTCGCAGACTGCTTCAAGCTTTCCACGGTACTTCCCTTCCGGTTTGGCACAACCTTTGCGGACGACGACGCTTTGCGCCGTTCGGTCCGCTCGAACCAGCGTCACTTCCAGGCTAATGTCGAGCGTCTGCGCGGCAAGGCCGAGATGCACCTGAAGGTTCTGGTGGACGATATCTGCCCCGGGAACTCTACCCGGGACATGACGGTTGGCCAGCAGTATCTGACCAGCCTGCGGGAGAGCGCGAGCCGTCAGCGGGAGCGCCAGTCCAAGGCTCGCGCGCTTTCGATCCAGATGCACCGTATGTTTTTACCGCTCGCCGAAGAGATTACCTGCAAGCGGACGGACACGGGTAAGATGCTGCTGGATATCGCCCATCTGATCGACAACAAGACCGTGGAGCGCTACCAGAACAAGTACACGTCGGCCACCCTGGAGCTGAAGGATTGCCACATGCAGCTGTCCGGGCCCTGGCCTCCATACCATTTTGTGCACCGCAATACGCCACAGCATCAGCACAGCGCGTAGAGCAGAACTCGCGACTCCCCTCCACTTGCAGCAAGCTGGCAGGTGGAGGGGAGTTCTTATGTGTGCGTCCAGCCGCCGTAAGATGTTTTATTTCTGGAAGTTATCTCGAGATGCTTTGGGAAGTCTTCTTCCCCCGTGGGTCTTTGCCGGACACCCTTTACCAATAGCTACGCATCGCACACAATAGTTGCGAGACGTGTCAAAATCAGTGTGTTTGGGCGACTAGATCGAGTTTGGCAAGGAGAACGTGGATGAATCGTCATACGAAATTATTTATTGCCGTGCTTGTCGCAGGGCTTGCTGGAATTTGCGGATCGGCGGCGACGGCGCTTCATGGCCAGGAGCCCAACCCAACCTCCCAGATGGCTCCGCCGCAGGAACAGCAGCAGATTGAGAAGCAGGACAACGGCATCTATCTTTACCGCGTGAAGGTGGTTCAGCGCGACCTTGACGCCGTGAACTACATGCACCGCAGCGGATCGACCACAATCGCCTTCAAGGGCACGACGCTGCTCCCCCTGGCCAAGGGCGAGGCCAGGGTTACAAGCGAACGTGGCGGGATTCACATCGAAGCCAGGTTTCAGGGGCTTACGCCGGCGAACGGATTTGGCCCTGAATATCTGACGTATGTACTGTGGGCGATCACTCCCGACGGACGGCCTAACAACCTTGGCGAAGTGCTGCCTGCGGGCACGAAGAACAACATCGACGTGACGACCGCGTTGCAATCTTTCGGCATGATCGTTACGGCAGAACCATACTTCTCCGTGACGCAGCCGAGCGACGTTGTGGTGCTGCAGAATGTGATTCTGAACAATAAGACCAACGGCGTTCTTGAAAAGGTCAACGCACATTATCTGTTGCTGCCGCGCGGCACCTACGCCCAGACGGAGGGTTCGAAGTCGAACCCGAATCCAATTACGCGCGACGAAAAGTCTCCGCTTGAGCTGTATCAGGCCAACAACGCTATCCGCATTGCGAAGGCTGCGGAGGCTGACAAATATGCCCCGGAGATTATGAAGGAGGCGATGCAGGATCTCCAGAATGCGACCGCTATCGACCAGAACAAGAAGGGTAATCGCTCGCTGGAGATCACCTTTGCGCGTCAGGCGGTGCAGCGTGCGGAAGACGCGCGCTTGGTGACTCTGCGAAGGCAGGCAGCGGAACGGCAGTTGAACGCCGATAACGCTAAGCGAGACGCGCAGGCACAGGCACAGCAATCGCAACTGGAGGCACAGCAGGCGGCGCTTGATACAGAGCGCGCCAAAGCAGCGCAGGCACAGGCCGATGCCGACCGAGCTCGTGCCGAAGCCGCAGCCGCCGAGGCCCAGGCCAGAGCCGCAGCCGCCAATAAGAGCGCAGAGAACGCAAACGCGGTTCGAGAAAAACTACGCGCCCAACTGAACAGCGTCCTTGCCACCAGTGAATCTGCGCGTGGGCTTATCGTGAACATGTCGGATGTGCTGTTCGACACCGGCAAGTACACGCTGAAGACGGATACGCAGATCAGCCTGGCCAAGGTCTCCGGAATTCTGCAGGCCTACCCTGGCTTGAAGCTTCAGGTCGAGGGTTATACAGACAGCGTCGGAAGCGACGACTTCAACCAGAAGCTTTCGGAAAACCGCGCCGATGCCGTCCGGAATTTCCTTATCTCGCAGGGAGTTCAGACGGACAACATTACCTCAACGGGGTATGGCAAGGCCAAGCCGGTGGCGGACAACGGCACTGCCCAGGGGCGTGCCCAAAACCGGCGAGTGCAACTGGTTGTTTCGGGCGATGCGATCGGCATCGAACAGAGCAGTCCTGAGACAACGCCATCCCCTGCAGCTCCCCAGTAAACTGACCGGTTTCAGACCAGGAACGAAAGGCCGCCTGATGCGGCCTTTCGTTTTTTTGGATATAAGAAGTTATGGCATCTCTTCAGGGAAAGACTGTATTCATTACCGGGGCGAGCTCCGGAATCGGTAGATCAACCGCAATCGCTTTCGCGCGCGAGGGTGCTCGTCTGCTTCTCTGTGCACGACGTCTCGCGCCTCTGGAGCAGCTTCGGAAGTCCCTCGTGTCCGCCGGTGCCTCCGCGGTGCATATCTTTCAGCTTGATGTCCAGCAGCGCGCCGAGGTAGAGGCGGCGATTGCCAGCCTTCCCACGAACTGGCGCGACATTGACGTTCTGGTGAACAACGCTGGTTTGAGCCGCGGATTTACGAAGATATACGAAGACGACCCGCAGAACTGGGAGGAGATGATCGATACCAACGTGAAGGGCCTGCTCTATGTCACGCGCTGCGTTGTCCCCGGCATGGTGGCGCGCGGTCGTGGGCACGTCATCAATCTTGGCTCGACCGCTGCGTATATTACCTATGCAAATGGGGCCGTCTACTGCGCCAGCAAAGCAGCAGAGAAGTCCATTAGCGAAGGACTCAAGATCGACCTGATGGGTACACCGGTCCGCGTGACGTCAGTCGATGCCGGGATGGTCGAGACCAACTTCAGTAGCGTGCGTTTTCGCGGGGACGAAGAGAAAGCGGCGAAGGTATATCAGAACATCACGCCGCTGCAGCCAGAGGATGTTGCCGACGCAATTGTGTGGGCCGCAAGCAGGCCGGCGCACGTCAATATCCATACTGTGGTGATGACCACGATCGATCAAGCCAACTCAACAGTCTTCCACCGTCACGGCTGATCCAGCCGTACAAAGAACTCAGCAATGGCTAGAGGTGTATCGTCCAGCCAAGCTCAGCTAGCTTCTCTTCGATATCGGCGAGCGCATTGGTAAGCGCAGACCGCCGGTGCGGACTTGAGGTCCGCTCAGACAGAATACGTTCCCGCTGCAGTTCCAGTGCCTGCCGCTTGCGTTTGCGTTCCGCCGCCTCAGCGCTATTCTCTTCAGCGACAGGTTTCGGAGTGGCAGCCTCGTTTTGCTGTTCTTCCACGGATTTGCTCTCCCATCCTCTCGACATAGATATCATTCTACTCTGTGTGAAATCAATAAATGAACCGGCTTCCAGTCATACAGGTCCGGTTGCGTGTTTCAGTCGAGAAGCATCCAAGTCAAGAGAGGGGACATGTACGCCTATCCGGTAAATCAATTCGGAGTCGACCACCTGGAACGAGCGGAGCTGCCGATGTTACAAATAGCGGCCGGCATGGTGCTGATCAGGGTCCATGCAGTGTCGCTCAACTACCGGGACCTGCTGGTAGTGCAGGGACTCTACAATCCGAAGATGGTGCTTCCACGCATTCCGTGTTCGGACGGAGCGGGAGAGGTCGTGGCGATCGGGGACGGGGTTAGCCGGGTGCGGGTGGGTGACAGGGTCTGCGGCATATTCATGCAGCGATGGTTCGACGGTCCACTGACGGCAGAGAGATCGAAGGCGGCGCTCGGCGGAGACGTCGACGGGATGCTCGCCGAATATGTCCTTCTTGCGCAAGACGGAGTCGTTACTTTTCCAGAGCATCTGAGCTACGAAGAGGCAGCTACACTTCCCTGCGCGGGCGTGACTGCGTGGAACGCGTTGCACTATGCCGGAGAGCCGGCACATCTGGCACATCCGGGTGAAACGATCGTCATTCAGGGAACTGGCGGCGTATCCATCTTTGCGCTGCAGTTCGCGAAACTGCTGGGAGCAACGGTGATCGGGACGTCATCGAGCGATGAGAAGCTGACTCGTGCGCAAGGCCTCGGTCTCGATGCGGGGTGTAACTACAAGAAGCATCCCGAGTGGTCGAAGTGGGTTGCGGAGGTCACCGGCGGACAAGGCGCAGACCGGATCATCGAGGTCGGAGGCGCTGGCACCTTTGGTCAGTCGCTGCGCGGGGCCCGCGTCGGAGGCGTGATTGCGCAGATCGGCATTCTGTCTGGCTCGGTAACGTCGGAGCCACTTGCGCTTGCACCTATCTTGCATAAACAACTTTGCGTACAGGGGATCTACGTCGGCTCCCGCGCCATGTTTGAGGAGATGAATGCCGCGATTGCAAAGGCGAAACTGCGCCCGGTCATCGACCGCGTCTTCGCCTTCGACGACGTGCGGGAGGCCTTCCTGCATATGCAGTCGGCAACACACTTCGGCAAGATCGTGATCCGTGTGACGCGACAATGATGTGGGAGCGGATTTGCGGCTGAAACTGAGGAATGCTAACTGACTTTGCGGTCAGAACATCGCCCGGGTTGCATATAATCAAAGGTGCGCCAGGGGGATGAATCCGCAGTGATCGTAGAGATTGAAAGCCTGCAAAAGATCTATGAGGGCAAGCAGCGCGTGGTCGCCGTCGATGGTATCGACCTCAGCGTTCATGAGGGCGAACTCTTTGGCCTGCTGGGACCGAACGGCGCCGGCAAAACCACGACCATCAGCATCTGCACGACCCGCGCGTTGCCTACCGCAGGACGAGTGCGAATCGCTGGAATCGATGTCGTCAAAACACCAGCGATTGCGCGCCGTTGCATCGGCGTGGTGCCGCAGTACAACACACTCGATCGCGCATGCACCATCTTCGAAAACATCAACTTTCACTGCCTGTATTTCGGATTTTCCGGCGCGGATGCCAGGGAAAGAACGAACCAGTTGCTGTCCCAGTTCCATCTGACGGAGCGGGCCGACGCTTATCCGTCGCAGCTCTCGGGCGGCCTTGCGCAGCGCGTCCAGATCGCCCGCGCGATCGCTCATCATCCCAAGGTTCTCTTTCTCGACGAGCCCAGCGCGGGACTCGATCCGCAGAGCCGCATCGCCATGTGGGAAGCTGTGCGCGGCCTGCGTGAGGAGGGCATCACCGTTGTGCTGACTACGCACTACATGGAGGAGGCCGATGAGCTCTGCGATCGCGTCGCCATCATCGACCACGGCAAGATCCTCGTGCAGGATACGCCGGCCGCGCTGAAGAGTTCCGTCGGAGCGCAGAAGCTCTACGAACTCGACCTGCGCAGCCACGTGAATATCCCTGCCCTGATACAACAGCTTCAGCAGCTCTCAGGTGTCGCCAGCGTGGAGTCTACTCCCAAAGGCGTTCGCATCTTTGCGCATGGCGCGGATGGCCTGCTGTCTGATGTCGTTCGCGAGGCAAACCCCTATGGCCTCCGCGACCTTACCATTACTGAAACCAGCCTCGAGACGGTCTTCATCCGGCTTACCGGTCGAGACCTTCGCGAGTAGACTGCTGCAAACCGAGACTTTTATGACCGAACTAGCCGAACTCGAAACTGCCCGCCCGCAGATCAGCCGTGGCTCCGAGAGCTCGAGGACGATGCAGTATGCCCGCGCCTTCGCTGGGCTCTTTCGTCGCGACCTGCACGTGCTGCTGCGCGAATTTTTCCCTTTCGCGATCCGCGTCTGTATGAACCCGCTGCTCTTTCTCTTCGTCTTCACCTACGTCATGCCGCACATGAGCGGAGGCGCAGCCATGAACCCCACCGGCGTGATGGCCGGCAGCGCCTTCAGCACTGTTCTTCTTCCGGGACTGATGGCGGTCGCCATCATGTTCAGCGGAATCGCTGCTGTCGCGCTTCCACTGGCGCAGGAGTTCGGCATTACGCGCGAGATTGATGACCGGGTGATGTGCCCGTTGCCGGTTCCAGCGGTCGCTATAGAGAAGATCTGCTTCAGTGCAGTGCAGAGCGTGATCGCCGCGTGCGTCGTCTTCCCACTGGCCTACTACGTGCCCGCGGTACACCCGGCAGTGCACGTCAGCAGCTGGCCTTTTCTTGTCGTGGTCGTCGCGCTCGCAAGCCTGACCGCCGGGGCCCTGGGGCTCACTATCGGCACCAGCGTAAAGCCTCAGCAGATCGGACTTATCTTTGGCGTCGTTGTCATTCCGATTACATTTCTGGGTTGTGTGTACTATCCATGGGCACAACTGAACCATATCCGCTGGCTGCAGCTCGGCGTGCTGATCAACCCCATCGTCTACATGAGCGAAGGGCTCCGTGCTGCACTTACGCCGGGCCCACACATGAAGCCTGTTTACATACTGAGCATGCTGTGCGCCTCGCTCTGCCTGCTTACGTGGATGGGAGTGAAGGGTTTTCTCCGCCGCGTCATCGGCTAGATGGAATGGCAACCAGTTTTCCACGGAGATCCTCTGCGATCAACTGCCCGTGGAAGCGGCCGTTCTCAATAAAGATCTCATTCGTGCGTTCGCCTGCAACAATTACGCCAGCAAGGTAGATCCCTGGAACATTGCTCTCCAGCGTGGCCGGATCGCAAATTGGGCAACGGTCATTCGTTTCGTCCAGCGTTACTCCCAGGCGCTCGATGAAGTCGAAATCCGGATGATAGCCCGTCAGCGCAAAGACAAACTGATTCGAGAGGGTCACTGTACCGTCCGGTGTGGACAAGGTCACATCGTCCTCCGCGATGTTCGTCACGTTGCTATTGAAGTAGGCCTTGACCTCGCCGTTCTTCACACGGTTGTTGATGTCGGGAAGAATCCAGTACTTTACATGGCGATGCATCTCCGGGCCTCGATGCACCAGCGTCACCTTCGCTCCGTGCCGCCACAGATCGAGCGCAGCGATCGCCGCGGAGTTCTTCCCGCCGATCACCAGCACGTCGAGCCCGTGGAAGGGGTGCGGTTCGTGATAGTAGTGCTTCACCTTGCTGAGATCTTCGCCGGGAATTCCCAGATAGTTCGGCAGGTCGTAGTATCCCGTGGCGATAACCAGCTTGCGCGCGCGATGCTGCAGCGGGCGGTCAAACCGGTCAGTTGTGTGAACAATGAAGTTGCCGTCGGAACCATCCACGCCCTCGACGTTCTCATACTGCCGAATGTCCAGGCTGTAGTGCTCCGCCACTTTACGGTAGTACTCCAACGCCTCTGTGCGGTTCGGCTTCTGGTTCGGGCTGGAGAAGGGCATGTTGCCGATCTCAAGCAACTCCGGCGTCGTGAAAAATGTCATGTTCGCGGGGTAATGAAACAGCGAATTGCAGAGGCAGCCCTTGTCCACCAGAAGTGCCGTGAAGCCAGCGCGTTGCGCCTCGATCGCACAGGCCAGCCCGGTTGGCCCCGCGCCGATTACAAGTAAATCAACTATGTCTGAATCCGCAACCTCGCCCATTGCTCCATTCTACTGAATGGCCGTCGATGCAAGGGAGTGCTAGCTTTCGAGCGTCACCAGCTTATGGGCGATCGCAAACAGCGCAAGCTCCAGACGGGTCGAGACACCGGTCTTGTCGAAGATGTTCGACAGATGCCGCTTCACCGTCTCCTCGCTGATGGCGAATTGCTTGGCGACATCCTTGTTGCTGCAGCCTTCGACGATGCAGGTGACCACCTCAAGCTCGCGAGGCGTCAGGCCGTACGTCTTACGCTCCGGCACGGCGGCTGCTTCCTTCATCAGGGCATTCAGCGCCGTCACCAGGTTCGCGACCCGCTCGCCGCCGATCCAGTAGTCGCCGGAGAGCACGGCACGCAGCGACTTCGACAGATCTCCCGCTACCGCGTCCTTCAGGACGATTCCGCGGGCTCCGATCTGTAGTGCTTCGATAATCTGCTGGGTCGAGATGGTGCTGGTCAGCATGATGATCTTGACCCGCGGCGACTTGTTCATGATCGCGCGCAGAGCCTCAAGTCCAGGGAGACGGGGCATCGCCAGATCGAGAAGAAGGATGTCCGGCTCCAGCTCAAGCGTCTGGGTGATCGCAACATCGCCGTCCTCCGCCTCGCCAACGACCTCGAAGCCCACCTCGTTCTCCAGCATGTTTTTTACGCCGAAACGCACCACCGGATGATCGTCCGCGACAACGATACGAATGGGCGTTGCCGCTACACCTGCATCGTCAGACTTCTTCATTGCTTCCTTCATCACGCGTCTTCTCCTGAAACTCCACTACCCCGATTATCAGCTGTTTCGTGTCCGACCAGCATACCCCGCAGCCGCTCGCACGCCAGCATGAATTCATTGAGCGAAGCTACATGGTCATCACTCAAACCACGCTCTTCCATTGATGTTGCAAGTGTTTGCAACTCAATTGCGCCCACCATACCACAGCTGCCTTTGATCGCGTGCGCCTGTCTTTTATAGGCCGCATCGTCGCCCGTGGCTGCCGCCCGCCGCATCCCCGCAAGGCGAGTCTCGGCATCCGTCAGGCAGAGCGCATAGAGCTGCTCCAGTTGGGTGTGCCGCATCGACCCGGCGAGCTTGCGATACACGGCCTCATCAAGAACAGCCGCATCCGGACCGCTGGAGGCATTCGCCGCACCAGCCGTTCCACCCCTGATCACTGCCGCAAGCTCCTCCATCGTGAACGGCTTCTGCAGAGATCCGTCAAATTCGCGTCTCAACGCATCGTCCGGTGCATTTGCACTCATCGCCAACAGGATCGTCCCAGGCCCGCATAGACCACGCAAACCCCGCGCCAGTTCTTTGCCAGTTGTCCCCGGCATTTGCAGATCGGCCAAGACCACCTGCGGCAGCGGACGCGTCGTCTCCAGATGCAGCAGGGCCGCGTCTCCCGAATCAACCGTCTCCACCGCATACCCGGCATTGTGCAGCAACAGGGCAAGCACTTCACGGCTTAGAGCATCGTCATCAACAATGAGGATTTGAACCGGCATCAGTAACACTTCCTGCACAAAGACTATCAATCGATAGACTCCTGTACCACTCCTTCGCACGTTGGAGGTAAAGTAGTTGCCATGGCCCCGGACGACCAGCAGGAGCAACGAAAGCAACCAACCGAGGGAGCTCAAGTCGCCGCCGACCTGGCCGCCCTATCCGCGCGCGTGGAATTGCTGGAGAGGCAGCTAGCCGAACTGCGAGCACAGCCCTCCGCAAGGTCCCGCCAACCGGCACCTCCGCCATCCCGTCCCGCTGCAACGCCAGGCGCTGAAGATCTACCGGCACCGGACTTTGCCAAACACATTCCTAAAGCCAAAGGATCACTCGAAAGCCGTATCGGTTCCCAGCTCTTCAGCCGCATCGGCATTGTTGCTCTGCTGGTCGCAACCACCTTATTTCTGAAGTGGGCGATCGACAACCACTGGATCGGCCCGCTCGGCCGTATCCTTGCCGGGCTCATTGCGGGAGTGGCCATCGTCGTGTGGTCGGAGCGCTTCCGGCATCATGGTTTCAGCGCCTTCTCCTACTCGCTGAAAGCGGTCGGAAGCGGAGCTCTCTACCTCTCGCTGTGGGCGGCCTTTCAGCTCTATCATCTGCTGCCCGCCGGCGCAGTTCTCGTCGCGATGATCCTGGTGACCGCGTGGAACGCTTACATGGCCTGGTCGCAGAACAGCCAGATCCTGGCTGCCTACGCGTTGGCGGGAGGCTTCGCCACCCCGCTGCTCCTCTCTACCGGCGGCAACCACGAGATCTTTCTCTTCACCTACATCCTCGCCATTGATATTGCCGCTGTAGTGCTCGTCAGCCTGAAATCCTGGCCACGCCTCTTGCTCGGAGCGTTTCCCGCGACCGTCGCCTTCTTCATTGGATGGTATTTCGAGTATTATGGCGCTTTCAACGTTGGAGAGCCGGCAGGAACTACCACCGCCTTCATCGTTCTCTTCTTTCTCGTCTTTGTCTTTCCGACGATGCGTCGCCCTCGCGACGGAGAAAAGACGAGCACGCCAATTACCGAGATTTTTCTTCCGCTGGCAAATGCCACATTTGCAGCCCTTGCGCTCTACTCCGTCCTGCAGGACTCGCACCACGACCTGCTGCCGTGGGTCGCAGTTATGTTCGGTGCGTTCTACCTGGGCCTGATGCGCCTGCCCCAGACGCGCGTCGCCTCGGCCGTCCACCTGTCGCTGGCGGTGGTCTTCTTGACGATCGCAATTCCGCTAAAGGCGAGTGGGCACTGGATCACAATCGGATGGCTGGCTGAGGGTGTAGCGCTGCTTTGGGTTTCTGCACGCCTTTCCGGCCCCGCATCAGAGCCGACCGCAGCGAGCATTCATTGCATCCTTCGCCGGCTTGCCCTCGCCGCCCTTGCGCTGGGATTCTGCGGCCTGTTGATCCAGCCGTTCTGGCTCTACTACCGGATTGATACTGCCTTTCTGAACAGCCGTTTCGCGACTTCCCTGTTTGGTGTCGCCGCACTTGGTGCCTCTGCCGCAATCGCGCTTCATGCCCGGCGACATGAGGATGCAGCTTTGCCAAGCTGGCTGCAGATTGCAGGTGCGTCAATCGTCGGGCTGAACCTCGTCGCCGTGCTCGCTTGCGTGCGAGAGCTGGACACCAACTGGGGCCACATCTACGGAAACCCCGAGGCTGATCTGCAGAGGTCGCTCGCTATCTCCGCGTTCCTGATGTTGTACGGAGCGGGCTTACTGGCTGTCGGCTTCTGGAAACGTTCCGCGTTCATTCGCTGGCAGGCGCTGATCCTGCTCGTCTTTACCATCGGCAAGACATTCCTCTACGACACGCGCGACCTGAGCTACGGCTATCGCGCACTCAGCTTCCTTGGCCTCGGAGCGTTACTGATGACCGTCAGCTTCGCCTACCAGAAGGATTGGCTCGCACTGCGCGAACCTCAACCGAATACGGAGAGCGACGCGCACAACGCCCCAAAAGGAGCAGACCAGTGAAGCCTGCCATCCTGCTCGCACTCCTGCTCTGGCAGGCCACGCCAGGCTCTGAACCCGCGACCGCCGATCCGAAATATTTCCGTTACCAGCGAACCATCACCTTGTCCGATGCGGGTCAAAGTTGCACAGACATCGATCCGCAAATCTTCCCTCATGCGGCCGCGTCGCTGAAGGATCTGCGTCTTTATCAGAATGGCCGTGAGGTTCCTTACGCAATAACCCTGAGCGTGCCCCAGCAGCCCGATAGCGACACTGCGCGCGTCCGCAACCTCGGCCTTCGCGGTCGCAACATCGTCTTTGATGTGGAGATGCCCAATCGCCCTTACACAGAGATCACGCTCAACCTCGCCGGACAGAATTTCCTCGCCACCGCCACGGTCTCCGGCACACGAGATCCCAACTATTCCAACCAGACGAACCTTGGCGAGTTCACCCTCTTCGACCTCACCTCGCAACATCTCGCGCGCAACACGACGCTTCACCTGCAGGAGACGAGCCTCCCTTATCTCCACGTGGAACTGGCTGTCTCTCCCGCCACCGGAAACCACAGTTTCAAAGCAACCCCCGAGATGGTTCTCGGCGTCACTGTTCCGCCAAGCCGCGAAGCACAGTCACTCTACACAACCGCGGCCACTGCGACCACGATTGCCCAGCGCAGCCGTCAAAGCGTCGCCACCTTCGCGCTGCCCGAACGCATTCCAATCGAGCGCGTCTCCTTCGATCTGGCTCCCACCTATAAAGCTAATTTCAGTCGCGATGTCCGCATCACCGACCGCCCCGCCGGCAGCTCCAACCTTGCGAGCGAAAGCCTTGCCGGAACCATCCTCCGCGTGCACTTGACCCAGGCTGGCCGGGAGATTCGTCAGGAGCAACTCAGCGTTCCCGCGACCCTGGGCTCGAACATGCAAAGTGCGGCGAACGTCGAAGTCGCGGTCGACAATGGCGATGACACGCCGCTTCCCATCACCGCCGTCAGGCTCGAGATGCGCCAGCGGAAGGTATGTTTCGACGTCTCGGCAGCACAACCCCTGACCCTCTTTTACGGAGACCCCGTGCTCACCGCTCCACAGTACGACTATGCGCGCCTCTTCGTCCCGTCGGGCGCAATGCATGCGGCGCAGCTAGGCCCCGAGCAACTGAATCCCACCTATCGCGATCGGCCCGACACCCGGCCGCTCACCGAACGTCATCCCCGTCTGCTTTGGCTTGTATTGTTGGCCGTGGTCGGCATCCTCGCGATTGTCGCCATTCGCTCGTCGAGGACCGTTCACCACTAGCCGTTATCTCTTACCGAATCGCGGCGTCCACTTCACTGATCCAATTTGGCGACTTCAGGATCTCTCGCGGCTTCGATCCATCCGCCGGTCCCACCAAGCCATCGTTGTACATCATGTCGATCAGATGAGCCGCGCGACCGTATCCAATCCGAAGGCGACGCTGGAGAAGAGACGTACTGGCCTTGCCAAACTCAAACACAAGCCGCACTGCGTCGTCATACATGGGATCGTTGTTGTCGCCTTCAGCCCCGCCATCGTTCTCTTTGCCGGTGTCTTCTTTCGGACCTTCGAGGAACCCGTGAACGTACTCCGCCTCGCCCTGCGCCTTCCAGAACTTCACAACTTCAGAGATCTCCTTCTCGGTGACGAACGGAGCGTGCACGCGCTGCACTCTGCTGGTTCCCGGCGGCAGATAGAGCATGTCGCCGCGCCCAAGCAGAGACTCCGCACCGTTCGAGTCGATGATCGTCCGCGAGTCCACCTTCGTTGCAAGACGGAAGCTCATTCGGGTCGGCACGTTGGCTTTGATCAACCCGGTGATGACATCGACCGAGGGCCGCTGCGTCGCCAGCACGAGATGAATTCCGACGGCACGTGCCATCTGTGCTAGTCGCGTAATGGACTCTTCGACATTCGCCCGGTCCAGCATCATCAGGTCGGCGAGTTCGTCGATGATGATGATGATGTACGGCAGCGGCTCCTGGTTCACATCTTCGAACAGATACTCGCTGCCATGATCGAACAGCTTGTTGAACTGATCGATATTGCGCACATGGTTTGCAGCCAGCAGCTTCAACCGCCGCTCCATCTCGCGCACGGCGTTACGCAGGGCATTCGCAGCCAGCTTCGCCTCAGTGATGATCGGCGTAAACAGGTGCGGGATACCCTCGTACATCCCGAGTTCTACGCGCTTCGGATCGACGAGGATCATGCGGACCTGCTCGGGAGTGCTCTTGAACAGCACACTCATGATCATTGCGTTGATCGCGACCGACTTACCCGAGCCCGTCGAACCTGCGATCAAAACGTGCGGCATACTGGCCAAATCCGCGGTCACAATGCGTCCGTTGATGTCCTTGCCCAGTGCGATCGCCAGCTTACTCTTACTCTGCGCGAAACTCTCGCATTCGACCACATCACGCAGCCAAATCGTCTCGCGCTCATGGTTCGGTACCTGAATGCCGACGGTGCTCTTACCCGGCATTCGCTCGATCAGGATCGACTCCGCCGCCATCGCGAGACAGAGATCGTCGGCCAGCCCCGTGATGCGAGCGACCTTCACACCCGCCTCCGGCTTGAACTCAAACGTCGTCACAACAGGCCCGGGATTGATCTGCGTCACCTGACCATCCACACCAAATTCCGCGGATTTCTCCACCAGCACTCGCGCCTCTTCGCGCAGCGCCTCTTCGCGTACGATGGAGTGCTCCTCGTTGCGATATAGCAGAGATGAGGGCGGCAGCTTATACCCTCGTACACTCTTCGGCACGATGGTTACCGGCTTGATGTCCGCATCTGCGCGCCTGCCAAACGAGATGCCGTCGGGCAACGCCGCCGGCGGAGCCGTGAACGTGGCTATCGGCTCCTCAAGCGCCTTCTTCGCCGCCCGTAGTGAAGCAGGGGCCTTTACCGGCAATAGCTCTTCGGCGTCGAGACGGAATCCGCGATCATCGAAACCGGAGTCGTAGTCGAGCGCATGGACTGGGGAGGCCGCCTTCGCGAGCACTTCCGCAAAGGGCGCGACCGCAGCCGCAGCCGTACTGTAAGCCGTCACGGGAGGAGCATCCACCAGCGTCCGCGGCATGCCCTGCCACATGGAAGCTGGCTGCCCCACAGGCGCAACCTCCTCCGGCGCAACCGAGATCGCCTCAACTCGCTTCTTCCTGCTGAGCCAGCCGAACAGCCCGCCCAGCAGCGTTGTGCTCTCTGGCTCCAGCCGCTTCCGCTCGGCCTCCTCGGCAAGTTCGCGCGCACGGCGTGCCTTCGCGTCGGCCTGTTCGCGTTTGCTGCCATACGACTCTTCGATCGCAGCTTCGGCGCCCGAGCGTCTGCTGCGCCGCTGCACCCACCACTCCCACAGCCGTTGCACAAAACCAAACCGGATCGTCGCCCACTCGCGCGCCGTGTTGAACGTAAACGTCGTCGCCAGGTAGAGCGATACTGCGACCATCAGGGTCAGCACAATGGCCGCGCCCGGCAGGTTCAGATAGTGGACCATGAAGTCCGCCAGCAAACGGCCCAAGGTTCCCTCGATCGGGAGCGAGTGCTGCCACAGCAACGACCCCGGCAGCAGACCGATCGCCGCTGGCGTAAAGATCACCCACAGTCCGAGCCCAATCGTCTTCGCCAGTGGAGAGCCCGCTGGCCGCGACCGCATCCAGCAGATTCCGAGTCGTCCCAGCACCAGCGGCAGAAAGAACGCAGCTACCCCAATCAGCTGCAGCATCGCATCGGCGAAATAGGCTCCCACCATGCCAGTCCAGTTGTGCGCGGGCCGTCCCGTAACGTAGTGCCCCACCGTGTTGAACGAGGGGTCCGTCGGCGTATAACTGGCCAGCGCCAGCAGCAGCAGCGCCGCACCCACCAGTACGACCATCCCGATAATCTCATTCAGGCGGCGGTTGCGCGTCGGGGTCGAGACAAGTCTTATGGATTTCATTGGGGAGCCTTCATTGAGGGGTGCGTACGGCCTCTCTCGCTGGCGCGCAAACCAATGCACACCCGGTGATGCAAACAGAGTCCGCGAACCTCCAGAGCACCTCCGATTATCCCAGAGCGCGTCCCGGCCGGGAGGGGTAAGCGGGTAAACCCTCCTGCGGGGGTATCCGAATGCAAACCCACGGGCCATCCCCGCATCTATCTTTCAGTACCTGCCGTCGGGTCCATTCAGCCGGCGGTCCTTAGAACCGGTTGGCAGGGGCGCGGGATTTTCGTGATTTCTCCTGCTTGCCGCCGGCGGAGGAGAATCGCGCACAGCCGGCGAACCCTGCACCAGCCGCCCCTTTAACTTTTATCCATAAGATCGAGGATTTCATGTCAACAGATGCAGGCAGACAGCACGAGATGCAGCTCGCCATCAACGAACTCATCAGCACCCTTCTCGACAGCCAAAAGGGCTTTGCCGACATCGGCGAACACCTGGAGGACGAGACGTTGAAGCGCTACTTCCTGGCCGAATCGCTGAAGCGCGCAAGCTTCCGCGGAAGAGTCCCAGGAGATCCTTCACCAGAACGGCGTGCACGATATCAAGGAATCCGGCACAGCCACCGGCTCCTTCCATCGCGCGTGGGGCGACCTGAGCTAAGCTGGGTGGCGGCGACGACGCCCTCCTTAGACCGCCGAACAGGGTGAAGACGAAGCAAAAAAAGCCTACGCAGACGTGCTCGATCAGGCGTTGCCTCTGCCAGTGCGCCAACTCATCGCCGAAAGCAAGCCCACGTTCTTGCCTCGCACGATTTTGTCCGCAATCATCGCGATGCGCTTGTCGCAAAGTAAAGCGCAGATACTCCATACAACTAACCTCAACCGAAGGGCGGCAGATTTTACCCGCCGCTCTCTTATTTTTGCTGCAGACCGCAAAGCTTGCGCACCATGGAAATTGCAACTGTTTGCAGGCTTTTGTTTTCGCGATAGGAAACAAACTTCTACTACAAAGCACCCACCTCGAATTGACAATTTTTATATCTCCGAGACTGCGCGATGAAAGTCGCTCCGTACATATAGATCAGCAGCAACTTGTGAAAAAGATTTGTGTTCTTTTTCAAATGAAGTTCAAGGCAAGTCACGCCTCGTCGCGGATTGGTGATCGGCTTGCTATAG
>CAWEBA010000035.1:0-31644 GCA_963807145.1 uncultured Acidobacteriaceae bacterium | reverse complement strand
CGGAGTTTCCGTTCGCGAAGCGAAGGGAAACGCAGTCGAAGGACCCCGTACCAGTGAATGCCCACAACGGCGTGTCGAGGAGTTCTCTCATCGTCCCTTGATCGCTTCTCCGGCGAACACCATCTGCACGCCCCAGGTCTCCGCCAAATCTGCCCACCGCGGATTCTTCGACTCAATCAAAGCGATCTTCTTCGCCCGACTCCAGCCCTTTAGTTTCTTCTCGCGCCCGATGGCCTTATAAACATCGTCAAAGCTCTCGTAATATACCAGCCGGTCGCAATGATACTTACCGCAAAACCCTCAACCTAGCCGTGCTCATGCTCCAAAGGCCGCCGGTAAATGTTGTTCGTCATTCCGATGTAGAGTGTCCCCGTCCGGCTGCACACGATATAAACGAAGTACTCGTGGTCCTTCATTCCTACCCCACAAACCTGTCATCCTGAGCGGAGTTTCCGTTTCGCGATAGCGAAGGGAAACGCAGTCGAAGGACCCCATACCTCTTGATCACAGCACAAGCCTATCAGGCAGTCCTCACCGCGCTCGCAGCATCATCGAAACTCCTCGCCAGGTCCATCTCACCGCTTCGTTGCAAGGGGTCCTTCGACTCCGTCAGTGTTTCGCTTCGCGAAACACTCGCTCCGCTCAGGATGACAGTTCAGCGCGATGACGTTCTTTAAGGGTCTTAGTTCACCAATCTCCGCTTCTCTTTCCCCTCTTTGTATCACGACCAGCGACTCCGACTCCGCCGCGTCCACGTAAACCGGGATCGACATGGCGCCCGCCGGCGTCGAGACAAAAACCTCCCACTGCTTCGCATCTTCGGCAAGACTTAAGAAATAAGTTTGCTCATTCACCTGGAAATCCATTTTCACCCTCGCCAAGAATCCAAAAATGTCACACCCGAACAAACGTGATGGCGCGGGCAAGCCTGCCCGCGCCACACGATCCAAACTAGTAGCTAGCAGCTCTCTTACTTCTTGTCTTCCACGTCCACGTACTCAGCGTCGATCACGCCTTCATCTTTCTTCTGACCGCCACCGTTCGTGCCCGAAGCCGCCCCGTCACCAGGACCACCCGGCCCAGCGCCCGCCGCCGGACCCTGCGCCTGCGCCGACTTGTACATCTCATCGGCCAGCCTGTGCGCAATCTTGGTCAGTGTTTCGCGAGCCTTATCCATCTGCGCCTTATCATTCGACTCCAGCGCTTTCTTCGCGTCACCCACAGCGTTCTCAGCCTCGCCACGGTCCGAACCGGAGATCTTGTCTCCGTTCTCGCGCAGCGTCTTCTCGACGTTGTAAACCATGCTGTCGAGCTGGTTCTTGGCTTCGATCGACTCGCGCGCCGCCTTGTCTTCGGCTGAGTGCGCGTCCGCTTCCTTGGCCATGCGCTCGACCTCTTCCTTCGACAGCCCAGAAGACGACGTAATCGTAATCTTCTGATCCTTGCCCGTGGCCGTATCCTTCGCAGTCACGTTCAGGATGCCGTTCGCGTCAATGTCGAACGTCACTTCAATCTGCGGCACGCCCCGCGGAGCTGTCGGAATCCCGGTCAAGTGGAACTTGCCCAGAGTCCGGTTCTGCGCCGCCATAGGCCGCTCACCCTGCAGCACGTGCACCTCAACCGACGTCTGATTATCGGCCGCAGTCGAGAACGTTTCCGTCTTCTTAGTCGGAATCGTCGTGTTCCGCGGGATCATCGGCGTAGCCACTCCGCCCAGAGTCTCAATCGACAACGACAGCGGAGTCACATCCAGCAGCAGCAGGTCTTTCACCTCGCCGCCGAGCACGCCGCCCTGAATCGCCGCGCCGATCGCCACGACTTCATCAGGATTCACTCCCTTATGCCCCTCGCGCCCAAACAACTCCTTCACCAGTGCCTGAATCCGCGGCATGCGAGTCTGCCCGCCGACCAGCACCACTTCCTGGATCTTGCTGGCGTCCACGCCCGCATCCTTCATGCACTGCTTGCACGGACCGACCGAACGTTGAATGATGTCTTCCACCATCGACTCGAGCTTCGCCCGCGTCAGCTTCTTCACCAGATGCTTCGGGCCGCTAGCGTCTGCCGTAATGAACGGCAGATTGATCTCAGTCTCCATGGTGGTCGAAAGCTCGATCTTCGCCCGTTCAGCCGCATCGCGCAGCCGCTGCAAAGCCATCTCGTTGCCCTTGGCGCGCAGGTCGAGTCCTTCATCCTTCTTGAACTCATCAATCAGCCAATCCACCAGCCGCTGATCGATGTTGTCGCCGCCTAGGTGCGTATCGCCATTGGTGGCCTTCACCTCGATGACGCCCTCGCCCACTTCCAGAATCGAAATGTCGAAAGTCCCGCCGCCGAAGTCGTACACGGCGATCAGCTCGTCTTTAGTTTTGTCGAGCCCATACGCCAGCGCCGCCGCCGTAGGCTCGTTGATAATGCGTTTCACGTCGAGCCCGGCAATCTGCCCGGCATCTTTCGTGGCCTGCCGCTGCGCATCGTTAAAGTAAGCCGGCACGGTGATGACCGCCTCGGTCACCTTCTCGCCCAGGTAGTCTTCCGCCGCCTTCTTCAGCTTCTGCAAAATCAGCGCCGAAACCTGCGGAGGCGTGTACTCCTTGCCCTGCGCCAGCACCGCCACGTGGTCGCCCGACTTCACGACCTTATACGGAACCATCTTGATCTCTTCCTGCACTTCGTCGAAGCGCCGTCCCATAAAACGCTTGATCGAATAAATCGTGTTCTCGGGATTGGTGATCGCCTGCCGCTTCGCGACCTGCCCCACCAACCGCTCCCCAGTCTTGGTAAACCCAACCACGGAAGGCGTGGTCCGCCCTCCTTCTTCATTAGGGATAACTTTGGGCTCGCCGCCCTCCATCACCGCCACGCAAGAATTGGTCGTTCCAAGGTCAATCCCAATAATCTTGGCCATAATCGTCTCCTCTACCTTACTTTTGAATCAAATAAGTGCTTTGTAATCAGTAGGCTTATGATTGCCAGCGCTCCCATGCTAAGACCTGAGTGGGATGCTGTCAAGGTTTAGATGCGATTGGAAGGAAGGAAGTTGCGGCAAGATGAGGACCGTGAGGGGACTAGACCACGTGGGAAGTAGATCATGTGGGGACGGGCACTCTTGCCCGTCCATGCCGAGCAACGCTCGGCCGGCTTTCCTGTGCTGCGGCACGAACCGAGACGCTGGGCAACCACGCTAGCTCTTGCTGGTTTGTCTGCGGACTTTGACTGCGTCCCAGATCCCACGACCCCATCCCCTGGGGTTTCCCGGATTTCCATCGACGCGCTGCCTCAGCACAAGCCACTTGACATGTACGGTTAAACCGTACATACTGAACGAAGTAAATAGTTTCCGGTGTTTCTCCTTCTTCCGCGGTCCCCGACAAGGAACGGGGCGCGCAACCGCAAGCAGCGCCCAATACCACCTGGCGGTTACAAGGAGAAAACATCATGAATATGCAGCTTTTGAGCTTTCGCCACAAAGGCCTAAGGCAGCTGTGGAAGGACGGTAGCGCCAAGGGGGTACAGCCCGCGATGGCTGACAAGCTGCGCAAGCTTCTGTTCGCCCTCGAAACCGCCGAGACACTGGAGCAGCTTCGCCGGCTTCCCGGGTGGAAGCTGCATCCTCTGAAGGGCGACCGGAAGGGATCATGGAGCCTGACCGTTACAGGAAACTGGCGGCTGATTTTCTGGTACGACGAACAGACGAACACCGCCAGCGACATTGACCTGATCGATTACCACTAGGAGAGGCCGAAATGCCCATGAAGAACCCGCCCCATCCGGGCGACCTGATAAGAACCGAAGTCATCGAAGCCCTCGGCCTTACCGTGTCGAAGGCGGCGGAGATTCTGCAAGTGCGCCGCGCCACGCTTTCCGATCTTCTGCACGGCAAGGCCGCGCTGACGCCGGAGATGGCCCTGCGCATCGAGAAGGCCTTCGGCCCTGACATGGATCACCTTCTCCGCATGCAACTCGCCTACGACGTGGCGAAAACGCGGGAACACGCACGAAGCCTCGCGATTAAGCGATATGCGCCGGCATGAGAAACCCAGATATGAAGAAGACCGACGGCAGTTCCCACGACGCGTGGTTCCGGGCCAAGGTACAGGAAGCTCTAAACGATCCCCGCCCCGCCATCCCCCACAGAAAGGTCGAAGCGCACTTCGCCAAGCGACGAGCCGCGGCGCAGCGCAAGGCTCGATAGTCGTCACTGACGAGTGCTCCATTTCTCGCTTCTTTTGCGAGAAGTGGAGTTTTGCTAGTCAGTTTGGGACGCAGTCAAGGTCCGCAACTGCTTCAAAGTTTCCGCGGGCTCAGAACGGATCGTATAGTCCGCATTCACGTCGGCTGCCCGGATGATGCCCTGCCTGTCGATTATGTACCGCGCAGGCATGGGCAGCCGGTACTCCGATTCGTCGTGGAATCTATCTAGAGTGCTGCCGAACGACTTGTAAAGCTCGCGCAAATAGTCCGGCAGCGTGAACACCAGCCGAAACTCCTCCGCGATCTTCAAATGAAGATCCGTCAAAATGTCGAATGTCAGGTTCAACTTCTTGTGCAGAGCACGGGTATACCGTTCGAGTCCGGGAGTAAGCACAACGATCTGCGCTCCCAATGCTCTGACTTCAGAATCAATCCCTTGTAGAGCCTCCAGCTCCATATTGCAATAGGGTCACCAGTGTCCCCGGAAGAAACTGACCACAAGCGGTCCTTGACGGAGAAGATCGGCCGAGGCCACCTGGACGTGATCCTGGTTGAATAACGTGAAACTCGGAGCGCGGTCGCCGACCTTTAAGGCCCGCCCTTCAATACCGGTGGCCTTGAGCTCCGCCGTCGCCCGATGCATCGTTTCGATTACTTCGTGCGGCGCGTTGTACGGTGGAGCTCCGGATTCGAATGATTTCTTAAACTCGTCCAGCCGTTCCTGAAGACTTGCCATCGCTTTCACCCCCGCTGGATTTCACGAATAAAACCTGCACCCCACATTTCCTATTATAGATAGCGTCCCGCTCCACGAAAAAGCGGTGCCCCATGTCTTGCGTTTTTTGCGAGACGTGGGATTCCACAGCCCATCTCTTCTGGGGATCCTGTCGCCCCTTTTCCACAGCTCTCTTGTGACATCTGACCTTGTCCCCCAATTCAAACCCTGTAATCATGGTCGAGGACATGACGGTCGCGCGAACCAGTTCGTCGCGCCTCTAAGTCCCTTGTTTCTAAGATTTTGATACTTAAGTCCTTTGGCATGCGGATTTTGCGGGGATTTTCGCGCTAACCCGATGATTCTAGAGATAGGAGGGGGGAGGGGGTATCCTCATTCTTGAGACGAACATCCAGCAACTTCCCGAGTCAGGAAGAAATATTTCCGAAACAGAGCCCGTGTCCCGCAGCCGGGATTCCACGACTTCCTCAACTAAGAATTAACCTGACTTACTCGGTCTTTCTAGGTTACCTTGGGTGACCGAGAGCGCAGAGGTCAGCCAATCATGTTGAGCAGAAATCGTTGCAACTGCAAATGCAAATGGAAGATGCTTGTTCTTGGCTTGTCGCTTGCCTGGCTTGTCGCTTCGGCTCATGCGGCGGAGCTCAAGCCGGAAGAAATCGTTGCCAAGCATCTCGACTCAATCGGTACGGCGCAAGCCCGCGCTGCCGTGAAGTCCCTCGCCGTGCAAGGCTCCTTGCACTTCAAAGTGTTGAGCGGCGGCACTGGCGACATTGCCGGCACTTGGGGGATAGTTTCGGAGCAGCGCAAATCGAAATTCGTGATGAGGTTTCCGGGCGGTGATTGGTGGGGGGAACAATTCGTATTCGACGGCGACAAAACGTCGTTTGCCGCGGCAACTTCCACTCACAAGCAGAGCGTATTCGCGCGGTTCGTAAGCAGCCAGGATTTCATCATCAAAGAAGGTTTACTGGGCGGAGAGCTTTCCACCGGCTGGGCCCTCCAGAACCTCGACCCGAACCGGGTCAAGCTCGACAATATCGGCCTGAAGAAAATCGACGGCCGCGAACTGCAAGGCATTCAGTACTACTCGAAGGGCAACACAGACATGACCGTGAAGCTGTATTTTGATCCGGAGACCTATCATCACGTCATGACAGTCTATTCGGCTGCGATTGAGCCCAACATGAGCCGCGACATCACGCAGAGCGTCAACCAGCAGGAAATCCGTTATACCATCGAGGAGCGCTTCAGCGATTTCCAGACAGACAACGGAATCACACTGCCCCGCCACTATGACCTGCAATATACCCTCGAACAACAGGCCGGATCGACCAATGTCAATGACTGGGACATGACCGCAAGCAAAGTCCTTACCAACATTGACCTCGATCCGGCGAATTTCAAGTCCAAATAGGAACCAGTCTTCGCGGAGCGCTTCCCACGAAATGGGACGCGGCAGATGGATGGCGCCGCCGCTGGCGCCTCGCTGTATTACCATCCAAACAAATGATCTCGCGCCTGCGCCGTTGGTGGTCTGATCCGCTGCTGCTGCTGTGTCTCACCGCAGGTCTGCTTGCCTTCGTCGTCCAATCTGGCGAACTCGGCACCGCCGACACCATGCATCGCCTGCAGACCACGCACTGGCTCTGGACTTCAGAGCCACAAGTTTTCCCAAACGAGTATCCCGAGTTCGGGCTGCACGGCCGCGGTGGCCGGCTCTACAGCTGGTATGGCATCGGTCAGTCTCTGCTCATGCTGCCTGCCGATTTAGTGGGCTCGTGGATCGCCCACTGGCGGCTCTTTTCCGACTACGGTGACGATCCCGCGGTGCGCAGCATCGTGGTCAGCTACAGCACGAACATTCTGGTGAACGTGCTGACGGCGTTGATTGCGTTTCGCCTGCTTCGCCAGTTTCGTTTCAGCGTGCGCGAATCCGTACTGGGAGTGCTGGCCCTGATGTTCTGCACCACGCACCTGCATTACACCCAGAACATGATGGAGAACAACTACGTCATGCTTCTGACCTTGACCGGATTCTCTTTTCAGTACGAATGGCTGCGGACCGGGAACAAGCGCGCGCTGCTGGCCGGTTGCTCGGCGCTCGGGCTGAACCTGCTGACGCGGCTCACAACGGGCCTTGACCTGATGGCCGCAGGGCTTTTCCTTCTGCTCATATTGTGGTCGGAAAAAGTCAGCGGACGCGAATTATGGGAGCGGCTCGTCGCCTACTGCAAAGTTGCCGCGCCCGTCTATGCCTTTTTCCTGCTGATTGACCGGCTCTACCAGTTCTACCGTTTTGGATCGTTTACCAATACATATCTATCCCTCTATGGCCAGGAACAGCGGTTGCAGGATCCAACTCTGCCGGCGACTTTTCCCTGGAGCACGCCTTTTCATGAGGGTTTTCTGGGTGCGTTGTTCAAGCCGGAGAAATCGATTTTTCTTTTCGATCCGCTACTGGCGCTGGCAATCCTGCTGCTCGTCTTCTTATGGAAGCGCCTGCCGCCGGAAATCCGCGCCTACGGCTTGACCACGTTGCTGCTGGTGCTTGCCTACATCAGCCTTTATGCGAGGTATACCTACTGGGCCGGAGATTTTGCCTGGGGCGATCGCTACGTTTCGACCTCGGTGGAGCTGGCGGCCCTGCTTGCCGTGCCGCTGTTACTGCGCTATCGCGACAATTTGAGTGCCTGGATCTGGCGCGGCGGGCTCGCGCTTATTGCTGCCAGCCTGATCATTCAGCTTGCCTCGCTGGCCTTCTGGATGTCGCTGGAAATCTACCAGATGGAGACGCTCGGCCATCCTACGTTTGTGATTGCGCTGCGCTTCAAGAACATCGTGGCCTTCGCGCTCGGCAAGATGGACGCCTGGGGACTGAATACCGAAGCCATGCACTGGGATGACTGGGATTACGTTCACATCACGACCTGGAACTTCCTGCCGTTCCTGCTGCGAAGAGTGGGAGCCGCGCCGGCTTGGGTTGTGGATACCGCGTTTGCAATTTGGATAATCGCGATTGCGAAGCTGGCGTGGGTTCTGTGGCTGTTGCGGGGGGCCCTACAGGCCGCAGCCCCAGAGAGGTGATGGCTGCTATCTACTCTACTGTAACGGACTTGGCCAGATTCCTCGGCTGATCCACATCGCATCCTCGCCGAACCGCGATGTGATAGGCCAGCAGCTGCAGGGGGACGATCTCAAGAATCGGCGAGAGTTCTTCCGGCGCGGCGGGAACGTAGAGGACGTGATCGGCGGCTTCTTTGATCTCTTCGTCGCCCTCGGTCGCGAGCGCGATGACTACTCCGGAGCGCGCCTTCACTTCCTTCAGGTTTGACATCGTCTTCTCGTAGCGCAGCATCGAGTCGGGATCGTTCACATCGCGCGTGGCGACGATAACCACGGGAAGATTTTCGTCGATCAGGGCGTTGGGACCGTGTTTCATCTCGCCGGCAGGGTAGCCCTCGGCGTGAATATAAGAAATTTCTTTGAGCTTGAGCGCGCCCTCAAGGGCAATGGGATAGTGAATGCCGCGGCCGAGAAAGAGAAAATCCTGAGCGCGCTGGAAGCGCTTGGCTAACTCTTCACAAGTCTCATCGTGAGTAAGGATGTTTTCCAGCTTGCCTGGAATGAGCGTAAGCTCCTCGGCCGCTTTTCGGGTCTGTTCGGCGTTCATGGCGCCGCGCACTTGCGCGAGATAGAGAGCGAAGAGATAAAGAGCAGTGAGCTGGCAGGTAAAGGCCTTGGTAGATGCCACGCCGATCTCGGGGCCGGCGTGAGTATAAATAGTTCCGGCAGCTTCGCGAGTAATCATGGAGCCGACGACGTTGCAGATGGCCAGTGTCTTCGAGCCTTTGGCTTTGGCCTCGCGCTGGGCGGCAATGGTGTCGGCGGTTTCTCCGGACTGCGAGATCACGAGCGTGATGGTCTCAGGGCTGACGATGGGATCGCGGTAGCGCCATTCGCTGGCGTAATCGACCTCGACCGGGACGCGGGCGAAGCTTTCGATCATGAACTTGCCGGCTTGTGCGGCGTGCCAACTGGTGCCGCAGGCCACGATGTTGATCTTCTTCGCGGCGCGGAATTCGGGTTCGCTGATCTGCATTTCGTCGAGGAAGATGTGGCCAGTGTCGAGCGAAATGCGTCCTAGTGTTGTATCGCGGACGGCGCGGGGCTGCTCGTAAATCTCTTTGAGCATGAAGTGCTTGAAGCCGCCTTTTTCCGCCATGATCGGATCCCAGGTGACGTGCTGCACCTCTCGCCTCATGGGCTTTCCATCGAAATCGCTCAGTTGCACGCCGTTGGGGGTGATGACGGCGAGGTCACCATCGGCGAGAAAGTAGATGTCGCGCGTGTGATAGAGAATGGCGGGAACGTCGGAGGCAACAAAGTATTCGTCGTTGCCCAGGCCGACTACAAGAGGTGGACCATTGCGCGCAGCCACGATCTTGTTAGGCTCATCGACGGAAATGACGGCCAGAGCGAAGACCCCGGTGAGTTCTTTCACTGTCTTACGAACCGCCTCTTCGAGATGAGGATGGCGGCCGTTACCACTTTTGAGGTGTTTCTCGATCAGGTGAGCGATGACTTCGGTATCCGTTTCGGTGGAGAACTTGTGGCCTTCCTCAATCAACTTTTTCTTCAGGCTGAGATAATTTTCAACAATGCCGTTGTGTACAACGACGATCTTGCCGGTGCAGTCGCGATGAGGATGAGCGTTTTCTTCCGTGGGACGTCCGTGAGTTGCCCAGCGAGTGTGGCCAATGCCGTAGCTGCCTTCGAGCGGCTTCAGGCGGATGGCTTCTTCCAGGTTGCGCAGCTTGCCTTCGGCGCGGCGGATCTGCAGTTTGTCCCCATTGCCGGCAACGGCAATTCCAGCTGAATCATAGCCGCGGTACTCGAGACGCCTCAAACCCTCGAGGATGATCGGAACCACTTGCTTTTTGCCGACGTAGCCAACAATGCCGCACATGCTGGGACTCCAGGACTTCAGTCTGCGAGGGAGCAGTGAAACTCTTCAATAACCGGGTTGGTGAGTACATCGCGAGCCATGCGCTCAACTTCGGTTTGCGCCTCTTCGCGGCTTAGTCCGCCATCGAGGGTAAGTTCGAAATACTTTCCCTGGCGGACTTCCTCCAAACCTTTGTAGCCCATCTTCTTGAGCGCACCCTGGATCGTCTTGCCTTGAGGGTCAAGGACGCTTTTCTTGAGTGAAACGTAAACGTAGGCTTTCATGGAGCTTTCAATTATACAGCCGCACTCAAGCACTGAGTTCTCGTAGTTTTCTCTCCAGATCGCTTCGTGCTTGTTCAAGCATGGCACGGTGATGGGGATTGCGGCTGTTTTCGAGTTGCTGCAACACGCGACGTAACGACAGGCGAAGGTTCTCTTGTTCGCGAAGCCGGTCCACGGCTTCCCGCGTCAGACGTGGCTTTTCGGGTGTGCTTCTTGCGGCAGCTTCGTCCTGTTGTGCCTCGACAGACTTGCTTTCCCAGCCTCGGGCCATGGGCTCAGTATAACGTTCCGCAGCAGCGGCATTGCAATCGCGGGGAACGCCACCAAGATGCGGACGCACTCGCACCCCGTCCCATCTTGGGAAGAATCTGTTCGCTAAACCGATGTCGGGAAGAAAACTCCTTCTCCCCTTGCAGGATGAGTCTATAATGCCGCTGAATCCGGGCATTTGAGCGGCGCTTTTTCGAGGGGGAAACGCCCGCGAGGTCCGGTGTCGTGTACCCCTTGAGTGCCCCGCGCCTAGAACGGGATACGCAGCGCTCCCTAGCGCTGCTGCAGTTGAGTGACGTGGTGTCTCGAAGCCGTGAACCGGCCGAAGCCCTCCTTGAATCGGAACAGCTGCTTACCGCTTATTTCAGTGCGGCCAAAGTGGGTTTCTGCATTCTCGACACGGACCTCCGCTATCTGGCGATAAACCGCACGCTAGCCGAGATGAATGGCATTCCCGCGGAAGCGCATTTAGGGAAGAGTCTTCGCGAAATGCTCGGTGACGCGGCTGAAGTGATTGAGCCCCAGTGCAGGCGGGTTCTGGCGACGGGGCAACCAATCATCGATCTCGAGATCAGTACCGTGCTTCCCACCAGAACCGAACCCGGCCACTGGATAGAGCATTACATTCCTGTCAAAGCGACCACCGACGAGGTCAGGCAGATCGGTATTGTTGTGGTCGAGATCACGGAACAAAAGAGATTGGAGGAGTCGCTTCGTGGTGTCTCCCAAAGGTTGCGGGAGGAGAAAAAGCGGCACCAGGTGTTGATGGAAGTGAGCCGTGTGCTGGCCGCGAAGTGGGATGTGCGGCAGGTTTTTCCGAAGATTTCTGCCTACCTGCGCCGGGTGTTGCGGCAAGAATATGCAGCTCTCGCCGTGCACGACGAAAAAAGCGGTCAGCTGGTGCGGCAGGCGGTGGATTTCCCTCTGCGCAAAGGGCCAGCTGTTGACGTCGAAATCAGTTCGGCAAAAGATCCGCACGGCAAAGCCCTGCTGGAGCGCGCGCCGTTGATTTTCAGCAAAGACGAAATGCAAGGGTTTCCCGCTGGAACTGCGGACCACTTACTGGCCGAGGGCTTGCAGGCGCTGTGTTGCGTTCCCATGCTCCGGCCCAAGGGGCCGCTCGGAGTTTTGGTGCTCGGCAGTACCCGGCCTGACGCCTTTACCACGGACGACCTGACGCTGCTCAATCAAGTAGCCGCGCAACTTGCGATTGCCATAGAAAACGCGCGCACTGCCCGCGAAGTGGAGCAACTCAGAAGCCGCCTGGAGCACGAGAAACGCTTTCTCGAAGGTGAATCCCGCACCCACCTTCATTTTGAGGAGATTATCGGCGAAAGTTCCGCCGTGAAGTATGTCCTGGATCAGGTCGCAATCGTCGCCGCCAGCGATGCGACCGTTCTGATTCTGGGAGAAACCGGAACCGGCAAGGGACTTATCGCGCGCGCCATCCACAACACCAGCAAACGCAGGGACCGAGGTTTCATCACTCTGAATTGCGCTGCGATTCCCACCGGACTGCTGGAAAGCGAATTGTTTGGACACGAGAAAGGCGCGTTTACCGGCGCCGTCAGCCAGAAGATCGGGCGCCTGGAACTCGCGGACAAAGGCACTCTGTTTCTGGACGAGATCGGCGAAATCCCTCTGGAGTTGCAGCCCAAGCTGCTGCGCGTGTTGCAGGACCATGAGTTCGAACGGCTGGGAGGGACGCGGACGATCAAAGTCGATCTGCGCCTGATCGCGGCTACTAATCGCGATCTGGCGCGGAGCGTGGCTGAGAAAGAGTTTCGCAGCGACCTGTTCTACCGCTTGAATGTGTTTCCGATTCGACTGCCGTCGGTACGGGAACGGCGCGAGGATATCCCACTACTGGTGCGGTATTTTGTCCAGAAATTTGCTCGCGGCATGGATCGCGGCATTGAGACGGTTCCCAGCGAAACCATGGAGACACTCCGCAACTGGGATTGGCCGGGCAACGTGAGAGAGCTGGAAAACTTTATTGAGCGATCGGTCATTCTCACCGAAGGGACGGCCTTGCGCGCTCCCTTGGCTGACCTTCAGACGCAATCACCCGGATCTGATGCTGGCGGGCATACGCTCGAGGGTGCAGAACGCGAGCACATCATTCGCGTGCTCCGGGAAACTCACGGAATGATCTCCGGTCCGACGGGAGCGGCCCGTCGGCTGGGCCTGAAGCGCACCACGCTGCAGTCGAAGATGCAGCGGCTGGGAATTACGCGTCGGGACTATGCCGGCCGGGAAACCGGCTAGCACGGCCGGAGCGTTTTTATTCTAGTGGCACCTTATTTCAGTTTAACGAAGAGCAGAACAAAGATTGCCCAGACTCCAACCGTGACGGGAAACTGCACCAGGGCCGCATCGCGCATTCCACCCCCCCGGGGCAGAGCATACGTAAGCACCATCATTGCCAGAGCGGTAAGCACGCCTAGAACCAGTTTGCTTTTCCAGGTCATGAGTGTTTGTGCCTCACTTTCCTTTGCTCGGACTGACCTTCTCGCAGGGCGCGAGTATATCTCGCAAACACAACCTGAACAAGTAGCTGTCGATCGCTGGCGACGAGGTGCCAGACAGTCGGACACTGCCATTAGACGGGAGAGGGTTCAAGTGCCGATTAATGGTCCGGCTGCCGAATGGTCGGCAGCTTGCTAGTTGTGGGGGTCATAGGATGAGCTTTCCCCTCAGAGGGTTAGACCGCTTTCGGGACTGCGCCATTCTGGAACTTCAAATGCATGAGGGTTCCGTGATCGGGAAGTAAGTCGAGCAGCTTTCCCCCAAACGCGGACCGACGAATCGCGCTCACCCTGGCACCCGTCGGCCCGCATCCGGATCAGGAGTGAACCGTGTTAGTGGCTAGGAATTATCAGCCGAGCAGTCTGGTTCGATTACTGCCGGAGCCCATCAGGAACTCCGCTTTGGCGGAGGATCTATCGAGAAGTGAAGCGTGGCGGGCGAGATCACTAGCCCGCGAAGAAGTGTGGGGAGAGGGGCACGAGTTCGGGGCAGGAGCACGCCCGGAACCATGGCACGATTCATTTCTCAGCCAGAACAACCCAGAGGCGGTTGATCCCCTGTACTTGTTTGCCTGTCAACTGGAGTGGGAGCAAGGCGCAGCCCCCAGCGCCGCCTGGGAAGTCATTTCCGCGGCGCGCAGCACGCACGCCGATACACGGGCCCATGCCCGCTCTTTGCTTGAGCGTTCGCAGCAGACGAGGTCGCAGGATCCAGACGATGTCCCCGACGAGCAGGGACACCGGCGAAGTTCGACAGCGGAGGCAGGCATGAGAACTCCCTACGGTCTCGAGATCATCGAGAGCTGCATGGGCTGTAAGGCGAGTCGGGCGGGGTTTTTCTGCCGCTTTTCACCGGCGGTGCTGCGATCAGTGGATGAGGACAGTCACCACAACGTCATGCCGGCAGGAGCGGTGCTCTTTGTGGAGGGGCAGACGCCACGGGGCGTGTTTATTCTCTGCTCCGGCAAGGTGAAGCTGTCGACGACATCGAAGGAAGGCAAGGTGCTGATCCTGAAGCAGGCGGAAGCCGGCGAAGTGCTGGGATTGAGCGCCGCCATTTCCGGCACCAACTACGAAATGACTGCGGAAACTGCTTCTCCCTGCCAGTTGAATTTCATAGGCCGCCAGGACGTGATGAACCTGCTGCAGAATGAGAGTGAAGTGGGCGTGCACTCCGCGCTGTGGCTGAGCCACGAGTTCCAAGGGGCATATCGGGACATTCACGATCTGGTGCTGGCCCGTTCTTCGTCGGGAAAACTGGCGAGGCTTTTGTTGTCGTGCGCTCCTACAGGGATTCAGAACTCGGCAGAATTGCATCTCCGCTCGGTCATGACCCACGAAGAGATGGCACAACGCATCGGCTCGTCGCGGGAAACCGTTACACGGCTGTTGAGCGATCTGAAGAAAAAAAGGCTGATCCGCCTGGAAGGCGCGACCCTGGTAATTCGCGACCGCACCGGGTTGGAAGCTTTGGCAGTTTAACCCTTCCCCCACCCGGGAGGGCGGCTCCGAGACTGGGGTCGCCCTCCGTTGTTTCGCTGCACGGTCAGCGATCCCCATCCGAGCGGAAGTGAGTGGGTTTGTATTCCGGCACGCTGATCACCGATCTGATGGCAAGAGTCGAAAGCGCGGAGCAGGCGGCTGCGTTGCATTCGACAGAAGAAAAGCACGCAGCGAAACCGTGCGCAGAAGCGGCGACCTCAGAGTCCGAAAAGTTCACGGAGCCGTTTAGTTTGCGCCCGGCTGACTGGTATCTCGCTTTGCTTCTTATCATCCATGCGCAACTGGTAAGAACTCTTGAACCAGGGAACGACTTCGCGGATGCGGTTGATGTTCACCAGGTAGGAGCGGTGTGCTCGCCAGAACAGGCCGGGATCCAGGCTGCTGAGTAGTTCTTCCAAGGTGCGGCAGTTCGAGTGGCCCTCCATGCCCGCGGGGCCGGCGGTGACGACCGTGATCACTCCGTCCTCAATCGAGGCGAAGCAGATTTCCTTTTGGTCCACCAGAAACATTCGCCCCACTGCCTTGAGCAGAATCTTTGAGGTTTGGGTCTTCGGCGCCTGCAGCATGCGCACGAGCGTGTCGATCTTTTCCGCGGGCAAGCCTTCGGCCCCCTGCTGCGCGCGGGCTCTCTGCACTGATTGTGCAACGCGCTTCTTGTCGAAAGGCTTGAGCAGATAATCCACCGCATTGACCTCGAACGCTTTCACCGCATACTGGTCGAAAGCGGTGGCGAACACGATCATCGGGAGGGGAATCTTCCGGTCGAGAAGTTTTTTGATCACTCCGAAGCCGTCGAGTCCAGGCATCTGGACGTCGAGAAAGACGACGTCAGGGCAGTGTTCTTTGATGAGGCTGATGGCCTCGAGACCATTTTTCCCCTGCGCCACGACGTTGACGTCGCCGCCGCTCTTGAGCAGGTAGGCGAGTTCATCGCGGGCGAGTTGCTCATCGTCCACGATTACTGCAGAAAGGGACATTCCATCTCCAGGCGTCACCATCTCCAGGCGTCAGAGGCCTGCTCTGAGTATAGTGGCGGCGTTTTAGCAGCGTCAACGCAGACGGCCACGGACTTCAGTGCGGCTGCTGCATCATGCCGCCCAAATCCATCTTGGTGAAGCCGGCAGGAATCTCAAACAAGCTCGCCGGTTGCGCACTTTCTTGAATGTTGCGCAACTCTCCGCTGTTCGACTTGCCCTCCCACTTGACTGGAAACCGCAGTTTGGGGTCGAGCCAGAAGTGGCTGACATCGCCGCTCGCATTCGTGATCTCGTATTTCACGGTGCTCCGGCCGTTGACGGTCTCAGCGCCGACCTTGTGGCAACTGCTGCCTTCGTGTCCCATCTTTTGCCAGTCTCCGCAGGCATTTTCGACATCGCCGGCCCGGAAGAAGGCGGAGGCATATCCCATGCGCTGGCTTTGAGCCTGCATCGGCATTTCCATATACATGTGTTGCTGGGCCATCACGACGTCCCCAGTCTGGGTTGCATAATTGATGATGACTGCGCTGCCGTGGGCGCTGGCAGTCTGCGATTCGATGCGCATTTTGTCTTTGGCGAAGTAAATCCTGGCCATCGTCGGCGTGCCCGATTTTTGCAAGTCGACAATCTCGGCAGAAAACTCAGCCTGCGCCACTGCAAAGCTGGCAGCAAGCATAAGAGCGCAGAAACACGAAACACGAGTGATCCATCGCAGCATGTAATTCTCCTTCACCCGCGTCCGCAGGGCCGTCGGTTCTCGCTGAACCTCGGAGCGAGAGCGGATGAAGAATAGCAGAAGTGGGCTCGCCCGTCACACCACGTTCTCCAGCGCCAACGCCATGCCGAGACCGCCGCTGACGCAGAGCGTAGCCACGCCGCGCTTCGTATTGCGTTTGAGCATTTCATGCAACAAGGTCACCGTGATGCGTGTGCCAGTGCAGCCGATGGGATGCCCGAGAGCGATTGCACCGCCGTTTACGTTGAGCCGGTCGCGGTTGAAATTCAATTCGCGCTCGCAGGCGATCACCTGCGCGGCGAAGGCTTCGTTGAGTTCAATCAAGCCGAACTCGTGCAGTCTGAGGTTATGCTTCTGCTCCAGTTTGCGCAGCGCCGGGACGGGCCCAATCCCCATGGTGCGCGGATCGACTCCAGCCGAGGTCACAGCCGAGATTCGCGCCAGTGGTTTGAGATTGTTCTGCTTCACAAAATGCTCGCTCGCTACAACCACGGCGGCGGCGCCATCGGTGATTCCCGAAGAATTACCCGCGGTGACCGTGCCAGTTTTCGAGAACACCGGGGCCAGCTTGCCCAGCTTTTCCATGCTTGCATCGGTGAAGGGATGTTCGTCGCGGCTGAAGGTGGTCGCCCCTTTTTTGCCTTCAATGATCACCGGGACAAGTTCGGCGTCGAATCGTCCGGCGGCGATCGCCCGCGCGGCCCGGGTTTGCGACATCAGGGAATACTCATCCTGCTCTTCGCGCGAGATCTTGTAATGCTCAGCCAGCACCTCGGCAGTTTCGCCCATCACCATTTTCGCCATTGGACAAAAGAAACCGTCGCGATACATCCCGTCGACCAGTTCCTGGTTGCCCAGCCGGTAGCCCCAGCGCGCTTCGAGATAGTAAGGAACCCGCGACATGGATTCCGCGCCGCCCGCCAGAATGCAGCTGGCATCGCCGAGCAGAATCGACTGATAAGCCAGCGCAATCGACTTCAGCCCCGACGCGCAGGCTTTGTTCACCGTGAACGCCGGCGCTCCCTGCGGCACCCCGCTGCGAATAGAAATCTGCCGCGCCGGATTCGGTCCGCCGCCAGCCTGCCGGGCATTCCCGAAGATGGTTTCTTCTATTTGCTCGAGCTGGATTCCGGCGCGCTCGATCGCGGCCTTTGCCGCTACCGCGCCTATATGGGCGGCCGTAAGAGAAGCCAGCGAGCCGCCAAACTTGCCGATGGGCGTGCGCACCGCGGAGAGAATGTAGACGGCCTGCAAAATGTCGCCTCCGAAACATTTGAGTCTAGCAGGGTGGGGAAAGATGCTGGACGGCACTGGGAGGGGTCCGCGAGGGGAGGGCTAGCGTTGGTTCATCTCGTCGCGGCTGTAGGGCCCGGACGACTTCACGTGTTTCAAGCTTCGCATGAGCGCCGAGATCGTAGGAACTTTCTTGTCCTCGCGCAGCACCCTCAAAGGCCGCTTCTCGATCTTCCTGTTCGTTTTCGCCACGGTATGATTCTACACTTCACCTTGGAGTGTCCTACAATTGTGCCGGCATGAAATACCTCGCGCTAGCTATGCTCTTGGCCGTCATTCAGACGTCGGCAGTCCCAAGGAAGGCAGCCGATCCAAGCAATGGAGCATGCCAGAGCGTCAAAAAGCAGCCCGATAGCGATAAGGCTCCAGCTCAGCAATCGCCTCCCATCATCCAGTCGATCAGCACCGCGCCAAACCAAGATGCAAGTCATAGCCCAGCAGCCGACAATTCACAGAAGCCCGTACTTATCCGTGAACTTCCCCCCGTGTCTGTAATGAAAGATTGGTGGGATCGGATTTATATCTGCTTCACTGGCGTTTTGATTGTGGTCGGCATGATCGGCGTTCGGGCTGCTTACAAGACCCTTGGCGAAATGAAGGCGCAACGGGTAGCGATGCAGGGGCAATTGGCTGCTATGCAAGGGCAGCTTGGGCAGATGGAAAGTGCCGGAAAACAAACCGAAAAAATCATTGAACACGCTTCTAAGCAGGTTATCGCTGCCGAGGGCCAAGTAGAGTTGATGAAAACCTCCGGAACTCACACGGAACAATTGGCGCAACAGGCCGTTAAGCAATCCGATTTGACGCAACGCCAGTTCGACTTGACGAATAGACCTTGGATTTCTATAGACTTCGTTAAGCCTATTTCCAACCTCGAATTTAGGGATGGCGGAGACGTCCTCGTTTGGTTTGCCTACCAGATAAAAAATGTCGGGAACTCGGTAGCTCAGCACATCGTTCCATGGATAGAGCCAATTGTTTCTGGCGTGGGTGATCCAGTAGAAGTCAGGACTAGGATTTCCAATCAATTGAAAAGGCCGATCGACAGCCCCTTTGATCATGGCAAGTTGATATTTCCCAACCAAGTGATCACTGACCGTTACCCGCTTATGATTCGCCCTAATGACTTGGTTAATGCTCTCGACAAATCGCCTTTCAAGAATCGAGATGGAAGCACAGTGAGGGGAATCGGGCTTGAGATTTTCGTCTGTTTTGATTATCAATCTACGCTCGATTCCAGCAAGCATTACCAGACCCAGAGCATGTATCTCCTTAGCTACCGAGGGAACGGACTTTTTCTCCAGTCGCAAAAATCCTACGGGGCGGATGGGCTTGGTTTGGTTTTCAAGGGGTTCGGCGCTTATGCCGATTAGCGGTATAAGGCAAATTAGGGCACTACCATCATCGTGCCTCTCTTGCCATTCCCGCTAACCTCCGGCATAATAAGTGTTTGTCTTGACCTCGCCGGACTCTTCCGGAACAAGGATATACATCTGTGTTAATGATTCGACTGTCGCGCATGGGTGCGCGCAAGCAACCGCATTACCGCATTGTGGTCATTGAGAAGGCGCGCGCGCGCAACGGCCGGCCGGTGGAAGTTGTGGGGACGTACAACCCGCGAACCAACCCCGCCAGCGTCGAGTTCAAGCGCGACCGCGTGGATTATTGGGTGTCAAAGGGCGCGCAAATGTCAGAGCGGGTGGGCAAGCTCTACTCGAAACCTCCGGTCGCCCCGGCAGTTCCCGCGGCGTAAGCGAACATCATGACCGAACCTGGAAATGTGCGCGCTCTCATCGAGCAGATTGCGAAGTGGATCGTCGACGCTCCCGATCAGGTCTTCGTCGATCATCTCGATGACGACGTGATCGAACTGGAGGTTGCGGAAGCTGACGTGGGCAAAGTCATCGGCCGCCAGGGGCGCAACGTTCGCGCCCTGCGCACTCTTCTGAGCGCTGCGGGAGTGCGCGCGCGCAAACGCTACACTCTGGAAGTCATCGACTAGAGACCGGTACTAGAGACCAGCGAAGAGCCAGCGCCAGGGCAGGGAACCGGACCATTCGCGATCCAGAAACAAGTGGTGAGTTCATTACGCTGGCCCGCGTGGTGAAAACGCAGGGCCGCCGTGGCGAAGTCGCGGCTGAGATTCTCAGTGACGTGCCTGATCGTTTCGCCGCAGGCATGAAGTTGCTGGCGTTGCCGCGGGACTCGGAAGCAGACCGGCGCGAACTGGAATTGGAAGACCTGTGGCCGCACAAAGGGCTGCTGGTTCTGAAGTTCGCGGGCGTGGATTCGATCTCCGCGGCGGAGACGCTGCTGGGATGCGAATTGCAAGTGCCGCGCAGCCAGCGTTCGGAACTGCAGGCGGGCTCGATTTATGTCAGCGACCTGGTTGGTTGTGCAGTCTTTGACCACGACCGCGAGATCGGACGTATTGAAGATGTTCAGTTTGGAGCGGGCGAAGCGCCGTTGTTGATGGTGCGCGACGCAGGGGGCCGGCTGGTGGAAGTCCCGTTTGCCGAGGCGTATCTGGACCGCATAGATCTGCGGCTGAAGCAGGTGCGGATGAAGTTGCCCGAAGGCCTGCTGGAGGTGAATACTCCGCTTACGGTAGAAGAGAAACGGGAGCAGGCGCAGGGAGCTAGAAAAGGCATTAAACACAGGGGACACCGAGGATCACGGGGTAAAACCTCTGTGTAACCCAGTGCCGTCTGGGTTAAAGGTTTTGATCTGCGATGAAGGCCGACATTGTTACCATTTTTCCGGACTTCTTTCGCGGGCCGTTGGAATACGGCATCACGCGCCGGGCTCAGGAAATGGGGCTCGGCGGAAATCAAAGTCCACGACCTGCGGGAGTTTACCCGCGATCGTCACCGCACCGTGGACGACCGGCCTTTCGGCGGCGGCGAAGGCATGGTGCTGAAGCCGGAACCGCTTTTTGAATGTTTGGAGTCGATGGGAGTTGCGCCGCGCGCGGAGCGACTCGCGCGGAAGGTGAAGCAGTCAGTAGTTTTACTTTCTGCGCAAGGGCAGCGGTTTACGCAGAAAGTTGCGGCAGAGTTGGCTTTGCTCGACCGCATCGTTTTAGTCTGTGGGCGGTACGAGGGTGTCGATGAGCGGGTTGCCGACTTTCTCGCCGACCGGGAACTTTCTATCGGCGACTATATTCTGAGCGGGGGGGAGTTGGGTGCGGCCGTGATTGTGGAAGCTGTCATGCGGTTGCTTCCCGGCGCAGTGGGGAATGAAAGGTCGACCCAGCAGGAGTCGTTCACCGTAGACTCGAAAGCGGTTGACTCGAAAGCGAAAGGCTCGGACGGTGCGGATTCGACTTGCGGGTCAAACGGATTGCTGGATTATCCGCACTACACGCGGCCCGCAGAGTTTCGCGGGATCAAGGTTCCGGAAGAGTTGATGTCCGGCAACCACGAAGAGGTCCGCAAGTGGCGTCGGCAGCGGGCGCTGGAAAAGACTTTGCGCAACCGCCCTGACTTGCTGAAAGGCGCGGTGTTGAGCGAGGAAGATAAAAAGTTTCTAGCCGAGATCAAGAAAGAAGAGATCAAACATCTCGACTGAGTTTTCAAGATTTCAGAATTCAGAAGGACTAACCATCATGTCGAACTTAATCATCGAAAAACTGCTGGCGAAAACCCAACGCACTGACATTCCCGCGTTTCACGCAGGCGATACGGTCCGCGTTCATGTGAAGATCAAAGAAGGCGACAAGGAACGCCTGCAGGCCTTTGAAGGCGTCGTGATCAAGCGCGACAACGGGCCGCAGGCTAGCTTCACTGTTCGCAAGATCAGTTTCGGCCAGGGCGTGGAGCGCATTTTCCCTGTTCACTCCAAAGTGATCGACAAGGTCGATCTGCTGCGCTCGTCCAAAGTACGCCGCGCCAAGCTGTATTATCTGCGCGGCCTCAAGGGCAAAGCGGCCCGGCTGCGCGACGTCGAAAGGCCGAGCTAACCAGAGTTCTCGAATCACTCGGCAATCTCTCCGATTTTCCCGCTTGCACGGATGGGCGTCGCCAAGTGAAGATGGTGGGGCAATCCTCATTTCCCCAATGTCGAGCCCCGCGAAGGCTTCCCTCGAGTTCACGCTTTCTCCTTCGGCAGCCAAGCTGCGCCTGCTCAAGAAGCTGCGCTGCACGCTGCGCTACGAAAAAAAAGCCTGGGAGTCAGGCGCTGCGCTGGTAGCCGGAGTCGACGAAGTAGGCCGCGGGTCGCTGTTCGGCCCAGTGGTGGCAGCGGCAGTGATTCTCGAACGCAGCTATCGCATTCGCGGCCTGCGCGATTCGAAGCTGCTGTTGCCAGAGCGCCGCGAACAGCTCGCGCCACGCATTCGTGAACATGCCATTGCCTGGGCGGTTGCGGCGGTGGATGCCGCGCGCATCGATCAGATCAACATCTACCAGGCGTCGCGCGTCGCAATGCGCGAGGCAGTGATGCGCCTTCAGCCCGCCGCCGACCATCTTCTGGTCGATGCCGTTTGCCTGGATTGTTCGCTTCCGCAAAAGGCCATCATTCATGGGGACGCGCTTTCGGCTTCGATTGCGGCGGCTTCGATTCTCGCCAAGGTCGAGCGCGACCGCATGATGTGCGAGTGGGATGCGGTCTTCCCCGAGTACGGCCTGGCCTCGCACAAGGGCTACAGCACGCCGCAGCATCTGGCGGCCTTGCAGCAATATGGTCCGACGCCACTGCATCGGCAGTCATTCGCTCCGGTCTGGAGTAGTCCAGTGGAGCAGGTGGTTTTCGAGTTCGACTGAACTTTCGAGCGGCATAAAAGTTGCCACAGCCTTGGGATGATGATTTCTGCTTGACACCTCTTTCTACTCAATTAATCTTTCCTGATGAATCCAACACTCAAGGCAGTTCTCTGGGCGGTTCTTTGGTTTGTTCTGGGTCACCTCAGCTGTGCGGTCATGCACCACTGGCATCACCACATGGCGAGATAGCGATTAGAGGAATGCCGGTTCTACTTTCCTGCGTAGGTCGACTCGCCGCTCAGCATCGAGTTGAGCTGATTGACGAGCTTCGTGTTGTTGACTAACGCTTGCCGCAGAATCTCTGCTTGCTGCTTCGCCATCGTCCAATCCTGTTTTTCCACGGCTTCCGTTAGTCCCGGCAACTCCAGGTGCGCGTAGGTGAAGCGGGCGCCATAGAGAATGTGTTTGAACCACGGTCTGCCCGGGATGCCGTCGGGGTTGAGCCAGTTGCGTTCGACCTGCATGGTGCCGTGGTTAATGGTATCCGCTAGTTTGGGATCGATTGCGCCGGAGGATAGCGCGTGGTTTGCAGATTCATTAAGTCGCTTGCCGGCAGCTTCGAAGTCGTCAATGGCATCAAGGACCGGCTGCAGATCCAGTTGGCTGGTGTCATTTCTCGTCGCCATGCCTTTCGTCAATTCATTCACGAACTGGCGGATGTTGCTCGCGTAGCTGGCGAAATCAAACGGGAGCAGGTCGGTGTTGGCGAGGCGCAGCGCGAGTACGCCCCACAATTGCGACATTAGAGTGTGATACCGGTAGCCGGGATCGCCGAAGTGGTTCATCCAGAAAAAATCGTCGTAGGCGGAATGGTAGACGCCGTACGGTCCGTCGAACTGCAGGCCGAGGACGGACATCCCTACAAAGTTGAGGAACACAGTGTGGTCGGAGCCGCTGCCGATGCGAGTGTCGGCCAGATTTGAATCGGTAACATTGAGACCGGTGACTGCTTCTGACTGTTTCGCTTCGGTCCGCTCGCGTATCGATGATTCCTTCCACGCTTCGTAAAGCGTCTTGCCCGAAGGATCTTTTAGCGAGCGGGTGGTCTCGACCAGCATTGGCGCGAGCGACGCCACCGCCTGGCCGTGGAAGTTTGGCCCCGAGGTTGAGGAATCGACGTTGATGTAGGCGACCGCCTTTTTGCGCAGTTCGTCGGCGAATTGCTCTCCCCACTCGGTGGAGCCGGTGAGGCCGACTTCTTCTCCATCCCAACTGCAGAAGACGAGGGTGCGACGCGGACGTGTTCCGGCTTTCGCCAACTTTCCCAGGGCGCGGGTCAGTTCCATCATCGACGCAGTGCCGCTGCTGGGGTCGACGCCGCCGAAGACCCAGGCATCGCGGTGGTTGCCGAGCACGATCCATTCATCGGGCAACTCCGCGCCGCGAATGCGGCCCTCGACCACGTAGTAAGCCTGAGTGGAGTTGTCCATTTCGATCTTCACGTGTACGCGCACGCGCTCGCCGCCTAGGTGATATTTGATCGGCAGTCCGCCCTGCCAATCATCCGGGGCGACTGGGCCGTCCATGTGGGCAAGCAGCGGTTTAGCGTCATGCCAGGAAAGCGGCAGCGCCATGATCTTCGGGATCGAGACTGCTTGCTCAACCGGAATCCGTTTTGCGCCGGGCACTGAAGCCCATCCCGGAGTGAGTGGATCGCCGGGCACCATGAAATCGTAAGTGATGGCACCGCGCTGAATGTGATACTCCGGTCCCCATGGGCCTTTGGGGACGACCTGCCCTTTCTTGTATCCGTCTTCAGCGGGATCGCTGTAGATGAGAATCGCGGCCGCGCCTTCGCGCTCGGCAGTAAGCGCTTTGAAGCCGCGGTAGCTGTAGGGATTCGAGTAGCGGACGAGAACAACTTTGCCTTTGACATCAATGCCTTGCTTGCGGAGAAGTTCGTAGTCTTCGGGATTGCCGCTGTGGGCGTAGACGAGCGGCGCCGTCACCTCGCCGGACGCAGACATGCCGCTCCAAGCCGAACTGATGCTTTTGTTTTTCATGTCAGGATCGCCGGGGACGGGCAGTTCGCGAAGGCCGGCGCGGTAATGAACCGGTGCCACCATTTCCAGGAAGGTGGATTTTGGATTGCTGCCGTAGACATCGTAGCGGCGAATTACAACGTCCTCCAACCCTTCGTTGCGCCATTCGTCGGCGATGTAGCGAGCCAGTTCGTTGTTGCGCGCGGATCCGGCAACGTGCGGCTGGCGGTGAAGATCTTATGCTGGCGGCGCTCTTCATCCGGGGACGGGATGGCTTTGAACTTGTTTTCGATCCCGGTCTCGTGGGTCGCGGCGGAAGGGGTGAAGCCCATGATGGAAGTCTGGGCGTTCGCAAAGAACGGTGAATGAAGCATCAGCGCCAGATAACACAGGGCGCTGGTGGATAGCATGGGCCGGCGCAAGCTCATGATCAGCATCTCCTCGCAAAACGAGTGAATGCATCAGGGACGACGTAATTTAGTTTCTGCTTTGTACCCCGCTACTTTGCTCTCCTACTGTGCTTTGTAGATCTCCGACAGCAAGTCCGGCTTCGACTCATCGCGCACCAGGTCAGGGTAGCGTTCACCGCCGTGGTAGTCGAGCGCGTAGGTCTTGAAGTAGTCCGTGTTCTCGACCAGAAGTTCGAGGGGAGCGGTACTGCTCTTGCCCGCCCGGAGCGCGTCACGCAGCACTTCCGGCGAGTATTGGTGGCCGTTCACCGCTATCAGCTTCATGCCGGGACCGATTCCAGCCAATGCTGCGGACATGTTCTCAATGGTATCGATGATTGTTCCATCTTCGCGGAGTTCGAGCCCAATCGAATACAACCCGCCATTCACATGACCGCCGCTTTCACTGCCTCGTTCCATTTCGGACGGGACTTCGTCATAGACCACTTTCCATCCACTGCCTTCAATGCCGCCGAGTGGGGCACCGGGACCATGATTGGTCAACCGTTCAGTCCAGAAGCCGCGCCAATCATAAGGTGTGATTTGATTCAGAGCATTGACGACATCGTCGAAGGTGTAAGTCTTTACCGTGAGCCCCGTGCTGGGAGCGCCGTGGAACAGTTTGCAGAAATCATCGAGAGATTTCTTGCCCTTGCTCTGCTGGCGAATGATGATGTCGGCCCACAGCCAATCAAGAGTGCCCTCGTCGTAGAAGTCGGTTGAGCGACGCCACGACTCCCAGGCACGTGGAGAGAAATAAAGCTCGGGAGCGTCGTCGGCGGTATCTTGCAGGTTGCGCCATTCGCGGCCCGGAGTGTGGTCGAGTTCGGCGGCGGTCACGGCCAAATCATCCCGAGCCTGCTGCGGAGTCAGCAGTCCGCTGCGAGCAGTCAGCACGGTGCCCAGATAATTCGTCAGACCTTCATAAACCCACAAGAGATCGTCTTGCATGGGTTGTTCATAGTCAGGCGTGGCCAGGTCGGCGGGCCTGCGGTATTTTCTGTTCCATGAATGCACGTACTCGTGGGGGAGCAGACTGGCTTCCATTTTGCGCATGCCTTCATCGACTAAGCCGCGCTCATCCACGCGGCTGTCGTCCGATTCGTGGTGCTCAAGTCCGAAGTGCGCGACGTGATCGCTCAGGCTGAACAGGAAATGGTAGTCGCGATAGTGATGCGCGCCGAAAAGCTTGTTCGCTTGTTCGACCAGATTCTTGTAGTGGTCCCGAACTTCCTGCGGAGGTTCAAGAGCGGCGGCGCTGTCGGCGGCAACGTCCATCTCGACGAGCGGGTTATCAGCGAACTTGACGACCTTGAGGAATTCGCCGGTGATCACGGGCGAATCGACCAGCGTGGTCAGCGAAGTCGGCTGAAAAACGATCTGGGTGTCGCCATTCTGTCCGTGAGCGACGTCGATGCGATCGGCAACGGCGTGCCATATTTCCAACCTGCGGGGAGTTTCAGAGTGGCCACGTAGGTGAGATCGTCTGACTTCCAGCCCTTGGGATAAAGCAGCACCTGATTCCAACTGATGACGGCCATTTTATCGGTCGCCGAAGAACCTGCGGAAAAGCCGCCTTCGAAGGTTGCAGGAGAGAGGAAATCGAGCTCGGCGTTCACTTCATTCTCACCGGCCGGAACTTCGACGTGAATGGTGAAACCGTCGAGCAGATCGCGCCGACTTCAGAGTCTTGCCGCCCGCGGTGAACTTGAGTCCGGCCAAGTCAATCACGGGGCCGTCGGGAGCGTGCTCGCCCGGAATCCACTTTGGGTAATAGAGTGTAAGATCCCCCGCACTGGCGGGATCTTCAGCTTAGCGTGGAAGATCTTGCGGGGTGTGGAAGTCGCGTCCACGAAGAGGGTGATGGTTGGCGGCGCGGCTGACCAGCTGGCAATTGAGAAGAACAGAACACAGACTACTCCCAAGATTCTTGAGAGTTTCATTATGAAGGGCCCCCATTCGTTCGATGAACCGGATCGTACTGCGCTTGCAGAATTTTAGATTCTAGCAGGGAGTGGGAGAGCGGGTACAGGAGCGGGCGTACAAGTGTGCATCAGCGCTGCTATCATCATCACGATGTCGCGGCACGGGAAATTCATCACGTTCGAAGGGCTGGACGGAACCGGCAAGAGCACGCAAATGCGCAAACTGGCAGCCGCGCTGCGCGCGGTGGGGCATAAGGTAGTGGAAACGCGCGAGCCGGGAGGAACGCCGACGGGCGAGAAGATTCGCCGAGTTTTGCTGGACTCGCGACCGAGGGGCTCTCGCCGTTCGCGGAAATGGCTTTGATGTTCGCGTCGCGGGCGCAGCACATTGCGGAAGTGATCCAGCCGGCGCTCGAGCACGGGCAGATTGTGCTTTGCGATCGATTCACCGATTCCACGGAGGCTTACCAGGGCAGCGGCCGGAAGCTTGGGAGCGAGGCGGTGCTTGAGTTGCATCGCGTGCTTTGTGGAGATTTGCAGCCCGACATGACGATCCTGCTCGACTCTGATCCGGCGATGAGTGTGGGACGCGCGCGGAGGCGCAATCGGCGGGTTTCGCATAGTGCCGGCAAGAATTCGCACAAACATCATTCCGACGAAAACCGCTTCGAGCAGCAGAACCGGGCTTTCTTCGCTCGGGTGCGTGAGGGCTATCTGGCGATTGCGACGAGAGAGCCGCAGCGCGTCACGGTGGTGGATGCCAGCGGCACACCGGCACAGACGCATGGACGGATTGTAGACGTTGTGGGGCGAAAGTTGAAGTTGGCGGCGAGGTGATGAATGGGCTTCTCCGATTTTCACGGCAATGCTGAAACCGTTCATCGCCTGCGCGATATGCTGGCGCGGAAGCGCTTTCCGCATGCGGTGATTCTTTCGGGAGCGCGCGGGTCGGGGAAATATACACTGGCGCTGATGCTGGCGCAGGCTCTGAATTGTCTGGCGCCGACTGAGACTGATGGGCTGCCTGACTTCTGCGGGCAATGCGGACTGCCGCCGCATTGCCCAGGCTGCCGATCTTGTTGCGCGGTTTGCCGAGGCGGTGGAGACGCGCGAGGGGTTGCGCGAGGCTGACAAGAAAGATACTCGGCTGTTCGTGCAGACTCATCCGGATGTGCTGATCATCCCGCCGACCCTCCGCAGATGATGATCAAAGTGGATCAGGTCCGCAGAGTCATCGAGACTATTTATTACCGTCCGTCGGAAGCCCGGGAGCGGGTTTACATCTTCACCGACTCCGCGTTCATGAAAGAGGCTGCGAATTCGCTGTTCAAGGTTCTGGAAGAACCTCCGGAGTTCGCTACGATCTTTCTGCTTTCGGAGAATCCCGGCGAACTGCTTCCGACCATCCGATCACGATCGATGACCTTTCCTCTTGCTGCTTTGCCGGTCGAGGAAGTGGAGCGCTACCTGGCCGAGCAGCATCCGGAGTGGAAGGCGCCGCAGCGCGCTTTGGTTGCGCGACTGAGCGAAGGCGCTTTGGGACGGGCCCGACCTTTGATGTGGATGCGTACGTGACTGCTCGCGCGGACGCGCTGACCATTCTCAACTCGGCCTTGCTGGGAGGCGAACACACGCAGCTTTTCAAGATCACGGAAACCTACCGCGCCGGGGCTGAGGGGCGCGAGAAGACCGAACAATTTCTTCGCACACTTTACTCGCTGCTGCGCGATTTAATGTTTCTGAAGTCGGAGGCTCCGGAGTTGGTCCACAATACCGATATTCAAAGCCAGCTTACGAAACTGTCCGAGGCCGCCGACTTCGATTGGATTGCTGCCGCTTCTGATCGGCTGGCCGAGGTCGAGCGTGGGATGCGCCGCAACCTGCTGCGGTCATTGTCGCTCGACAGCCTGAGCCTGGCTTTGGAGAAAGGTTGAGTAATCCAGATCCAGAAAATTCACAGATTGTCGTCGTAAATACCTAAAATCAATGATTTGCGCGATTTCGATCCGTGCCGATCTGGCTAAAATCTTGAAAGCAAATGACTTACCCGCAAAATATTACAAACACAGGAGTTAGCGGTGGGTTGCTGGGCTGAGTGCTTTGCCTTCAGCGGCCGGATTGCAAAATATTGCATTCACGGGACTTATATCTCGGTGCTATTTTGTTATCAAAGATCAAATGCGTATAGAGATAGGGTCGCAGGTTTGAGATGCGGAGTCAAGAGAATTTGGTCGCTGGGTGAGAAATTCCCGCCGCTGGCCGCGCCTTGCCACCTTTCGAAAAGCGTCGAGGTTGGGGCGTCCCGTCTGTCGTCAATCGTCTGCTCCAAGGTGGCTCAATGGTCAATGAGTGCTAACGCCTGTTAACAACAGTCAACAGGAATCCCGTCACTGTATAATCCCGTGCACATGGAGCAGCGAGAATACAAGCCTCGACTTATCCGTAATCGATTCTCTGCCGTAATCGGCTTGGTCTTGACCGGGTTCGTCATGGTGTTGAGTTTTCGGACTGCGCTTTCGCAAGCTGTGCATCACTTTCGCTGGCTTCTCCCGCTGGACTTCCTGCTGCCTCCGTGGGCGCTTTGGGTGGCTAATGCTGCGATGTATGCGTACTTGCTTTGGGCATGCGCCGCGTTTTTCTGGGCTCTTCAAGGCAAGGAGCGGATTTTGTTCGTGGGGTGGATGCCGGGTATCTTTCTGAGCCCGATCCAAGGTTGGGTTTCAATGTCGTTTGCTACCGCCATTCAATACGTCAAGGTGGCCAGCATTTCCGTAGCGTTCGTCGCCGCCCTGTTGATCCTCCTAGACACTCCGCCGCGCGACTAAGCTCCCTCGATGGCAGTGTTTCTGGATAGCTGTTGTAAATCCCGATTACACTCATTGAGCCCGGTCTGGCACCCCGCGAAACCTCAATGAGTGTAATCGCCTGGTTACAACAGTTATCTTTCGCACCGCCGGGTCTCCAACGATCATTGAGCTGCCACGATGGCGACTTTGTAGGGATATCCATGAACGTTGAAAAGGGTCCGGCGCGCTTTCTACATTCCGTTACGCTTTTTTTGGCCGTCTGCGCCGCACTCATCGTCTTTATCGTGATGCCATACGCACTGTTGCAGCATTGGCACCTTCTCCCAGATTGGCAGGGTCTCGCATTCATCTATCTGCTGTTTCCGTTGATAATTGCATGGATCCACGCCGGATTTATTTTCCTTGTAATTGTCATAGCGTGTGAACTTTTGCTTCTCGATTTCAAATCTGCTGCCTTGAGGACGAAGATTGAAGCTGCGGCGAAAATATCCGTTTGTTTGTTGGCGTATCTATTCATAACAATAGGGAACCGGCTGAATCTTCACTGATTCCAAGTGGCAACCATTCGCTTGGTCGCGAATCTGTTTTTCCTCACGGTTGAAACATCCCCATTACACTCATTGACACCGGTCTGACCAGCCGACCAAGCCTCAATGAGTGTAATCGCCTGCTAACAACAGTCACACAAAGACTTTGTCGGGCACGGCGCAAATCAACTCTGCCCTTGGCTCCCAAGATCATCACCGGCAATCGGCGATCGACTGCGCGTAATCCCATACTTCTCCGGGTGAGGGATAGTGATCCCACAACTTTGTGTCGACTTCCATGTTTCCCGCTCCCGGGACGTCAATATGGAGAGTTTCGCCGGGCGTGACGGAGTAGGTGGTTTCTGGCAGTCCGTCGATGTCGTCCTTGGAGACCGACCGATAGATGCGAACGGACCGAATGCCCAACTCAATGTGTTCACCGTCATCTGCGATAATTCGAAACGTGTAAACCCCTCGCCCTCCATCCGTACCCTCCATTCGCACGGTCGTGCAATACCCGTCCGCCCCCGCAACCAGCGTGCACGGCAAAGTGTGGCCTTCGGTTGGTTTGGCCGTCAGCATCAATACTCTGCCTCGCGTGTGGGCACGCACTCTCCCAATCAAGAGGTTGGAGCTCAGCCCAACCACTGCAAGTAACAACAGGGCGAAAGCCAATCTTGGTATTCGCATAGTCTCCCATCCGCGTCGCCACCAATTCGACATGAACCTTTGTTCTTTCCTCCAACGACGCACCTCGGGTTCTTCCGATGATTTCAAGCTGGCCGCGAGGCGCAACTCAGCGCCGATCTCCGCGTATTCCTTCAGGCGGCAGCGACATATTTCGCACCGGTCAACATGGTCAGCGACATTAACGGGGATACTTTCCCCATCACAAATCGCCGAGACAAACTCGCCTGCTTCCTCGCACTTCATACGCTCTCCTTCGAGTTCTGTCGTGTTCTCATCCAAATTTTCCGTAACGCTTCCCGTGCTGCAAACAACCTTGATCGCACAGTCCCCACAGGTATATCCAAACATTGAGCCAGTTCCACATACGATTGCCCTTCGACCTCCCGCAGCCACAGTAACGTTCGCTGCTCAATCGAGAGCTGTTCGAACGCGTCGCTTACAATCAAAACGGATTCCGTCCGGCTCGCACTCGCATCACTTTGGCTTATCACAACTCCCGGACTCTGCTGCCGCCACCACTCGGCCGCGCTCTTGCGCCCAATTCCGTAAAGGTAAGCCCGCAGTGTTCCCCGATTCGGCTGAAACCCATTCGGACGGCACCATAGTTTTGTGAAAACCTCTTGCGTGATGTCTTCAGCCACCTGAGGGCTGTTCACTATCTGCCGCAAGAATGCCTGCAGACGCCGCGCATTGTCGCGGTAAAACGCGTCGAATACTTCCGCATTGCCGCGGCAAATCTGTCTCCATAGCTCTGAGTCGTCTGACAATCAGCCTCTCCAACCAGTTATTCGGGTGAACAGCCCAAAAGGTTCATTTGAACCGAAGAAATTTTGTTGCCAATCTAAGGTTGTCTACCAAGAATCGCTCCCCTTACCCCAACTCTAACTCCGGCAATAAGTGAGATTCCTCTTTGGTTGTTCGAAATCGAGGATCATTTGCTAACTGTTGATAAATCCCCATTACACTCATTGACCGGGGGCCGCTAAACCTCAATGAGTGCCAACGCCTGTTCTCGGCAGTTGACTATTGCAG
>CAWEBA010000034.1:0-85238 GCA_963807145.1 uncultured Acidobacteriaceae bacterium | reverse complement strand
ATCCTTATTTATGGTTCCCCATTCCTGGTGTACAGACGCTGAACTTCAAGCCTTATCGAGTGGACCTCACGCCTTTCGCCGGAGTGCTGAGCAACGGCGAGCCGCATACGGTTTCGCTCAGCGTTTATAACGCCGACGATTATTTCTCGGATACGGCATCACTGCTGCTCTATCTTGATTCCGGCAGCACGCAGGTTACGGGCGCTGTCACGCAAGACACGCTGACCGCGGCACCGTCTCCCGTGATCACCGAGAACCTGAATGTGCAGCCGACTTTCACCAAGGGCACGGTCAACCTGAAATCGAACCGCAGCTTTATGATCTCGGAGTACGTCAACACTTCGCACGGCAAGGTGACGACGAAGGTTGAACAGAATGTGAACTTCTTCAACAACCAGTATTACGACATCACGGCTACGACATATCTGGAAAACATTTCGCTGGGTTTGTCGGTCTGGTCGACGACCACAACTTCGGGCGGAGGCGAGACCACGGTCACTAGCCAGTCGTTCAGTTTCCCGCTAGTCCTGGACCTCAACCAATTTGTGGCTTCGAGTGGAGACACGGACCTGACCACGAAGGCGACTGAGACCTACGAGTTGTCCGTGAACACGTGGAAGAACAATTGGCCGACCTATTCCAGTTTCGAGTCGAACACCGGACGCCATGTGGACACGGTCGACTACAACACCTTCCTCAATGTCGGATCAATCCGCCGAGCAGCAATATTTTTCCTGGGGTTCGAACAGCGCGCCCTATTTCTGTCGATCTCTGCGAAAGCCAACTCGCCGACGGCCTTCAGTCCGGGGTGCGGGAAATAGAGCGTAGAGCTTAGAACGACGTTTTGGAAAAGTGCTCGAAAAACAAAAGGGAGCGGCCACGCCGCTCCCGGATTCATTTGAAGTCCATCTGTGATTCACCGTGTCTGCTTTATTGCGGAGGCCGGGTGATCGCTCCTTGCGATGCTGATGAAACCAGTGCCGCATACTTGGCGAATACGCCGGTGGGATAGCGTGGCTGCGGCGGCTTCCATTCTTTCATGCGCTGGCGCAGAACTTCGTCGCTGATCTCAACCTCTAACATGCGCTTGCTGATATCGAAGTGAATCATGTCCCCGTCGCGTACCGCGGCGATCGGGCCGCCCAGCGCGGCTTCCGGCGAGACGTGGCCGGCCATCAGCCCGTGGGTTGCGCCGCTGAAGCGGCCGTCGGTCAACAGCGCGACCGACGATCCTAAACCTTCGCCGACGATGGCGCCAGTCACGCTCAACATTTCGCGCATGCCTGGTCCGCCTTGGGGCCTTCGTTGCGGATGACGACGACGTCGCCGGCCTTGATTTTCTTTGACGTGACGGCGGTCATGGCGTCTTCTTCGCAATCGAAAACGCGCGCCGGACCGCGCTGGTCCAGCCGCTCATGCCCGCTGATTTTGGCCACGCAACCTTCGGGAGCAAGATTTCCCTTCAGAATAACGAGCCCCCCGGTTTTCTTGAGCGGACGATCGAGCGGCGCGATGACTGGCTGACCGGGAGTTTCTTTGCGTCGTTGGCTTCCTCGGCGAACGTCCTGCCGGTCACGGTAAGAGTAGAGCCATCCGCGCACTTGGCGTCCAGCAGGCGTTTTGCGATGACGGGGATGCCGCCAGCTTTGTCGACATCGGCGGCAACGTACTTTCCGGAAGGCTTCAGATCGGCGAGCAGCGGAGTGCGCTCGCTGATTCGTTGAAAGTCGTCAATCTCGAGCGCAACGCCAGCTTCACGCGAGATCGCCAGCAGATGCAGCACGGCGTTGGTCGAGCCGCCGGTCGCGGCGACCGATGCGATCGCGTTTTCAAAAGCCGCGCGGGTGAGAATGCGGCGCGGCAGAATGCCGGTTTTCAGAAGATTCAGCACGACTTCGCCGCAGCGGAATGCCACTTCGTCCTTGCGCGCATCCATCGCGGGTACGCTGTTGAAGCCCATGGGAGACAGCCCGATCATCTCCATCACGGTCGACATGGTGTTTGCTGTGTATTGGCCGCCGCAGGCTCCGGCGCCGGGGCAGGCCACGTTTTCGAGATCGTGCAATTCCTGGTCAGTAATTTTTCCCGCAGCGTTCGCGCCGACTGCTTCGAACACATCCTGAATTGTGACGTCCTTGCCGCGGTAGCTGCCCGGCGCGATGGTGCCGCCGTAGAGTACGAGGCCGGGAAGATCCAAACGCGCCAGCGCCATGGCCGCGGCGGGATGGTCTTGTCGCAGCCCACCACGCACACCACGGCGTCGAACAACTGGCCGCGGCACACCAGTTCAATCGAATCGGCAATCAGTTCGCGGCTCACCAGCGACGCCCGCATGCCTTCTGTGCCCATGGTTTCGCCGTCGGAGATAGCGATGGTGTTGAACTCCATGGGCGTGCCGCCGGCGGCGCGAATGCCTTCTTTCACTTTGGCAGAGAGCCGCCGCAGGTGAAAGTTGCAAGGCATGGTTTCGATCCAGGTGTTGGCGACGCCGATCAGCGGCTTGCGCAAGTCGGCGTCGGTGAAGCCAATGGCTTTGAACATGGAGCGCGCCGGAGCCCGGTCGCGCCCGTCGGTAATTCCGCGGCTGCGATGTTTAAGATCCATGATTGCTATCCGTCAGCAAAGATTAGAACATGAGTTGTCATCCCGAGCGAAGCGAGGGATCTTGGTCTCTGCCCGCGGCAACGATACTGATGGCGCTGGCAAGAACCAGGATCCCTCGCTTTGCTCGGGACGACAAGTTGACGGTTCGAGATGACAAATTGAAGGTTGGGCAGAAAAAATTCGAAACCACAACTTAAGCCAGCGCCGCGCGCGACGACTGCTCCGTGATGCTCTCCGACGCCGGCGGATGCGCTCCCCACGCCGGAACTTCCTGCTCATGCAAGACAGGTCGCGACCGCACTTCGATGACATCGACGATGGAATACCACTCGCGGTAAAGCTGTCCAATCTGCTTGGGGTTCACTTCGAGCAGCATGGTGACCGCGTAATCCTGCCCCGCACCTTCAGCGTGCACGGTTGTGAGATCGAGCCCGCGGCGCGAAACTGCGTTCAGGATGCGCATCAGCGTGCCTTGCGTGTTGCGATAGCGGATGTGAAAAACCTGCATATTGGAACCCTCAAACGAAATTTGTAATTTCGTAATTTTAGAATTTGTAATCTGAAAACCGCGGAGACGGCCGTCGAGCTTTTCCAATTACAAAATTACCCAATTTCCAAATTACTCAATCTCTCTTACTCGTCCCCGTAAACCATCTCGGACAACGCCGCGCCTGCCGGAACCATGGGATAGACGTTCGCTTCGGGAGCGCAATCGAACACCAGCAACTCCGGCCCCGGCGAGCGCAGAAAATTGTCGATGAGATCTCCCGTCTCGGCCGACACCGGGAACTCCACCATGGCAGCCTCGTTCAGCCGCCATCCGTGAATTTTGTAAGCCTTGGCAATCTCGACGAAATCCGGATTGTCGCTCAAATCCGTTTCGGCATAGTTGCGCTCGTAGAAGAGCTGCTGCCACTGCCGCACCATGCCGAGATATTTGTTGTCGACGATCACCATCTTTATAGGAAGCCCGAGCCGGTGCACCGTCGCCAGCTCTTGGATGTTCATCTGGAAACCGCCGTCACCGGAAACGCAAAGCACGCAAGTATCCGGCTTCGCCAGTTGTACGCCCACGGCTGCGGGCAGGGCGAAACCCATCGCTCCCAGGCCGCCCGAAGTAATAAACCCGCGCGGCGACGAAGAACGGTAACGCTGCGCCGCCCACATCTGATGCTGGCCTACGTCGGCGATGATCACGTTATCCTGCGGCAGGCGGCTGAAAAGCTCGTCGAGAAAACGAATGGTCGGCTGCGCCAGCCCTCGCGGATCAAGCTCCGCGCGCTCCGCTCCGCAGGCCACGGCGCGCCAGGTGCTCCAATCGGGCAGGGAAGCCTTGCGTGCTTCCGCGTGGAATGTGGGAATCATGTCGGCCAGGTTGCCTATTACCGGCAAGTCGCAGGCTCGCACTCGGTCAAGCTGCGCCGGATCAATCTCAAAGTGGATGATTTTTGCGTTGGGGGCAAATCGCGTTGGATCGCCAGTGACCCGATCATCGAGGCGTGCCCCGAAAACCATCAGTAAGTCGGTTTCATGCAAGGCGGTGTTTGCCGCGCGCGTTCCATGCATGCCGACCATGCCCAGGTAATAAGGCGATTGCGGAGGAACGGCGCCGAGTCCGTGCACGGTAGCGAAGGTAGGGACATTCAAATCGTCGAGCAGCCGCCGCAATTCCGGAATCGCTCCTGAAAGCTTCGCTCCTGCGCCCACCAGCGCGACCGGCCGCGTCGCTCGTTGCAGCAAGGCTACAATCGTGTCGCTGAACGCGCCTTCGGCTTTCGCGTCGGCGGGCCGGGCGTGGGGCTTGAACTTCGCAGGCCCGGAGAATTCCTTCTTAGCTTTCAATATGTCGGTAGGAATGTCGATGACGACCGGCCCCGGCCGACCGCTGCGCGCCCAGTAAAATCCCTCGGCAATCGCGTCGGGGATTTCGTCGATTGTGCGGACCAGCCGGCTCCATTTGGTCAGCGAAAGCGTTACTCCGAAAACGTCAGTCTCCTGAAACGCATCGGTGCCGATCATCGCCGTCCGCACCTGCCCTGTGATGCAGACCAAAGGAACCGAGTCCATCTTGGCGTCGGCGATGCCCGTGACCAGGTTGGTTGCACCCGGCCCGCTGGTCGCCATGGCCACGCCAACTTTTCCCGTAACTCGCGCGTAGCCTTCCGCCGCAAATACCGCGCCCTGCTCATGCCGCGTGAGGACGTGCCGCACTCCGCTACCATCCAGCGCGTCGTAGAGCGGCATGATCGCTCCGCCGGGGTAGCCGAACACCAGGTCGACCCCTTCGGCGCGCATACAGCGCAGAACGATTTCTGCTCCCTTAAGCATTCACGACCTGTTTAGCCGCCGGCTTCGGAGCTTCTGCCGGCTTCTTCGCTTCGCGACCGGGCAGCCAGCTCATCATGCCGCGCAACTGCGCGCCCACAATCTCGATCGGATGCTTCTGCTCTTTCTCCCGCAACTCGGCAAAGTTGTAACCACCGTCTTTGTTTTCTTTGATCCACTCGCGAGCGAAGGTTCCATCCTGAATGTCCGACAGAGTTTTCTTCATCGCCGCCCGCGTGGCATCGCCCACAACCTTCTCACCGCGTGTCAGGTCGCCGTACTCGGCCGTGTTCGAAATCGAATACCGCATGCGCCCGAGGCCGCCTTCGTAGATCAGGTCGACAATCAGCTTCATCTCATGCAGACACTCGAAATAAGCAATCTCAGGAGCGTAGCCGGCTTCGACCAGCGTCTCGAATCCTTTCTTGATCAGCGAAGTCAAGCCGCCGCACAGCACAGCCTGCTCGCCGAACAGATCGCTTTCGGTTTCTTCGCGGAAGGTAGTCTGCAACACGCCCGCACGGGTCGAACCAATGCCGTGCGCGTAAGCCAGCGCGAACTCGTGAGCACGCTTGCTGGAATCCTGTTGAATCGCGATCAGCGACGGCACGCCGCGACCTTCGGCGTAAACCCGCCGCAACAGGTGGCCGGGGCTTTTGGGCGCGATCATCACTACGTCCACATCAGTCGGCGGGACGATCGTTTTGAAATGAATGCTGAAGCCGTGCGAGAAGCCCAGAATCTTTCCGGGATGGAGGTAAGGCTGGATATATTGCTCATACACCGCCGCCTGCGTCTCATCCGGCGTGAGCACGTGGATCCAGTCGGCGCGTTTCGCGGCCTCATCGGGAGCCACTACGACCATGCCATCGGCGCGAGCCTGCTGCGCGCTGGGGCGGTTGGGCTCGAGGCCGACGAGCACCTTGTAGCCGCTGTCGCGCAGGTTCTGCGCTTGCGCATGTCCCTGGCTGCCGTAGCCCAGGATGGCGATGGTTTTGCCCTTCAGGGCCTCGGGGTTTGCATCGTGCTCATAAAAAATAGTAGCCACCAGCGTGCTCCTCTCGTTCACAAGGGGAGGAAAGATGCCCTTGCTGTTTGGGGATAAGTCGCTAACCGACCGGTCGGTCGGTTACTAAAGAAATGCTACCTTCGCCCGTGCCTCATGTCAAGCGGGAACTATTCCGCTCGCTTTACCGGACGGGTGCCCACTTGCGGCATTCTGACGGGGTGACAGGAGAAGTCAAAGGTGGGCCAACTTTGAAGCGAACGACGCCGTCCGAGGTCGAGCAGAAGCTTCTAGTCCCTGTGCTACTGCTGATGGGGGTGGCAACAGCTACGAATTCCTTACAAACCTGTGCCGCCAGCCTGCAATCTGTCGTGAGGCGGAAATTGTATCCAGTCTTGGAACACCACGCGCCCGTGGTGCAACTTGGATTGCCCAGGGTCGCGTCGATGAGGCTCGCATGTTGCGGCGACTGATAGCCCGGTCCACGCGGGTCGGGGCCGAGGTTGGCCAGATCGGTCGCGTATCCTTTGTCGGGATAACTGCTGAAATAGCCGATTTGGGCGGCGATGAGCACGCGCATCGTCCCGACAGCGGATGATTCATTGGCTGCCATTCGCGCGCGCATCAGGTTGGGAATGGCGACTGCCGCCACCACCAGAACCATGCCCACGTCCGCCGCTCCACTCGTACTGACTGCGCGGATCGCGCTCTGGTCGCCATAAGCGCGAAACACGATGGGCGTAGTGGGTGGGGAGAGCCGCGCGAAGGAGTCTGCCATCTCCGGCGACATGCGGCGCAGATTCAGAGCCGTCACCGCGGTGGGGTCTTCGAACAGCAAGGCAGAAACATCTGCGGGGTAACCGGCGGGAAGAGATGCCGTGAATTTGGCCGACTTGGCAAACGATTCGCCCGACTTGTGCAGTCGAATCGCCGCTGCCGCCGTTTCGTGGCTGGAAGCGATGATCAGATAACCTTCGGCAAAGGTGTAGACAATCTGCGTCGGCTTCGGGGTAGAAGGAATCGATAACGAGTGGTAAGTGACTCCATCTTCCTCGAATTCCATTGCCCGGAAGGGCGTCGTCGCCAACAGCTTCGCCAGCGTTTGCTGCAGACGATCTGCATCACTGGTGCGCAGAATTATCTTCCAGTCAGGTTTGGGTTCGGCGAATCCCTCCGCTTCCACCGTGATTTCACCGGGCAGCAGGCTCAGCAAGTCGTCCCTGAGGCTGATATGCATTGCCTGTTCTGTGAGGGTCAGGGTGGCGAGCGCTTTGGGATTCGAAGAGGAAGAGATCTCTTTGATGTCATCGAAGATCTCTCCCAGATTTTTAAGGTTTACGCTGCTCACCATGGAGGCTTGCGGCGAGACAAAATCCAGGCTGCCGAGCGGCGCAGGAGCCGCAAGCCAGGATGCGATGCCATGGCGCGGGCCCACAAAACTCAACTCCATTCGGCCCTCTGAGCCTTGAGCCTGGTGCCGATACTCCCAGACCACATACTTCGCATCTTTAAGACCCGTGCGATCGAAAATGTTTTGATTCTGCTGCCTTCCTGGTGGGATCTGGTTAAGAATGGTGTGCAGATCGGCGGCCATCAGGGCGGACGTTCCGCCTTGATACGCCTCGTTCAGACGCTGCCCGAAAGGCGTCGAGGCGAAATCCGTTGTCCTGGCATCCAGAAAGCTGTTGAATCCGCGCACCGACTGCAGGTTTTCTGCCGCGATCACAAAATCCGGGCGTACCAGCACCACGAGTTGCTCCGCGCCAGAGCCGTTTTCCGCCTGAGCCAACTGCTGAAGATCTAGAACGCGAATCCTCGACTGCGCTTCGCCGGGGCTTTCCTTCAGAATGTGTTCCAGAGCGTTCTTTAACCCTGGCTTGCGCAGCTCCGCAACGATAAGCAATTTGCGACTCGCGGCGCCCTTTTCGGATATCCCGCCCGTTTCGCCGGAGACGACTATCTCGTCGCCCAGATATTGTGAGACCTCATAGAATTTCTCCAGGAAATCCTGCAGCTTCGGTCCGGTTGAACTCAGTTCGCCGTGCTGCCACCAATCCCGCAGCACCGCACTCGCCTGCAGTTCCTGCCTCAGCGTTTCCACCGTTTGATGGGCCGTCTCGCCGTAGTTTGGGAAGGCGACATAATAGGTGGTTTCCATCGGCAGGCGTGGCAACAAGCGGCTCTCGGTGCGAAGCGGAGGGAGTTGAACATTATTCTTAAGCGCTTCGACCAGATGTGCCAATTCCGTGGGCAATCCGGGATACTTCTTCAAATCGTCGGCAAAAGGAATCTGTGGCTGAGGCTTTACCGCGCTCTGAGAAAAGCAGGCCAGCGGCAAGAAGAGAAACAATCCAGTCGCAGCGGAACTGATCAGGGAACGACAGCACCGCGTTCTCGCCTCTTGCATCCCGTCACCTCTCGACTAAATTTCGGCTTGACCCGGGGCTCGGTTTCCATTCGGCTGGCGATCCAACCTGTCGTTGGTTTCGGACAAACTAACATTGCCCGACACAAACGGGAAGCGAAAACATTGTCGGGATGGCCCAAGGTAGAAGCCAGAAGCTGGAAGCTAAGAGCTGAAAGCTGACAGCTGAAGGCCAGCAGTCCATTGGCATTCCTCCGCGCAACTGTTTACCATGTCACCCGATGACCCGCGAGACCGTGGTCGATTCCCGGCAGGAAATTCTGCGCACCGCCGCGCGCCTGTTCCAACAGCGCGGCTATGACGCGACTTCCATGAACGATGTGGCCGCCGCGCTCAAGCTGAGCAAAGGCGGCCTCTACCACCACTTTCAGAGCAAGGACGAAATCCTCTACGAGATCATGAACCACGCCATGGAGATCACTGAGCAGCGCGTGCTCAATCCTGTGCGCGGCATCGCCGACCCTGAGGAGCGCCTGCGCGCCCTCATCCGCCTGCACATCGAAGTCGTGCTCAGTCCCCGCGATCGCGAAATCACCGTCATGCTGCACGAAAACCATCCCCTGCCGCCGGCGCTGCGCAAGCGCATCAACATCCGCAAGAAGGATTACATTCATTTCCTCGAAAGCCTGATGACGGAAGTTCAGGACAAAGGTCAGCACCGAGAAAAAGGCAAGGTCAGCCCCCGCGCCGCCGCCTTCGCCCTGCTCGGCATGATCAACTGGATTTATCAGTGGTATAAGCCGGAGGGCGAACTGCAGGCGCAGAACCTGATTCCGCAATTCACCGACCTCATTTTCGGAGGCATCTTCGCTTGAGGAATTACTGGGGGGAACAAGAGTATGAAAACCTTTTTCGCCACTCTGCCTGAAATCGCCGAGCAGCGCGCTGTGAGCGGCAGGCCCTACCGCGAGTTCTTACGTGTACCGAACATGAGCGCTGGACTCTTCGTCCTGCCCGCGGGAGGCACAGACCATCAGAAGCCGCATCGCGAGGACGAGATTTACTACGTGATTCGAGGCCGCGCCCGCTTCAAAGCCGGCTTCGAAGACCGCGAGGTTTCCGGAGGCAGCCTGATATTCGTAGCAGCCGAGGAAGGCCACCGCTTCTACGACATCGCCGAAGAGCTCGAAGTCCTGGTCTTCTTCGCGCCTGCCGAAAGCTAACTCGCGAGAGCGATGGATTACCAGATCACATCTATGCAGCCCTCGGACTGGCCCGCGGTTCGCGAAATCTACGCTGAGGGCATCGCCACCGGCCAGGCAACATTCGAAACCCGGCTCCCCGACTGGGAGAAGTGGGACAGCAGCCATCGCCAGGATTGCCGGCTGATCGGGCGCAGAGGCGGCCAGGTCGTAGGCTGGGCCGCCCTCAGCCCAGTCTCCGCTCGGCGCGTCTACTCGGGAGTTGCGGAGGTCTCCGTCTACGTGGCCGCTGCAGCGCGGGGCCATGGACTCGGCGCAATTCTTCTAAAAACGCTGATCGAAGAATCCGAACGGTGCGGAGTGTGGACGCTGCAAGCCGGTATTTTTCCCGAAAATGCTGCCAGCATCGCGATCCACAAGTGCTGCGGATTCCACGAAGTTGGGAAAAGACAACGCATTGGCAAACTCGGCGACACGTGGAGAGACGTGCTCCTGCTGGAGCGACGAAGCACGACCGCAGGCATCTAGTCGAGAGCCTGTTTCCCAGCAACTAGGTACCAGGTACTGGGTACTACTTCGCCGGAATCCAATAAATCTCTTCCTTAACCCCGGTCTTGTCGAGGAACCCGCGCCGCTTCAGGATCGCCTTGCTGTTTGCGATCATGTCAGGATGCCCGCACAAATATGCTGTCGTATTCGTAGCATCGAGTTCCCAGTGATCAGCATATTTGCGCAGGATGTCGTCGGCCCGTCCGATCTCCCCCGGCCAGTCGGCGTGATCCCACGGACGGCTCACCGTGGGCACATACTTGAACCACGGCAGTTCCGCGTCGAAGTGCGTCAACTCATCCTTGTAGCCGAACTCCCAGGGCCGGCTGGCACCGTTCAGCAGATAGAGCTTGTGACTGCCGTCGAAACGGCCTTCCTTCCAGTCTCTCGAAAGCGCGCGCACAAAGCTGACGAACGGAGCCACTCCCGTCACCGTTGAAACCAGCAGATGGTTCTTGCGCCCACTCTCCGCATCGAGTGTAAATTTGCCCTTCGGCGCTTTGCGCATCAGCAATCCGTCGCCCGGTTGCAGCTTGTGCAGGCGTGGCGTGAGCGCTCCTTCCGGCACCAGCTCAAAAAAGAACTCGATTTCATCTTCAAAGGGAGCCGAGACGATCGAATACGGACGCTCCGTGCGCTTGCCGTCGTGTTCCACTCCCAACGTGGCATACTGCCCAGGAGAAAAGTTGAACTCCCCGCCCGGTTGAATGCGAAACATCCACAGGTCAGGCGCGAAGTCGACGCGTTTGGTGACCCGTGCCTGGAAAAACTTGTCGTCCAAAGTCGTCATGAATTCAGTACCTTACCTCATGAACCAATTGAGATGCCACGGCGAAACCAGAGAGAGCGGACGGCTGAAGTGGAGAGATAATACACGCCGAGCAGATAGAAGACAACCGAACGGTCGTTCGATTTGTCGGCGCTTAGCGACGTCGATTATTCTCGGACGGAAGTCGGAGAATCTGGAAGAGCGCGAAGTTTCTCCACTTCTTCCTGTATCTTTTTCCAGTCCGGCGGGTTTTTCTTGGTCGCCAAGGGAGCGCCCGGGTCCGAGTAGAAGCCTAGAATGTTGCTTCGCAGGTCGGGAGTGATACGGTCAAAGTTGTGACCCGCCAATTGGTCGAGCAGACGCGCATAGGATGCATCGGTCAGAGCATACTCCCCGGCCCGCGTGTCGCGCCCCGTGTCAAAGTCGGTGTTCGTAAGCTGTAGTTTTTCCGCGGCTGCGTCTTGCAGCAGCTTAGTGTAGTTCTCCACGGTCTTGTCCACGCTGGCAATGTAGAGATCCTCCGTCTTCTGAGTTGGTATCTTGAAGTCGAGCGCCTTGAACGGTCCAATCTTGGGCACAAACTTGAGAAAGAATGCCAGCACCCGCGTTCCAAAGCCGGGACGCCGGTACCCCTTGCCCCATTCCTTCTGATACGCCGCACGTGACAGGTAGTATCGAAATTCGCGCGCTCGGAAGTTGGGTGTTTCTGCGACGATCTCTTTGCGGCGCGCAATCAGTGCCACGCGAGTCATCTCCGGAATCACTGTGCCGATCGCCCGCCGAAATGTTCCAAAGGCTAAATCCTCGTCCGAGATCACCTCGGTCAACTGGATGCTGTAGGTGTCCAGAAACGCGCGCTCCAGCACCGGCTTCGAAATCTCGAAGCCGATGAAGTCATGGTAGCGGTCGGAAGTGTAGCGGTTCTTCGCTACCTGGGTCACATCGAAACCGAACTCGGTCCGGATATGGGCTTTGGGATTGTCCTCGTAAGTCACTATGTCGCCAAACTTCTTTCGAAGCTTGGGGAACTCGATGCCGACCGCTTGATTGATGGTGGGATGCCCACAGTTGTCCGCGGAATAGTGCGCCAGAGCCCCCAGCGCAAACGCATATTCGTTAATGTCAGTCGCTTCTTTGAGCAAGTTGACGACAAAGTCACCGCTGCGTACGTAGTGCGTCAGGTCGCTGAAATATTTATTGCCGAACGGGTAATACCCCATGTCCTGGACCAGCGATCCGCCATAAGCGTAGGCATGGGCCTTCTTCAAATCGTCGTCAGCGGCAGCGGGGAACCGTTGCTTGAGTAAGGGCTGGAGTTTGTCCTTCCACACCAGATCCACGATCTCTTCATGGGTAAGGACGGAATAAGCCGCGCAGGTTTGAACCATGCCCTCCATCAGGATAATCGCCAGCCCGACCCAAATCGCCGCTTGCCAGGGATGAAGAACTCGCCTCATTTGCCGACGACGAGAACCACAAAGCTGTCGGGTAAGATTGCCCGCCGCGGATGCGGGTTATCCGCCGTAGCCGCCGGAGGCGGACCAAACTTCGCCGTCACCAAATACACATTGTGCGTCTTCGAGTCCAGCGCCATGGTGCGCGCTCCGGCCTGCGTCGGAACATTTTCCGCGACGCTGAATTTCTCCGGCGACTCCTCCCGCACCACAGTCAAAACGCCTTCGCCGCAGGAAGCAAACGCCAGCCCGGTTTCGTCATCGAACGTGGTTGCGTCCACGCCGTCGCCGATTGCGGGCGTGGCCAGAACCTTGCCGGTATCCGCATTCACCACGGCCATCATCTTTTCGCAGCCCACAAACAGGCGACGATTCTTTCGGTCCATCGACAACCCTGAGGGCGACTCGCACGGAGCCAGCGGCCACGTAGACTTGACCACCAACTTGCTCGGATCAATCGTCGTCAACTCGTTCTTGTCTTCGATGTTCACGAAAATCTCGCCCTTGCCGTCGCTGGCCGCAAATTCCGGTTTGCCATCCAGTTTGATCGTGCCCAGCACCGTGCCCTTCGCCGCATCGATGGCGGTTGAATCCTGGCTGCGGCCGTTGAACGTGAACACGCGCCGCGTCGCCGGATCGTAAAGAATCGCGTCCGGATTCTCACCCGCCTTCACTTTGCTAAGAGTCGCCAGCGTCTTGAGATCAAAGATGCTGACCGTGCCTTCGCGGCCATTGCTGACAAAGCCGCGGCCCAACTCCGGCGCCAGAGCGATGCCATGCACGCCCGGCGTATCCGGGATGTCGCCTACCGTCTTACCGGAATCGAGATCGAGCACGATGACATGGGTCGCACGCGAAACATAAAGCCGCCGCGCCGCCGCATCCGCGATCAGATAATCCCAACCTCCATCGCCGCCGATCTTGTAAGTCGTCACAACCTTATATCCTGGCCCTGCTGCAGCTAGAGCGACGGCAGTGAGTATTAGAACCAGCGAAACCGGCACCCAACGGCGCAGGCAATCCCCCTTCTCTATCATCATTTTCCTCCGAAATCGGACGCGGCCGCGACCCGGCATCTAACCGCAAGGGGCGGAGCCCAGAAGTAACTTTACCCCATTACGGGCCGTCCATAAACTCTGGCTATGGATGTATTTCGACCCAGCGTGCCGGAGCAGGCGGTGCGGGAGCGCCAACTGTCGCCGACAACTTGGTGCGCACTTCACTCCGTCGCCACGATGGCTGGAGTTGCCTTCGCGCTCCTGCTCGCGATTGGTGGAGGCCCGGTTGCCGTCTGGGGAAAAACCGCCGGCCTGTTTTCATCGCGGCCGAATGCTGAACTCTCCGCAACCGATCTCGATAACCAGCAACCGCAGAAACAAGCGGAATTGCTCCTCGAGCGCGTAGTGCGCAATTCCGTCGGAGACACTAGCCAGGTCGAAGCCCAGATCGAATCGCGCAGCAATGCCTGGCGCGGTCACCTCCAATGGGATTCGCAACTCGGCGACCTCACCACGGTCGCACTCAATTCCAATAACCTGAGCGTGCGCGCCTCCGCCATCGAAGTGCAACTCGCTGCTTACGGGCTCACAAAGACCGAATCAACTGTCGATGCCATGGTGCGGCAGGCCGACTCCCGCGATCACCGGCAGAAAATTTGGGCTCTATGGGCTCTGGGCTTGCTCGGCAACCGTGGAGTCGAGCCCGATCACGTAGTCCATGTGCTGGCCGCACAGCTGAATGATCCGAGCAAGAATTCCGACCCAGATCGAAACATGGATGGAAGTGTTGCCGCACAAAAAGAAGACGCCCGCCGCTGGGCCGTCGAAGGCCTGGCTCTGGTGGGGACGACGCCGACGATCGCGCCCCTGCTCGAAACCATGCGCAACGATCCATCCCCCGTGGTGCGCGAACACGCCGCCTGCAGTCTCGCACAATCCGGCATGCTGAGCCGCGAGCAACGCCTCATTGCTGTGCCGCGATTGATTGACTACTCCGCCGATCCCGCCCTCGACGCGCAAACTCGCGCCTGGGCCTTCGAGGCTCTGGCCGACATCACGAAACAACACCTGCCGAACGATTCCGCGGCCTGGCGCAGCTGGTATCAAACATCAGGGGCCAGGGGCCAGTGATCAGTTCGAGCCGTCAAGATTTTTGCTGACCACTTACCACTAACCACAGACCTTTCGCCACCTTTGTCCATTCCCCATAGCGGGCGTGTGCGCCCCGGTCCCAGGAGGCTGTGTGTCAGCTCCACGGGGCGCACCACCCATCTCGCTTCCCCCATCCGACCTCGATGGAAGAACGAAAAAGGACTCGAGTCTTGCGGCCAAAATTAACCTTACCAGCGTCTAACAAAATGGCGGGCGGAGCGGGCCTTCCAGGTCTCCGTCAAAAATCGACTCTTTGCATTTGGCTTTAGCCCTTGAGGTTTGTAGCGCAGTGCGTGAACTCTTGCGAGAACGCTTCTAGTGGCATCGGGGTGATTTTCGTCGTACTCTCATCTCTATCGACATGCGTTCGACCAAACCGATCTCCGCTTCGGTGCACTCGGCAGTTTCCGATCTGCTGGCGGATCTTCACGCGAAAAGCGGTTGCGAAAAGATCGGACTCACTCGCGAATCTTTCGCTGTAATTCTCTGTGAAGTTGCCGCCAAGTATCTGCCCACAGGTGTGACCCACGCGGATGTCCGCATCTTTCTTCTCACTTTGCGCGTCGACGAACTAGCGCTCGCCCAAGCCTGCGCTGCCGGCAGCAATTCCGCCTGGGAACTTTTCCTCACCCGCTATCGCGAAAAGCTCTACCAGTCGGCGCTGCGTATTGCGCGCGAAGACTCAGCCGCCCGCGAGCTCGCCGACAGTCTCTATGCCGAGCTCTATGGAACCTCTACCCGCCACGGCGAGCGCGTTTCGAAGCTGGCCTCTTTCACCGGCCGCGGATCGCTCGAAGGCTGGCTCCGCACCGTGCTCGCGCAAGAATTCGTAAATCGCTACCGCCGCACCAAGCGTGAGATCAGCCTCGACGAAGAAAGCGAAGAAGGCAGTCAGTTCGCCGCGCCCCAGCCGGAGCCGCTGCCTTCTGCCGACTCCCGCCTGGAATCCGCCACCGATGCAGCCCTGGCTGCGCTCGATCCCGAAGACCGCATGGTGCTGGCAGCCTATTATCTCGACGGACGGACGCTTGCCGAAGTCGCCCGCATGCTGGGCGTGCACGAGTCCACCATCAGCCGCAAAGTGGACAAACTAGCTAAGTCGTTGCGCAAGAAAATCCTGGCTGGCATGATGCAGCAGGGCATGTCCCGCCGCCAGGCTGAAGAGGCGCTCGAAATGGACGTCCGCGACCTGCAGGTAGATATTCGCCGCAGTCTCGCGCAAGATTCCCCGGCACGAGCGTTCTCAGAGAAGAAAGTGCAAGTCAGAACCCGCGAAGGCTCCGGATAGGGCTTCGCGAAGTTTTGAGAGGGTGCGGCTTTCGACCGCGCCGATAGTACAAATGGAAAGCGTTCCAAAACTCGTTGTAAAGCGGTTGCAGTCGCCCATCACGGACTCGCATCCCGATGCCGATCTGCTCGCCGCCTTCGCCGAGCACTCTCTAGCCGGTGCTGAGCGGGACGGTCTGGTTGCGCACCTGGCGCGCTGCGGCGATTGCCGAGAAGTAGTCTCGCTAGCTCTTCCCCCGCAACTCGATGCGCAGCCGGTAGCCCACAGCAGCGAAAACTGGTTGCGCTTGCCGCTTCTTCGCGGATCAGCCCGGCGCTGGGCCCCAGTCGCAGCGGGCTTGGTGCTGATCGCTTCGATTGGAGTAATGCAATTGCGCCGTCAGCAGGGCAGCGAGATGGCGTCGAACGTCCTCCAAGCGAAGCCAGCGGTTTCCACTCCGACTTTAGGCATCGAGCATTCTTCGCCGGATGCCGCTCCTGAAACTCGGACGCAGAAAGACACTCTGGGCACTCACCACGTTCGAACTAGGCAAGCTGAAAACAAGCGCGCCCGGTCCGCCGCCAGGCAGAATCTAACTCCAGCGCCGGCCCCACAGACAGCTGAGCCCGCGGAGGCCATAGCACATAGCCAGATTCAAGACCAGCTCATTCAGAATAAAGCCGCGGAGGAGTCTCCCGCCTATGCGTACCGCGTAGACAAAGCAAAACCCGCACCGCCGCAGGGCTCTCTTGCCATGGCGCCCGCGCCTTCGTTGCATACCGATCCGACTCTTTTGAAAGGCCCTCCGGCACCCCGCTGGGCCATCAGCGCCGGGGGCGCGTTGCAGCGCTCCGTCAATGGTGGTAAGACCTGGGTGGATGTCGACGTTGCAGCGGAGAGTCCAGCAGAGACGAAGGTCGAAGTGCAGGCCGATTCAATCTCCGAAGCGCAGCCGGTAGCCCGTGCCGAGGCAAGGAAGCAAGCCGACTTCAAGGCTGAGCAGTCATCTCCGGTCGCGCCCACAATCTTTCGCGCCCTTTCTGTGTCTTCCAATGCCGCTGAAGTCTGGGCCGGAGGTTCCGGTGGAACGCTATATCACAGCGTCGATGCCGGCAACAGCTGGACCCGAGTGCTACCGTTTGCCGCCGGCCGTGCGCTAACCGGCGACATTCTCAGTATTCAATTCTCCGACCCGCGAAACGGTACCGTCACTACCTCGACCGCCGAAGTCTGGATGACACTGGATGACGGCCAAACCTGGCAGAAGCAACCCTAGTCCTGCCGCTCCCCTAGCGCTGTCATCCTGAGCTCCCAGTCCGCGCCGAATCAGCACTCTCCCAAACCTGGCGAAATCCCGTTACCAAAGTGACGTTTACACTAATTCGTTAGTTCACTACTATCCATTTCGTGGTTTGGCAGTTCTGGGGGAGGGCTGCCGAGGCGTCCTGAACTGAAAAGTTCGGGGCGCTTTTTTATTGCAACCATGGATTCGTCAGGACTTATGTGAGGGCCGCCTCGGTTATCCGGCCAGAGCCAAGGTTAGCCGCTTCGACCTCTTGCCGCAATGCAGGCACGCCATGTGGATGTGGTCCCAGTTCAATTTGCGCTGGTAGTAGTGTCCCTCGCGGTAAATGTGCATCGGGTCGAGCTCGTCGATCAGGCGCTCCCGTCGAAATGGTAAGCGCTGCCCCTCCGCACCTCATGCAGGCTGCAGAGAGTCTATTGTTTAGGTAGCTGCCAATTCCCCGGCCTGAAGGGCCTTCCCGGGCGATGGCCGCGGCCGGCCTTCCTTTTGCGACCTTCGCACCCCCCCACGCATCGAATGGCAGGTGGTACGATAAAGGGTTGGCTCCGGTTTGGGGACAGCATTCATAGATCGTATTCATTCAAGACCGTATTAAATTTTAGATCGTCCGGGTCCCGGCCACGACAGCTCTCGGTGAGCGTCTGCCGAACAACGCGACGTTACAACTGAGGAGAGATATATGGCAGGCAATGGAATCGTCGAAGTGACAGACGCAAACTTCGACCAGGACGTTTTGAAATCAGACAAGCCCGTGCTGGTGGACTTTTGGGCAACCTGGTGCGGCCCGTGCCGCGCCATCGCTCCCATCGTCGAAGAACTTGCCAAGGACTATCAAGGCAAGATCAAAATCGGCAAGATGGATGTCGACGCCAACAGCTCCACTCCAATGCGCTACAAAGTCACCGGCATTCCCACGCTGCTGGTCTTTAAAGGCGGACAGGTCGTCGAGCAGATCGTCGGCTACCGTCCTAAGGAAGCCATCGCGCAAGCGCTCGACCGGCACGTTGGGTAAGCACGCAACCGTCATCTATGTACATCGCCCGGGAGCAATCTCGGGCGTTTGTGTCTATGTCATGGAGTTTCCGGCAGGGTGTAGTCGAAGTCGTAAGAGTGCTTCCCCGCGTCGATCTTGATCGTCATCGTTCCTGCTAGGCCCTCGAGTTGACCAGCGCCAGAATCCGGAACAACAGTCACGCTCAGCCGTGGCGTGCCCCGCATCATCGTGCCGCTGTGTTGCAGGACAAAGCTGCATGTGCGGCCCTTCAGTTTTCCAGTGACGCGCTCCATCGCGACGTAGCCTCCTGAACCCTTCACGATGGTTGTCGCCGAGGAGAGCATAAATCCTCGGCTGGTTCCCTCCAGATCGCCGTGAAACTGTTTGTCGATCGACATTCTCCCCAGTCCTGCATCGCCGTCTTCGGCCGCCTGTGGCGTCAGCTTCACTTCAAAGGTTCCGCTTGCATGACTCGTCACAACTTTCTCCTTCACGAACACGCCCGGCGCTGCGGATTGGTTCTGGGCAGGGCCGGCCAGACCGAGGCAAAGAAAGAGCACGGAGGCGCATCGAACTGCGGATCGAGATCGGGGTGGCATAACTTGCTGGCTTCTAATACTTCCGCAGCACCCCAATCACCCGTCCCTGCACTTCCACCGACGCCGCTGGCACGATGATCGGCTTCATGGTTGCGTTCGAAGGTTGCAGACGAATGTTGTCACCTTCGCGGTAGAAGCGCTTCAGCGTGGCGTCGCTCTGGTCCACGAGAGCGACCACGATGTCTCCGTTGTGCGCCGTCTTCAGCTTCTCGACCAGAACGTAGTCGCCGTCGAGGATAGCTTCATCCTGCATCGAATCTCCACGCACCTCTAAAACGAAAACTTCTTTCGAGCGCACGAAGTCGGCGAGCGAGATGGTCTCCGGGGTCTCGATGGCCTCGATGGGCTGGCCGGCGGCGATGCGGCCGACCAGCGGCAGGATCACGCCGGTGTTGACGCTCATGGCCTGCTTAAGCCGTCCCTTGGGCGGCAGCAGGTCGATGGAGCGGCTGCGGTTGTAGTCGCGGGTGAGCAGTCCCTTCTTCTCGAGGTTGGTGATGTGCTTGTGCACCGTGGCCAGCGAGTTCAGATCAAGCCCGTTGCCGATCTCTTCAAACGACGGAGAGTAGCCATGCTCCGCCACGAAGCGGGAGATGAAGTCGTAGACTTCGCGCTGCCTGCGTGTGATCGCCATAGCGGTATTGTTGGCGAAGGGAAGGCGAATGTCAAGCGGAATAAACCACCAGCTAATAGCCATCAGCCGCCTGCCCATCGAAACCCTATTGCTTGGTGGCGTTATCGAGGAAGCTGGCTACGTTGGCCTTCAGCTTCGCAAGGTCCTCTTCGTGGAGATACATCATGTGCCCGGCGTCGTAGTACTGCAGCTTGATATTTTTCTGCAGGTTCTCGGGCAACTCCAGGTGGTTCATGGTGTATTCGGTGGCAAGGAAGGGTGTGGCGAGGTCATAGAGACCATTCTCTACTTCGATGTGGAGGTTGGGATTGGTCACTATGGCTTCGACAAGATCCTGCTCGACGTTGGGGGAACCGGGGAATCCATACGTTCTGTTGTCTCCCGCGCGCTTCCAATCCCAAGCCCGGTTGGCGTCCGCCGACGAGGTGTTGTAGGTGAGGTCCTTTCCGAATTTCAAGTCTTCGCGGACGTAGCCGTTGAAGGCCGCGACGAAGGCTCCTTCGACCGCAGTGCTTTGCGGATCGTAATCGGCGTATTCGGCGAGCAAGTCAGGAGCGGGGCCGGAAAAGCGCGCGTCCAGGCGTCCCGTGGAAAGGTGGCGGCTGCGCTGGAGTTCCGCCATGAACTGAGGAAGGTTCACGCGCAGATCAGCTTTGATGAGGTAGTCCTCGCTAAGCCCGGTGAAGCGCGAGACCTTCTTTGCGATGTCCGCCTTTTCCGCAGCGGAAAGATTGGCGCCTTTCATCAGAGCTGCGGCATATTCGGTCGACGGCGAATTGGCGCGCCTCGACGAGAAAGGCAGTGACATCAGCGGGCTGGTCCTTCAACACTTTGTGGTAGGCAGCGGTGGCGGCGTAGCTGGGAAGATAGAAGATGTAAGGCATGTCGTTGCCGGGCGGGAAGGAGATCGTGCCCGAGATCGAGCACCGAGGAGATGAGAACGATGCCGTTGAAATACATTCCGTTATGGCTCTGCAGATAGTTGCCGAGCGCGGCAGAGCGGAAGGTTCCGTAGCTTTCTCCGATAAGAAATTTGGGCGAGTTCCAGCGGCCGTTTCGGCTAATGTAAGTAGCGATGAACTGGGCCAGGGATTTGACGTCCTGATCGATGCCCCAGAAGTCCTTGTCTTTCGCTTTGCCCACAGCTTTGCTGAAGCCGGTGCCGACCGGATCGACGAACACGAGATCGGTCTTATCGAGAAGGCAGTCCGCGTTGTCGACCAGCTTGAAGGGCGGAGGCGGCGTGGGGCCGGCGTCGGTCGTCAATACCCGGCGCGGGCCGAAAGCACCCATGTGCAGCCAGATGGAAGAAGACCCGGGACCGCCGTTATACACGAACGAGATGGGGCGCTGGCTCATGTCCTTGACGTCGCTGCGCGTGTAGGCGATGCTGAAAATGCTGGCGGTCGGCTCGCCTTTGTCATCTTTGATGAGAGTGGTGGATGCAGTTGCTTTGTAGGGGATGGTCTGCCCGCCAATCTTGATGGTGTGATCAGTGACGGACGATTCCTCCTTGGGCGCTGGAGGCTCTGGAGCCGGCTTGGCGTCGGCAGCCTTCACATCTTTATCCGCCGGCTTCTCGGCGTCTTGCGCCGCGACTTGCAGCGATTGAGCGAGCATCAGCAGAATTGCCATCACCATTAAGACAAGGGTCTTCTTCATCGTTTTTCTCCCACAGAGCGAACAGTCATTCAGTTTGTAATTTCTCGCCGGACTCGTTTCTTGACCGGAAGCAGCGCACAATTGTATACCGGCGGCCGAGGGACGCCCAGACCGTGTGGAGCTTACACCTTGTCTTGCCGGCGGCTGCGCTCTTCATCCCCTCAGGGAGCATGCGTTCGTGGCTTGAGCTGTAGGAATATCGAGTTAGCCATGCGGTCGAAATCGTCTTCGGGACCGGGAGTGGCGTATTGCCTGCGGCCAATCACGATAGGTCAATTCTAAGAACGCGTGGGTGACGTTGCCTGTGGATGAGAGTCGGGGAGGGGTTGAGGGGAATGGGGATAAGAATTGTGGCTTGACAGAGTTTCCCTACTCTGGAAATGGGTTAGATGTCACAGACAAAAAGTGGGACTGGGGATGGCCCTGGCCTCAAGCGAGGAATACGGTTTGATGGCCCCCTCCGTCAGACGGTCTGCGGATCGACTCGCACACAGAGAGATCGTTTGTTGGGGAAAATCATCGCGGAGCAGCTGACCTCCTCGTTTTCAGAGAATAGTTCCAGCCCACGCCACACGCAGCGACTGAGATATGGCCGATGGAAAGCCATCGCTCCATCTTATGGTGGCCGGTGCGGTGAAAAAGATAGGAAATTCCCACAGACGTTGCTGCCCCGGCCGCTTCTATGCCGGCAAACGCCGCCGAGTTGTTCACAACATCTTGCGGTAACAACGCCTCTTTCCGGCCTCGCGCCTGAAAGTTTCGGGTGGAAGCGTAATCCATGCCTCGGAAGACCGCGACCCCTGAAAACAATAAAAGATTGGTGCGGTCCCAGAAAGCATGGTTTCCGGGTAAGGAGCGGAACTTTTGAATGTCGCTGTCCGGTCTGGCCGTTGGCAAATGAGGCAAAACCCCAGTTGATTTTATCGGGTCACTCGCGGGCACTCCCTGTGCAAACACTGATCTCCCCAGCAAGAAGGAAATCAGGATAAAGCAGGTCGTGACGCGCCAGTGTATGGACATCAATCGCATTCTAGCTATGTCCGATTCCATCGATTGTCGCGGCATTGTCATTTCTACGTCGGCAGAGCAACTAAGTACGGCCAGCGAAACACACTACTCCCACCACGCTTGCAGCTGCAACGACGAGGAATAACAACACGGCCGGAAACCGCATGCCGATTATAGCCACTCGACTCGATAACTGTTGCCAACCGGGGAGTACACTCAACGCACTGGTCAATGGGGTCAATGAGTGTTATCGGAATTTATCGTCAGTTGGCTCGTTGGTATGCGGATATCCCCCCTGACTTTCGTCCGGGATCCATTGGCAAGCACTCGGCTATCATCGAGAAAATAACAGAAGTTGTTCCGACTGCGGACTTCCCCGACCCTACTTGGGGCAGAATTGACGGCGATGACTGCTCCATAGAGGTTAACATCGGAGCGACTGAAGACTGCGGCGGCTTTGCCTTAGACATTCGAAGAGGGGACGCCGCCGTTGGGGCTGTTTGAAGCAATCCTCCAACTCCTACAGCTGCGTGCGCTTGATACACAGACAGGCAACTTCTTCAAGGCCGGCCCTGAGTCGAGTGACAGCTTTCGCAAATGGCGAACCTACCGCGATCAATATCTCAAGACGAAGAGCAAGGGTTGAGAACCCTCGGGCCGGTTGTCAGCGCGGAATGGTTGACGAAATCAGGTGCTTACATTCATTGAGTTTTGGGGCGCCGCCGGTCTGGGTCAATTAATGTAGTTGGCGATGGTTCGCCAGCTGACCAGACGGGATTGCAAATCCTATATCTTGACGACGCTGGCTGGAGGGTGTGCAATGCCCAATGAAAAGGAGAAGCGATGAGCCGATTCTTGAGTGTTTGCTTCCTTGCAGGGTGCGGGATAGTCTCGGTGCTGGCGGCGTCCCACTCTGCGCAGAAAACTTCGATGGCAGGCGACCGGGCCAACGCTTCGGAAGCAACAATCGAGGGCTTGGTTCGGGATGTTGCCTGTCCCATTCAGAACCTGGATGGAACTGCGACCAACCCAAGCCTCAAATGCGTGAGGGAATGTGTGCGGGGTGGTTCGCCGCTGGTTATTCTGACCAAGGATGGTCACTTGTATTTCCCCATTTCCGACAAAATGCCCGACACGGATCAGCGGGAAGCACTGATGCCATTCGTCGGTAAATACGTGCGGGCTAGCGGGACCGTATTTGAGCGGACGGGAACGCATGCGATTGTGATCGTGGAAATTAAGGAAATGAAAGAGATCCACTTGACGACAGATGGGCGGTAACTCAGGCCACTAAGAACAAACGACTGAATACAATGGCGGGAGCAAGTAAACCTCCAGGCGTTTACACTCATTGACCTCCTCTGCTCCCGGCGTGCTGTTTGCGTCCCAGACACCTTCAGCGGCTGACGTCGGGTTCTTTCCCGGACGCTTCATGGCACGACTGAAGTCGTGCCCTTTTCGGGCTTTACGCGGCGCTGAAGTGCCGCTCTTTCACGGTGGCGTCGGCTGTTTTGGCGGGTTACGGCGCGGCTAAAGCGGCGCCCCGACACGAATCCCTTCTATTCATGGGCTTTTTGAGGTAGGCTTTAGGCCGCTGTTTAAGGAGGCTTTATGGCGCAGAGCGCTTCGGGTGAGATGGTGAAGCAGGCTTCGACAGTTTCGATTTTGTGGGGAGTATTGCTGATTGTGTTTGGCATGGTCGCGGTGTGTTTACCATTTCTGGCTGCGGTTGCGGTTACCGGGCTGGTGGCGTGGCTGATTGTGCTGGCGGGTGTGGTCCACCTGGTGCTGGCTTTTCGCGCGCATGGCGCGGGCAGCATGATCTGGAAACTTCTCGTTGGCGTTGCCTACGTTTGCTTCGGCGGATATTTGATCTGGCGTCCCCTGGTGGGCGTGGCGTCGCTTACTTTGCTGCTGGCGACGCTGTTTCTGGTGGAAGGCGTGCTGGATGTCATTTTGTTTTTCAAGATGCGCCCGCTGCAGGGAGCGGGGTGGGTGCTGACGGATGGCATTGTTACGCTGCTGCTGGGGGCGCTGATCTACCTGCAATGGCCGTCGAGTTCGTTGTGGGCGATTGGCACGCTGGTCGGGATCAGCCTGATCTTCAGCGGAGTGGCGCGGGTGATGATGTCGCTGGCAGTGCTCAAGGTTGCGGGGCCGGCGTCGTCGTCATCGCTAGCGGCTTAGGGCGCGGCTGTTCCTACAGGGAGGACGAATAGATGGGAGGATTGATTCCATTAGGGGACGTGTCTCGGCGTCCGAGGCGCGTCCCCGTAGTTACAATCCTCATCATCCTCGTCAATGTCTTCGTGTTTGTGCGGGAGTTGGTGGGTGGCGAGGCCTTCGTGACCCAGTGGTCGGCGATTCCGGCGCAGATTTTTTCCGGGCATGGCTGGATCACGATCTTTACCGCGATGTTCATGCACGCCAGCTGGTCGCACATCATCGGGAACATGATCTTCCTGTGGGCGTTTGGGCCGGAGATGGAAGACGCGATGGGGCGCGGGCGCTATCTGGTTTTCTATCTGGTCGGCGGGATCGTCGCGATGCTGGCGCAGGTTTCGGCGACTCCGCATTCCACCGTGCCCAACCTGGGCGCCAGCGGGGCGATTGCGGCAGTGATGGGCGGGTTTTTGGTTACGTATCCGCGAGACCGCATACGCTCGATTCTGGTGATCTTTATCTTCGTGAAGATCACATTCATCCCGGCGGCGCTGCTGATTGGCTTCTGGTTTCTCACTCAGCTCTTCAATGCCGGCCAGGTGGCACACGCGCAGAGGGGCGGTGTGGCGTATCTGGCGCATGTGGGAGGCTTCATTTTCGGGGCGGCGACGGCGCGGTTGCTTGAGAGCGCGGAATCGCGGTCGGTCGAGTCAAGCGCTTGAGGCTGAATCAAGGTCAAAGGCAGCCGGGCTTTGCCCAGCGGACCGCCGAGGGCGGCTGTCCCCACATTGCAGATTGCTTATCCACGCATTACTTGTGCCTACTTTCGTGTGAAAGACATCCGAAACTTCCTTTCGACTTGTAACTCTAATTGGGTGGCGATGACGGCCTTCTTCGGCCGGGAGGAACGATATGTCCAGAGTTTCGGTACGGATGGTGACGATGATGTTGACGGTGCTGGCGGGGACGCTGGCTTGCAGCGCAGGGAGCGGGGCGAGCGCGGCGGTGCCGAGTCCGGTGGTCGATGAGGCTAAGGCTGCGGGTAAAGGAAAAGAGACCGCAGTGGTGGCTGGGGGATGCTTTTGGGGAATCCAGGCGGTGTTTCAGCATGTGAAAGGTGTGCACAGCGCTACCTCGGGATACTCGGGCGGGACGGTGAAGAATCCGGATTATGAGACGGTGAGCAGCGGGAGCACGGGGCATGCGGAGTCGGTGAAGATTGTTTACGATCCGTCGCAGGTTTCTTATGGAGAGTTGCTGCGCGTGTTTTTCTCGGTGGCGCTGGATCCGACGGAGCTGAACCGGCAGGGTCCGGATACAGGCACGCAGTACCGGTCGGTAATCTTCTATAGCAATGATGAACAGAAACATATTGCAGAGGCTTACATTGCGCAGCTTGAGCAGGCGAAAGTGTTCCGGCGGCCGATCGTGACGCAGGTGGTGCCGCTGCAGGCGTTCTATGAAGCGGAGGATTATCACCAGAACTATGCAGAGATGCATCCGAGCGATCCTTACATAGTGTTTAACGACGCTCCGAAGGTGGCGAATTTGCGGAAGGAATTTCCGGAGCTTTACAGCAAATAGCAGTTCTCAGTTCCCAGTTCTCGGTCGTAGTGCAAGGGTCTTGATGGGAACTGATTCGGTAGTGGAGGAGTTATGTTTGATTCGGTGAGTCGGAGTAATAAGAGCGAGACGAATGTTGGGCGGCGCGTGTTTCTGGCGGGCGTTGGGGCGGCGCTGGGCGGGGCGCTGTTGTGGAAGTGGCGGAAGCCTTATGTGATTGCGGTGGAGGCGAAGGCGGAGCCGGGGGAAGTGACGATTGTGCAGTTCTCCGATGATGGCAAGCGGTTGGGCAAGGTGAAGATCGCCAAGGTGGTGAAGTCCGAGGAAGAGTGGCGGCGGCAGCTTTCGCCGGGAGCGTTTGAGATCACGCGGCACGCCGATACCGAGATTGCCTATACCGGGAAGTATTGGAACTTGCACGACAAGGGGATTTATCGCTGCATCTGCTGCGATAACGCGCTGTTCAGTTCGTCGACGAAGTTTGAATCCGGGACTGGCTGGCCCAGCTTCTGGGCTCCGATTGCGCAGGAAAATGTACGGGAGATACGCGACAGCTCGATTGGCATGGAGCGAACTGCGATTGCTTGCACGGAATGCGATGCGCATCTGGGGCACGTGTTCGACGACGGTCCGCAGCCGACGGGGCTGAGGTATTGCATGAATTCGGCGTCGCTGCGGTTTGTGAAGGTGTAGGAAAGCCGAACTTTCTAAAAAAACGGAGTGACGGGTCGTTCGTCACTCCATTTTTTCTTTGAATTCAACCGTCCGAAAGGTTGAAATTTGGCTTTTATCGATTATCGCCGCTCGGGACGTTGCCAGCGCTCTTCAGGGTCACAATATCCGAGGGCAACGGGATGGTTTGTTGCTGCGGCTGAGGTTTAGGCGCGGCCGGTTTTGCGGTCTCGCTGGCGTGGTGGATGTTGGAGCTGATTGGGTTCACCATGTGAGGAAGATCGGCGATCTGCTGAGAAGCTTTAATCGGAGCGAAGGCTATTGGTGATTCTTAACGCGGGTTTGCATTTTGTTCCCTATTATGCACCTCAGGGGCTGAATCCCGATTCAAAGTCAATATCTGTAACGCAGGCCTTAAGGCCGGCTTTACCCTCTTTCTCAGGTTCAGGCGCCAGTTACGAAGAAGTTTTCTTCCGGCTTCGGTTCGGGATTGTTGGGAGCGGCGTCGGCGGTTACGTCCTGGACGAAGTCGCGGCGGCGTTCCGGGCCTTTGCGGTCGATCACGCGCACGCGGCGGGCTGGCATGTTGCTGGGTTCGAGACTGATGATGCGGCCATCGCGCACCTGGATGTGAGAGCGAAACCAATCGGTGCGGAACATTCGTCCGGAGCAGTAGAAAGTAATTGAGGCAGCGATGGGACCTTCGAATTCTTTTCCGGTGCAAGCGAGAATTCGCTTTCCCATTTCTTCGGTCCAGGTCATGCCGCCGACCAACGGATCGTTGAGGCGGCAGCGCTCGAAGGGGACGGCATGCGAAATCTTGCGCAATTGCAGCAGTTGCAGCAGGACAGAACTCTTGGCCAGGTTAGTGACGATGATCTTGGCTTCGGTGCTGGAGGTGCGCTCGAGTTTGATGTGCAGATCGGGCGACCATTCGCGCTCGAACTCTTCGCGGGCGAGGGCCAGGCCTTTATCGGTCGCCTCCACGTAACGCAGGGTGGCGCGAACGAGAATCACGCTGAAGAAGCAGGTCACGATGGTCGCAATGATCGGAATATAGCTGACCAGAGTGGTGAATGACATGCGGAACGAGTTGATCCACTGCATGGCTTGGCTCCTCTCTGGGTGCGCGACTCTAGATCAATAAAGGGGGAAGGCTGCCGGGGCGCTTGGTGATTTTCGCCCCTAGTTGTGGCCTCGTTCTTTCGAGCTTAGGAAAGTCTAATGAGCGGAATGTGGGCGCCCTAGATGCGTATGGTGCTGGGGCTAGAACGTGGTTATGGGGAGACTTTGGTAACTGTTCAGGGGGCTTTCACCACAGAGACACAGAGAAGAACAAGAGGAAAAACAGAGCAATTTGAAGAATTTCTCTGCGCTTCTGTGTCTCTGTGGTGAAAAGTTGCTATTCGAGGACGCTGTCGTCGAGTTTTTTGCGGCCCCAGTCGGCTGCTGCCTGGACGAAGGCGAGGACCACGGGGTGCGGCTTTTTTTCGGTGGAGGAGAGTTGGGGTTGGAAGAGAGTCGCGATGAAGAAGCGGTGGGTGGGGGATTCGATGGCGCGGATTTCGCCTTGGGCGCCGCGGGCTACGATCGGGAAGCCGGCTTCCATGGTCGCCCATTCGTATTCGGGATTGACTTCGAAGTTGCAGAAGAATTCTTCGGTTACGACTTCTTCGTCCTTGCCGTAGAACGATTGCAGGTAGGAGCCGGGGCGCAGGCGGATTTCGGGCACTTTGCCGGAGAGCTTTGGCGCGTCGCCTTTGATGCCGGTGACGGCGCAGGCTACGGGGTAGATCACGATGTTTTTGGAAGCGGAATTATTTTCGGCGCTATCGGCGTCGGCGATGCCGAGGACGTTGCGGGCGAATTCAATTAAAGCGTACTGGAAACCGCCGCAGGTTCCGAGGTAAGGCCAGTCGCGGCGGCGGGCAAACTCGATGCCTTTGAGCATGCCGTCGAAACTCTTGTAAGGACTGCCGGGCGAGCCCCAGAGGCCGTCGAAGCTTTCGAGAATCTTTTCCGCGCCGGGGGTGGTTAGCGAGGGCGTGGGAATCCATTCGGATTCTAGTTTCAAATCGAGTTTGTGGGCGGCGTGCTGCAGAGCTTCTGTGGTGGTGGGATGGGAGCGGAATTTAGGATTGAAGTCTCCGAGGATTCCGATGCGAACGGCGTTACTCACGTCGTCATTGTACTAGAGCGTGTTGGGATGGTTGGTCGGTCGCGGTTACGGGCGTGGTGCTGGGCTGGCGATAGGTGATGGCTCTCCGGGGCTAAAGCCCGTTTCATATTTTTGGATTGACGCGGCGCTGAAGCGCCGCTCTTCCACGTTACTGCGGGCGGTTTCGCCAAGGCGAGTGCGATGCCGCTGGACGCACGCGGACAAGAGTATCCGCGCCACACGGTTAGAGGAGATGCGTTAAGGCTAGCAGGACGTAGAGGCTGAGCAGGGCCAGCGCGGGGCCGCCCCAGATCATCAGAGTACATTTCCAGGCGAGGGAGCCGGCCAGGTCGCGCTGGCTTCGCCAGGAGATGAGGAAAGTTGGGTTGTTCTTACCCTTCATCAGGACGACGGCTGGGCGTGAGTTGAAGGCATCAGTTGCGTTGGATGTCGCGCCAGCGGTGGGCGTCACTTGGGCTGCGGCCCAGGCTCCTGGGCTGGAGATGCCTGCCTTCTGCAGTGCGGCGGCGACAGCGGCTGGGTCTGCGGTTTTGGCTGTGCCGGGATCGGGCGATGGGTGGGTTGCGCGGGTTGTGGATATTGCCTTGTCATAGATCGGGTCCAAGGCTGGGTCGTGCTGAAGCCCGCCGGAGAGAGAGAGACCGCTGAAGCCGCCGTCGCCTCCGGTCACGGGCGACAGCGCGTTTCGAACTATCTCAGTGTTGATGGAGAATGAAAGCGGATTGCCGACGATTAGCCGTGTGGTTTCGGAGTCATGAACTGGATCGGGAGTGAGTTCGAGGCCGGGATTGTCGGCGAGCGTTCCGAGCAGAAAGAGAGCGTTCTTGGGCTTGATGCAGGATTCTTCCACTTTGATTTTATTGGTGGTCATTATGCCGTGGCGCGAGAGGAAGCTGCGGACGTTGGGTGGCGCTTCTTCTTTGGTGGTGAAGAACCCATCGCAGAATTCCTGATGGAAGTCTTGATGTAGATCGAGATCGGCGCCGCGTGGGTCGACCATTACCTTGCCGGTATTGTCGTCGAGGAAGAACGGAACGTGCATGCACTCGGCGGCTACCTTCACCCATTGCTTGTTCTTGCCGGACTGCTTCCACTCCCAGACGAAAGTTCGGTAGCAGTAGCAGGGGCGGGCGGTGATGGGGGCGACTATCGTGTAGGGGCCGACGGCCAGGCCGTTGAGTTCGACCATCCCCATGGACGCGCTGCGAATTCTTGAGGCCGGGGTGTCGAGGATGAGGCGGCGGCGCTGCAGCAGACGGAAGCCTTGAACGAACAGGTAGATTCCACCGCAGATTCCAATGAGGCACCAGAGGATGAATCCGCCGGGGTTCGAGGAACGGAGCAGCAGGGTTGCGATGGTCACGTTGAGCCTGTTGGGTTGCGAGTTCTTATCGAGGCTAATGGAGCCGGGCGGGCGTTGGGAGTGGAAAGTTTGGGGCGGGCTTACATTGGTAATGGAAGCTGAGGAGTTTCGTTTAAGTACCTCGGGGGCTAAAGCCCTTTGTCCTGGTGAGCTTGGATCGCAGCGCTGAAGCGCTGCGCCACCCAATGCTGCGCTCGCCAAGATCTTACTTGCGCCAGATCTCACGCCACGCAAAATCCCATGGACGATTGGAGTTGGGCACTGCTGCGACTCGCTGCGCTTGTCTGGACGGGCGAAGGCGCCCGTCCTCACACAGGCTCCACAGGCACTATCCGGCCTCTCGGTACGCTTACTGGGCTTGGTGGTGGCGTTTTAGTACGAGGTAGGCTGCGGTTAGGGCGGCGAAGAAGACTAGTCCTCCGATAGCGTTTATGCGGGTGGCGAACAGGGTGTGGAGAACTGTGGCTGAGGCCAGGACGAAGCCGATGATCGATCCCCAGATACCGAGTGGGGCGTGCATGGGGAGGGCGGCGACTTTTGCTGGGGTGAGGCGACGGCGGAAACTTATGTGGGCTGCAAGGGATACGACCCAGGAGAAGATCAGGCCGGAGAATGCGGCTCCCATGATGTAGATGAAGGATTGTTGTCCGGCCCAGTGTTCGATGATGAGTGCGGTTACGATGCCGTAAGAGGAGACCAGCAGCGCGAGACGGGGCGAGCCGGAGGGATTTAGCTTGCCGAGGCTGGCGGGAGCCCATCCGGTGCGGCCCATGGAAAACAGCAGGCGGGAGGCTACGTAGAGTTTGGCGTTGGCTCCAGACAGGGCGGCGGTCAGGACTACGAAATTCATCAGATAGGCCGCGGCTGGAACTTTGGCGAGGCGGAGAACGCTTACGAATGGACTCTCGGAGACGCCGGCGTGGTTCCAGGGCATGACTCCGACGAGGATGGTGATGGCGCCGAGGTAGATACCGGCCAGCAGGAAGATGGAGAGGCGAGTGGCGCGGGGGATGTCCTTTGAGGAATGTGATTCGCCGGTGGTGACAGAGAGCATCTCGATGCCGCCGAAGGCGTAGATAGCCCAGAAGACCGCGAGCAGAGGTGCGGCTGGACCTTTGGGAAAGAATCCGCCGTGGGCGGTGAACTGCGGGGCTACGCGGCCGCCGAGGAGCAGGGCTGCTCCGGCCACGATGAAGGCCACGATGGTGGCGAGCTTGATCATGGAGAACCAGAATTCGAAACGTCCGTAGGAACCTACACTGCGGAGGTTGACGAGAAGGAGCAGGGCCGAGAATATGACGACCCAAAGCTCGCCGGGTACGGCGGGGAACCAGTAGGACATATAGGTGGCGGAGGCGGTGAGTTCGGCTCCGATGGAGAAAGCGATGGCGGCCCAGTATCCGGCGCGGCAGAGAAATCCCAGATACTGGTTGAGGTAGAGTTCGCCGTAGAGGCCGAAGGCGCCAGCGGCGGGGTGCACGCTGGCCAGTTCGCCCAGAGCCATGGCCACCGTGTAGGCGATGAAGGCGGCTAGCAAGTAGCTGAGGATCACGCTGGGTCCGGCGACTTCGAGGGCGGCGGCGGAGCCGAGGAGAAGTCCGGTGCCGATGGAGCCACCGACGGCGACCATGGTCATTTGGCCGGCGGTGAGTTGATGGTGGAGACCTTGTTCGTGGATGAGGTCTGGGGCTTGAGGCATGCGGCACGATAGCAAAACAAGTGGTCGGTGGCCAGTGGTGGTCAGTGCGAACGATTCGGTTTTTCTGGCAACTGATCACTGGCCACTGGCCACTGGGGTTCGAGTGACTTTCGTAATCGGGGGCGGGGCTTACGGATTGCTGGGGGTGGGAGTGGCTCCTAGAATCGAGGGAGCAGTACTCTGCCCAAAACTTACCCATGCCCGAGATCACAAAACGTCCTGACCGAGCCGAGATGGCTAAGCGCATTGAGCGCGCGGAAAAGCTGCTGCAGAAAGGGAAGGCTGCCGAGGCACTGGAAGAATATCTGCTGGCCCTGCGCGAGGATCCGGAAAACGATACGGTGCGGCAACTGGCGGCGGATTTGTGTTTGTCGCAGAACCGAACCCGCGATGCGGTGAATCTGCTGGGAGAATTGTTTGAGCGGCAGGTGAAAGCTGAAGACGCTACGCGGGCGAGCCTGACTTATAAGAAGCTGGCGCGGCATGGCAGTCCGACGTGGGAGCAGAAATTCCGCTTTGGGCAGTTGCTGGAAGGATCGAATAAAAAGCTGGCGGTGGGGACTTATGAATCCGCGCTGAGCGATTTGGCGAAGCTGGAGAACAAGAAGGGCGCGCTGGAAGTGCTGGGGCGGGTGGTGGCGCTGGAACCGGTGCAGGCGAATTTCCTGCGAGTTGCGGAATTGTCTTCGGAACTGGGCGATAGCAAGGCTGCGGCTGCGGCGTTCAAGCGGGTGGCACAGCTGGCCGCGACGGCGGGCGGCGACCCGGCACAGTGGTATGAGCGCGCTTACCAGGAAGATTCTTCGGACGAAGAGATCACGCTGGCTTACGGCAAGAGCCTGTTGGGGCAGGGGCAGGTGGGTGCGGCGATATTTATTCTTGAAGCGCAGATAAACGCTGGAAAAAATTCGCCGCAACTGCGGGAGATTTATGCGGAGGCTTTGCTGGCGGCGGGGCGTTATGCCGATGCGGAGCCGCTGGTGTGGCAGCTGTTTGAGCAGAATCCTAACCGGATGCCGCAGGTTACGGCGCTGATTGGGCAGTTGACGGATGCGGATCAGGATGAAGCGGCGGTGGCACTGGCGCGCAAGCTGGGGCAGTTCCAGGCGAAAAAAGGCGAGCGGCGGCAGTTTGTGGCGGTGATGCAGGAGGTTACGGCGGCGCGGAAGGCTTCGCCGGAGATGCTGGAATTTCTGGGCGAGCTGTTCAACGCTTCGAACCGGGAGGGCGATTACTGCCAGACTCTGTTGAAACTTTTTGATGTGTACTGCGGGACCGGAGATTTCGCGAAGGCGGCGGAATGCCTGGACCGGGCGGCGGAAGTGGATCCGTATGAATCCGGCCACAAGAAACGGCTGGATATGTTGAACGGCAAGATTGACGAGAGCAAGTTCAAGGCCATCGCGGCGCGGTTTACGCAGAGCCACACGGCGGTCGAGTCGGCGCAGGCGCAGGAAGCGACGTTAGGAGCCTCGACGCTGCAGGATCTTATGCTGCAGGCGGAGATTTTGGTGCAGTACGGGATGCGCAATAAAGCTGTGGAGAGGCTGCAGAGGATTCAGGAACTGTTTCCGCGGGAAGAAGAGCGCAACGAAGATTTGCAGCGGCTGTACATGGCGGCGGGGATGACGCCGAGCTACGCGGGGTCGACACCGCTGCCGGGGGCTGCTACGGCCGGGGCTACTGCACCGGCTGCGGCGGCGGTAACAGCAGCGCTGGCACCCGATCCGGCGGCGGAGATGCGGAACGTTACACGCGTCGCGGAGATCACACGCAAGCTGTATCACCAGGCTACGGCTCCGGCGGTGCTGACTACGGCGGTGAACGAGATTGGCGGGCACTGGGAGATCTCGCGCTGTGTGGCTTTGATGCGGACACCTGGATCGCCGCCGACGGCGGTGCAGGAATTTTGCGGCCGGGGAGTGAAGGCTGGGAGTTCCGGGGCGATCAAGGAGGTGCTCATCGCGCTGCAGGATATGGGTTCGACAGAGCCGGTTATTATTGCCGACGCGCAGAAGAGCGCGGAGCTGAAGACTGCACACAAGGCGCTCGCGGAACTGGGAACGTCGGCGATTTTGGCGTTGCCGCTTAGCAATGGCGAGGATTCAGTCGGTGTGCTGGCGCTGATGCACAACAAGCCGCGGACCTGGCCCCATACTGATGCGGTGGTGCTGAAGACGCTGGCGGATCAGATGGTGATTGCGCTGAATAATGCCGGGCTGCGGCGGCTGGTGAAGAATCTTTCGGTGACGGAAGAGAAATCGGGTTTGCTGAAACGGGGATCTTATCTCGATTTGCTGCTGGCGGAGAGCAAACGGGCGGTGCAAAATGCGGCGCCGCTCTCGGTGCTGCTGATGCAGTTTGGGCGGAGCGCGGCGCTGATCAAGGAATATGGCGAGGCTGCGGTGGAAGGCGCGATGGAAAAGATTGGGCAACAGTTTGCGGCGAACATCCGGACCAACGATTTGGCTTTTCGTTATGACACTACGACCATCGCCATCATTCTCGGGGATACGGCGGAGAAAGAAGCGATGATGGCTGTCGAGAAATTGCGCAAGATCATCGCAGGGGTGCAACTGCCCGCGAAAGAGGGCGCGGCGAAAGGCCATGCCATGGAATTCTCAGCGGGGCTGGCTGAGGCCGTGGTGAAGGAGAGCTACGATCCGGTGGACATTGTGACCGAAGTGATCAACCGGGCCGAGCATGCGCTGGCTAGCTCGCTCGGGCAGGGGCATGGGAAGATTGTGGCGCTCGGCGCGGCTCGGGCTGCGGGGGCCGTGGCGTAGCCCCGAGTCTCGAGGCCCGAGTCCCGAGCGAATCATGAGTGCCGTAAGAACACTCCCAACAATCGTCGATTTCTTAGCCTTGTTGGTGAACTTCAATCGTTCTGACTTTTCGTTCTAACTCTCGACTCGCCGCCCGGGACTAACCGCTGGCTCGGTGGTCAAATCTGCTTCGGCGCTGCTACACTAACCAGTCTGCATCAGTGTTTTCTATCTGCTCTGATGCGTTCTCATCAAGCGATTCTTTCAGGAAAATCATGTTGAAAACGGGTGATATTGCGATTGTCAGCGGAGCGCGCACGCCTTTTGGGCGCTATTGCGGTAAGTTGAAAGATCTTACGGCGCAGGAATTGGGCGCGGTTGCGGCTAAGGGGGCGATAGAGCGGGCTGGCGTTGACGCCAAGGAATTTGATCATGTGGTGTTTGGCAATGCGCAGCAGACTTCCGGCGATGCTTTGTATGGGGCGCGGCATGTGGGGTTACGGGCGGGGTTGCCGATTGAGACTCCGGCGCTGACGGTGAACCGACTGTGCGGGTCGGGGATGCAGTCGATTGTGTCGGCGGCGCAGATGATTATGGTCGATGAGGCGAAGATTGTGCTGGCGGGCGGGATGGAGGCGATGTCGCAGGCTCCGTTTGTGATTCGCGGGCGCGATGGATTTACTCTGGCTCCGGGCGGGAAGCTGGAAGATTCGTTGATGGTGGCGCTGCTCGACAGCTATTGCGGGTCTTACATGGCGAATACGGCGGAGCTGTATGGTTCGGAGCATGGAATTACTCGGGAGATGCAGGACGAGTTTGCGCTGCGGTCGCAGCAGAAGGCGGATGCGGCTTATAAAGAAGGACGGATTCAGGAGGAGCTGGTTCCGGTTCCGCTGAAGAATTCGAAGGGTGAGGCTACCGGGGAATCCTTTACCGAGGACGACCACCGGCGGCCGCAGACTTCTTTGGAAGGTCTGGCTAAGTTGAAGACTGCGTTTGGCAAGAGTGGGACGGTGACCGCGGGGAACGCCAGCGGGATTGTGGATGGTGCGGCGGCGGTGGTGTTGATGTCTCTGGAGGAAACGCGTAAGCGGAATCTGGTGCCGCTGGGGCGGATTGTTAGTTGGGGCGTGGCTGGGGTTGAGCCTAAGGTGATGGGGCGGGGTCCGGTGCCGGCTACCAAGATTGCTTTGCAGAAGGCTGGGCTTTCGCTTGACTACATTGATTTGATTGAAGTGAACGAGGCGTTTGCAGCGCAATATTTGGGCGTCGAAAAAGAATTGGGGTTGGATCGCGAAAAAGTGAATGTGAATGGTGGGGCGATTGCGTTGGGGCATCCTTTGGGGGCGACCGGGACTCGGCTGGTGATTACTTTGCTGTATGAATTGCGGCGGCGGAAGAAGAAGTATGGGCTGGCTACGGCTTGCATTGGCGGCGGGCAGGGGATCGCGATGATCGTGGAGACGCTGCTGAATTTTTAGCCACGGATTTTCACGGATTCACACGGATGAAAAGCAAAACCTCAATTGCTTGATCTGGATTTTGTTGTCCGTGAAAATCCGTGTGATCCGTGGCTTCATTGTGGAGTCATTATGGAGATTAAGAAGGTTGGTGTTCTTGGTTGTGGGCTGATGGGGTCTGGGATTGCGCAAGTTTGCGCTACGGCGGGATTTGATGTGACTGTGCTCGAAGTAGAGCAGCGGTTTCTGGATAAGGGATTTGCCGGGATTGAGAAATCTTTGGCTAAGTTTGCGGAGCGGCCGGTCGAGAAGGGCGGGATTACGGCGGCGCAGAAGGATGCGATCCGGGCGCGGCTTAAGGGGACTACCAACAAAGCCGACCTGGCTGATTGCGACATTGTGATTGAGGCCATCATTGAGAATGTGGACGAGAAGAAGAAGATGTATGCGTCGATTGATGGCATCGTGAAAAAAGAGGCGATCTTTGCATCGAATACTTCTTCGATTTCGGTGACTGAGCTTTTGACTTCAGTGAAGCGGCCGGAGCGGTTTGTTGGGTTGCACTTTTTTAATCCGGTGCCGCTGATGAAGCTGGTTGAGGTGGTGCGGACGATTGCTACTGCTGACGATGTTTATCAGACGGCTTACGAGTTTGGGAAGAAGCTGGGCAAGGTTCCGGTGCGGACTTCGGACAAGACTGGTTTCATTGTGAACCGGCTGCTGGTGCCTTATTTGCTGGATGCGATCCGGGCTTATGAGGAAGGTGTGGGGTCGATTGAAGACATTGATAATGCGATGAAGCTGGGGTGCGGGTATCCTATGGGTCCGTTTACTTTGCTGGATTTTGTGGGGCTCGACACTACTTATTACATTACCCAGGTGATGTTTGATGAGTTCAAGGAGCGGCGGTTTGCATCGCCTCCGCTGCTGAAGCGGATGGTGATGGCGGGGTGGTACGGGAAGAAGACGGGGCGCGGGTTCTATGATTATTCGGACCCGGGTAATCCGAAGGCAAATAAGCTGTAGGGGTGTAGTTGCCCATTGGTGAGCGCCGGCTACGTGGAGATGGAGATCCCTCGCTACGCCTGAAAAACGGCTACGCTCGGGATGACGCCGTCGATTTTCGGGATTTGAGGAATGATGGAGAAACGAAGAAAAACTGATCGGATGCCGGATGAAAGCAATCCGGAGGATGTGGAAACCTATCGCCGGGCGTGGCGGAGCTATGTGGCGCGGCGGAACCTGGTGGTGGTGCTCTTTCTCAGCTTTATATTTTTGGGCTTGATGATTGGGAAGCTGAAGCTGGGAGAGCCGGCCGATTCTGCGATCTTGCTGGGCTGGGTCGGGGTGTACCTGGCCGGGGCGTGGTGGCTGACGGAGTGGAAGTGTCCGCGATGCGGGAAGGTGTTTGGACACCGGTTGTGGACGCAGAGCTGCATCAGTTGCGATTTGAGCAAGGATGATGTGGAGGCGGTGGCGCGGCGGAGGCGATCTCAGCGGGAATAAACCTCACTCCGGTGCCCGATGCGGACGACCCAAACTACCAGTTTATCGTCTTGCAGGGAGCAGATGAGTCGGTAATCTCCAACGCGGTATTTCCAGAAATCGCCTAGCGGGCCTTGCAACCTTTCGCCGATTTTACGGGGATCGTCCAGTTTCTCGATCCGATCCCGCAGAAATTTAAGGATTCGATTGGCGATGGGTTTGTCGAGTTTCCGAAGTTGCTTGAGGGCGTTGCTGGAGAGATCAATCTTCCAGGCCATAGAGCCGCATCACTTTTTCCAGCGGAATGGTCTTGCTCCGTCCCGAGCGGATCGCTTCGAGTTCCTTTTGCGCGAAGTAGATGTCTTCAAGGTCATCCAAATATTGGAGGATGGCTTCGCGAGCGTAGTACGTTTTGGTGCGGCCGGTGCGCTTGGCGAGTCGGTCGAGGCGCTTTTCGATTCTTTCGGGAAGACGGATGGCTAGCATTGGCAACCTCTTGCTATACAATTATAGCAGCTTGGTCCCGTTCAACTCTATCGTTTCGGTTGCGTGGATTACCGGGGTAAATGGGAAGATGTCCGTTCATGGATCGAAGTGGATGAATGTTGCGTGGCTGTTGCTTGGACCTTTCTTCATTTACCACGGCTTCCGTAAGGCGCCTATCTGCTATCGGAACTGGAAGGTGCCGCTTCCAAACCAGAGGTTTTGGAGGGCGTCGTTCATCATTCTTGGTCTCGTTTTCATTTTGGGAGCGACATGGAACCTGTGGCTGGGACGGGCCGGTCCCTAGATCATGCGTGCGAAAAGTTGAACGTGTTTTTCGCGATGCTATGACGTGTCTTGAAATCGGAAATCTATGAACTTCGAAAACATTCTTCTGGAAAAGAGAAACTCGATTGCTTACGTTACTGTGAACCGGCCTAAGGTCTTGAATGCTTTGAACATGGCCACAATGGAGGAGTTGCGGACGGCGTTTCATGAGATCAAGAATGATGCTTCCATTCGTGTTGTCATTCTTACCGGCGCAGGTGAGAAGGTGTTTATTGCTGGGGCGGACATTGGCGAGCTGGCTAAACAAGATGCGGTTACGGGTAAGGAGTACACGCATCGCGGGCAGAATGTTCTCAATCTGATTGAGAATCTGGGGAAGCCGGTGATTGCCTGCATCAATGGATTTGCTTTGGGCGGGGGATGCGAGATGGCTTTGGCCTGCACGATGCGGCTGGCGAGCGAGAATGCGAAGTTCGGACAGCCGGAAGTGAAGCTGGGGATTATCCCGGGCTACGGCGGGACGCAGCGGTTGCCGCGGCTGGTGGGCAAAGGCATTGCGATGCAGATGGTGCTGGCCGGGGAGGTGATTACGGCGCAGGATGCGCACCGCATCGGGCTGGTAAATGAAGTTACTGTGGCGGCAGAGTTGATTCCGCGGGCGGAAGCGATTGCAGCGAAGATTATTGCCAACGCTCCGCTGGCGGTGCAGTATGCGATGGAGGCCGTCAACAAGGGTTTGGAGACGACTTTGAGCGAGGGATTGTATCTGGAAGCGGTTCTGTTCGGCGCGGCCTGCGCTACTGAAGACAAGAGGGAAGGAACTGCGGCTTTCTTGGAGAAGCGGGCCGCGGTGTTTAAGGGGAAGTAATTCCTTGCCACGGATTTTCACAGATAACACGGATCGAGAGCGAACCCACCACGGAGGCACAGAATCACGGAGAAGAAAGACAAGAAGAATTTCGTTGTTGAGCCTCTTCCTGAGTCTGATCTTCCTGTGCTCGAAGGATCACTGAGCGCCAGGGGCAAGCGCTTCGCTATTGCCGTTTCCCGGTTCAATGCATTTATCACTGAGCGGCTGCTGCTGAGCGCAGTCGACGGATTGCTTCGCTCCGGCGCTGCCAGGGAAGACATTGATCTAGTGCGGGTGCCGGGGGCGTTTGAGATTCCGCTGGCGGCGCGGAAGCTCGCGGAGACCGGGAAGTACGATGCCATTATTTGTCTTGGATGTTTGCTGCGCGGGGATACGGCGCATTACGACGTGATCGTGAATGAAGTGACGCGCGGGATTGGGCAGTCGGCGCAGGAGACTGGGATTCCGCATGCGTTTGGGGTGCTTACCTGCGAGAACCTGGAGCAGGCGATCGATCGGGCCGGGCTGAAGATGGGGAACAAGGGATTCGAGGCGGCGCTGGCGGCGGTGGAGATGGCGTCGCTGAAGAAAGCTATCAGCTCTCAGCCTTCAGCCGTCAGCAAGAAGCGGACTCCTCTTTCTCGCTCCGCGAATCGTCGGAATGACAAACCTAAGAAGCGCAAATAATCCTTCCTCTACCGTAAACTGGCAACTGAGAACCGGAAGCTGGCAACAGTCTTTATGGGTACACGGCGTAAATCCCGCGAACTGGTTCTGCAGATGCTGTTTCAGGCGGACATGGGGAAGCAGACGGTCGATCATGTGCAGGCCACGTTCTGGGCTGAGCATGGCGGGACGAGCGCGGAGGTGCGCGGGTTCGCGGACGATTTATTTCGCGTGGCTACCGATCGCGGCACTGAGATTGACAAGCTGATTGAGCGGCATGCGGAGCACTGGCGCATGGAGCGCATGGCGGCAGTGGATCGAAACCTGTTGCGTGCGGGAGTGGCGGAGTTTCTGGGATATCCAGAGACGCCGCGGGCGGTGGTGATCAATGAGGCGCTGGAAATTGCCAGAAAGTTCTCCAGCCTGGAATCGGTGCAGTTCGTGAATGGTGTGCTGGATAGCGTAGCTAAGGATTTAGAGAAGACGGCATAGCAGAATCTACAGAGCCGCGCTATAAAGCTCGCTCAAACATACGGCCGGCTTAGCCAAGGCCTGGACCCTTCCACTCCGCTCAGGCCAGCCTCGCAAGGCTCCCGTCCCTACGCAAGCCTGCAATCCCGCCATCACCGACAATCCCGCCCGTCCCATTCCGTCCCTCGTCGCGTCGCTTGCTAGGGCCGGATGGCGATCATGTTTAGGGCGCAGTTGGGACTGTCGTAGCAGAAGCTGTTGGAAGAGTTCGGTAGTGCGGTGAAGGAGACATCCATGCGGTCCAGGGATAGAGCTGTGTTGACTTCGTGCAGCAGGCCATCTGAGCCAGCCACATAGATCAGTGAGCCATCCACCGTCATGTCGGCGGAAAGAGGAGTTGCGTTGTTCACAAGCGGGATAGCTGAAGTGGAGCCGGTGTCGAAGTTATAGACAAAAATTCCGCTGCTGTCGCTGGGAACGATGTAGGCCTTGGTAGAGTCGGGCGAGAGGAAGAAGTTGATGGGAGTGAAAGAACCCACGCCGAGATCGATGTGGACAGGCAGGAAGGTCGCGTTCTGGGGGGTTTGGGCCAGGGTGATTTGCGGCGGGCACAGTGTGGTGAGCGGCGCTAAGGAAGAAGTCGTGGCGATGATGTCAATGCCGGTGCTGTCGACGCCGAAGAAAAAGTCGAGACCCTGGGTTTGTAGGGTCGGGATGGTCGGATTGCCCAAGGGGACGTTGCCCGCGGGTACCATCTTCAGGAAAATAGGCGGACCGGGAATGGTCCCGGCGGAAAGAGCTGGGGTGACTGGAGAACTGTCGCAGGTATTGTAGATGGCGAGAGTCCCGGGAGAACTTCCGCCGGAGAGCAAGGCGAAGGAGCCGGTGGAGTTGAAAACAATGGAGGAGGCCGGGGTCGGCAGCGCAACAGGCGGTTGCAAATACTGCAGGGCGGAGTAGATATACAAAGTGTTGCCGCTATCGCCGAGGATGAAGGTTTCCAATCCGTCGGGGGAAAATGTCGCCGCGGTTGCGCTATTTATGTTCAACGGCAGAGCAGACGAGGAGGCGCCGACGAGGTAGACCTGATTGGGAGTTGAGACGGTATCGGAAAAGATGGCCTGGGTGCCGTTATGCGAAACGCCGATGACGTTGCCAGTTACGAGGCCCATCGGAGTGCCGGCGGCGGATAGATAGGAGAACGGACTTGTGGTGCTTCCCAGGCTGCCAGGACTGATGGCGATCGCGCCGAATTCACTGCCCGCGTATGCTCTGTCTCCGGGAAGATCGAACATCAAGGAATTGGGCGGGGTGGGCAGCGGAGAGGCGCCGCCTGGGAGATTGGTGCTGGTTGAGACATTATAAAGCCCCACCTGGCATTGAATGTTGCTGTAACAGTCCTGGCTGGTTGACAACACGGTGGTGGCAGCCGGCGCGCCGGTTACCAAGCCCGAAATGGCGGTGACGGGATAAACCGGTTGCGGGACGTAGGGAGCGGGAACTCCCGATATGTTGAGGGGGTATCCGATGTTACAGGTGGGCGGGGTACAGGATGCCGAAATGGCGGCGACGCCGGGCTGGGCAGTAGAAATAGTGCAAGTTGTTGAAGTGGTGCCGCATCCTGTGGTGGCGCTGCCGGCGGTGAGGGCGGCCGGTTGGGAAGAGATCCAAGTCAGCGGAGGTTTGGGCACGAGGCAGCCTTGCACGTCGACCGCGTAGGCGGTGACGGTTTCCGACGTTCCTTTGTTGACCACAAAGCTGGTCAGGTTGCTGCTTTGCGAGCCGCTGACGTTGAGCTCTAACGCGATGCACTGCACCGGGCAGGTCTCGAAGTCGAAGGGCTGGCTGGCGACGCCGGAGGCCGAGGCGATCACCTGGGTCTGTCCCGGCGTGTTGGCTGATGCGTTGGCCTGGTTGGTGGGTACATCGTAGGTATTATTCGTCACGATAGGCGTGAGCGTGGCGACGCCAGCGTTGCCCTGGCTCCACGTAAACGGTCCGACAGAGGCAGTGACATCGGTGCCCTGGCTGTCAAACGCGTTGGCCTGCAGAGTGAGTATCTGATTCTGCGAAAGGCAGGAATTTGTGGCCTTGAAGGGGAGTGTGCAGGCAGCGGGCAGTTGAGTCTGCGTGGGGCAGGCTGGAGGCGGAGAATTGACTGGCGGAACAATGCTGACTTGAATGTTGGCGATAAAGGGATGGACGAAGACCAGTGTGGGAGCGCTGGTGGTTCCGCCGGACTCGGCCGTTACCTCGGCTGTGCCGATGCCGCCGGGGCTGCAAACCGTGTAAAGCGGGGCGTTCCAGGTGCCAGCGCAAGCGGCGCCGTTAGAAGAGATGTCGACGACTCCGGGATTGCTCGAGGCGAACGTGAACGTAGTCCGGATGCTTGAGTTCGCTGCGTTCTGGGCAGTGGCGGTGAATACAACGACGGTCCCCGCCTGCATGGAATAACTGGTGGCGGGATTGAGGGTGATTCTTGCCGCGAAGGGCGAGGATCCAGGGGGCTTGTGGCCGCCGCACGCCGGCAAGAACGCGAACGAAGAGATAATGGCGACCATCCACAAACACTGACCCAAACGCAACCTTCCCATGCATCCTCTCGGCGCCTCATGGTGTTGTCAGACGAGGCGAACCGCTTTATTGGAATGGAAAACTTTTAGTGTAGAGAACGGAGAGGGATTCAGCAAGCTGGCACGGCGACCGAATTAAGTAACCGAGCCAAGCGCGACTATTATGTCGCAAAGAGCGCGACACTTTGCGCGGCTCGCTCAGATCCTTCGCTAAACAAAAAGCGTCTCGCTCAGGATGACAATCCAACGTCGACAGAGACCGGCTTGGCCGGATCGCTCCGGTTCCGACAGTGGGATGCAAAAAGATGGGTTGACGATGTTTCCATTGAGTTGCTATATTTGTAAGGTTCCGCGAGTTAATCCAGGCTTGCTGTGTGCCGTGAGTTCCGGTGGAGGTGTGCGGGGACTTGCGGTAGAGCTTTTGAGAAATGCGTTTCCGGCGAAATGAAGTAAGTGCCGGAAACTTTCCTCGCTGAAATGATCCTGCGCTGCCTTTCGCCCTATCACGAGGGCTTCTTGATCGCCTGAATGAGGCGTGAGAGTGGTCTGCGGAAGGATATGCAGGACAGAGCTGGCGATACGGAGCACCCCCGAGTTTTGCCGGGTGCCACCGTCGGCAGCATAAATCTAAGTTGGGACCCAAGAATCTCTCTCCGTGATTCGTGTGCGGCGAGAAGTATGGCTGGGCGGTTCTGCCTGCCAGCCCGGATTGCGTCAGTAATTTGCCCGGGTGATAGCGCCGTGCGCTGCCTGCCCTGAAGGGGTTTGGCGCGATTGCGGTCCCCGACGTTCGTGGGTTAATGCGGTAAATAAGGAGCGGCGAAGAGTGCCTACATTTAATCAATTGGTGCGTGATGGGCGGAAGCGGCCGCGGTATAAGACGGCCAGTCCCGCGCTGCAGGGATGTCCGCAGAAGCGCGGGGTTTGCACGCGCGTGTATACGCAGACACCGAAGAAGCCGAACTCGGCGTTGCGCAAAGTGGCGCGGGTGCGACTGACGAACGGGATTGAGGTTACAACCTACATCCCCGGCGTGGGACACAATTTGCAGGAGCACTCGATTGTGCTGATTCGTGGCGGCCGCGTGAAGGATCTGCCGGGCGTGCGCTATCACGTGATTCGCGGGACGCTGGATGCGGTGGGTGTGGCCGGGCGGCAGCAGGGACGGTCGAAATACGGCGCCAAGCGCGCGAAGAAGGGGTAGTACGGCAGGTGTCAAAGTTTCAAGGTTCCAAAGTTTTAAGGTCCACCAGACCTGGGAACTTTGAAATCTTGAAACTCTGAAACCTTGAAACCTGGAACTTGGAGTTTTGAATGCCTCGCAAAGGACATACAGCAAAGCGGACCGTGCCAGCCGATGCCGTTTATGGCTCGAATCTGGTGACGAAGTTTATCAACTCGATGATGTGGCAGGGCAAGCGCTCAACCGCCGAGGGCATTTTTTACGAGGCCCTGACCAAGGTGCAGGAAAAAGGCGGCGACGAAGCTTTGAAACTGTTCACCAAGGCTGTGGAGAATGCGAAGCCCCTGCTCGAAGTGAAGACGCGGCGCGTTGGCGGCGCTAACTATCAGGTTCCAGTGGAAGTGAACGCTGACCGGCGGACTTCGCTGGCGATCCGGTGGCTGCTGACTTATGCGCGCGGCCGCGCCGAACGCGGGATGGTTGACAAGTTGAGCAATGAATTGCTGGACGCGGCGAATGGAAAAGGCGCGGCCATCAAGAAGAAGGAAGACGTACACCGGATGGCCGAAGCTAATAAGGCATTCGCCCATTACAGATGGTAAGGAAATTTGTAATTTGATAATCGGGTAATTTTGTAATTTGAAAGCCCGACAGATTTTGATTTTCAAATTACCGAATTACTCAGTTGCAAAATTACTAAATTGAAGTTGGAGCCCAGAAAGAGTTAGAGAGTCGTGCCTAGAACAGTTCCATTAGAACGCTGCAGGAATATCGGCATCATGGCGCACATTGATGCCGGAAAGACCACTACGACGGAGCGCATCCTGTTCTATACGGGAAAGACGCACCGCATCGGAGAGGTGCACGAGGGCACTGCGACCATGGACTGGATGGAGCAGGAGCAGGAGCGCGGGATTACGATTACGTCCGCGGCCACGACCTGCACCTGGCGCGATATTCGCATCAATATTATTGATACGCCCGGCCACGTTGATTTCACGGCGGAAGTGGAGCGGTCGCTGCGCGTGCTCGACGGCGCTGTGGCTGTGTTTGACGCTGTGCATGGAGTGCAGCCGCAGTCGGAAAAAGTCTGGCGGCAGGCGGATAAGTACGGCGTGCCGCGAATTTGCTTCATTAATAAGATCGACAAGATGGGAGCGGATTTTGAGCATGCGATTGATACCATCCGCAAGCGGTTGAGTGCGAAGCCAGTCGCGATTCAGATTCCCATCGGGCAGGAAGATAAGTTTAAGGGCGTCATTGATCTGATCAATATGAAGGCCATTGTGTGGCAGGACGACACGATGGGCGCCGAGTACCTCACCGAAGAAATTCCCGCCGAACTGAAGAAGAAGGCCGAAGCATTCCACGCACAGCTGGTTGAGAGCATTGCCGAGAACGACGACGAAATTCTGCACAAATTTTTAGAAGGCGAAGAGATTACCGCGGATGAACTGCGGGCGTCGCTGCGCAAGTCGACGATTGCTTTGAAAGTTTTTCCGGTGGTGGTGGGAACGGCGTTCAAGAACAAAGGTGTGCAGCCGCTGCTCGATGCGGTGGTGGATTATCTGCCGTCGCCGCTCGACGTGCCGGAAACCCATGGACTGAATCCCGACAACGGGGAGCAGATTTTTCGCAAAGCGGACGACAAAGAGCCGTTTTCGGCGCTGGCGTTCAAGATTATGGCCGATCCGTTTGTCGGCCAGTTGACGTTTATTCGCGTTTATTCGGGGCAGCTTAAGACTGGGGACTCCGTGCTGAACACGGGCCGGCGTCGGAGTGAGCGCATTGGGCGTCTGCTCAAGATGCACGCCAACAAGCGCGAAGAAATCAGTGAGATTCTGGCTGGAGATATTTGCGCTGCAGTCGGACTGAAGGGCGTCAGCACCGGCGATACGATCTGCAGTGAAGATCATCCCATTGCGCTCGAATCGATAACGTTTGCGGTTCCCGTGATTTCAGTTGCGGTTGAGCCGAAGACGAAAGCCGATCAGGAAAAAATGGGTATGGCGCTGGGACGGCTGGCGCAGGAAGATCCTACCTTTAAAGTTCATACCGATCCCGACAGCGGACAGACCATCATCAGCGGCATGGGCGAGTTGCATCTCGAGATCATTGTCGACCGCATGATGCGCGAGTATAAAGTTGAGGCCAACGTCGGCAAGCCGCAGGTGGCCTATCGCGAGACCATTCGCAAACACTCCGAGGCGGAAGGCAAATACATTCGGCAGACTGGCGGGCGCGGGCAGTATGGACACGCCAAGATTAAACTCGATCCGCAACCTGCGGGTACCGGCTACGAATTCGTCAATGACATTGTTGGCGGGTCGGTGCCGAAAGAATTCATCAAGCCAATCGATCAGGGAATTCAGGAAGCGCTCGAGGGCGGGATTCTTGCGGGCTATCCGATGGTTGATGTGAAAGCTACGCTGTACGACGGCAGCTATCACGACGTCGATTCGAACGAAATGGCATTCAAGATTGCCGGGTCGATGGCGTTCAAGGAAGCGGCGCGGAAAGCTTCTCCGGTGCTGCTGGAACCGGTGATGGCGGTTGAAGTAGTGACTCCGGAAGACTACGCCGGCGTGATCATGGGCGACTTGAGTTCGCGGCGTGGACGGATCGAAGGCATGGAGCATCGCGCCGGGTCGCAGGTGATCAAGGCGATTGTTCCTTTGGCTGAGATGTTTGGGTACGCGACGCACATGCGGTCGTCGACGCAGGGGCGGGCTGAGTACTCGATGCATTTTGCGCGTTATGAGGAGGCTCCGCGATCGGTGGCGGAGGAAATCATCGCCAAGGTGCAGGGGACTACGAAGTAGAAGCGGCAGATTGCCGCCGCGAGAAATTGCATAGGTCCTTCGGCGCCAAAGAACGGCGCCTCAGGATGACAAGTCAAAAGTTGAGGAACGGATATGGCGAAAGAGAAATTTGATCGAAATAAGCCGCACTGCAACGTGGGGACGATTGGTCACATTGACCATGGCAAGACTACGTTGACGGCGGCGATCACCAAGGTGTTGCAGAAACATAATCCGAAGATTGTGTTCCGGTCTTTTGATTCGATCGATAACGCTCCGGAAGAAAAGGCCCGCGGAATCACAATCGCTACCGCGCACGTCGAGTATGAGACGGCGAACCGGCACTATGCGCACGTCGACTGCCCGGGGCACGCGGACTACATCAAGAACATGATCACGGGCGCGGCGCAGATGGATGGCGCGATTCTCGTGGTTGCTGCGACTGACGGTCCGATGCCGCAAACGCGCGAGCACGTGCTATTGGCGCGGCAGGTGGGTGTGCCCTACATCGTGGTCGCGCTCAATAAGTGTGACGCGGTTGACGACCCTGAGTTGCTGGATCTGGTTGAGCTCGAAGTGCGCGAGTTGCTGAAGAGCTACAAGTTTCCTGGGGACGATGTGCCGGTGATTCGGCTGTCGGCTTTAGGCGCTTTGAACGGCGAAGAAAAGTGGGAGAAGCAGATTGACGCGCTGATGGACGCGGTGGATAAGAGTGTGCCGCAGCCGGCGCGCGAGCTGGACAAGCCGTTCCTGATGCCGATTGAGGACATCTTCTCGATTCAGGGACGCGGCACCGTCGTGACGGGACGTATCGAACGCGGGAAGGTGAAAGTCGGTGAGGAAGTGGAGATTGTCGGTTTCCGCGACACGCGCAAGACGGTGGTCACCGGCGTCGAAATGTTCAAGAAGCAATTGGACGAAGGCATGGCGGGCGACAATGCCGGGCTGCTGCTGCGCGGCATTGCGAAAGAAGATGTGGAACGCGGGATGGTGCTGGCGAAGGGTGGGTCGATTACTCCGCACACGAAGTTCAAGGCTGAGGTTTACATCCTGACGAAGGAAGAAGGTGGGCGGCATACGCCGTTCTTCAAGGGATACCGTCCGCAGTTTTATTTGCGGACTACGGATGTGACTGGCGTTGCGGAGCTTCCGGCTGGAACCGAGATGGTGATGCCTGGGGACAACGTCTCGCTGGTGATTGAGTTGATCACGCCGGTGGCGATGGAGAAGGGGTTGCGATTTGCCATTCGCGAAGGCGGACACACGGTGGGCGCGGGAACGATTTCGGAGATTGTGCAGTAGGGAAAAAAAGAGCGGAGCTTCGCTCCGCGGACAGCGGAGGGCGGCTGTCCCCACATTCGAAAAACAAACGCGGCTTGCTTCTTGCTGCTGGTTCTTTCCTTCCGGAGATGCCGGGAGGGGTTAGAGAGAGTGAAACGTGATTGGAAAAGAAAGAATTCGAATTCGGTTGAAGGCTTACGACTACCGCATTCTGGATCAGTCGACGGGCGAGATTGTGGAAACGGCGCGGCGTACAGGGGCACAGATTGCGGGGCCGATTCCTTTGCCTACGATGAAGAACAAGTACACGGTGCTGCGGTCGCCGCACGTGGATAAGAAGTCGCGGGAACAGTTTGAGATCCGCACGCATAAGCGCTTGCTCGATATTCTCGAGCCTACGCAGCAGACGGTGGACGCTTTGATGAAGTTGGATCTGCCGGCTGGTGTTGACGTGGAGATTAAGGCTTTCGGGAAAGAGCATAAATAGCGCAGGCAGGCGCGGGCTGCGCCCGCGGAACGGACGAATGCGTACGTTTCCACATGAGCAAATTTAGCTCCCCAGCCAATAGCAGTCGCTGAAAACGCGGCTTGCCACGCTGGGAACGGAGATAGAGATGGCAACTCGAGTTACCGGGATTCTGGGCAAGAAGGTTGGCATGACGCAGCTGTTTGACTCGAAGGGCGACGTGCGCCCGGTCACGGTGCTGCAGGCTGGCCCTTGCGTCATTACGCAGCATAAGTCGGCTACGCGGGATGGGTACGAGGCGGCGCAGATTGGCCTGGTCGAGTTTGTGAAGGAGTCGCGGCTGACCAAGCCGGCGCGCGGACACCTCGCGAAGAACAATTTGCCTCCAGTGAAGTTCATGCGTGAAGTGCCGCTGGAGACCGATGGAGCTGCCGATAGCGACGTTACGGTGAAGGTTGGCGACCGGGTGCTGGTTGAGATTTTTGAAGGCGAGAAGTTTGTCGACATCGTGGGAGTGAGCAAGGGCAAGGGCTTTCAGGGCGTGGTGAAGCGGCATCATTTTGGCGGCGGTCCGAAATCGCATGGATCGATGTTTCAGATTACGGGATCGATTGGATCCTCGGCGTTTCCTTCGCGCGTGTTCAAGGGGATGCGCATGTCGGGACATATGGGCCACGACCGGGTTACGCAGCGCAATTTGAGAGTTTTGGGTGTTGATAAGGAAGAAAATCTTCTGGTGGTCGAGGGCAGTGTGCCGGGACCGCAGGGCGGCTACATCGTCATCATCAAGGCGAAGAAGCCGCCCAGAGAGCGGCGCGGATTTGCGGGTTCGGCTACGGTGGATCCGTTGAAGGCGGCTAAGAGGGCGGCGAAAAAAGCTTAGTACCTAGTACCTAGTACCGAGAAGCAATATGGCGACTATAGATATTTACGATTTAGGTGGTAAGAAGGTCGGGACCTTTGACCTGGCCGATGAAATTTTCGGCGCCGTTAATGAAGATCTGCTTTGGGAGGCGGTGAAGCATTACCGCGCCGGGCAGCATCGCGGCACGCATGCTACCAAGGCTCGATGGCAGGTTTCGGGATCGGGCAAGAAACTGTGGAAGCAGAAGGGCACGGGACGGGCGCGTATTGGCTCGATCCGGTCGCCACTGTGGCGGCACGGGGCTACTGTGCATGGTCCGACGCCGCGGTCTTATGACTATGCCTTCCCGCGCAAGAAGCTTTTGGGAGCGCTGCGTTCGGCGCTGGCGGCTAAGTTTGCTGACGGCAAGCTGACGGTGGTGAACTCGCTCGAACTCAAGGATCCGAAGACAAAAGCGTTCCGAGCGGCGCTGGACGCGCTTAAGGTTGAGAAGACGGTGCTGATTGTGGAAGCTCCGAATGCAGCGAACCGCAATCTGGAGCTGAGCTCGCGCAATATCCACGGGCTGGAATTGATTGCTGGGAATGAGGTTCATCCTTATCACCTGTTGCGATACGATCGCGTGATTTTTTCGCAGCCGGCTCTCGAGAAGCTGCGACTCACCTTGAAGGATAGTTTGCCCAAGCGGCAACGCAAGGCGGCGAAGGAAGAAGGCGCGAAGAAGGCGTCGGCGGCCCCGCGGAAACGCACGAGGCATGAAAAAGCGGCGGAGGTGGCCTAGGGCCTAATCATATGAAATCCGCATATCAGATTATTCGACGTCCGGTGATCACGGAAAAAGGGCTGGCGATCAAGGAAAACCAGAACACGCTGGTGTTTCAGGTTGCGCCCAAGGCTACGAAGACCGAGATCAAGCAGGCGGTGCAGACGATTTTCAAGGTGAAAGTGTTTTCCGTGCGCACCGCCACCTACCCTGGAAAAGAGCGGCGACGAGGGAAGTTTGCGGGGTACCGTGCGGACTGGAAGAAAGCCTATGTGCGGCTGCGGGCCGGGGAGAAGATGCCGGAGTACGCGCAGAATTTGTAGCGGCGGCAGGAAGCAGATTCCTCGCCGGGCTTCGCCCGGTTCGGAATGACAAACAGATTAAGAGCTGATTATGCCAATCAAGACATATCGACCGACAACGCAGACGCTGCGGTACCGCACGACGATCGTCAACGACGACATTACGACGAAGAATCCGCATAAGCCGCTGCTCGAGCCCAAGCCGCGCACCGGCGGGCGCCGCAACTCGGGCGACATGACCATGCGCTTCATTGGAGGCGGCCACAAGCGCAAGCTGCGCATCATTGATTTCAAGCGCGACAAGACAGGGATTCCGGCGACCGTGGTCAGTATCGAATACGATCCCAACCGTTCACCGCGCATTGCCCTGCTGGCTTATGCCGACGGTGAAAAGCGTTACATCCTGCAGCCGGAAGGATTGAAGGTGGGGCAGAAAGTGATCAGCGGTCCCGAGGCGGACATTTTAGTAGGCAATGCGTTGCCGCTGCGAAATATTCCTCCCGGCACACAAATTCATAATCTGGAGCTGAAGCCGGGCAAGGGTGGCCAGATGGTGCGCTCTGCTGGCGGAGCCGCGCAGTTGGTTGCCAAGGAAGAAGAGTACGCGCTGGTCAAGCTGCCTTCAGGCGAGACGAGGAAGATTTCGCAGGATTGCATGGCGACCATCGGGCAGGTGGGAAATCTGGATCACGAAAACATCACCATCGGCAAGGCGGGACGCTCGCGCTGGATGGGTTGGAAGCCGCATAATCGCGGCGTATCGATGAATCCGGTGGACCATCCGCATGGCGGTGGTGAAGGCAAGACTTCAGGTGGACGGCATCCGGTGACGCCTTGGGGACAGCCGACGCGCGGGTATAAGACCCGGAATAACAAGCGGACGGACAAATTTATTGTGAATGACCGGCGGAGTAAGTAGCGCTGCCGCGCGGAAGCAGATTCCTCAGGTCGCTTCGCGACTTTCGGAATGACAATTTGAGGGTGAGAGTTTATGGCACGTTCAACCAAGAAGGGCGCGTTTGTGGATGGCTTCCTGATGTCGCGGGTGGAGGGCATGAACTCGCGCAATGAGAAGAAAGTGTTGCGCACCTGGTCACGGCGGTCGACCGTGGTTCCGGAGATGGTGGGGCACACGATTGCGGTGCACAACGGGAAGAAGTTTATTCCGGTGTACGTCACCGAGAATATGGTGGGGCACAAGCTGGGCGAATTTAGCTTCACGCGCAACTTCAAGGGCCACTCGATGCGGGCGGCTACGGAAGTGGCGGCGAAGCCGGCGGGAATTCCGGGAGGTCCGGGAGCGATTACTCCATCGGCGCCGGCAGGGCGCCGGCGCCGAAGGCATAAATAGGGTTTAGGCCCTAGCCCTTAGCCGTTAGCCAAGGGCGAACGAAGCGAAGAGAAAAAGGCCTTAGAACAGAGACGAGATTATGGAATTCCGAGCGGAAATGCGTTACTTGCGAGTGTCACCCCAGAAGGCGCGCCTGGTGCTGGAGTTGATCAAAGGGCGCAAGGTGGAAGAAGCCCGCAACACGCTTTTATTCACGAAGAAGCGGGTGGCGGCGCATGTGGGCAAGCTGCTGCAGTCGGCGCTCGACAACGCAAATTTTCTTAGCGCTGAGAAGAATCTCGATGTTGAGATCGACAATTTGTATGTGAAGAGCGCGATTGCGAATGATGGTCCGAGGATGAAGCGGATTCGCCCAGCGCCGCAGGGACGGGCTTACCGGTATCAGCGGCGGATTTCGCATATCACGCTGGTGCTGGCGGAGCGTGGGAATGGGGCTCATGCCGCGAAAGGCGGGACGGCTGCGGCTCCGGCTAAGCGGCGCGCGCCGGTGGCTAAAAAATCCGCGGGCGCTTCGAAGAAGAGCAAAGCGGCCGCGAAGTAGGATAGAGTTCCGACTTCTCGCGCAAAGAACGCGCGAGAAATGGGGCACCCGGTGAAGTTAGTACAGCAGCAGGTTCCTCACCCGCGCTTTTCGCGGGTTCGGAATGACAAGAGTTTTCTTGGGATCGACAGGGATTGATTAGGAGAAGCAATGGGACAAAAAGTCCATCCTTATGGTTTTCGGCTTGGCTACACGAAGCCGTGGAAGTCGCGCTGGTTTGTGGAGCGGGACTACGACAAGCTGCTGTTTGAAGACATCAAGCTGAAGAAAGAACTGAAGGAAAAGCTGAAGTCGGCGGGCGTGAGCTCGATTGAGATTGAGCGTCCGGGCAACAAGCTGCGCATCATTGTCAAGACGGCGCGCCCCGGAATTATTATCGGGCGCAAGGGCGCGGAAATCGACAAGCTGAAGGCCGACTTGCAGAAGCGCACGTCGCGGGAAGTGTTTGTCGACATTCAGGAAGTGCACAAGCCTGAACTGGATGCGCAGCTGGTTTCGGAAGCGATTGCTTTGCAGCTGGAGAAGCGGGTTGGATTCCGGCGGGCGATGCGTAAGGCCGTGGATTCGGCGCTGCGGTTTGGCTGTAAGGGGATCAAGGTGCGGGTGAGCGGGCGGTTGAATGGAAATGAAATCGCGCGTTCGGAGTGGTATTTGCAGGGACGGTTGCCGCTGCACACGCTGCGGGCCGATATTGAATATGGGTTTTCTGAGGCCAGGACTACTTACGGCGTGATTGGCGTGAAGGTCTGGGTTTATAAGGGCGAGATTCTTCCGACGAAGAAACGGGAGCAGCAGACGGGTGTGGGAGCTTTTTAGGGAGCTTCGATCGCCGGGCGGGTTCCTGGGAGTCCGAGATCCTTCGCGGCAACGAACGCCGCTCAGGATGACAACGCGAGATAAGGCATCTCGGGACAAGGCTGTAAAAGAGAGCTGACTTATGTTGATGCCAAAGAAAGTTAAGTACCGCAAGCAGCAGCGCGGGCGCATGACGGGGAAGGCCTGGCGTGGGAGCACGCTGGCGTTTGGCGATTTCGGGCTGAAGGTGCTCGAGCCTGGATGGATCACCGATCGGCAGATTGAAGCCAGCCGCGTGGCCATGACTCGATTTGTGAAGCGCGGCGGGAAGATTTGGATCAGGGTGTTTCCCGACAAGCCGGTGACCAAGAAGCCGGCTGAAACCCGTATGGGTAAAGGCAAGGGAGCGCCGGATCATTGGGTTGCGGTGGTGCGTCCGGGAAAGATTCTGTTTGAGATGGAAGGTGTCACCATTGTGGATGCGACGGAGGCTATGCGGCTTGCGTCGCACAAGCTGCCCCTGCGGACAACGTTGGTGAAGCGGGAGACTGCGCATTGAGAACCTCAGGGGCTAAAGCCCCCGTGTTTGTGGGCCTGGGACGGCACGACTGAAGTCGTGCCCTTCCCGAGCGATTTGCAGGATAGGTTTTAGGAACTGGATACTGATTTTATGAAATCCGAGAAGATTCGCAATTTGACTGACGAAGAACTCCAGCACCAGGGGCAGGATCTGGCGGACCAACTGTTCAAGCTGAAGTTTCAGCTGAATATGGGGCAGACCGAGAGCCTGAAGAAGATTCGCGGGCTGCGCAAAGATATTGCGCGGGTGAAGACAATTCTGGGCGAGCGCACGCGCTCGGCCGCAACGGAGAAACGCTGATGGCGGAAACCGCAAGCAAGAAATCCGCAACGCCGCCGAGTGAGAGCGTTCAGGGCCGGCGCAAGGAAGTGGTGGGAGAAGTGGTCTCGAACAAGATGGCCAAGACCATCGTGGTGCAGGTGACGCGCAAGAAGGCGCATCCGTTCTACGGGCGCGTAGTGGCGCGCAACAAGAAATTTTACGCGCACGATGAGAGGAATGAGGCGCATGTGGGCGATGTGGTGCGGCTGGAAGAAACGCGTCCGCTGTCGAAGCTGAAGCGCTGGAAGTTGAAGGACATTGTGCGCAAGACGGCGCTGGTGCCGGAGATCGTGCTGGACGCTAAGTAGGGAAGCGATCGGACGCCCTTCGGGGGATGGGTCCGAAGAGACTGAGATCCTTCGCGAGACAAAAAGCGTCTCGCTCAGGATGACAATGCGAGACAAAGGACGTCTCGCTCGGGATGACAAAGCTCAGGGTGGCAGGCAGGATCGAGGAGATTCGCTATGGCTGTGATGATGAGAAGCATGCTGGAGGTGGCCGACAACTCCGGCGCCCGCAAGCTGCAGATGATTCTGCCGCTGGGTGGCTCGACCGGGCTGAATGCCGGCCTCGGCGACATAATCACGGCCGCGGTGAAGGAAGCGGCTCCGGATGGGCAGGTGCAGAAGGGCAAAGTGGTGAAGGCGGTGATCGTGCGGACGCGCAAGGAGCATCGGCGGCGCGACGGCACCTATATCCGCTTTGACCAGAATGCTGCGGTTTTGATCAACGATGCGGGCGAGCCAGTGGGGACGCGCGTCTTTGGTCCAGTGGCCCGGGAGCTGCGCGAGAAGAAGTTTTTGAAGATTGTTTCGCTCGCGCCAGAAGTTATTTGAAGCAGGTTTCAAGATTTCAGAGTTTCAGGGTTTCAAGGTGCCTTGAATCGCTGGAAATCCTGGAGAGTGGTGGTTTGACTTTGAAACTTTGAAACGTGAAAGCTTGAAACTTTGAATTTATGAGAACTGTCAGCACAGAGCACAAGCGAGTAGATATCCGCCGCAACGATACCGTGAAGGTGATTACGGGGCGGGACAAGGGCAAGGAAGGACGCGTGCTGCGCGTGTTTCCCGACGACGCCAAGCTTTTGGTTGAGCACGTGATGGTGGTGAAGAAGCACGTGCGGCCGAATCCGCAGCGCAACATTGCGGGCGGCATTGCCGAGCAGGAGAGCCGGATTGCGATTTCCAATGTGCAACTGGTGTGCACGACCTGCGGGCCGGTGCGCATTGGACACGAAGTGCGCGGCGACCGAAAGGTGCGGGTCTGCAAGAAGTGCGGGACTACGCTGGATAAATGATTGAGTGATTGGGCGATCCGGTGATCGAGCGATTGAGTTCTTGACTCTCAATCGCTAAATGACTCAATCGCAAAATTGCTCAATTCTTACGGAGTTGAAGAGACGCGATGGCTAAAGATAAGAAATCATCGAAGGATTCGGGGCAGGAGCAGAAGGCTCCGGAGCAGGCGCGGCACAGTGCGAAAGAGCGGCCGCGGCTGCGCGCAAAATTCGACAAGGAAGTTGCTCCGGCTTTGTTGAAAGAGCTGGAACTTACGAATGCGATGGCGGTTCCGCGGCTCAACAAGATCGTAGTGAATATGGGCATGGGAGAGGCCACGCAGAATTCGAAGGTGATGGATCCCGCGGTGAACGAGCTGGGACAGATCACAGGGCAGAAGCCGATCATCACCAAGGCCAAGAAATCGATTGCGGCGTTCAAGGTTCGCGAAGGGCAGGCGATTGGAACTATGGTTACGCTGCGCGGCGACCGCATGTATGAGTTTTTCGACCGGCTGGTGAACATTGTTCTGCCGCGCGTGCGCGACTTCAAGGGGGTCTCCACCAAGTCGTTCGACGGGCGGGGTAATTACACGATTGGGCTGCATGACCAGTTGATCTTTCCGGAAATTTCCTATGAGAAGGTCGACAAGCAGAAGGGGATGAATGTCACGATCGTGACCACGGCGGCGAATGATAACCAGGCGCGGACTTTGTTGAAGCATCTGGGGATGCCGTTTAGAGCTTAAGAGCAAAGTTTCAAGGTTTCAGGGTTTCAACGTTTCGAGGTTTCGATAGATGGCTGGAAGGCCAGGAGTTGAAGGATAAACATGGCAACAATGGCAAAGCGGGTTAAGGACGGCACCGAGCAGACTCAGCGTCCATCGAGGATAAAGAAGCCGAAGTTTTCGACGCGCAAGCACAATCGCTGCAAGCGCTGCGGACGGCCGCGTGCTTATTTGAGGAAGTTCGGGTTGTGCCGAATGTGCTTTCGGCAGCTGGCGCTGCTGGGGGAGATTCCGGGAGTGTCGAAGTCGTCGTGGTAGGTGGGCTTCGGGGTTCGTGAAGCGGGAGATCCTTCGCGGCAAAGAACGCCGCTCGGGATGACAATGGCGTAAGAAGTAAGCGAGCCGCTGCAGGTTCTCCGGTGGGTGCGGAGCGAACGGGTGGCGAGAGGAGAAGCAAACGATGAGGTTGACCGATCCGGTCGCAGATATGCTGACGAGGGTGCGCAACGCGCTGCAGGCGCGGCACCAGAAGGTGGACGTTCCGGCTTCCAGGCTGAAGGTGGAGATTGCCCGCATCCTGAAGGAAGAGGGTTACATCTCGAATTTCAAGGCCACTGAGGAAGAAGGTCACAAGATCATCCGGATTTATTTGAAATATGGCGCGCACAACGAGGCGGCGATTTCGAAGGCGGAGCGCGTGTCGCGGCCGGGCTGCCGGGTTTATGTGCGGCGGAGCGAGATTCCTCGCGTGCTGGGCGGCATGGGGATCAACATTCTTACGACGCCGCGCGGAGTGATGACGGGACGGCAGGCACGCAAGGAAGGCGTGGGCGGCGAACTTTTGTGCGAGATTTGGTAGGGAAGCAGCTTTCAGCTATCAACCGTCAGCTATTAGAAAAAGCGGCGATGAAACTGAGAGCTGAAAGCTGAGGGCTGAGAGCCGAGAATTTATGTCACGAATTGGAAAAAAGCCGATCCCGATCCCGAAAGGGGTGACGGTCAAAATCGAAGGCAACACGGTGCTGGTGCAGGGGCCGAAGGGCAAGCTGGACACAGCTCTTCCCACGGGCATCACGGTGGAGCAGAAGGATGGGAACATTGTCGCCATTCGCGAGAATGATTCGCAGGCTGCTCTGCACGGACTGGCGCGCGCGCTGGTGAATAACGCCGTCGAGGGCGTAACCAGGGGCTGGACGCGCGATCTGGAGATTGTCGGCATCGGCTACCGCGCCGAGATGAAGGGCAAGGGGACGGTGGTGTTCAATCTGGGGTATTCGCATCCCATTGAATATCCGCTCCCGACCGGGGTTGAGGCGGCGGTCGATCCTAAACAGACCAAGATTTCGCTGACTGGAATCGACCGGCAGCAGGTGGGGCAGGTGGCGGCGGAAATGCGCTCGCTGCGTCCGCCCGATCCGTACAAGAATAAGGGTGTGCGGTATGCGGGCGAACGGTTGAAGAAGAAAGTGGGTAAGACCGGAGCGAAGTAACTAGGTCTATCACCTAGGACCGCTGTTTGGCGGGCAAGGACAGAGCTTATGTTTACGAAGAAATCGAAGAACCAGAAGCGCGATCACATTCATGACCGCATCCGCAAGAAGATGCAAGGGACGGCGGAGCGTCCGCGGCTGAATGTGTACCGCTCTCTGAATCATATCTATGTACAGGTCATCGACGACCTGAACGGCACGACGCTGGTTTCGGCTAGTTCGGCTGAGGGCAAGAAGGAAGAGCGGAAGACCGGCGGAAACGTGGCGGCAGCGAAGGCGCTGGGCAAGACGATCGCGGAGCGAGCCAAGGCGAAGGGTGTGAGCAAAGTTGTGTTTGACCGCGGCGGCTACATTTATCACGGGCGGGTGAAGGCTCTGGCGGATGCGGCGCGCGAGGCGGGATTGCAATTCTAGGAGATTTGAGAATTTGGTAATCGGGTAATTTGGTAATTTGAACGCGGCGAGCGATTCCGATTGCAATATTACCAAATTGCGAAATTACAAAATTACGAAATTAGGTTTCAGAATGCCAAATGTTATTAAGAAGCTCGATCCAAATTCGTTTCAGTTGAAAGACCAGGTGGTGGCCATCAACCGAGTCACCAAAGTGGTGAAGGGCGGCAAGAACCTTTCGTTTGCGGCGCTGGTGGTGGTGGGCGATCCGTCGGCCGCGGTAGTGGGGCATGGGGCGGGCAAGGCCAAGGAAGTTCCGCAGGCCATTCGCAAGGCGATTGAAGCGGCGAAGAAGAATCTGATCAAGGTGAACCTGACGCAGACTTCGATTCCGCACTTGATTGTGGGACGGTATGGTTCTGGGAGAGTGCTCCTGAAGCCGGCCCCGGAAGGCACAGGAGTGATTGCCGGCGGCGCGGTGCGAGCGGTGATGACATCGGTGGGAATCCAGAATGTGCTTACGAAATCAATCGGCACGACCAATCCGCACAACGTGATCAAGGCGACTTTCGATGCCCTGCGGCACCTGAAGAGCCGGGAGAGCGTTGCGGCGATGCGCGGGAAGTCGATGCAGGAGCTTTAGAAGTACCCAGTACCGAGATTGAGGAATTAATGATGACGACGAAGAAACCGAAAGCGGTTAGCGGAAAGATTCACCTCAAGTGGGTGGTTTCGTCCATTTGCGCCCCGGTGAAACAGAAGCAGGTGGTCAAGGGACTGGGATTCACGCGGTTGAACCAAGTGATCGAGCGTCCGGACAATGCGGCGATTCGCGGCATGGTGGCTAAGGTTCCGCATCTGGTGGAGATCTTGAAGTAGAAATGTTTCAAGGTTTCAGAGTTTCAAGGCGTGTTCAGGTCCTCGAAACTTTGAAACCTTGAAACGTGAGACTTTGAAGGCTTACTTATGAATTTATCGAACATTCGGGCACCGAAAAAGGCTACGGAAAAGCGCAAACGCGTGGGGCGCGGAATGGGCTCCGGCATGGGCAAGACGTCCACCCGCGGACACAAGGGGCAGCGCTCGCGCACCGGAATGCGCCTGATCCGCGGATTTGAAGGCGGGCAGATGCCGCTGCACCGGCGCATGCCGAAGCGCGGCTTTACCAATATCTTCCGAAAGGAATTCAACATCGTCAGCCTCGAGCGGCTGGTGGCGCTGGGCGCGGAACTGCACGCGGCGCCGATTACGCCCGAGGTGCTGCGAAGGGCAGGAGTGATCAAGGCGAAGCATCCGGTAAAGATTCTGGGCGATGGCGAGCTGACGATTGCGATTACCGTACATGCGCACAAGTTCTCGAAGTCGGCGCAGGAAAAGATTACTAAGGCGGGCGGAAAGGTTGAGGTCCTGCAGTAATGGCTGGCGAGAGTGGAGTATTTCCAATCTGGGGGAAGATGGCAAACATCTTCCGCATCCCTGACCTGCGCAAGCGGGTTCTGTTTACATTGGCGATGCTGGCGGTTTACCGGTTGGGCGGGCACTTGCCTACACCGGGCGTAAACTTCCTCAAGCTGGAACAGTATTTCAATCAGAACGCGGGATCGCTGCTCGGGTTTGTCGATCTGTTTTCCGGCGGCAATCTACGCCGTCTCACGCTCTTTGCCCTGGGCATCATGCCGTACATCACGGCATCGATCATTTTGCAACTTTTAACCGTGGTATATGAGCCCCTGGCCAAGCTGCAAAAAGAAGGCGAGCTGGGACGCAAGAAGATTACGCAGTGGACTCGCTATATTACGGTCATTCTCAGCGCGGTGCAGTCGTTTGGCATTGCGATTGGATTAGAAAAAGCCGGCGACTTCGTACTACACCCCGGCACCAGTTTCATACTGATGACGATGCTGACCCTGACGACGGGCAGCGCCTTCGTCATGTGGCTGGGCGAACAGATCACCGACCGCGGGATCGGCAACGGCATGTCGCTGCTGATTTTTGCCGGAATTGTGGTTGGGCTGCCGCGCGGCGTGCAGGATCTGATCGAGAAGGCGAAGAACGGAACCTGGGGAGCGATCACACCGGTGCTGATGGCGGGGTTGGTCGTGTTCATGATTGCGGTGGTCGCGTTCATTGTTTACGTCGAGCGCTGCGAGCGGCGCATTCCGGTGCAATATGCGAAGCGGGTTGTGGGACGAAAGGTGATGGGCGGGCAGTCGACGCATCTTCCGCTGCGGGTGAATGCGGGCGGCGTGATGCCGGTGATCTTTGCTTCTTCGATTCTTACTTTGCCGCAGACGATTGGTTACGGCCTGAAGAACAGCCGCTACTTCGGCGATATGATTCGCATGCTCGGTTGGGGCGAGCCGCTGTATACCGTACTTTACGCGGTGGGAATTATTTTCTTCGCGTACTTCTATGTGTCGATCGTTTTCAATCCGAGCGAAGTCGCCGACAATATGCGGAAGTATGGCGGGTTTATTCCCGGCATTCGCCCTGGCAAGCGCACGGCCGACTACATCAACGAAGTTCTGACGCGGATCACGCTGGTGGGCGCGCTGTATCTGATCATCATCTCGTTCATTCCGGAGTGGATGATCACCGGTATCCACTTGAACCATTTGCCGCTCTGGCTCGGAGGGTCGCTGTTTGAGCGGCTTCCGGTGTGGGTGACGAACGGGCTGGGAGTGAATTTCTATTTTGGTGGAACGTCGCTGCTGATCGTGGTGGGTGTAGCCATGGACACGGTTACGCAAGTCGAGGCGCAGCTGATCATGCGGCATTACGACGGATTTACGCCGCGCAGCGGACGGATTCGCGGGCGCAGAAACTGGTCTTAGGAGATTTTGTAATTTAGTAATCGGGTAATTTGGTAATTGAAGATTAACAGCCGACGCGTTGGTCAATTGCCAGATTACAAAATTACTCAATTACAGATTTGTTTGTGGGGTTGCTGAACACTGTTCGGGAGGCTTTGGCCAACTCGATGGCGCAGGAAACCTCACGTGACGTAGGCCCCGTCGTGCTGCTTGGTCCCCCGGGCGCGGGTAAAGGGACCCAGGCCAAGCGCATCATGGAGAGGTACGGGGTCCCGCAGGTTTCAACAGGAGACCTGTTGCGGCTGAATGTGGCCGAGGGTACGGAACTCGGCATGGCGGCCAAGGCAGTCATGTCTCGGGGTGAGTTGGTTTCCGACGATCTGGTTTGTGAAATGGTCCGGCTAAGACTGAAGCAGCCGGATTGCAAGCGGGGCTACATTCTGGACGGGTTTCCGCGAACCGCGGCCCAGGCCGGATGGCTGGATGCGCTGCTTGAGGACAAGTTCTTTGACAACTCGCGTCCCACGAGGGCTTGGCCAATTGTGATACGCCTGGACGTGGACTATAATCAGTTGTTGCTCCGGATCTCTGGACGCCGTTCTTGTCCTACCTGTGGGCGGATCTATAACGTCCACTTCCAGCCGCCTCGCGTCGACGAAGTCTGCGACATTGAAGGGGCGAAGCTGGTGACCCGCAATGATGACCGGTTGGAAGTGATTGGGCCACGGCTGGCGGCTTACCAGGAGCAAACTACTCCGGTGGCGGATTACTACCAGCGCACGGGAAGATTGATCTCGATCAATGGCGACCGGCCGATGGACGAAGTCACGGAGCAGATTTTCAGGATTATCGAGGACCATAATGCCTGAGGGTCGCGAATAAAAATGGCGATTGTGTGCAAGTCGGCGGAAGAGATTGAGCGGATGCGGCACAGCGGCCGCATCGTCCGGCAGGTTCTCGACGAGGTGCGCTCGATGGTTGCGCCGGGCGTGACGACGATGGATTTGGAGCGTGCCGCCGAGAAAAAGATTGCGGCACTTGGCGCCAAGCCGGCATTTAAGGGCTACTTCGATTATCCGTGCGTGCTGTGCACGTCGGTGAATGAAGAGATTGTGCATGGAATTCCGTCGGAAAAGCGGGCACTGAAAGACGGCGACATCGTCTCGATTGATTGCGGCGTTGTGCTGGATGGCTACTACGGCGACGCTGCGATTACGGTTCCGGTGAGCGATTCAGTGAAGCCGGAGTTGCGCAAGTTGCTGACGGTGACCGAGGAATCGCTTTACCGCGGGATCGACCAGGCGCTGATCGGAAATTCCGTCGGCGATGTGGGAGCGGCGGTGCAGGAGCATGTGGAGGCGGCGGGGTTCAGCGTGGTCCGGGAATTCGTGGGACACGGGATTGGGACGCGCTTGCACGAGGAGCCGCAGGTTCCGAACTTCGGGGCGCGCGGCCATGGCGCGAAGTTGCGCGAAGGCATGGTGCTTGCTATTGAGCCCATGGTGAATTACGGCAAGCCGGAGACGCGAGTGCTGGGTGATAAGTGGACGGCGGTCACGGTGGACGGTAGTTTCAGCGCGCATTTCGAGCATTGTGTTGCCGTGACGAAAGATGGGCCGGTGATTTTGACGAAGTGAGCTCTCAGTCATCAGCTCTCAGCCTTCAGCAAAAACTGATAGCTGATAGCTGATCGCTGAGGTTTTTGAGAGGTGCATGAGCAAAGAGGATGCGATTGAAGTGATGGCGGTGGTTCTGGAACCGCTGCCGAACGCTATGTTCAAGGTGGAACTGGAGAACAAGCACCAGGTGCTGGCGCATGTGTCGGGCAAGATGCGCAAGAACTTTATTCGCATACTGCCGGGCGACAAGGTCGCGGTGGAGCTTTCGCCTTACGACTTGAATCGCGGCCGGATTGTTTATCGGTATAAATGAGATTGTGAGGATTATGCTCTCAACTCTGTTCAGGTGGGTTTCGACTGAGAACAGGGAACTGGGAACAGAGAACTGATATGAAAGTACGAGCATCGGTAAAGAAAATCTGTGACAAGTGCAAGGTCATCCACCGCAAGGGTGTCGTGCGGGTGATCTGCGTCAACACGAAACATAAACAGCGCCAGGGCTAACAGCTGGGAGAGGTCAGGAACAATGGCACGTATCGCAGGCGTTGACTTACCGCGCCAGAAGCACATCAACATCGCGTTGACCTACATCTACGGGATCGGACATCCGCGCGCCGGCAGCATTCTGGACGAGGCGAAGGTGGACCCGATGAAGAAGGTCCAGGACCTCAGCGAAGAGGAAGTGAACCGCATCCGCACGGTGATTGAGGCGCAAGGGATGGTGGAGGGCGATCTGCGCAAGGAAGTTTCGATGAACATCAAGCGGCTCATCGAAATCGGCTCCTATCGCGGGTTCCGTCACCGCCGCAATTTGCCGGTCCGGGGACAGCGCACGCATACCAACGCGCGCACCCGCAAAGGTCCGCGCAAGGGAACAGTGTCAACGAAGAAGAAGGCAACGTCGAAGACCTAAAAGCAGTTCTCAGTTCTCAGTTCTCGGTTCTCAGTCAAGACCGGGATTTTCTGAGAACCGGGAACTGAGAACTGAGAACTGGAAAATGGCGAAACCAGTAGCAGCGGGCGGCACGGCCGCACCGGAGAAAAAAGGCAAGAAGAAGACGTTTAAGAAGAAGGAACGAAAGCATGTTCCGCATGGGCTGTGCTATGTGCAAGCTTCCTTCAATAACACGATCGTGACCATCACCGATATGAACGGGAACGTTCTGTCGTGGAAGAGTTCAGGATCGCTGGGCTTTCGAGGATCGCGCAAAGGCACGCCGTTCGCGGCGCAACAGGCGGCTTCAAATGCGGCAAACCTGGCTCGCGATCATGGGGTGCGCAGCGTGGATGTGCGGGTCAGCGGACCGGGTTCGGGGCGCGAGTCAGCAGTGCGCGCTCTGGCCTCGTCCGGCATTGAGGTGCGATCGATTCGCGATGTGACGCCGATTCCGCATAATGGGTGCAGGCCGCCGAAGAGAAGAAGAGTGTAAGAAGGGACTAGGGGTTAGGGACCAGGGGTCAGAGCGATCGTCAAGAACTGGCCCCTGGTCCCTAGCCCCTGAACCCTGATTTTCGTCCGGGACGAAGGGTGAAGCCAAACCTGTAAACCGGTCATCTAAAAGGAGAACAATTTGGCACGTTATACCGATGCAGTTTGCCGTCTATGCCGCCGCGAGGGCATGAAGCTGTTCCTCAAAGGCTCAAAGTGTTTTAGCGATAAGTGCCCCATCGAGAAGCGCAACTTCGCCCCCGGACAACATGGAAAAGACCGCAAGGCCAAGATTGTTGGCTACGGGCTGCAGTTGCGCGAGAAGCAGAAAGCCAAGCGCATCTACTTCACGCTGGAAGGCCAGTTCCGCAACTATTTTGAGAAAGCCGCACGCTCCCGGGGTGTTACCGGCGAACTGTTGCTGCAACAACTGGAGAGGCGTCTCGACAATGTGGTGTTCCGGTTGGGCTTTGCGCAGTCGCGGCGACAGGCGCGGCAGTTGGTGCGTCATGGGCATGTCGCGGTCAACAATCGCAAGGTCAACATACCTTCCTATGAAGTGAGTGCGGGCGAGGAAATTTCGATTCGCGAGAACAGCAAGAAGCTAGCCGTGCTCGAGTTGGCGAAGGAATTTGCCAGCCACGGCACGCTGCCCAACTGGCTGGAAGTTGATCGCGATGCGTACAAGGCGCGGGTGCTCTCGTTGCCGAAACGTGAAGATATTCAGTTGCCGGTGAACGAGCAGCTGATCGTTGAGTTGTATAGCAAGTAAGGTTTCAAAGTTTCGAAGGTTTCAAGGTTTCAAAATCGCGGCCATTTATCGCAACCTTGAAACATTGAGACTTTGAAACTTTGGTCTAGTACACAGTTCGAGCCAGATCAGCCTGTTCCGGTATTGACCTGAGTTGGACCGCTCAGCGAGCTGGGATTGAGCCAAACGGCCGAAGGAGAAACAAATGCTTTGGAAAGGTTTTCAGAAACCGAAACGTCTCGCAGTTGACACTTCCACCCTTACTGACAAGTACGGAATTTTCTGGGCGCAGCCTTTTGAGCGCGGCTTCGGCACGACTGTGGGCAACGCCCTGCGGCGGGTGCTTTTGAGTTCGATTGAAGGCGCAGCCGTTACCGCGGTGAAGATGGAAGGCGTGCTGCACGAGTTCCAGTCGATCCCCGGCGTGGTGGAAGATGCGACCGACATCATCCTCAACCTGAAGCAAATTCCATTCAAGCTGGCGGGTGATGCGCCGAAGGCGATCTATCTGCGGGCTGACCAGCCCGGCGTGGTCACCAGCGGCATGATTGAAGCCGACGGCGACGTGGAAGTTCTCGACAAAGACGTCTACATTGCCACGGTCAGCGAAGGCGGCAAGCTCGATATGGAAATGCGGCTGAAGCGCGGCCGCGGCTACACCTCTGCTGATAAGAACTTTGACGAGGACCTTGGAATCGGATTCATTCCTATCGATTCCGTGCATTCTCCGGTACGCAAGTGCAATTACACCGTGGAAGCGGCGCGTCTCGGCCAGATTACCGACTACGACAAGCTGACCCTCGAAGTGTGGACCAACGGCTCGATCACTCCGGCCGACGCGATCGGCCTGTCGGCGAAGCTGATGAAGGACCACATGAATATCTTCATCAACTTTGAAGAAGAGATCGAAACTGGCACGTCGTCGTCGGACGATCGCAAGCCGGAGATCCACAACGAGAACCTGAACCGTTCGGTCGAAGAGCTGGAACTCTCAGTGCGCAGCTACAACTGCCTGAAGAACGCGAACATTCAAACGATCGGCGAGCTGGTGCAGAAGACAGAATCGGAAATGCTCAAGACCAAGAACTTCGGCCGCAAGTCGCTGAACGAGATCAAGGAGATTCTTTCCTCGATGGGTCTGAGTCTGGGCATGAAGATCGACGAGCACGGAAACGCCGTGCCGGGGCCGACTTCGAATCTGGTGCTGCCGGCTTCGGCTTACGGTCCGGACGATCAGCTGTAAGAATGCAGGGATCAGGGGACAGGGCTCGGGGGCCGCGAATGCGAATTGCTCATCCCTGGACTCTGATCCCTAACCCCTAGCCACTGAGGTTCACCATGCGTCATAAAGTTGCTGGATACAAACTGGGACGGAACACCGCGCACCGGCGATCGCTGCTGCGGAATCTGGTCACATCGGTGATCGTCGAGGAGCGCGTCGAGACGACCGTTCCCAAGGCTAAGGCGGCACGGCCGATTGTCGAGAAGATGATTACGCTCGGCAAGCGCGGCGATCTTGCGGCACGCCGTCTGGCCGGCGCTTACCTCATGACTGACGAGGCGCTGGTGAAGCTGTTTGACACGGTTGGACCACGTTTTGGCGACCGCAATGGCGGCTACACGCGCGTCATTCGCACCGGGTGGAATAAGGGCGACGGAGCTGACAAGGCCTTTCTTGAGCTGCTGGGCAGCGAAAAGGTGCTGGACGAAAAGCGCGAGAAGCGAGCCGAGGCACGCGCCAAGAAAGTTGCCGAGGCCAAGAAGGCAATGGAAGATGCCGAGGCGCAGGCTCAACACGACGGCGGGGTCGAACCAGTTAAGGAAGAAGCCGAGGACAAAAACGAATAGTTGGTTTTCGAAGTTCAAAGAAGGCGCGGTTCTGACCGCGCCTTTTTCTTTTGGTTAATGTTTTACCCTCACGCAGCGGTACATGTACTGCTGCGGCCCCCGGCGGTAATCTTGCCGTAATTTGCCATCCAGATAAAATTTCTCTCAGGATGGGATTCACTCGCACACAGATCGCGATTGCCGTCACCGCTGGCGCGCTGCTGGTGTTTGGATTTCTCGGATACATCTGGTGGCTTAGCAATCAGGGGCCGGTGCTGGCGCGGTCGGAAGATCGCGATCCTTTGACCGGACTGCCGGTCAGTATCCGGATGAATCCACTGCGCGACCGGACGATTGAGCACAGCGCTAACCTTTTTCTTCGCCAGTTGCGCGATGGGCACTGCGACGAGCTGCTCTCCGGCTGGGAGCACGACTACCGCAAGAAGTATGCTCACTTCATCTGCAACTCGGAGGCGCAGCATCCGCTGCTCTCCTGGGAACTGGCGGAGTGGGAGAGCGCGCCTCCGCTGACCATTCTTCACTACCGCGGGAAGCGGCTTAATGGCCCTGGTCAGTCCAGTACCTACAGGGAACTGTTCACCGTCACTGAGGAAAACAAGGACGGACAGTGGTTGGTGAGTAAGTACGACGCTATGTACTGAGGGCAGTTCTCAGTTCTCGGGCGCGATGCATAGAATCGATTGTTAGATTTCCTGATTTTCTTCTCTGTCTCTGTCACCGTTGCTTCGTGGTAAAACTGCTTCATGCCCGATCGTTCCGCCGAGCGTGAGCCTTCTGCAGCGCGGAACATCTACGCTTTCGGCCTCACTTCTTTCTTGAACGACACGGCTTCCGAGATGGCGTACTGGGTGTTGCCAGCGTTTTTGGCGTCGCTGGGGGCGGGACCGACGCAGTTGGGATTGATTGAAGGCATCGCCGAGAGCGTGGCTTCGTTTGCCAAGCTTTTTTCTGGATACCTAGCTGATCACATCTCTCGCCGCAAGCCGGTTGTCGTTGCGGGATACTTTGCGGCGAATGCGGTAAAGCCTCTGCTTGCAATTGTGACGGCCTGGCCGCAGATTCTGCTGATTCGATTTACGGATCGATTGGCCAAGGGCGTGCGTGGAACGCCGCGCGACGTGATGGTCGCAGAATCCGTACCGAAGGAGCGGCTGGGTGCGGCTTATGGACTGATTCAGTCGATGGATTCGGCTGGAGCGATTGCCGGTCCGTTGGCTGCACTGGTTCTGCTTGAGCGTTTTGGAATCCGGAGTGTGTTCTGGGCGGCGGCGGTTCCGGGGGTGTTGTGCGTACTGGTTGCGCTGCTGGGGATTCAGGAAAAGCATCGGGCTGGGCCCGGCGGAGAGCCGGGGGCGCCTGTCCTCACACTTGAGACGTTCGACCCAGGTGCTTCGCGCAAAAAGAGAATTACTCTGCCCGCGTCTTTTTACTTCGTGCTGGTCGCGGTGACGCTGTTCTCTCTGGGCAATTCGAGCGACATGTTCCTCGTTCTCCGGGCGCAGAGTGTTGGGATTCGGGTGGCGCTGGCGCCCCTACTTGGGCTGGTCTTCAATATCACTTACACGCTTGCATCCTGGCCGGCAGGATGGTTCAGTGACCATGTCTCGCGCCGGCTGGTTGGGTCGGCGGGCTATGTGATTTTTGCCGTGGTGTATTTTGTTTTCGGGCGTGCACCTTCTACGGTGGCGATTTGGATCGCGATGGCGGTGTATGGTTTTTACTATGCTCTGACCCAGCCTGTGCTGAAGGCCCTGGTGGTAGAGACGGTTGATTCGCAGGTGCGCGGACGGGCGCTCGGAATTTATTTTTTCGTGACCAGTGCAGCCACGTTGGCGGCGAGCTTGATCACCGGCGAATTGTGGAAGCGTTACGGCGCTGCGATGCCGTTTTACTTCTCTGCGGGGATGGCTTTGGTTGCAGCGGGGATCTTGCAGCTGGCGAAAAGCCGACCTGCATCGAGCGCGACTGGAAACTAACGAACGCCTCAGCGGCTAAAGCCATCTTTCTGGGTCGGGTTAGATGGCACGAATGAACTCGTGCCCTTCCCGGACATCTTCCACCACAGAAGAATTAATATCTGAGCTGCGATTCCTGCGCAGGTGTCCAGAACAACGTCCTGCCATCGTCCGGTGCGCGAGGGGATGAAGCTCTGGTGCCATTCGTCGAGACTGGCTACCAGAGCGGTTCCGAGGATCGCGATGTTGGCCCAGCGCATGGTCCACCTTAGATGGTTCGGCGCAGGCAAGGTGGCGCGCCAAGCCCGGAAAAGCAGGATGCTCAGCGTGCCATAGCCGACGACGTGGCCTGATTTGCGAATATAGAAGTGCCAAACTGCGAAGCGGTCGCGGTCGAGGCCGAAGAGAAAATGAAACAGAGGATAGAGAACGCGGCCGGTGTTGTGGGCCGACAGCAGGGCACTGGATTCGATGGCAATGACGATCAGCCAGAGAATGGCGGCGACCCAGGCCTTAAGAACCTCATGTCGATCGTTGCTCAAGCGGGTCGCGCACCCGCGATGGGTTTGATCCTACTCGACGCCATAGTTCGGAGCCTCGCGGGTGATCATCACGTCGTGAACGTGGCTTTCGCGGAGTCCGGCTCCGCTGATGCGCACGAAGCGGGTTTTCTGCAGGAGTTCGCCGATGGTGGCGCAGCCGCAGTAGCCCATGCCTGACTTCAACCCGCCGACCATCTGGTGGACGATCATGGCGACCGAGCCGCGGTAGGGGACGCGTCCTTCGATGCCTTCGGGCACGAGTTTGCCAAGGCGGTTGGATTCGCCGTCCATCGAAGAGACGGCGGCGGAGGAATCACCTTCAGTGCTCTGAAAATAACGCTCGCTGGAACCTTGCGCCATGGCGCCGATCGAGCCCATGCCGCGATAGGACTTGAAAGAGCGGCCTTGGTAGAGGATGAGTTCGCCGGGACTTTCATCGGTGCCGGCGAAGAGTGAGCCGATCATTACTGCGCTGGCGCCCGCAGCCAGCGCTTTGGTGATATCGCCGGAGTACTTGATGCCGCCGTCGGCAATGATGGGAACGCCCGCGTCTTTGGTGGCGCGGAAAGCCTCGGCGATGGCGGTGATCTGGGGCACGCCGGCGCCGGTGACTACGCGCGTAGTGCAAATGGATCCGGGACCGATGCCCACCTTGATGCCGTCGGCTCCGGCGCGAGCGAGTTCGCAGGCGCCATCGAAAGTGGCGACGTTGCCAGCCAGGAGTTGCATCTCGGGTAACTTTGACTTGATCAGCTTCACCGCTTCTAAAACCTTAGTGGAATGGCCGTGGGCGCTGTCGATCGCCAGCACGTCGACTTTGGCTTCGGCCAATTCCTGGGCACGTTCTAGGAAGTCGCCAGTTGCACCGATGGCCGCGCCTACACGCAGACGTCCCTGAGAATCTTTGGCGGCGTTGGGATATTTCAGCTTCTTCTGAATGTCTTTTACGGTGATCAATCCCTTGAGGTTGTACTTGTCATCGACTACGAGCAGCTTTTCGACTCGGTGCTCGTGCAGAATTTCTTCGGCGTCTTCGAGCGTGGTGCCGACGGGCACGGTGATGAGATTTTTCTTGGTCATTACGCGATCGATAGGAATATCGAAGCGGCTCTCGAAGCGCAGGTCGCGGTTGGTGAGAATGCCGACTAACTTGCCATGCTCTGTGATAGGCACGCCTGAAATCTTGTAGCGGCGCATGATTTCGAGCGCGTCGCTGACTTTGTCGGTGGGGGACATGGTGACCGGATCGACGATCATGCCACTTTCCGAGCGCTTCACCTTGTCGACTTCATCGGCCTGTTGCTCGATGCTCAGGTTGCGATGGATGATGCCGATGCCGCCCTGCTGGGCGAGCGCAATCGCCATGTGCGATTCGGTGACGGTGTCCATAGCGGCGCTGACGATTGGAATGTTCAGGGTGATGCTGCGCGTGATTTGAGTCTGGGTGGTGGCGGTTGCGGGGATTACGTCGGAGCGCGCGGGCAACAGGAGGACGTCGTCGAAGGTTAGAGCTTCGGGTACGGGAAAATGAATCATAGGGTTCTCGGAAATTCTCCCTGGCGTGGAGGTGAATCTTTATTCTAGAGAGAGCGCGGGGTTGAGGCAAATGCTGAGATCGGGCTCGTGGGCTGGCCACCAAGTAGATCGAGGGTGCGATGGCCCTACCCCCACAATGGCGTGGAGACTGAGATTCCTCGGCGCGCGATGCAAAGCGCGCGCTGTCGGAATGACAAACGCTTGCTTATGTGACAATCAGATATTGATATCATCGCTAGATTATATGGAGCACCTATGCGCAGACTGATTCTCTCCCTTTGTTTTCTGGCGTTCTCAGCGAGCTTCGCGGTGGCGCAACAGTACGACCTTGTAATCGAGGGCGGGCGCGTTATCGATCCCGAGACCGGGCTCGATGGGGTGCGGAACGTTGGTATTCGCGACGGGAAGATTGTCCGCGTCTCGACTGAAGTTTTGAATGGGCAACGGATGATTCATGCCGACGGGCTGGTGGTTGCTCCCGGATTCATTGATCTGCACCAGCATGGTCAGGATATGGCAAGTCAGCGGGTCAAGGCGCAGGACGGGGTGACTAGTGCGCTGGAACTCGAAATCGGTGCGCCCGACGTTGCGAAATTCCTGAAATCTAAAGAAGGTCACTCGCTGATTCACTTCGGAACGTCGGCCAGCCATGTAGCGGCGCGCGCTGCGGTCTTTGGTGCACCTCTGCCGGCGGAAATTATCGGGAACCAGGGTGGAACTCCCGAGATTTTGCCCAAGAGCGGCCCCGCGACCGACCAGCCTGCCACGCCGGGGCAGATCGAGGCGATACAGCAACGCCTGCGCGCAGAGTTGGACGCCGGCGGATTGGCCGTTGGGATGGGCATTCAATACACGCCCGGAGCAACGCGGCTGGAAGTGATTGATATGTTCCGCCTGGCTGCGGAGCGGGGGCTGCCGGTGTACACGCACATCCGCAGTGCGGGGCGGGTCGAGCCGGGCTCCGCTATTGAGGCGGTGAGCGAAGTGATCGGCGCGGCCGCGATCACTGGGGCGTCGCTACACATCGTGCACATCAACAGCAGTTGCCTGCGCGACTCGCTCGAGTGTCTGGCGATGGTGGAGGGAGCGCGTGCCCGTGGGCTGGACGTAACCACAGAGGCGTATCCCTACATCGCGGGTATGACTGCAGTAAACTCGGCACTGTTCAACACGGGCTGGCGAGAGAAGCTCGGCATCGATTACACCGACCTTGTGTTGCCGGACACGGGAGAGCACCTGACCAAGGAGCGCTTCGAGGCGTTGCACAATTCGAGCAAAACGCAATGGGTGCTAGTTTATGCCAACACGCAAGAAGTTGTGGACAAGGTTATCCCTAATCCGCTGGTGATGATTGCCAGCGATGGACTCGGAGGGCATCCGCGTAATGCCGGAACTTATTCTCGGGTGCTGGCGCAATATGTGCGCGAGAAGGGAACCGTGACGCTGATGGATGCGATCCGGAAGATGAGCTTTATGCCGGCGGAGATGCTGGAGCGGTCGACGCCGGCGGCGCGGCGGAAAGGCAGACTGCAGGAGGGATGCGACGCTGACATTGTGGTGTTCGATGCGGCGACCATCAAAGACCGGGCTACCTTTGAGAAGCCGATGGAGCCGAGTGTGGGCGTGCGGTATTTGGTGGTGGGAGGGACTTTGGTGGTTGATGAAGGGAAGATTGTGCCGGATGTGTTTCCCGGGCGCGCGATTTTGGGGCCGGGGGAAAGTTCGGATCAGCGGCGTTGATGAGGTCCGCCAGGGGCTGAAGTCCATGCGAAATGAACGCTGTCGACGCAGGCCTGAAGTGCTGCGCCACCCTCGGCGCTGCGTTTGTCTTTTACCCCCTTCCGGGCGTATATTAGAAAACTGAGAACTGTTGTGTAGTACCGGAGTTTGGCGAAGCACACCAGTGGGCGCAAGCCCACTTTTTCGTTGCGGAGGAATCGGTTGGGTGGGCTTGGCTGCAAGTTATTGGATGCATGGCACTTGAGCTTGATCGGGTACGAGAGATTGCGGAGCGGGTAGCGGCCTCCAGCGGGCTGGAAGTGGTCGACTTGGAGTTTCGCGGGAGCGGCAAGGCCCGCATGCTGCGCGTGTTTCTGGATAAGCCGGGAGCGGCGAGCGGCGATGTGCTGGCGGGAGTGACGCACGGAGATTGCGCGAACTTCAGCCGCGAGTTTGGCACCATCCTCGATGTGGAGGATGCGATTCCGACGAGTTATACGCTGGAAGTTTCATCGCCGGGATTGGACCGGAAGCTGACTAAGCCGGCTGAGTTTGAGCGCTTTGTCGGCAGCCGGGTGAAGCTGACGACGCGGAATCCGGTGGGCAACAACCGGTACTTCGAAGGGCGGCTGGAAAGTTTTCGCGATGGCCGGCTGACGCTGGACTTGAGCGTGGCGAGCCACAAATCGCGCCGCAAGATGAAGATGGGCGACGAGCAAGGGCAGAAGATCGGGATTGAATTCGCCAACGTGGAGAAGGCGAATCTGGTGCCCGAGATTTAGGTTTCATAGTTTCAAGGTTTCAAAGTCGAAGATAAGCGGCACACGGTTTTGAAACCTTGAAACTTGGTATGCAGCAGTCCCATAACGGAATCTTTTATGGCTAGTGAGCTTTACAACACGATCGACGCGTTGAGCCGCGAAAAAGGGATTGATCCGCAGATTGTGGTTAGCGCGGTGGAAGATGCCATTGTCATGGCCACGCGCAAGTATTACAAGACGCAGGAAAATCTGCGCGCCGAGCTGGATAAAGAAACCGGCAAGATCAATGCGTTTGCGGTGAAGACGGTGGTGGAGACGCCGGAGCAGGTGGAAGATCCTTTGCTGCAGATCACCCTAGAAGATGCGCGCAAGGTGGATCCGAACCTGGAAGTTGGCGGAGAGTTGCGGACGCCGAAAGTTACGGAAGGGATTCTCGGCCGCATTGCGGCGCAGTTGGCGAAGCAGGTGATCTTTCAGAAGGTGCGCGAGGCGGAGCGCGACACCGTCTACAACGAGTACATCGGACGCGTGAACGAAGTGGTAAATGCGACTGTGAAGCGGGTGGAAGGTCCGGATGTGATCTTCGACATCGGCAAGGCGGAAGCGCGCATGCCGCGCAAGGAGCAGTCGCGGCTGGAATCGTTTGCCATCGGTGAACGCGTTCGCGTAGTGATTGCGCGGGTGGAAAAAGCTTCCAAGGGGCCGGGCGTGGTTGTGTCTCGTGCCGTGCCGGATCTGGTGCAGCATCTGTTCCAGACGGAGGTTCCAGAAATTTACGACGGCACGGTGGTGATCCGCGCGATTGCGCGCGAGGCCGGAGAGCGCACCAAGATTGCGGTCATGTCCAAAGACAAAGACGTGGATGCGGTTGGCGCCTGCGTAGGCATGAAAGGGATGCGGGTACAGTCGATCATCCGCGAGCTGCATGGCGAAAAGATTGACATCATCGAGTATCACGAAGACGCGGTGACGTTTGCCGAGAAAGCGTTGCAGCCGGCGAAAGTCAGCAAGGTCACCGTGGTCGATTCGGGGGGCAAGCATCTCGAAGTGGTAGTCGACGACAGCCAGCTATCTCTTGCCATCGGCAAGAAGGGGCAGAATGTGCGGCTGGCGGCGAAGCTGCTGGGCTGGAAGATCGACATCAAGAGCGAGGAAGAAAAGCGCCAGGAAGTGGAACAGCAGATGTCGGCGATGGTCACGCAGACGGCCACGCCGCTGGAGAGTGTGCCGGGTCTGGGTGAAGGACTGGTGGAGAAGCTGAATGCCGCGGGCGTGAGCACGGTGGAAGCTTTGGCTGACATGACGCCGGAGCAATTAGAGGCGATTGAAGGCATCGGGCCGAAGACGGTGGAAAAGATCAGTCTTGCGGTGAATAATTACTTTGCCAGCCTGGAGCAAGGTGCGGCGGTGGAAGGCGGAATTGAAGGCGAAGTGGCAGTCGATGGCGAGGCCGCGGCGGCGGAAGCTTCTGAGCCGGCTTCGGAAGACATCACTGCGGAGGTTCCTGCGGCGACCGAAGAAGGCACAGTCGAGGCAGATACGCTTGCCGGGGTTGAGAACGTGGGGCAGGCGGAGGCTCCCGGGGAGCAGCCCGAACCGGAAGCGGAATCAACCTCCGAAACCAGAGAATAATCATGACGCGCTGGCATAAGTTCGACGGCGTGGGACCGAAGAAACTGACTCCGTGAGGTCGATGATGACCTAACTACAGCACGGAGAAACGAAAGGCCGGATGAGTAAGGTTCGAATCAACGATCTTGCCCGAGAGCTGGAAGTCAAGAGCAAAGCCATTCTCGACACGCTTCCGCTGGTCGGAGTGACGGAGAAGAAAACGCACTCCAGTTCTCTGGAAGAGCACGAAGCGGAGAAAGTGCGCGTGTACCTCCGCTCCTCGGCGGAAGGTTCGTCCTCGGCAAGCAAGTCGAGTTCACGCGCGTCTCGCGGCGAAGAAGAAATCAAGACCAAAATTGATCTGTCAAACATTTCCCGTCCGGGGGATGTGCTGAAGGCAATTACGCAGCGCAAGGAAGCCGTAGCGCCGGCCGCGCCGCGTCCGGCAGCGCCGCCAGTTACACATGCTCCGGCGGAAAGGCCTACGACGGTTGCGCCTCCGGTGGCGAAGCCAGTGGTTACGGCTCCGGCAGCTTCGGTGGCTGCGCCACCGGCAGGGCCAGCTGTACCCGTGCGTCCGGTTGCTCCTCCTGCTCCGGTATCGTCATCGGCTTCAACGTCACCGGTGAGTGCTCCCGTGCGCCCGGCCACGCCACCCCCGGCGCATGCCCCGGCCACGGGAGTTCCAGCAACAATTTCAGCGAGTGCTCCGCCAGCGGCTCCTACTGCCGCGCGTCCGGTTGCTTCTCCATCTGCATCCGCGCCTCCGCCGCCGCGAATGATCGTTCCGCAAACCGGGCCGCGTCCGGTGTACAAAGCTCCGCTGCGGACGGCTCCGCCACCGGTGCAGCCAGGAGTGCCGATCGGCGGCACTTCGCGTCCGTTACCGGGACGTCCCGTGCCCGGGCAGCCAATTTTCCAGCGCCGTCCGCCGATGGCTGGTGGAGCTCCCGGCGCTCCACGTCCTCCCTTGCGTCCCGGCGAGCGCAGGCCGATGCATCCTACGCGGCAGTCGCCTGCCGGAGCACGCCCGCTGGGCGTGGGTCCAGCGCTGCCACCTCCAGGAACGACGCGGCCAGGCAGCCGTCCGGGTGGTCCGGCGCGAAGACCTGGCCAGCGCTATGTTCCGCGCGGCGTGAAGGAAGGCCCGATGAAGGGCTACACGCCGCCACCGCGCATGGTGGTGTCGAACGAGCCGATGCCGATTACGCGCAGCATCACGATCACGGAAGGGATCAGCGTTAAGGACCTCGCAGAGAAGCTGGAGATTCGCGCGAAGGACTTGATTTCACGGCTGTTGTCAAAGGGCGTGTTCGCTACCATCAACCAGACGCTCGATGCGGAGCTGGCGAGCGAGATGGCGCGCTTCTTCGGCGCCGACACGAACGTGATCACATTCGAAGAGCAGACGGCGAAAGAAGTTGATGCGGCCGCCGCCAGCGAAGAGCTGGTTCCGGAAACCGGGATACGTCCGCCCGTGGTCACGATCATGGGTCACGTAGACCACGGCAAGACGACGCTACTCGATTCCATCCGGTTGACCAATGTGGCGGAAGGCGAAGCGGGCGGCATCACGCAGCACATCGGCGCCTACAAAGTAAGGATTACCGACAAGGAATCTCCGGCATTCGGGCGCGAGATTGTGTTCCTCGATACGCCGGGTCACGAAGCTTTCACTCGCATGCGGTCGCGCGGGGCGAAGGCTACCGACATCGTGGTTCTAGTGGTGGCCGCTGATGACGGCGTGATGCCGCAGACGGTTGAGGCCATTGACCACGCGCATGCCGCTGAGGTTCCAATTATCGTCGCGGTGAACAAGATCGACAAGCCCGACGCCTTGCCTGACCGGGTGAAGAAACAACTTGCCGACCGTGGATTGGTGCCGGAAGAGTGGGGCGGCAAGACGGTGTTTGTGGACGTTTCAGCGAAGAAGAAAACGAATCTGAATCTGCTGATGGAAATGATTTGCCTAGTCGCAGACCTCGGAGAATTGAAGGCGACGCCGGAACGGGCGGCGACCGGCGTGGTGCTCGAAGCGAAGCTCGATCGCGGGCGCGGTCCGGTAGCGACGGTGCTGGTACAGAACGGAACGCTGAACGCGGGCGACAATTTTGTAGTGGGAAATGTCTACGGGAAAGTGCGCGCGATGTTTGACGACCGCGGCGCGCAGTTGCAGACCGCTCCGCCTTCGACTCCTGTCGAAATTATTGGTATGGAGGCGCTGCCGCAAGCTGGGGATCAATTTGTGGTGGTGGCTGATCGCGACAAGGCGCGCGGCATTTCGGAATACCGTGAGCAGAAGTCGCGAGAGGCCGCTCTGGCCAAGAGTTCGCGCGTGTCGCTCGAAGGATTGGCGGAGCAGATCAAGGCCGCAGGCACCAAGGAACTGAATGTGATTCTCAAGGGCGACGTCCAGGGATCGGTGGAAGTGATTACCGACCTGCTCACGAAGCTCTCGAATGAGAAAGTGCGGTTGAAGCTCTTGCGATCTGGCGTCGGTGCGATTACGGAGACCGATGTTCTGCTGGCTTCGGCGTCGAATGCGATCATCATCGGCTTCAACGTGCGGCCGGAGCGCAAGGCACAGGAAATTGCCGAGCAGGAGAAAGTGGACATCCGTCTGCATTCTATAATTTACGAACTGCAGGATGAAATCAAGCGCGCCATGAGCGGCTTGCTTGAACCTACGATCAAGGAAACTTACCAGGGCCGTGCTGAGGTGCTGAACGTTTTCCGCATCCCGAAAGTTGGGACCGTGGCCGGATGCCGCGTAAGCGATGGCTTGATCAAGCGCGATTCCGAAGTCCGACTGTTGCGCGACAACGTGCAGGTATTCAAGGGCAAGGTGGGATCGCTGCGGCGCTTCAAGGACGATGCCAGCCAGGTTACGAACGGCATGGAATGCGGCATCTCGATCTCCAACTACGGCGACATCAAGGTCGGCGATGTGATCGAGGCTTTCGCTACGGAACGGATTGCTGCAGAAGTAATTGCTTAAAACAGGCTAGGACTAGGGATTGGAGATCAAAGCTTATTACGGCTCAAGATACATCCTCCACCTGTTGGAAGTGGCCTCGACAGGATTCTTCAGTAAGCGACTCTTAAGCTCAGGGCTGAGAGTGGAGTGATAAAGTCCGAACTGTGAGTGCTCAGCGTTTGGTTCCTGGCCTGCGACAATACGGGGCGTGTCTAGCGGTGGCGAAAAGGAATACTGCAGGGTTGCCTCATAAAAGCCCTTGCCCCCGAGCACGAACCTGTCGGCGGGGTCACCCAGATTCATAATCTCCGTTTTCTCGCCTGGCTTCAACAAGACGAAATCTGCATCTTTGAATGCAGGGCCTTGTCCAGCGCCCACGTTGTCTCCAAAGACCATCCCGCGCTTGTTGGGCGGAAGCAACTTGCCTGATGTGTCCGTTATTTTCCACGTTAAAACCGCCTGATACCAGCCGGTTGGCGAGGGTACAACGATCGGTTCGGTGGAACGATTAACGAGGAATGCTCTGAATTTTAGGTCTTGATCGGCACGAATCAATCGCGGACCGCTGATGATCAGCTGCACCTCGACATGCGCGCTTCGGACGTCCGTCTGCGAAGGAGCCACAAGGCAGGCTAGAATGGCGTACGCGAACGGCTTGAACATATGCTGACCCCAACCTACCCTACCATATCGAAACCCACTTCGAGCCCAGGGCGATGCGGTCTGGTGCCCTGCTGAGCGAGTCGTCTATGATTGCTTCTCTTACCCTCGAACTCCACATCGAAGCGGCGCAATCGCTTAAGGATAAACGGCAGGTGGTTCGCAGCCTGAAAGACCGTCTGCGCGCCGGTTTCAACGTTTCTGTCGCCGAACTCGAGGCCAGCGGCTTGTGGAATCGCGCTACCGTTGGGGTGGTCGCCGTCTCCGATTCGCGTGACTATCTTGATGGATTGATGAAGAACGTGGAGCGGAAGGCTACGCGCATCGCCAATAATCATGGGGCTGAAGTGGCTGATTCCTTCGTGGAGTATCTGTAGCTTACGAAGTGGTCAGTAGCCAGTGGTCAGTGACCAGTAAGACCAAGTATTGCGTTGGTTTCAACTGCCCACTAACCACTAACCACTAACCACTGACCACTGCTTCTAACGCATTGTTACCTCTGTACTTACCGGATCGCTCCTTTGTGCGCGACAATAGCACTTCGGGGCCAACATCTCGGGCCGGTTTTCTGATATTCTCATGCGTTTTACTTCGAGGTGAAGGTGGAGAAGCGCGGGGTAAAGTACCATCGCGGGCGGTTGGGCGAGGCCTTGCGTGAGGAGATCGAAACCCTGGTGGAAGGCGAGTTGGCTGATCCCCGCATCGGGTTGGTGGGCGTCACCGCGGTGCATGTGGCGGATGATGGCCGGTCCGCGCAGGTTTTGGTGGATGTCGATGGCGACGACGGGGAAGCGGAGCGGAGCCTTGAGGGTTTGATCGCCGCCAAGGAATATATAAGGCACGAACTGGTGGATCGTTTGCGGCTGCGGCGCGCGCCAGAATTGTATTTCCGGCTGGACCGTTCGGAGCGGGAAAAGGCGCGAGTGGAGGAACTGCTGGCGCGGGCGAAAAAGCGAATGAAATCTCGAACTAAACCGGGATTGGAAAAGACATAGCGATGCTGCAGGATGTTCTCCAGCAAATCGAGCAGCGCGACCGGTTCGTGCTTACATCGCACGCGCGGCCAGATGGCGATGCCGTGGGGTCGGCACTGGCGTGCTGCCAGGTTTTGCGTGCCATGGGTAAACAGGCAGACGTCGTGCTGCACGATGGCGTGCCGAGGATTTATCGCACGTTGCCGTTTGCCGATCAGGTGCTGCAGGCCAATCGCATCACAGGCAGCTATGAGGCCGCGATCATTCTAGAGTGTGACAGCATTCACCGTACCCGTCTTGAGGGTTTGGAGAACCGCTTCCTGATCAGCATCGATCATCACGTCAGCGGGCGTCCCTTCGCCAATGTGAACTGGATTGATCCGCAAGCTGTAGCCACGGCGGAAATGGTGTTCCGTCTGGCGCGCGAGGCGGGAGCGCAGTTCTCTCCGGAGATTGCTACTTGCCTCTACACGGCGCTGATGACGGATACCGGCTCGTTCATGTTCCAGGGAACAAACCAGAATACGTTCGCTCTGGCGCGAGAGTTGGTTCTGGCGGGCGCAGATCCGTCGCACTGCGCGCGCAGTATTTATTTTGCCCACTCGATTGCCAAGATGAGGCTGCTCGGAGAAGCTTTGCGCAACCTCAACACTGAAGGCCACGTCGGCTGGACGTGGGTGACCCAAGAGCAAATGGACCGCTGCGAAGCGAAGGAAGAGGATTGTGAAGGCCTGGTGAATTACGTGCTCTCGATTGGCGAGGTGGAAGTGGCGGCATTCTTCCGCGAGCTTCCTGGCGGACGTTTTCGCGTGAGTTTGCGCAGCAAGGGCAACCTCGATGTGGCGCAAGTGGCAGAACGATTTGGCGGGGGCGGACACGAGTGCGCGAGCGGTTGCTCGCTGGAAGGTCCGCTTACCCAGGCGGTGCGCCAGGTTTTGGACATGCTGCACCGCGGTCCTTCCGTACAATGAATCAGTGCCAGGTTTCAATGTTTCAAGGCTTCGAACGTTGTGACGCTCCATCCATGCGGCGTAACTTTGCGTCCGATCATTTTGAAACCTTGAAGCTTCTGAAACCTTGAAACCTTCCGTCCTCCCATGACGAATCGAACCCGTACCGATTCGCTGTTGCTGGCGGGCTTCTGCGCGTTTCTGTTTTTCTACGGATTGGCGCAGTTCGGGCTTATCGGAGCCGACGAGCCGCGATATGCGCAAGTGGCGCGCGAAATGCTGGAGCGGCACGAGTGGGTCACGCCCGTTCTTGGAGGTCAGCCATGGCTCGAGAAGCCTCCACTGTATTACTGGCAAGCGATGATCGCGTACCGGGTGTTCGGCGTTAGCGATTGGGCAGCGCGGCTGCCTTCGGCAGTCGATGCCAGTTTCCTTGTGCTTGCCGTGTACTTTTTTCTTCGCCGCTTCCGGCCAGGATTTGAATTGGATGGCGCACTGATCGCGGCCTCCTCCGCGGGAGTGATCGGCTATGCCCGCGCCGCTTCGATGGATATGGCGCTGGCCGCGGCTTTCGGCATCGGGATGCTCGGGTGGTGGGCTTGGCGGGAAAGTGGAAAGAGAATTTACCTGGCGGTCTTTTATGGCTTCATGGCACTGGGGGCGCTGGCGAAGGGGCCGGTCGCCCTGTTTCTCGCCGCGCTGGTGATCGTCTTTTATACGGCGGCGGTTCGCGAATTGCGGCTGCTGCTTAAGACACTATGGCTGCCTGGCATTCTTCTGTTCTGTGCAGTCGCTATGCCGTGGTATTTCGCGGTGCAAGTGCGCACTCCGGAATTCTTTCGGGTATTCATTCTTGAGCACAATCTGGGAAGGTTCTCGAAAGATCTCTATCACCATACCGAGCCGTTCTGGTATTACCTGCCGGTAACGGCACTGGCGCTGGTTCCGTGGACGGTTTTCGTGATTGCGGCTTTTCTCGGACGAGTCCGCTGGTGGTGGAGCAAGCGAAATCCGGCGAACGGAGCCAGTCTTGATTGCGAAAATCAATTCGGCATATTCGCGTGCTGCTGGCTGATTGTGCCGGTCCTGTTGTTTTCGATCTCGCAATCGAAGTTGCCCGGCTATATTCTTCCGGCGACTCCGGCAGGAGCGCTGCTGTTAGCGGATTACCTGCGCCAACATCTGAGCCAACGTGATGCCAAGCCAATCCCGACGGGACTGGCGGTGTTGCACGCGTTGCTGGCTGGGAGTCTGATCATTCCGGCGTTGTTGATCGGCTACATCGCGCAACACCGGCCGTCGGGCAAGCAACCGATGCTGGTGGCGCTCGCCGTTGCGTTTGTTCTGTGCGCCGGAATTGCGCTTACGCTGGTGCGCAAGGCTGGCCTGCGCATGCTGCGGTTTGTCACGGTGATACCGGTTTTGCTGACAGTAGGAATCGTTTTGAGGTTAGGCGCGGTGTCTCTGGATCAGACGCTTTCCGCACGCCCGCTGGCTTTCGAGATTGCCGGTGTGGAGACCCACCCGCTGCCTCTGGCTGTGTACCACGTTCGGCGTGAACTGGAATATGGACTGACTTTTTATCGCAACCAGCTCACCTTCAACTACGACTGGGGCAGCGTTCCACCGGAAGAGCACTTGCTGGTGGCGCCGGAGAATTCGCAGCCGGAGATTGCGAAGCTGGTCCCCGGGCGCCGCGTCTCTTACCTTGGGCATTATGCTGCGCAACACGTGGATTATTACTGGGTTGCCGCAGCGGGAACTGGGTCAACGGGAACTGGTACGACGCATTAAGATCAGCTGTTGCTGCCGTGTATTCTGGCCGTTTGCCTCGCGTCATGGAACGCACTAAACTCGGAGTTCTGCCATCGCAAATGACGCCGTGGGTTGGTTTGGGCCGATTTTGCAGGAGCCCCGTGGAGATTCTCGACCTCAGACATTTTTCTTCGGTGGACCTGCGCCCTCTGCTCGATGATGAGACGCGAGCCTGGGCGAGCCTGCTCTCCTGGGATTACAACGGATCGGCGGAGATGATTCTGCGCTATGTCGACGCGAAAATCCTTCCGGGATACGCGGCGATTGAACGCGGGCGCATCTTTGGTTACAGCTTTTTCGTGTACGAGGGCAGCAAGGGCGTGGTCGGCGACCTATTCGTGGCCAACGGCGGGCGTTTGGCCAACGCTCACGAAGTCGAAATCAAGCTGCTGACGCATGTGATCGAGACGCTGCAGCAGTCTCCTGGAATTCATCGGGTTGAAGCTCAGTTGCTCGCGCATGAGGCGGGGAGCGTCGCCCGGCCTTTTCTCGACCAGGGATTCCAGCGGCATCCGCGGCTGTTCATGGTTCTGCGGCTGAGCGACTTCGTGCCGCCGGCTTCGACGGCGTTTCCAGATATCGAAATCCGGCAGTGGACCGAGGCCGACTACCAGCCTGCAGCCGCCGTGATTACCGCGGCCTATCGCGGGCACGTCGACGCCCAGATCAACGACCAGTACCACACGCTTAGCGGATCGCTGCGCTTTCTGAATAACATTGTGCGTTTTCCGGGGTGCGGTTTGTTCGATGCGGAATCGTCCTATGCCGCGGTCGACCGGAAGGCGAAGAGTTTGATTGGATTGATCCTGTGCTCGCGGGTGCGCAACGATGTGGGACACGTGACCCAAGTATGTCTGCTCCCCGAATACCGTTCACGCGGGATCGGAGAGGCGCTGCTGGCGGCGACGTCCGTTAGCCTGCGCAAGCGCGGCTTTGCGATGCTTTCGTTGACCGTCACCGAGGCCAATGCTGGAGCGGTCGCTCTCTATCGCCGGCTGAATTTTGAATCGAAGCGCGTATTTGACGCGTTCGTGTGGGAAGGGTAGAACCTTGCAGCTATCTCCGCACCAGCCACATCGCCCATCCCGCCGCCAGCAGCCCGCCCAGGAACAAGGCAAAACAATACAGACCGTAGCGGACCATCTCGCGCGTGGTTTCGCGGTGGGTGATGCCGAAGACGATGGAGGCAAATAGGGCGAAAACAAAAGCGGCACTGAAATGAGTGAGCTGGACGGTCATTGTTTTTGTTTTTCCCCGATCATGGTTTTTTCCCGATGGCAATGTGGTAGGCATCGGCCACGGCAATGAAATTCAGCAATCCGGCGACGATCATGAACTTGGTTCCGTAATCTGCGATCGCGAAAGCGATTGCCCCCTGACCCCAGTTCATGGCGAGAGTCACAATATACATTCCACCAGCGCCAAGGTCGCCGATGAATCCGAGCATGTCGAGGATATCGCCGCCGTTGGCTTTGTAAATGTGGCCCTGCATCATTAAGCCGAGCACGAAGAGGGTGCTGATGGAGATGAACAGCAGAGCTCCGCGAATCCAGCGCTTTTGAATCATGTGGCCTGCGCCGGGAATCAACCAGCCCAGGGCGGGCGCGATGATCGACATGGTGTTGGCGGGCTGCGCCGGTTCGGCGGCCTTCGCTTTAGCTGTAGTTTGATTTGCCATCAGATAATTACGATCTCGCGTTGAATGTTGCCGGTGACTTCCGCCGACTTGGACCGGACCAGCATGTTGACTTCGCTGCGCACGCCGAATTCCGGCAGATAAATGCCCGGCTCGATGGAGAAACAAGAATTGGGAAGAATCTGCCGCTCGTCGTGAATTTCCAGGTCGTCCATGTTGGCCCCATTGGAATGGACGTCGGTGCCGATGGAATGTCCGGTGCGGTGAATGAAATATTCACCGTAGCCTTTCTGCTTGATGTGGCTGCGGGTGGCGCGATCGACTTCCCATCCCGCGATGCGGCGCCCGGCATCGATCGCATCGGTCACAGTCTTCACGCCGGCGTCGCGCGCGTCGCGCACGATTTCAAACACCTGGCGCATGCGGTCTGATGGCGCTTTGCCGACGAAACCCATCCACGTGATGTCGTAGTAGACCGCTCCCGGAACATCTTTTTTCCCCCATACGTCGAGCAGGATCAGATCGCCTTCACGAATCGGAACGGGATGATCGGCACGCGGCTCGTAGTGCGGATTGCCGGCATTGGCGTTCACGGCCACGATCGGTGGATCGTCGGCAAGCAGATTCTCGCGGCGGAACGCTTCCATGAACCACTGCTGGATTGCGTGTTCTGTAGTTCCGCCGTTGCGAGAGCGCTTTCCGATTTCCTTGAATGCGGCTGCCACAATTGAATCCACGCTGTCGCGCGCGGCAAAATGAGTTTTGATCTGGTCTTCGCTCCAGGTAGCTTCGAACTGTGCGACCAGGTCGGCGGAACTGACCACATTTTTCCCCAAGCCGCGCAGCAACTCGATGGTCCCGCCATCGACCAGAGAAATCGTGAAGACGATATTATTGGGCGAATATTGCATGGCGATGTCGCGGTAGGGTGCGAGCATCGACTTCAAAGTGTCAAAAAGCTCCTGCCATCCGGAATACTGGCGCTTGCTGCCGGGGAGGGAATCGAGATGTCCAGCTTCGATTTTGTGGACCAGCTTTACCGGTTCACCCTGCGCGGGAATCAAATAGAACCAGCGCCGCGTGACCATGAGACCTGCGGGCAAGCCGAGAACACGGTAGGCGATGGGATCGCGATGATGATGATCGTAGAACAGCCACGCGTCGATGTTGCGTTCGCGCAGCGCAGATTGGATGGCAGCCAGGTCCATGGGCAAACCTCTATTGTAAACAATGGGAGGGATTTGGGCGAATCTGCGCGTAGCATCTGTGGCCAGGAAGATCCGCAGTAGAAGTCCCGTTCATTTGAGGCTGCTTCTTGGTTACACTAGGACGCTAGATGGCTGCGATCGCCGAGTCCGTGGCTGACCTGTGGTTACGAAACGCGTCCGCATTGAATCGATCGATGTGGTTCGCGGCGTCATCATGATTTTGATGGCTCTCGATCATACTCGGGACTTCTTTGGTGTTCCCGGCGTAAATCCGACCGACCCCGCTACCACAACGATTCCGCTATTCTTCACGCGCTGGATTACGCATTTCTGTGCGCCCGTGTTCTTTCTGCTGACAGGCACTGGCGCCTACCTCTCGCTGCGCAAGAAGTCGAAACGCCAGTTATCGTGGTTTCTCTTTACCCGCGGGCTCTGGCTGATCTTCTTGGAAGTGGTGGTTGTGCGCTGTTTGGGCTGGCAGTTTAATTTTGACTATCACCTGATGCTGCTCAATGTTTTATGGGCGCTGGGCTGGGCCATGATTACGCTTTCGGCGCTGGTTTACCTTCCCGCTTCGGTTGTGACCGCATTTGGGGTAGTGATGATCGCGACCCATAATCTGTTCGATTCCGTCGAATCCGCGAACCCGATTTGGACGATTCTGCACTCCGCGCCCGGTTTTCTCTTAAACGAGCCGGGACGCATCATCTTCGTGGCTTACGCG
>CAWEBA010000033.1:0-33206 GCA_963807145.1 uncultured Acidobacteriaceae bacterium | reverse complement strand
CGTCGTCGGTCAGCGGGAAGGTGCAGCAGATTCTGGTCAAGGAAGGCGAGAAGATCAAGGTTGGCCAGGTAATCTTCACCGTGGAGAATCATGCCGGGGCCGCGGTGGCTGCGGCCGCGCCTCGTGGTTCTGCACCTCAAGGATCTTCATCTCAGGGTTCCGGGCCTCAGGCTTCTGCGCCTCAGGGTTCTATCGTGCCGCCCACGCAAGGTCGATCGGGCGAACCTACGGCGGCGGTAAAGCAGCCGCCGGGCCCCGCGCCGACGGCGCAATCCCAGGCTGCGCCACCGCGAAACCGATCGACGGATGCTCCGGCGCCGCGGGAATTCCGGCTGCAGGAACTGGGGGAAAACATTTCGGAGGGTGATCTGGTGCGGTTAATGATCTCCCCGGGCGCCAAAGTTTCGGAAGGCCAGCCGGTGATGGAACTCGAAACTGACAAGGCGGTGGTGGAAGTTCCTTCGTCGGTGAGCGGCGTCGTAAAAGATGTGAAGGTCAAAGAAGGCGAGAAAATAAAAGTTGGGCAGGTGATTTTCACGCTTCAAGGTGGGGCAGCGTCGCCGGTCGAAACGGCGCGCCCGGCAAGCCGTCCGGTGGAGCATGTTTCGGGCCAGCATGGTGCGCGCCTGGCGTTCCAGGCTGCAATCCGGGCGGAGGGCAAAACCGAGGAACAGGCGTTGCCTCCCGACCAGCCACAGTCGCGGCCCCCGGCGTTCTCGATGCCCGCGCAGTTGGGGAAGGTCGCGGGAACCGAGCACCGCGAACCAGTTCCCGCAGCTCCGTCGACGCGCCGTCTTGCTCGCGAGATCGGCGTCGACATTTATGCAGTCAAGGGTACGGGCCCGGGCGGGCGCATTAGTGAAGACGACGTCAAGGCCCACGCCAAAGCTCTGGTCGCCGGCGCAGCTGCGGCGGCGCAGGCTCCGCCGCGTGCCGGACACTTCATTGAACCGAAGCTGCCGGATTTCGCCAAGTGGGGAAAGATCGAACGCGTGTCGATGCGCGGAGTTCGCCGCAAGACGGCGGAACATCTGGCGGAATCCTGGAACACGATTCCGCACGTGACCCAGCACGACCGCGCCGACATCACTGAGCTGGAACACTTGCGCGCGCGTTTTGCGCCTAAGGCTGAACAGGCCGGCGGCAAGATGACGGTGACCGCGATCGCATTGAAAGTCTGTGCCGCCGCTTTGAAAGTGTTTCCGCAATTCAACGCCAGCATCGATATGGAGAAAGAAGAAATTGTTTACAAGCAGTACATCAATATCGGGGTGGCGGCGGATACCGATCGAGGGTTGCTGGTTCCGGTGATCCGCGATGTAGACAAGAAAAATATTGTGGAGCTGGCTGTCGAATTATCGCAACTGTCGCAGAAAGCCCGGGAAAAGAAAATTACGCTCGCCGACATGGAAGGCGGCACTTTCACCATTACCAACCTCGGTGGCATTGGGGGTACGGCGTTCACGCCGATCGTGAATCATCCCGAGGTTGCGATTCTTGGGCTTTCGCGTTCGCGCATGGAGCCGGAATGGATTGGCGGGAAGTTTGAGCCGCGGCTGATTCTGCCGCTCTCGCTGTCTTACGACCATCGCCTGATTGACGGCGCGGATGCTGCGCGTTTTCTTCGCTGGGTAGCGGAAGCGTTCGAGCAGCCGTTCCTGTTATCGGTTCAGGGATAAAACAACCAATCTTCCAGATGCAAAAGCTGCCACACGTCGAAACATTGCGAAATAAAAAGCTTCAGGAGGATGTCGCATACGTAAAAGAAAAAACTCACGAAATCGAAGATCGCATCGTGGCTGCGACTGAAGACCTTTTTCAATCAGCAAAAGAACGAGAGCTGTTACACATTTCGATTCGCGTCAGTTGCGATTTCCACAAGTTTCTGCAGGACTTTGGCGACGCTCCTCCCACAGATGAGGCCGAGTTCGCTGCGGATACGATTCGCTCTGGGATCGATTGGTTCTATTCTCTGGCGCATCACTGCTACCTGATCAGAGAGGATCCAGCGAAGTGGGCCTTTGACCGGAAAGCGACATCAAGCTTTCGCGACTTACGGGCAGCATGTCTTAATCAGTTTGAAATCTTATGTCGGCCGTCGGCGAATGCTGGTGAGATGCTGGCAGCTCTTTTGAGTTTTATTCACCTCGAACTCGTCTTCATGGCACAGACTTTCCCTTCCGTGGTGGATTCGAATTTGAAAGCAGACCAATGGAGAACTTAAAAATCGCTGTAATCGGCGCCGGACCGGGCGGCTACGCTGCTGCCTTTCTTGCCGCTGATCTCGGCATGCAGGTTACGCTGATCGATCCAGAAGTAAATCCCGGCGGCGTATGTTTGTACCGCGGTTGCATTCCTTCGAAGGCATTGCTGCATGTCGCCAAGTTGATCGAGGAATCGCAGCAGGCTAAGAATTGGGGGATTGAATTTCCTCCGGCGAAGATTGACCTGGCGCGGCTGCGCGGTTGGAAGGAAGGCGTGGTCAAGAAGCTTACCGGAGGCTTGGGACTGCTCTCGAAGCAGCGCCATGTGGAATACGTTCAGGGGCGCGCTGCGTTTCAGGATTCGACCATGCTGCGGATCAGCAAGGCTGACGCAAGCGAAGTTGTTCTCACCTTTGACCGGATTATTCTTGCGACCGGTTCGCGGCCTGCGATTATTCCCGCGCTTAAGCTGGATTCGCCTCGCCTGATGGATTCGACTGGCGCGCTTGATCTTGAAGACATTCCTGGAAGTTTGCTCGTTGTGGGCGGCGGATACATCGGGTTGGAGCTTGGTTCGGTTTACGCCGCGCTGGGAACGCGCGTGACTGTCGTCGAGATGCTGCCCGGCCTGCTTCCCGGCGCGGATCGCGATCTGGTTCTTCCGCTGCACAAACGGCTGGAGAAGATGTTCGAGGCGATTCTTTTGAACACTACCGTCGCTTCTCTCAAGGAAGATGGCGCGGGAATCCGGGCGACTTTCGCAGGGGCGTCCGTGCAGGAAAAAGATCGGGAGAAAGTTTTTGACCGCGTGCTGGTGTCGGTTGGACGCAAGCCTAATTCGGAAATCCCCGGGCTTGAGAATACGCAAGTGCGAGTCAACCCGCGGGGATTTATTGAGGTGAACAAGCAGTTGCAGACGGCTGATGCTTCCATCTACGCCATTGGCGATGTGGTCGGTGAGCCCATGCTGGCACACAAGGCTATGCACGAAGGACGAACGGCCGTCGAGGCGATCGCCGGGCGCAAGGTTGCTTTTGAGCCGGCTGCGATTCCGGCTGTGGTGTTCACTGATCCTGAAGTTGCGTGGTGCGGGTTGACTGAAATTCAGGCGGAGAAAGAAAATCGCGAGGTCAAGGTTGCGAAATTTCCCTGGGGCGCGTCGGGACGCGCGGTCACGCTTGACCGTCCGGAGGGAATGACCAAGCTCATCATCGACCCGCAGACCGAGCGCGTGCTGGGGGTGGGGATTGTGGGCGTGGGCGCCGGCGAACTGATTGCGGAGGGAGTGCTGGCGGTTGAAATGGCTGCGCTGGCCCGCGATGTAGCAATGACGATCCATCCGCATCCCACGCTTTCAGAGACTGTGATGGAAGCCGCAGAAGTTTTCTTTGGCACCAGCACAGACGTATATCGCCCCAAACGCAACTAATCTGGGAAAGAACCCATGCCTACTTTTTCCAAAAGAATTGCGTTTCTTGTTCTCGGCGTTGCGGCCTGCCTTCCGCTGGCGGCACAGAGTCCGCTGACCCAGATGCTGCAGCCCGCCACGGCCCCGAGCACCGCTGCCAATACTTCGATGGATGCGCTGGGGCGTGGTACGCCGTATGGAACTGTCTTCGGATTTCTGCAGGCGGCGCAAGCGGGCAACTACAGCATCGCGGCGCAATATCTGCAGATGAGCCCCGCGCGCCGGCAGAGCGACGGCGAGACGCTGGCGAGGAATCTGAAGCTGGTGATGGACCGCGCATATGCCGGAAGCCTGAAGAATCTAAGTACGCAGCCTGAAGGCATGCTGCAGGAAGGCGTTCCACCGGGCCGGCAGAAGCTGGGGACAATATCTTCCGGCGACGTGGAGACGGACCTGGAACTGGTGCGCGTTTCCGACCCGAGCGTGGGAAAAATATGGCTGATCTCTTCTGACACGCTCGAGAAAATTCCGGAACTTTACGATCAGGTCGAGGCGCGGCAGGTGGAGACGCGATTGCCGCCGTGGGTGGTCAAGCACCAGTTGGCAGGAATGCCGCTGTGGCAATGGCTGGCTCTGCTGCTGATCATTCCCGTGGCGGCGGCCGCGGGCTGGCTGCTGTTGGTGGTGTTTGAAATTCCGTTGCGGTGGTGGGCGCAGAGGAAAGCGCACCCTGGATTAGGGCCATGGTATTCGGTTTCCGGGCCGGCGTGGCTGCTGGTGGGCACGGCAATTCACCGGATTCTGGCCCACTATGTCGGCATGCCTCTGCTGCAGCGGCATTACTACGTGCAGGTCACGACGGTTGCGGTCATTATCGGCGCGAACTGGATTCTGTGGCGGACGATCCGCTGGTTCCTGCAGGGCGTGCGCAACCGGGCTCTGGCTCGCGGTCACTCGGGCACAGGTTCGCTGATGCTGCTGGGCGAACGGATCATAAAGGCAATCGTTGTTGTGATGGCGATTTTCTTCATCCTGGGCGTGCTGGGCTTCAATCTGAGCACAGCGCTGGCCGGGGTGGGAATTGGCACGTTGGCCGTTGGCTTTGGGGCGCAGCAGACCATCGCGAATTTATTTGGCGGCGTCTCGGTGTTGGGCGATGAAGTAATTCGCGTGGGGGACGTTTGCAAGTTCGGCGACCGCACGGGAACGGTCGAAGATATTGGGCTGCGCTCGACCCGGGTGCGCACGGAGGACCGGACGCTGTTGGCGATTCCGAATGGCACGGTCGCTACCATCAATGTTGAGAACCTGAGCCGGCGGGACAAGATGCTGTTTAAGACGGTCCTGGGACTGCATCCGGAAACCGCGCCGGACCAGGTGCGCGCTGTGCTTGCGGAAATCCGAAGCGTGGTCACCAAACAACCTAAGATTGAGGCCAGCACAGCTCGTGTGCGGCTCACTGAGGTAACTCCGAGTGCTATCAACGTGGAACTTTTTTGTTACGTGCTGACGAGGGAGTTCGATGAATTCGCTACCGCGCGCGAACAATTGCTGCTGCGCATAATGAAATTTGTGGAGGAATCCGGAACCAATCTCGCCTCGGCCTCGCAGACGCTTTATCTGGGTGGCGATCCCGCTGCGAAGGACAAGATCGATGCCGCAGTCAAGGCGGCGACTTCCACCGTCGCAGAACCGGCCGACCGTCAGCTGCCAGACTCGACCGCGCCGACCCGGCCGCGGAATACGGGGAAGGCTGATTAGGAGCTGGTGTGCCAGCGCCGCGTGAGCCAGACCAGAAACAAGTGCGTTGGAAAATAAACGACGGCCGGAACTGTGATCAGGTACAGCAGCAGGTACAAGAGTCCGGGTATGACATGCTGTTCGTGAAAGAACAGGCCGCGTGCCCAGTTCACATCGTATTGCGGACGCCAGAAATAGTTGATCGGGACTACGATCCATGCGGTCAGCGTCTGAAACTTCCAACCTCTGCGGTCGTAGCCTAAACGCCAGATCGCCCACAGCAGCAGGAGCGGCGCGACCACGTGAAACAAACTCAGCAGGCGAATCCACAGCGGAACATGCGCGTCGAACATGAATTCCGTTCCGCCGATCCAGTGGCGTCCACTTATAAGAGTGCCGGTCAGGTCGATGGTGTATAGAGTCTGGAAGAGCAGCACACTGATCGCCTGCCATGAGAAGATGAGCGGACTTTCAAGCCAAAGGCCGGCGGTGATGAATAAGTTTCCGAGATCGCAGAAGAAAAGAAAATTCTGCAGGCCATACTGGCGCCAGTAAACAGGCACCCAGGCGACCACCCACGCCGTCCACAGCAGCTTGAGCCAGAGTGGGATCCGCATGAAACGGTATTGTATGCGCGGGCCGCAAGCTCGGAATCGCGATGGGCCAAAAGCCTTTCTGGCCCGGAAAAACGGGCTGAATCGGAATTACCACCGTAACTTGATGAGGCTTACGAGTGTACCTACGATGACCTTAGTATGGGTTATCAAGCGCTCTTATTCTGTCCCGATGAGAAGGTGGCTCGCGCGGTAACGCAGGTTCTCAGCGAGTTGGACTTCACCGTCATTCCCTGCACCGAACCTTTTGGAGCGGTCAAGAAATTGATGGGCGAGCACTTCGATGCCGTCGTGGTCGACTGCGATAACGAGCAGAACGCCACGTTGCTTTTCAAAAGCGCACGGAACACGCCCGCCAACCAGTCATCACTGGCGGTGGCTGTGGTCGAAGGACAGGCGGGAGTGGCAAAGGCTTTCCGGATCGGGGCGAACCTGGTTCTCACCAAGCCCATCAATGTGGAGCAGGCGAAAGGCACGCTGCGAGTTGCCCGCGGACTGTTGCGCAAGAACGAAGCCGGAAAACCAGCGGCGACGACGGCACCGACGGTAGCCGTGAAGCCGGTGAAGCCTGCGTCGGCGCCTCCGAAGCCCGTGTCCCCAGCGCCAAATTCAAGGGTGGTTACTGCGCGGCCGGCTGCGCCCGTTCAATCTTTGGTGAATGCGGCAACGGCTAGTATTCCAGCTCAGAAACCGGCGCAGCCCAAAGTGGTGGCGTCGATTCCCACCGAACTCAATGAAAGTGATGCGGACATTTTGGAGATTAGCGATGAAGTCGCTTCGCCTTCGATCGCTTCCTCGCCGATCGTTTCCCCGTCGATCGTTTCCTCTTCAATCAGTGGGCCAGAAGCAAAGATAGCGGCCGCGCAACCGGCTAATGTGTCTTCGGTGAGTGCTTCAGGGGTTGGGTCAGGCGCCGCAAGCGCACCGGCTCCCGCCCGCGAGACGAAATCCAGTATCACAACGGACATCAAATCGTCGACGTCCGCGCCCGAGAGTTCTGCTGGAAAAGTCGCGGACTTCAGCGTGGAGACTTCTTCGGGCGACGGAGCGTCTGTTCCTGCGCCGGCGTTCACCTTCGGCGGCAATGTCAGCGACGATGACAAGCCTGCCTCCGGCGGCAGTAAGAAGACCCTGCTGATTGTGGCTGCGGTTCTGCTCATCGCGGCTGGTGGCTACGCAATATGGATGCAATGGGTGGGCTCAAGCGGTGCCGCAACTCCTTTCACGAAGGTTGCCGGGCCGGTGGTGAAAACGCCTGCGGTGATTCCACCGGTGGCACCGAGAGTAGCTTCCGCTGCCTCCTCTGCTGCTACTTCTTCAGCGACGGCGCCTTCGTCGGTTCCGTCCTCGACTCCCGACACCGTGGCTTCACGACCAGCGGGGGCAGCCAAGACTTCTTCCAACTCCGACGCGTCAGACGAGGACGACGCCGAGAAAACGCCCGCTCATTCGGGTAAGCTCAATCCGAAAGCGAACTCTGCCAAAGTTTCGGCTCCGGCAGTTGATAAGGCTCCGGAAACGATAGCAGATGCGCCAGCCATTGTGATCAAGAACGATCTTTCGCAGAAGCCGGTTGCAAAGCGGGCGGCGACGCCCGATGCGGTGGCTCCGAGCATCACCGGCATTGCTGCCGGGGACGGCGGGGCCCTTCCCAATCTGATGGGCGGCGAGAGCAACGCGCCGGCTCCCATGCTGGGGACGCTGAATGTCTCACAGGGAGTGTCGCGAGGACTTCTGGTGAAGAAGACGGCTCCCGTATATCCGGCAAGCGCACTGCAGATGCACATCGAGGGTGCGGTCGAGCTTGTGGCAACCATTTCCAAGAGCGGCGACATTTCCGCGGTGAAGGTTGCCAGCGGAAATCCACAGTTGGCGCGCGCCGCGGTTGACGCGGTGAAGCAGTGGAAATACAAACCTTACTTGCTCAACGGCGAGCCGGTTGAGATCCAGACGCAAGTCACGGTGAACTTCAAGCTGCCTAACTAAGGCTCAGCAGTTCTCAGTTCTCAGTTCTCAGTTCTCAGTTCTCAGTTCTCAGTTCTCAGCTCTCAGCTCTCATCCAGCGCGCAAGGGCTGCCTGCTTGGGTTGTGGATTCCTGCTTGAAAATAAAGTTGGCGGCGATGGTTTGGGGATGGCTGGGTCGTCCGCTTGTTTGCTGAAACATCGGGTATCCCCTCCCCCCTCCTATCAGTGGAATCATCAGGTTAGCGGGAAACCCTCCGCAAAATCCGGATGTCAAAGAACTTAGAGGTCAAAATCTAGAGAGCAAACGAGTTAGGAGCACGGCGCGTTGGGTTCGCCCAACCGTCACGGCCTCGACTATGATCGCCCGATTTTGTAGTGGGCTCAAGGTCAGATGTCACATCGAGGTTGTGTGGAAATTCTAGGGAGCCGACGATGGGTTGGGGAACGTCTCGTCTGCCCGGGATTCTATGCGAGACCGTGAGCTGGCATAACTCCCCGCTTAACTCATTTGGGGGGCAATGGCTGCTAACGCCTGGTTCGCCAGTTGAGCAATTCGACCGGACAAAGCCCGACGGCGTATAACGGAGAAAATGTCATCCAGCGGATTGACTTTGGGAAAGGTCGTTCGCGGTTCCTCCTATATGTCGGGATCGCGCTGGCCGTTCTAGCAGTCTTCGCCGCTGCTATTGTTCTCAGCAAAGGCACAGTTGGCCGCCTGTCTGGGGCATGGATGGGGCTAGTGGTATTCACCTTCGGTCTTTTCTGGGTAGTTGTCAGGCAATCGAAAGAGTATTGGCGTCGTCCAGATTTTTGGTTGGCGATTGTGAGTCTGTTGGCTCTCCACTTGCTGGCCTTCGTCTCCGTTTTGCGCGTTTATCACCAATGGCGCGAGATATGGTTCGTGCCTGTCGTGGTAGTTGAAGGTGGATTGTTCGGTGCGATTCTGTACCTGTTGTTTGGGAGCCGCAGATATTAACAGTCGGAAACAACGTAAAAAGCACTGGGCGTTTCGACCTCCAAGCCCAGGCTCGTCTCAATTGGCGTTATGTCGCGATTACACTCATTGACGGAGAGACCTAACCCTCGATGAGGGTAAGCGCGCATTTTCGCCAGTCAAGGAGCGGGGAGCACACGTCCGAGAAAGAATCATCGTGGGGCCTTTGCTTCCTCGACGGTCTGTCCGTGAAAATGGCGCTCGTAATCGAGAAACCAAATGAGAAAAGCAAAGCCAAGCATCGGCAGAATAAGCCAAACCTTCATCGTGTCGAAATCAGCTAAAATCGTTGCGCCTCCGACTACTGCCAACACATTGCGCAGGGAATCACGAGCGGACTCCGCGTGAAGGCTCTTTACCCAGGCGGCAATAGCTTTCCAAATGTTAAGGATTTTTTTCAATTTACCCCCCTTTAATATTCGCGGACGACCAATGGCGATCAAGATTACTAGAACAAATGGGGGTCAATCTCATAAACGAGATTCTGCCGCAGCGGCCATGGGTCAAAACCCCTAGGTCAATAGGAACCCCGCGCCTAAAAATTAGTTGTGTGACCCGATGGCGCCCTGAAAAACATCCGCTGATTTGGGCTGTTTATCTGAAAAGGATCAGTGGCGAAAGATCGCCTCTCTGACAATGTCGGCGGTGTCAAGGTATTTTCGGGCACACTTTAGCATGCACTGGGAGAAGAGCGCCATTTCGCTCTCGTGGAAGCTGTTGCTTTTGCTCTGCCAACCCCAGGCTCGCTCGTAATCTATATTCAGGTCGGGAACTCGGTCCGACCCATGCATCTCTTCGATCTCGAACTGCGATCATGATTACTACTTCGAACTCCTCAGTGAAGAGGAGTGGGGCGCCAATCAATTTCTCGGTGTTCTATTGCACACCATCGCGATTTCCGGGCTGTCCCGCGTGCGAACCGAACTTGCTCCACTGCTGATAGTCCCATCCCTGGCGCATCATCCAGTACAGACGTACCGCTAGTTTGCGGGCCATGGCGACCTTCGCGGTTTTGCGCCCTCTCCTCATCATCAGGTGAAGATATTTGCTGCGCCACTCTGGCACACTGCGCACCGTCACCTGCGCCGCTTCCACCAGCAAGAAGCGCAACATCGAACTGCCCTGTTTGGTGATATGCCCCAAGCGTCGCCGGTTTCCGCTGGACGCTTCCAACGGAACCAGCCCCAGATAGCTCGCCACCTGCTTGCTACAGTGAAAGCGCTCGGCTTGGCCGATGATCAGCACGAACGCCAGTGCGGTCAACGCACCGACTCCGGGATGCGTCCTCAGTCGCTGCGCCTCCGGGCATTTCTCGACTTCCTGCTCGATCGCCTGGGTCAGTTCCGCGATGGTCGGGTTCAGTCGATCCATCCACTCCAGCAGATCACGTCGTCGCCGGCTGGCCCACGGTGCCAGCCGGAACGATTCCAGTTGCTGCCGTCCGTGCTCCCGCCACAACCTCTTCTTGCAGCGCAGTCCTTCGTTGAGGGCCACGGCTTGCAGTTGATTCATGATCCGGGTACGCGCCTGTACCATGCGGTGACGATGCCACAGCAGTTGCCGCAGATCCCGGTTCTCCCAGCTCGGCACCCAGATCTGCGGGAAACGGTCCTCCAGCAGCAACCGTAGGATCAGCTGCGCGTCCTGGCGATCCGTCTTCTGCTTGCGCACTCGCTTGGCGCGAATCTCGGCCGCGTCTCCAACCCACAACTCCATCTGTAACTCGGCCACGAGTCGTTCGAACCAGCGTGCGTGTCCGCTGGCCTCCATTCCCACACGCACGCTCTTCTCTTGCGCTCGTAGATCGCGGTAGAACTTCTCCGCCTCTTCGCGATGGGCTAGCCGCTTTTCCTGAAACTCTCCGGTGTCGGTATCCACCGAAGCAATTTGCTGAAACTCGGGACGGAAATCTACTCCTATAATGATCATGTTCGGCTCCTTTCTCCCGAGCCTGTTGGTCGGCTTTAGCACCACCAACCTTACTCGGGAGCGGGAGCCGACATTGTCATGGAATCAATTACACTTGTTGACCCAGGCGGGGTGGCTCGCTCGAGCCTGCTTTCGGCTTCAGTGGGGCGGTTCGATGGCTGGACAAAGTTCTCCCGCCGCTCGTTCGCGTTTTTGCGCTGTCCACTCCGACTCGATCTCGTGCCTTCTGTCACGCTTGCCGGTTTGAATTAGCCTCCGACATCGCTACCCATCGGTGCATCGTCGCGTGGACAAGTGCATCGGTCCCTTCGGCTTCCCCCTCGGCTTCGCTCGGGGCTTCGGCAAAACAGGGCAGCCTCTTCGCGTTGTGCTCTCGGCGGCGGTGGGGCTTGCTGGGCTCTGGATGACACGCGGTGGTGGCGCAGGCGGGCAGCAGGTTCCTCCGCTCCGCCGTCGCGGGCGCTCCTGCTGCGGCCGGAATGACAAAGTGAAGATCACGCAACACAATCGGAATGACAAAGTGAAGACCACGACAAAATGAAAGTCACGACGCGGCTACTACGTCGTAGGGTCTCATCATTTCGTTGTCTTCGTGTTCGAGGATGTGGCAGTGCCAGACGTAACGTCCGGTGAAGCCGGTGAAGGGGACAATGATCCGCGTGACCATGCGAGAATCGGCTCGTACCGTGTCTTTCCAGCCGGCTTCATTCGGATCGGGAGGTTGCGGCGGTCCCATGAAGTGCAACTGGCGCTTGGTTTGGAACAGCCAGGGTTCGTAGGATTGGCGGTCGAGGATCTGAAAGCGCACCAGGTGCAGATGAATGGGATGGGAGTCGTTGGTGGGATTGATCAGGGACCAGATTTCAGTCGATCCGAGCACCGGCTTTTCCGTGACGGGCAGGCTCCAATGGGAAGCATTCAGCAGCAGCATGACGGGATTGCCCGACTTCACATATTCGTCGAGCGTCAACAGGCGGGTCTGCGTGGCTTGCGATTCAGGGATCCTGGGCACCGGACGCAGGGCCGAAGGCAGTGAACTCGTGTCGGTCACTTTAGCGGACGAGACGCGAAATTGCATTACCACGAACGCGTCATTTTTCAGAATTAGCTGCTCGCCGCGATGCTCGCTGAAGTCGACAACGAGGTCGGCGCGTTCTGCGGGCGCGATTTGAACGCTGGTGAGCGGGACCGGCGCGGGCAACAGGCCCTGGTCCGTTCCGATCTGGTGAAACGTCGCGTGGCCGTCAGACTTATCGACGAGAGATAAATGATAAAAGCGGGCATTCGAAGCGTTGAGGATTCGAAAGCGATATTTTCTGGGCTCGACTTCGAGATAGGGAAAGAGTTTCCCGTTGACCAGAATGGCATTGCCTGAGAGTTCGGGAACCCAGGGAGATTTTGGGTCGGGCGAAACCGGGTACAGAAGCTGGGCATCTCGAGTCAGAAGACGGTCATAAAGGGCAAGCGGCACTTCGTATTTACCATTCGGCAAGTTGAGCGCGTCTTCGACGCTGTCGCGAATGAGGAATGTTCCGAACAATCCGGCGTAAACATTCAGGCGATTAATTCCCAGGGCGTGGTCGTGGTACCAGAGCGTGGCCGCGTCCTGCTGATTCGGATAGTAGTAGAGAGAAGATTTTCCTGGCACAATCCAGTCTTCTGGATAGCCGTCGCTTTCGGGCCCGGTTTTCGCGCCGTGCAAGTGCACAACGGTTCGGACCGGCGGTTTGTCGGCCTCGGCTCCGTGAATGGTGTGGTCTACCGGCAAGAAATGTTCGTTGGGGAGCGCGTTCACCCATTCCACGAGCAGGGGTTCGCCGGAGCGCGTTTCGAATGTGGACCCTGGCGTGGAGCGGCCAAAGCTCCAGAACCTGGTGGGAGGCAGATCGCGGTGAACTTTGCTGGTAGCGGTTTGAGCTTGGATGCGATAGAACGGGACGGCTTGCTTGGGATCAGATGGACTGGGCCGAGTTCCCTGATGCCGCGCGATTTCAGGAATCGGAAGGGGATCGACGAATTGCGGCAGGGTATTGACGTCGAGCGCAGGCGCCATGGTAGCCACGCCGTGCTGCGCGAGGGCGTGCAACAGGCGGCTTTTGTCTGCCGCGAGCGTTGTGGCAAGCACGCTTGATCGCTGCAGAAACCTTCGGCGTGTAATCACCACATTCCTTTCGGCCTCAAGCATATAACAATGACAAGGCAGGTGAGCACATGTGCGCCGCACCTGCCTTTCGCTTACGGTGGATGATTTGCAGGGAGCTAGTAAATGTTCACGGGCTCGCCTGTGTTTTCGTTGAGGATGAACAGGTCGTTGGTCACCTTCTGCTGGAAATCAAACAACGAGCTGATCGAGTTTGCGATCGTATCGAACGATCCGTTTCCGATCCGCTGACCGCCGAGCCAATTGTCCTCGATGAAGCGAATGACTGAGGTTTGATCGGTGACCGAATGATCCACGAAGTTGTGGCGCGCCCAGGGGGAGATGACGAGAAGCGGCTGTCGAGGACCGTATCCGCATCGACCTTGAGCGTGCGTGGTGGCGGGCTTGATGCCGGGCAGGGCATTGGCGCCGCTGCCGCAGGTTCCCGGGCCGGTGAGCGCGTCGGCTGCGGTCGCCGACGAGTTCACGATCTGGCCGAGTTGATGGTCGTACCAGCCATCGGAATCGTCGTAGAGCACAACCAGCGCGGTGTTGGCCCACTCTGGCTGGGCTTGCAGGAAGTTGGCCACCTTCACCACGAAGTGCTGCTCATCGATAGGATCAGAATTCCCCGGGTGTGCGTCTTGAACTGCGATGGCCTTGAGGAAACTTACCTGCGGGAAATTGCCGGCTGAAACCGCAGTGAAGAAGTCATCGACATCATAGTCATGATTGGCGGGATCGCCCGAGTGACCGATCGCCGCAATCGACTTCGGCCGCGCGTGCGTGGGGTTCGCGGTGGATTTGTAGTACTGAAATGGAGTGTGATGGGGAACGTAGTCGCCCTGCGTACCAGCGATAGGTGAGGTCGACTGCCGGTTGCAGCCGGTGCTGCCGTCCGGATTTACGATGTTCAGGTTGAAACCTCCGGCGAACCAGCCCCAGGTAATGCCGGCATCGTTGAGCAGGTCGCCGATGTTCTTTCCGGCCATCTGCGCGGTGCCGCTACCGGAGCAGACGTCGCCATAGGGATCGGGGTCGCCGATCACCGTGTATCCGCCGTTCCCATCGCCGACGAAGCTGCCGGTGCCGCCGGTATATTTCACGACACCGTTGGTCTGGCCGGAAATTAAATTGATGGCGCCAACCGTGGAAGGGCCGAAATTCGTGCTATAGGAGTTGTCGCTCATGGAGTAGTGCTGGGCATAGTTCCAGAGCGCCGTAGTCGAGTTGCCGTCGTAGTAGCCCATTACCAGGCCATTTGTGTTTACGACGGCTGGCGGCGCGCTCGGAGGCGGGCCTGCGCTTCCAGTGTTCAACGGGAACAGATCCATCACGCCGCCGTCGAAGGCGAGTTGTTCGGCCAGATAGTCGTGATCCATGTCCTGGGTGAAGGCCTGGGAACGATCAAGCCGGAAGGGGTTGGACGCGCCGGTTCCATTGGCCGGGTTCAGATTGGGGTTATTGTTCAACAGCGCGTTGCCAAAGCCGTTCACAGTTGGGGTATTCGGGGCGGCGTGGAACTTCGGCTCGTCCGGCGGATTCAGGGCATAGGGATAGGTTCCGAAATAGTGGTCGAACGACTGGTTCTCCCCGAAAATGATCACGATGTGTTTGATCGGCGTGGCGGTTTTAGGATTGGCGGCATTGGCTGCCGGCGTGAGTACTGGCGCGGCAACCATGGCGGCGGTGAGCAATACCGAGAGAAATTGACGCATAGAGTTTTTGCCCTTTCGGAAATTGGCGGTGCAGGGACTTCGCTGGAACAGGATGCTACGGCGGGAAAGTTACGGCAGGATTAAAGCAATGTTAAAAGAAGCTTTCAACCCTCAGTGATTCGAAGCGGGACCGGAATGTTTAGTCCCGGGTTGCGGTGGCGGGTGCGGCTGAAAAGGCGCGGAAAAAGCTGATTTGCACTTCGGAAATTCCGCTCTGTTCCCTACTCGTGCTGCAGGACCTCATCAATAACGACTTTCCCGCCTCTATCCACAGAGACGACTTTGTGGATGGAGACATAGCCGCTCAAGGTGATGTCGACGACGTAGTTGCCGGGGTCGAGAATGAAGTTAACCGGTGTGTCTTTATCCAGCATGTGCTGGTTAACGGCCACCTGGGCACCCTTGGGCTGAGTCTTGACGCTGATCGTGCCCATGCCCTGAGCTTCTTTGCCGCCAAACAGCTTACTCATTTTCCCGACGGTCTTGATGTCATCGACATTCCCCAGCGGCTGGAGAGTGGGCGAGAAATTGGTGGTCTGGCCTAAGGCGAACTGCGCGCTGGTGGTCTGGTCAATGTAGCCGGACTTGCGCACCAGCACGACGTGCTGGCCCTTGTCGACGGAGACTTGCGCAGGAGTGACCCTGCCTGTGTTCTTGCCGTCAACGAAAACATCGGCTCCGGCGGGGCTGCTGGAAACAGCGAGGGTCGCCATGAGCTGCGAGAGATGACTTGTGACAAACGCTTTGCTGCCGGAAGCGACATTCACGGTTCGCGTATCGGTGGAATAACCCGCCTTGGTGACCGTAACGGTATGCATGCCCGCGGTCAAACCTGTCAGAGCGAATGGAGTGACCCAGGAGGGATCAGTTCTGCCGTCGACTTGCACCTGCGCACCCTGCGGAGTGGAATCGATTGCCATCTGTCCGGGGATGATCGCGGGAGCGGGAGCTGGCTTCTTTCTGGCGTTTCTGCCTCTGGCGGCCGTGGCAACGTGAGTTGGCTCGGGCTCAGGTTCAGCCACCGGCTCGGCGGGAGCTTGGGCTTCAGGTTGCGCTTGCGCTGGGGCAGTTTGCGCGGGCGCTGGCTGTGCGGCAGGTTCACTGGCCGCCGGTTGCGGAACCGGTTCGGCGGCGACGGGGCGAGGTGTGTCGCCATCGCTGTTTAAAGTGTTGACGTGCAGCACCAGTACAACGGCGATGATCAGAATCAAGACCGCCGCGCCCGCAATGGAATAAATCATCAACTGCGGAGGGACACTCTTGATTTCTTTGATCGCCTTCTGTGCCACTACGCGAGGCTGAACTTTCGGCTTCTCCGGTTCGTCTTCGCCAGAAAAGCCCGAGAAAACTGTGGGAGCCTGAGGCGTCTTCTGCTCGAAGACCGGCGGTGGCGGAGGCGGCGGAATATAAACTTCCTTGAGCGGAGGCAGTTCGGTCATCTCCGAAAAGCTGATGCCGCCCCCACCCTGAGCCGGACCGCCTTCGGCCATCATGGGATCGACGGCTATTTTTGGCTCCTGGACTTCGGGTGTTTCGATCGCAGGCTCATCAAGAACAGGGGACGACATGTAGGCGGATGGTTCTGTTGGTTTGTCAGCGGTCGGCTTGACGGGTGTGGACGACGCTGCGCGGCCGCCGGCCCATCCGGCAGCGGCAGCAGCTGCTTTGCCAGGGGCGGATGCAGCTGGAGCGGCAAATTTCTTTTCGACCGGCTTGCTCTGCACCGGCGCCGCAGGAGGTTTCGCCTGAGCCGGCCGGCTGGGAGCAGAGGCACCGGCAAATTTCGTCTGCGCCGCAGTTTTCACTGTAGTGGGAACCGCGATGCCCTTGGCGGGCGCTGCTGCCGCTTTCGCCGCCTGCGGTTTCGATTCCTTGCATTTCTCCAGCTCGTCGAGCAGTTCCCTTCCGTTCTGGAAACGTTCCGCGGGATCCTTCGCGAGGGCCTTCATGATGAGATCGCTCAACACGGGATGCAGTTTGGGATTCACGTGCATCGGAGGCACTGGCGTGCTCTCGAGGATGCTCTGGCGCAGCGAATCAGCATCCTCACGATCAAAGGCCTTGCGGTCGGTCACCATCTCGTAAAACATGGCGCCCAAACTGAAAAGGTTCGACCGGGTATCAATGTTCTCACCGCGGACCTGCTCCGGAGACATGTAGTGCAGAATTGAAGGCACGCCGGGCATACTCGCCGTAAACTTGCCGACGCCCGAAACGCCGTAGCCCAGAATCCTGACCGTGCTGTCCCAGCCGCACATGATCTTGGAGGGCTCTAAACTGAAATGAAATATGTTGTTGGAGCGAGCGTTATCGAGGCCGCTGCACACCTGCCTGCCGATGTCGAGCAAATCCCAGATGGAGAATCCTTCTTTGCGCGCCAGCATGGTGGCGATGCTGTTGCCTTGAATGTATTCCATCGCGGCGCAGAACTGGCCGTCGATTTCTGCCGCGCTGCAAACCGGTGTGAGGTTGGAATGGCTCAAAACCTTGACAGTCTCCGCCTCGGCGAGGAGGCACTGCTGCAGCTCGGCGACGCTTTCGCCGAAAGCAGACAGCTGAATCGCTTTTAAAGCGACGGTTTGACTGGTCTCCTCGTCGTTCGCTTTGTAAACCACGCACGTCGCGGATTTAGACAGTTCGCTCAGGATTTCGAAGTGGCCGATTTTAGTAGACATGGTTCCGTGCCCTCATCCCAGGAAAAAGCCGCGCAGTTCCCAATCGCGAGCCGCGTGGGTTAAAACCCGGGGCAGGTTAAGGTTAGGATATAGCTGGCGAGATTAAGGTTCGAGTTACCGAAGTACCGTGAAAATGGGGCAGGGGACGCGGGGTTCAACTATGTGTTTTGTGGAACCGCATGGCTTAATGCGAGAAATACTTCTCGTCGACGTGACCTTTCGCCGCCGGGCGCGTTTAAAGTCTGTGTGGCCGGAAATGACTGCGGGAAGTAACAACCGTCGCGCTCGGGCCGAGACAGGTTGTCCCTAGGGGCCCATTCGTTTATGCTGAAGGCCTGCATGGACTAGGCTCATCCGCTGTCGGGCACTCCGCATCTTTCCTGGGGCTCGACTGGGTTTCGCAATATGACTTTGACCCGCTTCGTCACCAAGAACGCCCTCCGCAACAAGCGGCGCAGCATTCTGACCATCGCAAGCATCGGGGTTTCGCTGCTGCTGCTGACCTTCATGATGACGCTGTGGCAGGGTTTCTACATCGATAAGGGCAGCGCTGAATCGACTCGCCGGCTGGTGACGCGACACCGGGTTTCGCTGACGTTCAGTTTGCCCAGCTTCTATCGCGAAAAAATCCGTGCCATACCCGGAGTGGTCGCCGTCGTACCGAACTCCTGGCTGAAACGCCTGAACGAGGACTTCCACAAAACAATCGTGATGGGGACGCACGATCCGCACGCGGCATCGTATGCGCACGTGACACGGCATCTCGAGAAGGGGATGTTGCTGCCGCCAGGGTAACTTCGTCTACGACAGGGTTGACGCCGGCAACCCGTCTGACTCAGGATCCGAGTCGGCTATCCACTGCCAGGCGCGGCGGCCGTTGTCGAGAGATACGGCCTCGGCCTCTCCGTACGCCACCAAACGATTGAGTACCGTGGTGACCGAGGCCATTGGATCTTTGTGGCGTGCCAGCATGGGCGGGGTTTTTTCCTGAATGCGATCGCAAACATCACGAGCGCTGAGAGCTCGTTTTGAATCCATCAGGATCATGCGACAGGCCTTGGTGAAACCGGGCTGGCGCCCACTGCTCTTGCGATCGACCAGTTCCAGCAACTCATCGCTTAGTACGCCGTCGCCAAAAAGGTTGGCAAGGCCGGCAATCGTCTGTTTGATGGTGCCGATTCTGCGCATCACGTCGGCGCGTTGTTGCAACAGTTGGCGCAGCTCTTCGTGCGCCTGCCGCACCACCTCTTGCACGTGGCCGTTCCCGGTATCGGTGATGGTTCTCATCGTGCTTGCGCCATCCTGGAAGTGCATAAATCCTCCAATTTCCGCCCCGCTGTTCCGGCACGCTCTGCTTCTTCACTAATACGCATAAGACCGGTCAGTGGTTCCGGGATTCTCGCCAGGAATGAGGCGTATCGCTCACATCCAGACTTTCCGTATTAGACGATCGAACTTCGAGTTCGTTAACATCGAAAAAACGATTGGTGACAGGTTACAGAGGAAAGGGACAGACAGGATATTTTCCGGCGCGAGTCTACAACTTCGCCAGCCGTCCGGGCATCACTGCAGCGGCGATCATTGCAGAACGACGACCAGCAAGCGACCGTCAGATTCATACTCAGCGCCGATGGCGTTCTTCGCCTGCTGTACAGGGTTCGATGGAAGATAGTAGGTGAGACTTTTTACTTTGTTGGCTTTTGTAGACTGCTGGCGATGTTATCGCGCTCGGCGTTCGCTGTAGGAATGCGAGCATACTCACCCCGAGAATGGAGAACTATTATCGTCATTATCCTACATTCAGCAAAAGCGAGACCGTCGGACAGGAGGCGGTAGGGTGACCGGCCTTCGCTCAAGAAAATATACCGTCAGTCAATCCCGAACTGGGCCCATCCCCATTCTGGCACTTCTTCTTGCTCTCAATATGTATGTGGTTACTCCCAGGACGACGCCGCGACCGAAAGATTCCGATGTGAAAGGAGTAGACAAAGGAATCCTCTGTCAACTACTGCACAACCCGGGCCCTCTGTTTTGCGTGTCCTGCTGGTGGGAAGCCAGGAAGAGGATTTTTTTCTCATCCGCGAAATCCTGGAGCGGAACCGAGGTGCGCTGCCGGCGGAACTCGACCATGCGGGCTCACTCGAAGAAGCCAAGGCGATGTTGCAGCGCGCCGACTACGGGCTGGTGCTGTTTGAACATGAGACCGGAGATGCGGCGGCTACCAAGCTTCTCTCGGAGTTTCTGCATACCCGGGGCGCGATGCCCTTCATCCTGCTGACTGAGCATGCTGACGAGAAAGCGGTGGCCGAAATCATCCAGGCGGGCGCTTATGACTGCGTGGAAAGATCGCAGCTCACCGGCGCCAACTTGGTACGCACGATCCGGTGCGCCCTCAGTTTGCACTCGACCCAGCAGCGGCGGCAGATGGCGGAACAATCCTCCCGGAAACTTTCTTGCGCGGTTCAGCTATCGGCTGATGCCATCTTTATCACGAATGGCGAAGGTATCATTGAATACGTAAATCCGGCTTTCGAACTGTTAACTGGATATTCTTCCGAAGAAGTTACAGGGAAGACTTCGTCTATTCTGAAATCCGGGGAACAAGCACCCATACTTTACCGGGAGGTGTGGGAAACTATTCGTTCGAGCGGCATCCTGCGCAGCATCGTCGTGAACCGAAAGAAAAATGGCGAAGTGTATTACGTCGATGAGAGCATCAGTGCCATACGGGACGCCGACGGGAGCATCACGAACTTTGTCTCCAACGGGCGGGATTACACCGAACGCCTGCGCCTGGAAGCACAGTTGGTCCAGTCACAAAAAATGGATGCGGTCGGTCGCCTGGCCGGGGGCATTGCTCACGACTTCAATAACCTGCTGACGATTATCACCAGCTATTCCGAACTGGCGCTCGACTCCGTGGTCCCGAAAAGCCCTGCCCATGGGCGGATTCAGGAGATCCTTTCCGCCGCGCGCCGCGCTGCCGATCTGACGCGGCAGCTGCTCGCTTTCAGCCGCAAACAACCTCAGGCCTTGCGCGTCGCGGAACTAAACCCGGTGGTCAATGGAATCACCAAGACTCTGCGCCGCCTTATCGGAGAAGACATAGAGCTTGTCTTCGCCGCGGGCGAGGAACTGGGCAGAATCCGTCTGGATCCGGTTCAGATCGAGCAGATTCTCATGAACCTCGCGGCCAACGCCCGCGACGCCATGCCTCAGGGGGGACAATGCACCATCGAAACCCGCAATGTCCAACTTGACGAACAATACGCCGACCGCAAGCGCGCGGTGATTCCTCCCGGGCGCTATGCTGTGCTCAGCATGACCGACACAGGATCGGGTATTCCTGCCGATCACTTGACGCACGTCTTTGAACCTTTCTACACCACGAAACCTTCCGGCAAGGGTACCGGGCTTGGTCTGGCGACGGTGTATGGGATCGTCAAACAGAATCACGGATATGTCTGGGCCTACAGCGAACCCGGGATGGGCACGACGATCAAGATTTATTTGCCCTGCGTGCAGGATCAGCCGGTCGCCGTTGAAAGCCCAGACAAGATCGCGGGAGCGGCACAGCGTGGCACAGAGACCGTCCTGCTGGTCGAGGATGAGGAACCGCTGCGCCGGGCAACGGTCGAATTCCTCAGGCTTCGCGGCTACACCGTTCTGGAAGCGCGGGATGGAGTCGAAGCCTTATCGGTCAGCAGGAATCATGGCTCGACGATCCACTTGACGGTTACCGATGTCGTGATGCCGCACATGAGCGGGGGCCAACTGGCGAGGGAACTGGAAACACTGAGTCCGCAGACCAGGGTGTTGTTCGTCTCAGGCTACGCCGGGCAAACGGTGTTGGACCATAAAGTTGTCGACGTCGAAAACAACTTTCTGCAGAAGCCGTTCACCTTGAAACAGCTGGCCAGCAAGGTCCGGACGGTTCTCGATCATCACCATTCGGTTCCCATGGCAGCCGAAATGATTGCGCACCCATTCGTCGCTACGGCTCAGTCCGAGTGAGCTTGCCGGCCTTCAGCCGGAAACGTTCTCCTCGCCACGCGACGGTATGGCCGCCAAGACCCGCGACCCAGACCGCGGCTGCGAACAAGTCCCGAAGGGGAATCAGCCATGCGTATTTGAGAATCTGATGGTCCTGCAGAACCCCGCGGCCCACAAACAATGCAACTGCGAGACGAAGCAAGAGCGTGATCGCGAGCGCGCCGCAGGCCCACAGCGACGCCCCACTCGCGGCCAGAGCGAACAGCGACCACATGATCCCAAACGTAAAAATCAGACCCATGTACCCTCCCGCGCGCGCGTCCCGGACTCCACGAGCCCAGCGCAGTTGATGCGCGAAGAATTCCCGCAGGCGATAAGACGGAAGATAGGTCTCAACCACGACATCCGACAGCTTCACGGTCAGCCCCAGGCTGGCGATGCGCTTTCCCAGTTCGTAGTCGTCGGCGAGATAGTCTACGAATGAAGCGAACCCGCCGATCTTCTCCAACTCTGCACGGCGAAAGGCCAGCGTGGAGCCAAGCCCAAAGCGAATGCCGCCTTCAAGCTGCCACGCGGCGAGCACGCTCGGGCAAAAGTCTGTGCTGATGCCCAGCCCTTCCAGACGCGATCCCAGCGTCGCACCGGCCACTCCGCGGTAAAGACAAGTGGCCATTCCGACGCGCAGGTCGGACAACGGCGCGGTCACCCGGCGCAGGTAATCAGGCTCCACGCGAATGTCGCTGTCGTTGACGATCAGGTAGTCAAAGCGAGCTTCCGCCAGCATCTGCGCCAGGTTGCTGACCTTCACGTTCGCGCCCAGGATCTTCGGACAAACCAGCAGACGAATTCTGCGATCGGGGAATTCGCTTTGCAATTTCTTAACGCTCTCGATCGCAGGATCGTCGGCGTCGCTCACCCCATAAATGATTTCGTACTCCGGATAGTCCTGCAGGCAGTGGCTGCGAAAGCTCTCATAGATTTCAGGATCGATTCCTTTGAGTGGTTTAAGAATCGAGATGGGTGGTGAAGATTGTTCAGCGCGGGTTCCTCGTTCGACCTTCCCTTCGCGCAAGAATCTTGCGGCGCTCGAAAGACACAGAAGATAGTAAATGCAACTGGAGAACGTGCCGATGACCGCGACGATCTGAAGTGCTCTGACGATGGAATCCATCATGCGCAAACGCGGGACAGACTATTCGTAACGCAACGCCTCAATCGGATCCAGGTTCGCGGCTTTCCACGCGGGATATATCCCAAACACCAAGCCGGTTCCGGCAGCAGATGAAAAGCCGAAGATCGTCCAAAACATCGACATGTGGGCAGGCAGCGCGGGCCAGAACGCAGGAAGCACGCCCACGATGATGGCGCCGAGCAGAATCCCAATCACGCCGCCAACTGCCGTAAGAATGATCGCCTCTAAAGTGAATTGCAAAAGAATGTCGCGCTTGCGCGCTCCAATCGCCTTGCGGACGCCGATCTCTCGCGTCCTTTCAGTCACGCTCACCAGCATAATATTCATCACGCCCACGCCTCCGACAATCAGCCCAACGCTCGAAATCGCGAACATGCCGATGAACAGCATGCCCGTGAGCTGATTCCATACATCCGAGATTGAGTCCGACGTGAAGACGGCAAAATTGTCTGGCTTGTTGGGAGGAACTTTTCGCCGGCGTCGCAGCAGTTCCCGGATTTCGTCGATGGCCTTCGGCATGTCATCGTGAGAAGTAGCCTTAACGCTGATCCAGTGCTGTTTCAACTCAGGATGTAACGTCTTGAAGGTCTGCAGCGGAAAAAAGACACGATTGTCGTTCGGGTCCTTACCCCCGCCAAAAATCGACTTGATCTTCTGCACCGTGCCTACGACTTGAAACAACCGTCCTTCGATATTGACTTCGCGGCCAAGCGGGTCCTGTGTTCCAAACAATTCCTCAGTAGTGTCGTGACAGAGAACCACGACCGGGGAACGATGTTGATCGTCCATGTCAGTGAACCATCTGCCGCTGGCCATGGGCATGTCAAACACATCCTTCACCGACGCTGTATCTCCTTCAAGAATGGTGTTCTTGGCCTTGCGGTCCTGATATTTGACTGCGTAACTGCCCACGCCGAGTTCGGGGCGGAACAGACGAATCCCTGCCGATACTGCTTTAACATGGGGCAAATCCTTAATCGCCTCAGCGTCCTCAAACGTCAGTTCTTTCCGGGTCCGGACTTCTTCCGGGATGCGCCCGAAAGTAAATGGCTCCATGTGAAACACAAATATAATGTTTGATCCGATGCTTGAAACCAGGTCGCGAACATTGTCGTCCAGGCCGCGGCCTATGGAAGAAACGCCGATTACCATCGCAACGCCGATTACGATCCCCAACACGGTCAGCGACGAGCGCAGCTTGTTGCCGCGGATGGTGTCGGTCGCCATCTGAACGATCTCACCGAATTCGTCTTTGCGAAGCATGTAGGATCGAGTAATTTAGCAATTTGGTAATTTGTAATTTGGTAATTTGAAATTTGACCCCCTACGACCTCGGCTGGGTTTCAAATTACCAAATTACCCGATTACAAAATTCCCAAATTCTTTCTAGGTTTCAAACCGTAAAGCCACGATCGGATCGAGCTTTGCCGCTTTGCGCGCGGGATAGACGCCGAAGAATACTCCCACGCTGGCGGACACAATCAGTCCGGCCGCCACGGCCCAGAGCTTGATCGCCGAAGGCATCCCGACCAGCAGCGTAACGGATACGGCGATCGTCGTGCCCAACAGCACTCCCAGAATGCCGCCCGCAAGCGCCAGCGTAACGGACTCGATCAAAAACTGCAGCAGCACATCCTCACGCCGCGCTCCCAGCGCCTTGCGAATGCCGATTTCGCGGGTACGCTCGGTCACCGATACGAGCATGATGTTCATGATGACAATGCCGCCGACCACCAGCGAGATTGCGGCAATGCCGATGGTGGCGATGAAAAATGTCTGGCTGAAATCGGTCCAGATGCCCAGCAGGCTCGAATTGGTCTCTATGTCGAAGCTGTCTTCGCCCCCGAGCGGGTCATGCCGCCTTGCGCGAAGGGCAACGCGCGCTTCATCGACGGCCTCATCGAGCGGCACTCCGGCGCTCGCCGCCTTGGCGGCGATCCGCAGGCTATTATTGTGCGTGCCATATTGTTTAAGGCAGGCTGTCATGGGAATCATCACGTAGTTGTCAGCGCTCTGCCCAAGGGTCTTGCCCTTCTTCGTGCCCACGCCAATTACCTGGTAGGTCCAACCGTCGATGCGGATTTCCTTGCCCAGCGGATCCGTACCCGCCATCAAATGTTCGACGATATCGTTTCCCACGACGGCAACCGGAGATCGATTATCCAGGTCAGTCTGGTTCAGCATGCGGCCCGCGCTCAGGTCGGTATCGAGAATCGTAGGCATGCCGGGAGTGATTCCCCGCACCAGCGTGTCGCTGATCTCTTGCCCGTTGTACTTCACATGGCCGCTTTCATTGCGTGTGGAAGCGGCGACCAGCACACAATGACGGCAGGCGTCGGCTACCGCCTGGTAATCCTCGACAGTCAGGTCTTTGCGCTTCTCACCTTCCAAATAGCGATCAACATTTGTGACGGCCGGAGAAACTTTGAAGATGAGGAAAACATCTGCGCCCAGATTAAATATCTTCTGGGCCACGTAATCGTTGATGCCGGAGACGAAGGTAACGACGGCGATGACGGCAGCCACTCCGATCACGACCCCGAGCAGCGTCAGCACCGAGCGCAACTTATTCACCCACAGCGACTGCAGCGCGATTCGGATGGCTTCGGCGATATTCATGCGGCAGGCTTCGGCTGTCGGGCTTCGGGCTTCGGCCAAAACGAGGTTTCGGGATGGCCGCTCGTCGATAAGTCTACCAGCTAGTTAGTGTCGGGACGGCGGGTAGGCCGAAGTCCGGCAGCCCCTTCAACATCGCTCAGGGCAAGGTCCGCTCGGACCCCGTATAATGATTCTGTTGGCAGCTGGACCGGACGGTCGCTTTCCGCGTCTTCGGGCGCGGGGAGAGGAAAGTCCGAACTCCGCAGAGCAGTGTGCCGGATAACGTCCGGGAGGCCGGGTTCAAGCCCGTCCGACGGAAAGTGCCACAGAAAACATACCGCCCGCATCTTCACCGATGCGGGTAAGGGTGAAAAGGTGCGGTAAGAGCGCACCGCCGCGGCAGCAATGCAGCGGGCAGGGCAAACCACACACGGAGCAAGACCAAATAGGAAGGGAGTTCGCGGCTTCGGTCGTGGCACGTGCCGGCTCGGCGCGTCCAACCTTCGGGTAGGTCGCTAGAGCCCCGCAGCGATGCGTGGCCCAGAGGAATGACCGTCCCGCTGGAGCAATCCGGCGGACAGAATTCGGCTTACAGGTCCGGCTGCCGCAAATTTTTCTTTTCAATTCACTCCAGGAGCACACAATATGTCAGCACCCAGCCGCCGGCCGGAGATTCGCCGGCGCCGCGCCCGTCAACACAAGATCACCCTCCTTCGCAAGCGGCTCGCTTCGGCCCAGACCGACGCCGACCGCAACCGGGTCACCGCCAAACTGCACAAGCTCGCCATCGCTTCGCCAGGCCAGCCCCTGCTCAAGTAGATTCATCGCGGAGTTCAGTTCGCTCGGCTGCCAGGTTGAGTTTCCGCTGAGTTGCCAGGAAGACTGGCGGGAGCCAGTCGAAATCAAGCCACGCCCGCCGTCGATTTGGGGCTCGCGGAGGCGGACTGGCCTCTGGATTCCGCACTGCCGGGCGGACTCACCACCTCCTGATAGGTGTTCATGATTCGACGCACCGACTTCTCCCAGGAGAACTTTGCCGCCTGCCGGTAGCTGCGTTCCTTCATTTTTTCGCGCAACGGCTGATCCATAAGCACCCGGTGCAGGGCGCGCATGATTTCGAAAACGTTCTCCGGGTGGACCAGCACCGCAGCGTTGCCCACCACCTCGGGCAGCGACGACACGTTTGAGGTCACGACCGGAGTGCCATGGGCCATGGCCTCCAGCGGAGGCAGGCCGAAGCCTTCGTAGAGCGACGGGAAGACAAAGATCTTGGCTTCATCGTAAAAAGTGCGCAGCACTTCGATGGGAACAAACCCCAGGAAGCGCACATCGTTCTGCACGCCACTGCGGATCACCGTCCGCCGCAGATCGGGATTGCCGGAAACATCGTCTCCAATGATGATGAGCTTCAGGTCAGGAAATGCCTCTTCTTTCTCCAACTCAGTCTTCAACGCCGAAAAAGCTTCGATCATGCGCACTACGTTCTTGTGCGGACTGATTCTGCCGGCATAGAGCAGGAAGGGATAAGTGACCTGGTAGCGCTCGGCAATCACCTGACGGTCGGCCGCGCTGGCGTGTCCGCGAAGAAACCTTTCATCGATCGCGTTGTAGACCACCTCGATGCGTCCCGGATGAATATCAAACAGCTTCTCCATTTCGAGCTTGGTAAAGTTCGAAACCGCGAAAATGCGCGCCGCGCCTCGCAAAACCCGTTTGGTCAACTGAAAGTGCAGCGACCCTCGAAGCCCCGTCTGCTGATGAGGCTGCGTTAGGTGCTCCAGCATGTCGTGCACCGTCATCACGTAAGGGCAAGGCAGCGCGCGGGGGATGGAGAACAAATTCGGGATGTGCACCAGATCGCATTCCAGCCGCTTCACGATCGCGCGGAACTCCGTGAAGCTTTTCCACGAGCGCTCCGGCTCGGCCAAAGGAATCGTGTGAAAATTAGCCGGCAGGGGGCCGATTTCCTTCACCTTGGCGGGAGAGCCGATGAGGAAGTACGAGGTTTCGTGGTCCAATCTGCCCAGGGTCCGCACCACATTACGGATGTAAGTACCGACGCCGAACTCAGTCATCCGCCGGATATCGATGGCGATCTTCACCGAAGGCATTTAACCACAGCGGGTGCGGGCTTCACAACAGAATTAACGTGGCCCCAGCTTAAGCTCGCACCTCGGCCTGCGCTTTGGCTCTGCGCTCGGCATAAAGCGGAAATGCCTCACAGAGACCGAGCACTTCTTTTCGGATTCTCCCCAGCACGGCCGCATCCGCGCGCTGCAGCAGCGCTTCCGCGATCCAGCGCCCGACCTGCCGCATCTCCGCCTCTTTCATTCCCCGCGTGGTCAGGGCCGGAGTACCGATGCGGATGCCGCTCGGCTTCATCGGCGGATTCACATCGAATGGGATCGCATTTTTGTTGACCGTGATTCCGGCCTCGCCGAGTGCTTTCTCGGCCTCGCTGCCCAGCATACCCTTGGAAAAAACGTCAACGAGCATCAAATGCGTATCCGTCCCACCGGAAATGATGCGGAAGCCCTCGGCCGCCAGCGTCTCCGCCAGCACCTTCGCGTTGGCCACGACTTGCTTCGCGTAATCGCGGAACTCGGGCTGCATCGCCTCGTGAAAACAAATTGCCTTGGCCGCGATGATGTGCATCAGCGGACCGCCCTGCATCCCCGGAAAAACAACTTTATCGATCGCCGCCGCGAACTCGGCCTTCGAAAGAATCATCCCCGCTCTCGGTCCGCGTAAAGTTTTATGGGTTGTCGAAGTAACAATATGCGCGTGCGGCACCGGCGAAGGATGCACGCCTCCCGCCACCAGTCCGGCAAAATGCGCCATATCGACTAGAAACAGCGCTCCCACTTTGTCAGCGATTTGGCGCATGCGGGCGAAATCGATGATGCGAGGATAAGCGCTGCCGCCGCCGATAATCAGCTTGGGGCGATGTTCTTCAGCCAGCTTTTCCAGCGAATCGTAGTCAATCGTCTCCGTCTCTTTGGTCACGCCGTAAGGCACGATCTTGTAGGTCTTCCCGGAAAAATTCAGATGATGCCCGTGCGTGAGGTGGCCACCGTGGGCCAGATTCAATCCAAGAATAGTGTCGCCGGGCTGCAGAACGGCCGCATAAGCCTCCATGTTGGCCTGCGAGCCGGCGTGCGGCTGCACATTGGCATGCTCGGCTCCGAATAATTGCTTGGCGCGGTCACGCGCCAGGTTCTCGACCACATCGGCGTACTCGCAACCACCGTAGTAGCGCTTGCCGGGATATCCCTCGGCATACTTGTTGGTGAACACCGAACCCGCGGCTTCGAGCACGGCTTCGCTGACAAAGTTCTCCGAGGCGATTAGCTCGAAGCCTTCGTGCTGGCGGCGGGTTTCGTTGTCGATGGCCGCCGCAATCTGTGGATCGGCTTCGTAGAGAGGACGATACATCTTCGAAACAGCGGAGTTCTTCATTTGGTTTTCCGGGGAAGAAGGGGAACATGGACCAAGTTGCTTTTCGTTCTTATAGGGCGTCGGAGGCGGGGTCGAGCGGCGGTACGAGAATCTCGTAGAGATCGTTTTGTTTCCTGTACATGTTAGGCTGGTGACGTTCCATAAATCGCTCTGGCGCCTTCACCGGAGTAAAACCAAACTGCGAATAAAGTCCATGCGCATCGCGGGTGGTCAGAATCCAGCGCCGCAGATTCTGCAGCGCAGGATGCTCGGTAATGCATTGCATCAGCCACTTGCCGAGCCCGCGTCCGCGGTGCGTTTCCAGCACGAACACATCGCCGACATAAGCGATGGTAGCGAAATCGCTGATCACGCGGGCGAAGCCGATTTGCGCGCCATCCCCATCATAAATGCCGAAACAGAGCGCGTGCTCGATCGACCGGGCCACAACTTCCCGCGGGATGCCCTTCGCCCAATAGCAATTGGTGAGAAAACCATGAACCACATCGAGATCCAGTCGCTCACGGCTGGTGCTGATCAGAAAATCCCCACGCCGGTACTCCATCACAGCTTCGGAATCGAGGATGCGCGCCGCCATGCCCACATTCTACCGCGTGACCGCTACTCGAACGCCGTCCGCAAAAACGAAGCCAGTTGCCACCCATCCATGTAATTGTAGGGAGCCTCACCCATCGTGTAGTGACCGCAGGGAAGAACCACAACTTTGTGATCCAGCCCGTGGCGCTCGAATTCCACCACTACGTCACGCGACAGTTCAGGCAGAAAAGTCAGATCGTACTTCGCATAAATGATGAGCGACTTCCGCGGCCATCGGGAGAATTGATCGAAATACGCCATCGGACTGACCGCCAGCCACGACTGCCGCAAGGTCTCCAGGTCGATCTGCGATTCGATGCCCTGCCGGATATGCCGCGTCGACTGCCCATGCCACACCACGTCGGCGACATAAGTCGAAGCATGATTGAACGCCGCCACCCGAATGCGTGGATCGTGTGCCGCCGCGATGAACGCATAGCAGGAACCGAGACTCGTCCCCACGATTCCCAGCTTGTTGTAACCCTGCTGCTCCAGCCAATCGAGACAACACCGAACATCCACCACGCCCTGCCTCACTGCATCGAGCGTGCGGCCAATATTGGCGGACACGGCGTAATCGGCACGGCTGATCTCAGCCGGCATGCGGATGTCGTGATAAGGCATGCTCAGCCGCAGCACCGCGATGCCCAGCATGTTGAGAACCTTGCAGAGGCTCACGTAGGCAATTGCGTCGGCGTTCCAGTGCGGCAGAAGAACGATGGCACGGTGTCCACGCGCGGGGAACCAGCGCGCATTCACCACATTGTTTTCCGGATAAGGAGTTTTCACCGGCGCAGTGAATCGCAGAAACTCCGCGAACGTTCCTTTTACTTTGGCTTCCAGCTTTGCGTCCGGAATTTCGCGCGTGGAGAAAACCTGTACCTCGCGCTCCTCCAGCTGAAAGTCGCTTGCCGGTTTGTACGAATAAAACTCATCGCTGGCAGCGACGATGCGCCGGTTGAAATCCACAAGGAACTTCGCCGGATCGTCCGCAGCCTGCCCCGGCTGCCAGCCATTGCGGCAAGGCCAGTCCCGCGCATATTCCAGTCCCCACTCCAGCGGACGCACCACGCGATTATTGTCCACCGAAGTCAGCCGGTGCTCCCAGTCATACATCCATTGTGCGTAGCGCGACGGCATGTACTCTGAGCATAGCAAACGGATGGGCGGACAATCAGCCCCGCCACAGCAAGCCGCGAGAACCCGCATTAGACGGGTGCAGGGAGCGGTCGGAGCCTGTCTTGCCCTTGCATAGTGGGGTCGACTCCCCTTTTCTCTGCCCGCTGGCCTTAGGTTTGAGCAAGAATAGCTATCTGGAGAAAATCGATTTGACCGGCACAGATACCGCTAAGCAGAATCCGTTCCAGCAGTTTTCCCACGCATGGCGAGCGCTTCAACACCGGAATTTCAGGCTGTTCTTTACTGGTCAAAGCATCTCTCTGATCGGCACCTGGATGACCCGCGTCGCAACCAGCTGGCTGGTGTACCGGCTCACTGGCTCCGCATTGCTTCTGGGCCTCGTCGGCTTTGCCGGCCAGATTCCAACTTTTCTGTTCGCGCCTTTTGCCGGCGTCTGGGTCGACCGGCTGGACCGGCGAAAGATGCTTGTGTGGACGCAGGTGTTGGCAGGTCTGCAATCTCTGGCGCTCGCCGGCCTCACCCTCGCCAGGATCATCAACATCCACGAAATTATTGCGTTTAGCGTTCTGCAGGGTTTGATCAACGCCTTCGACATGCCCGGCCGTCAAGCCTTTCTGGTGCAGATGGTCGAAGACAAACAGGATCTCGGCAACGCGATTGCGCTCAACTCTTCCATGGTGAATATGGCTCGGCTCGTGGGACCTGCCCTGGCGGGCTTCGTCATTGGCGCCGCGGGAGAAGGATATTGTTTCCTGATTGACGGCGTCAGCTATCTCGCCGTCATCGCTTCGCTACTCATGATGAGGATAAATATCGCGCCAGCGAAACGCGCCCTCACCTCCATGTTGGGACAACTCAAGGAGGGCTGGGCCTATGTTTCCGGCTTTCGCCCGATACGGACCATTTTGTTGCTCTTCGCGCTGATTAGCCTGATGGGTATGCCCTTCATGGTGCTCATGCCCATCTTCGCGTTAAAGGTCCTGCATGGCGGACCGCATACGCTCGGGTTCCTGCTAGGAGCGACCGGCGTCGGTGCGTTGATCTCCGCAGTTTCTCTCGCCTTGCGCAAGACGGTCCGCGGACTGACCACGATGATCCAGCTTTCCGCCGCGCTCTTCGGTGTTGGTCTGATCTGTTTTGGCCTGTCGCGAATCCTCTGGCTATCGATGTTCCTCATGCTGATCGTCGGCTTCGGCATGATGCAAGGCCTGGCGGCGAGCAACACCGTTATTCAAACCTTGGTGCCGGAAGATAAGCGTGGCCGGGTGATGAGCTATTACACCATGGCCTTTGTAGGAATGGCGCCGTTCGGCAGCTTGCTGGCCGGTGGCCTGGCGCACACTTTGGGAGCGCCGCATGCAGTTATGATTACGGGAGCATTTTGCGTTGCAGGCGCAGTCTGGTTCTCCACGCAACTGAAGGCAATCCGGCAGATCATGCGTCCTATCTATGTCGAGATGGGCATTATCCGAAGCGAGCTCGAACCAGCGCTGGAAGATCAGACCGGACGCTGAATGCGACTGACCCACAAATAATTTTTTTTTTTTTTTTTTTTTTTTTTTTTTTTTTTTTTTTTTTTTTTTTCCCCCCCCCCCCCCCCCCCCCCCCCCCCCCCCCCCCCCCCCCCCCCCCCCCCCCCCCCCCCCCCCCCCCCCCCCCCCCCCCCCCCCCCCCCCCCCCCCCCCCAAAAAAAAAAAAAAAAAAAAAAAAAAAAAAAAAAAAAAAAAAAAAAATACACAAGCCTGAATTCTCTTGACTTCACGCCCGCAGACTGAGACCATATTCTTTACGCATTGGATCTTTGACATCTGAATAGCAATGGAATAACTCCCCGTGAATCCAATATTTTGCAGCGCGTGGACCCGCTGATTTAGGGCACTTTGCCGCGGGCAAGTCGACCTAAGACCTCTTGAATGCAATATTTTGCGGGTAAGTTATTTGTTCTTAATATTTTAGCGGGGCGCGATGCAGATCGGGTCGCCCCCAAGTCACTGATTCCAGAGATTTTAGGACGATCGATCTGGTGATTTTGACCGATCTGGATTCACTCCGTGCGGTCAGGTTCCGTACCTCTCGCGGCACGCGCTTCGAGATATTGCAGAGAATCTCGTAAGGCGAACTATTAGCTAGTCGCGCGTCCTCGAGTGCATCGACGCTCAGCCCGTCGTGATTACCGAGCAGGATTACTTCATCGCCAACGACAATCCCGGGAATGCCCGTTACGTCCACCAGCGTGAGGTCCATCGAGATACTGCCGATAATGGGCGCGTAGTGGTCGCGGACGATCACGCGCCCGCGATTCGAAAGCTGCCGGTTATATCCGTCGGCATAGCCGACGGGAAGCACGGCAACGTGACACTTTGTCTAGGTCACATAAGTTCCGCCATAGCCCAGAGCCTGGTTGGCAGCGAAATCCCGCATGGAAAGAATTCGCGTCTTCCAGGTCGGCGCGGGCTTAACTGCAAGCCGCAGCGTACCATCGCTCACTTCTCGGCCCGCGCGTTGGAACGGAAGATAATATCCGTAGAGCGCAACACCTGGCCGCACCATGTTATTCCACGTTTCGCGCCGCGAGATCAGGGCGCTGGTGTTGGCCATGTGGATCAACTCAGGATCAAAGCCCGCCGCCCGCACCGTGCGCTGCGCTTCTTCGAAGCGGCGCTCCTGCTCGGCCACCGAAGGCGCGTCCATAATTTCTGAAGAAGCGAGGTGGGTCGAGAGCCCTTCGAGAATCAAGATGCGGAGCCGCACGCAGAGCTTTCAGCACCGCGGGAAGCTCAGCCAGCGCCACACCGAGCCGGCCCATGCCTGTGTCCACTTTCAAATGCACCGCATGCCGCACCGCGGCGAGCCCCCGCCG
>CAWEBA010000032.1:0-21868 GCA_963807145.1 uncultured Acidobacteriaceae bacterium | reverse complement strand
AGCCGCCCACCCAGTTATAATATCGGCCCGACGCGACAATCACTTAGGATCTAGTACGTGCTAAAACTCAACGCAGATATTTTGGACCAGTCGCTAGCTGCGATAAAGCACCACGGATACGGGGACTTTTTTCCCGAACCACCCGAGTGGAGGCTTGTCGAGCAGAATTGGAATGAAGTAAGGACATTCGTTGAAAATATCGACCTGGACACGTACAGCGGCTACGACCGAATTGCGACATTTGCGCCAAAGTCGCGCCTAAACATAAGGCGAGTTTTACTCCTCCATCCGTTTGACTTACTAATATTCACGGCGCTAGTGCTCGTCCTTCGAGACGACATTCATTCCGGTCGACTGCCCAAGCGCACGCATAGGCTTTTTTCTTATAGAGCGGACGGTGCACCCGAGGGAATCCTTTACAACGAATCGCCATCTTATTCCGACTTCAAAAATCGAGTGGCACAGAAAGCCAAACGTTCTCGAACAGGCTTTGTTGGCATTACCGATATCGCTGACTTCTACCCTCGCGTATATCAACACAGGCTCATAAATGCACTACAAGCAGCATCCAAATCGGCGAAGCCGGACCACATCCGAGTATTAGAAAAAATGCTCTATCGCTTTTCAGATGGTGCCAGCTACGGAATTCCTATCGGTCCCCCCGCGTCACGCCCACTTGGAGAGGCCGCTCTCATCGACGTTGATAGTGCATTAATGAGCTATGGGATAGATTTCATCAGATTTACAGATGATTTCGTGATTTTTGCCCCGAAACCAGAAAGCGCTGAATACGGTATTCGCATTCTTGCTGAGACCCTTTTTCAAAATCACGGATTAACGCTTCAAACGACAAAGACGAGCGTACTAGCTACCGAGGACTATCTGGAATACCATCTGACTCCACACACCGAGAAAGAAGCTGCGAGACGAAAGCTGCTGGAGGTCGTAGGAGAATACGATGAAGCAACACCTTACGAGGATCTCAGCGAAAAGCAAAAACAAGAGGTGGATGCCCTGAATTTAGCGCAGATGCTTAGAGAGGCCCTTTCTGCAGATCAGAACGTTGACTACCGCGAGGTATCCTTCATACTTGGTAGACTTTCTGCTTTGCAGAAGCCGGAATTAATACCTATCGTGCTCGACCATCTTCCACGGCTATATCCAGTCGCACACTCGGTTGCGTCGTTCTTCAAACAATTCACGGCACTCGATAAGCGAAACCGAGAGAAGGTTGCCAAATCTCTGCTGGAGCCGATTTTGAGAGCGGAGAACGGACCGTCTGAATACTTTTGCATTTGGGCCCTAAGCCTCTTCCATGATCACTGTGGCTGGAATCATTCCCAAGACCTGCTTCGGATCTTTAGGGAAACAAGCTCAGATACAATAAGACGCTTTGCCGCGCTGGCCTTAGCGACCTCAGGAACTCGCGCAGAAGCAATCCAGACTCCCAAGCACTTTGGTTATGCATCGGCTTTATCACGCACCGCAATTCTTTTTGCCACAGCAAAGATGGGTACGGACGAGCGGAAGTATTGGAAACAGAGCCAACGGTTGACGGATCCGTTGGAAAAGCTTTGTGCAAGCCCGTGAATCCCACTCCCACAAGAAAATGCAAACGGCCCCGGAAATCCCGAGGCCGTCGCGAGAACCGATAAATCGGTACCCCGTCAAGGTCACCCTTATTATCGAGACAGCGCCGCCACAAATCAAGTTACTTTAAGGAGGGTCGCACCCCGTCCTGCGAACCCTCCACTTGTCCCTGAGAGACAATCCTTCCGAAGAAGGAATGGACCCGGAGGAATTCGAACCCTCGCTCGGACCTTGACGGGGTCCTGTGCTGCCATTACACCACGGGCCCACGAACCAAAGCTTACTTCAGTTCGCGCAAGGCTTAGGGGCGCTGCCCCGCATTTATTGAAGCTGGAGTTTCGTTTCGGACCAAGCGCGGGCGGGGCGCTTGGCTCGTCATTCGAAGAGCGGAATTCCACAGCGACCATGTGACATGTAACCTTGCCATCCACAGGCTCCATTAGCCGACAATGATCAAGCCGGAGACCACGAAGTCGGCCAGCCCTGCGAACCAGATCTTTGACAATCGAAGAGCAACGAGATAAGTCCCGTGAATGCAAGATTTTACGATTCGCTCTGCTGATTCCAAGGCACTTAGCCGAGGCGATAGCCTCTAAGCCCTTTGAATGGAATATTTTGCAAGTAAGTCGTTTGCTGTCAATATTTTAGCCGGACCTATAAAACGTAAGTTGCTGATTCCAGGTATTTTACGATCCAAAATCTGCAAATTTTTTGATCTGGATCAACCACCCACCTCGGGTTAGAATGACTAGGTCGAAGTCCAACGTGATCCAATCCTCACGACGACTCGACGCACTCCTGACAGCCCCCAGCACTAGACAACATGAAGGTTCTTCCCGCAGGTCTGTTGTGGCTCGTCGTCGCAAGCGCCGCGTCACTTTCCCTGCAGAGCCCGCATTCATCAGCAGCACAAACCTCGACGCCAGCGCGGGCCACGCTCAGCGGCATCGTCACCAAAGATCCCGGCAGCGAGCCGGTGAAGAAGGCATTGATCGAGCTGATCGCTGAGAGCCAGAGCGACGGCGGGAACTACACCGCGCTCAGCGGCGCGGATGGCGGCTTTCGCATCGAGAACATCTTGCCGGGTCGCTATCGCCTGTTCGTGGAGCGCACCGGCTACCAGGAAGTCGACAAGCATCAGAGGCGAAGCGAAGGGCGCGTGCTCACGCTGGGCGCCGGGCAGGAGCTGAAAGATTTAGTCATTCGTCTGCAAGCTGCGGCGGTGGTGGAAGGGCGCGTGACGGATGAAGATGGCGATCCCATGGCTGAGGCGCAAGTCGCCCTCCTTCGCCAGACTTTTGTCGCGGGACGCAGTCACTGGGAGCAGGTCGGAGCCGAGCGCACGAACGACCTGGGCGATTACCGCATCGCGGGCCTAGCCGCGGGCAACTACTTTATTTCGGTAACGCCGCCGCCGGACTTCAGAAGTCTGATCGAGACGACTGGCAATGCGGCTACGCCCCGCAATGCCGCAAACTCCGAGAAGCCCGCGCCAGCTGCCTACCAGACTACTTATTATCCCGGCACGCGCGATCGCGGGCAGGCCGAGCCGATCCAGTTGCACGCCGGGGACGACTTCCCCGCGAACTTCTCGCTGACCAAAAGCCCGACCTTGACCATCCGTGGCACGGTGGTGAACCTTTCGCCGGGAACTACGGCGGCGATCATGCTGCAATCGAAAGATTTCAGTCTGGTGCTGAATGGCGCGGAGATGCATCGGGATGGCAGCTTCGAGATTCGCGACGTTTCTCCGGGAGCGTACACGATTGTCGCAACCGTAGATAACGCCGCAGTGCCCATGCTGGCGCGGCAGTCGCTGCAGATCACTTCGGCAAACGTCGACGGTCTGCAGCTCGCGCCGCAGGCCGGCGGCTCGATTCGCGGGCGCTTGCGCATGGAGGCGGGCAGCGTATCGAGACCCGACCCCAGCCAGATGTTTCTTCTGCTGCGTTCGGCCGACGGCGATGACAACGCGCTGGGGGGCGTCACGGTTGGAGACGGCTCTCCTACGCTGGCGCACGTGAATGCCGATGGCAGCTTTGAGTGGAAGAATGTTTCCGCCGGGCGCTTTTATGTTCAGCTCTCCGATGCCAGCGACATGCCAGATTGGTTTCTGAAGTCAGTGGCCGCCGGCGGCCGCGAAGCCGTGGACTCTGGATTCACCGTGAGCGGTGGCACCACAAATGTCGATGTGCTGGCGAGCGCCAATGGTGCGCGTGCCGACGGCGTGGCTACGAATCAGAAAGATGAACCGGTCGCCGATGCAGTGGTTGTGGCTGTGCCCGAAGCGACCTTTCGCACGCATCCCGATCGCTATCGCAGGGCCTCCACCGATCAAAGTGGACGCTTCACGCTGCGCGGCTTGCCTCCCGGCGATTACACGATCTTTGCGTGGGAGAGTATCGACGGCGACGCATACTACAATCCCGAATTCCTTTGCTTTGAAGGACGAGGCCGCGCCCTGCGCGTGAGTGAAGGCGATCGCGCAAGCGTGCAGCTCAAGGTAATTCCATCCGCCGAAGACCAGCAGTAGTCAACGTTCGCGCTCACGCTCGTGGCGATGGCGTATGCTTTGGGATTATGAAACGCCTACTCATCCCCCTCGTTCTGCTCACCGCAATGCTTACCACCAGCTTCGTGCACGCTGCGGAGACGCCGGCGAATGCGTTGCTGATCCTCGCTAAGCAAGACGGTATGCTCCTGATCGTCGATCCCGCGAGCTTGCAGGTAATCGCTCGAGTACCCGTCGGCAAGGATCCGCACGAAGTCATCGCGTCGAGCGATGGCAAGACTGCCTACGCGAGCAACTATGGATTCGGGGCATACAACACGCTTGCAGTTGTCGATCTGGTAGCGCAAAAGGCGTTGCCGTCCATCGACCTGGGTGCTTTGCACGGTCCGCATGGATTGACTTTTGTGGGCGGGAGGGTCTGGTTCACTGCGGAAGGCGCGAAGGCGATTGGCAGCTACGATCCGGCGACCAAGAGCGTTGATTGGATTCTGGGCACGGGGCAGAACCGGACGCACATGATCTACGTCTCGCCGGATCTGAAGACGATTGTCACCACCAACGTGAGTTCGGGAACGGTGAGCATTATCGAGAAGGCCGTGGTTGGCCCGCCCGGGCAAGGCTCGGCGCTGGGCGCGCCGGGCGGCGATTGGAATGAGACGGTCGTACGTGTTGGCGATGGCTCTGAGGGATTTGACGTCTCCCCGAACGGAAAGGAAATTTGGGTGGCGAACGCTCGAGATGGAACTGTCTCGATCATTGATGTTGCGAGCAAGCGAGTGACGGAGACTCTGGCGGCCGATGTGCGGGGCGCGAACCGGCTGAAGTTCACTCCTGACGGCAAGCTGGCACTGATTTCTTCTTTGCGCGGCTCGGGTGTGACGATCATCGATGCAACGACTCACAAGACCGTCAAACGCATTGCGGTTGGGCACGGCGCGGCCGGCATTCAAATGCAGCCTGACGGGGCACGGGCGTTCGTGGCCTGCTCTCCTGATGGGTATGTTGCTGTCATCGATCTGCGTTCGCTGGAAGTAGTTGGGCGCATCGAGGCTGGCCATGATCCCGACGGGCTGGCCTGGGCGGCGCGGCAGTAACGGCGCGAGGGCAGGAACTACAATTTGTGACACTATGATACAATAATGTCATTCCGGTCGGAGAGTGACATGCCAGAAGAAACCCGAGCGCGGGTGAATGAGAACGGCCGCGTAGTGATCCCCTCTTCTTTTCGTAAAGCTCTTGGCATTGAGGTTGGAGATGAGGTGGTGCTGCGCATCGAGGACGACGAACTGCGCATAACGACCCAGCAGCGCCGCATCCAGCGAGCGCAACGCCGTGCCCGGCAGTACGTAAAGGGCGGCTCGCTAGTCGATGAGTTACTCGCGGAACGCCGGGCGGCTGCCAAGCGTGAATAGGGTTGTGCTCGACGCCTCCGCCATCCTCGCCGTGATTGGAGGCGAGCCGGGAGCCGAGAAACTGACTCCTGATTTACTGGCGCGAGCGGTCGGCAGTGCAGTGAATCTCGCCGAAGTGCAAGCCAAACTAGTGAGTCGTGGTTGGTCTTCCGAACAGGCGTGGGAAGACGCGACCAGCCCGGTTCGAGAAGTCCTGGCATTTGACGAGGCACAGGCGAGGGTCGCCGGCGATCTGGTGACTCAGACCCGACATCTTGGGCTATCGTTGGGAGATCGCGCGTGCCTCGCTCTGGGAATCGCGCTCGAACAGCCTGTCTACACTGCTGAAAAGGCGTGGAAGAAGCTCAAAGTGGGTGTGAGGGTTCATGTCATCCGCTGATCGTGCGTGGAGAGCGAATTGAAGCCTCTGAATCCGGTAGAATAGAGGTTTTCACCCAACCCTTTGCTGCGTTCTGATCTCATCGTCTCTTCGATGCTGGCTGTGTGGGCTGCCCCCAGGGGCATTGGGCCCTATCTGCGCCAGCATTTGTTGGATAAGACTTTTCAGGGGCTTTACCACACCGATGCTTTCGATCGTGCGCTGCTGGTTCCTTATTTCATTGTGCTCATACTGCTCGCGGGTTACGGGATGCACCGCTACGTGCTGGTTTATCTCTATTACAAGCACAAAGAAAAGCGCACCACAGACCCGGCTACGTATTTCGAAAACTTGCCGCGCGTTACTGTGCAGTTGCCCATCTTTAACGAGCAGTATGTGGTTGAGCGGCTGCTGGAGTCGATCTGCAAGCTGAACTATCCGCGGGAGAAGCTGGACATTCAGGTGCTTGACGATTCGACGGACGAGACGGTTGAAGTGGCGTGCAATTTGGTGGAGCGATATGCGGCACTGGGCAATCCCATCAGCTACCATCACCGCACAAATCGCGAGGGTTTTAAGGCGGGAGCGCTGGCCGAGGGACTGAAGACGGCGAAAGGGGAATTCGTCGCCATTTTCGACGCTGACTTCACTCCGCCGGAAGATTTTCTTTTGCGCACCATTCATCACTTTACCGATGCGAAGATCGGGATGGTGCAGACGCGCTGGACGCACATCAACCGCAATTATTCTTTTCTGACGCAGGTGGAAGCGATCCTGCTCGATGGGCATTTCGTGCTTGAGCACTCGGGACGCGCCCGCAGCGGAGTGTTCTTTAACTTCAATGGCACTGCGGGAGTGTGGCGGCGTGCGGCGATCGACGAAGCTGGTGGCTGGCAACATGACACGCTTACGGAAGATACTGATCTTTCCTACCGCGCGCAGCTTAAGGGATGGAAGTTCATTTACCTGCAGGATGTGGAATGCCCGGCGGAGTTGCCGGTGGAGATGACTGCATTCAAAACCCAGCAGGCGCGCTGGGCCAAGGGGCTGATCCAGACGGGAAAGAAAATTCTGCCGCGCGTGCTGCGCAGCGATGCGCCGCTGCACACTAAGATCGAAGCCTGGTATCACCTGACCGCGAACCTCAGCTATCCGCTGATGATTGTGCTCTCGGTGCTGATATTGCCGGCCATGATCATCCGCTTTTATCAAGGATGGTTTCAGATGCTCTTCATCGACTTTCCGCTGTTCATGGCGTCGACGTTTTCCATTTCGAGTTTCTACCTGGTCTCGCAGCGTGAACTCTTTCCTAAGAGTTGGCCGCGTGCGCTGCTTTATCTTCCGGTCCTTATGGCACTCGGGATTGGATTGACCATTACCAACACCAAAGCCGTGATTGAAGCACTGATCGGCAAGCAGAGCGCGTTTGCTCGCACTCCCAAGTACCACGTGGAATCGAAGAAGGACAAAGTCGGAGCTACCAAATACAGAAAGCGTCTGGGCTGGGTGCCGTGGCTCGAGTTGCTGATCGGCGCCTACTTCGCGCTCACGGTGTACTATGCGGTTGAGAATGAGAACTACGTTACAGTCCCGTTCCTGCTGCTGTTTGTGGTGGGCTATTGGTACACAGGATTGATGTCGCTGCTGCAGGGCAGGTTTGCTGGTGTTGGGCTCAGCGCCGAGACGCATACCAAGCCGTTCCCGGTGGGAGTGTGAAATACGTTACGCCGACCTTCTCCGGCTTAGCTCGGACAGCCGGCGCTACGCGTAACCGAAGGTTTTTTCGAGGATGGACTACACGATGCGAAAATTGCGGTCTTCTCTTTTTCTGGCTAGTTTTCTTGTTGGCATTTTCTTTCTTGCCACGTCTGCGTCGAGTTTCGCTTTCGACCGCCAGCCCAACGCCGACTATCGCGCGCGGCGTGAAGCGCTAGCCAGGAAAGTGGGCGGTGTGGTGGTTCTGTTTTCGGCCACGGAGAACGATGGTCCGAACGATCTTTACGGATTCCGGCAGGACGATAACTTTTTCTATCTCTCGGGATCGATCGAGCCGGGCGTGGCTCTACTGATTGCCTCAGCGGCCGATGCGCAAGGTGATAAGCCGGCGCGCGCTTACACTGAGATTCTTTTTCTTCCGCCGCGCAATCTCACGCAGGAGAAGTGGACTGGTCCCAAGCTCGGAGCGGAGAACCCGGAAGCGCCAAGCATCACAGGTTTCGATCACGTGGAAGATATGGGGCAACTTCCCAACGACGTTGCCCGCTACGCAACCGGCGCCCACCCTGTGCTCTACACCGATGTCGATCCGGACGAGGAGGCTTCGGCATCGTACAAGCCGCTGCAGTTCATGAAGCGGTTCAACGCGTATCTGACTTTTAAAGATGTGAAGCCGATGATCTGGTCGCTGCGAACCACCAAGGATGCGGGAGAGGTCGCGCTGATTCGCAAAGCCGTGGATGCCTCAGTGGCGGCGCACTTTGCGGCGTTCAAGGCAGTGAAGCCGAACGTGAACGAGCGCGAGATTTCCGCGCTGATGCAATACGAGTGGGGAAAGCGCGGCTGCGAGCGGGTAGCGTATGCGCCGATCGTGGGCTCGGGCTATTATTCGACGGTGCTGCACTATTCGGACGACGACAACGTGATGAAATCTGGCGACGTGGTGGTCATCGATGCCGCGGGCGAGTACTCAATGTATGCCGCCGACATTACGCGCACACTTCCGATCAACGGACACTTCACGGCGCGGCAGCGCGAGATCTATGACATTGTTCTCGGCGCGCAACAGGCCGCCATGGCTGCTTTTCATTCGGGCAAATCGCACATCGGCCGTAATGGCGCGGATTCGCTTTACCAGGTTGCGTTCGATTACATCAATACTCATGGCAAGGATCTGCATGGGCAGCCGCTGGGGCAATATTTTATCCACGGCCTGGGCCACTACATTGGACTCAACGTTCATGATCCCGACGACTACACAGTTCCGCTCGGTCCGGGCATGGCTTTCACCATAGAACCGGGAATTTATATTCCTGAGGAGAACCTTGGGGTGCGCATCGAAGACGATTTCCTGGTCGATCAGGATGGGAAGCTGATCAAGCTGAGCGGGGCGTTGCCTTCGGGGGCTGACGAGGTAGAAAGACTGATGGCGGGGAGATGAATGCTGTGGCCAGTGGTCGACAAGTGCTCCACGGAAGGTATTTACTGACTACTCCTTCGTCCTCGCCTTTCGGGTCGTCGCTTTAGGGTTTTGAGACCGCGCCCGGTATCTCACTGATCTTTTGGCTTATCGGGTGCGCTGGATCTGACCAAAGGTCGCAACTTCTAAGTTCGACGATTGCCCCGCCGAAGAACGGAATCCTGTGTCTGTTGCTCGCGCGAAACACGCCGACTACCTTTACATACTTCATGTCGAGCTTTTCTCTGTCTATGGACATCCGTTTAGTTCCTTCGATCTGGATGGCGTTGTTAAGGATTGCGTGGACCGCGTCTTCTTGGTGGGCGAACAACCGATCGCCCTCTCGCTCCATTGTCAGGAAGCCGATCACCGAAATGAGCTTTCTGTCAAATTGCTCCGGCGTCGTGATCAGCTGCAGCATGCTTGCGTAGGAGGGTTGCTGCGCTGACTGGCCCCGGCCTTTCGTGACGGTCGCTACGCTAAGGAACAGCAGGATGACAAGAATTGTGATTCGTCGCACAGGGTTGACCTCGCTTTTCAGATACCACTTACGAGATGTATTCCTTGATGTATTCGTCCTGAGTGTGCGCGAGTTGTTGCAGGTCGCCGTCGAAAATTACTTTGCCGTCGCGCAGGATCAGAAAGGTCAGAGGAACGTTGCAATGCTGGCCGGGCGGCAACGGGACGATGTGGTTGCTTTCCTTGTCGAACTCATGCGTGGCCATGGTAAAAGCATCCTGCAGGCGGTGTGTGACCAGCAGGGCGCTGGTCTTGTACACGTCGCGCTGCTTCACGATCAGTTCGATGATGGTGTTCGAGGTCACGGGATCGAGACCGCCGGTGGGTGAGTCGTAGAGCAGAAGTTCCGGGTGCGTAATCAGAGCGCGCGCGATGGCGACGCGACGCCGCATGCCTCCCGAGAGCTCGGCGGGATCGAGATCGAGGGTTTTCTCGAGTTCCATGAAGCGTAAGACCTCGCGGACTTTCCGGTCGATTTCGTCATCATAGACGCCGTGCTCTTCGGTGAGCCGGTACGCGACATTTTCTTTCACACTGAGCGAATCGAAAAGGGCGCTTTCCTGGAAGACCATCCCGATCTTGTCGCGCAGGGCGAACAGTTGTTTCTCCTGCATCTGGGTCACGTCTTCTCCCAGCACGAAAATGTTGCCGGAGTCGGGCCGGATCAGTCCGAGCGTGAGCTTGAGAATCAGACTCTTGCCCGAGCCGGCTACGCCGAACAGAGCTTTGGTTTCGCCGCGGGCCAGGCGGAAGGAAACTCCGCGGAGAACCTTGTTGTCGCCAAAGGCCAAGGCCACGTCTTCAAACACGATGGCCGGCGCAGCGGCGTCTTTTGTGCTTGCGATGGCGTGATCGAGAGGCAAGGTCGGCGCCGACATGAGGCTAGTTAAACGATAATACGGCCATCAGGAATCGTGTGAGGAACAAATCTCCCGCGAGTATGAGAACGGACGCTGCGACCACGGCTTGCGTGGTGGCGCGGCCCACGCCCTGGGTTCCGCCGCGTGCGTTCATGCCATAGAAGCAGCCGATGGTCGCGATGATGAAGCCGAACAGAACAGGCTTGATCAATCCCATAAAGACATCCTGAAAAACCAGCGACTGCCAGGCGTTGTACCAGTACTGACGGGCATCGAGACGGAGCAGGACCTTGGCGATGAATAAACCTCCAGTCAGACCCACGACGTCGGAAATGATGGTAAGGAAAAACATCATGAAAATCGTGGCGGTCATGCGTGGCGTGACCAGCTTCTTCATGGGGTCGGTGCCGAGGGCGCGCATGGCATCGATTTGCTCGGTCACCACCATCGAGCCTAATTCGCTGGCCATGCCGGAGGAATTGCGCCCGGCTACCATCAAGCTGGTGAGCACGGGGCCGAGTTCGCGCACCATGGAAGTGGAAACCAGTTGTCCGACCAGAGTGATGGAGCCGAAACGCTCGAGGGTGTTGGAGGCTTGCAAGGCCAGCACCGCTCCGGTGAAGAAGCCAGTGAGCACGACGATGGGCAGGGATCCGACGCCGATCGCGTCTGCCTGCAGCATCATGTCGGAAAAGTACAGCGGTTTGCGGAAGAGATTGGCGACTGCCTGACCGCAGAATAGAACGTAATCCTGAACCGTCAGGACTCTTTCCTTGACGATTTCGGTGGGCGAGATGAGTTCCATGCGGCTCGGAGCGCGGCGGTCGAGTTGCGGCGCTTTCACGAAACTATAACAGAACAGGGGTCAGGGGCTAGGGGTCGGGGCTAGGGGGCAGGGGTCTGGGGCCAGAAAGATCCGCGCTGGCTACTGATCCCTGGCCCCTGGCGCTTTTCTTTTTATCCCCTGGTCTTTTTCTTGATTTCGATGTTCAGGCGGCGGATTTTCTGATTCAGGGTGGAGAGCGGGACTTTGAAGTGTTCGGCGGCTTCGGTCTGGTTCCAGTTACATTTTTCCAGCATGTCGGTGATGACGCGGCGCTCTACGTCTTCGACGATTTCGAACAGCGACGCATCCATCGGAGGCTCCTGTAGAGCGAAAGCTGATCCGCGGCCCAACAGATTGTCGGGAAGCAGGTCGATGGTGACTACGGGTCCGGATGACAGCACGACGGCGCGCTCGATTACATTTTCCAGTTCGCGCACGTTGCCCGGCCAGGAATAGGACATCAGGGGCCGCAGCGCTTCCGGCGTGATTCCCCGCACTGGGCGGTCGTTTTCCTCGGCGTATTTCTTGAGGAAGAAATCGACGAGCAGGGGAATGTCTTCTTTGCGCTGACGCAGGGGAGGAAGGTCGATGGTGATCACGTTGAGGCGGTAGAACAAATCCTCGCGGAAGCGGCCTTCGCGCACCGACTGGCGCAGATCGATGTTGGTGGCGGCGATGATGCGCACATCGACCTGGACTTCCTGTACTCCGCCGAGATGCATGAAGCGGCGGTCTTGCAGGACGCGGAGAATCTTCGCCTGGGTATCGAGACCCATGGTGGCGATCTCGTCGAGGAAGAGCGTGCCGCGGTCAGCCATCTCGAACAGGCCTTTTTTGGACGCGATGGCGCTGGTGAATGCGCCTTTCACGTGGCCGAAAAGCGTGGACTCGAGCAAGTCGGTCGGCATGGAGCCGGTATTCACCGGGACGAAAGGACGATCGTGGCGCGGCGAGTTCAGATGCAGGGCTTTGGCAATGACTTCTTTGCCGGTTCCGCTCTCGCCCTGCAAGAGCACGGTGGAACGGCTGTTGGCGACCTGGGCGACGAGGTCGAAGATCTTCAACATCACTTCGCTCTTGCCGACGATATTCTCGAAGTTGTAGCGCTGTTTGAGGGCGCGCTTCAGCTGGATATTTTCTTCTTCGGCGCGGCGCCAGCCCACGGCGGCGCGCACGTCGGCGAGGAGCTTTTCGTTGTCCCAGGGCTTCTTGATGAAGTTGGCGGCGCCGGACTGCATGGCGCGGACCGCATTCTCGACCGTGCTGTAGGCCGTGATCATGATGACGGGCAGCCGAGGTTCCTGGGCGTGGATTTCGGAGAGAATATCCATGCCGTCGCGGCCGGGCAGAGCCAGATCAAGCAGGATGAGGTCGAATGGCTGCTCGCCGATGCGCTGCAGGCCAGCTTCGCCGGTGGCTGCGGTTTCGACGGCGAAGCCTTCCATCTCGAGCAGAGTCTGCAGGGATTCGCGAATCTCGGTTTCATCGTCGATGATCAGGACGGAACCGGCGAGGCTGGGCGTTCCGTTTACCAACGTGCGCGAGATCACGGCGGCGTCAGACATATTCGGCCTTGGAGGGGACAGCCTTCCGGCTCAGGGGGAAATCGAGCGTGAAAGTGGTTCCTTGCCCGGGATGGCTCTCGACGCGAATCTTGCCGGCATGTTCCTGGATGATGCCGTAGGTGACGGAAAGGCCGAGACCGGTGCCGCGGGCCTGGCCTTCGCGGGGCGCAGTCTTGGTGGTAAAGAACGGATCGTAAATGCGCTGAATGTGTTCAGGCGCAATGCCGCTCCCGGTATCTGATACGCAGACGCTGACGCTCTCACCGTTGAGCGTGGCCACGCGCAGCGTGCCGCCGCCCGGCATGGCGTCTTTCGCGTTCAGGAACAAGTTCAGGAACACTTGCTGCAATCTTCCCGCATTGCCTTGAATCGCGGGCAGCTTAGGTTCAGGCGTGTTGTGCACTTCGACTTTCGCTACCTTGAACTGGTGTTCGAGCAGAGCGAGCGTGTCGGCGATTACTTTGTTGACATCCACATCGCCGATCTCGCTGCCGCTGGTGCGGGAGAAATTCAGCAGGTTGTTTACGATCTCCGAGGCGCGGAAGGTTTGCCGCGTGATCTTCTCGAGCAAGCCGGCCTTCTGCGCGTCGCCTTGCAGTTGCTTGCTCAGCATCTGGGTGTAGGAGGAGATGACGGCGAGGGGCGTGTTGACTTCGTGCGCCACGCCTGCGGCGAGGAGGCCGATGGAGGAAAGCTTGTCGGCCTGGGAGAGCTGGGTTTCGAGATCGACGCGCTCGGTGATGTCGTCCATGATCACAAGCCGGCCGATGACCTGGAACGCGCGGGTCACGAGCGGCGCGATGGCTACGTTGACGGTGCGAACTTCGCCAGCCGGGGTCTTGAGGCGGAACTTGTACAGGTTGCGAATGCCTGCGTCTTGCCGCATGCGATCGAACTCTTCGACGAACTCGGGCGGGAAAATGGCTTTCAGCGGCTGGGTCAGCGTCTGCCAGCGCGGGACAGCGTACATCACTTCCATCTGCGCGTTCCAGCTCTCGATGCGGTCTTGCATATCGAGCGCCATCACGCCGACGTTGATGGATTCGACGATGTTTTCGTTGAAGTCTTTCAGGCGCTCGTACTCGGCGACTTTCTGCTGCAGCGAGGCGTAGAGCTGTCCGTTTTGTATGGCGATGCCGAGATAGCCGCCGAGGGTTTCGAGCAACTCCATGTCTTCGCTGGAGAGGAAGTCGCCCTTCATGGTCTTGCCCAGGCCGAGCACGGCGATGGTTTTCTCCTGGGCGTGGCAGGGAATGTAATAGTTCAGATCGAGGCGGGCGATGGCTTGCTGTGCTTCCGGGGTTTCGCGGGGCACCTGGTGCGTGTTCTCGAAGAAAAGATGGCCCGCCGGTTCCGGCCGGGACGCGCTCAGGAAAGTGAGGTCGATATGGGGTGGTACCGAGAGACCGAAAGACTTGGCCGGTACAAATTTTCCCGTGGTTTCGCTAGCGAGGAAAATCGCCATGCGGTCGACCGCGAGAGTGCGGGATAGGCGGTCGATCAGCGAAGACAGCAGGGTATTCAGATTGGTCTCTGAACTCAGCTCGCGGCCAAACTCGAGCAGGGTGCGGCGATAGTCATAGCGGGTGCGATAGAAGAACTGATCGATGCGGTCCTGAATCCACTTGCGAACCGGATCGAAGAGCAACGCGGTGACCACGACCGCGAGGATCAGACCTACCGGACCGGAGCTAGGCCGCCAGTTGTGCACCAGCAGGGCCACGGCCGTTACCAGACCAAAATACAATCCTAAAACGATGGCGGCGGCGAGGGTGTAGACAACGCCGCGCTTGAAGATGAGGTCCACATCCATCAGGCGGTAGCGGAAGATGGCGTAGCCGAAAGTCAGCGGCAGCAACGCCAGCGACAGCGCAGAAACCTTCATGGCCGCGCCGGGTAGCGAACCCATCAAGTACGGGATGACGTAGAACAGGGTGTAGGGAACTATTGCCAGAACAGTGCCGCGCGTAACCCACTTCAACTGCTGCCGCAGAATCGTGGTGCTGGCGTGCTGGTAGCTGTACCAGAGCACGACGGCGGCGGCCAGAAAGTATAGCGATCCGTAGGACATTTCCATACGGTCGAGGTTCCAGCGCAGCCGCTCACTGGCTTGTAGCCACTGCATGGCGGCGATGTGTGCGGCCAGCAGCAATGCTCCCGGCAGATAGACCAGCGCGAGAAGCCAGGGATGCTTGCGCACCGTCGCGCGTTTTTCCGGAAAGGTGAGAACGAAGTGGAGAAACAGGGCGGGCTGCAAAACTCCGGCAGCGATGTTGCCCCAATAAATGATCCAGTCGAAATCGTTCAGCTTGCCGGTGTACTTGAAAGAATAGGCAATGAAGGAGACGACGCAGAAAATGTAGAAATGCGTAGACCCGGGAGCGGTCCAGCGGCGAAGCAGGACGTAGAGTCCGATGCCGAGATAGATCAGCGCAATCAGCCGCAGCCAGTTGTTGAGAGAGCGCTCGGCCGGAACCAGAATGACGCTGGAATCTAGTGGGACCGATTGCCGGAGCAGGGAATAGTCGGCTTTCGACCAGATGCCGGTGCGGTAGAGCTGGCGCTCCAGTCCCGACATATTCGGGACATCCTGCCCGTCGATGGAGACCAGTTGATCCTCGGGCTTAATGCCGCTTCTTGCCCCTGGACCGTTGGGGTCGACCCGGTCGGCAGTGAGGTGTCCGCCTTGCTCGACCCACCAGACGCCGTCGTCGGGAACGAGGAACTTCCACTCGGAGTTGAGGTTGAAGCCAGCGAAAACGACCGCAGCCACGGTCAGTAGGAATAGCAGGACAGCAACGGAGCGGACTTGGCTCTCCCGGTTCATGGCTTTCGGCGGCGACCCCCCGGTGGGGTGGCTGGTGGGCCGCAGAGCAACCCCCGGCGACTCAATGCCTGGCTGAGGGTCAATGAGCAACTTCGCTGCCATGTCGTTTCCCATCCCGGAACTGCTAAGTGCCTTATCTAAAGCAACTTCCAAGATTATAGATGGGTTTTAAGAAACTGCGTACGCTTTTCTGGATGTTTGTGTGGAATCTTGTATCTGAATGGATGACGGACGTTTAGGGACGACCACGGGTTTGCGGAGGCTGCGGCACCAATGGGGAGAACCTTACACCGCCGAGCACGCCAAGGGCGCCGAGCTTTAGGAACGGCTCCTTCTCGGCGTACTCAGCGATCTCGGTGGTCGAGGCTTTCTTGTTCCAGGCAACCTTACGACGGCCAGGCTGCGGGGGCTGCTGTCCCCGGTCCCAGGCTGACTCGGATTACGTTCAGCAATTCGTCGTTGTCGGCGGGCTTCTGGAAAAAAGCCGCGGCCCCGGCTTTCAGGGCTTTTTCCTCGTTGTTCTGAGGATCGCGGGCGCTTAGCACAATCACGGGAATCCCGGCGAGGGCGTCGCTGTTCTGCAACCGGTCGAGGACGACGAAGCCATCGCCGACGGGCAGGCCAAGGTCGAGAATAATCAGCGCCGGCCGTTCTTTCTGGGCCGCGGCGATGGCGGCATAACCGTCGGACGCGGTGGTCACTTCGTAGTTGTTAGCCCGCAGCCGCAGCCGCAGGGCACGCAGTAGGTCAGGATCATCATCAACCAGCAGAATCTTCGGTCTTGGCATTGGAGTTCTCCTTTTTTGTGGGCATCAATTGGAAGCTTTGGCGCCCTTTTTTTTTGCGCCAGGATGGTTTCGTTCCATTCTCGTCATGATCATCTGGGTTACGCGGTCGGCCACGTTCTGAACCTGCTCCTCCAGGCTTGCACCCAGGTTGGGAGGCGCAAGCTCAATCGGAAGCGCGCTGACGGTCAGAGTGCATTTGGTCTTGAGGTTGCCCAGACGCTCCATCTGCTCGCGAATGCGCATGGTCATGGCCCCGGAACCCTGCAAGTCGGTCGAAGCCACGACGAACAAAGTCTCGCTCGTGGCCGACGTTGCCATCGGGGGCAGGACGAGGTCTTTGTCGAGATAGACACTGTGCCGGAGGATTTCCAGACACTGGCGCCAGGTGTCTTTCCAGTTGCCTCGCGGAGGAGTCACGAGGGGCACGAGGTCGATGCGCACCAGGACAAAAGACGGGCGCAAACGGTCCTCATGCGTGATGGCCGGAGCAAGCAGCTTGGCCAGAGAGTAAACGGGCAGAGTGAAGGTGAAGGTGCTGCCCTGTCCCAGTTCGCTTGAAACCCAGATGCGTCCCTGATGCAGGCGCACGATTTCGCGGCAGATGAATAATCCGAGTCCTAACCCGGAGCGGCTGTTGTCGACCGAATCGGGATCCTGGTACAGGCGTTCGAAGATAAGGGCCTTGGCTTCGGGACCGATGCCGCGGCCGGTATCGCTCACCGAGAGATAGACGGAGCCCGGGTCTGCTTCCACCATGCAGGCCTTGATCACGACGGAACCCTCCGGCGCCGTGAACTTGATGGCATTGTCCACAAGGTTGATGAGGACTTCGAGCACGCGGTCGGGATCGGCGTGGACCAGTGGCAGCCTTTGATCAAGTCCGATTTCTAGTCCAATCTTTTTCTCCTCGGCCGTGGGCCGAAGCATCGCGGCTGCCTGTTGAACCAGTTCCTTGAGCGAGATGCAGCGGAGTTCGACCCGCATTTTGCCGCTTTCGGCGCGAGTGGCTTCGAGCAGGTCGCGGATCATGGCGTGCAACTGATTCACGCTTCTCAGAACCGTCTTCAGATGATCGGACTGTTCGGGAACCACGGGGCCGGCAAGGCCGTCCAAAATCAAGGTCACGTACTGATGAATGCAGGTCAGGGGAGTGCGTAACTCGTGCGAGACGTGCGACAAAAACTGGTTCTTGAATTCCAGTTGCTGCTTTTGAGCGATATCGAGGGCGCGCAGCAGACCTTGCCGTTCCACGGCGTAGCGGATGGCGCGCTCCAGTTGTTTGCTGGAGATGTTGCCCTTGATCAGGTAATCCTGCACGCCCTGATGCACGGCTTTGATGGCCAGCGCTTCATCGTCCTGGCCGGAAAGCACGACTACGGGCACGTTGGGTGCGTGCTCCATGACGCGGCGAAAGGTGTCGGCTCCGTGGCTGTCGGGCAGGTTGAGATCCAGGAGCACGACTGCGGGGGTATTCTTGGTCAGCGCAGCCAGGCCATCGGACAGCCGGTTGACACAACTCACGGTGACCGGAGATTTGCCTTCGACCAGGCGCAGACGGACCAGGTCGGCGTCTCCGGGGTTGTCTTCAATCAGCAATACGTTCGTGGTTTGGTGATCCATTACTCTCCTTGTGGTGGCAACACCGCGGAGACGAACCAGAATTCTTCGATCGACTTCACGGCGGAAAAAAATTCAGTCAGGTTTCCCGGCTTGCGGACGTAGCAATTCGCGCCCATTTCGTAGCCGCGCACAATATCCTTGCGCAACTCCGAGGTGCTGAAGATGACGACTGGAATCCGGCGCAGATCGGGGCCTGCCTTCATGGCGGCCAATACGGACAGGCCATCCCGCTTGGGCAGATTCAGGTCGAGAAGGACCAGGTGGGGCCGGACGGCGTTAGCATACTTTTCCCGGCGGTGTAGAAAAGCCAGCGCCTCGGCACCGTCCCTGACATTGCTGATCTGGATGGGATTCTTGCTTCCCGCCAGCGCCTCGGTAACCAGAGCCACATCGCCCGGGTTGTCATCCACCACCAGGAGCTCAAACGTCGGCTTCACGATTGCGCCCCTTTTTCTTCTTCATGGCCACAGCAGCGTAGAGTGAATTTGAAGGTGGAACCTGATTCGGCTTGCGATTCCACCCAAATCTTGCCGCCATTGTGCTCGACAATCTTCTTGCAGATGGCGAGGCCGATGCCGTTGCCGGGATATTCGCCGCGCCCATGCAAGCGCTGAAAGACAACGAAAACGTTTTCTGCATACTCCGGCGCAATTCCGATTCCGTTATCGCTTACACTGAATTGCCATTGCTGGCCAGCCTGTTCCGCCTGCACCGAAACCGTCGGCGGCTCTTTGCCGCGGAACTTGATGGCATTCCCAATCAGATTCTGGAAGACTTGCGCCACCTGGGTGCGGTCTGCCCACACCACCGGAAGCTCCCCATGGCGGACGACCGCGGCACTCTCCTCAATCGCCGCCGCCAGAGCTTGCAGAACATCTTTCATCACCGCATTGCAATCAACGCTCCCGGGAGCTTCCTTCCCGCCGACCCGCGAAAACGCCAGCAGGTCGCGAATGAGCACCTGCATGCGCTGCGCGCCATCGGCCGCATAGGCAATGAACTTGTCGGCATTCTCGTCGAGTTTGCCGCGATAGCGTTCGGCCAGCAGTTGCGTGTACGCCGTTACCATGCGCAACGGTTCCTGCAGGTCATGCGACGCGACGTAGGCGAACTGCTCCAGGTCGGCATTGGAGCGCGCCAGTTCGTCGACTTTGCGGGCCAAGTCTTCTTCCGCCTGGCGGCGCCAGGTGCGCTCGCTCTTTTCCCGCAAGGCCCGGCGGACAACCTCGGGCAGGCGCGCCAGACCGTCTTTCAGCACATAGTCCGTGGCGCCCTGCTTGATGCATTCGACAGCGTTCACGTCGCCCAGCGCGCCTGAAACCAGGATCATGGGAATATCCAGGCCTTCGCGGCGCAATACGGCCAGGGCTTCCATGCCTTTCCAGTTCGGCAGGTTGTAATCGGCGAGCACAACCTCGGGAGGGTTGGCGCGAACCACCCGCACGAACGCCGCTTCATCCTGTACAACGTCCGCTAAGACATTGAAGCCGTCCTTGTTCAGCGCTCGCACCACCAGCGCTGCATCGAGCGCATTGTCTTCCACCAGCAAGGCGCGCAGCTTTACGTCGGGCCCGGCGGAGACTTGGTTTGCGAGTTGAGTCCCGGCGCTGCTCATTTCGCCTGCCCTGCCGCTGCTGGTTTGCCATTGGCCAGGGGAGGCCGATTGGTGACCAGCCAGTAGAGTCCGAGTAACTTCACCATTTTCCGGAACTCGTCGAAGTCCACGGGTTTCTGGAGGTAGCTGTTGACGCCGAGGTCGTAGCCGCGGACCATATCCCGCTCTTCGCGCGAAGAAGTCATCAGGACAACGGGAATGGTTTTGGTTCGCGCATCGCTTTTGACTCGCTTGAGGACCTCCATACCATCCACCTTGGGCATCTTCAGATCGAGCAGTACCAACTTCGGGGGACGATCGAAGGATCGTCCCGAATGAGGTCCGGAACAGAACAGGAAATCCAGGGCTTCTTCGCCGTCGCGGGCGATGAAGACGTGGTTCGCCAGGTTCTCCGCGCGCAAGGCGTGCAGAGTGAGATCGATGTCGTCCTGACTGTCATCAACCAGAAGAATGTCGACTTCGTTAGCGCTCATGATCGGGCTCCCACGGCAACAGACATGTTTTCAGTTTCGCTCGCCAGAACTTCGGTCGATTCGACGGCCGCGACGGTGAAGTAGAACGTCGCGCCCTTGTCCAGTTCCGCTTCCGCCCAGACCCGGCCTCCGTGCTTGTGAATGATGCGTTTCACTGTGGCCAACCCGATTCCTGTGCCTTCGAACTCCTCGGCGCGATGCAGGCGCTGAAAAACGCCGAACAGCTTGTCTTTGTACTTCATGCTGAACCCGACGCCGTTGTCGCGAACTGCGATGACCATCTGCCCGTTTTCTTGCCGCTGACTGATCTCGATGATGGCGCGCTCCCGCGTCCGAGTGAACTTGAGAGCGTTGGCCATCAGATTTTGAAAAACCTGCTTGATCAGGATGGGATCGCATTCCGCTGGCGGCAGGTCGGCAATCTTCCAGCTAACGGCTCTGCCGGCAACTTCCGGCTGGAGCAGGGAGATGACTTCCTCGACCACGGCATTCAGACCGGTGATTTGGAGCTGGAGAGCGTGACGGCCCACCCGCGCCAGATTCAGCAACTCATCCACCAGCAGCCCCATGCGGTGAACTCCGTCCTCAATGCGTTTCAGGTGACTCTGTGCTTCTGGAGGCAATCCGGGGCCAAAATCTTCGGACAAGATTTTGGAAAAACCGCCGATGTGCCGCAGCGGCGCGCGCAGGTCGTGAGAAACCGAGTAGGTGAAAGCCTCCAACTCCTGATTCGCGGCTGCCAGCTGCGCGGTACGTTGCTCCACCCGCTCTTCGAGCTCTTCGTTCAACTTGCGAATCTCGCGCTCGTCAATTTTTCTTTGCGTAATGTCACGAAATGCCACCACGCCGCCTCGTATGGCTCCATTCTTGCCTTTCAAGGGGCCGCCGCTAATCTCGATCCAACGCCCTTCCTCGAGCTCCGGGTTGCGTAGAAACATCTCGACCGTACTCACTTCGCCTCGAATGGCACGCGACAGGGGATTTTGCTCGTTCGGCAGCGGGGTGATGGTGTCGGGCAGGTAAACGCCGTAGTGTGTATTCCATTCGCCGGCAGGAACGTTGTCCGCCCCCATGCCAACGATCTTGGTGGCGGCCGGATTCCACAGAATGAACTTTCCCTGCTCGTCTGCGGCGACCAACCCCTCTTCCATGCTGTTCAGTACGGATTGCAGCATCAGGGTCTGAGTCTCCAGGGCCTGCTGTGAGCGGAGCAGTTCGTCGGCCTGCCGCGAGAGTTCTTCGGCTTGCCCTGCGAGCCGCTCCTCCGCTTGTTTGCGTTCGGTAATGTCGCGGGCAATTTTCGAAGCGCCGACAATCACGCCGCTGTCATCCCTGACCGGCGAGATCGTCGCGGAAATATCAATCTTCTTGCCGTCTTTCCGGACGCGGACGGTTTCAAAATGTTCAACGCTCTCGCCGCGCCGGATTCGTGCAAGAATGTCGGACTCCTCGGCGACGCGTTCCGGCGGGATGAGGATCAGCATCGGTTGGCCCACGGCTTCCGATGCCGGATAGCCGAAGACCGTCTCAGCGCCACGATTCCATGAGGTGATTATCCCGTCCAGGCTCTTGCTAATAATGGCGTCATCGGAGGAATCGACAACGGCGGCCAAGAGGCTGGCACTCCCTATTTTATCGAGGCGAGATTCGCTAGCACGCTTCACGAGCCCGATGACTCCTTGCCACATTGCTTTCGCGAAGAGGGATTGAACGAGGGGAGAGCGATGC
>CAWEBA010000031.1:0-124705 GCA_963807145.1 uncultured Acidobacteriaceae bacterium | reverse complement strand
CACATCACCAGCCGTCGTGGCCATGCCTTTCGATGTGGAGACAGACACACCTCCGTGCTCCACTTTCAGGGAAGCGCCTCGAAATTCCACCAGAGAGTCACCCAGCACCGTGACGCTCGAACCGGGAGCATGGATATTGGCAGCGGAATCAGGACGGGTTTGAACCAGATCACCGGAAAAAATCGCGGAGGACTGCGGCGCACGGCTGCCGTTTAGCCAGGCGCCATCCGTGTAAAGCATCGCGGCACCGGAATCGGCGGCAATCAGCGAACCAGGGAAAGCCAGCAGTAGCACGCAACTCACCAACTTGCGGAAAGCAGCCATGCCCATCCCACACTCCGTTATTAACTAATTTGGTGTCCGTTAACGCATCGTACCCTCCAAGGTTCTTGCCAGTCAATGCCTTTTGTGCTTGAGAACGGACCGATCGGTGGAAAACTTTATCTGCGCTCTGACGCATCTGGAGCCTTAATGCCAGCTTATCGCCGTGTTATCGCCATTGGTCGACCATCTTCCACCACACTAGCTTCAGACACTCATCCAGCAAGGTCTTCGCCCATTCGCGATGGGTCCACCACTTGACGCCGAACTGCGCTTCGTCACGCGCAGCCGCTACCGAGTACTTGTGTTCGGGGACTTCACGCCTGAAGATGCTCAACGCGCGCCGGGTGTGGAAATCTGAGGTCACGATTAGCACACTCTTGCCGCCTTCGTTGGCCAAACACTTCTCCGCATCCTTGGACTCATCTTTGGTCGACAATCCGTTGATCGGACAGATATTAATCGACGCTGCCTCGGGCAAAGCCTTGATGTAGCTCTGCGCCAGCTGAATCTCAGTAAATTCGTAGACCTTCGCGTCGGCCGGAACGTCCAACAGCACCCGGCGCCCATATCCCTGCGCCAGGAGTTCGAGGGCACGTTGGGGGCGCCGGTCCGTTTCCCCCGCCAGAACCAGAATCACGTCAGAGTGAAGTGGCGCGTCCACCACAAGAAAATCGCCGGCTATTGCGCCCAGCCCAATCAACAATCCTCCTGACAGTACTAAGCCCAGCAACCAACCGCGACTCCTTCTGCCCTGTATTTTCATAGATTCCCGGCTCCGAAGATGAACCTCGTCCCGCATTACTTCGCGTGTTGCGCGGCAATGTCGCGGCGCCACTGCATGCTAGAATCGGAAACGAAATTCAACCACGAAAGAGATTGCCAACCGCGAAGATGATGAAGAAACATTCTGCCGCAAAACGTGCCGCCAGCAAGCCAGGTTACGATGAGCTCAAGAAAAAGATCCAGCAGCGCCAGGCGCGGATTGGCATCATCGGCCTCGGCTACGTCGGACTACCGCTGGCCCTGCTATTCAGCGAGCAAAAGTTCTCCGTAACCGGTTTCGACATCGATCAGCGCAAGGTCGACACCCTGGCGCGGGGTGAATCCTACATTTACCGCATCACCGCGGAAGAAATCCGCAAAGCGAAGAAGCAGGGCTTTTCGGCCACATCAGAATACGCCCGGATCGCTGAGATGGACGCCATCATCATCTGCGTCCCCACTCCCCTCAACCAATATCACGAACCCGATCTCAGCTTCATTACCGATACTACACACGCCATTGCGCCCCATCTGCAGGCCGGGCAATTGGTCGTTCTCGAGAGCACAACTTACCCCGGCACCACCGAAGAAGTGATGCTGCCGATTCTGGAGAAAGAAAACAAGAACGGACTGAAGGCTGCCCGCGGAGCTTCGGGCGCGCGGAAACCAGAAAAGGAATTCTTCGCGGCTTTTTCTCCCGAACGCGAAGATCCGGGCAATACGACAGTCGCCCGTCGCGATATTCCCAAGGTCGTAGGCGGGTTGAATGCGCAAGCCTCGGAGTTGGCTGGCGCTCTCTACGGTTCTATCTTTCATCGCACAGTTCCCGTCTCTTCGCCCGCCGCGGCCGAGATGACCAAACTGCTGGAGAATATTTACCGCTGCGTCAACATCGCTCTAGTCAACGAGCTTAAGATGCTCTGCCTGCGCATGAATCTGGATATTTGGGAAGTCATCGCAGCCGCTTCCACCAAGCCTTTCGGCTTCCATCCCTTCTACCCTGGGCCTGGCCTGGGTGGTCACTGCATTCCCGTCGATCCTTTCTACTTGTCGTGGAAGGCCAAGGAGTATGACTTTCGCACTCGTTTCATCGAGCTGGCCGGGGAGATCAACACCGCCATGCCTTACCACGTGCTAACTTCCATCGGCGGGGCATTGAACCAGCACAAGAAATCGGTGAACGGAGCGCGCGTCCTGATTCTCGGCGTCGCTTACAAGAAAGATATCGACGATCTGCGCGAGTCGCCCGCCCTCACCATCATCGAACTCCTGCAGCATGAAGGCGCCAAGGTCAGTTATCACGATCCTTATTTCCCGATGATCGGGAAGGGGCGCAAGTACGATCTGCAGATGAAGCGCACGGAGCTGGAGCGGCTGGGCCAGTACGATTGCATTGTGATCGTCACTGATCACTCGGACTATGACTACAAAAAGATCGTCGGCGAAGCTCAGCTGGTCGTCGACACCCGCAATGCCACCAAGGGGATCGATAGTCCGAAGGTTGTGCGGTGCTGAGGTAAGAGCATTGCGAGAAGTGGGGGAGATCTGGGCCGATCCGGAAGTAAAAGCTCGCTTGAGGTGTAATTTTTTGCTCTTTCTTACCCGGTCCTGACCGGTCGACGGCGCGATCGGCATAAGTAACTGAAAGATCAGCAGGATAGACTTCCCGATTTGAGGTTGATATGGCCTTTGCCGTGCAGATTTTGCTACCAGGCATCCAGCCGTGAGGTAGTAAACTATGGACTCCTCGACCCCTTGTAGTCCCAGGCTGTCAACGCTGCCCGGGGCCGAGAAACTTTCAAACCCAAACCGGGGTTTGAAGGACGGACGAGTAAAAGCGCCGATGAGTTCTTCTGCTTCTCAAGGAACTCTCTTCTCCCTGCTCCCGGAGACGAGAACGCCTTGGACAGAATTCGTTTTCAGCACTGGCATGCAGGCCGCAGTGGTCGTGCTTCTGATCTGGGTGCGCTTACTGTATCCCAACGTGGTCGCGGCTCCCGAACACACATTTCGCTCAATCGAACTGGTAAGCACTCCAGTTCCGGTGAATCATCAGCCGCAACCGCCGCTCCGGTTGCAGCAACCCGCAGTCATTGCTCGGCTTGATCCGCCCGCCGACGCCCTGCGTCTGCCCGCGCCCCTGCCGAAGACTCCTGTGAAAGTGCATGAGGATCCCGCTCCAACAGTCGCCATTGCCGCCAGTAAATTGGAGCCTCTGCCTCCGGCGCCCTCGCCGGTGATTCCCAAGCAGGGGGTAAGGACAAACGTATTTTCCACGGGGAGTTCGGCTACCCCCACGTTGGCGCGCGCTCCCTCGCAGGTGCAGACCGGAGGCTTCGGCGATCCCAATGGAATTCCTGCCAAAGCGGGTCAAACCAAAGCGGTCAATATTGCGGCTGCCGGATCGTTCGATCTGCCCTCTGGGCCAGGCTATGGCAACGGAACCGGCGGCGCCAAAGGCGTGCCCGGCGTGGTCGTCAGTACCGGCTTTGGCAACGGCGCGGCCCTTCCTGACACTCGCCCTCGAGCCACCGGTACGGTTCAGGCAAGCGGCTTCGCCAGCGCCGACGTGCCCGCACCGCCTACCGTGCGCTCTCGCCCCGCGGAAACGGCGGCGAAGCTGCTGCCTGCGGAAATCCTTTCCAAGCCAACTCCGGTCTATACTCAAGAAGCTAGGAATTTGCGGATTGAGGGTGAGGTGCTCCTGGAAGTGGTTCTGGAGGCCTCCGGCAAGCTCCGTGTCGTGCGCGTGGTGCGCGGATTGGGTCACGGCCTCGACGATAACGCCGTCAAGGCCGCCGAACAGATTCACTTCAAGCCAGCGGTAAAGGATGGGCAACCGACCGATTCCACCGTCGTTGTGCACATTATTTTTCAAATGGCCTAGGGTTCTCGCGGAAGGGTGTTATGCGTATTTTCCAGGTGGGTTTGTTTTCGTTCTTTCTCTGGTTGCTTTGCTCTCTGCCCGCGCTGTCGCAAAATTCAGCGGCTCCGGCGCCGCCCACTGCGGCTCCGGCAGCGCCGACCGCTCGAGAAGTATCTGCTGCCCCTGCAGTTTCCTTCAACGACGTGATCGACCGCGTTGTCGAGAGAGAGCATCTATTCCTGGCCCAGATGCGCCATATGCATCCCATGGTCGAGACATATCTGCAGGATCTCAAAAACGACAAAGACGGTATTGCCTACCCTTCGAAAGACCAGTACTTCCTGGGACGACTCGACATGAGCGACGGCCCGGAAGACACTTCGTTCGTGGGCCAGCCCGGCTTCGGCCATCGCATGATGAACCGTCTCACCGGCCTTTATTCACTGCATTTCCTGCCACTGGGGTTCGCCCAGATGGTGATCCTCGATACCGATTTCCAGAAGCGGTACTACAAATTCACTTTCGTTCGTCGCGAATTTCTGGGAGAAGTTCGCTGCCTGGTGATTGATGTTGAGCCCCGGGCAGACGCAGGTACCGCCCGGTTCCTGGGCCGAATCTGGGTCGAGGATCAGGACTACAACGTGGTTCGCTTCAACGGCACCTATTCTCCCCACGCCAGGACCGCCTATTACTTGCACTTCGACAGTTGGCGCCTGAATCTTCGTCCCGGCACCTGGCTGCCAGCTTACGTCTACAGCGAGGAATCCGATCTCAAGTCCGGCATCGCCAAGAGTTTGCATTTCCGGGCTCAGACCCGTCTTTGGGGATACGACTTGAAAGCCCTGACCAAGAATTCAGAATTCACGCAGATTCTGGTGGATTCTCCGCAGGACGCTTCTGCGGTGAAAGATCAGAGCGATGCGGCCGCCGACGCGTCTCCCGTTGTGGCAGAACGCATGTGGGAGCGCCAGGCGGAAGACAACGCGGTTGAGCACCTCCAGAAGATCGGCCTGCTGGCGCCTCCCGGCGACGTGGATAAGATTCTCCTGACTGTGGTCAACAACCTGATGGTCACCAATAATATTGATGTGCAGGGCGATATCCGATGCCGTGTACTGCTTACCTCGCCTCTGGAATCGTTCACCATCGGGCACACCATCGTGATCAGCCGTGGCTTCCTTGACGTGCTGCCCGACGAAGCCTCGCTCGCCATGATCCTCTCTCACGAACTCAGTCACATCGTGCTGGGACATAAGTCGGACACAAAGTGGGCGTTCAACGACCGCATGTTGTTCCCCGATGAAGATTCGTTCGAGCGCATGGATTTCAGACATTCCGCCCGAGAAGAAGAAGCCGCGGACGCCAAAGCTCTCGAGCTGTTGAGGAACTCTCCCTACAAAGACAAGCTGGGAAGTGCGGGGCTCTTTCTGAAGTCCCTGCAAGAACATGCGCCTGATCTGCCAAATTTGATTCGCCCTCATCTGGGCGACGGGTTCGCATGGGACAGGGGCAAGGATGTCCGCATGGCAGAGTTGCTGGCTTCCGCGCCCGCGCTGGAGCCGAGCCGCACCGATCAGATTGCTGCGCTCCCACTCGGCGGACGCATCAAGCTCGATCCCTGGAGCGATCAGGTCGAATTGGAAAAGGCAAAGCCGGTAGCGCTGGCTTCGGCGCGCGAGAAGATGCCATTTGAGATCACACCGTTCTTCCCTTACCTCACGAGACTCTCAACTCCCGGCAGCGAGAAGGTCGCGCTTACCACGCCTGCCTCGAAGTAAGATGCGCGAGTTCGGTGGATCTTGCACCGCGTAGAAGTTGAGTTGGGATGACGCTGAGTAATGCCTGAAAGCGCTGCCGAAAAGAAATAGCGCGCCGCCCGGCGCGCTACCTACACATCAATATCAATCGCCCGCTTGGGACTACTGCAGAGCGCTGCCAACGCTGGAGAATACGTTGTTGGCGTTCGAACCAATAAGCCGGACCGTGCCGACGACAATCACCAGAATCACGGCCAGCATCACCGCGTATTCGGCGATGTCCTGACCGCTCTCATCGTTCCAAAATTGTTGCCAAAGTTTTGCCACGGGCTCCGTCTCCTCAAGAATTTATTTTCAGCCAGACCCTCGCCCCAACGAGGGAACAACCCAAATGTTCTCGCCGGCCCAGTTTTCCGCCCTGAGGCTGTTCTTGAGGAAATCATAAGCGGCGGGATCAAGCCCGCCAATGGCCCGTAAGTGCTATCCCCTGGTTACTTGGGCGCGTTACTCGAGCGCGAACTGCTAAGTCATTGTCAGCCAATGCTTTTCAGGGGCAGCGACTGGTTTACGGCAAACAGCGCTAACTCCAGCCGCGTGGATACTCCCAGCTTGTCGAAGATGTTGCTGAGGTGGTGCTTGACCGTGTCTTCGCTGATCTTGAAGTATTCCGCAATCTCTTTATTCGAGTATCCTGCCACCACCGCCGCAACAATCTCCAACTCGCGCGGGGTCAGTCCAAACTTCTTTTGCCGCGCTTCGTCGCTCGAGGACTGCACCAGCGTACGCAGGTATTGCACCAGGTTGGAAACGCTTTCCCGTCCCACCCAGTACTCGCCCGACATCACGGTGTGGATGGCTTTCAGCAGCAGTTGCGTGGCCGAGTCTTTCAATACCACGCCCCGCGCACCCAGTTGCAGAGCCTCCACAATCTGACTCTTCTCCGCCGCCGCCGTCAGCAGGATGACGCGCACCGGAGTCGGACTCGTGCTCAAATCCTTCAACGCTTCGAGTCCCGGATGCTTGGGCATCGCCAGGTCGAGCAAAAGAATGTCAGGCTTCAATTGCCGCGCCAGTCTTACGGCTTCGGCGCCGTCGGAAGCCTCACCCAACACCTTCAAATCCGGTTCGGCTTCCAGAAGCCGCCGCAGGCCATCGCGGAAAATTGGATGGTCGTCGGCGATCACGATACGAACAGGCTGTGACTTCTTAAAGTTCATCGGAGACTTCTCCACCTCTTGGAACTTTGATTTCCAGGCGTGTTCCTACTCCGGGGGTTGATTCTATCGTGAGTGCGCCCCCAATTAAACGTACACGTTCTTTGATGATCATGGGGCCCCGGCCCGTCTGATCCAATTCCTCCTGCGCGAGGCGGCCGGAAAACGGGAACCCCCTGCCGTCGTCCTCAAGCATCAGGCTCCACTGGCTGGCACTCGAATTCAGCCGCACCAGCACATGGCGTGCCTGACTGTGCTTGCGCACGTTCACCAGCCCCTCCTGCACAATCCGCAAGAGTTCCCGGCAGACCTTGTCGGGCATCTCCAATTTCCCAGCATCGGTCACGAAGCGCGCCGAAATCCCCGTCTCCCGTTCAAACCGTTCCACCGTGTCGGTCACCAGGTGAAGGAATCTTCGGGCATCGACATCGATCGACTTCATCTGCTGCATCAGTTCCCGCAGCTTGAGAACTTCTTCCCGCAACAGGCCTTGAATCCGGCCCAGCTCGCCCCCGACCACCGCCGGTGTCGTCTCCGCCTGGCGCCGCAGGACATCCACCTGCATCTCCACCGCGATCAGCGATTGCACCGCGCCATCGTGGAGTTCTCGGGCGAAGCGCGCGCGCTCCGCGGCACTGGCGCGGCGCCTCAGCCGGTGCAGCAAGTAAACGTTGTAAACCGCTGGCCCAACTTGCCGGAACAAATCGAGCAGAAAGCGCAACTGCTCCTGCGTGTCGCCATGCCACGACGGATCAAATACCAGCACCCGGCCGCGCCATTCGCCTCCGAAGACAAAAGAAACCGCAACGGCAGAGCGGAACGCTTGGCGCTGCTTGAGGCGGACCAGCGCGTCGGTGGAGGGCGAGGGCAACGGATTGCCTTCGCGATCGAGTGCCACGAGGGACCAGCGGTCTCCCTCGCTCCTTGCATAAAACGCTTCTCCCGGAAAATCCTCCAGATAAATCTTCGATTCGCGCGGGCTGGAGTCCAGCCACACGAAATCGGACGTCTCATCTGCGTTGCGCAATTCGCCAAGAAAGGTTCTATGGCTGTGTATTTCCTGCGAGGCTACCAGCAGCCGATCAGCCCCGTACATGCCAACGATTTCGCGGCTGATCTGCTGCAACGTTCCCGTCAATCCCGCTTCCACCCGCACCTTCGACAACAAGAGGGTCACTACCGCTTTCTCCGCACGCAGGTGCTTCTGTTGCTCGGCAAGATAACCCAGCAGAAGTCCCATTACCAGCAAGTAGACCGACAGCATGAAAAGGCGCTTCGGCTCGAACTCGGTTACATTAACTTGCAGGCCCGACAAAGCGTGCCACGGCAGTCCTCCCGCACGCCCTGCCCACACATGCAACAGCAGGAAGCTTTCTGCCCACAGCAAGACGACCTCGGCCGCCGCCGTGCTCAAGGTCTCCCACAAGCCCCAGCGGTAGGCCGCCGCCGTCAGCACGAAAAAAAAGAACAGGAAGAACGGGCTTCTCGGACCTTCCGCAAACACGGAAATGAAAGCGGGCCACACGATGTCCGCCGCGTGGACGAGCAGTCGAAAGGGAGCGGTCGACGCCTTGCGCCGCCGCACCAGCATTAGCACCAGGATGCTGTTTCCCATGTAGAAACCCAGCAGCCCATAGGCTGCCGGTGGAGTTGCCCAACTGCGTTGGGTCCATGTAAATCGCGGCCAGAGCGGAAGCCGCGAGAAACACGCGTGCTGTGGCCAGCCAACGCTCGATTCGCCGAATCTCGCTAGGATCGGCTGGAGCCAGCGGCCTTCCAATAAAACGGCGATTGCTTTCAGCGTGCAAGTTGAATCATTTCTCGCAAATGTATAGATTTGTCAATAATAGGAATGTCCCGCATATTATTGATAAGAAAGACAGGTAGCAAGCGAAACTTTCCGCCAGGCTTCCGCCGCCCCTCTGTCTTTGCATTGACCGGGCCTCTTGCATTCTACCCGGCTGTTACTTCAGTAACCCGGACCTCGTCCAATCCCAATTTAGAATGGCACCGGGGATTGTCTTCTTGCGCACCTACGCCAAAGTGTGGACCGCGGCAGTCGCAGCCTGCCTTGCGACTCTGGTCCTGGCTGCTCTGATTCTGCCGCAGTCCTTCCGTCTCACCGCTCTCAGCGACATGAGTCAGTTCCTCTTGTTGCTTTCCGGGACGCTCTCGTTCATCCCCGACGCCGTGCGCTCGCGCGGGCGCTTACGCCTGTTCTGGTTGCTCATGGCCACCGGTATTGGTTTCTGGTTTGCCTATCAGTTTGTCTGGATCTACTTCGAACTTTGGTTGCGCACTGATGTCCCCGACCTGTGCGCCGGCGACATGATCGTTTTTCTGCACTTCGTGCCGCTGATGGCTGCTTTGGCGCTCCGTCCTCATGCTCCGCAGGATGAGTACGCCGCCCGCCTCCGCCGCCTTGATTTCGCTCTGATGATGGTTTGGTGGATCTATCTCTACGTTCTTATCGTAATTCCATGGCAATATGCGGTGCCCAACATACCGGCTTACAACCAGGGCCTGAACTCGTTGTATCTCATCGAAAAAGTGGCGTTTCTGGGCGCCTTGGTTCTGGCCTGGCTGGGAAGCAAAGGCGGCTGGAAGATTTTCTACGCCAATCTGTTCGGCGCCAGCTTCACTTACGCCGCCAGTTCTCACATCGCCAACTGGGCCATTGGCCGGCATAGCTATTACACCGGTAGCCTCTACGACATTCCCCTCGCGGTTTCCATGGCCTGGATAACCATGATTGGGCTGAGGACCCACGAAAATGAGCCGCAACCCGGCGTGCGCTCCACTTCCACCTCGCACGGAGTATGGCTCGCCCGGCTGGGCATGATTGCGGCCTTTTCGCTCCCGATCTTTGCCGCGTGGGCTCTGCTCGATGATGCAGTGCCCGCTCGCGTCCGTTCGTTCCGCGTGGTCTTGACTCTGGCCGCGGCGGTTCTGATGGGCGCAATGGTTTTCGTCCGGCAGCGCCTGCTCGACTCGGAATTGCTCCGCCTCCTGACCCACTCGCGCGAATCCTTCACTAACCTAAAGCGATTGCAAATCCAGATCACGGAGTCCGAAAAATTGGCTTCGATCGGCCAACTGCTGGGCGGCGCCGCTCATGAACTCAACAATCCCATCACAGCCATGCTGGGTTATTCCGATCTGCTCCTGTGTACGCCCCTCACCTCGGAACAGAGCGAACTGGCGGTGAGAATCGGTCAGCATGCCCGGCGCACGCGCTCGCTCGTGGCCAGCCTGCTCAGCTTTGCCAAACAAGGCCCGGCTGCCATGGCTCCCGTCGATCTCAACACCTTGCTACGGACTGCCGTCAAACTCTCGCAACCTCAGTGGCAAGCTCTCAAAATCGAAGTCCGCACCGAGTATCCGCAAGAACTGCTGCTCGTCCGCGGAGATTCCAACCAGTTGCTCCAGGTCTGCGTGCAAATCATCAACGACGCGCTGCATGTCATCGGCCAGCACGGCAGCCGGATTCTCACCATCACCGCGGAGAACAAGAGCGGCACCGCCGTCATCCACATCTCCGATGCCAGCCCAGCGGACACCAAGAACCAGACCCTCGGAAACGCCGCGCCCGATCTCGATTCCCCGGAGACTCTCTCCGGCCTCGGACTGAGCGCGTGTCAGGGCATCCTGCAACAGCACCATGGACGGATTCTCTGGCGGCAGGACCAGAACGTGGGAACCACCATCCGGGTCGAAATCCCCGTCATCCCTCCGGAACTGGAGAGGGAGAAAGGGTCGGATCCGGGGGTTCCGGTAATGTGGCGGCCTCAACCGTTCGCTTAAGCTGCCCGCAGGCTGCGTAAATGTCTCTGCCCCGCGGACGCCTCACAAACGCAGGAATACCGGCATCGCGCAGAATCTTCTGAAACGCCATCACCCGGACAACGCTGGGAGTCGTAAAATCAAGTCCCGGCCCCGGGTTCAACGCAATCAGATTCACTTTGCAACGCATCCCGCGCACCAACTCGGCAACCTCTCTCGCGTTCTCCGGCGTATCGTTCACTCCGCCGAGCAGGACATACTCGAACGTGATCCACTCCCGCGTGCGCAAAGGAAATTCCCGCGCAGCCGCCATCAGCATTTTTAGCGTCCACTTCTTGTTCAGCGGCATCAGCCTCGAGCGCAGAGCATCATTCGAAGCATTCAAAGAAATTGCCAGCTTCGGCCGAATTTTTTCTTCGCCAAAGTCACGAATGCGCGGCACAATCCCCGCCGTCGACACCGTCATCCGCCGCTCCGCAATCCCCACGCCCTCCACCAGCAACTGCGAAGCCTTCACGAAATTCTCGTAGTTCAGAAACGGCTCGCCCATACCCATGAACACTAGGTTGATGCGATCCTCAGGCGGCGAAACTTTCTGATCTTTGAGCACCGCACAAACCTGCCCCACAATCTCACCGGCGGTCAGATTGCGCTTCACCCCAAGCAACGCAGTCAAACAAAACTGACAATCCACAGCACAACCCACCTGGCTGGAAATGCAAATCGTTGAGCGTCCTTGCCTGACCCGCTTCTGCAAAGGGTGGAGCAGGCCTTCCCGGCCTGCGTTAAGCTTGGCTGCTTGTAATTGGGCTTCTGAGGTACTTACTGCGATACTCTCAGCTTCTGCCCCAGCTTCACTTCCATCTCCAGCTTCACCGCCATCCCCCTCAGGCATCCAAACCGTTTCCACGCTCTGCCCATCAACGAACCCAATCAGGTACCGCACGGTCCCATCCGCCGACACAAATTTCTTCTCGATCCGCGCCGCACCAACCATAACCCCGCTTCCGGCCAGCCACTCGCGAAACTCTTGCGGCAACGTGGAAATTTCCGCCAGCGTCTCCACGCGTTGCCGGTAAAGCGCATCTATAATCTGATTGGCGCGATAGCTCGGTTCACCCGCTTCGCTGACCAAAGCGGTTATTTCCTCCCGATCCATACCCAGCAGCGCCAATTTCAGAGCTTGAGCCATCGATTCAAGAATGCCCGCAACTCACTGATTTCAAACGACAAACCGTCTCATTCTTGCACGCCCGACCTCATCCCGCCAGATGTGTAAGAATAGTAAAGCACTTCTTAAGGAAGTCCTACTCGCACTAACATGGTAAAAGAAGTCCGCAATATCCGTCGTCAAGTATTACCCCACGGCCTCACTGTAATCACCGAGCAGATGGAGCACATTCGCTCGGCTTCCATCGGCATTTGGCTCGAAACCGGTTCCCGCGACGAGACGCCGCAATCGAACGGCATCTCGCATTTCATCGAGCACATGGTCTTCAAAGGCACCAAGCACCGCACCGCCGAGGAGATCGCGCGCCAAGTCGATTCCATCGGCGGCAACATGGACGCCTTCACTTCCAAAGAATGCATTTGCTTCAACGTCAAGGTGCTCGACGAACACGTCCCGGTCGCGCTGGATATTCTCACTGACCTGGTCCTCCATCCTACATTCACCACTGAGGACATCGCCCGCGAGCGCGGCGTGATCCTTGAAGAAATCAAAATGGACGAAGACAATCCCGACTACCTCGTCCATGAAATCTTCACCCAGAACTTCTGGAAGGATCACCCCCTGGGCAAACCGATCCTGGGAACAAAGGAGACGGTGAAGAAATTCGAGCGCGAAACCGTGCTCGACACTTATTCCCACCGCTTCGCTCCCGGCAACATCATCGTAGCCGCCGCCGGACACCTCGACCACGACCAGTTCGTTGACTTAGTAGTCAAGCACTTCGAACATCTAAAGCCCGCGAAGAATGGCTTCCACTCGGCCGAACCCAAGATCGTTCCCCGCATCGTGCTCCGCAACAAGAAAGCGCTCGAGCAAGTGCAGCTCTGCATCGGGGTGCCGGCTTATCCTATCGCGCACGAGAAGCGCCACGCTGGCTACATTCTCAACACTCTTCTTGGCGGAGGCATGAGTTCCCGCCTCTTTCAGAATATCCGCGAGCGCCAGGGCCTAGCCTACTCGATTTATAGCGATCTCAATCCATACCGCGATACCGGATGCATGGCAGTCTACGCTGGAACGTCTCTCGCCTCGGCAACCAAGGTAGTGAAGGCGGTAGTCAGCGAATTTCATAATCTGAAGACCGAGCCAGTGCCCGCCGAAGAACTGCGCCGCTCCAAAGATCAGCTCAAAGGCAGCCTGATGCTCTCGCTCGAATCAAGCACGGCTCGCATGTCAAATCTCGCTCGGCAGGAAATGTATTTCGACCACTTCCAGGACCTCGACGAACTGATCGAGAAGATCGAAGCCGTAACCGCAGAGGATCTGCAAAGCCTGGCTCAGGAATTCTTCAAGACCGAATCAGTAGCCGTAACCGCACTGGGCAACCTGAGCGGACTGAAGATCTCCCGCGACCAACTCGCCTGCTGAAAAATCCTGACCACCAGGCACGGTTTTGCCTTACCCTGTGATCCCCTGTGTTAAAGATTTTGATTTCCCTGTAACTTCCCGTGCTCCCAGCTCATCCCATCTCAGCCTGCAGGTCCAATCCTGCCGGACAACCTAAATCGATACTCACCTCCAAGGAGAAAACTATGAAGAAGATATTCAGCAGTTTAACGCTCGTCTGTATCTTGGCCGCGTCGATGGCAGCCTTCGCCCAATCCACCAGCCAGGATTCAATGAAGCAAGACGACTCCAAGCAAGACCAGATGAAGAACGATCAGATGAAAAACGACTCGATGAAGAAAGACGAGATGAAGAAGGACAAGAAGGCCAAAAAGATGGCTAAGAAGGACCAGATGAAGAAGGACGACGGCATGAAGAAAGATGACATGAAGAAAGACGAGAGCATGAAGAACGACCAGATGAAGCCCAACTAATTTCGTCGTCCAGAACGCGGGCGCGGGCTAACCGCCCGCGCTTTTCTAATGTCCAGCCGTACTTAGAACTTCCTCCTCGTCTTCATCCGCCTCCGCGCGAGCGCTATCCGCAGACTCTACCCCAGGATGCTTCGTCAGCCCCGTCTTCAGATACTGCCGCAGGCAGCGCGTGCAAGGCACATACCCATCCCGTATCGCTTCCTTCGCAGTGGTCGTCCGTTCCGAAGCCTTGTCATGGATGAAAGGACATCCGGGCACGTGAAAGAGCTTCGATCCATCGGAAACCACCACCACCAAATCAGGAGGGATATTGTTGGCAGGTTCCGCATGGTACGACCGCATGAAACGCCAGCCAGTCAGCGAGTTCGTCAAGAGCACGCCTCCTGCGATCAAAACCAAGGCAGCAACCGGCACCAGCCACGCCGACCAGGTCGACCATCCCTTCCCGCTCCCAGCAGTATTCCTCGCCAGCCGCTTCTCTAATCGCTTCTCCAGCCTCCGCCCGAAGCCGGCAGGCACCTCGAGCATCCGTTCATCTCCGTAAAGCTGGACCACGTTCCGCGTCCCCGCCAGCACCGAAGCGCAGTGTGCACACGTGCGGAAATGCTCGTCCATGGCAGAGCGCAATCCCGCGTCCACGTCTCCATCCACGTAATTCGAAATCTCGCGCCACACCTGTTCGCAGTTCAACATTCTCTGGTTCTCTACCATGGCTTGTTCCCCTTCTCGAACGGCAACCGGCTGAACCAGCCCTGCTCCCATCCGGCGGCCAGCAGATCGCGCAGCATCAGCCGCGCCCGCAGTAACCGCGTCTTCACCGACGCCACCGTGATGCCCAGCGCTTCGGCTGTCTCTTGAATGTTCAAATGTTCCATATCGCGCAGCACAAACACCTCGCGATATTTCCGGTCGAGAGTGCCAAGCGCCTCCGCCAGCCGCTGCCGCACTTCCTTGCGCTCCAACGCTTCTGACGGAATCTCGCGCCAGTCGGCGAAATCCCGCGGCGCATATTCGCTTTCGTCATCACCCGAACGATGCCCGTCTATGCCTTCCATCACGACAGTTCGCTCCCTTCGCCGGCGCATCAGGGCTTCGTTCACCGTGATCTGGATCAGCCAGGTGCTGAATCGCGCCTCCGCCCGGAATTGCCGGATATTCGCAAACGCCTTCAGCATCGCTTCCTGCGCCGCATCCTCAGCATCATGATCGTTACGAAGAATCGCGAGAGCCGCCGCGTAGACCCGCCGTTCATAAGGCCGCACCAGATCGTAGAACAATTCATGCTGCCCGCGTTGCACGCTCAAAATCAGATCGTGCTCACGCGCGCCGCTGGTTGGCCCCGGGTTGCTCAACACTGTGCTAGGCTCGGACATCCTGCTCGCAATCCTCGCTTTAAGTCTTAGGTCCAGGTCTTGAATTTCCTAGCACGAAAGACCTAAGACCCAAGACCTTTTCCATCAGTATTCGGGATCTTTCTTCCAACCCGTGATCATGGAAACGAAATTGTTCCACCCATGCAAAATCACCATCACCAGATGTCCCAGCACAAAAAACAAAATCGCCCACATCACCGCAAAATGCCAGATCCGCGCATAGTGAAAGCCTCCCATCATCCAGGCCAGCCAGGAAAACTGAACCGGCTTCCACACCGCAAGCCCGGTAAGCACCGAGAGAACTCCCAGCCCGATCGCCATCGTGTAAGCCTGCTTCTGCAGCGGGTTGTAAGCTTCACGCACCGGGGGCTTCGGACCAAAGAAAAAATAATGTCGAACCATGGGCCACACGCCCGGAATGTCACGGCGTGTAAACAACACCTGCCTGTAGTTTCCGCTGAAAATCTGGTAGCCCAGATAAAAAAGCCCAGTCGCCATGTAGATCCACATGAAGGTGAGGTGCCATTGCAGCGCGCCACCCAGCCATCCCCCAATTGCGAATGCGCACGGCCAATGCAGCAAATCTTTCTGCGGGATCTTCGCCCCAAAGCTGGGGAAAGCGCGGAAAATCTGCAGCCCGCTCCCCACCATCACAAACAGCGACACTGTATTCAGCCAGTGGCACAGCCGCACCGCAAAAGGATGCTCATAAACCGCCCGCGCCACCACCAACGGCGCTTCTTCTTCCCCGCCGGTGTTCTTGCCCTTGGCCTGAATAATCTCGATAACTCCACCGCTCATCGTATCGAACCTCCCAAGTAGCGCCCCCGCGACTGCGCGCGGCTAAATCCCCTGCAGGGGCGGGCGAGACGCGCGGCGCTACAATCCGTAAAACCACGAATAGCCCTGATCTTCCCAGTACCCAACTCGATCCAGCACGTGCGAAACTTTCAGATCCGTCAAATATTTAGCCTGCTTGTAGCCGATCTTGGTGGGGATCTGCAGTCGCAGCGGCGCGCCATGCGCCCGGGTCAACGGCTGCTCATACATCTCATAGCAAAGTAAAGTCTGCGGATGCAGCGCCGTCGCCATGTCCAGCGACTCGTAATAATCGTCGGCGCAGTTCACTTCGATATAGCGCGCCGTAGTATCCGCACCCACCATCAGCAGAAAATCCGAAAGCCGCGCCCCGCCGAACCGCCCAATCACGTCCCATCCTTCCACGCAAATGTGGCGTGTGTTCTGCCGATAGCGCGGCAGCGTCTGGACCTGTGCCAGCGTGTAGTCCCCGGGCTTCTTAACCGCACCGCTGACGGTCAGGGTCCAATTTTCAAAGATCACCCCCGGATCGTCCACGTCGTACCCGTTGATGGGAAATTTCGCGAACGGAGTCAGTTCGGCGTTGTCGAAAGTCGGCGCCAGATGGCCGGACCGGAAAAGCCGCGCCGAAGCCCAGTCGCTGAACCCCAACCCCTTCTTCAGCAGTCCTTCCTGCAGGCTGGGGATGGCAAACGCCCCCAGCGCCAGCAGTGGCGTCAACTTAAGTAACTCGCGCCGGCCAATTTGCCGGAATTTCTTTCCATCCACTTTGCTTTCGTTGATTTTGCGGACATCGTTCTTCATGAAGTGACCGTCACAGATTAGGTGGCTTTAGCAGGAAATGTGCTCCGGCAAAGGTTTATCTTCGGCCTCCAGGCATGGGATTCACCAGACCCCCTGAAAGTTTCGTCCCAGACCGAGTTTCCGGCGAGGCCTACTGAGGGAATCATACCGCGTCAGATTCCAGTCAAGTCGCACCTTTTGCTAGCATTTGTAGCGTTTTCGAGGCATACTAGCGCTTGCGCCAGCCCCTCCCCCGGGATGCAGCCCCAGTTTCCATAATGTCAACTCTGAACACCATCGTAAAGAGACCCAACCGAGCCCTGCTGGGGGATTCCGCCAAGCGTGTAACCCAAGATCCCAAGCAGCGGAGATTAATGGTGGGGTCGCTCTGTCTGCTTCTGCTGGCGTTGGGCGTAGTACTTTGGCATGATCGCGACTTCTGGTTTCCAGATGCGCCGGACGCCGAATCTGATCAACCGGCCGAGAGCGTTCCTGCCCAGCAAGCTCTGGCGCTGCCCTCCGCGGTAGCCGTTAAACCAGTCGCAGGCGCAAGATCGAAGGGCAAGTCGAAACGCGAAGTCGCATCCGCTGTCCAGACTCCCAACCCACCCGATCCAGTGGCTCCGATGGCCGTAACCTCTCGTACAGCATTGCCTCCGCTCGAAGTGGAAGTTGTTGCCGGCGACTCCCACCAGACCCTCCGGCCGGGCAGCAGTTCCGTGCGGGTGGATTTGCAACAGGGCGCATCACCGCAAGCAGTAGCCGAATCCGGTGCCGGGAACATCGAAACCGCTGCAAATCTGACCACAAATGTCTCTGAGCGCGTGCGCATGTCCACTGACGCGTCCGACATCGTAGCGCACCCGGTGCGGCCTAACTATCCAATGCTGGCGCGGCAGATGAAAGTACAAGGGTCGGTGATTCTGCAGGCGCTGATTGGCAGGGACGGAATCATCCAGAATCTGCGCGTGGTAAGCGGCCCGCATATTCTCGCCTCGGCAGCCCAGGACGCCGTCCGGCAATGGCACTTCAAACCTCATCTGGAAGGCAGCGAACCGGTCGAAACGGAAGCCAAGATCACCGTCAATTTCACGATCTCCACCAACTGAGGATTAGATTCCGGGTCGCAGGTCTTAAGGCAAAAACCTAAGACCTTGACTCCTGAGACCGCAAGAAAGATCTAGAGTCCATCTGATCAATGTCCCGCTCCAAATAACGAGCGCCTCGAATCTCTTTCGAGATCGAGGCGCCCGGGCAGCCCTCCCCCAGAACTGCTCACCTGAAAAATTAAACTTGAGGCAAGATTTTGCAAATGGCACTCTCGTGCCATTGGGTGTCCCTTAAGTGCCATCTGCTAAGCCCTTGCAAAGCCGAGTCTTTACTAGTGTTGCAAGGACACGATTCCAGACTCCCTACCCCGACGCCCCTGAAGCCAGAACCGTTTTCTGCCGATGAACAGGCCAGGAGCATTCCTGCGCCGACATGCCAGCTTTTCGCGATCCCGACACTTACCGCGACATCCTCGACGGCCTGCAAATCGGCGTGAGCGTTCTCGACCTGCAGCAAAGGATCGTCTTCTGGAGCGACGGCGCCGAACACATCACCGGTTACCCCCGCATCGATGTCCTCGGCCACGCGTGCAGCGAGAACATCCTCCTGAATTGCAATCAAGACCACTGCGCAATGTGCAACGAGAAATGCCCGATCGCCGCCGCCTTGCGCGATGCCAAACCTGTGGAGGCCCTCACGTTCATTCATCACAAATCCGGGCATCGCACGCAAGCGCATACCTGGGCCATTCCGCTGCGCGACAAATACGGTTCAATCATCGGCATCATCCAGACCTTCGACGGCGAGTTTGCCATCGCCGGTCACGATCTGAATGACCGGAGCATGCGCGAACGCGGTTGCCTCGACGACACTACCGGATTGCCCAACCAAGCCATGATGCAAGCCCACCTCCAGGAAGCGCTGAACAAGTTCACCAAACTGCTAATTCCCTTTGGGGTCATTTGCGTCGAAATTCCCGAGCTCGCCCAATTTCGCACCCGGAACGGGCAGGTGGCCTGCCGATCCATCCTTCAGATATTGTCTCGAACCTTGAGAAATACCGTGTGGCCAACCGATTTCGTCGGTAGCTGGAGCGAGAACCGATTTCTGGCGATCCTGAGTGGCTGCCCCGAAGACGCGCTGCAAACCATTAGCGCCCGCATTCTCAAGATGATGGCCAGCGCCACGATTCAGTGGTGGGGAGAAGAACTGTCAGTAACGGTCTTGATCGGCTGCACCGGTGCGCGCAGCGGCGACACTGCCGAGTTGATCCTGGATCGCGCACAGCCCGGGCCCGGCGGAAATCAAGTCGCGCTGCCCGGCTGCGCGGTCGCAGTGGCTGCCGCCAATTCGCGGTCGGGAAATTGAGCTAGACGAGTTAAATCATGTTCGCCATTATCGGCATTGTCGTGGTGTTCGGCTGCGTCGCCGCCGGCTATTTGATGGAGCACGGAAATATCCGCGTCCTCCTTCAGCCCGCCGAACTGATTACCATCGGTGGGGCCGCCATCGGCACCATCCTCATCGCCAACCCGGTTTACATTCTCAAGCAGATCGCCGGCGGAATCGGCGGCGTCTTCACGGGCTCCAAATTCACCAAACAGGCCTATATCGATTCTCTGAAGATGATGTACGACCTGCTCAACAAGGCCCGCAAAGATGGACTCATGGCCCTTGAAAACGACGTAGAGGAACCCGACAAGAGCCCGCTGTTCTCAAAGGGCCCAGCCGTCTTCAGAAACCACCACGTCCGCGACTTTGTTTGCGATTCACTGCGCATGGCCATCACCGGCGTCGATGCCTTCGATCTCGACCAGATGCTTGATCTCGACCTCGAAGTTCATCATCATCAAGCGTCGATGCCCACCGCCGCGCTCAGCAGCGTGGCTGACTCGCTCCCCGGCCTCGGAATCGTGGCCGCCGTCCTTGGCATCGTCATCACCATGGGCGCTCTCGGCGGCCCTCCCGAAGAAATCGGAAAGAAAGTTGCCGCCGCCCTGGTCGGCACTTTCCTCGGCATTCTCCTCTGCTACGGCTTGGTCGGGCCCATCGCTGCCAACATGGTCAAACTTGCCGATGACGAGCACGCTTATCTCTACGTGCTGCGTGTCCTCATCGTCTCTTTCCTGAAAGGCACGGCTCCGATCATGGCTGTCGAGGTCGCCCGTCGCGCCGTTCCTGGTCACGTGCGCCCCTCGTTCAAGGAAGTCGAGACTGCCTGCCGGAACAAAGGAGCCGAAGAAACCGCTGCGCCCGCTGCCGCCGCGGCAGCCGGTTAGGAAATGCGCGCCAACCTCTCATGGACAAGACTCGCCCCATCGTCATTCTGAAGAAGAAGGCCCGCCACACCGGGCATCACGGCGGCGCATGGAAGGTCGCCTACGCTGACTTCGTCACCGCTATGATGTCTCTGTTCATCGTGTTGTGGCTGCTCAACAGCAGCAAACCCATTCAGGACGCCGTAGGCGGCTACTTCCGCGATCCCAACGGCACCGCTGCTAAGAAAGGATCCACTCTGGCTGGCGTCACTGAGAAATTCATCCTCGCCAAAGACGATATGCCCAAGCTCAAGGATCAGCTCGAGCAAAAAATCCGTCAGATGAACGACTTCGAAAAACTCAAGAGCCACGTTGAGATGACCGTTACCTCCGAGGGCCTGCGTATAGAGCTCACCGAATCCGCCTCCGGAACTTTCTTCGAAAGCGGCAGCCCCAAACTAAACAGCGACGGCCGCGAGCTGCTCATCACTCTGGCCGGCGAACTCGGCAAGTTGCCCAATACACTTTTCATCGAAGGCCACACCGACTCCAAGCCCTATGCCGCCTCCGGCAACTACAGTAACTGGGAACTCTCTACCGACCGCGCCAACGCCGCACGCCGCCTCATGCAGTCCAGCGGCATCCGGGCGAACCAGGTCACCCAGGTCCGCGGATTCTCCGATCAGCATCTCCGCAAACTCGACAACCCTCTCGACCCCTCCAACCGCCGCATTTCCCTCATCGTGCAATACCTCGGAATAAACTCCCGCGACGAAGATGCGAAACCCGCCGCCGCAAATTCCGAGCCGAAGGCCGCCGACAAAACTTCCGCACCTTCGCAGGCAATTCCCCCCCGACCGAATGACGCCAGTCCCAGCCATCCCGAGCGAATCAGCAGCCCTGTTTCTTGACATACCAGGGTGCGCTTACCGTGAAGATGCGTTCATTGCCCCGCGCCAGAAGCACCCATTCGAGAAGCCGCCCGCGCTGATTATGCAGGAAGTATTCGTACCATTTGTCCTCCACCAGCTCGGGTATGATCACGACAATGCTGCGATCGGGATTTTTCTTCGAAAGATCGAGGACAAATTGAACGACAGGAATAATGACAAAGCGGTACGGAGAAGGCAGAAAATGAAGCTGCGGCGGTTCCTTGCCTTCGGTGCGGAAGGGTTTCTCCACGTACTGGTCCCAGTCATCCTGCAGCAATTCAGAATGCTCAGTCGGCTCCACGTGCAACGCGATCACCTCCGGAGATAGCCGCGCGGCAAATTCAATTCCCTGCCGCGTGATGTTGCTCCAGCGGTCGATGGCTATCACCGCAATGGGATGCTGGCTCAGCCCCGCCGCATCCACAGGAATCTTGCACGAAGTGAGCATCTTCACGGAGTGGTAGTGGCGCCGGACAATCGAAAAGAAAGCGATCGTCAGTGGAATGAAAAGCAGCGTGATCCATGCGCCTTGGGCGAATTTCGCAACCAGCACGACAGCCGTGGTAGTGCCGGTGACGACCGCGCCCAATCCATTCACCATTGCGCTCTTCACCCAACCGGGACCACGGTTTTTCATCCAATGCATCACCATGCCTGCTTGCGAGAGCGTAAAAGCCATAAACGCGCCGACGGCATACAGCGGGATGAGCCGGTCTGTAACCCCACCGAACACGATGAGTACGCCGCCGCACAGCAGCGCCAGCACGACAATGCCGTAGGTGTAAACCAGCCTCCGCCCGCGATATCCGAACACGTGCGGCAGATAGTTGTTCTGCGCGATGGCCCGGCACAGCCGAGGAAAATCCGCAAACGCTGTGTTCGCAGAGAGAGAGAGCACGGTAAGAATCGACCCGATGGTTAGATAGTAAAAAAGTCCCTTGCCGAAAACCGCGGCGGTAAGCATCGAGAGAACACTCTGATAGCCGGGCTGGCCCGGATCGGTCGCTGCAATGCCGTACATTTTTACCAGATACGAAATTCCTGCCAACATCGCCGCTAGCAGAAAAATGATCACCGTCAGAGTGCGCTGAGCATTTTTTACGGTCGGATCCCGAAAAGCCTTCACCCCGTTGCTGACCGCCTCCACCCCAGTCAACGCGGTACAGCCGCTGGCAAAAACCTTCAGCAGCAGCCAAAAGCTTACAACCGCAGTCATCGCCTGCGGAGGCGGAAGCGCAACGACCGGCGTGGGGTGCCCGCCGCTGAGCAGCACACGAAAAATGCCCGCGACGATGGTGATCAGAAGTGTCCCCACAAACAGATAAGTAGGAACTGCAAAAACCGCTCCAGCCTCGCGCACGCCCCGGAGGTTGACAATGGTGATGACGATCAGAATCCCCACGCAAAGAGAAACGGTATGCGGAAGCAACGATGGCACCGCCGAGACCAACGCACCAACTCCAGCAGAGATTCCGACCGCCGCTGTCAGGATATAATCGGCGAGCAGCGCGGCTGCGGCAAGCAATCCCGCCGAAGCTCCAAGATTGAAGCGCGCTACAGTGTAGGAACCGCCCCCGGACGGATACGCGGCGATGGTCTGCCTATAGGAAAAGTACACGATCACCAGCAGCGTGATGATGGCCGCGCTGACGGGAACGATATAACGAACGCCGAGTAGACCCAGGGGGATTAAAAGTGTGAGCGCCGCTTCTGGGCCGTAAGCCGCCGAACTAAGCGCATCGAGTCCAAAAATCGGGATGCCCTGCGTCGGCCCGATCTGCTCCGCCCGTTCGTCACTAGTTCTTATGGGTTTGCCAACAACGAGATCAAGTATGTTCATTAGGGATGGTCCCGTCGTCGTAACCTATTTCACAAATGTCAGCCCATGAGGTACGGCATATTTGAAAACATAAGCGTAGAGCATCACAATGATTCCAACGATCGAACACAGCGCAACCGAGTGCCACGCCACAAAGCGGAAAATGACCCCCTCATTTCCCACCTGTTCAGTAGCAGCCGTGGCAATCGTGATCGACTGCGCGTCCACCATCTTCCCCATCACTCCTCCGGCACTGTTGGCTGCGCACATCAGCACGGGATCAATTCCCAGTTGTTGAGACGTAATTCGCTGCAAGCTGCCAAAGAGCACGTTCGACGATGTATCGCTGCCAGTGAGAGCAACTCCCAACCACCCCAGAAATGTTCCAAAGAATGGATACAGCCATCCCGTACGCGTGAACGCCAGGCCGAGCACAGCGTCCAGCCCCGAGTAACGCGTCACGTAGCCAAGCCCCAGCATGAACGAGATCGCAATCATCGCCAGCCGCATTCGCACGAGCGTTTTCCAGAAGATCTTCATCAACTGCACCGGGCCCTGGCCCAGCAACAGTCCGGATACGATCGCGGCAAAAAAACATCCCGTCCCGGTAGCCGATAGCCAGTTAAAATCGTAGCGCGCCGCCTCCGGCGTCGGCTTCGTTACAATCGGAGCCGCGCGTGAAATCGCGTTGTGCAAGAGAGGCACATCCCACCCCGCCGGACCGGGCCGCACCTTCCCATTCGGAAGCATTACTTTGAAAGCAGGCGTGGTTGCCTGGTTCATCAGGAGTTTTATCTTCGGCAATCCCCAAAGCAGCACAAACAGTGAGAGAATCGCAAACGGCATCCACGCCTTCAAGACCTGTCCCGCGGTATAACTGCGCGGCTTTACATACCGGTCGAATTCCGCCGCCGTCCATTCTCCGCCCATCTGGTCGGCAATCTCCTCAGTCGGAGGCGGGACCCGGACCGGCTTGTCGTCATAATCGAATCGCCAAATTTTCTTCGGCTTCCAGAATCTCAGAAAAATCAAAGCCGCGCCGATCGAAACCACGCCTCCCATAATGTCCACAAGATTGCTGTCCACGTAGTTCGACCAGAAGAACTGTGTAAGGGAGAACGAAAGCCCAATCACCAGAATCGCTGGAAATACTTCAAAGGTTTCTCTCCAGCCAACCATGGTCCGCACCAGCCAGAAAGGAACGATCACCGCAGTGAACGGAAGAATCCGCCCAATCATCGCGTTGATGTCCGATTCCGGCAATCCCGCCACCGCCGCCAGGCTATGTACTGGCGTGCCGATCGCGCCCCACGCGACCGGCGCTGTGTTCGCAATCAAATTCAAGGCAGCCGCATGAAACGGCCTGAACCCGAGGCCAATCATGAACGCCCCAGCAATCGCCACCGGCGCTCCAAAGCCCGCGGCTCCCTCGATGAACGCACCAAAACAAAACGCCACCAGCAAAACCTGCAGCCGCCGATCGGCGGTGATGCCGGCGATCGACTCCTTCATGATTTCAAATTGCCCGGTCTCCACCGAAATGTCATAGAGATAAACGGCAGCCAGAACGATCCACGCGATTTTCAATACTCCGAACGCCACGCCATACGCAAAGCTCATACCGGCCAGCGCCGCCGGCATTTTGAAACAAATGATCGCAACCACCACTGCCGTCGACGCCCCAGCGACCGCGCACCAGTGCGGCTTCACCTTAAGCCCGGCCAGCAACCCGAAAAGAACAATGATAGGAAGCGCCGCAACCAGCGTGGAAAGCCACCAGTGACCGAGCGGATCGTAGATCTGAGTCCACTGCATAACCACCCCCTTGCGAACGGAGTCTGCCGCGCACCCGAGATCACAAATTACTTGCTTTGAAAGGGCGGGGATTCAGCCGCGTCGCATGATACAAATAAAACTAACTGCGGCTTTAGCCGCCCACTTCCCACTCCTTCGGAACATTCACATACGAACGATTCAATTCCGCAACCGACGCGCACCCCAGCAGCCGCAAAGTCCGCTCCAGATCCGTTCGCAGAATCTCAATCGCCCGGTCCACTCCCGCCTCACCCGCCGCTGCCAAACCATACGCATACGCGCGACCGCAAAGCACCGCCCGTGCTCCCATGCAGAGAGCTTTCATAATATCGGCGCCGCGGCGAATGCCTCCATCCATAAATACTTCAATGCGGCCTTTCACCGCTTCCACCACCTCGGGCAAAGCCCGCAACGAAGCCGGAACCCCATCCAACTGCCGTCCGCCATGATTCGAAACCGAGATCGCCGCTGCTCCTACATCAATGGCGTGGCGCGCATCGTCCGCCGTAAGCACACCCTTCACCACAATCGGCCCTCGCCAGATTTCCCGAATCCAGCGGAAATCAGCCCAGGTCGCAGTCGATTCTGCCAACGCTGCATTGATGTCTACCAGCGGCATCGGTCCCTTGCCCGGTACCACCACGTTCGGCAGCAGAGGCACGCCCCCATCCATCAGAAAACTGATAAGCCATCGCGGACGCGAAAGAACTTGCGGAAGATAAGGAATTTTTTCCAATGGGCCGCCGCTGATCAGTTCCTTCATTCCGTTGCGGCAATCGCGCTCGCGAATCCCCGACACCGGAGTATCGATGGTTACTACCAGCGCCGAGAACCCCGCCACTCGCGCTCTCTCAATGCTGGCTTCAGCCGCACCGCGCCCGCCCATCAGGTAAAGCTGATAGAAAACCGGTCCGGCGGAGCCCGCCTTCACATCTTCCAACGTATGTCCTGAAATTGTCGAAAGAATATACCCGGTTCCCGCCCGGCCGGCAGCTCGCGCCGCCGCCATTTCCCCTCCCGGATGCATAACCCGGCTGTATCCGACCGGTGCGAGCAAGAAAGGAAGCGCCAGATCGAGCCCCAGAACCCGAGTACGCAAATCGCACTTCGCAACCTCGACCGCGTGCCGCGGCCGAAAAGTCACGTCGTTAAATATGCGGCAATTCTCCCGCAGCGTGACCTCGCCCTCGGCCCCGCCATCCAGGTAATCGAATACAGATCTTGGCACTCGCGCCCGCGCGATCGGTCGGAAGTCTTCGATGCACACAACCCGCGGGGACGCCACTGTTCGGGCAGTTCTCGTCATCTGCAATTTCAGTCTCGCGATCTCAACGTCTGGAATCTTGCAGCAGGCCGATATCGTACCACTGGCGCGAGAAACAGGGTACCCCGTTGAGCAACCTGCGAAACGCGAAAAAAGGCCTTATCGGCAACTAAAACCTTGGCAGAATCATCTTCATACTAGTGGGGGTACACATGTCGCTGGTCCGGCTTTTCCGGAGAGGCAGCCGCGGTTTGATTTCCTACCGTGCCTCGGTCATGTGTGTCGCCGCGTTCGGCATCTTCTGTGGGCGCGTTACTCCGCCAAGCTTCTCGCACGCGTCTGTTAATGTCAGCACCCATGCGAACCACGATCGTCGGCACTGCTTCGATCATGAAGATCCCCAATGGGCCGCCGCCCCAAGCAGAGCGCTGAATGCACCGCCGGCGGTCGTTTCATCCGAGCCAGTCCGCACTTCAGAATTTCTCCTCGACCTCGTGACGGATGGTTGGCATTACAACCGCCCACCTCCGGTCAGCTAAATCTCCTCAGTTACATCCAGCACCGATTTGCAGCGCCATTTGCTGCAAGCGAATCTGGTCGCAACCCGATTTTGAGACGTGAGCAATGAATCGCCGTGATTCAAAGAACCAGAATTACCCCGACTCCAGAGGAGGCCTGATGCCAGTGACTGATACAAAAATTCGAACCGTCGCCGCTCCCCCCAGCACTCGACGGGGCGCGCCTAGGGGTTCATCATGGGCGCAAGGAAAGTCTGATTCATGGCTCTTCGCTCTGGGCGTCGCGTTCGGCGTTGGAGTCACCTCATTCTTCGCCACCGAACTCATGCACTATCTCCTGGTGCCGGATTTGGGTCGTAGTCGCGAAAGATTCCTGGCGGAAGGCTTTTCCGCCTTCATCGTGGCCTGCCTCATTGCCAAGTTAGCGCAGATTACCCGTCGGCAACATCAGCTCACTGCGGCCAGAATGCAAGTGATTGCCGAAATGAACCATCACATCCGCAACGCTCTGACCGCGATTTCCCTTTCCGCAGACGTCACCGAAGATCAGCACTTGATTCGCGTCATCTCCGAGGGCATCGACCGCATCGACTGGGCTCTCAAGGAAATCCTGCCTCGCGAAGTCCCCCTGCGGAAAGAAGAGCGCCACAGTCTTGGCTATTTCCAACACGGAGGAACGGATCCCCATGACGGACATGAAAATGAGTGATATGAGAATTCTTTGCGTCGAGCACCATCCCGGATACATGGGCGCCCTGAAGTACATGCTGGAATCAGCCGGCTATCAGGTGATGCCGGCGACCACCGGCACGCAAGCACTGCGCCTGCTCACGAACCGGGAATTCGACGGCGTCCTTCTCGAGTACGACTTGCCCGACGCCACAGGCACCGCCGTACGAGCGGAGATGAAGCGCATCAAGCCGGAAGTCCCCGTCCTGCTATTCTCTGGAGTAGGCAGCCAGACGCCATTCCTGCTTCGTTTTTTTGATCTGTATCTTCGGAATCACGAAGAACCGCAGAAAGTGTTCGAGGACTTGGACGCGTAGGGGCGCGCAAATGTCCGGAGGCTAAGCTTTCAGCCCGTCAGGAACCATAGGCAGTGACCGCAACCGCACGCCCGTCGCATCGAAGATCGCGTTGCCGATAGCCGGGGCCAAACCGACCATCGGGCATTCGCCGGCCCCAGCCGACGGAATATCTTTGCGATCGAGCAGAACGGTTTCGAGCGCAGGGATATCGCTGAACCGCGGTACCCGGTAGCTCGAGAAACGCCCGTTCAGTACCCGTCCATTATCGAATTCGATCGCCTCAAAAAGCGCGCCCCCAAGCCCCATAATGTTCGATCCCTCAATTTGATTTCGCAAATTGTCGGGATTGACAATGGCCCCGCATTCGAAAGCCGTAACCACGCGAACCACCCGCACGTCCCCGGATGTTCGATCCACAGAAACCTCGGCGCAGGTTGCCACATTTCCCATCTTCTCGAATCCGCCCCCCATTCCGAACCCGTGTCCAACAGGCTTCGCGCTTCCCCACCCAAATTTCTTCGCGGCCGCCACAAACACATTGTGCAACCGCTCGTTCTTCAGATTCTTCAGCCTGAATTCCAGCGGATCCATGCTCACCAGGTGCGCCAGTTCGTCCATAAATGATTCCCGCGCGAAATGGTTCGCCGTAGCCGCCAGAGCTCGGTATGATCCTTGCCGCAACGGTGAGTGCGCGGCATGAAATTCGATTCGCTGGTTCTCAACGTCGTAATAAGTGCGAATCCCCGCCGAACCCGAATTGTAGTTATGAAATTCCCAGGCCGCTACCGCACCGTCCCCAGTAACTCCCCCCGTGACCTCGATCACCCCCGCGGGGCGGAAATAAGCCCAGGTAAATTCCTCTTCGCGAGTCCATGCCAGCTTCACTGGCTGCTTCGCCGCTCGCGCCAGTCGCGCCGCTTCAATCGCCGCTTCGCCCGTGTGCTTGCCTCCGTAACCCGATCCCGTATCGGGCATCAGCACGCGTACCCGTTCTCCAGGAATCCGAAACGCCTCAGCGAGTTCACTGCGCACTCCGAAAGGCCGCTGCGTTCCCGTCCAGACCGTTAAACTGTCGCCCTCCCACTGCGCCAGCGCCGCCCGAGGTTCGAGCGGCGCATGCGCGATGTAAGAAACGGTATAAGTCTGCTGCAGCCGATGATCGGCCAATGGCAGAGCCCTCTCCACCGACCCAACTTCATAACGTGACCCATCCCCCGTCGGGTCATTCCCTGGGGTTGCGGTCCTCTTTAAATATTCAAACAGCTCTTTGTTCGATGGTTGCGGTTCAGACTTCCACTCGGCGTGAACGGCCGCGACTGCGCGCGTGGCAATTTCCGCGCTTGGCGCCGCTACTCCAACAAAATTGCCATCGCGAACCACGGTCACGCCAGGAATTTGTTCCGCCTCGCGCGTATCAATCGACGCCAGCGTCGCCCCAAAAGCTGCAGGCCGCAAAACCTTCCCGTGCAGCATCCCGGGCAGTCTCTGGTCAATCGGATACCGATGTTTCCCGGTCACGAAGTCTCGGCCATCGATTTTGCTCACTGACTGCCCTTGCACCTTCCACCGTGTCGCAGGTAAGAGCGCGTCCCCGGGGTCGATAGTCTGCGTAAGTTCCAGCCCCGTGATCAGCGCTCCGTATTCCACCGACCGCTTGCTCTGTGGATCTGTGACTTTGCCGTCAACCGCGACCAACTGCTGCCGATCGGCTTTCCATTTCGCCGCGGCCAACCCAATCAGCAACTCGCGAGCAGCCGACGCCGCTTTCCTGAGTTGAGGACTCATGGTTGGCGTGGTCCGGCTGCCAAACGTCCCCATATCGAAAGGAGTAAGTTGCGTGTCCCCCATGACGATTTGGATTTTCTCCACGCCGACCAACAATTCCTCGGCAACCGCCTGACTCAAAGATGTCCGGATGTTCTGCCCGACCTCCACCTTGCCCGTATAAACAGTAACGATCCCGCTTTCGCCGATGTGCAGCCAGCCTCCGACGTCCTGAGGAAGTTCTTCCCCAGCCCGGCGTTTGCCAGAACCAGATTCCTGCGCATGCACTCCCTTCAGCGCGCAGATCACCAGGATGCCCGCGCCCAGGAACTTGAAAAACTGCCGCCGGTCAACTTCGAAGCAGTAAGTAGGCCGAGCACTGAGTTCATAGCGTTCCGGCTCCAGTGGAATTTCGAGAACTCGATCGTTATTCATTGCCCGCACTCCCCAAGGGTCGCAATTCTTTCATAGCCGTCGCCGCACTCCGCACCGCAGCAACAATCCGCGGATGAGTTCCGCACCGGCATAGGTTGCCTTCCATGAAATGCCAAATCTCTGCCTCCGACGGATTCGGATTCGCGTTCAGCAGCGACACCGCTGTCATGATCATGCCCGACGTGCAGTAAGCGCATTGCATTGCCGCCTGGTCCAGAAAAGACTGCTGCACCGGATGCAGCCGCTCACCTTTGGCAAGCCCTTCAATCGTCGTGATTTGCCGGTCGCGCACTGTTCCAACCGCAGTAATGCAAGACCGCCGCGGACTTCCGTTGATCAGAACAGTGCAGGCGCCGCACTGCCCTTCGCCGCATCCGTACTTGCTTCCCGTAAGATCCAGTTGATCGCGCAACACGCCGAGCAGGCTCGCATCTGCATCAGCATCGACCGCGAGCGCACTTCCGTTCACATTGAGTTGCGTAACCTTTGCCATTCGATTCCTCCCGGCCCTCCTCTATTTAGAAACCACCGCCTCGGATTGCGTTGCCACTCTCCCCCTGCGCCGGTACAAAATCCACAGATACGCAATCGGCCCCGAAACCAGATTCACCAATCCCCATTTCCGCGTAGCAACATCGCTATAGATCATCGCCCACGCGAAAAGCAGTGTCGGAGCCAGCACAATCAGCATCGCCCCCGCGGCACCGCCCGCCACCCGAAAGCTTCGCGCCGCATCTGGATACTTCCGCCTCAGTTCCCAGAACGAAAGCACGGTCTGGATCGATGTCGCCATCCGCGTCCACGCATACACCCCAATGAGTTGCGGCACCGTAAACACCGCCAGGGCCGCGCAAAAAGCCGTCGACACCAGAATCGACCGCACCGGCGTCCCAAACCGCGCACTCACCTTAGCCAGCGCCGGATGAAAGTATCCATCTTCTGCCATCGCGAGGGGAATGCGCGTCACCGAAAGCACCGTGCTATCCAGCAGTATGAAGGCACAGATCACGGCCGCGACGAAGATCGCCGTCCCCAGCGCATTCCCTCCAATCAGCCGCGCCGCCGTGACCAGATATCCAGTCTGCCACTCCTGCCAGTTCCCTAAAGCCGCCAGCCCCGCCGCCATCGTCACCACATAAATCGCCACTGCCAGCGGAACCACAATCGCCAGTCCAATCGGAAAATTCCGCGTCGGATTCTCCACTTCTTCAATCACCGTGGAAACTTGTTCGTACCCCGCATACGACCAGAGAGCAATCGCCAGTCCCACCCCGAACGCTCCCTGCCACGGTTTATCCGTCGGGAAAAATGGATGAAAGGGGTTGAAGTGCGCCTGATGAAACCCTAGCACGACAAAAACTACCAGCGGAACCGCCATAATCAGCAACAACATCAAGGTAAGTTTCCCCACCAGATGAATGCCGCGAATATTCAGGTAAGCCACCAGCAGCAGAAACGCGAAAGCCACGCCCCAGTGTTCGACGCGCGAATGCATTGGAAACCAATACTCAAGGTAATCCGCCATGCCCACGCCATAAGAGGCGCTCATTAGAAACGTACCCGTCCAGTTCCACCATCCGCACTGAAATCCCCAGAAGTCTCCCAGCGCCGCCCGAGTCCATCGGTAGAACCCGCCCTCCACCGGCATGAGCGTGGTCATTTCAGCCGTAGCCAGGGCAATGGGAACGGAGAACAGCAGCGGCACAACCAGAAGAAACGTCAACCCCAGTCCCGGCCCCGAGGTCGAGATCATCGATTCCAATTCAAAAGGTCCGCCTGCGCAGTAGGCAAAGAGCACCGCCACAAACGGCGCCAACCCAATGCGGCGCAGGTTCCTGGTAGGAGCATAAAACGCTGTCGGGACCGACGGAAGCGAACCAGAATTTGGCGAACCAGCACTCAGCGGATCAGAACCCATTGCTCCTCAACGCCCCAGGGAACGCCGCCTGAGGACTTGAAGATTATGAGAGCACGACGCCCAAGTCAACAGCCAGGGCGTACGAGAAACCTTTGGATCGGGAAGTCTCGCACTGTGAATTTTCCCCGTGAAGCTCCACATCGAAGATGGCCCTGTTCGAGCTTTCCCAGCGCGCGAGCGATCAGTGGATCACCGCCGTTGGCTGATTTCCCGGGGCCCAGCCTTGGGCCGACACGGTCATCGTGGACGGCAAGGCTCCGCCCGTCGATGGTCCAGCCCGAGACGTTGACACCACCCCCGCGTCGGGAGAGTGGTCAGGTGCTACTTGAAGTGCTGAACCTTCTCGTGCGTCGTTTTCACCAGCACTCCAAATGCGGTGACGCGACCTGGACGTAGTGAACGCAAACCGGTCGCCGCACGGGAATAGGAAATTCTTCCTAGCCCAAGTGGACGATTGGGACCTTTACCTGATCAGACGCCTGTGATCTCCGTCGGAAAGACGGGCCTGTTTCTCCAACCGACCAGTCCGGAATCCGATGAGCTTCGTACCACAGAGCCAGTTCGAGCCGGTTCCAGAGTCCAAGCCGGTCATAGATGGAGCGCAAGTGGTATTTGATCAAGTGCTCTGAAATACCCATAGCATTGGCCATCTCGCGATTGTTGAGTCCAGCAGCGACGAGTTCCATCACTTGCCGCTCCCGCTCACTGGCATCAACTAATTTATGAGCCCGATCTGTGCGCATACATGCCTCCGATATAACAAGGTTGCAAGCTTGACTCGCTTGATCCCGCCGATGATCCCAAACCGCAGATACAGTCGGCTGAAGTGGCACTTTACGGTGCGTGGAGCAATATTTAGGTTTTTGCTGATTTCTGCGATGCCACATCCCAGAAGCAGGAGTTCGACTATCTCCCTCTCGCGCCGAGTTAACTGGATGGTTTTCTCTTGGATCCAACTGTCCATATTCCCTCCCAAAAATTAGAAACAACGGATCTCACGCCGCGTTGGACGGGTCGTGCTAAGGAGGGGAGGTCCTAGTTCGCGAACAAGAAAGACCACATCTCGGACGTGGAGACTTCCCGATTCGCTCGCTCAGGAGGCAATCACTTGGTCTGTTCCGAAACTCTACAATCTATTTCTCCAAAGCGCTGAGAGACTCCTCAGCTTCGGAATCACCCTTTGCGATGGCCTGCCGATACCACTTAATCGCCTCGGAAGTACTTTGTGGCACGCCCAAGCCTAGCTCGCACAATTTACCAAGTTTGAAATCCGCTTCGGGTCGATTTTGTTCAGCCGCACGGTAATACCATGTCCATGCTTCTTTATAGTTCTGCGGCAAACCTCGCCCGGTCTCATACATCTCGCCCACCTTGAACTGGGCCTCGGGCCGACCACCCGTCGCCGCCTTTTGGTACCAGTTCGCCGCTTCGGCATCATCCTTGGGAACGCCGCGACCCTGCTCATACATAATGCCGAGCCGGTATTCTGCTTCCAGCAGGCCTTGTTTGGCGGCTTGTTGATACCACTTCAGGGCCGTCGCGGGATCTGGAGGAACTCCGAAGCCGACGTCATACATTCCACCTAGCCGGTATTCACCCTCGGGATTCCCTTGCTGCGCCGCCTTTCGGAACCATTTGACGGCTTCCTGGGAATTGCGCGGCACCCCTTGACCGAAGGCGTAGAGGTTTCCCATCTTCACTTGCGCCGCCGGATCGCCGGCATTCGCCTTTTGGAGCAAATCCGCGTCTTGGCCGGACGCCGCCGCCAAGCCGCCTAGAACGACAATGATAATCGGCAGAAAGATTTTTCTCATTTTCCCCCCATCAAAACGTTGGTCGCATCGCGCAACGCGCGTCCAAACTCGTAATTCCAAACTATTGCTGATACGTCAGCAAAGTCGGGTTGGTATCTGCCGAATCAATGTCTAACCCCAGCGCCTCGAAACCACTCACCACCCACAAAGCTTGGGTAGAAGCAGCTGGCGAAGTCAGCATGGCAACTCCGCGGCCATTGTTCGACACAATCGAGATCGCATAACCGCCAAGCAGAGGCAAATTTCGGGTGAAGCCGCCAGTTTGGCTTCGATCTTCTGTTCCTGAGACATTGCTGGCGCCATCGAAGAAAACCGTACCGGACAGTAATGTGGCTTGAGGTGACGTCGGTTCCCCGGAGCCAAACTCGAAACTGCCTTCCAGGTCGCCAGTCTCAAAGGGCGGCAAAATTGCTTGCGAATCTACGTCTCCACTCTCCACGGAACCATCCGAGCCCAGCAAAAAAGCACGGTTAGGCGCAATCGCATACAAAATCCATACGGTGGGGGCTGCGCTCGCGTTATCCAGAGTCAGAATACCGCGCCCGTTTAACTGGATCGAATAAGCGCCCGTCAGCACTGCGCCAATGTTTAGGTTCCCGCCGCTGTTCTGATCAAACTGCACCACGATGTTTTCGGCTCCATCAAACTGCATATGGCCCACGGTCACCTGAGAGGAGCTCCCATTTAAGCCTGTCAAGTCAAAGACCGACGCTCCTTTGAATGAGGAGGTCAGGAATGGTAAACCAGTTTGTGCCTCGAACATACCGGCAAAAATGGGATTACCACCGCTCACCGGATCGATCGATAACGCAAAATATTCGTTCGCCGAGATTGCGTATAACGCGAAGTTGAAGGTTCCCCCGGCAAAACCGGGAATGACGAGGGTGGCACTGCCATGCCCAGTTGCATTGACGCCGTAAGTGCCGGAGAACGTTGCAAAAGTGGGCAGAACGTCGCCGGCATCATTCACGTCTAGACTGCTACCCGAGATTGTGCCAGTGCCACTGGGGAAAATAGAACCGATCGCGGCAATTCTCCCGCCCGTAGCATCGGTGCCCGTCAGATTGATAGCGTAACCACCGCTGAAAACCGAAGGGTCAAAGGCCGTTGGATCCTGAAGCTTTAGCACGCCGGAACCCCGAAGGCCGGAATTGTCGGTTTCGATCAGGTTGCCAATCTTCTCCGTGCCATTCAGCGCGAATGCGAAGACATCCGTTCCTAACTTGCTCTTCAAGGTTAAGGTACCGCGGTTGTCTCCACCTAGCTGATATGTCCCCGAGATCGCGAGTCCGGTTTGTGGTCCCGATGTCCGGTTGATGTCCTCAACGCCAGAGGTGACATTTCCATTGCCATCGGTGATGAAAGACGCAGCCGACTCGTAGACGCCGACGGCGTCGAATCCTTTAAACAGGAACGCGTATTGCCCTTTCATCTTGCTGTTATTCGTTGGGGCAACGGTCACTGCTGCCGACGCGGATTCAGACAAGTCGGCCTGCGCGGTTGCCGTAACCTTCACGAGTGGCGGGTTCGGCACGGTTGGCGGGGCGGTATACAAACCGGCAGAGGTAACCGTGCCGCACGCCGACCCCACGCAGCCGGCGCCGCTAACCGTCCAAGTTACGCCGAGGTTCGAGCTTCCCTTGACCGTCGCTAGAAATTGCTGCTGGGCACCCACGGTTAGCAGAGCACTCGCCGGAGAAACGGTGACTGAAACTGAAGTAGCAATGGTCACCTGCGCCGAAGCTGACTTGGTCGTGTCAGCCTGCGATGTAACTTTCACCACTACTACCGCCGGATTGGGAACGATTGCTGGGGCAGTGTACAAGCCTGCCGCACTGATTTGCCCGCAGCTCGAACCCGTGCAGCCTGTGCCCGAAATGCCCCAAGACACCGAAGCGTTTGCGCTGCCGGTTACGTGCGCAGAAAACTGCACGGAACCTGATGGGGCAAGTTTGGCCGAAGTGGGCGAGATCGTGATACTAACTGCGGGGACAACCGTCACCGTGGCGCTGGCGGACTTGCTCGAATCGGCCGCTGATGTAGCTATCAGCGAGAAAAATGGAGGACTCGGTGGGGCAGGAGGAGCCGTGAACAGCCCCGAAGAGCTGACCGTACCGCAGACACTGCCGGCACAACCGATTCCAGAGATCTTCCAAGTCACGCCTGTATTCGACGATCCGGTCACAACCGCACTGAACTTTTGTGTGCCACCTGCCCCCACCTGAGCGGTCGTCGGGGATATCGAAATCCCAACTGCGACTCCGGAAGTGATGGTGACCGTTGCGGATCCCGACTTGGTTGGATTGGAAAGCAGTGTTGCCGTCACCGCGACGATAGGGGGATTGGGGGCGGTCGCAGGGGCGGTGTACAACCCGCCGGAGCTAATGCTGCCGCAAGCAGACGCGGTGCAGCCGCTTCCCGATATGCTCCAGATAAACACAGAGCTCGAACTTCCGCTCAGCGCTGCCGTGAACTGTAACTGTACTCCCGGCTTCACTTGGGCCGAAGGCGGCGATACGCTGACCGAAGCAGCAACTACAAGCGTGACTTTCGCTGAGGCCGAAGCTGAGGGGTCAGCCGTCGCGGTAGCCTTTACGGTAATTGCGGGAGATGTAGGCAACGTTGCCGGCGCCGTGTAAAGCCCAGCTGCTGAAATCGTGCCACAGGCCAGGCCGCTGCAGGTAGTTCCCGAAACGCTCCACACCACGGCGGCATTTGTGCTTCCGGTAACCGTTGCAGAGAACTGTAACTGTCCACCCGTGCCAACCTGCGCAGTCTTTGGCGAAACTGAAACCGTAACCGATGACGCGGATTGGACAACCAGTGACGCCGATCCCGACTTGGATGGGTTGGCGACCGAGACCGCCGTAATCGTGATTGCGGAAGACGTGGGAACGCTGTTTGGAGCGGTGTAAAGCCCGGAGGCACTGATCGAACCGCAAGAACTGCCCACGCAGCCAATACCGCTGACTCCCCAGGTCACTGACGTGTTCGAAGTACCTGTAACTTTAGCGGAAAACTGCTGCTGTCCCCCCGTCGCCAGCACAACCTGGGCGGGCGAAACCCCGACGGAAACAGTCGAAGACGAACCGATGGTGATAACCGACTTTGCGGTAGCGGTGACGTCCGCCAGAGAGGTGGCCGTCACCGTTACATTCGATGGAGAAGGAGCATTCGCCGGCGCTGTATACAGACCCTCGTCACTGACCGTCCCGCACGTGATCCCACTGCATCCCGTCCCGGTGACGCTCCAGATGACGACGCTGTCGGTGGTTCCGCTCACAGTGACGGCGAACTGTATCTCGCCATTCACCGGCACTTGCGCGTTTTGAGGAACGAGCGAAAGCGACACGGCCGCGGTGGCCTGGATCGCCGCCAACGCTAAGACCAAGAAAGCCGAAGCCAAAAAGAACAGGCGTTTCATGGATGTCACTCCTCAATCTCCGAACCGCATAGCACGATTCGAGGCAACTAATTTCGCTTGCTGGCCGCTGTCATAGCGCTCGCGGGAGCGCCTGCCGGCTCAGATTTAGATACTTCCGAAGAAGAAGACGTGTGTGGCTGTGACGCCAGTTCCAAATCCACCATCTCCTTGAGCACGGTGTAATCGGCCGCTCCGCTGAAAAAATGACCGTTTACAAAGAAACTCGGAGTACCCGTCAAGCCCAGCTTCTGCGCCTCTTCCAGGCTATTTTTTACGGTCGCGGTTTCGGTTCCATCGTCCAGGCACTTGTCGAAGCGATCACCGTCCAGTTTGAGCACGCGCGCGTGGGCTTTCAGGTCTGCAACCTGAAGCTGTTTGCTGTAGAAAAGAACGTCGTGATATTCCCAGAACTTTCCTTGTTCGCCGGCACAGCGGGCCGCTTCAGCCGCCTTCTGCGAAGTGCGGTGCATGGGGAGCGGAAAGTCTTTGTATACAACCGCCAGACGGTCTCCGTATTCCTTCTCCAGCTTTTGCAGCTCGGGTGTGATCTTCTGACAGTAAGGACACTCGTAGTCGGCGAATTCAACGAGCGTAACCGGAGCACCCTTGCTGCCATACAGATAGGCATCCTTCAGACTCACATCTGCGAAGGGTGGCGCCAGTAGAACCTGAACACTCGCATTGCTGCGTAGCTGCGCGACATAGGCAGCGCGTGCCTTTTCTCGGCGTAGGTCGCGAATATGCTCCAGCACCTTGTCATGTACAGCTTCGTAGGATTCAGTTGATTCCATGCCTTCGTAGTAAACCTGCAACTGGTCTTCGGTAGGATCTTTCAAATCTTTGTAAACCACGGTCTTGAGGAGTTCATCAGAAGAGAGATTCCGCTTGTGCGCTTCAATATCGATGAGTTTGTCATCGATCAGTTGATCGAGAGCCTTTCGTTGGTTCATGTAGTATTGATATCTGGCCTGAAGCAGCTTGCCGCCCTGTTGCTGTTGTAGGTCGGCTAAGGTCAGCTTCTGCCCCCCGACTTCAGCAATGACCTGCGTGCTGTTGACGGGCTCCTGGCCATAGAGCGAAAGTCCAAAGGTTAGAAAAAATCCAAGAAGAAATACCGGCACTCGCACACTTTTCTGCATTGTTCTCCTCCCCACCCCAATCTGTGTTTAAGAACGTTTTCGAATTGAACTCTGGTTCGTTACGCGGTTAGCGAGCTGTTGGCGGACAGCGCGGGGACATGCTGTGGAGCATGTCCCCAGGCTCAGTTCAACTAGTCTCCCGTCCCGCAACTGCAGATGCCCTGTCCGCTGCCGAGAATGTTGACGAAGGCGCACTGCGCCTGCAGATTCGCAAGCTCAGTCGCACCCAGCGTCGAATCCGAAGATTCTGTCTCGGTGATTGGATAGGCTGTCCCTACCGCATTCTGAATGTGAGTGACCCATGCGCGCAGGTTGGCTTTGGGTGACACATTTGAGGTGGGATCGCAGGGTGAGTCATTGACGGCAGCCGAAACGATTTTGATCACGCCATTTCGCGATACGACTCCGGTCAACGGGTTGCTGGTCAGATTGGACCTGACTGACAGCGTGCGAAGTCCGTTGTGAGTTTCAACGCAGCCGCAGCACTCGCTGAGTTGCTGGTCGGCGTCGAAGACGTAAATCATGGCGCAAAGGTTGCCGTAAGTGAGACCGGGGTTATCGATTCTCACTGTCGCATCCGGAGCGGGTGCGGCGTTGTTGGAGAAATAGTTGACTTTGTAAACATCTTGCGCGATTGCCACGCTTGAGCCGAGGCTCAGAACGAGCAACGCAATGGCTACTACGGGCAGTATTCTACACAGCTGTTTCATGCTGAGAATCCTCCTGAATAGCGCACCGGCTGTGGGGGAGGATTCAGCGGAGGAGCGCCTGGTCAGCTAATTTACTTGCCGCCCAGATCTTTACAAGTACCTATGTGGCTTAACCAAAACTGCTAACCCCGCTAAATTACGCCGCTTGGATTAGTTCGACAATCGCCTTGTTGTGCTAGCCTTAACCTACTAACCTGCCAGACTAACCCGGGGGATTATGCTGATACTGAATACTGAGGCGTTCATATTGAAGATCACATTTGTCGCGGGCAGGTAACCGACCTTGCTTGTCCATATTGGCATGTCCCTTCAGGAACCAAAGGCACTCGCGCAACCATCACACTTCTGAATCCAGGCTGGGTACTCTTAAGAAGCATTCGAATAGAATCGGCTTCGCTACGCGGTCAGGATGCTGCTGGCGGACAGTCCTGGGGACATACTGTGGAGCATGTCCCCAGGCTCAGTTCAACTAGTCTCCCGTCCCGCAACTGCAGATGCCTTGTCCGCTGCCGAGAATGTTGACGAAGGCGCACTGCGCCTGCAGATTCGCAAGCTCAGTCGCACCCAGCGTCGAATCCGAAGATTCTGTCTCGGTGATTGGATAGGCTGTCCCTACCGCATTCTGAATGTGAGTGACCCATGCGCGCAGGTTGGCTTTGGGTGACACATTTGAGGTGGGATCGCAAGGTGAGTCATTGACGGCAGCCGAAACGATCTTGATCACGCCATTGGTGGAAACTCGCCCGGTCAGCGGGTTGCTGGTCAGGTTGGACCTGACTGACAGCGTGCGCAGTCCGTTGTGAGTTTCAACGCAGCCGCAGCACTCGCTGAGTTGCTGGTCAGCGTCGAAGACATAAATCATGGCGCAAAGGTTGCCGTAAGTGAGACCGGGGTTATCGATTCTCACCGTCGCATCCGGAGCGGGTGCGGCGTTGTTGGAGAAATAGTTGACTTTGTAAACATCTTGCGCGATTGCCACGCTTGAGCCGAGGCTCAGAACGAGCAACGCAATGGCTACTACGGGCAGTATTCTACACAGCTGTTTCATGCTGAGAATCCTCCTGAATAGCGTGCCGGCTGAGGGGAGGATTCAGCGGGGGCGCGCTTGGTTAGCTAATGTACTTGCCGCCCGGATCTTTACAAGTACCTATGTGGCTTAACCAAAACTGCTAACCCTAATTGGCTGGTGGCGCGATGGCGTGCGAAAGTCAAGTGAGTTACTGCGGTGGTGAATTCTGCCCCGGCTGCTCTTGCTGTTGCTGAGCGCGTTGCTGCTGAAGCTGAATCGCGAATTGCTCCTGTTCCTGCTGTATCTGCAGCTTTTGCATTCGGTCAAGGTCCTCTCCTGAAAGCTTGGATCCGTCACTGTGCATCGAACCTGCAGCGGAATTCGCAACAGGTGCGGCTGTGGGACCTGGCTCCGGAGGCGGTTCGGCGGCGGCACCAGGATCTTCGCTGAAACCTGAACCATAAAGCTGGGTCGCCTGCGGATCATTTGCAGGTAACGCAGATGCATTAGAAGTAGGACTTTCCCGGGTGCTGACGCTCCCGCTGAGTATCAGGCGCGTTATCCCTTGGGGCTTCGAGGCAGACGATAGAATCATATAATTGAACTGCGACCCACCTAAGAGTTGAGTAACTACATCGCGCGCTGCACCCGGTCCCAGGTGAACAAAAATGCGTTCGCCAAGCGCCCCGGTGGGAAACTGCACCACAGCTCCTGTGCGCGCACTTACGACTTTCAGCGTATCCCCCAGGGTGACGTTTTCCGCATCAATTCGCAACAGGTCATTGTCAAACTCGACTTCTAGCTTGTTCTGAATCGGATTCGATTCGGGTTTCTGTAGTGCCGGATTTAGTTCGACTGGTTGCACCTTTCGCGGCGTGGGACTCGAAAGTGGCGCGGCTTCTACCGCTCCTGTAATGCAAAATCCGTCTGAATCCATGTTGCACCCGCTCGGCTGCGACTTCTGTGCGGACAGCAGATTGGAAAAGACGAGCAGCATAATTGCAGCGAATGAGTGGCTTGCTTTACGCGACACGAGTTTCCGAGGCGGCGTCACGGGGCACATAAATTAATTCTTCACGGCAGCTTCGGGCCTAGGCGCCGCTTCCTGCGGAGTGCACTTCAAGTCAGATCCTGCATTGGAGGGTTTAGATTTTTCGCTGCGAGACTCTTCCCTCGATTTTGTCTCCACACTGAGATGAATTTGATCGTTGTCCCATTCTTCCCTGGAGGGCTCGGGTAAAGTCAGGTCTTCGCGCTTCGGGGTTCCACTGCTCGCCTTAGACATTCCTTGGTCGGCGTTTTCTTCCGCCGAGCCAGTCACGCCAGTCTTCGTCACGATCGCGGTATCGCCGGACTTTACAATGCAGGCGGAATCGGCGCCATTCGTGACATTTGTCTTTGCATCCTGCGCGACTGGCGTGTTCTGCTGGACCCCCGGTCTCTGGGCGCCGGCAGCGGGCACGATGACCGTTGTGAGAAGGCAGGCCGCCACGCCAATAAACAGGTGGCCTTTCCGAACGAGCCCGCGCCACACGCGCGATCCATGGGCCCTCAAATTGACTTTTGTCGGCATAGGTTGGGGATCCGGTCCAAGGCGCCAAATCTAATCCCTTCGTCTGAGGACTGGCAATGGCACCGTTAGGCTAGCCAGCGGGATTAGTGCGGGACTAGCCCTTTTAGGCTAGTTCAAGCAGATTGGCCTTGACTTAATGGGGATAGGCGCTGCAGACTCGGTGCGCATTCGGCACCCTTAACGAGGTAATACTTTATTCGCAGTGTGCCGCGGTAGAATACATCGTTCAGTTTCTAGAGATGACAGTTGAGCCGTTCGTCGTACTCGGGCCCTCAGAAGCTTGTTGTTGAGATCCTTTAGCGGTGCCCTTTGTCTCTCCCCCTAAGGTCCGCTGACGGTTTCAGTGAACTCCATTTACAAGGCTGAGTACTCAACTCGTCTTAAATCGCACTCTTGCCGGCGCGAGGCTGCACCTGATCGACCTTGAGGAGGTTGCTGTGTTAAACGGAAATTCAGAACCGGGGTTACTGCTGCTGGATAAGTCCCTGGGTGCGGTTGCTTCGAATCATGAAGCCATTAAAATCCTCACCTATCCCAATCTACCCGAGCGAATCAAGCGCATCGATGTATTTCTCGGCGACAGAATCCGGGCAGGCCTTGTCAGCCGGCAGTCGCCGAAAGAACTCGATTTTGTAAAAGAGTTTCCATCTGGAAAGCGCAAGTATTCTTGTCGAAGTTTCAAGATCGATGCTAATGGCAAGGGAGTTCCCCTCCTTGTCGCCCTCTTGTTAGAGCGGCGTTCCTCGGGCACTGTCGCCCTAGCGCAGATTGGAGAAGACTTCGAACTCACTCAACGCGAAAAAGAGACAGTGGAACTTCTTATCCAGGGATTGACCAGCAAAGAGATTGCGATGCGGATGGCGATCAGCCCGAACACCGTCAAGGCATTTCTGCGCATCGTCATGGTGAAAATGGGAGTCGCCACCCGTGCGGGCATTCTGGGCAAATTCATTGGCCCGGGGGCGTAATCGGAGCGGCTAATGATCTTAAGCTCTCTGGACTAATCCATTTGAGCAGTTTACGCCAGGCGGCTGTCGCGTAATATCGCACCTCGTGAGCCGAATGCGAGAGCGAGATCGTCGGCAGTTTCCCCGCTTTCCGCAACTGCTCGACTTGCACGTTCGAGAAGTTCAGCCTTTGGAATCAGGAATCGAACTCCGTACGACGGTGGTGGGACGGGTGCAGAACATGAGCAAAGGCGGCCTTTGCCTAATCAGTTCCCAGCCTGTTGCGAAATCTTGTCTGGTGCGTTGCGAAATCGGCGTTTCAGAAATTCCCGTTGGCGTTCCCACTTTGATGCAGGTGCGTTGGACTCGAAAGCGAGACCTCCAAGCCGAGACCTATATCACTGGGCTCCAATTCTTGCTGTGAAGAGTTTCAAGAAACGCTCTCAATCTCCATCGGTTGTGAACAACCCTACATAGCCTAGCCCAAAAGGACTAGGTCGATTGCTTACTTCGGCGGATTAGGCCTTTAGGGCTAGTATCGGCGGAGATTGAAACGCGCAACTTTCGGGGGCTACCTTAAGGCGGCTATGCGAAAAAAAGAGCTAATCCCGGACTCGGGCAGTTTTGGCGCCTCGGCATCTATCCCTGCCGAGTGCATTTTGGGAATATCTTCAAAGAAAGTCATTGCCAGCGGCCGGCGATTTTGTAGGTGCTTTGTTCCACTTTTGGTTGTGGCCTTCGCTGCGGCTTTGACCGGTTGCGAAGGAACTCAGATGACCAAAAAGCCGGTGTCGGTTGTGATTACTTCCCCGGCTCCGGCGATCGCCCTGGGTGCCCACTTGCAGTTCAGCGCCGTTGCTTTATTCAGCGACGGCAGCAAGACTGACATTACTAGTACTGCGGAGTGGAGTTCTGAACAACCCAGCGTCGCAACCGTTGACGCAGCGGGTATGGCAACGAGTAAAGGCGTCGGCTCAACTCCCATCTCTGCAGTCTATCAATCGATGAGTGCGTCTTCCGGTCTTACCGTAACCTCCGCCGCTCTGGTGTCGATTGCAGTGACCCCGCGGCGTCCTTCTTTAACACCCAATCACTCAATTCAACTGAGTGCAACCGGAACATTCAGCGATGGCAGTACTCAGGATCTTTCGAGCACAGTTGCGTGGCAGAGCACGCCAACGGGCACTGTAACCGTCAGCGGAACTGGCTTGGCAACCGCGAACTTGCCAGGAGAGGTCCGTGTGACGGCAAGTGAAGGGGACGTTACCGGTGGCGACAGGCTGACGGTGATGCTACCCAGGCTAGTGTCGATAGCTTTGTCCCCGCAGAACATCAGCTTGACTCCGTCGCATTCGGCCCAACTGAAAGCAACTGGAACCTATAGCGACGAGAGTACTCAGGACATATCGGCCTCCGTTACTTGGGGCGTGAGCCCGAACGGCATCGTCGCCGTCAGCGACAACGGACTGGCAACAGGTACAGCGCTCGGTGCTGCCACGATTACGGCCATTTTGGCTGGCGTAAGTGCCACGGAAGCGGTTGCGGTCGTAGCTCCAACCCTTGAGTCCATTTTAATAGCTCCTAGCGGAGCCGTAATTCCCAAGGGAATAAGCCAGCAACTTTCAGCTACCGGAAAATACAACGACGGCAGCACAAAGAATCTAACGAGTGCTGTCCAGTGGTCCTCCTCGAAGCTGACAGTTCTCAGCATTGATAGCCAGGGGATGGCGACGGCGAATGCATTGGGAACAGCTACGGTGACCGCGACGTCGGGGACGGTTAGCGCCACGAATCAGCTCCAGGTAGGGCCTCCGATCATTATGTCCGTCGCTGTTCTACCCGCGACGTCCTTTCTTTATGTTGGAGGCAGTGAGCAATTAACTGCACTGGGAAAATTTAGCGATGGCTCGATCCGGGATATGAGCACGAGTGTGTCCTGGAGTTCCGCCGATTCGACGATTGCGAGGGTCAGTGATCAGGGTTTGCTGCGCGGCTCGCTCGTCGGGAATACGACAATCTCTGTCTCCTTTGACACCGTTGCGAACTCCGCTAGTGTGAGTGTGAAGCCAGTGATGGCTGTCTCTTACTTTTCGAACGCAAATACTTCTGGCGTCTCTGACGCCACCGTGCGTCTTACGAATCCGGGGGTCGCCGGTGGCAATCTTTGCGCCGAGATTTACGTCTTCGATCAAGACCAACAACTGTCCGAGTGTTGTGGATGCCTGGTCTCGCCCGACGGTTTGCAGACTCTTTCCCTCAATACGAACTTGACGGCCAATCCGCTGACTGGAATCAGATCGACAACGGGCGTAGTTAAGATTGTGCCCGCCAATGCCTCCGTCAATCCGTCTTGCGATCCAACCGCGATCGCGCCAGCTGCTTCCATTGCGGCGTGGTCCACTCATATTCAAAAACAGGGGGCGTCCGCTTTTGCAATCACCGAAACACCGTTTCAGCTGGGGCCACTTGGCGATGACGAGCTCGCCGGGCTGCAGAGCCAGTGTTCCTTTTCTTCTTCTCTCGGAAGCGGGCAAGGCGTCTGTACCTGCGGGACAGTCCCGAGCGCGAGCACTAAAGCCTCCCAATGACGAATTGCAGGCAGTTGTTGATGATTCTGGCTTTTTCATCCCCAAGACGGTTTAGTTCGTTTGTGTTAGTTCTTTCGTGGAAGGGCTGACTTTTGCAGGCCTTAAGCAAGACTATTCGACCGGGATCCTTCATCAATGCCTTGACAACGCGCGCATTCAATGGGAAGCTTACTTGCCCTCCCCGTGGTAGCGGTGCATTGTGCTGTACTCCCCTCCGCTGCTGAAAAGTTGACCCGTCTCGATACGCGAAGGTTATGGTTTGTCTACAGCCACGTTGCAGGCCTGCACTGCAACTCAAGCGAGAGCAATGGCGAAAGATTGTACAAGACAATGAGGAGTGAGCCGTGACGATGGGAGTGTCAGAACCTGGGTTCCTAATACTGGACTCCAAGCTGAATCCTATAGCTTGCAATCAGCAGGTGATCAAAATTCTTACGTTTCCCAACCTGGCCGATCAGGTCAAGCGGGTTGGTGTGTTTCTTGCTGATAAGATCCGCGTCAGTCTGGTGAATCGCCAGTCGAGAGACTCGTTGGAATTCGTGAAGGAATTCAGGTCTGGGAAACGCCGTTACAATTGCCGGATTTTCCACCTCGACTCCCCGGACAAAGGTACCTTGTTGGTTCTCGTGCTTGAAAGGTTTTCGTCCCGCACGGCGACTTTGTCGCAGCTGTCGGAGGAGTTTGATTTAACTGTCAGGGAACAGGAGACCGTCCAACTATTGCTGCAAGGCCTCACCAGCAAGGAGATCGCGGCCCGTATGGACATCAGCCCAAACACAGTCAAAGCTTTCCTTCGTCTGGTTATGGTGAAGATGGGCGTCTCGACACGTTCCGGAATCGTGGGCAGAATCGCCGGATCCGTCTAGCCACGTTGCCGCGGAGCAAAGAAGTTAGCCGTGGCGAACTAATCCATTTGAGGACTTTACTTACCATCGCACTCACGTAAGATCGCACTTCCCAATGCGATCATACGAAGTAGAGCGGAGGAGAGAACCCCGGTTTCCCCAGGTACTGGAGGTCGAGGTGAATCCTGTCCCTCCCTTCGACGCCAGAGGCCCGAGGAAGCCAATCCTCGGACGCGCTCAAAATATGAGTAAGGGCGGCATGTGTTTCCTGAGTCAGCGGCCTGTATCGCAGTCGTCTGTCTTGCGCTGCGAGATGCGCGCCGCGGATGTCCCTGTGCCCATCCCCACTCTCTTGCTTGTTCGTTGGACGAAGAGGCCGAAGGTGCGAGGCAAGAATTATCTTTCCGGTATGCAATTCTTGCTTTGAGGGCCGGGGCTAATCGGGCCAACCTGGTACCCAATTGCCTGATCCAGACTGATTTCCTGCTTCCCTTTAATCGAGCCGTCATCGGGAGTTTCAATAACCGTGGCGGCGACTTCCCATGATGTGAGTGGAACCGGCGGCGCTCACAGTTCGGGAACTCATTTCTGCTCGTTCATCACCTGCGGGACTAGTTCCTTCGGGGCGGTGCCAGGGACCGCTCGATGATGTTATAAGGCGTGAACACAGACACAAGCGATTTGAGGTGGTGAGATGTCAATGGATCGGACTCCCTTGAAGGATGCGGAGGAGGCGTGGATCGCAAAATATAGATCCGCGCTAAAAGACATTCCAGTTCAGCAGTCACGTTCGACGAGATTCCATGAAGCTCTGAACCGAGCCCACAGTATCATCGTGTCGTGCGTTGCCGGCATCTTAGCTGGCTCGCTGGATCCGAGCCGCCGGAAGACATTGAAGAGAAGATCGAAAAGCCCGGTTCAATCCCCAAAACGCGTCCCCGCTTCGCAACCACAAGCAGCTCGAAATGGGAACCTGGTGGAGTCGAATGCCAAGGTAGCTTAAGATAGGCCGAGGGCGGCCGCGCCGGCGTTGAGGTTCAAGGTTTCGGACAAACAATCATGCCGACAATTCCGGAGCGCGTCGAAGCGCCCATTTTTACCATCACCAGCCGAATAAATGCCTTAACCGTGTTTGGGCTGATATTCATGCGCTGAGCGATCTCCTTGCTGGTAAAGCCCTCCCGCAGGAACTGCACTGTTTCCTGCTCGCGAGCGGTCAGGCCAAAGCGCTCAGAAATCTCCGCGATCGTAGTGGACTCATGGCTTTTCCTCTCCATCATGACGATCGTCAATTTTCCCGACAAGCCCGAAGCATTGTTGTGAGTGTTATGGTTGTTATGATTCTCTGGAAGGTCGAGCGCAAAAGAGCGGCAAAGATATGTCCTCCTCGCCGATTGAACTTTGCCTGCAAGTCCTGACCGTGATTGCCCTTTGCCCAGAGTCGCGCGAACCTTCTTCGCCAGCCATAGGCCAAGATTGTGAATGTTTCGCGGGTGCTCTGGGAATGTAAGTATCTGAAGCACCTCGGGATTGGAACCGACAACTTTCGCCGACGTATCCACCACAATCAGACCCGGCCGGGCTGGCGCACTATGCGATAAGTTTCCCATTTTCATAACGGTGAACAGCCAGTCGCCTCACAGATCGACCTGGCTTCATCATGCCGGGCGGGGCTCCGCACCACGAACAATTCCACGCAGCGTGCAGCCCGATCCGCATTCGCTTGCGCTCTGTTATGTCCCTGTTACCGATCGCGGAATCTTAGTAGCCTGGTCCGGTCTCAGCAAGGGGCAACACAGGTCATTTCGGGGCATTACGGGTCAACACAGGACAAAAGATAGCCGCATCCGCCGCACGCATCATATTTGACAAGGAACAGGAAAGTGAGTACCCGCAGAATGGCACACCAGGACCGATTCAGCGAGCGCCCTAAAAGAACGGCTCCTCAGGTAGGACTCAAATCCACGCGCAAACTAAATTCAACAACATAGCATTGCTGCCCACAGAGCAGTCCTCACGCGGCAACCGACATAGTCCGATGGCGCGGGCAAATTTTGCGATCTGCTTCTTCAGCGCCCTTTATTGATGGTTTGGACGGCATACAAAGAACTACGTGCAAGAACGAATAACGTACGCCCGTCGCCGCCCCCAAACAACAGTTGCGACGGGCGTTCCGGAACGTCTATGGTATCGATCAGATCGCCCGCCGGGTCGTATGCAAAAATCTGACCGGCGGCAATATACACGTTGCCTCTGTTGTCTACGGTCACGCTTTCTCCGCCTCGTTCAGCAAAAGGCTTCAAGTCTGACAGTGTTCCATCCGGCTTAACCGTCGCGGTATAAGTCTTCTCTCCATTTTCGTCGGAAACATAGTAGGGCTGCCCTACAACCGCAGGGGCGAAACCGAAAGCTCGCAACGTGTTGTTCAGTTTCGAGCCGTAATAAAGTTCCCCGGTTACAAAGTTTGCTCCCGCGGAAAGAAACGTCGTGCCGTCGGGAGAAATGAACTGATAGGGCTGGGTTATGGCAATCGTCTCGAGGAAATCGTTTTCATTCCGCCAGTAGTCGACCGGCAACACCGGAGTCAATCCCGGACGCGGCGCCGTCGGAACAGCGGGTAGCAGGGTAATATCGTCGTTCCGCGCGCCCGGTTTGAAGGTGTAGACAGTTCCGTTGCCCGCATACGAGACCACGATTAAATCGCCGGATTTATCAAAAAACAATTGAACAGGGTCCAGCGGGTTGTCGCGTACCTTCGAGAGTCGATGGGTTAGAGCCGACCAGCAATAGATTGTCTGCCATCGGGCGTCTACGAAATAGACATCGCCTGAGCTGTCAACAGCTCCGCCGGAAATATTGAAGAAACCACCAACGAGTTTTTCAACCTTTGCTCCTTGAGCAAGGACATGCGAAGGTTGCGGCAATTTAGCGGAAGGGGCGTCTCCGGTGACCGTCAACCAGGAAAATTCGCGTTGCCGTATTTCGATCTTGTGGATCTCATCGTAAACCGTATTGTCGAAGGACACTTTGCTGTCGCTATAGCAATGGACGTTGCGAAATCGTATGTTCCTGGAATTTGTAACCTCGATCGCGTAAGGGAAGGGCTGATACGAGCTTACGACACGATACATGTGCAGGTTTGCAAAGGTGATATTGCTGGAATCCCGGATTTCGAGCGGCAATGCGAATCCACCCTCGCCTCGTTCTTCTTCCGTTTGGAGCGCGTAGATCTGCCAGTTGGAAGCATGGTCTAGGATAACCTCGTTGCGAACGTGATGCTCGCTCGATAGTTCGTAAATTCTTCCTTCCATGGAAGTATTCGAGATGTACAGGCCGGCTTGTGCGAAGGTGCTGGGCGTCCAGAGACCGACGAAGGTGCCTCCGCCGGTGATCCACAGGCTGGGGTACTGTCCGTCCCAGCGGCGATTCAGATTGGAATCGGCGGTGTGGGTATTGTTATAAATTTCGCGCCACGTTTTGGAGATCTCTGCCGCCGTGGCGTTCGGATCAATCGTGCCGTGACCCCCCAGAAAGCGAACATCGTTCATCATCGAATTTGTGCCGGCCATCCATTTCGCCGCCACTGCACGCGGGTTGATGCCATTGGTATAGAGGCCGATGCCGGTCACAATGTTCGTCCCATCTTTTGGGGTTTCGAGCAGCGGCTTGGGGCTGCCGACGCCTTGGAAAGCTGGGGTTGAATCAGCAAGCAATATCCGTGTAACGCTCGGATGCAGGCCGATGAGGACTGTGTCCGGCCTGAGCGTGATGGTGTCGGTCACTCGATACTGGCCGGAGGGCAGGTAAATCGCGCGGTGTAGGGAAATGGCTTTTCTGAGCACGTCGGTATCGTCGGTTGTGCCGTCGCCCTTAGCGCCAAGAGAACGGACGTTAACCCAGGTGTCGATCGGCGGCAGATCCAGGATGTCGGACTTCACAGGTTTTGGCAGCGCGCTCAGCGGCGCGGTTTCGTAGACGTCCTGAATCGCGGGCACGGCGCCAACGTCCTCATAGTGAAGTCCGTGCGAAAAAGTCTTCACCTCGTACATTTCTGCCGAACCTGCGATGTGCTTCCCGCTTTCGCGATAAGCCACAAAAACAGGAACCTCCCGGCAGCTGACGCCTTCCATGTTGATCTCGGTGCGGGCGCTGTTCTCATTGCTGATGATCACGGCGGGGCCGGTCACGTTCTCCATGCGCCCGTCTTTCACCCACAGTTCGTCCGAGTATCGAGCATCGATGGAAATCGCCGTAGGGACATTCTTGAATTGCGGCCGGATCAGGGTTAGACCCGCTTCGTGCTCCCTGATCCCGGCTTCGCGCTGGCCCTCAAACGTCGCGTCGATAATTGTGAATTGCCACCCAGGGGAGGGCTTCCGGGTCCAGACACCGTACTGGCCCCCGTAAAAATGCAGGTCTTGCGCGACGTTGCCACCATCATGAATTCCGGCAAGTCCCGAGCCGATGTGAAAATCCATGTGAGCGAGAAAGCAATGCTGGGCGTAGTGGGCGCGGATGCCCACGGCGCCGGGGTTCCCGTCTTGAATTTCAATATCGATATTACTGATGGCGGAATAGAACGTGCCCGGACTGGCATCCGGCGGAGGCACATTCGCGCTCGGGCGAGCACCCGCGAAGAACAACATATAGGAAGGCCCATGCTCAAAACCCGGAGTGTTGGCGGCGAGCACAAAGGCGGGACGCGTGGCCCCGAACCCGATCAACCGGATTCCCGGCCAGATATAGATGGTCTTAGTCAAACGGTAGCGGCCTGCGGGAACGAACAGGATGCCCTGATTCGTCTTCTCCTGTACCTGATTGATGGCTTGCTGCAATACGGCGGAATCATCGGCGATTCCATCGCCCTTCACCGCAAAATTCTCCTGCGTCAGGTAAATTGCTTTGGGATCGTCCAGGCGGCCAGGGTAGTAGGAACTGGCTAACAGTGGAATGACCGATGATAATATCGCCGCCGCAAGAAGTGTATTTCTCATCGGGATACTCTTTATCGAGATGCTCGTGAGTCAAAACCCATTCCAATTGCCGCGTGCCCCAATGATCTGTTAGCTATCTCTGTGGCTATTTCGGCGGATTCGCATCGACGTTTTCGTCCACGGCCTGGTCCGGATTCAAATCGTGATAAATCTTCCGGAGCTTCTCCTTCATCTCGCTGTACTTTTGATATTCTTCGAGCTCGTGTTTGGCCTCGGCTGTGCGCCCCTCCTGTCGATAGACCGTACTCAGGCGGAAGTGAGCCACAGCACTGGTGGGGTCAAGTTGAATCGCGTGCTCCAGCAAGGGCTCGGCTTTCTGCGGTTGATCCGTCGACATCAAAACTTTGGCCAATCCGATGTTAGCTTCAGGATCTCCGGGCTGCAGCTTGACAGCCCGGGTGTAACGCTCAAGAGCTTCCTTAAAATCGGCTCTCCGAAAGGCGAGATCTCCCAGCCTGCATTCAGACTGTTCATCAAACGGATTGGCTTCCAGTGCCGCCTCGTACTCTTTCTCGGCCTCACTCCGGCCCTCGGCTGTCGACAATGTCCTGAGCATATCGGCGAGCTCAAAATGTAATCCGGGAAGATTCGGGTCGATCTTTAGCGCGGCCCGGTAGTGCTCGATCGCTTCCGCGGCATTCCCCCGCTTCGCCAGTTCGTGCGCCAGCGCCTGCTGCATGCGGGCGGAGTTTGGATCCACAACCGACAAGCTCAGCAGCGACTCGTTGGCCAGATCGGAATAGATTCGATACGCGGTATAGAGAAGAGCCTCGTTGGTAGGCTCCAGCTTTCGCAGCTCGCTCACGATGGCCGCGGCTTTATCCAGATCGCCAGTCCCGGAGTCGATCTCGATTAGCTCCATCCCAGTCTCGACCCGAATCTTCTCTTCCTGCACGTTGGGAAACGCCTTTTCCAAATCCCGGCGAGCCCCGCTGATGTCGCCCGTGCGTTTCTCAGCGATCCCCAGAAGAGATTGCGTCTTCCACAAGGTCGGCCGCAGTTTCAGCGCAGCGCGGAGCTGTGGAATCGCATTCGTATAATCTCCCTGGAAGAACAGCATTGTGCCCAGGTTGCCACGAGCATCCACGTTATTCGGGTCGAGGGCGATAATAGCTTTAAATTCCGGTATCGCCAGATCGGGTCTGTTCTCTTTTAGGTACTCTGCAGCCTTGTGGTTGTGGGACTCGATTTGCTGCTGCCGACTAGGGCTGGATTGCGAGAAACCCGCCAGCAACCCCAGGTACAGAGCCACCCAAAATAAGACAGCGACCTCTCTTATCCTCATGTCACGATTGTACGGTGGACGCATCGTGTCTTAGCATCTCGACCGTCTGCCGCCAAAAAGAAGGACGGCGGCACGCCGCCGTCCTTCTTGGTTACGCGAGCTTGGTTATGCGGGCCCCGTTAGAAGTTTATCCGCGCGCCCAGTTGGATCGTACGCGGCCCATTCGCGAGTTGCGTGATGTCGGACGCGTTGGTCGGACTACTGATGTCAGGATTGCCGTTAGGTCCGCCAGTGCCCGGTAGCGAGAAGCTCGGATGGTTCATGACGTTAACGAAGTCCGCGCGAAGTGTGAGCCCGGCTCGTTCCTTGTAATGCCAGGTCTTCGCCAGAGACAGGTTAATATCAGACAGTTTTGGCCCGAACAGCGTGTTTCTGTGTCCGTACCCGAACGACCCGTTACCCTGCTCGGCTGGGGTCTCAAAGGCTGCAGGGTTGAACCAGCAGGTTACGGTGTGTGTTCTCGCGCCACTGGGGCAGGTACCTGAAAAGGGGTCCATACCTGCAATGGGGTTGGCAAACGCCGTTCCGGCCTGCGAATAGTCGTTATCGCCGCTGTCCTGCACCGTGAATGGAGTGCCACTCTGGTAGATAAACGTTCCCGACAGGCGCCATCCGCCAAGCACAGCGTCAGTGATGGCATTCTGGTTCATAAAGGGCTTGCCCATGCCAAACGGCAGTTCGTATACCGCTGTCCCTTTGAGCGCTTGCGGGATGTCGAAGTTCGAGTTGCCGTAGTTAGAGGAGAGGCTGTTTCCGATTTGCCAAACCTGAGCCCCGGCCGTGCTGCCCCATCCCGCCGAGTCCTGGTCATCCAAGAAGTGCGACCAGGCATAGTTGACATCGAAGGTCAGCCCGTAGGAAGAACGCTTCCGCACGTCGAGTTGCAACGAATTGTAGTTGGAGATGGCGTTGAAGTTTGAGCCGGAAAGGCTTCCAAACGCCGGATATGGACGCGCGCAAGTGCTGGGGCTCGCAGCGATTGTTGCGGGTGTTGCCCCGTTGCAGTTCGACACATCGTTCGAGTTCAGCAGGGCCAAGTTGGTGATTTGGTTCCCGTCGGTTTTGTATTGCAGATTCGCCCCGTGACTGCCGACGTAAGTGGCCGACACCGCAAAGTCCTTCGCGAACTGGCGTTCGATGGCGAGGTTCCATTCCCAAATCTCTCCCGGCCGGATGTCATAAGGTTCGTAAGGCGGAGCAAAGACGGGATTGGTGGTGTAGGTCGCCGGGTTCTTCGAGCCCTGAATATACGGCAGGGCGTTGGCCATCATCTGGGCGCTCGAGCTTAAGTAGAGTGGGGTAGTGTTGCCTGTACCGGAAATCCAGCCCGTGTCCCCAACAGCACTGAGAGGGTCGCTATTGCTGCCCTGAGCGGTAGTGCCGAAACCCATTTGCGCACCACCCTCGCCACCATAGAGATCCATGCTGTAGTTATAGGCGAAGAACCCTACACCGCCTCGGACGACGGTGTTGTCCTTGACCGACCAGGCAAAGCCTACCCGGGGGAGGAAGATGTTCCAAACCGGCTTCTGCAAGGTCGTTCGGTTATCCTGAGGGGCAATCCATATTGAGCCCAGGGTGCCCGCGAAGGGGCCAGTCGTATTGACGAGATTCGCGTCGAAATCGCCAAGGCGATTTTCTTGCTCGCTCATGCCCGTGTTCCCCTCCCAGCGCAAGCCAAGGTTGATGGTGAGATTGGGCTTTATTTTCCAGTCGTCCTGAGCGAAGGCCTGCGGGCTCTTCAGCCGCATGCCGGTCGCATTCTCGTTCTGCGCAGCCCACCCTTGGACGTTGCCGAGCAGGAAATCCGCGAAGCCCGCGCCGGTGGATCCAGTACTCACACCACACGTTGGTAGCGTTGCTGGCGGCACTGGTGGGGTGCAGACCGTGGCTGCGGTGTATTGTCCGGTAAAACCGTAGTTGCCGGCGCTATTGGAGCCCCAAGCCGTGGTGTTGCCCTCGGCCATCAACACCTCAATCCCAAAATGCAAAACGTGCCGGCCCTTGACCAGCGTCACCATATCGGAGGGGTCAAACGAGTTCTCGATGTAAATGGCGTCGGTGGCGGGCGACAAGGTGCTTACGTTGTCCGGGCCGCCGAATCCACCATAAATGCTTGAGTTGCCGATGAAGGGGAATTGGTTGAAATGGGTACCTTGCAGGCCAAATGCCGTCGCCGGGTTCAACCCGAGGGACTGGGATTGAAACCAGTTTCCTTGCTTGGTATAACCCATCCGGATTTCGTTGACTATATTCGGTGTGATCGTCCACGTTTCGGTGACCTGCGTGTTCCAACCATCCACGTCCCCGCTACCGCAATTCAGCGGGCAGGTGAACAGGCCGTTGTCGACCCCCGGGTTATCCTTCTGGCTAATTGAGAACATGATGCGGTGCTTCGCGCTCAGGTCGTAGTCCAACCGCCCAAAATATCGATGAACCGGCGAGGGAGTCTTCGGAGCGTTATAGAAGTTAGATGTGCACTCGTTCGGGAACCCATTCGCGGTGTTGCACGTTCCCACCCCTTGCGGTACGGTCGGCCAGCCATACTGAGAAGCCATAATGGCCGCCGCCACGGGGTCGATCCGGCTGGGTATGCCGCCGCAGTTTGTGCCGTTCGGAATCATGTTGAGACCGCCGCATTCGCTGGCGAAAGTGGCGCGAGTAACGTTTGTAACCTGCCCGCTTCCATTTGTGGTGACGACTGTGCTGAGCGGGTCATACATGGGTTGCATGCCGGTGAAATCACCCTGCTCCATGGCGGCCGTAGGAACGGTAGCGAAGTTGTTCGTTCCGTTGTTATACACCGTGTTATTGACGATCCTGTCTATGTCGAAGAAGAAAAAGAGCTTGTTCTTGATAATAGGGCCGCCGACGGAGGCGCCAAACTGGTCGTACCGCAGATACGGCACTTGCGCCGCTGGGTTAGGAATTAGGGGTCCCGTGGGGTTCAGGTTATTTGTAGTCAACTTAGGCTGCTGATCACCGAAGTAGGTGTTGGCATTTAGAAAGTTCTGCGAGAAAAACTCATAGCCGGACCCATGCCAAGCGTTGGTTCCACTCTTGCTGATCTGGTTGAACATGACGCCGCCCATGCCGTATTGCGCCGAGAAGGAAGAGGTGTTGATCTGAACTTCCTGAATACTCTCGAAGATCTCATCGTCGTTGTTGTAGCTCGCCGGCAGTAACGTGCTAGCCCCATCCTGAAGGAAGTTGCCGAAGTTCGGCAGGTTACCGTTGATGGAAACCGCGTCGCCGGCATTCCAGGCGCCCCCGGCCTGCGAGGTCCGTCCGTTTGTAGTACCTCCGGCGCCCGGCAGGTAGATGTTGAAAGAGGCCCAGTCTGCGCCTGTGATGCCGCCGCCCGACTGGGGCAACTCTGAAACGGTTTTGAAATCCATAATGGCGCCCTGCTGCCCGGTTTCGGTCTCCACGAGTGGTGCGCCTCCGGCCTCCACCGTAATCGTCTCTGTGACCGCGCCAACTTCCATAGTGGCATCCTCGGTGATCACATCGACCTGCAGCACGATGGGGCCGCGCACCAGCTTCTTGAATCCCGCGGCCGTAAAGCTGATGGTGTAGTTTCCGGCAGGCGTCGAAACGGTGTCGTAGAGGCCGTCCTTGTTGGTGACGAAAGTCTTTGTCTCGCCGGTGTTGATGTTCGTGAGAGTAACAGTCACACCTGGCAAAACAGCGCCCGCCGCCGATACCGTGCCCCGAATCTCGCCGGTATTCCTACTTTGTGGAAATGCTGATGCTGACACGAACAGCAGAAGACACAAGGCGAGCGCCCAGCGAACGAAGCTCATCATGGAGTTTCTCCCAAGCTAGAAGTTGGTCCCGTCCACAAAGACGGGCTTTTGACCTAAACCGATCAGATTTCCCCAGCCGTACCCGGTTCCTGGCAAAAATCTCCCAAAATCGAAGGCGATTAGGAATATCGTTCTTTTACTGGTGTTTCAGCTAGTACTTCTATACTATTCCACTCTGCACGAAGGTTTATTCCCAAACACCTTTCGTTGTCAAGAGAAAAATACAGAGCAATATCGATATTCTTAGGGGGAAATCGCGATATCAGGTTTGTTGTATTCTGCCAACTGCTTTGCGATGCAAATCCGGAAGCGGATCGAGCATCGGATCAAAAAGCCGCGACTGATATAGTCTTTCGCAATGAAGCCTCAAAGGAAAAAGCGAGATCGGGGCAAAAAACCGGCGGTAACGCTGAAATCGGTAGCGGAATGTGTAGGGCTTACGGCCAGCACGGTTTCCGCCGTCCTGAACAATTCTTCCGCTTCGCGTTCCGTCCCGGAGCGTACCAAAAACAGAATTTTGGCGGCGGCACGCGACCTCAACTACCGGCCCAATTTCTTCGCCCGGTCCCTGCGGGTTAAGCACACCTACACCATTGGAGTGCTTCTGGCTGAAATCGGCGACGCATACGGTTCCGTCGTGATTAGCGGCATGGAACGTTATCTTAGCGAGCAGAATTTCTTCTTTCTTAGTGTAAGTCATCGTCACGACAAGAAACTGCTGGCGACGTACTCGACTATGCTTCTCGAACGCGGGGTCGAAGGGTTCATCACTATCGACACTTCCTTGACGGAACAACCTCCTCTACCGACCGTGGCTGTCGCCGGCCATAGCCGGATCAAAGGAGTAACTAATATTGTTCTGGATCACCGCCGTGCCGCACGGCTGGCGCTGACGCATCTGGTCGATCTGGGCCACAAGAGAATCGCTTTCATGAAAGGTTCGGCCGTAAGCGCTGATTCCGACACACGGTGGAACGCGATTTGCGAAGTCGCCGCGGAGTTGCGCATTCCCGTGCAGCCAGAATTGATCGTGCAGCTCGAAGGGGACGATCCCACGCCGGATCTTGGCTACCCGTTTGCCACGCAATTGCTGGCCCGCAAGCGGCCTTTTACCGCCCTGTTTGCCTACAACGATATTTCCGCGATTGGTTCCATCCGTGCTTTCCTTGAAGCAGGCCTGCGTGTGCCGGACGATGTGTCGGTGGTGGGCTTCGACGACATTCAGAATTCTGCCTACATCAGTCCACCGCTCACGACTGTAAGACAGCCGATGCGAAAAATGGGAGCGATCGCGGCGCGCACGCTGCTCGACCAGCTTGAGGGACGGACGAAGTATGTTCCGGAAATTACAATCGAACCGGAGTTGGTCGTGCGCAAATCCACTGCGAGGGCTTGCGCCTAATGCTACCGATGACCTGCGGCTCTACCGGCGTTCGTAAATTGGGAGGTCTCATGAAGCTGACATTAATCCTGGTTTCGTCTTGTGCTCTGCTCTTTTCTTCTCTGTCGGTGAACGCGCAACAGGAGCGTGAGGCGCGGATGTGGCTGACAACACCCGACCGGACTGCCCTGGTGGCGCCGCAAGCGCCCGCGTTGCATTTTTCCCCGAAAGCGGGTCAACTACCGACGCTCACTGTCGACGATGCACAGCATTTCCAGTCGATTGATGGTTTTGGCTTTGCGCTGACCGGAGGAAGCGCGCAGTTGCTGATGCGCATGGGCGCTCCGCAACGTGCCGCTCTGCTGAAAGAATTGTTCACGACCGGTGACAATGGGATCGGAGTGAGCTACCTGCGCCTGAGCATCGGCTCTTCCGATATGAACGAGCACGTGTTTTCCTATGATGACCTGCCGCCGGGCGAGACCGATGTGCAGATGGCGAAGTTCGACCTGGGACCGGACCGCGCGGATGTGATCCCAGTGCTGAAAGAGATCCTGGCGATTCGGCCGGAGATCAAGATCCTGGGATCGCCGTGGTCGCCTCCGGCCTGGATGAAGACGAACAATGACGTGAAAGGCGGCGAGCTCAAGCCGGAATTTTATGGAGCGTTCGCGAAGTATTTCGTGAAGTACATCGAGGCCATGCGCTCGGAAGGGATTGCGATTGACGCGATCACAATCGAGAATGAGCCGCTGAATCCAAAGAACACGCCGAGCATGGCAATGTTCGCGCAGCAACAGGACACGTTCGTGGCGAAAGACTTGGGGCCTGCGTTTGAGAAGGCAGGAATTCGGACCAAGATTCTACTCTACGATCACAACCCGGATGTCTTGTCCTATGCGCTGTCGATCCTGGGAGATCCTGCCGCGAGCAAGTATGTGGATGGAACGGCGTTTCATCTTTACGGCGGTGATGCAAGCCTCCTGTCGCAGGTGCACGATGCATATCCGAAAAAGAACTTATATCTGACGGAGCAATCGGTGACCCAGTGGCGCTCCGGTCCGATTGGAATCGCCGAGCCAGTAAGGGGCGTCATGATCGGCGCGACACGAAACTGGTGCCGCAACGTACTGCTGTGGAACTTGGCGGCGGATCCGCAGAACGGGCCCCATACCAACAATGGCGGATGCACCGGATGTTCCGGGGCCATCACACTGGATGGCGATTCTGCGACCAAGAACGTTGCATATTACGTCGTCGAGCACTTCTCGCAGTTTGTGCCCCCCGGATCGGTGCGGGTGGCCTCGAGTGAGATGGAGCAGTTAGCCAGCGTCGCCTTTCTTACTCCTCAGCACAAGGTAGTGCTAGTCGTTTCTAACACGGCGAATTTCCCAAAGTCCTTCGCGGTGAAGTATCACGATACATTCTTCGAGACCATGTTGCCGTCGGAGTCGGTGGGAACCTTTGTCTGGTGAGCGCGCTTCGGCTCTCTAAGACGCCGCTAGTTCTCAGCGAACGACTGGATTATCGGAACCATATGGTCTGCTGTCCGAGAACAGCGGCTCCCGCATGGTCGCGATCAAGGCGAGCATCGCTAAACATCCGGCCAGGGGCACCAACAATCCTGCGCGCAGATTACCCGTTTCCGTCGACGTCAGACCTACAAACCAAGGCATGACGGCTCCGCCCATTCCTGCGAGTACGAACATGATCGCCCCGACGCGCCTCGATCTTTCGCCGAATGCCTTCACCAGCCACGCAACCAGAATTGGATAGACGGCAGCCGACCCCAATCCCGCTGCGGTCACGCTGACCGCGAGGCTCGCGAAAGTCCTCGCCGCCTGCAAAAGGCAGATGCCGGCGACGGCCAGGATCAAGCCGCTCGCTAGCAGCGTGCGTTCGAACCGCCGCAATGGAAGCACAGGTACCAGAGCACGCCCAGCAATCAATCCTCCCCAAAAAAACATTGGCGCCAGAGCCCACAGATCGCCAGAATCAGAATTCATTCGTTTCGTCAGTGAGGCGACCCAGCCCGCAACAGAATTCTCCGATCCTACGTAGAGAAAGAACAACGCAGCCAGACTCACGGCGCTTCGCCGACTGATGCCCTCTCGCAGGCCGAGCTTGGGTGGTTCCTTGCCCGCATCTTCGGCAGGCTCCAGGTTCATCCCGGCCAGGATTAGGGCCGCAAGCGCGGAACTTGCCGCGAGAGCGTAGAGCAGCAATGGAATTGCTTTGTCCCTCTGAGCCAGCATCACCAATGGGGCACAGGCAATCGCCCCGATTCCCCACACCAGATTCAGAATGCTGAGCGCAGCCACGCGACGGGTTTTGTAGATTTCGGCCACCCACAGATTGCCAGTCGAGAGCGCCTGGCCCAATCCGCAGCCGAACACGAAGGTCGCAACCAGGCATGAAGCGTTGCTGCCCAGATTTAGTCCTGCCACTCCCGCTGCAATCAGGAAGAATCCACACACAAATGCCTGGCGGTATCCTCGCCCGATCAACCAACGGATCGACGCAACGCCCGCCATCGAACCGCAAAACTGGGCCGTGAAAAACAGCCCGGCACGCTGATCACTCAAAGACCAACGTGCAATAAAGATCGGCAGGATTGGGCCAATCAGGGTCGTTGCCACACCCGTAACAACAAACCCAGCGTGCAGCACAACGGACGCTGCCGATGAGATCGGTAGCAAAACTGGCCGAGTTTGGATCGAGTTCATGCTTAATGCGTTCTGCCGAAGCGCTTGCCTATGGCCAATGCTTACCTGTGGCCAATGTAAGATAATCGCAATTCTACTTACGATAAAGTGGTGACGCGAGGCTTACGATAAGCGCATCATGGAAACGCGAAGCGACAAGTTAATCCCTGAGTTATGCTCATCCATCCAGATCGTCTGTTTCCGCCCGAGCCCGGCACACGAAAGATAGCCCGGACGCTATATGAGCATGTGCGAACCTTGCCCATTCTCAGTCCTCACGGGCATACCTGTGCAGCGTGGTTTGCGAAGAACGAACCCTTCCCCGATCCAGCCAGCCTGTTTGTGCAGCCCGACCACTACATTTTCCGCATGCTCTACAGCCAGGGCGTTTCCCTCGAAGATCTTGAGATCGGGCAGACGGGACAAGGGAATCGGCGGAAAGTCTGGCGCATCTTCGCGAGCCATTATTATCTGTTCCGCGGAACGCCGACGCGGATGTGGCTGGACTCTGCCTTCCAGGAACTGTTCGGGCTTGAACAGCGCCTGTCGGAAGAGACCGCCGATGTGTATTTCGACACGATCTCAGAAAAGATACAAACACCGGAGTTTCTGCCTCGCGCACTGTACGAGCGCTTCAATCTGGAAGTGCTGGCGACGACCGATTCTCCGCTCGATTCATTGACCGATCACAAAGCCATTCGGGAATCGAACTGGAAGGGAAGGATCCTGCCGACCTTCCGGCCAGATCCAGTTGTCGACCCTGATTTTGAGGGCTTTGCGAAAAATATCGTAAAGCTAAGCGAGAAGGCCGGTGAAGACACATCGACCTGGGCGGGATACCTGCGTGCGCTCCGCGTGATGCGCATCCGCTTTCGCGAACTCGGCTGCACGGCAACCGACCATGGGCATCCGACTGCGCGAACCGCGAATCTTCCCACAGCGGAGGCCGCGCAACTCTTCCTCCGAGTAATTGCTGGCGGCACCGATGCCCGGCAACACGAACTCTTTCGCGCCCAGATGCTGACAGAAATGGCGCGGATGAGCCTCGAAGACGGGCTGGTCATGCAGATTCACCCGGGCAGCGCCCGCAATCACAATCGCGAACTCTACAAGCGATACGGTCGCGACGTAGGTGCCGACATCCCCACGCCGACGAATTATGTGGACGCGCTGCGCCCTTTGCTCGATCAATTCGGCAATGAGCGCGATCTTACGGTCATTCTTTTTACGCTGGACGAGTCAGCCTACAGCCGCGAACTAGCTCCGCTGGCTGGACATTATCCGTGCCTCAGGCTTGGACCGCCGTGGTGGTTTCACGACAGTCCGGAGGGAATGATGCGTTATCGCCAGCGCGTAACAGAAACTGCCGGCTTCTACAACACAGTGGGTTTCAACGACGATACCCGGGCCTTCCTCTCGATTCCAGCGCGGCACGATGTGGCACGGCGCGTGGATTGCGCTTTCCTGGCGAAGTTGGTCGCCGAGCACAGACTGGAAGAAGAAGAAGCTTCAGAAGTGGCGCGGGACCTCGCCTATGGGCTGGTAAAAAAGGCATATCGACTGTAGGAGCGCGGCATGGCCGACACGACGGCTTTCGACAACCAGACCGAAGGCGGCTCATCTCCCGGATCTGCTCCACGCGCCGGACTCGGCGGGGTGCGGTGGACCATCTGCGCCATGTTGTTTGTCGCCACCTCGATCAATTACATGGATCGTCAGGTAATCGCGATCCTCAAGCCGACCCTCGAGCACAGCATCGGCATGACGGAAGTGAGTTATGGCTACATCGTGGATGCGTTCCAGATCGCCTACGCGATTGGCCTGCTGGCGGGCGGCCGGTTGATCGACAAGCTGGGCACGCGCATCGGCTACATGTTGGTCATGGTGACCTGGAGCCTCTCCGCCATGGGACACGCGCTGGCCAACACCGTGTTGGAGTTTGGGTTTGCCCGCTTCTTCCTCGGACTTGGGGAATCTGGCAACTTCCCCGCTGCGATCAAGACGGTAGCCGAGTGGTTTCCGCAGAAGGAGCGCTCGCTGGCTACAGGCATCTTCAACTCCGGCGCAAATGTTGGAGCGATTCTGGCTCCTGCCATCGTGCCCTGGGTGACGCTGCGTTGGGGCTGGCACGTGGCCTTTCTTACGACTGGCCTCTTCAGCACACTCTGGATTCTTTGGTGGTTTCTCTATTACCGCAGGCCCGCCGATCATCCGACGTTGACTGCCAGGGAACTGCGGCACATTTATCAGGACGCAGCCGAGGACGTGGGCCCTTCCATGCCTTGGCGAAGATTGTTGCGCTGTCGCCAGACGTGGGCATACTCTGCCGCTAAGTTCCTCACGGACCCGATCTGGTGGTTTTATTTATTCTGGCTGCCGTCTTACTTTAGCGCGAAATTCAATCTGAACCTCTCGCACCTCGGTCTGCCGCTCATTCTCGTCTATAACGTTTCGGCGATTGGCAGTATCGGCGGAGGCTGGCTGCCCGCACCCTTCCGTCGCCTCGGACTCTCGCCCAACTATGCGCGGCTTGCGGCGATGCTTGTCTGCGCGTCGCTGGTTCTTCCGATCTTCACGGCTGCAGGTGCCAAGTCCTTATGGAGCGCCATCGCGTTGATCGGTGTTGCCGCGGGCGCACACCAGGGCTGGTCTGCAAATCTCTTCACAACTTCTTCGGACATGTTCCCTCGCAGCGCCGTAGGCGCAGTGGTCGGTATCGGCGGCATGGCTGGATCCTTGGGCAGCGCACTTTTCGCTTTCTTCGCCGGCCACATCTTGCAAGTGACCCACAGTTACGCGATCCTCTTCAGCATCGCCTCCAGCGCTTATCTGCTTGCTCTGATCGTTCTGTACGGGCTCGCTCCCGGATTGAAGAGGGTGGAATTTGCTGCCTAAGCTGCTACGGTAAGCGGGCCGAGAGCCTTGCAGAAAAGAGACGCCATCCTCAGCACGATTGAATACGATTGGCTTGCCGCTCAAATCCTCAGCGGGGCATGAGCCGGAAAAATAGGGATTGCTTGGCAACAGGTTCTACTTTTGCTTCCAGGGCCGTCATCTGCGCCTGACTTAACGGGGTAAACGATCGAGCGAGTTCCACGCATTCCTCGACCTGCTCGACTGAGTCACATCCGATGATCGCCGTGCTGATGGGCAACGAGAGATTGTAGTCGAAGGTTTCCCGCTTGGTCAGTGTACCCGGATTCGTGGCGATCGCGCCTCGGCCTTCCCATGAACGCTTTTGCTGTTCCACCGGCGGCGGCGTCCAACTGGAGAGAATGCGGCCGCGGGCCATAACCTTCATTCCGATAATCCCCATCTGTTTCTCCAGGGCCAGCGGAAGCAGATCCTTTTCAAAACTGTAATAGTACTTGTCGGCCGCGTTGACGCCCATCAGGACGGTGTCAAACGGAAAGCGGTTGATGCATTCGATGAGCGCTTCGGGACGGAAGCGCCCGGTGACGCCTAGATGGCGCACCATTTTCTGATCGCGCGCTTGCACCAGCGCTTCCATCGCACCGCCTTTGCCAAAAATCTGGTCAATGTCTTCCTGAATTCCAACATCATGCAGTTGCCATGTGTCAATGTGATCGGTATCCAGCAGCTTGAGAGACACGTCGAGGTTTTTAAGCGCGGCATCGCGGGTTCGCTCTTTGGTCTTGCTTGCGATAAAAACGTGGTCCCGGCTGCCCTTTAAACCCTTTCCAAGATAACTCTCACTCCACCTGTCTGGCCCACCGTAAATCGCGGAAGTATCGAAATAATTCACTCCTAAATCGAGCGCGCGTTGGATCATCTGCAGGGCTAGACCGTCGTTGTTGGCCTTCTCCAGCGCTCCTTGGCCGCCGAGTCCAAAAATCCCAACCCGAAATCCTGTCTTACCCAGATTGCGCGTCGGCATCATGTCCTGAATGGCCTTTGCCGCAGCCGGACTGTTTTCCGTTGACGTCACCTCGCCAGATGCGGACGGCGCGATCACTCCTGCAGACAAACCAGCTGCTATCGATGCTGCCCCTGTCTTAAGAAAACCCCGGCGGTTCTGGTTACCGGTGTCCTGCGGTGTGTCATTCGTTTTCATGTCCATCGCTCCAGGTCATCCGAGTTAGAATAACGATTTTCTTGGGAAACTGATCGATCGTGCGAGTATAGTTTTCTCTTTGCGAGCCAGTCAATCTTTTGTCTTTTGCGGCAAGTTGCTCAGTTTCACATCGTACCTAGCTGCGGCGTCATTCCGAAGCCCGGCGCTTTCACCAGCCGGGCGAGGAATCTCACACTCAGTGGACCTGTGGGTGGGAGATTCTTCGCTCCGCCTGAAAAACGGCTCCGCTCAGGATGACCCGACGCAAGGAGAATTTTCGCGATCGGTGCTCAGGAGAGATCCAAAATGAGTCGTCGAGTATTTTTCTTTTGCTTCGCGGCCGCAATGATTTCACCGACAATTGCATTCTCCCAATCGTTCTTGAGTCAATACAAAGGCTTGCCGTATCACGACAGCCGCTATAGCGGCGGCCCGCAAAAAATACCGGGCAAGGTCTTGTGCGCTTACTATGACATGGGCGGCGAGGGAGTCGCGTATCACGACACCGATCCCCAAAATCACGGCAGCGGAGAGTTGAATCCGGCCGACGGGACCTATCTCAACGAATTTCGCATCCATGAGGGAGTGGATATCTCCTACACGAAATTCAACCGGAAGCCCAATCCGGTTGACGACAATCCCTTCGACAAGGTCGTGCCTCCCGCGGACCTGCTCTATGTTGGCTGGACCGAGCCCGGAGAATGGTTCAACGTTACGGTAGATGTGGCGCACGCGGGAACATACGCAGCCGATTTCCTTTACACATCGAATCGCGGCGGCACAATATCAGTCGATGTGAACGGAAAGGACGCAACCGGACCTCTCGAGATCGCCACAACAAATGATCCCGCAGATCCGATTGCCTGGCGGCAATGGCACCATTGGAATCTGGCTTCGCAACTTTTCAAAGTCCGTCTCAACAAAGGAAAAAATGTTCTCACCGTTCACATATTGACGCTCGGCAATATGAATTTAGCGTATTTTGATTTCAAACAGCTCTGAGCTTTTGATCAATCTGGCAATCAAAGTACAAGGAAGTGAGAACAATGTCTTCACATTTTTCGCGCCGAGAATTCATTGACGGAGCTGGCGCATTGGCCGCCTCATCCATCTTCCCGACCGCGGTGTTTCATGACGTGACTTCCGTCAACGCCGGTGAACGATTGAAGCCGGAAGAGCTCCGAAACAAACTTCGCGGTGTGATTGCGTTTCCAATCACGCCGTTAAAGCCGGATCTGTCCTTGGATATTCCCGGACTCCGAAAAAATCTACAGCGCCTCCTCGAAACTCCCATTGCTGCGATTGTCGCTGCGGGAGGTACCGGCGAAATGTATTCACTCACCCCTGCCGAGCATTTGGAGGTCGTGAGGGCAACGGCGGAAGAGGTGCATGGCCGTATTCCGGTCATCGCTGGTACAGGATTCAACGTTCCCGTAGCGATCGAGTTGGCTCAGCAATCAGCGCGGGCGGGGGCCGATGCCATCCTGGCTTTGCCGCCGTATTATCCCAATGCCGACGAGGAGGGTCTGGCCAGTTACTATGCGAAGATCGGTCGTGCCACTTCGTTGGGGCTGCTCGTTTACAGCCGCGATTGGGTGAACCCGAGCCCGGCATGGGTTGAACAACTGGCAGAACGTGTTCCGACGCTGGCGTGTTGGAAAGACGGCCAGGGCGACTTGCGGCGATACCAGCAGATTATCAACCGCGTTGGCGATCGGCTGCATTGGATTGGCGGAGCGGGCGACGATTGTGTGCCCGGGTACTACAGCATCGGCATTCGCAGCTACACCTCGAGCATTGCAACGGTGGCTCCAAAGCTTTCGCTGAGCCTTCATGAGACTGCTTCCGCGGGTGATTCCGCAGCCCTGATGCATCTGATGAACACTTACGTGCTCCCTCTCTATGAACTTCGCGCTCGCCGAAAGGGATACGAGGTTTCTGTCATGAAGGAAATGATGAATGTCCTTGGCTTCGCTGCCGGTCCAGTGCGCCCGCCACTTCCGCAACTCCGCCCCGAAGATGCGGATCAGGTGAAAGTCGTATTGGAACGCTGGAAGCCATTTCTTAGATAAACCGGATGGGCCGATGAAGAACTCGTGGTTGTGTGTCACGTTGACAGTTCTCGCGCTCTCTCTTTTCGCCCCATGCCAGAATCCTCGAGCGCAGGCCGCGCAGGCCGCCGACGAGCTTGCCGCCGCCGGAAGCCAGCCCGACGATCCCGGGCCGCTTGCCACCGATCTTTCTTCGCGCTTGAAGCGCCGCGACATCCTCAAAGCCATGAAGAAAGTCGCCGACTGGCAGTTGCATGAGGCGCAAGGCAAGTACAACATCCAGTGGACCTACGCCGCTCTCTACGACGGTTTTCTCGCTGCCTCGAAGGCTACCGGCGACGAGCGTTATCGAAACCGTGTACTTCAGGTTGCCGAGCAGAACGACTGGAGCCTCGGCCCCCGCTTCGGTCACGCCGACGACGAAGCCATCGGCCTCACCTATCTCGCGTTCTACGCCGAGACGCCTGACCCGCAGATGTTCGCGCCCACGCGCGACGCCATGAATAAAGTCCTCGCCCGACCCGACAATCCCCAGAACCTCCTCTGGTGGTGGTGCGATGCCCTGTACATGGCTGCTCCGGTTCTTGCTCAACTTACCGTTGCCACCGGCGATCTACGCTATGTCGACTTCATGAATCATGAGTGGGACCTGACCACCGCGGCCCTCTATGATCCTGCCGAGCATCTCTACTATCGCGATGAGCGCTTCCTGACTATGCGTGAACCGAATGGCGGGAAGGTCTTCTGGTCGCGTGGCAACGGATGGGTTCTCGCCGGCCTTGCTCTCGTGATCCAGAGGCTGCCGGATGACTCGCCTCTACGCGCGAAGTACGTCGCTCTTTATCGCGTCATGGCTGAGCGCATCGCGGCGCTTCAGCCGTCCGACGGCCTATGGCGCGCCAGCCTCCTCGACCCCGACGCCTACCCCGCGCCGGAGATCTCCAGCACGGCCTTCTTCACTTACGCCATTGCGTGGGGCATCCATGAGCACATCCTGGATCGCAAGAAATACCTTCCCGCAGTCTGGCGGGCTTGGCGCGGCATGCTGACGCATATCTATGACAGCGGACGCCTCGGCAATATCCAGCCCATCGGCGCCGAACCGGGGAAATACAAGCCGTCGTCCAGCTATGTCTACGGAGTGGGGGCATTTCTTATGGCAGGTTCCGAGCTATCCCAAATCACAGGCAGGGCCAGACCGATTGGCCACAACCCCGAATGAGTGGTCGGTTAAACCGAGATTAGTCGCGAAACTGATTTAACTCACTGTTACGCGCGCTCCTGTCGCGTGAGAAACAGTTACGGAGCACTTGCCCTGCCTGAGCGATTCGTTCTTCGAGGATGTTGTGATGTGCGCTTCGCGGCTGTCCAGTGCAGGTGCGTGTAATGTCTCGGTCTGCACCGCTCCAATCGCGTCGCGACCAAAGTCGATCTCCACTTCAAGGTCCGCTGCTGCGTCCTTGTTCAGAATGATCACGGATGTGCGCCCGCCCGGCAGTTTCGCGGCATACGCTGTTGCATTGACTCCCGCATCCTGCAGCTTCGTCGAAAAGTCGGTCTTCATCTCGGCCTTCAACAGTGTTCCGCCGCTGAACGAGCCCGCAAACTTGAGCCCATACGCAACCGGCTCCAACACATAGTCCGAGCCAAAGGTTCCAATCGGTGTATAGAAAGGATGCGGATGCGACGCAATCTGTTCGGGAGTTGCGCCATCCGCTTCGAGAAGCGAGTCGCCCGGCAGAGATCCGCCGACGGAATTGGCCACAGATTTACCCGTACCACCGTGCAGATTGACGCCGGAATAGTCGTTACTGGCCAGCAGCAGCGAATAGTCGGCAGCCCAAAGCGCAGCCGCAAACACGTCGGAGACACCCGGCTTGCCTCCGCGATAGCAAGTGTTGCCTTCGGTCATGCGTACGCGCGCATTCATTTTGCTGGCCGCGGCCGATGCGATATTCGCCGTGTTCTGCACCCTTTGCATCGTCGCCGGTTTCAGCAGGTTCGGAATGTTGACATCAGGATTCGTCGCCGGGCCGCCAAAGTAGTAATGATGAGTAAGCGTCGTTACGTGCGGCGGGTTCTGGATGGAAGGCCACTCGTCAGCGATCTCAGTCAGCCATGAAACCTTGCTCGCAACATCCGGCATGCCGAATTTTGCCGCCGGCACGCGAGCTGCAATAGCCCGCGCCAGCGCGAGCCATTCCTCGAGGTATGTCTTCGCCGACCAGGTTCTCGGATCGCGGAGGTGATGGTCAAATAGATCCGCTTCGTTTCCGATCTGGAAATACTGAAGACGATCGCCTAGCGTGCCGGCTACAAAGACCGCTTCCTCGGCGGCGCGTGCCGGTGTATTCGTGCCCATCCCGATGCCGTACACGCAACTCCAACCTGTGGCTTGGAGAAACTCCGCCAGGTTTCGGACTGCCTCGGGCGTCACCGCATAGTACCGAGCCTTCGGCTCCCCCACGACCTCACGCACCTGAGGATGCTCTGGTTCGGGAGAGTCAGGCTTAGGCTTCCAGTAAGCGAACTCGCTGGTATTGCCGCCAAGTCGGAGAACACCTGTCGGCGAGAGTGCTTTGCACTCACGAATCAACCCGCTATTCTGCGCGGAAAAGAAACTGGGGTCGGCGAGTTGTTGGACCTCATAAGACAGGCCGACAAAGTCGATCGGCATTTGCGGACCAGTCGCATCCCTGGGAATGACAAGGGCAACCTGGGCGTTGCTCTGGCCCTGCGCGTGAAGACGCGCTGCAGCCAAGGTGCACGCTGCTGTGGCGAGAAATCTACGTCGTGTAAGCATTGGACCTCTCGTTTCTTTATTGCCAGCCCAGACGACTTCTGTGATTGGCCAAATCCGATCGAGACTTATCTCGAAGCCGAGAACCACTCTATCAAAAGTGCGTTCGGCAAAGCTCCTCTCTGAAGTCGCGTACCCACAGCCGAGCACAGACCGCAGAACAAAAAAGCGAGCAAACTGAGTAGCGATAGACCTAGTTTGTGTATATCCGCACGTAATCTACTATCATCTCAGACGGGAACGGAGTGGATGAATTCGGCGGTCCCGGATAATCCCCGCCGATCGCCAGGTTCAAAATAATGAAATTGCTCTGCCCCGCATCGAATGGCCAGACCGCGCCATCATTCAACGGAATCAAGCTCGCGGGCGTGTAGGTCACGTAGGGCTGGGTGGGGTCGTCCACGTAATAAGACACACTGCCAGGGGACCAGATCATGCCGTAGACATGAAAAGTCGATGCCGTCTTCCCGTTCGGAAAGTGGTAAGTGGTGCCCAGTCCCGTCCCTCCGATGAAACCCGTCCCGTGAATGGAGCCCTCGTTCCAATCTGGCGTACCCGCCGCATTGACGCGCTCGAGCACGTCCTGTTCGCCGCAGGCCGGCCAGTTTATGGTGGCGATGTTGTTGCCCAGCAGCCAGTCCGCAGGCCAAAGGCCCTGCGCTTCCGGCACCTGAGCGCGAAACTCAATCCGGCCATACTGAAAGCTGAATAGGCCTTGCGTCTTCAGCCGCGCCGACGTATACACTCCTGGCGACGGTTGCTGCGCCACAATATACAGATAACCATCCGTGCCCACATACGCGCTGGGATTCGCCGCGCTGCAGGGTGAAGCGTTCGATCCCCAGGCGCAGTAGTTCTCCAGTTCGTCGTTGCCGAAGCCACTGTTGCCCGTGTCGTACGTCCAGATCGCAGGATTAGGCTGCGCCGGAGCGCCTGTCGAGTTCGCGAACTCGTCGCTCCACACCAACGTTGCCGCCGGGATGTTGAGCGTGAACGCCTGCCTGGTAACCGTGCTGGAAGTTCCGTCGAGGATGGCAATCGCGTTGAGGGTCAGGTTCGATGCAACCAGAAACGGTGCGAGATACGGCTGCGAAGACGCCGTGGGCGCGCTGCCATCGACGGTGTAGAAGATGCCTGCGCCATTGGTCCCCGAGGCCAGGCTCACGATCACCGCGCCGCCCTTTACACCCGTTTGCGCGTTAGTAGTCGTCGTGATCGTCGGCGCCGCCGGCGGATTCACTCCGCCTTCTCCGCCACTACTCATTCCTGCGCCCCCGCCGCCGCATCCGCACACCAGGGCACACAGCAAAGTGCACGTCAAAGTGCTCGACCAGAGAGTCGCTCCTCGTTTAGCCCACCTTCGCAAGAACACCATAGAACCAGGTTACTGCGCTCTATTTAACCGTTGCCAAATTCGGGAGTCAAACACCAACCGTCCAACTCTTGGACTGCCTGCTATCCTGCGTGGCGGAGAAGCCATGGGATGACGTCGACGCAGATCGCTGGATATCGTCCTCGTAAGTCGCCTGTATTGGACGGCGAAATATCTGCTTCGGCCATTCGAGACAGGCCTTGCATTGCTTCGTGCTCTATCGCTGATTTGCGACCGGCTCTGGAGTGGAAGCAGGAGCAACGGCTGGGGAGGCTGAGGCAGGATTCGGAGCCGGCTTCTGCGCACTCGAAGTGGGGGCTTTGTCTAGCATTGCTTGAAATGCCGCAATCTCATCTCGCTGGCTCCAGATCAATTCCTGAGTTTGCGTTTTGCAGTAATCGTCCGGATATTCCCAGACAGGTTCCACAGTCACCTTTGTACTGCCATTGAGTTCGGTCAGCGTGTATGACCAGACTTTTTTTGTGGTCATGCCAGTGCACGCGTCTGAAGCGACGAAGAGCGCACTAGCGATAGGCATCTGCGCTGGCTTCGAGAAGCGAAATTGCAACTGGTTGTCGGAGTCGAGGACATACCCTTCGTTTAGATTCGCTCGGACGATTAGGGTCTTTAGAGTTTGAGCGGGAGCTTTGCTGAGGAATATGTACGGCCCCGGCTGCGCTTTTGGTTTTCTATCCCGGGCCCCCGCTAGCGTCGTTATTGCAAGAATTACAATCAGAACTCGTTTCATACCTTTACCCCGACTTCGACTTTAGCGAGATCGTCGTTCGAACAGCTAATTACCACAGTAATCTCGACGAGGTCCGCCATGCTGACGACGTAATTTACGGCGAGCGGCGGGGTAACGCTGCCGATTTTTCTCGTGACATTGTGGGCATCGCTATTATCGCCGGCACAGCTTTGACCATTACATGTTGTTCTCTGTCAATTCGGGACAGAAGTCAGCGGCGGTCAGAGGCGCACAACACAAGGAACCGCAGAGTCCGTAGTCGTCTTACCGAGTGATCCGGCACGATTCGATTTGGCTCATAAGCCGGCGCCGCCGCGGGCGCGTTTGTTCCGCGTATTATTGCCGGACCCAACTCTCTGGGAACTCCCAACCTGCAGAAAGAATGGCTCCTCAGGTAGGACTCGAATCCACGCGCAAACGTAAATTCAACAACATACAGGGCCACGGATGGCACCGAAGTACACGAAAAGCAGTGGTAGGACTACAAACGGATCGCGAAGCGGATTGCAAAATCCTGGAAGCTCGCTAGTTTAAAGCTCCGCCGATACAAGCTCCCGCGTCAGCGACATTCCACGTAGTTTATTACCTTAGTCCGGGCGATCCCGACCTGTTACCGGAACATTTTGCGCTCAAGCTCCCCACCGACTCGCCGAGTGACGCGAAAGAACCTCCTTACCCGAACCTAACCCGCTCCCATAGGGCAGCCCAAGTCCGCCCAAAAAAGCGCCAACAGGAACCCAGAAAAATGGCGCTAGCGGAAACCGATGGTTGCCGAGAAGAGGAAAACAAATGCGTAGAAGAACTCCCCTAGCGCGGCCAGAAACCCTAAGATACGGATGGGGAGCCTAGCCGGAGAACGGACTGCCGCTACACCACACACGCCACCGAGCGCTAGCATTAGAGAAACAACAGAGCTAAGGATGCGGCCATTGCCGACTCTCAGCGTCACCATTCCATAGCCGATCAGGAACGCCAAGGCTGGGAAAGCAACGCACGCCAGTAACGCAGCCATAGGATGGTCTTTCAGGTGGTCGAAAACTTTCTGGAATCGTGATCGCTTCGACCACCGGACCGCAGCCGCCTGCTCCTCTTCTTGTGTGATCTGCTGGTCTCGCTCGTGCTCATACTTCGCGATTGCATCTGGACTGTGCAAGCCCCTCTTTCGAAGCTCTTCTGCCAAGGTTTCGCGAGCTGCTATCGTGAGGCTGGTTCGGTCGGCAGCAACACGCAGCAAGTCGTCTGTGCTCATCAATACGTAGCGATCTGACATTCCCCGATATTCAGTTGGCACGGTACCTCGCGCGTCGCTTTATTTACTACAGGCTAGCCCCGACGCCATCGGACCCATCACGATCGGGCCTCCAGTTCCCACTTCTTCAAGATGGCCCAAAGCCCCCAACGGACTGGCCTGCCAATTGTATTGATCCACATGCCAGTCTCCGACGCTCCCTCCCATCGCTGCAGAGGCGTTCAGATCGATCGCGATGTGCGTTGAGCACGTGGTGTCGTCACTGCGCAATTGTAACCCGCCGTTCCACCAATTTTTGTGGAGCGCATCGAAGAAGTCGCGGGACCATCCGTGCGTCAAGGCGAACTGTTCGATCTGTTGCGGAGTAAAGATAGAAGTGAAATTGTTACTATGGCAAAGGCCGCAGAGAGCTGTATCAATCATTTGGGCAACACTAGTAACCGGCTGACCGTTGGCGTACAGAGTCGTGGCGTCCGGCGTTACTGTTTCTGTGGTTTGCCCGCCGTTGTACATGGTCTGGTAAGTAAAGCCGTTCTGACCCACGATGTCGACTTGGCTAACTTGACCCGCCTGTATGCTCGCGACTAGGTTCTGGTTCGATTGATCGGCCTGGCCGGACCAGTTACCATTTTGGCCCAGTTCAACCCAGGTTCCACCCTGGCCTTGACAATTAGACACCCCACTAGTGTAGCTGGATTGTGCAACGCTGTCGCCGTAGCCCGTGGTAGGATGATTTTCGGAATCGTAGCTTCCGTCGTCCCATACGCATTCCAGACCCGTTGGGTCGCGCCGCAACTACTGCAATTCCTAGCGCGGCCAGATTCAGGCCCAAGAGTAGCAAGCCCCAAAACTGGACACGACTTATGCGAGAACGGCCCGAAAAAAAGGCGTCATAACTTCCATTCAATCGACGCGAGCTAGAGCCATGCCTGTTGGGTTTCACGATTAAATGACACTCGATTATCTTTGCTGCTTTAGACACGGCAGCGACGAACTGCGTTCTTAATCTCCTGGTTCGCACCAGGGGGCGCGGCAATACAACCCGCCGTTGCGAATGCCTCATGGTGATTCCAGTAAAACGCGTCCATGGTGTCAGAAATTCTCTGGAGCCAGTTCGGATTGTAGGCACTGAAGGACGGAAGCGGACCGGACGGAGGCTGGCTCCCGGCAAGCAATGGAACGAGAGTAAAGACCCCTGGAGCGGACCCGCCGTTCACTGTGACGGAAACCACGTTATTCCACTCCGCGCAATTACTATTCTCCTGAGCAGGTCAGCTTACCGTCTACGTTGGCCACCACATTACCGTTAGGGTCTACAGTAGCCGCGGTTACAGTGCCATCGAAGTAGAATTCGTTGTTCGGATCATCCCCTGGACAGTCGCCGGGGCCTACCGTGACCGGTTGTGCACTGCTGACGCGGTTCCCGCCATCCGCGCCCGATATGAGGGCGCAATCCAAACCCAGCGAGTCAATCGCAGATAACGGGTTATTGAGGACGTAGGCATATCGATTCCAGGACTGAAGGCGGGCACAGGGTCTCAAACGGTCCCCATGCTGAGCGAATATACGATTATCGCCCCGATGAGGAGTACCCAGGCTATACCCAACACGGTGTCGACTAGCTTGGAATATCGGCGGGAAGGGTCCTTTCTTGTTATCCAATCGAGAACTAGCAGAGCCGCAATAACGACGGACGAAACCTTCATTGCCGTTGCCAGCTTCTGCGCCGACGACATGTTTAGTGTAGTTATCCTTGAAACGATCAAGAAACAAATTAGCTGAACGACGATTAAAGACCGTGCCAGGTAGCTTATTACCGTATTGACCTTAATGACTGCTTGCGATTCGCTTCTCATCAGTGGCAACCTGCCTGGACGTTGTTGATTAGATTGTGCCAGATGCTGGCTTCCATCTTGCTTCCGCCGAAGTTGAATTCAATTTTTGACGCGTTGCTCGCGAATGCTGCGTTCACCTCCACGCCAAAGTTGATATTCCCATTTGCAGCATCCGACGCGGAGAAGGTGACTGTTCCGTTGTCAAAGGGATGCATCCCCGGAACAGTAGCAAAGGTAAAGCTATTTGAGCTCACCGAGGCAACCGTTACCGCAGAGGTCGCTGCGTGCAAAAAACCCACAGCGCTGCCCCCTTCCGATGCCCACGCGCCGACCGGCCCGTCAATTGGAATCACGCTCCCTGGCGTTAGCGGGCCCCTTTGCAAAAAGGTCACATGCAGCGGACCCCAAGACCAATTGGCCGCGGCCGGGAAATTATTCGCTAGGTTGCCGACCGCTCCGGATCCTCCCTGGCTGCACGGGAAGCTACGGCTAAAGGACCTCTGAACTGTTACGAGTGGAGTCAGCTCATCATTTCCCGTGAAAGTGCTCAGCGTATCCACCTCGTTGGTGTTGCCGTTAACCGTAACCGTAGTCGAAGGGTCGTCGAACCATGTCCCGCCGCCCTCCGGGCCGTTCCCCTCGCACGTCCCTTGGTCTGAGTGAAAGTCATACTGCGACGAGTCCCCCCAGTCAGAGCTGCCCTCGCTGGTGTCCCCGTAATAGCAGTAGAGTCCGAGCGGATCGGTATAACTCAAGGGGTTGTTGAGCACATACGCATAGCGGTTCCAGGACTGTGGGTTGCTTGGGTCCGCCGCAGCTAACCCCGCCGGATCAGGTGAGAGCCACCGTCCCTGCGTCGACGCGTAATGGCGTTCCGGAAAGTAGTACGTGGTGGGGTTGTCGTTGCCGTCGTCCTCCTGGCCGGTAAAGATCGAGGGTTTTGGATAAGCGCTGGTGAAAGAGTACTCCTCGCCGAAGGGGGCGTGGGCACCGGTCTGCATATCGTCAGCCGAATCGTTAGCAACAGCTCGGATCGTGCCCAGCCAATCTGCCATCTGGATCCCCGTCCAGCCCCCGCCTTCGCTTATAAACGAGCCACCAGGCAGAGGGTATAAAGAGTAACCTGCCGTCTGACCTGTGGCTGAAAGTTTGTAATTGCCCAGCGTCACGTACGAACTTTCGTAATTGCCATTCTCCAACCACTCGACTTTGTGGCCGAAAGCATCATAGGTGAAGGTCCATGTCTGCCCGCCCCCGTTGTCGTAGGCGGTTGAGAGGGTCTTGCCTTCGGCGTCCCAGGTGTAGTAGTTGAAGGTATCCTTGAGCACATTTCCGTCAGCATCGTAGCTGGTGCCAGCTAGCGAGTACCGGTTCGTGCTTGTGTTGTAGCCCGGTATCCACGAGATCGATCCGTTCTTGGTTAGATTGCCGAAGGCGTCGTAGGTGAAGGTCTGCGCCCAGGTCGAGCCGCAGCTTACGCTGGCGATTCGGCTGAGGTCGTCAGCGCTGTAATCACAGGTCTGCGCATCGGCGGAATTAAAGGGATCCGCAATTACCAATTTCTGAAGGCTTCCGTTGGGATTCCAGGTCAGCGATCCGGAAACGGTCCCGTCGGCCAAGGCGTAACTGTATTGTGTCATGCGCAAGGTATTGGGGTCGTATTGATAAGAGATTGGGTAGCAGGTACCATTGGCGCAGGGGGTCATGAGCTGCGTTGGCTCACCAGCCGCGTTGTAGGTCGTACTCGCGAGCCAGTCAGCGAATTGAAAGCTGTAGGGGCGGCCCTCGCCAATTTCCTTCTTATCCTGAAAAGAGCAGTTAAATCCGCGAAGTTCTTGCGCGAGAGAAGCAAATGAGAGATTTATTCCCTTAGACAAACACAATTCCCGCATTGCATCTCGCGTTAAGAAAGGCTTAACGCCCAGCCAACTGACAAATTCTCTTGCCAGAACCTGTTCAGTTGGGGGCCAGTTCTTAGAGTGGCGGGAAATCACAGCCAAACAAAAACCTAAAAGCGGATTGTTTCGAGTTCCGTCCGTTAGCAATCTCACGGTTCTTACGCCCCTTTAAGCAGATTCCGCTCGGTTAATTTCTCGTACATTTCCACAATAAAGCGCTTGGTTTCCAGGCTGACGTGCGTTCCTTTTAAGCGAGTGCCTTGCTTAAACGTGGGATCAGTCATGACGTGCTCGTATGCTTCCTCAACCCGCCTCCGTTTGGCAGTTTCCGCCGAATCTTCCTCTAGATGGCCTGCCACAATCAAAAGTTCGCGGTGCGGGACATCGTAGACCTTGGCAAGACGTCTCAAGATGTCGGGCTGGGGGGGATTGCGCAACCCCCGTTCGATCTGGGAGATGTAGGCGTTGGACACCTTGGCTTGGGTTTCGACCTGTTTGAGGGTCAGTCCTTTAGACTTCCGCAACCGGCGCATGTAGCTTCCAAAACTCTCCATAGCACTTAAGGATACGGCAGAATATTAACAACTGCAAGAATATTCGTTTCTCTGTTGACAGCCAGAATAGCTTCTGTGACAATGATTACTATTGTTAGATTACATTAACAACGGTCCTAAACTGCCATGCCACTTGACTTGAGTCTGCGTCCGGAACAGCGGTTTCCCTGCCCCCTGTGCGGTAGGGGTCTCGACGTGCGGCAAACCAAGAAAAAGAAGCCGTATGTAATCTGTGACCCCTGCGGTGTTCAATTGTTCGTTCGCAGCAAGGCAGGTATGAATGTGTTCGAGGAACTGGTTTCGGACGCTGGACAGCGCAACATCTGGAAAAGGCTCGACGATCTGCAGAGCAGGTATCGGCGGAAATGTCCAGAATGCAAGCAGGAGTTCTGGATTGTGCCCGACCAAATCAAGACGAACTGGATGAACGGGTCATTTGAAGGCTATCGCTGCCCCGAGCGTGGCTGCGATGGGGTTGTCAGTTGGAATAAGGAGGGGAAATGAGAGTCACACTGTTCGGAGCAGTCTCTTTGGCCGGATTTGCCGCTTTGCTTGTCTACGTCGGTTACGAGTTATGCCGGACGAGTCAAGCGAACACGCCTCAGCCACCACAAAACCCTGATCCTTCGACAAACGCATGACCGCCGCCCCCCACGAAGTCGAGGCATTGACCACTGCCGAATGGCTCACGGCTGCCGAGGCCGCTCGATATCTCAAGGTCAAAGTCCGTACGCTGTTGCTCTGGGTCCGCCAGGGCAAGATGAAAGCATTTGCACTCTCAGGAACACAGCGCCGTGTTTGGCGCTTTCGGCAGACAGACTTAGACGCCGCTCTCACGGAATCCTCCGTGCTACCATCCAAAACGCCATCCGTGCGCCCTGACGAAAGGATGGGACGATGAAAAGGGCAGCACGGCACAAAACTGGAAGTGTAGTGTTCGACAAACGACGTAAAACTTGGAATTTCCTGTGGTGGCAAGACGGGAAAAGGCACTCGAAGCTGATTGGCAGTTTGGACCAATACCCCAAAAAAGCCGCTGCACGGGGTGCTGCGCAATCTTTCCAGCAACCGATGGAAATTCCCAAACACGCTTCTGAGACTCTTACAGTGAGAGAACTGGCGGCACGGTATGAAGCTGAGAGATTACCCTCGCGTCATTCGACGGCTCGGGTGTACAAATCTTGGCTCAACAACTATGTACTGCCTCATTGGGGCGACAAGCCGATTAGCGAAGTGCAGCCACGGCCAGTTGAGCTATGGTTGCGGGAATTGGACCTGTCCCCCAAGAGCAAATCTCATGTGCGGAATATGGTTCATTTGCTGGTGGATTTCGCCATGTGGAGTGGCGTTGTGGAAGTCGCCAGAAACCCGATTGATTTGGTCGTGGTCAAAGGCGCGACAAAACGCACACGGCAGCCTCGGAATCTCACCGTGGAAGAGTTCCAGAAGCTCAGTGGTCATCTGAAAGAGCCATTCGGAACGATGGCGCTGGTCTGCATCTGCTTCGGCCTTCGCATTAGCGAATGTCTCGCCCTGCGATGGTCAGACGTGGATTGGCTCAACGGCAAATTGCTTATCGAACGCGGCATTGTGGAGCAGAACGTCGACGAGGTTAAAACCGACTGCTCCCGAAAGTCGCTGACCATCGCGAAGGAACTTCTCGACGCACTACTAGTGTGGAAGAGGACTACCGGGTTCCCATCTGAAGAGGATTGGATATTTGCCAGTCCTTTGAAGATCGGGAAACTGCCCTATTCCTACACCGGGTTTTGGCGAGAGCTTCAGAGGGCCGCTGTCGCAGCGGGGATTGGAAAAATGGGAACGCATACATTCCGCCACACCTACCGGACATGGCTCGACTCGCTTGGGACGCCTATTGGCATCCAGCAGAGGCTGATGCGCCACTCGGACATCAGGACGACTATGAACCAGTACGGGGACGCGATGACGGAAGACATGCGAGAAGCAAACCAGAAAGTCGTTAGGTTGGCATTCCGGTCGGCCTAACGGATCGCAAGCGGATCGCAGGGATTCCTAAACTACTGAAAGAATGGCTCCTCAGGTAGGACTCGAACCTACAACCCTTCGGTTAACAGCCGAATGCTCTGCCATTGAGCTACTGAGGAGTGTGGTGAAGCGCACGCGGAGCGCGCACTTGCCTGGTTATCATAGCATCCCGCTGCAGGGTCTGAAAATACTGTGCCGGTTTGATTTTGGTAGTCTAGGCGGTTCTGAGTTTTGCTGCGAGGTTGTCATGGGCGGAGCGGTTCGGTCGATTTTGGTTTTCGCTTATCTGCTTTTTGTAGTGGCTGCGGTTTATGGGGGAGATAAGGTGCAGAGTTCTGCGCCTTCTGGTCCTCCCAAGGCCGAGATGCGGCCGGTTACGGAAAATCTGCATGGGACCAAGATTGTTGATCCGTATCGCTGGCTCGAGGATGGGACCAGCGTTGACACGCAGAAGTGGGTTGCGGAGGAGATGGCTTACACCCGCTCTGTGCTCGATCCTCTGCCCGGACGCGAAGCGATACATAAGCGGCTCACTGAATTGCTGGGCATTGGGAGCATTGGCGTGCCGCGGATCGCGGGAAGATATTACTTCTATACGCGGCGCGAGGGCATGCAGAACCAGCCAGTGCTCTACGTACGCGAAGGTCTCGCCGGAAAAGACCGCGTCTTGGTGGACGTCAATCAGCTCGCGGCGGATGGCACCGTTGCCCTGGATTGGTTTTATCCGGCTGAGCACGGGAAATATGTTGCCTATGGGACTTCGTTGAGCGGTTCGGAGATGAGCACGCTGCACGTTATCGACACCAAGACGGGTACTATTTTGCCCGATACGATTGAGCGGACGCGCGCTGCCAGCATTGCGTGGTCGCTCGACAACTCCGGCTTTTATTACACGCGGTATCCCAACAAAGGGGACGTGCCTGAGGGCCAGGAGCGCTACAACCGGCATGTGTTCTATCACCTGCTGGGAACCGATCCTACGACTGATCCGCCGATTTTTGGCGAGGGGCGCGATCCGGAGGATTGGCCGAGTGTGAATCTCGACAACGATGGCAGCCTGCTTCTGATCACGGTGGCGCAGGGCTGGACCAAGACCGAGCTGTTCTTGATGGATACGAGGAAAGGCACGCCACCCACGCGCATCACTACCGGCAAGAACTTTCTCTACAGCGCGACCCTGTACAACGGACGGATTTACATTGTCACCAACGAAGATGCTCCGCGCTTCCGCGTATTCATGGCTGAGGCCGGCAATTATGACCGCGATGATTGGCAGGAAATCATTCCGCAAGCCGGCGGAGTTCTAAAAGATGCTGAATTATGGGGTGGGAAGATTTTCGCGCAGTACGAGCAGAATGCTACTTCACAACTTAGAGTTTTCGATCTCGGAGGCGTTCTGCTCGGTAACCTCACGCTGCCGTCGATCGGCAGCGTTTTCGCGTGCCAAGGCAAATGGGACCGCGACGAGGTCTTCTACGGATTTGAATCCTTCACCATTCCGCCCTCGATTTATCGGTATGACCTGAAAACCGGCGGCACAACACTGTGGGCCAAGGTGGATGCGCCTGGGATTGATCCTGCAACCTACAAAGTCGAGCAGGAGTGGTACCACTCGAAGGATGGGACGCGCGTGCCGATGTTCGTCGTTTCTAAAAAAGGATTGAAGAAAGACGGACAGAATCCGACGGTGCTGACGGGGTATGGCGGCTTCAACATCAGCCTGACGCCGGAATTCGAGAGCGACATTTATTTGTGGCTCGAGCATGGCGGAGTTTACGCTGTCGCCAACTTGCGCGGCGGCTCCGAGTTTGGCGAAGACTGGCACCGGGCCGGCATGCTCGACAAAAAGCAGAACGTGTTTGACGACATGATCGCGGCCGCGGAGTATCTGATCTCGGAAAAATATACGGACAAGGGTCATCTGGCTATTTGGGGAGGATCGAACGGCGGGTTGCTCATGGGGGCGATGATCACGCAGCGTCCTGACTTGTTTCGCGCTATGGTTTGCGACGTGCCGCTGCTCGATATGCTGCATTACCAGAAGTTTCAGATTGCCAGGCTCTGGATTCCCGAGTATGGCACGGCGGAGGATCCTGCGCAGTTCAAGTGGCTTTATGCTTATTCGCCTTATCACCATGTGAAGGCGGGGACGGAATATCCTGCGATTTTGTTTACAACGGCCGATAGCGATTCGCGGGTTGACCCGATGCACGCGAGGAAGATGACGGCTTTGATGCAGGCTGAGGCTGCGAATGGCGGAAACCGGGTGCGTCCGATTCTGCTGCGGGTTGAGACCAAGGCGGGGCATGGGGAGGGGACGCCTGTTTCGAAGCAGGTCGAGGAAGATACGGATGCTTACTCCTTTTTGTTTTGGCAGTTGGGGGTGAAGTGAATTTACAACGAGACTCGGCTTCCGAATCATCAGACAGCGCGCACACGTGGAGCGAGATGATTTTCGCGCAGCCTCGGCGTTCCTGGAATCATCAATAGGTGTAGTAGCGATTTTCGGCCAATTCAGGTCAAGGTTTCCTGAGGCGGCATGAAACGCAAACGGAAGCGATGAAAGCAACCGGCTTGCTCCACATGTTGGTGATCGTAGGGGCCCTTGCACCCGCGTTATGCGCGGGTCAGGACTCGCTGCCGCAGATGCAATTTCCCACCGGGCCATCGGTTCTCGCAGCGGCCGATACCCCCGAAGTGAATACAGAAAGCGATGGCTCGGACACCAAAACGCCGCCCGTCGAGGACCGCCGAGATCGAATCTTTTATCCCGGCGACACCGAGAATCCAAAGCCTCTCCTGCGAAAGCTAGGGTTGAACATCGTGCTGGACGAAAAGGACATTTTCACCAGCCCATTCCACGCAAATCGCCACAATGCGCTGGAATGGCTGGTGCCGATCGCCGTCACCGGGGGATTGATCGTCGGCGACAGGCGGATCGCGGGTACCCTGGAAAACAGCCGTGGTCAGGTTGCCTGGGGTGGACGCATTTCCAATATTGGAGCGTCGTACACATTGATTCCTATCGTAGCCAGCTCTTATGTCTACGGAGCGTGGCGCGATAATGCGAAAGGCCGGGAAATCGGCGTTCTCGGAACTGAAACGCTCGTCGACAGCCTGATTGTGGTGGAGGTGTTGAAGGAGATCTTTCGCCGCGATCGTCCCGACGATAAACACCCCGGCGACTTTTGGGCCGGAGGATCTTCATTCCCGTCCGGTCACGCGATGGAATCCTGGTCCATCGCCTCTTTGTTGGATCATGAGTTCAAACACAAGAAAATCGTCGGCATCACTGCGTACACGCTTGCCGGCGTGGTAAGCGCAGCACGTATCGCTGCACGAAAACACTTCGCGTCAGATGTCGTTGCGGGGGGCACGATGGGCTGGTTTATCGGACGCCACGTCTTTGACACGCACATGAGTCATCTCGCTCACCCACACGGGTTCCTGCGACCCATGATTGTGCCTCAGGCAGATCCGGTCCAAAGGAGCTACGGCGCCACGCTGATGTTTAACCTAAGCGCAGGCAGGTAGGAAACATCGCCCGATGTTGGAGCTTCTCATGTCCTAATACGATTGTTCGTGTCCAAGTCGCGAGCAATCCGCCACCTGGAGCTATCGATATTGTTAAATCGCTATAGCGCTCATCGACCGGTGGTCAATTGTTTATAATGAAGCGAGAGGTGCACTATGCCGGATACCAAGAAGGATTCACCGCAACAGCCATCGAAGGAACGTCGCTCTGACGAGGCAGCCGTCAACCAGCGGCTGGAGAAAGATGCGGACGAAATGGCGGATGAGGCTCAGAAGGTCGAGCAACAATACGACCAGGATCACGGTATTTTTACGAAGTGAGACCCAGGTAAGCGTCTCGTGCAAAAGATAGGCGGGTGCTGTTGGCGAGTGTCTGGAGCTGCCGCTAAGCAACAGCCTGGTTCAAATGCTGGCGTCTTAACGCAGGCCTGGAAAGGCCTGCTCTGGCGTTTTTGGCTCCAGCGAAGTTAGGGAGCATAGGCCGCGCCGGCGCTCTGCTCATGCACGGTGGTACCTGCTTTGGGCGCGACTTAAAGTCGTGCCTTCCGCCTTGTCCTTCGCAAACAGAACCACTCAGAATCAATAAGCAACATCAACCTCACGGACGGCGCTTCGGGAGTGGTGCAAGGACCTGCCCGTCGTGAGTGTCATAGTTGCCGCAGTCATGAGAGCGGCCTCCAAGGTTCGGGGCCAATGTGGTCTGGCCTGTGGTGCATCCAAATGCGAAGCAACAGTTCAATCACTTCCAGCATAAGTCTCTCCTTATATCTTGCGGTGCAACCACACTGCCGGTTGCACGTCGCGTTCCTTTACGCTCCCCATTCGACTTCGCTTACGGCAGGCCGCTGAGGCCGTGCGCTGCCCGCGCTCTATACGTCCGGGGTGGACGTAAAATGGTTCGCTGTGTGGTAGAGGAGGATTGCCGTGGCAACTTCTAAGGACAGTCTTAAGGATCGACTTAGCCGGTACAAGGAAATCACGATCAGCGTGATTGGGAGGAAGTCGGGGCGGAGGATTTCGATTCCGGTTTGGTTTGTGGTGGAGGGTGATGAGCTTCATCTGCTGCCGGTATCGGGATCGGAGACGCAGTGGTACAAGAACGTGCTGAAGAATCCGTCGATCGGGATTGATGCGCGAGGTGTGGAGGCAGAGTTTCGGGCTGCGCCGGTTACCGGGGCCAAGGCGGTGAAGGCTGTGGTTGAGGAATTTCGGGAGAAGTATGGGGCTGGGGATGTTAAGAAATATTATTCGGGGTTGGACGTGGCGGTGTTGGTGAAGTTGGATTGAGTTGGCAGTGGGCTCGGGGCTAAAGCCCCTCGTCAATTTTGAGCCTTACGCGGCGCTAAAGCGCCGCTCTTCCGCGTTACTGCCGGCAGTTGTTATCACGGCAAAGTCAGAAGCACGAACAACGTCAGAGGCAGCGGACAAGAGTGTCCGTTCCACACGTGCAAAGTCAAAATTCCCGTCCTGCCCGCCGGCCTTCTGCGGTCCCGCTGTGGAAATCCTTGAAAATATTTGGCGGGATGACCTGGACTTCGATTGACGCGAGCGATCTACTGGATTATTGGTGGGGAAGTTTGTGGGTTTGAGGTTTCTCCGGCGTTGGTCGGCAGGGCGTGCCTGGAGGATTGGTTAGGGCGGCCGCGATTGGGGTGGAGAGGCTAGCAATGTCAAATGGTGCGAAGTGCGGTGACGGGGACGACGCGGTTCCGGGATTTGTTCCATGGATTTTTGCGGATGCGGATGCTGATGCGGGATGGTGGGAACGGCAGAGATCGAATCCGAAGCGGATGGGGGAGTTGTCGCAGGCGGCATTTCTGGTGAAGGCGCAATCGCGGGGATTTGGGTTGGCTTTGCCCTGGGGCGACAGCGAGAAGTATGACTTTATCGTTTGGGCGCGGCCGCAGGGGAGGTTGTTGCGGGTGCAGGTTAAGGCTACGGGGAGGTTGAACTGCGGGGGATATGATGTGCAGCCGGTTTACTCGACGCGCGGCGAAGGGAAGAAAACTTATACGGCTGCCGATATTGATGTGCTGGCAGCGCATGTGGTCGTTGATGGGCGGTCGGCGCCGGGGAAAGAGGTTTGGTATTTGCTGCCGGTGGAGGCGTTTGCCGGGGTGAAGAGTTTGAGATTCTTTCCGGATTTGAAGAGCAGGAATGCGCGGTGGGAGGGGTATCGGGAGAGTTGGGAGTGGTTGGGAACCAGTGGGAAGTGATCAGTGGTCAGGGGTCAGGGGCCAGGGGCCAGTGAGATCCGGATCTCGAACTTGGGCTTGGTTTTACTGGCCACCGGCCACTGGGCACTGGCCACTGCTTTGGGGGGTGACGGTAAAGATACGTAAAGCTTTGAGAAAAGTATTGACCTCTTCTGCCTTTCCGGATAGAGTGTGTTGTTCCACGGACATCCCGGAGTCTCTGGGTCTGTTCTGAGCTGCCTCGGCCTGTGATCCCAAACTAGGAAAAACGAGCATCTTCGGACTCCGGTTGCGCATCTATTCCAGTAGGAATTGCGCTAACTCCTTTATAACTCTGGTGGAATCAGTAGCTTAGGACAGCCTTTGGTTCTGGCTGCGGGCTTGGGGGGACAGGGGCGAAAGCGACATGCCCATACTTATAAGGAAGGAGCAAGACAGACATGCGCTCTGATCGTGTGTTTGACGCTTTACAGACGTTGCGAAATCGTTATATGTTATGCCAGCTCGCCTCCAAGGCCACGCGGAAGTTCCACCGGCCCAGCACCAGAATCCAGGAAACTATGAATGGTGTGCTAGACCGGATCGCGGGCGCGGAGCGGCAGGACGTTCTGTCGGAGCCGGAAAACTTTGCTGAGGCACAACGACGGGCTGCTTAAGCAGCCCCGTCCGCCTGCCCGGTGTTTTGTTGTCTTCCCTGAATACCCTCCTTTTGAAAATCTCCCGAAGCCACTAACGAATCGATTTTAGTGCACGGGTTTAGGTGAATCGTTTCTAGGACAAATCATGACCATTGCTGAATTAAAAGAAAAGAACATTACCGAGCTGACCAAGATCGCAAGGACCTTGGAGCTGCCCGGGGCCAGCGGACTGCGGAAACAGGATCTGATCTTTAAGATCCTGCAGGCGCAGAGCGAAAAAGAAGGACACATCTTCGCCGAGGGTGTGCTGGAAATATTGCCGGATGGCTACGGATTTTTGCGGTCTCCGGATTACAACTACCTGCCGGGTCCGGATGACATTTATGTGTCGCCGTCGCAAATTCGCAAGTTTGATTTGAAAACGGGCGACACGATCAGCGGGCAGGTGCGGCCTCCGCATGAGGGCGAGAAGTATTTCGCTCTGGTGAAGATTGAGGCGGTGAATTTCGAGTCGCCGGATGAGGCGCGGAACAAGATTCTGTTCGACAATTTGACGCCGCTTTATCCGCAAGAGCGGTTGAAGCTGGAGACTACGCGGGAGAATGCGAGCGCTCGCGTGATGGATTTGCTTACGCCGCTTGGCAAAGGGCAACGCGGGTTGATTGTTTCCCCGCCGCGGGCCGGCAAGACCATGCTGCTGCAGAATGTGGCGAACTCGATTACGACGAACCATCCGGAAGTGGTGCTGATGGTGCTGCTGATCGATGAGCGGCCCGAAGAAGTTACGGACATGCAGCGGTCCGTGAAGGGTGAAGTGATTTCTTCGACTTTCGACGAGCCGGCGGCGCGGCACGTGCAAGTTGCTGAGATGGTGATTGAAAAGGCTAAGCGGTTGGTTGAACACAAGCGGGACGTGGTGATTCTGCTCGATTCGATTACGCGGTTGGCTCGGGCTTATAACACGATCGTTCCGCCTTCGGGCAAGGTGCTATCGGGCGGCGTGGATTCGAACGCATTGCAGCGGCCGAAGCGGTTTTTTGGTTCGGCGCGAAATATTGAAGAAGGCGGGTCTTTAACCATTATTGCAACCGCCTTAATTGACACCGGATCGCGCATGGATGACGTGATCTTTGAAGAGTTCAAGGGAACGGGTAACTCGGAAATCATCCTGGAGCGCAAGCTGGTGGATAAGCGTGTGTTTCCGGCGATCGATATTCAACGGTCGGGCACGCGTAAGGAAGAACTGCTGATTCCGCGGGAAGATTTGTCGCGGATCTGGGTGCTGCGCAAGGTGCTGAACCCGCTGTCGCCGGTGGAAGCCATGGAGTTGCTGATCGACAAGTTAGGCAAAGCCAAGTCGAATGGCGAGTTTTTAGCGAATATGAGCGCGCTGTAACACAAGTACCTAGTTGCCAGTACCGAGTGCCCAGTAAGCCAGAGCTGTTTTCCGTTTCTCGTCCTCGCTGAAAGTGTCATACTTTAGGAAATGGGCGGGCGAACCAGCGCCCCGTTTTCGAGGACACCATGCGACCCCAACGAATAGCCTGGACACTTTCTTTCTTTTTACTCTTCGCAATTCCCGGCAGGGCTCAGAGCCAAAGCGAAGCTCCAAGGGCGATTCCGCCCTTGCGAGGGGAGCCCGCGTCCGCCGGCGATGCGGATGACGCCGAGCGGCAGATGGCCCACGAGATGGCCAAGAAGGCCAATCAATCGCGGGAGGCCGCGCTCAAGGCCGATACCGACAAACTGCTGAAGCTGGCGGTGGAACTGAAGGCCTACGTGGATAAATCTAACGAGAACGTTTTGTCGCTCGACGTGGTCAAGAAGGCGGACGAGATCGAGAAGCTGGCACACAGCGTGAAGGACAAGATGAAGGGGCCGAACTAGGGGGGATTTGGTAATTTCGTAATCGGGTAATCTTGTACTTTTAAAGCCTTCAGCGCCCGCGCCTGAACCGCTGCGCCACCCTAAAGTCCGCGGGCGAGGCATCCGCGCCACACAGCCATGCCGGGCTGCGCCCGGTGGACAGCCGAGGGCGGCCGTCCCCACATAGGCATACACCTCAGCAGCTACTCCGCGTTGCCGCTTCTTATTCGCATGCCGTAGAAGGAGCGGTAGACGAAGAAGAACGAGACCAAAAAGAACACTAACGCCAGCACATTGGTGATGGTGTTCCCTTGATTCCGGGACAATGTTACTGCCAGCTCGACGGCGAGCAGTCCGAATAGCGTGGTGAATTTGATTACCGGATTCAGCGCTACTGACGAGGTGTCTTTGAACGGATCTCCTACGGTGTCGCCGATTACCGTGGCGTCGTGGAGGGGAGTTCCCTTCTGCTTCATTTCCACTTCTACGATCTTTTTCGCGTTGTCCCAGGCGGCTCCGGCGTTGGCCATGAAGATGGCCTGGTAGAGGCCGAAGATCGCGATCGAGATTAAGTAGCCTACGAAGAAGAACGGCTCGACGAAGGCGAAGGCCAGGGTGCCGAAAAAGACGGCGATGAAGATATTCAGCATGCCCTTTTGTGCATATTTCGTGCAGATCTCGACTACTTTCTTGCTGTCTTCGACGGAAGCTTTCTCCACACCTTCGAGCTTGATGTTGGCTTTAATGAACTCGACGGCGCGGTAGGCGCCCGTTGTAACAGCTTGCGTGGAGGCTCCGGTGAACCAGTAGATCATGGCTCCGCCGGTGATCAGGCCGAGAAAGAACGGGGCGTGCAGCAGCGAGAGCTTGTCGACGTTTTCGGTAAGGCCACCGGTGAGCGCCATGATGATGGAGAAGATCATCGTGGTTGCGCCGACTACGGCAGTGCCGATCAATACCGGTTTCGCTGTGGCTTTGAAGGTGTTGCCTGCGCCGTCGTTGGCTTCGAGCAAGTGCTTGGCACGCTCGAAGTGGACTGGCATGTTGAAGTCTTTCTTGATTTCGGCTTCGACGTTTGGAACCTGCTCGATCAGCGAAAGTTCGTAGACGGATTGAGCGTTGTCGGTGACTGGGCCGTAGGAATCTACGGCGATGGTGACCGGGCCCATGCCGAGGAATCCGAAAGCTACCAATCCGAAAGCGAATACTGCGGGAGCGAGCATCGTGGCGGCTGCGGCGAGGCCGAGCGTGCTCATGGAGTAGGCAATCGCCATCAGAAACATCATGGAGAGACCGAGGTAGTAACCGGAGAAATTGCCGGCTACGAAACCGGAGAGAATTCCGAGCGACGCTCCACCTTCTTCGGCGGAGATAACTACTTCTTTTACGTGGCGGGAATGAACCGAGGTGAAAACCTTGACGAGTTCGGGGATGATTGCGCCGGCCAGAGTTCCGCAGGAGATTATCGTTGCGAGCTTCCACCACTGCGTGGAATCGCTGCCGAGGGCGGGAATGATGAAATAGGAAACCAGGTAGGTGAGGCCGATGGAGACGATGGAGGTGATCCACACCAGCGAGGTGAGCGGGTGCTCGAAGTTCATCTCGTCGGCATCGCCGAATTTGGCTTTGGCGATGGCGGCGTTGAGGAAGTAGGAAAGCGAGCTGGCCACGAGCATCATGACGCGCATGACGAAGATCCAGACCAGAAGCTGTACTTGCACCGCGGGGTCTTTCACGCCGAGAAGAATGAAGGTGATGAGGGCTACGCCGGTTACGCCGTAGGTTTCAAAGCCGTCGGCGGAGGGTCCGACGGAGTCGCCGGCGTTGTCGCCAGTGCAGTCGGCGATTACGCCGGGGTTGCGGGCGTCGTCTTCTTTAATTTTGAAAACGATCTTCATCAGGTCGGAGCCGATGTCGGCGATTTTGGTGAAGATTCCGCCGGCGATGCGAAGTGCGGCTGCGCCGAGGGATTCGCCGATGGCGAATCCGATGAAGCAGGGTCCGGCGTAGTCTCCGGGGACGAAGAGCAGGATGATCAGCATGATCAGGAGTTCGACGCTGATCAGCATCATGCCGATGCTCATGCCGGCTTCGAGTGGAATCTGGTAGACCGGGAATGGCTTGCCCGGGAGGGCGGCGAAGGCGGTGCGGGAGTTGGCGAACGTGTTTACACGAATGCCGAACCAGGCTACGCCGTAGCTACCGGCGATGCCGACCAGACTGAAGCCGAGGATGATGGCGACGCGCATGGCTTCCAGATGCTGGAGGACACCAAAGTAAAGCAGAATGATGACGGCGATGAAGGCCCACAGTAGAAGGATAAATTTGCCCTGGGTGATGAGATAGGTCTTGCAGGTTTCGTAGATGAGTTCGGAGATTTCGCGCATGGAGCGATGCACGGGCAGGTTCTTGAGGCGCATGTAGATGACCATGCCGAAGGCGAGCCCGAAGAAGCAAAACAGAATGCCGATCATGAGCAGGTTGTGGCCGTCGATGGCGCCGTTGAGGAAGCTGACCGAGGACAAGTCAGGAAGTTTCAGCGAGGCTTCGCCGCCCGCTTCAGTGGAGGATTGAGCTAGAGCGGTGGACGCGCCGATGGTGAGCAGTGCGGCTAGAGCCAGAGTCTTTCTCAGTAAGCCAAATACCACGCGGGGGCCTTGGAACGCAGCAGTGGCGAGCCAGGTGCGCATAATGAGTCCTCCAAAATGAGTCGTTTTTCAGGAATATATGAACGTGTTTAGGCATTGCCTTCCGGGGACATATCCCAGGTTCGAGCACATACACGGGGTTTCGTCACCGGAATTCCGAACACGCTTCCACCGCAAAACCTCAAACGGGAGTTTGGAGCTTGGCCGCGTCGGATTCGCGCCTGGGAGGGCTGGAGGGAAATAAAGCCGTGCTCCAGCCGTCCCAGTGCAAAACGGGCATTTATAACATTTTGCGGGGAAAGGGTCAATCAGGCGGTGTGGGACTGCTTTGGCTCGGGCGGCAGTGTGCTACGGGAGATCCCTCGCCCCGCTCGAGAAAACGCGGGGCTTCGGGATGACGCCGGAGACGGAGGCGGGAATTGCGGAGTCTACGTCCAGTAGGTGCGGTCGAGACTACGGTACTGGATGGCTTCGGCTATGTGTTTGGGTTCGATGGATGGCGTGTCTTCGATGTCGGCTATGGTGCGGGCTACTTTCAGGATGCGGTCGTGGGCGCGGGCGCTTAGGCCTTGCTGGGTCATGGCGCGCTCGAGCAGGCGCTCGCAATCGGCAGAGAGTTCGCAGTGGGTGCGGATGTGGCGGGAGGACATTTGCGCGTTGCAATAAATTTTCTCGCGGGAAGAGGCGAAGCGCTCTAGCTGCTTTTGGCGGGTGCGCATTACGCGCTCGCGAATCTTTGCCGAGCTTTCGGGTTCGTTAGTGGAGCGCATCTCTTTGTAGTTCACCGCGGGGACGTCGATGTGGATATCGATGCGGTCCATGAGCGGGCCGGAGATTTTCGAGATGTAGCGCTGGATCATCGGCGTCGTGCACTGGCACTCGCGGGTTCGATCGTTGCGGAATCCGCAGGGGCAGGGATTCATGGCGGCCGCGAGCATAAAACGCGCGGGAAAAGTCAGGGCCATGGCGGCGCGGGCTATTGTGACCGATCCGTCTTCGAGCGGCTGACGGAGGACTTCGAGGACGTTGCGGGGGAATTCTGGGAGTTCGTCTAAGAACAGCAGGCCGTTGTGGGAGAGCGAGACCTCGCCGGGGCGCGGGATTACGCCTCCGCCGATGAGGCCGGCGTCGGAGATGGTGTGATGCGGGGACCGATACGGGCGCTTGCCCACTAAGCCGCTGCCGGGGTCGAGGACTCCGGCTACGCTGTGAATTTTGGTGGTTTCGAGAGCCTCTTCGAAAGTCAGCGGCGGAAGGATTGTCGGCATCCGCTTGGCCAGCATGGTTTTGCCGGAGCCGGGCGGGCCGATCATCAGGATGTTGTGGCCTCCGGCGCAGGAAATTTCTATGGCGCGCTTGGCGGTTTGCTGGCCGCGGACGTCTTTGAAATCGACGAGGAATTCCTGCGATTCTTTCAGAAGCGCGTCGCCATCGGCTTTTAGCGGAACGATTCCGTTGCCCGAGTTTACGAAGTGGATTACGTCGAGGAGCGAGCGGACGGGGTAGACGTCGACGCCGCCGACCATGGCGGCTTCGCGGGCATTGGCTTCGGGGACGACTAGCTTTGAAATCTTGCGGGTGCGGGCTTCGAGTGCAATTGGTAGCGTGCCGCGAATACCGCGCACTCCGCCATCGAGACCTAGCTCGCCGATGAAGAGGCAGTCTTCGATCGTCTTCTGGGTGAGGCCGCCGTAGGCGCCTACGATACCTAAGGCCATGGGCAGATCGAATCCGGAACCTTCTTTCTTTATATCGGCGGGGGCGAGGTTGATGGTGATGTGTGTGGGCGGGATATCGTAGCCGCAGTTTTTCAGGGCAGCGCGGACGCGGTCGCGGCTTTCGCGGACGGCAGCGTCGGGAAGGCCTACGGTGTGAAAGTGATCCTGGTCGGTCTTGATGCCGGAGCAGTCGACTTCCACCTGGATAATGTTGGCGTCGATGCCGTAGACGGCGGCGCTGAGGGTCTTGTAGAGCATGGGTGCTCCGGGCGAGAGATCCTTCGTGCCGCCGTCGGCACACCGAGGCCTGATTCCGGAATATAGCTACGGTACGCCTGCTCGGGCGGGCGTGGCTGTGACGGATGTCACAGGGTGGGGCTGTGGATAAGAGGGAGTCGGAAACTCCTTAAACGGGATTTTCCGGTGGCTCTGCGACGCCCGTCAAGATATTTCGGATGCAGCAAACCCAAGTCGAACCAAAGTAACCAAGTCCCGGGACAGCGGCAACGATTGTTTTGCGTGGCCCAGTATAATTACGATGATTTTAATGATTGACGGTTTTGCGTTCCACGAACGCAAAGCCGGGTGTCCTCCCCATGACGCAAGATTCTCCCGATAGTCCTCGACGTCCCCGCGCTCCGCAAAACCTGGAGCGCGAAGAATCCCAGCTTTGGCGGTGGATTCTGTTGTTCATGGTCCTGCTGGCAGCGGGCTTTGCCTACCTCGCCTGGGACCGGCTGGAAACCCTGCCTTATCACTTAGGCCCGATGGCCCTGGGCGTTCTGCTTTTGTCGGTGCTGCTGGCTGTCTACGCCTATGGACGGCGGAAGGAAGTGGTCGAACTTAAGCTGTTGCTTCAGGATTTGCAGGAGCATGTGGGGGCGGCTCCCTCGGAGCAGCAACTCGATCAGCTCAACGAGATGATTGCGCGTTCGCAGCGCAGCTTCAAGGAACTGATTGACTCGTTCGAAGATGCTGCCTGCGCTGTTTCTCTGGACGGCACCTTGCGCACCGTCAACAAAAGCGTGAGCGACCTGGTCAGGCTTCCTTTCACCGAGATCGTAGGGAAGAAGTTTTTCGACTTCATGGAAGAACCGAGCCGCGAGGGCCTGGAAGCTGGACTGAGCCGGTTTCTGGAAAAGAGGCACTGGACCGGGACCGTCCGCGTACGCCTGAAAAACAATCCGCGGCCGCTTTTTTTCGATTGCGTACTCAATGCGATCGTCAAGAGCGGCGAAGTGGTTGGGATCAGCGTGCTGGGGCGGGATGTGACCGGACAGCACGAAAAAGAGCTGCGCTTCACGGAGCTGTTTGAGACTCTGCAGGAAGGCGCCTACTTCAGCACGCCGGAAGGCAGACTGCTGGATGCCAATCCGGCGCTGGTGAGCGTTCTGGGCTATGCGACGAAAGATGAGCTGCTGGCGGTCGAACCGGGCAAGCTGAATGTTGATCCCGCAGAAGCACCGGTATTGGGCCGGGCCGCCGACGATCGCGGCGGAGTGCGGGCGCGGGAGATCATGCTGCGCAAGAAGGACGGAACAGCCGCGGTGTTTCTTGAGTCGTCGCGCGCCGTCTGGGATGCTGCGGGCAAGCTGATTCGTTACCAGGGCACGCTGATCGACGTTACGGAAAGGCGAAAACTGGAGCGGCAACTGCTGGGACAGGAAGAATTCCGCCGGCGCCTGCTTGAGAGCTTCCCCGACCTGATTCTTGTAGTCGATCTGCGGGAGCGGTACACGTTTGTGAGTTCACGGGTGCGCGACCTGCTGGGGTATCAACCCGAGGATCTGGTGGGAAAGAAGATCTCTGAAACCGAGGATCACTCGCCGGAACTGGCGGCGCTTTATCGCGACGTGTCTTCCGGCATCCGGATTTTTGGCGCGGCGGAGTACGGGGCGCGGCACCGCGACGGCAGCTGGCGCACTATGCGGGCTTCGGCCAGCCAGTTCTTTGACGCCGATGGCAAGATCGGCGGCGTGATCGTCTCTGTGCGCGACATCACGATGGAGAAGAAGCTGGAACAGCAGATCGTGCAGAGCGAGCGACTGGCTGCCATGGGCGCGATGATCGGCGGGGTTGCTCACGAACTGAACAATCCCCTGACCAGCATTCTGGGGGTGAGCGAACTTCTGCAGGACAGCCAGACCACGGATGCGGCGCGCAAGCAGATCGGGATACTGCAACAGCAAGCGAGGCGGGCCGCTGAGATTGTGCACAACCTGACTTATTTCTCGAGACCGCCGGCGCCAGGGAAGAGTCCGGTCAATCTTGGGGAGATCGTGGAACGCACGCTCAATCTGCACGCATACTCGCTGCGTAAGAACAACATCACCGTGGACTTTCTGCGCGAGCCAACGCTACCTTTCGTGCAAGCTGATCCGCACCAGTTGATGCAGGTTTTCCTGAACCTGATCTTGAATGCGGAGCAGGCGATTCGCGAGGCTCGCGACCGCGGCACGTTGCGCATTCGACTGGGAAATAACGGAGAAGCGGTATGGGCGAGCTTTCACGATGATGGTCCCGGGATTCCCGGCGACATCCTCGGCAGCATCTTTGATCCCTTCTACACAACGAAGCGGCCGGGGCGCGGAACCGGCCTCGGGCTCAGCATTTGCAAAGCGGTGATGAAGGAACACAACGGAACGATTGAGGCAGCGAACGCGCCCGGTGGAGGAGCGGTGTTCACCGTCACACTACAGGCGGCGGCTGCTTCGGCCTCTTCAAGCTAGGGACCCGGATAGTCTTGTTCAGCCGACGTCGACGTCGTGATAAGGAAACTCGGTGTACCTTCCGGCGAGGGAAGTAATCTTCAAGACTGTAAAATCCCGGCCGTGGTGAGCCAGATGGATAGCGACATCCGAACGAAGCTCGCTGCATTACTGCGGGCTGCAGCCGCCCGAGAGATCCCCGAGGACGATTTTTGGCAGCAATTTAGCGCCCTCGCCAAACCGTTTGAGGAGCCCGCGGCCGGCGTCGCATTTGAGACGGCGACACACTATTGGGGCAACTTCCATGAGAGGAACATCTTGTTCATACCTGCTAAACCCGACAAGTATCAGGTCATCCAAGGCCAAAACGAACTGAAGTCGATCGCGGACGGACTTGAGAAGGACTGGCCGGTTTTCGAACTGAAGCAAAAATTGCAGAACATCTAGCCGACATCGGGCTGCGTCGCCGCGGCTGCGTCGGTCTCTTCAAGCTAGCGACTGGCTAATTTCTTTCCACTGCCATGGCAACGGCGTTGCCTCCACCCAGACACAGGGCAGCGATTCCACGTTTCGCGTTGCGGCGAGCCATTTCATACATCAAAGTCACCAGCACGCGCGCGCCGCTGGCTCCGATTGGATGCCCTATGGCGACCGCGCCACCGTTCACGTTGACTTTGTTGGGATCGAGACCGAGCTCGCGCATCACGCCCAGCGCCTGCACCGAGAAAGCTTCGTTGAGTTCGTAAAGGTCAACGTCGTCTTTTTTCCATCCCGTCTTTTCCCAGATGGTTCGCACCGCGCCCACGGGAGCCATCATCACCCACTTGGGTTCGACGCCGCTGGTCGACTGCGCGACGATTCGTACCATGGGTTGCACGCCAAGTTCTTTCGCCCGCTTTGCGCTGGTCACCACTACCGCGGCCGCTCCGTCATTCACTCCGGGAGCGTTGCCGGCGGTCACGGTGCCATCCTTCTTGAATGCTGGCTTCAATGAACGAAGGACTTCGATGGTGGTATCCTCCCGCGGCGATTCGTCTTTCTCGAAGAATACCGGGGCAGCCCCTTTCTTCTTCGCAGGAATTTCTACCGGCACGATCTGCGACTTGAAGCGGCACTCCTTCATGGCCGCGACGGCTTTGCGGTGCGAGTTCACGGCGAACTCATCCTGCTCTTCACGCGTGATGCCATATTTTTCCGCGACGTTCTCGCCGGTGACGCCCATGTGGTAGTCGTTGTAAATATCCCAAAGCCCGTCGTGCACCATGGAATCGATGACCTGACCGTTGCCCAGACGATATCCCTTTCGCGCTTGCGGGAGCAGATAGGGAGCGTTGGTCATGGATTCCATGCCGCCAGCAACGACGATGGAACTGTTTCCGGTTTGCACGGCCTGAGCTGCGAGAGCCACTGCTTTCAATCCCGAACCACAAACTTTGTTGATTGTCATGGCACCTGTCGCCGGCGACAATCCTCCGAAGATTGCTGCCTGGCGGGCGGGATTTTGTCCGAGCCCCGCGGGGAGAACATTGCCCATGATGCATTCGTCCACTTGATCGGAGTTCAATCCAGCGCGCTTCACGGCCTCGCGCACTACCACTGCGCCGAGCTGCGGAGCACTCAGATCGGCGAGACTGCCCTGGAATTTTCCCACCGCAGTACGACAACCGGAAATAATGACAACCTCATCGAAAGCCGCCATTGATCATGCTCCCGCGAAGATTTCGCAATGCCATTATAGATGCTGGAGCGGGTGAAAAGATGAACTTGAATGCGGTGGTGGCATCGCTGCTAGACCGATCACGCAAGAAAGATCGACGCTCGCGCGCTCGATTGCTGCTGCGTCTTTCTCTCTTGTGATTGCGAGCGTGCAGGACGTTTTGATAGAGCAACATTAGAATTTTCTGGTTCACTCTCATCGATCTGTGACTTTGGTACAACACCGGCCGTTCGACGCGTGCATTTTTTTCTTGACTTCATTTTTCATTAACTCTATACAATCAATTAGTTGCAACAAATGATCGTTGCAGATTTTTCCATGAACAATGGAAGGGAGAATAGAAACAATGGCAACCAAGAAAAAGGCAAAAAAGAAAAAGAAGCATTAAGAAGGTCAGTACGAAGTCAAAAAGGGGGACGCCGAAAGCGTCCCCTAAGTTTTTGCGCGGAAGTTCAGATTCGGCTCAGCCACCATCGATCAATCCAGCGGCTTCCCGTTGCTCTTCGCAGGTTTCCGGGAATAATTCGGAACTGTCTTTTCCTGGGCGGTGCACAATCCACGGAAGGCGCAAAAGTTGCAATGAAAGCCGGTCTTAGCCTCGAAGTCTCCCGTGGCGATGCCCCTCGCCACAGCCAGTATTCGTTCTTTCGCTCCCTCTAGTTGAAACTGCGTACGGCGGGAAAAGACCGGAACGTTGCCTTCGAGATTGTGAAATACGAGGGCTCCGACAGGGTATCCCCACTTCTCGTTTGCAGCCATGGCGTAGATCGAAAGCTGCAAGCTTTCGTCCGCGTCTTCCTGGGACCGAGCTTTGCCGGTCTTGTAGTCGACGATGTTCACGCTGCCGTCCGCGGCGCGATCCATTCGATCGATTCGCCCGGCAACCTTTGTGCCGGCGATCTGCACGTCGAACCATTCTTCCGTGTGCAGAACTTCGGGTGGAGGAACTGAGCGAGTACCGCCGAGAAAGTCCTGCAATTGCGCCAGTCCCACCTTCAGGTACAGTTCCCGCTGATAGTTGTCCTGGATCCCAGACTCGGCCAGATCGTCGCGAAATAATTGGATCAACTCTTCGTCGGTCTTGGTTCTGCCCAGGCGTACGGAATCGTAATAGGTGCGCAGGACGCGGTGCATGGTTGCGCCGAACTGCATGGCGGCGTGCACTTGCCGCGACAATTTCCACTCGCGCTGAAACTTGAACTGTAGCGGACAAGTCTCATAAGTCTCCACCGCCGAGGCGCTCAGCCGAGTGTCCAGCCCTTCGATTGCGGGAAGGGCAAGCCATTCTACCAGCCGCGAGCCTTCGGGATGTGCTGCGTCGGCCGCGGCGGCGATCTCGATCAACTCGGGTTGCGAAGGCAACGCTGCGCGCGCTCTGAGCCAGGGTTGCAGGGCGGGGTTGCAGATCAGTTCGCGCATCAGCCCCGCAGGAGTCTTGTCACGGCCGATTCCCTGTTTTCCATAAATGTGCAGCGAATCTTTGGCGCGGGTCATGGCCACATAAAAAAGACGGCGTTCTTCCTGATCGTAGAGAGTCTTGTCATCGCTGGTTGAAGCGGAATCTGGATCGCGCAACTCGCGAGGAAATTCGACCAGCGTCTCCCGGTAACTGGCCGGGAACGAACCGCTGGTCGCGCGCAGGATGAAGACATGTGCAAATTCGAGCCCTTTGGCTCCGTGCGCGGTCATCAGGCGGACGGCATCGTCGTCCTCTTTTGACGTCAAGGGAATTACTCCGCCGGCCTCGCGAAAATAGTTCAGGTACTCGATCCACTCGCCCAGATCTTTCGTTTCTGTGGTTTTCTTTTTCTCCCATTCGCCGGCGAACTTCAGCGCGGCCCGCAGCACTGGGGAACTCAGATTGAGGCCGAATTGTGTTCCGATCAACTGCAGAGCGGCGTGCGTTTTAGCCTGCTTACGGCTGACTTCGTCGCGCGCCCGGCGCACTGTCTCCAACACCGCGTGGCCGCCGGCAACCTGGTCGAGCACCGAGGCAAGCGGGATTACGGATCCATCTTTTGCATCGTTCGCGATGGCGCGCAGCTGTGACCGAAGTTGCTCGGGATCCACATCGAACTGCGGCAACGCAGCTACTCGAAAAAGACTGGCGTCGGCGCTTAAGTCCACCACAACCGCGACGCAGGCAAACAGATCGCGCACTTCGGGGGTGTCGCTGACGTCCATGTTTTCGATGGAGAAAGGAATTTCCCGCTCGGCTAGTTCATGCACAACGCTGTCGCGATGAATGTGCGAACGGTAGAGCACACCGAAGTCTTTCCACCGGCAACGCGAGCGCCGTTGCGTCTCTTCAATTAGGCGGGCCACATCAGGCGCTTCGGCATCTCTGGCGGCAAAAGAGATCGCTTCCACGGGGAACGTGGCCAGCATTTTTCCTTCTCTCTTGGCTTCCTCTTCGCGGGCCGACTGCAAAGGAGTGCGCCGGTAGGCAAGCGCGTCGTTCGCGGCAAACACGGGAGGGTTTTTATCGACCACGGCAAACGCGCATCGCAAAATCGGGGTAGTCGAGCGCCGGTTCCGGTCGAGCACCACCAGCTTGGATTGAGGAAAATGCCGGCGGAACAAGTAAAACGCCGCGCTGGATGCTCCGCGAAAGCGGTAGATGGCTTGATCAGGATCTCCGACGCCGAAGACGTTCGCTTCTGGTCCCGCCAGTGCGGCCAGGAGTTTGATCTGGGCGAAGTTGGCATCCTGAAATTCATCGACCAAGATGAAACGGGCGCGAGCGCGCTCGGCAGTCAGCAGCTTCTGGTCGCTCGTAAGCAAGTCGTGGGCGCGCGTGATCATGTGGCCGAAGGTTCCCAGATTTTCTTCGTGCAGCCAGCGCTCGGTGGTGGCGAAGACACGGGCAATTTCCCGGCAGCGTCCGATCACCTCGGCGTCGCTCAACTGATCTTTCGATTTGGCAACCCGGGGAACTTGGGCTTCCCCGCGTTCCAGCCGGGTCACGTACTCCTCGTATTTTTCCGGCGTTACCAGCTCATCGTGGCACCGGCTGAGGAAACCGAGCAAGTCATTGAGAAACTGGCCTACATTCGCAGCGCGGATGTAGTGCTGCAGGTGAAGCTCACGAATTCTCTTGCGAAGATAAATCCAGAGATCCTTCTCGTCGAGCACGCCAAAATCTTTTCCAGCACGCTTCAGCAAGTCGAGGCAGTAGTCGTGAAAGGTTGCCGAATGAATTGGTTTGCCGAGAAGCCCGCGAACGCGGTCGCGCATCTCTCCGGCTGCGGCTACTGTGTAGGTAAGCGCAAGCACCTCATCGGGCTTCGCTTGTCCCTGCTCAACCAGGCTGGCAATTCGGTGGATCAACACCGAAGTTTTTCCGGTGCCGGCTCCGGCTACCACCAGCATCGGTCCGTGAACATGCGCAATGGCTTCGCGCTGACGATCGTCGGGAAGAAACGGGGCCGGATGAGATTGTGATTTGGAAACAGCCATCGCGGCCCAGAATACCACCACGATCACCGGGCTGCAGGACGCGGGGCACGCCGGAAAAGACAGCCGGAAAACTTAAGGCACGTACAACGCGGAAGCAGCCAGGGCCGTGGCGGCTATCGCAGCGGTCTCGGCGCGGAGGATGGTGTTGCCGAGCGAGGCCGAAATCCATCCGGATTTCTGAAAAGATTGCAATTCGCTCTCGGTCCAGCCGCCTTCGGGACCAACTGCCATCACAACGCCGTCTGCCGCATTCTTCTGCTTCAAAATATCGCGCAGCAAAGTTTGCTCTTCCGATTCCGCCAGCACAATACGCAAGGCCGCGGGAAAGTTCAAAGCTTCTGCAACTTTGATCGGCACGGCAATCTCCGGTGGAGCGTCGCGGCGCGACTGTTCCGCCGCTTGCCGGGCAATGCGCTGCCAACGTTCAGCTCGTTTTGCCGAGGCAGCGGCCAGATGCGGATCCGTACGCAGCGCGATGACGGGCATAATCCGCGAGACGCCGAGTTCAGTGCATTTCTCAATCGCCCACTCCATGCGGTCGAATTTGAACACAGAGAGAACGAGGGTGATGCCGGCCAGCCTCACTCGGGAAACTTCTTCGCCTAAATCGAATTCGACGCGGCCGTCGCTGACAACCGCAATGCGTCCACGGCGCACAGTCTCTCCGGTTGCAATATCGAAATCCTGCCCGACGCGGACTCGCAGCACGCGCACCAGATGATCCGCATGCTCGCCCACTAAGGCAGCGCGATCACCCGAGTTTTCGTCAGCGATAAAACGGCGGCGGGTCATAGCTACAGTTGCCAGCTCCCAGTTGCCGGTTGCCAGCAAAGGCTCATGATAACGGCAGTCATAGCGGAGTTAGAACTCGGCAGGAATGATAAACGCAGTGAGCTTGAGTCTGGCGACTGGCAACTGGCGGCCGGCAACTGCATCACCCGAACATGTCCTTCACTTTGCCGAGCAAAGACCGCATCATCGGCTGATTGTCCACCTTCGCTGTTGTTTCGAGTTCCTGCAGCAGCTCTTTCTGGCGCTTGCTGAGCTTGCTCGGAATCTGCACCCGCACTTCCACGTAGAGATCGCCCTTGCCGTGACCGTTCAAAACCGGTACGCCCTTGTGACGGATGCGAAATGTAGTTCCGGGCTGGGTTCCATCTGGGACCTTGAGCGTATGCTCGCCTTCGAGCGTGGGCACGCGAATCTCCGCACCCATCGCCGCCTGCGTCACCGACAGTGGGACGGCGCAATGCAGATCATTCCCTTCCCGCACAAAAAACGGATGCTCCTTCACATGCAGCACGAGGTACAGATCGCCCGCCGGCCCGCCGAAAGGCCCGGCCTCGCCGCCGCCGGTGAACCGGATGCGCGTGCCGTCTTCCACTCCTGCCGGAATCTTCGCGTCGACCGTGCGCTGCCGCAGTAGCCGGCCTTCGCCTTTGCACTTCGGGCACGGATCGGTAATGACGCTGCCCGTTCCCTGACATGAGGGACAAGTCCGCGCGATGCTGAAGAAGCCTTGCTGATAACGCACCTGCCCGCGGCCGGCGCAAGAACGGCAGGTCGTAGCACCTTTGCCCGCAGCCGTTCCAGAGCCATGGCATTCTTCGCAGGCTTCATGACGGCGCACCGTGACCCGCTTCTCCACTCCGAAAGCAGCCTCTTCGAACTCGATGGTCAAATCTTCGCGCAAATCGGCACCGCGTTGAACCCGGCTGCGGCGGCGCCCGCTGCCTCCGAGGACATCGCCAAAACCGAAGAACTCGCCGAAGATTTCGCCTAGGTCCTGGAATGGTGTACCGTCGAAACCCGCGCCCGCACCGGCCGCAGCGCCAACTCCGGCATGACCGTAGCGGTCATAGAGCGAGCGCTTCTCAGAATCAGCCAACACGGTGTAGGCTTCGGTGACTTCCTTGAAGCGTTCTTCCGCGTCCGGATTGTTCGGGTTCCGATCGGGATGGTACTGCATGGCAAGCTTGCGATAAGCGCTCTTCAGCTCCTGATCGCTTACCGTGCGGCTCACTGACAATATTTCGTAATAATCGCGTTTTGCGTTTGTGGCCAGAATAGGCGCCCTTCTTTATGGGACAGATAAAAGAGAAATTGAAATTTGTGGATCTTACTTCCCGTGATTGCTGGCCACTTTCACCATGGCCGGCCGCAGCAAGCGGTCTTTGAACTTGTAGCCGCGTTGCAACTCCTCGACCACCTGATGATCGGGAGCTTCTCTGGTTTCGACCATTTCGATGGCTTCGTGATAGCGCGGATCAAACGGCTCGCCCTTCGACACAATGGGATTCACCGAAAGCTTGGCCAGTGCCGCCAGCAGTTGCTTGTAAATCAGTTCCACGCCTGCGCGCAGCTCGGCCGCGTCCGACTTCACCTGCAGCGCGCGCTCCAGGCTGTCCATCACCGGCAACAAAGACTTGATCGCATCCGCCACCGCGTAATCGCGAAACTCCTGCTGCTCTTTGCTGGCCCGTCGGCGCGCATTTTCAAATTCCGCCTGTGCCCGCGCCAACCGGTCGAGCAGCGAGTCGCGCTCGGACTTTAGTTTCTGGATGTCCGATTCCGCGACAGACGATTCGCCACTTCTAGCCTCGGTTGTGGATTCACCTCCGTCGCCAGCCGGCAGTTCATGATCCAAATCGAGGCCTGCATTCTTTGCTTCTGATTTTCCGTTCACTTTGCTCATACAACTGATTACTCCGATTCATTCAAAATTTTGTCAAACAGCCGCGCAATGTAGGAAACCGCGGTCATGGTGTGCTGATAATCCATGCGGGTCGGGCCAATCACTGCCAGCGATCCAAACATATCGCTTCCCGACCGCGCCGGCGCTCCGATCAGCACGAAGTTCTGCATGGAGGGCAGCGCATCATCCAGCCCAATCACCACCCTCACCGCTTCCTGCTTCACGTCGAGATAGGCTCCGAGAAGCTGCGCGACTTTTTCCTTTTCCTCAAGAGTCTTCAGCATATCCTGCAGACGCTTGCGATCTTCCTGACCAGTCACCAGATTGGCAGCGCCTTCCACGAAAACCACCTGGGCGCCGGGCTCGGCAGCAAGCGCTCCCTGCTTGAAAAGTTGCTCAATCGAATTCATCAGGCGATCGTACTCGCTGCGTTCCTGCTCAATCCTGCGCCCCAGTTCGGCGCGCATCGATTCCATTGTCCAGCCGCGAAAATTCTCATTGATGTACCGCGCGGCGAGATCGAGCTCGGCCTGGGGCAGATCCAGCTTCAACACACGGTCGCGCACCACGCCGGAACGCGTCACCAGCACGGCCAGCACTTTCTGATCGCCAAGGCGCGAGAAGTAGACATGCTCCAGCGCATTCTTGGCGCCGGTGGTGGCTACGGTCACACCTACGTTGCGTGAAATCAGCGACAACACATGCGAGGTGCGCTCCATGAACTCCGGCACATCGGTAATCCCCGCCAGCGAATCAGAAATTAAGCTTTCTTCCTGCGGCGCCAAGCGCGCCGTTCCCGTAATCTGCTCCACGTAATACCGGTACGCATCAGTGGTCGGAACGCGTCCCGAGGAGGCATGCGTCTGCTCCAGAAATCCGGCGTCCGACAAGTCCGCCATCACGTTGCGTATCGAAGCCGGACTGAGGCCTTCGCGGTTTGAGCGCGCCAGCGTGCGCGAACCGACGGGCTCGCCCGTGGAAATAAAAGTCTCCACGATCGCCGTCAGAACTTCGCGTTCCCGCTTGCCGATATTGGGGTCAGATGGCATGTTGTGTCGAGGAATCAGGCGGGCTCGCAGCCAGCTCGAAATCTCCAGCTAACTATTTTAGATGCAGAAACTTAGCTTTGGACGCAAACCCGCGTCCTGCTTGGATTCTAGGAACGCTCCTCCATCCTGTCAAGGACCACCGGGCTAAGCCGGGGATGCCATCGACAGTGGCGATCGCTGGTCTACTTTTATATTTGGAGCTCAGACGAATAAGTGGGATTATTGAGCTGGAGTGGCAGGAGCGGCGCCGTGAAGAATGTCAAAATCGCGGCTTTGAAGTATGCAATTGGTTTTTACCTGTGCATGTCGTTTATCGGCCTCTGTTGGAGCTTGATCGCGAAAAACGGATGGGGCTTAGGTCATATATTGGGCGTCCCTGCCATTTGCGCCGCATTTGTTTACGTCCACAGGCGGAAGGATCTATTTGACTAATCCAACCCGCCCTACTTCGAGCACCAATTGGGTCCCCGTCGACGAACGCAAATTTGGGGGACCCCCTAGCCGCATCTTCCCCTGCTAAGCCATTCCCGATATCCTCAACTCGCATGCGGCAAAAACGATTCGCGATGAAATCGAAACCGCACATCGCGGTCATCGGAGCCGGCGCCTTCGGCGGCTGGACCGCCCTTCATCTTCTCGAATGCGGAGCCCGCGTCACGCTGCTAGACGCCTGGGGTCCAGGCAACTCGCGCGCGTCGTCTGGTGGCGAAACCCGCATCATGCGAGGCACCTACGGCCCCCACCAGCCCTACACCGAACTGGCCACTCGCGCCCTCAAGCTGTGGCCGAAATATGAGAGGCGCTGGAAGAAACGGTTTCTGCACCGCACCGGAGTTCTCTGGATGGTCAGCAGCCGCGATGACGCTTACGAGCGCGGTTCGCTCGCACCACTACGCCAAGCCCGGATCAAGTTTCAGGAACTCTCCACGACCGAGATGAAGAAACGCTGGCCGCAGATCAACTTCGCGGAGGTCCACTGGGGAATCCTCGAACCGGAATGCGGATACCTCGACGCCCGCGCTAGTTGCCAGGCCGTAGTCGACGCCTTCGTCGCGCAAGGCGGCGTGTACTGGCAGCTCGCCGTCTCACCTGAAGGTCTGGAGAATGCTGGGACTAGCTCGTCCCTCCGCAACATCTCGCTCTCGAACGGCTCGCAGCTCAAAGCCGATTATTACGTCTTCGCCTGCGGGCCATGGCTGGGCAAGCTGTTTCCCGAAGCTTTAGGAAACGTCATCCGCCCCACCAAGCAGGATATTTTTTTCTTCGGCGCACCCGCCGGAGACTCCGGCTTTAGCGACGCGCATCTTCCCGTCTGGGGCGACCACGGCAAGCGTTTCTTCTACGGTATCCCAGGCAACGATCGCTGCGGCTTCAAGGTCGCCGATGATACGCGCGGCGGCGCGTTCGATCCAACTTCCAGCGAGCGAGTGGTCAACCTGGCAACGCTGAAGCGGGTTCGCGAATATATCGCCTTCCGCTTTCCCGCCATGAAAGACGCCCCGCTGATTGAAACCCGCGTCTGCCAGTACGAGCAAACTTCCGACAGCAACTTCATCGTGGATCGACATCCTCGCATGAAGAACGTCTGGCTTTTGGGAGGCGGTTCTGGACACGGCTTCAAACACGGGCCAGCGCTGGGAGAAATGATGGCGGATTTGATCCTGAAAGATGGCGAACCCAACGCCGTTTGGCGGCTATCGCGGTTCTCGAAGCGACAAGCAGGTTAAACGACTTCCCTACTGAATCTGTATCACGCTGGCCGTTTCGCCCGCCTTGATCTCTCCCACCCGCTCCACGACCTTCCGAGCAAAAGCAAAGATCGATCTGGCATGCGGCGAATTCTCGCCTTCCAAGACGATTGGCTTCCCGCCGTCCCCAGACTTGCGCACCTCGGGGTCAAGTTCGATGCTTCCGAGAAACGGCACACTGAACCTCTGCGCCATGTTCTCCGCTCCGCCACGGGAAAAGATATCGATCTCGTGATGGCAGTGAGGGCACGTAAAAAAGCTCATGTTCTCCACCACGCCCACCAGATCCACCTTCATCTGCCGGAACATTTCGATCGCCTTACGCGCGTCCTGCAAAGAAACATCCGACGGAGTTGAAACCACCACGGCGCCCGTCAGGGGCACCGACTGCACCAGCGACAGCGCGATGTCGCCCGTCCCCGGCGGCAAGTCGACGACCATGTAATCGAGATGTCCCCACTCCACAAGGCTGAGAAACTGCTTTACGATCTGGTGCAGCATCGGACCCCGCCAGATGATCGGCTTATCCCCAGGATTAAGAAATCCCACAGAAATCACTTTCAGCCCAAACGCTTCAAGCGGCTCGATGCGGTTCTCCCCCACCATCTTCGGCTGCCCGCTCACGCCGAGCATCAGCGGCACGTTCGGCCCGTAAACATCGGCGTCAAGCAGTCCAACTTTGTGCCCCATCTTCGCCAGAGCAACCGCCAGGTTCACCGACAGCGTGGTCTTGCCCACTCCGCCTTTGCCCGAACCCACGGCAATGATGGCATCGACTCCCGGCAACGGCTGCGGCCCCGGAGAGGGTTGTCCGGGTTGATGAGGCATATGTGCACTCAAGGGATCACACTCCAAGAATAAAGTGAGGATGGATCGAACACTCAGATTATACAGGGGAGTCAGCGATGGTGATGTAGAGACAGCCGCCTCGGCTGTCAGACCCGGGGCGAAGACAGGCGACATAGAATGACTGCTAGAGAGTCAACTCGACGCAGAAATCGTTCAGTAGCCTTCCCCTTCCAGCCGCACCTTCCCCCGAAACATGCGGAACAGCATAGTAAAGTATCCCAAAGCCAGAACCATCCCAAGGCACCACCACGTAAAACCGACCGTCAGCCCGTGCCGTCCAGCGGCAGTGTTGTAGACGGTCAGGCTTCTGTGAGCAGGATCGGTGCTCGCCGGCAGCACCACGGGATACAGCGCAAACGCCACTCCCACCAGCATTCCCACGATGTAAAGAGCCGAGCCCACGAATGCAATTTTATCCAGCCCTTTGCGGATGGCATAGATCATGACGGCAAGACTGCCAAACACAATCACCGGAATCAGGAAGCCGACGGCATGGTGCTTGTAGTTGTCGAGCACACTCGGCTGCGCATAGCAAGTCGCCATCAGTCCAACGACAGTCAGAATCAGTTGCAGCGGCCAAGCCCACAACGCGATGCTGCGCGTGCGCTGATTCAATTCGCCATCGGTCTTAACCGCGATATATAGCGACCCGTGCGCAGTTAATGTCACGAGCGCAATCACGCCAGTGAGCACCGTATACCAGTCGAGGATTCCCGTATTCGCTCCCACGCGGAAATTTGTCCACAGCGGCTCAAAGAAATAGCCGTCCGCGCCCAGAGGCACGCCGCGCACCACGTTTCCCAAAGCGGCGCCGAAAAAGATCGCCAGCAGAACACTCGATACACAGAAGATCAAATCGAAGAAGCCGACCCAAACCGGATTCTCCATATGCGCGCGCAGCTCAATGCCAATGCCGCGCAGCATCAGAAGCCACAGCACCATCATCAGCGGCAGATAGAAGCCGCTGAAACTCGAGGCATAGAGCAGGGGGAAAGCGAAGTAGAGCGTCCCGCCGGCTGCGATCAGCCACACTTCATTGCCGTCCCACACTGGACCGATCGCGCGCAGGATCTTCCGCCGCTCGTCGCTTGTTTTGCCCGCGTTCAGATAAATCGCGCCGGCACCGAGATCGAAGCCGTCGAGCACCACGTAAGCCGCCAGCATCAGGGCGACGATCATGAACCATAGCGTTTCCATCGCGTCCCTCAGGGGCTAAAGCCCTATCATGTGCGTCTCACAACGCAGGCTGAAAGACCTGCTCACCATATGTCGGAGCCTGCTCCACCCTCTAGTGTCCCGAACTCACCTCGGCCGTTGGCCCATGCTCAATCTCACGATGCACCAGAAATAGAAACAAGATCCCAAGCACCGTGTACATGCCGAGAAAACCCAACAGTGTGAACATCACGTTGCCTGCCGACACCGCCTTCGAATATCCCTCGGCCGTGCGCATCAACCCGTAAACCAGCCAGGGCTGCCGCCCCAGTTCCGCCGTCATCCAGCCTGCAGTGTTGGCGATGTAGGGGAACGGCAAGGCCACCAGCAAAATCCACAGCATCCATCGCGCCGAGAAAAGGCTTCCACGCCACAACAGAAACGCCGCCGCAACCATGATGGCGATGAAGATCGTCCCCAGCCCGACCATGATGTGGTAGCTGTAGTAGAGAAGCGCGATGTTCTCCGGCCACATATCCCGCGGGAACGCGTCGAGCCCCTGCACATCAGCTTTCCATGCGCGGTAAGTCAGAAAGCTGAGCGCGTTCGGAACTTCAATCGGATTATCAATCTTGCGCTCATCCACATTCGGCTGCCCCAGGATCACCAGCGGCGCTCCCTCCTGGCTCACGAACAGCGCTTCCATGGCCGCGAGCGTGACCGGCTGATGCAGGGCAACCATCCGCCCCTGGCCGTCGCCGGTCGGAAACAACTGCAGGACGCTGAAGATCAGTCCGGCGATGACGCCCACCCGTACGAAGATCCGCGCGTGTGCCTCAAACTTTCCCCACAACAAGTAGAACGCTCCCACGGACGCCATTACAAACGCGCCCGTAATCACGGCCCCGCCCATGTTGTGCGCATATTGCCACCATGCCCATGGATTCAGCACCAGTTCCCAGAAGCTCGAGAGCTGCATGGAGCCATCCTTGGCCCCGACGAAGCCCACGGGGTGCTGCATCCACGCATCGGTGGCGATGATGAAGAAACCGGAAAGCCACGATCCCAGAAACACCGCGACCGCCGACCACCAGTGCGCACGCGGACTAAGCCGCTTCTCTCCGTAAAGAAACAGTCCGAGAAACGCCGACTCCAGAAAGAAAGCGAACAAGCCTTCCATGGCCAGCGTCTGCCCGATCACCCCTCCGGCGAAACGCGAGAAGTGCGACCAGTTCGTGCCAAACTGAAATTCCATCGGAATTCCAGTCACCACGCCCATCACGAAGTTGATGCCGAAGATCCGCGCCCAGAAACGCGCCGCCTGGTTGTAGGCCTCGTCATTGCGGCGCAGTGCAAGCGTCTTCAGCGCCACAATCAGCAGCGCCAGGCCCATGGTGAGTTGCGGAAAGAGATAGTGGAAGGTAACGGTGAATGCGAAGTGAATGCGATCGACCAGAAGCGCACTGTCCATGAAAATCCCTCGGTGGCAACTGTGTAGATTATCTGTTTTGCCAAGGGCCCGATGTGACGCCGATCACATCGGCTTGTGACTTACCGTTTTGCCTTGCGCCGCCGCTCCAGTTCCGCGCGCCGGATCTCGCGCCGCCGGCCCGCGTCATCGTAGCGCCGCTGCTGCTCTTCGCTATCGGGAATCACCGGAGCAACCTTCAAGTGGTTCCCCTTGCCATCGATGGCCACAAATGTCAGATATGCCGAGGCCACGTGTTGTGCCGTATCCGCTATATAATTTTCGACCCAGACCTTCACACCCACTTCCATCGATGTATGAAACACGCGGTTCACCGACGATCTCAAAATCGCCAGATCCCCAACCTTCACCGGCACCAGGAAATCGATATGATCCACCGAAGCAGTTACTACATAAGTGCGCGAGTGGCGATGAGCCGCCATCGCTCCCGCCAGGTCGATCCAATGCATCAGCCGGCCTCCCAGCAGCGCGCCCAGTGGATTGGCATCATTGGGCAGAACAATTTCCGTCATCTCCGATTGCGAGTCTCGAACCGGCCGGGGAGTAAAACTCTCTTCACTCATGGTCACTTCCTCGATCTACTCGTTGAAATTCCAAATGTAATCCCAAATGTGGGGACAGCCGCCCTCGGCTGTCCGCCCGGCGAAGCCGGGCAACTGCACTCGACTTCTAACTAGCCGCCGCCCGCTTTCTCTTCTTCTCCAGGAACGCCTGCAGAAAACACTCCGCCATCCGCTGCACGCGGTCATCGCGATGCCGTCCGACCCACCGCGCCTCGAACGCATCAAACTCCAAAGTCCCACTCCCCGCCGGGCGATGCTCGCGTTCGCATACGTAGCGAACGTGAATGCGCCCCTCGGTTCCATTCTGCGCGTCTCCCAAGGTTCTAGCCGCAAAGCGGACTGAATCCCACTCCCGCTCCCGAGGCAATCGACTGCAACCCTTCGCATACCCAAGATTGCAAAACTCCCGCAATTCTTCGTGCGATGGGGTCTCACCTTCATGTCCCGGCGCCGAGCACTGCCCACTCCACCCACATCCCAACGGAAGCCTCCCCGCATGCAGCCAATTCCCGTTCTCCAACTTTTCCTCCGGCATGAAAAACGGACAAGCCACCGACTACCCTCCGCAGAACCGGAAATATTGAAACGTTATGGACTGCATTCTACTCATCTCAGCAGATCCAATCCAATCAAGAACAGATCCCGAAGCAGAGGCGCGGTTTGTAGTAACCTCATCTGAGGTGGCCACTGACCACTGCCTTATGGACCGCATTGCCGCCCTCAACGAAGTCCTCACGCAGAATCCCAACGACACTTTCGCGCGCTACGGTCTGGCCATGGAATACTCCAAGCAGGGCGACCTTGACCGTTCCCTGGCCGAGTTCGCCATCCTGCTCAAAGCCAGCCCCGACTACACTCCCGGTTATTTCATGGCCGCACAAACCCTGGCCCGCGCCGACAGAATCACCGAAGCCAAGACCATGCTCACCGACGGCATAGCCTCTGCCCGCCGTACCGGAAACCTTCACGCTCAGGGCGAGATGGAAGCCATGCTGACCGAGTTGGGATAAGGTTGCGGATGCTCAATGCGCCAACGCTAATTTGTCCCACCATTCGGCAATCGAAAACCACCAACGGACCCACCCCATGAGCGGCTACTTCCACCCTTGAAAGGGAATTCTCCTTGATTCTTGAAGCAGAAATCCTGATGTTTCTTTTCCTGTTGAGCTTGTTGGCGTGCTTCGGCGTGGCGGCGGTAGCCGAATTGCGATCTCAGCGGAAAGCCGCAGCACTGCTCCTGCGGATGATCGAGATCGCGGTTGGAATGACTGCCACGATCGCTTTGCCCTACGGATTCCTGGGAAACACTGGCCTCTCTCGCGCCTGGCTGAGTTGGACGATGGTCTCCGTCTTACTTCTGGTCGGCCTCTTATCTTTGTTCAGCAAGTATGCTTCACCGACCGCACTAATTCTCGTGCTCCTTGGGAACGGAATTCTGGCGTTTTGCTGGTACTACAACGGTGCCTATCACAATGTCACCGATGACCGCACCGACCGCGTTCACTGGGCGACTGAAGGGGAAACTGAGGGTATTTGGTTTCCACCGGTTTATGGTCAAAACGGAGCCATCTACCTGCTCACGCTACATCCCCGCACAAGTCCGAATGGACTCTCGCTCGTGGCCTTAGGCACGCCGTCGCGATGGGAGATCATGCCGAATGGCGGAGTCTGTACGTTGCCGGCCATTGCAGATGACGGAACCATTTTATTTGGAACCCGTGCGGACGGCGGCCCTGCCGGCGGTCTCTATGTCGGCCAAGGTTCCGCGTGGGCTGTTTCGCCCGAGGGAAAGAAGGAATGGACTTACGAATTTCCGCTTGCCACTTTTTTCCGCAGCCGTGATTCCGGCGGCCCGGCAGTTTCTCCAGCTAAGTCACCAGCCTGCAGCCAGCCTGCGATTGCAGCGGACGGGACCTCATACTGGCTCGGGCACGGGGTCTATGCCCTCACCGGCAATGGAGCTCTGCAGTGGGCATTCGATCCTGGCGACGACTTCTATTCCGTCGCCATTGCCAAGGATGGCTCGGTGTACGCGCTCGCCGATGACGCCCTTTTCGCCCTTGCGCCTGATGGCACACAGAATTGGAAATACTCCTTCGAAAAGTCAGATTATTTCGAAGGTGAACTCGCGGTCGGAACTGACGGTACCATTTACTTCACAAACAGACATCCCGGCGGCCTGAATTCTAAATTGTTCGCTCTGAGCCCTCAGGGGAAGCTCAGGTGGCGTCTTGAGTCTTACAACCTTGTCGGTGGCCCATTGATAGCGTATGACGGTACTGCATATATAACCGTATCCATACATGTAGTGGGCGACGGAAACCAGAATGCAGTCGTGGCCCTTAACCCCAGTGGAGAAGCTAAATGGAATACCCCGAACGGAAGCAGTCTGTTGGATTTGGCCTCCGACGGGACGCTCTATATCTGCTATGTACGTGATCTCTACGCAATCAGCCCGCGTGGAAGAATGCTGTGGAAAGCGACCCTGCCCGACGAACCATTAATTCACATTCCAACCAACGCGGTGACCCTTGCGCCGAATGCCAACTTTTATATTGGGGACTTCCACGGCCGACTGGGTACGCTCGACGCACCCGCAGGATTGTCAACGGCCGGCTGGCCCTCCCCGTTCCACGATGCCCGCAACACTTCGCGAGCCGGAGCGCACTAGAACTCGGCGCGGCAGCTCCTTCTTGTCACCCAGCCATCCGCCCCATCGCCCACTCCACGAACCCCGGAAAGTGCTCGTAGATCTTCACCGGCACATACATAGTCCAAGGTACAATCACTGCCCGCTTCTGCTTCAGGTATCCCTGCAGCGTAGCCCGGGCCACGCGTTCGGCAGTGATCCCGCGCACCGACCCCGGCCGCACCCGCTTCAACTCATTCCCCTGAATCGCATTCTCACCGAACGCCGTCCGCACATATCCCGGACAAACCGTCAGCACGTGAATCCCATCTTTCTTTAACTCCACGCCCGCCGCCTTGCCCATCGCATTCAGCGCAAACTTGGTCGCGCTATAAGCCGCGTGAAACGGGATTGGAATATGCCCCGCCACGCTCGAAATATTGATGATCATTCCCCCGCCCTGCTGCCGCATCACGGGAATCACCGCCTGCATGGCCCCCACCGCGCCGAACAAATTCGTTTCGAACATTTCGCGGCACGCCGCCATGTCCATCTGCGCCACCGAATCGAGCAGCCCATGACCGGCGTTGTTCACCCAGACATCAATCCTCTGAAAATGATGCAGCGTCAGCCCGACAGCGCGGTCAACATCCTCGCGGTGCCTGACGTCGCAGGCCATCGCCAGCGTCCGCTCGCCATGCCCCACGCGCCCCCGCGCCGCTTCCACGCGGCCTGCGTCGCGCGACAGCATCACCACGCTCGCTCCCTGATCGGCAAAAATCTTCGCAATCGCTTCCCCAATTCCCATGGAAGCGCCCGTCACCACCACAATTTTCCCCGTAAGTTCCATAACGCGCTTCTATTCCTCTGTAACTTGTGAAGTCAAGCTCGGGTACAATCTGGAACAGCGCGGCGACGTCGCGAAGCTCATCCCGCGCCAGCCACCGGAGACCTTCTTGGACACGCTTCTACCCCTGTTCCCGCTCGACGTCGTCCTGTTTCCCGGCACGGCCCTGCCCTTGCACATTTTCGAACCGCGCTACAAAGAAATGATTGGCGAGTGTCTTGCCCAGCACCGCAACTTCGGCGTGGTGCGCGCTCTCGAGCAGGGTTTAGCTGAGATCGGATGCACCGCCGAAATCATCACCGTAGTAAAAGAGTACCCCGACGGACGCCTCGACCTGGTCACCGAAGGCCGCCAACGTTTCGAACTCATCCGCGTCAACCAGGAACGTTCGTTTCTTCAAGCGGAGGTTCTCATGATCGACGACGAACCCAGTACGCCGCCGCAGGCAGACGCCTCGCGCGCCGTTCAGCTGCACTCCGAGTTGCTCGCGATTGCCGGCGCCAGGCAGGATCTTTCCGACGCCAACCCCACGTTGCTGTCCTTTCACCTCGCCGGCTCCGTGCCCCTAGATTTGGATTTCAAACAAAAGATGCTCGCGCTGCGCTCCGAGCCGGAGCGCCTGAGTTTATTCATTTCGTATCTTGAAACCATCATCCCGAACCTCCGCCGCGCCGCCAGCGCCCGCGAAAAGGCGGGCGGCAACGGCCACGTCCACTGAAGACCGGCTTCGGCTTTCGGGCTTCGGGCTTCGGCGATTGTGCCGAAGCCGGAAGCCGCAGCCCGAAGCCCGTTCTTCCGCGTATAATTTACGAAAGTTCTCTCGGGGGTTCTATGTCTCTTCCGCGCACACTCGGCGAATTGCGTCGCAGCACCTTTTCCCAAGAACGCCTGCGCACCCGCCGCGTGAAAGACGAACTCCGCGACAACCTCATCGCCCGTTTGCGTCACCACGATGACGCAGGCATCTTCCCAGGCATCGTCGGCTACGACGACACTGTCGTTCCCCAGATCGTGAACGCCGTTCTCTCGCGCCACAATTTCATTTTGCTCGGCTTGCGCGGCCAGGCGAAAAGCCGTATCCTGCGCGCCCTCACGACGCTGCTGGATCCTCACATGCCTTATCTAACCGGCTGCGAGATTCGCGACAATCCCTACGCGCCCATCTGCCGCCGCTGCCGCGAAGACGTCGCGCGCCTCGGCGACGCCGCTCCCATTTCTTATCTAACCGCCGACGATCGCTACGTGGAAAAACTTGCAACGCCTGATGTCACGATCGCTGACCTGATTGGCGACATCGATCCCATCAAAGCTGCCCGCGGCGGTCACGAACTCTCGAGTGAGTTCACCGTTCACTACGGACTGCTGCCCCGCGCCAATCGCGGCATCTTTGCCATCAACGAACTTCCCGATCTCGCCGGAAAAATTCAGGTCGGCCTGTTCAACATCATGCAGGAAGGCGACGTACAAATTAAGGGTTATCCCATCCGGCTGCCGCTCGACGTAGCCATCGTCTTCAGCGCCAATCCTGAGGACTACACCGCTCGCGGCAAGATCATCACTCCGCTTAAGGACCGCATCGGGTCCGAGATTCGCACCCACTACCCCGCGACAGTCGATGAGGGCATCGCCATCACCGCGCAGGAAGCCTGGACCGGCCGTGACGGCCAGAAGATGCATCTGCCCACCTACATTCAGGAAGTGATCGAGCGCATTGCCTTCGCCGCCCGCGAAGATAAGAAAATCGACAAACGCTCCGGCGTGAGCCAACGCCTCCCGATTTCCGCCATGGAGAACGTAATCTCGAACGCCGAGCGCCGCGCACTTCGCAATGACGAAAAGTTGGTTGTGCCCCGCGTCAGCGATGTCTACGCCGCGCTCCCCGCTATCACCGGCAAACTCGAACTCGAATACGAAGGCGAGATGAAAGGCGCCGACCACGTCTCCCGCGAGCTGATCCGCACCGCCATCGCCAAAACCTACGACGAATATTTCACTGGCGCCAACGTGCAGCAGATCGTGCAGTGGTTCGACTTGGGCGGCGAGATTCAGCTGAGCGACTCCGTCCCGGCCCTAGAAGCGCTGGAAAACCTGAAAGAAATTCAGGGCCTCGTAGATAAACTCGGCCCACTAGGAGTTTCACAGAAAGAAAGTCCCGAGCAGCAGGTCTCTGCAGCGGAATTCATCCTCGAAGGCCTGCACGCCCACAAGCGCATAGGCCGCAACGAAGAACGAGTCTTCAAAGCCGGAGAAAAAAAGCCCGAGCCAGTGCGCGAGAAAAGTTTCGACAAAGAAGAACCACCGTATAGGCAGAGAAGACAGTTTAACTAGGAGCCAGGGGCTAGGGGCCAGGGGCTAGGGGTCAGAGATCAGGGGTCAGTAAAATTGTAGCTCCGAAGGAAGAACGGCAGTTCTCGAACCGCTGACTGGCCCCTAACCCCTCGCCCCTGAACCCTGCTTTTATGAAACGCATCCGCTACAGCAAATACGTCCCCGACGCCGCCGGCGAAATGAGCATGGAAGACCTGCTCGGCGCGCTCTCCGACTATCTCTTGCAGAGCGGCTTCCAGAGCGACATGTGGTATGAAATGCCCGAGGGTGAACAAACCCTCGACGACCTCCGCCGTGCGATCGAACAAGCGCTGATGGAGGGCGACCAGTTCGACGAAGACATGCGCGAACGCCTCGAGCAAATGGCGGCCGATGGCGAACTCGACGAACTCATCGAAAAACTCATCGAGCGCATGCAGCAGGAAGATTACATCTCAATCGACCAACCTCCCGATCCATCGCGCCCCTCAGGCGCAGGCGGCCAACTCGGAGAAAATCAGCAACAGGCAAAATTCGAAATCACCGACAAGAGCCTCGACTTCCTCGGCTTCAAATCCCTGCGCAACCTGCTCGGCTCGCTGGGCAAGTCCAGCTTCGGACGCCACGACACCCGCGACCTGGCCACGGGCATCGAAGCCAGCGGCGCTTCCCGCACCTACGAGTTTGGCGACACGCTCAACCTCGACATCACCGCGACGCTGTCGAGTGCCATCCAGCGCGAAGGCCTCGGGCTGCCGCTCAACATCGAATACCGCGACCTGCAGGTTCATCAGTGCGAGTACCAATCTTCCTGCGCCACAGTTCTGATGCTCGACTGCTCGCACTCGATGATTCTTTACGGAGAAGACCGCTTCACGCCGGCGAAAAAAGTTGCCATGGCGCTCTCTCACTTAATCCGCACGCAGTATCCGGGAGACTCTCTCTCGTTAGTTCTCTTCCACGATTCCGCCGAAGAAGTCCCGCTCTCGCAGCTCGCCCGCGTCAAGGTCGGTCCCTATTACACCAACACGCGTGAAGGCCTGCGCCTGGCGCAACGCATTCTGCAGCGCCAAAGAAAAGACATGAAACAAATAGTCATGATCACTGACGGCAAACCCTCTGCCCTCACGCTCGAAGACGGACGCATCTACAAAAACGCCTTCGGCCTCGATCCGCTGGTCGTAAGCCAAACCCTCGAAGAAGTCTCGAAGTGCAAGCGCGCCGGCGTGCTGATCAACACCTTCATGCTCGCCTCAGATTACGGCCTGGTGCAATTCGTTCAGAAAGTAACAGAGATGTGCCGCGGCAAAGCCTACTTCACCACGCCCTATACTCTGGGCCAGTACCTGCTAATGGATTACATGTCGAGAAAGACGAAAACGATTCATTGAAGCCCGTGTATTACCCTGTGTTCCTCTGTGTCCCCTGTGTTAAAGATTTTATTCGCACACCAAACTGCTGATACTCTCTTAACAACCCATGGCAAACTGCATTAAATGCGGCCGTCAACTCCCCGGTCTATCCTTCGGCAAGAAGATCTGCCCGTGGTGTGTGCAGCACGAAGCCTACCAGCGCGGCGAAGTCCCTGACGACACGCCCCAAACCGTCATGCCCACGCCTTGGGTTCGCCGCAGCGAATCCACCATCGGCCTCACCCAAATCATTTTCGGCATCAACGCGGCCGTATTCCTCGGCATGGCGCTCTCAAGCGGCACCGTCATGGACTTCCCATGGCAGGAAGCCATTCGCTGGGGTGCCAATTACGGCCCGCTCACACTTCAGGGGGAATGGTGGCGGCTGCTGACCAACGTCTTCATTCACCAAGGCATCGTCCATATCGCCTTCAACATGTGGTGCTTGTGGAACCTTGGGCAACTTTGCGAATCGCTCTATGGACGCTGGACCTATGCTGCGATCTATCTCGCCTGTGGCTTGGGAGCCAGCATCGCGAGCGTGGCATGGCATCCCAACGGATCGAGCGTGGGCGCCTCCGGCGCCATCTTTGGGCTCGCGGGTGCGCTCATTACCGCCCTCAAGTTAGGAGAATTCTCTGTACCGCGCTCTGCACTCTCCGGCACCTTGCGCAGTCTGGGTGCCTTTGTCGTCTACAACCTCATCTTCGGGTTCATACTTCCCGGCGTCGACAACACCGCCCACATCGGAGGCCTCATCACCGGACTGATCGTCGGAGCGCTAATCGCGCTCATCGCTCCGCAGCGAGACCAGGCCCCGCGCCGCATCGCCGTCTTTGTAGTCGTGATTCTCGCCCTCGCCGGCGCCGCCATCGGGACAGCACACCACTATGACGTGCCCTTGCGCTTCGGACGAGTCAATCTCGAGCGCTCCTCCAATACTCCCGTCAGACCACCACTCCCCTCTCTGTCATGCTGAGCGAAGCGGGATCGTCAAAAGGACGATCCTGCGCAGTCGAAGCATCCCTGCCTCACCCACAGCCCTCGGCCCGTGCCAGCCACGCCCCTCGTGGCAACGTATATCGATGATAGTCGATATACAATCTGCAACTAGCCTTTCAACTCCCCGACCGCCCGCCAAGCCTGATTGATGGCCTCATCTGTATACGCGCGAGCCCCGGCGTCCGAGTTGGCGATCGCAATCCGTCCGAATGTTTTTCGTGCCCGCTCGCATGGCGTCTCGCCACCTTCGAGCACAAATTTGTCCCACAAGCTGCTGTACTCATAGGCATACCCGTGCGGCCAGCGGTTCACTGTAATCGCCAGGATGTCGCCCGCGGGATCGAAGCCTCCTGGCCCCAGGGTCCGGGCCAATTGCTGGCGAATCTTGCGCTCCATGGTTTCAAACGTTGTGCTGTAGAGTTCAATGCGGCCAGCGACGTGCTGTTCCCGCGCCGGGCGCCCCGCGCGGCAGGGAGACTTGCTCATGTGCACGACCGTCGGCTCGTCCGGCGAGCGCGGGCAGCTATACTCACCGATGCTGACCGGAAGATCCAGGTCGACACCCGTATGGTAGCCGCCCGGCGCATAGATCGCATTGGCTCCCAGCTTCTGAAACGCAGTCCAGTTACGCAGCAGCACATTGGTATAGAGCAGCGGCACTTTGGTCGCATAGGTCAGCGCCTCTTTCTGCGCTTCCGGCAACTCTTCGCAGAGATAAGGGATCATCATGTTCCAGCAAGCCAGAATCGCGTGTTTCGCTCTGACGGTATAAACCTTGCCGCCGCGCGCGTAGGCGACTTCGACTTCCTTTGCAGTTGCCGGCTCGCCCACATGCTTCACCCGCACCGCCGTGCTGTTTAATCGAATGCGCAGGCTTGAGTTTTTCTCATCGAGCTTCGCATAATTGGCACGCGCCATAACTACATCCGTCGCGGAATTGCCCGGCACAGCTTCTGGGATCAAATTGCGCACGAGCAGACGCGCGATGCTGGCGTTGCCGTCGGGGAAGTGGAAAAAATATTTTCGCTCATTGCTTAAACCTTCTGCTTCAATGCCCATTCCGCTGAAGCCTGGATATCCCGTATCCGCCGCGTCCAGCGCGGCAACTGCATCGATCCCCACGCCAAACAAAGGTTGCGAAATGGTCTGGTAGAGGCGAATGACATCGCCATGCACGCCAACTTGCTCCGTGAGGAATTGGGCATAGCTGATGCGTGCCAGACGCGCCGCTTTCTGTTCGGCATTGAGTCCTGGGAGATAGTCTTTCTTTTCCTGGCACAGACGGGACACATCTTTGCGGGCCTGCTCTGCAATTGGCGCCTCGGCCATGAAGTGCGCCCAGGCATCGGGTCCGGCGACTGCGAGATCGTAGGTCTCACCACCAGGGAAAGGATAAGGATCATCCACCAGTTTGTCGGTGCCGAAGGTTTCTTTGTCGAAGAAAATCTTGGGAACTCTTCCCATGGCGCCATAAAGATCGCGGTCGAGATATTTTGGAAAGCTGGTCACCTCGATTCCCAAGTCTTCAATAACGCCTTTCGCGACCTCGCTGTATGGCTCCGGGCTCTCGATCGAGTAGGTGCCGCCGTAGCCTAGAAGAGTTTTCTTTCCCACCTGGAATTCGTTGCGCTTGGCGTGGCCGCCAAAGTCGTCGTGGTTCTCGAGGATGAGGATGCGTGCATTCGCGCCTGCCCGCTTGCGATAGAAGTGCGCGGCGGCGAGGCCGCTAATGCCGCCGCCCACGATGATGAGGTCGTAAGCTTCGCCTGTGTCTCGTGGTGCGCCAGCAGTGTCCCAGAAAGTGCCATCGCGCAAGGAGTGCGCCGCTTCGAAGGAACCGACGTGGCTGCCGCGCAGTCCGGTGAGCGCGGGCGGGTAGTAGGTGGGAGACTTCTCTGGATCGGTGTCTGCTGCCGCGAGCAGATGCCAGGGCATCATGGCAGCGCCTGCAGTCAGGGCCGCGCCGTTGAGGAAGTCGCGGCGCGTGATGTTGCGATACATTCCTAATTCACGGTCGCTCAGTTCACGATCGCTTTTGTCGCTCAAGAAGCCTCCGAGTCGCTGAGTGTTCCAACTGGAACATTGTGCTGAATGTTCCGACTGGAACACTTAAGCGATATTCGCAAACAATATCTCCCAGCTATATAGTTGCAAAGCCATCCGAATCACGCGGTTGCGGATGGTGGTGTGTCTTTTACGCACCTCTCGAGGTCACGAACGGGCCGTCGAGGGTGGTTTTCCACAGGCTTCCACAACCCCGAGCGCGTTCGCCCTCTTGACAAAGGCGGCCTTGGGACACCCCCATCGGAGTTGGGCGGCTAGCCCTCGGCTTTTTTGACGGCCAGTTCTGCGCCCTGGAATCCTATGCGGCTGTGGGTACCGTCGCAGAAAGGTTTGTTCACCGAGCCGCCGCAGCGGCAGAGAGAAAAGGCGGGCTTGCCGGTGAGGTCGTACTGCGTTCCGTTGACATCGACGAGTTCGATCGAACCCTCGGGCGCCTCCACGCGGTAGGGGCCGTTGGGACGGATTGTGATCTTTACCTGAGCCATGACTTTGATTCCTCCAACCTTACGGGTTTCTAGTAAGGATAAGAAGATACCACTAAGCGGGGGTGGGTGTCGCGGGGAGTGAAAATCTACGTGGCTCAGTGCGCCGCGGCTGATTGCGCGCGCCTAACCCGCTGCTTTGTCAGCCAAACTTGTTTTCGGAGAAATGAATAGTTTTCGGGCTGTCCAATTCAGAATCCGCCAGCCCACAGCGGCACCAGTCAGGATCGTGAAAAGCCACAGCAGGATCGTGGGCAGATAGAAGACAAACGTCACCATCGAGGTCGCGTAGTCACCGAACCCGTCGAGACCCTCCCGGGCCGCGATCTTCAGCTGATACAGAGGACGCCAATTGAGCCCGAAGACTTGAGCATCGGCTTCGGCCCGCAGCGTGATGTTTAGAACTACAGTTTCAACTTGCTTCGACAGTGTCTCGAATTCTGCCTGGCTTTCCTCGATCGCTCCGCGGACTTCGTTCAGTTTGTCGCTGACTTCGAGGGTGTCCTTCACGGTCGCAGCCTGGTGCAGGATTCCGAGATATTGTTGTTCCTGAGCCCGCAGGTTGCGCAGGCGTGCTTCCCGGTCAACAAATTGTCTGGTGACGTCTTGAGCATTGATGCTTTCGCTTTCCACGCGCAAGCTGAAATTTCGAATCTCGGCGCGGACCTGGTCGAACTTTTCCGCCGGCACGCGAATACTGAGCGACGCGCTGATCGCGTCCGCGCCGCCGTTTACGTTGGAGGTTACGAGGAATCCTCTTACACCTTGCGCGATCTGTATGATTTTCTCAGCAGTCTCAGCGGGAGTTTTTACGATCAGGGCGAGGGTCTCCTCCCGGACTAGCTTACGATCCTCCAACGTGCTTCCCTCCGCGGCGGTGCGTACATCTGAAGATTTTATGAGAGAGGCAGGTACGATGACGGCCCGGTCTACGGGAGCGCCTCCGATGGTGCCTTTTTGAAGGTAACCTTCGGATCTGAAGCGGGGAAGAATTGAAGTTTGCCGCCAGAGCGAGATTGGATCCCAACCCACACCTCCGCTGACGGAGGCGAGACCAGTCGCCTTCTCCGAGGCGATGCCTCGCGCCCGGTCATGGGGTTGAATGGCTCCCAAGTAGAATGCGACTGCTCCGGCAGTAACCAGCCAGCCTGTTTTCAGAGCCGTTCTGCTCTTGGCGGAAAACACTCCCCAGCGGATGAACATTCAAGCCCCCTATATGAGGGGATAGACACAGCCGGTAATGCGGTTGTTCCCCAGAGCAGCGACGGACAGCTGGATGAGTACTACCGAGGTCACGCCCTTTTTCGGTTCGTGGAGTCCCTGTAAATTACTGCGCTTAGGATTTGCCGGACTTCCTGGCGTCGCGGGCGAGCTCTTCGGCCAGCTTGAGGGCATTCCTGGAGTGTTCGTGCGCCTGTTGGCTTAGTTCGTGAGCGGTTAGATGATCTCCTTTGCCGTGGGCTACGGCAGCGGCGTTGTGGGCGTGGGCCGCCAGGTTGTGCAGCTCTCCGATTAGGTTGTGCGGGCTTTGTGGCATGGAGGTTCTCCTCGGTCTTTAAGACATTAGACCACGGTCGCAGCCCTCCATGCCCGCGAGAAAACCAAGATCCCTCGTTTCACTCGGGATGACAACGACAGGGATGGCAATGAAACGGGATGACACGAAGAGCGATTGTCACGCGGCCACGGTGTTGGCCGAAACTAGGGTGCGGTAGAGGTCCAGGTAATCGTCGATCATGCGCTTGGTGGTGAAGCGTTCGCGGGCGCGGGCGTAGGCGCGGTCGGCGTAGGCTTGGCGCAGGGGGCGGTCGGCGTCGAGCTGGCGAAGAGTCTCGGCCAGGCTGCCGGCATCGTTCGTGCGGAAATATAGGGCGGCGTCGCCCCAGACTTCACGAAAGCTGGGAATATCGTTGGCGACAATGGCGCAGCGGGAAAATGCGGCTTCGAGAGCCGCGATGCCGAGCGGCTCATAGCGCGCCGTGGCAGCGTAGATGGCGGCGCGGCTGTAGAGGGCGCGCAGTTGAGCGTCGGTCTGCGGCCCGCGAACGGCAACGGAATTCTGCTCGGTCGACACCTTTACATCCGCGCGAATAGGAATGCGGGGCACGGGCACGGTTTGCTCCGCGCCCACGATGCAGACCGGGAACGGCTGCGCGTGCTGCGTCAGTAGAGTGACTTGCTTCCCGGCATCGAGCAGGCGCCCGACAGAAAGAACAGAGTCCTCTTTGCTGACGTAGGGATTGAAGAAGATGGGATTTCGTCCGGGATAGATTACGGCTCCACGGCGCGGCCGAGTGTAGGTGGCGCGAAGCGTATCGAGCATCCAGGCCGAGGGTGCGATGACGGCATCTGCGGCGGCGATGCCGCGGACGACTGTGTCGCGATACCACTTGAGCGTACGCGTAGAGCGCGGGCTGCAGCCTTGGACTGCTTCGCTCCAACTGATGAGGTCGCCGTGGGCCATGACCACGCGCGGAACATTCACCGGGAGATCGCCGTGGCAGAACTGGTGGAGGTGAAGCAGGTCGGGGCGAACTTCGCGAACCAAGCTGGCGAGGAAATCCGAAGAGTCGTTCAGATCTTGCGGAGCCTCGTCCATCCACTCCAGGCGGAAAGCTGTGGGACGATATTCAAGGCCGTGGAGCAGGTCCATCCACGCCGTCTGCTCGGGCAGGGGAATCTCGCCGAAGCTGACCAGCGTGACCCGTACGCCGCGCGTGACCAAGCCGGTGACCAGTTCACGGGTGTAGCTCCAGGAACCGGACATGGTGTCGGCGGTGACCAGTACGTGCACAGGGCCTCCGGTGTGTCGGATAGCCCGCGGGATGCGGGCTCGAGCAGGTCGCGTGTACATTCTAGTGCTAATAGGGGTGAGGCGTCGAAGGTTTTCTGCGGCTGAGCCGACAGTGCAGAATCTTGCATAGAGCAATGAAACGAATCAGTTTAAGCAAATCAGTTCGCGCCCAGCCTGAGGCGCATGTCGCGAGCGAGACTGTTGATCAGCCGGATTTTCTCCGCGGCGGGGGCCGGGACCTCGGGTACAGCCATAGCTAGTTCGCAGGAGAGCAACATGGCCGTAAGGGATTCACATACCTCGCTGCGAATCTGTTGCTCGACCGACCGGCGAGCCTGAGTTTCCTCACGCTTGCGGCGATGCAGCGCGGAGCGGACCTCGCGCAACAGACGCTCCATGCCACTGACGGCGAAGTTGAGGTAGACGGGAAAGGCCGTTCCCAAGTGCTCGATCACCTGGTCGCTCTCGGCCGGCTCATTCTCCAAAAGGAATTGGTCGATCACGACAGCTGAGTAAGTCTGTTCGCGCAGCCGGGCTACCGCTTGCGGCAAGTCCTCCGCCCAATGGGTTTCTTCGCCGGTGGCATCTTTTACCGTGGCAGCGCACTCTTGGCCGCGTGCCGAAGGGGTGATGAGTAGAATCATGTTCATTTCAATAGCACGCGATGAGCCATAAACCGTGGCATTGAAAACGCACGGGTTGAAGACGCGTGGCGATGGTCCGTTCCCATTAAGGAAAAGCGTTGGATACCAACTCATTTCATAAGTGAACGCCTCACGGTCTGTCATCCCGAGCAAAGCGAGGGATCTTGGTTCTCGCTTGCATCATCAGGTAGCGACTAAGCCGGCAAACACCAAGGTCCCTCGCTCCACTCGGGATGACAAGGGTCCGCAGCACAAATGACGAGTAGTGCGCCTGATATGTCCTCCGATACATGCCCTAGGCAATCATCGGCGTGAACCGAAACGTCTGCGGCTGATCCCACTCCCGCGACAAATCATCCCACTTAGGATTGGTCGATTCTACCAGCGTCAGCCGCTTGGCCCTGGTCCAGGCCTTGATCTGCTTCTCGCGTTCGATCGCATTGCGGACATCTTCGAAGCTCTCGAAGTAGACGAGCCTGGTGATGTTGTACTGCGCAGCAAAACCGGGCGTCAGTTTCAGCTTATGTTCCCGGACCCTCCGTCGAATGCTGTTGGTCATACCGGTGTAGAGCCTTTCGAAGCATTGGCCATGATGTAGACGAAGTAGCGGCGCTCTTCATTCATCCCCACCCCCACTGGTTGTCATCCCGAGCGAAGCGAGGGATCTTGGTGTTTGCATGCGTCGGATATGATTTGCGCTGTGTGCAAAAACCAAGGTCCCTCGCTTCGCCCGGGATGACAAACGCGTGATGACAGACGTTTTTTCCACGCAGTATCCGAAACATTCTAGGTTTGAGCGGCGTAGTCCTTCAGCTTGCGGTACAGAGTTGTCTTGCCGATGCCGAGCAAACGGGCGGCCTGCAATTTGTCGCCGTTGAGTTCTGCGATGGCGTTGAGGATGGTCTGCCTCTCCAGTTCCGCCATCGGGACGATCTTATTCTGGTTGTGTCCGTTGCCGTTCGATGGAACGGCAACGTGGGCGCCGGCGATGGCCGGAGGCAAGTCGGGTACATGGATTACTGGCCCACTGGTGAAGGCGCAGGTACGCTCCAGACAGTTTTCCAATTCGCGGACGTTCCCCGGCCAGTCATAGGCCAGCATGGCTTTGACGGCGTCGTCGGTAAGGATTTTTTCCTGCCCGGAGGCGTGCGAGGTGCGCTCCATGAAATGAGCGATGAGCAGCGGGATATCTTCTCGACGCTCGCGCAGCGGAGGGATTCGCAGGCTGAGCACGTTGAGGCGGAAATACAGGTCGCGGCGGAAAGAACCTTCCGTCACAGCCTGCTCCAGGATGCGATTGGTCGCAGCCAGGATGCGGACGTTGATGGGAATGCGGCGTGTGCTGCCGACGGGACGAATTTCCTTCTCCTGAATTGCCCGCAAGAGTTTGGCCTGGAGGTCGACCGGAAGTTCGCCGACTTCGTCGAGGAATACAGTGCCACCTTCGGCGATGGCGAGGAGACCGTCCTTGGCCTGATTGGCGCCGGTGAACGCGCCTTTGACGTAGCCGAACAGTTCGCTTTCGATCAGCGTGGGCACCAGCGAGCCGCAGTCGACGGGGATGAACGGCTTGTCGTGGAATGGTCCGGAGTAGTGGATGGACCGCGCGACCATCTCTTTGCCGGTGCCGCTCTCGCCCAGGATCAGCACCGGGTGGGAGCTGTTGGCGGCTTTGGCGATGATGCGGTAGAGCTTCTCCATCTCAGGGGCGCGGCCGACGATTCCGCCATAGCCCTGCTTCGACTTCAGTTTCTCGCGGAGCATGCGGTTTTCGGTTTTCAACTTCAGGTGGGTGGAGACGCGCTGCAACAGGAGTTTGAGTTCATCGACGCTGAAGGGTTTGGTCACGTATTCGTAAGCCCCGTTCTTCATGGCCTGGACGGCTGACTGCACCGTGCCGTAGCCCGTCACCACGATTACGAGCGCTTCAGGGCGGTGGGCTTTGATCTGACGGAGAGCTTCGAGGCCGCCGGCGCCGGGCAGGCGCAGGTCGAGCAACACGGCGTCAATGCTTTGAACTTGCAGCAGGCGATAGGCATGCTCGGCGGAATCGGCAACGTGGGCGATGAAACCGAGGGACAGAGCGACCTCGCGGCATGCGTCGCGGATGGAGCGTTCGTCGTCGACGATGAGGAGGTTCAGAAAATT
>CAWEBA010000030.1:0-443362 GCA_963807145.1 uncultured Acidobacteriaceae bacterium | reverse complement strand
GGAACCGGAGAAGCGTGCATTCGCGGCAATATTGTCGGCGGCAACGGAGTTTACAAATCGATCGACGCCGGTAAGACCTGGAAGTTCGTCGGCCTCGCCGACACGCATGCCATCGGGCGTCTCGCCGTGAATCCCAAAAATCCTGACATAGCCTTCGTAGCCGCCTTGGGACATCCCTTTGCCGACAACGAAGAGCGCGGCATTTTCCGCACGCAGGATGGCGGCAAGACTTGGCAGAAGGTGCTCTATAAAGATGCAAAGTCCGGCGGCATCGACGTGGTGTTTGATCCCAGCAATTCAAATACTCTGTTCGCGGCGTTGTGGCAAGCCAGACGCACCCCGTGGAGTCTCGACAGCGGTGGCCCGGGAAGCGGCCTTTATCGCTCCATCGATGGCGGCACAACCTGGAAAGAACTGAAGGGCCACGGACTACCGGAAGGCATTCTCGGCCGCATCGGGGTCACAGTCTCCGGCGCAAATCCCAACCGGGTGTGGGCGGTGGTCGAGGCAGAAAAAGGCGGCATCTATCGCTCCGACGACGGCGGCGACACCTGGCACATAACCACCGACGACCATCGTTTCCGCCAGCGTGCGTGGTACTACTCGCACATCTTCGCCGATCCCAAGTCGGAAGATACGGTGTACATCCTGAATACCTCGGCGTACCGGTCGAATGACGGAGGTAAAACTTTCGCCTCGATCCACGCGCCCCACGGCGATAATCACGCGCTGTGGATCGATCCCACGAATCCCAAGCGTCTCATTAACGGCAACGATGGCGGCGCCACGGTTTCCACCGACGGCGGCGACACCTGGACCAGCCAATATAACCAGCCCACGGCGCAGTTCTACCATGTCACTACCGACGACCGCTTTCCCTATTACATCTATGGCGCCCAGCAGGATAACTCTACCGTCGCCATCGCCAGCGCGAGCGCCGAAGGAGCGATTGATCGTCCTGACTGGTATGACGTAGGCGGCGGCGAAAGCGGCTACATCGCATCCGATCCAACCGACCCCGAAATCGTTTTTGCCGGCTCTTACGGCGGAGAGATCACGCGCTACGATCACCGCACCGGCGAAGAGCAGTCCATCAATCCCTGGCCCGTAAACCCCATTGGATGGGCTGCCGCTGACGTCAAACACCGCTTCCAGTGGACTGAGCCCATCGCTTTCTCACCGCACGATCCGAAGACGATGTACTTCGCCGGCGAAGTGCTCTTCAAGACCACCGACGGCGGCATGAGTTGGACGGTCATCAGTCCTGACCTGACGCGCAATGACAAAACAAAACAGGCATCTTCCGGCGGACCTATTACCAAGGACAACACCGGCGTCGAAGTTTACGACACCATCTTTTCAGTCGTGGAATCGCCGGTGCAGAAGGATCTGATCTGGGCAGGAACCGATGATGGATTGGTTCAGCTCACTCGCGATGGCGGCCAGCACTGGGAGAATGTGACGCCCAAGGCCATGCCGGATTGGGGCACCGTCAGTATGATCGAAGCTTCTTCGCGCGACGCCGGCACTGCATATCTCGCAGTCGAACGCCATAAGTCGGACGACTTCGCGCCCTACGTGTTCAAGACCACAGATTTCGGCAAGACGTGGACCAAATTGATAGCAGGACTTCCGTCGAACGATTATGTCCACGCCGTAAGGATTGACCCGCGGCGTCCGAATTTGCTTTTCGCCGGAACCGAGCAGGGCGTTTACGTTTCCTTCGATGATGGCGCGCGCTGGCAGCGCTTGCAACTGAATCTGCCGGTATCTCCAGTGAACGACCTAGTGATCAAGAACACCGACTTGGTCGTGGCAACCCACGGACGCAGCTTCTGGGTTCTCGACGACATCACTCCGCTCGAGCAGTACGAAGATTCGGTTGCACAGCAGGAAGCTCACCTGTTCACGCCGGCCGTGGCGAGCCATACCGTTTTTCGTGGCTCGTTTTTTGCCCCCAGCGGCAATGTAGGAAAGAATCCCCCGGCTGGAGCTGTAATTGACTACTGGCTGAAGACTTCCCTCAAGAAGCCAGACCAAGCCAAGCCCTCAGGCGCTGGCGCTGATTCTGCGAAAGCTGAAGCCACACCTTCGACTTCTTCCACCGGAACCGAGAAAACTGATAAAGAAGAAGCCCCCAAGATCACGCTTGAGATTCTCGATTCCTCTGGAAAGGTCATCCGCAAGTATCCCAAGAAAAAAGAGGAACCAGGGGACGAAGAAGAGGAAGACTTCTTCAGCCGCGGCGGCAACGCTGGCAGCCTCTCCGCAGACGCCGGTCTGAACCGCTTCGTGTGGGACCTGCGCTACGAAGGCGCGACCAAGGTGCCGCATGCCCCGCTCTGGGGCGGTAGCACCGACGGCCCAGAAGCGTTGCCCGGAACGTATCAGGCGCGGTTGACGGTCCTCGGCAAGACTTATACCGCTCCGCTGGAGATCAAAGCTGACCCACGGCTGAAGATAGGCCCCGACGACTTGGCCAAACAGTTCGATCTGCTGCTGAAGATCCGTGACAAGGTTACGGAAACCGACGACGCCATCGTTCAGATTCGTGATGTTCGTGAGCAGATTAATGCAATCAACAAGCGCCTAAAGGATGACCCCCGCGCCAAGGCGATTGCCGATGCCGGCAAAGCGCTCGACACGAAAATGACCGTGGTGGAAGAAGCGCTTATCCAGACCAAGGCGAAGAGCGGCGAGGATGTCCTTAATTTCCCTGTACGGCTGAACAATGACTTGGTGGCGTTGAGCGGTGTTGTGGGCAGTGCTGACTCGGCTCCCACGAAGCAATCCTACGAAGTTTTCGATACGGTCAGCAAGGAAGTCGATGAACAACTGGCGAAATGGAAAGCCATCGTCACCACCGAAGTAGCGGCCTACAACAGCCTGATGAAACAGCAGGACGTTCCCGCACTCATGATGAAGCAATCAGAAGCAGAAAAGTAGCCCGCGAGTTCTTCTGTCGGTTGGCCGATGTTCTTACCCTGCGGCTTGCTGAAGCCGGAATCGGGCGATTCCAAACCCCTGTGCTGGTTTCCGCGCAGACTAATCAGAAGTCCAGCCTTGGACAATTCCTGGCAAGCATTCATCATCATCCAAACAATTCATTTGATGAATGTGGAAAAGTCAGATACGCTCGCGCCGCTTAAAGAACTTAAACACCCCTAAGCCCTTAAGGGACGGCAACAATGCGGAACGCGACGATACCTGGTTGAGATCGCTTTCCAGCCAAGAAATAAGGAGTATCTCCATGTTGGACGATTCTGCCCTTAACCACAAGGTGGGTTTCGCATTCGCGTCGTTGTTTTTTGCAGCCGCCCTTGCGACCGCTTCCGCTCAGACCGTTGTCACCGACACGGGCACGTTCACAGGAGTACCCTCGCCGAGCGATCCTTCCGCGGTCAATGTCTTCTTTGGCATTCGCTACGCAGCCGCACCGCAAGGCGCAGCGCGTTGGACGCCACCGCAGCCGCCGACTCCGCCCACCAGCACCGCTTTGGCGGACTTCCCCGGACCAGCCTGCCCACAGGCGGGCAGCACCGCACCTCTGCCGCAGTCCGAGGATTGCCTCTTCCTGAATGTCTACGTGCCTGCAACAGCCACCTCACATTCGCATTTGCCTGTCTATCTCTGGATCCATGGGGGCGCGTTGGTCACCGGAACGGGAGCCGACTACGACCCCTCGGTGATGGTGGCGGAGAACAACATCATCGTCGTGACAATCAACTATCGCCTGGGCGCGCTCGGCTGGCTGGTCGAGCCGGGACTGCTCGCCGAAACTCCAGGCTTTTTCCAGAATGTGGGCGATGCCGGCAACTACGGGCTAATGGATCAGCAATTCGCCATGCAATGGGTGCAGCGCAACATCGGTGGTTTCGGCGGCGATGCAAGGAAGGTAACGGTCGGCGGGGAATCCGCGGGCGGCCTCAGTGTTTCGAGCAATCTAGCCTCGACTACGACCGCGACGGGTCTGTTCCGCGGCGCGATCATCGAGAGCGGAGCGTATATGCTGCACGATATACCGTCGGAGAGCGTCTACGGTGCAATCTTCGGCCCCGGCTTCGATGCGGTCTTGGGCTGCACGCAGCCCAACGACGCGGCTTGCTTGCGTGCGGCGCCGGTCGCAAGCATCCTCACCGCACAGGGCGACGTATTTGGAGCCAACGGGATCTCGCCCGATTTCGGTACCAAGATCCTGCCGCAAGCGCTGCAGCAAGCGTTTTCGACTGGCCAATTCATTCGCGTCCCCGTGCTGCAAGGTACGAACGCCAACGAAGGCAGGCTCTTCGAACCGCTCGATTTCCCGTTCGCCAGCACCTTTCCCAATATACTGGCGGCCGGAGGCCCGGCAAATTTCGACTTGAGCAACCCAAATACCTTCTGCGAGGCGGAGGGCTCCCGCACGCCCGCGGTTTGCAGCTATCCGCAGGAGATAAACCTGTTCCTCGGCGTGATCGGCTTTCCGGCCGCGGAAAATACGCCGGCCCTCGGCGTTGCGCTGGCAGACGAGTATCCGCTGACCAGTTTCCCGGATCCGTTCCTACCAGGTGATGCGCCCAGTTCTGATGAGGCGCTCGCGCAGATCTTCACCGACCTGGTCTTTGCCTGCAACGGATCGGATTCCAACATAGATCTCTCGCGTTTTGTCCCGGTCTTCGGGTATGAGTTCAACGATCCAAATGCCCCGCCCACCGTAGGCTTCGGCACGGTGGTCGAACCGCCCAATGATGTGTTCGGCTTCCCGAGCGCTTCGGAGCATGCCTCCGAACTACAGTTCCTGTTTAATTTCGGCACGCCGCTCAACGCCAACGAGCAGCAACTTGCCGGCGAGATGAAGACTTACTGGGGAAACTTCGTGAATACCGGGGACCCGAACCTTCCGCGGCATTCTTCGTTGTGGCTGCCGTTCAATTTCTTCGGATCAGTCCAAGGATTGAAGCCCGGACCGAGGGTCCCGGAGCCTTTCTTTAACTTTAGACAGGAGCACTTCTGCCAGATTTGGCAGCCGATCATCGCGGCCGAGACGGGAGAGTAACTCGACCGTTGTAGGGGGTAAATAACTTGGTCATTGCTGTCGCCTTCGTCGACTAGGCTCTCCATCGTTTCGTGATCGGCGACGGCGGGTTAGCGCTGCGCGGGGTTGCGGATTGAGCACGCTCTTGATCTGTTCGCGCAGCCAGCGATTTGCGGAATCGTTCTCCACGCTCTCATGCCAGTACATCTGCGCCTCGAGTTGAGCGGTTTTCACGGGAAACGGATAAACGCGGTTGCCGAGTCCAGCGTTCAGGATTTGCGCGTGCCCCTCGGACAAGGTGAGCAGAAGATCTGTATCGCGGACCACTCGGCAGGCCGCGAAATTGTGCTGGCAGCGCAGAGCAATCCTCCGGCGGAAGCCAAGCCGGCTAAGTTCTACGTCGATCAGACTGGGTCCGTAGCGGCGCGAGGAAACCAGCACGTGGGGCTGCGCCAGATAGGTGTCGAGATCGAGGGTCCGCGAGATTCCCGGATGCCCGGTGCGGGCCATCACCACGAACGGTTCCCCGAGCAGCCGTTCTTGATGAATGGGTTCACTGGTCGTCATCGGAACGTCGATGGCGAGATCGAGGGAGCCGCTCGCAAGTTCCGCTTCCAGATCTCTGCGCTTGACGCGCGAGGTGGTAATCGACATCTCTGGAGCCTCGTGCTCCAGACGCTGCAGCAAGGTAGGAAGGATCAGGGTCCCCGCGTACTCCCAAAGTGAGATGTGGAAATTCCGGCGGGTATGCGTGGGATCGAACTTGTGACTTTCGCGGAGATTTACTTCCAGGATCTGGAGCGCTTGCCGTACCTGGTCGATCATGTTGCGGGTAAAGGGAGTGGGGATCATGTGGGCGCCACGACGAACGAACAGAGGATCCTTTAAGAGATCACGCAAGCGCTTTAAGGCGTGGCTGATGGCGGGCTGAGTGAGGTTCAACTGATGCCCCGCGCGGGTAATGTTGCCCTCGCGGTAGATGGCTTCCAGCACGACGAAGAGGTTGAGATCGACCTGGCTTAAATGCACGAAACATATATTACTGGATTCGTAAGATTCATTTGATGAATTTTGCCAGGCTGTGTAGCTTGTTCGGGACACAACGTAACTTCCACTATGCATTTTGCTGCCTCACCCCGCTCCCAAGACTATCTGCACAGGCTTGGCGCTTTCATGCAGGAGCTTGTGCTGCCTGCGGAGGCCAACTACTGCGGTGAGGTCCAGAATGTAGCGGACTGGCGCACCTGGAAACAGCCCGCGATCATGGAAGAACTGAAAGCCAAAGCCCGGGCGGAAGGCCTGTGGAATCTCTTTCTTCCCGAAAAAGAGTACGGCGCGGGACTATCGAACGTGGAATATGCACCATTGGCGGAAATGATGGGGCGGTGTTCGATTGCGCCCGAGGTTTTCAACTGTAATCCTCCCGACACCGGGAACATGGAGGTTCTGGTTAAATACGGTTCAGAGGAGCAGAAACAACTTTGGCTGAAGCCGCTTCTAGCCGGCGAAATTCGGTCCGCGTTCTGCATGACCGAGCCCGGAGTAGCGTCTTCCGACGCAACCAACATGCAGGCTACGGCCGCGATTGAGGGCGAGCACGTGGTATTGAACGGACGCAAGTGGTGGAGTTCGGGCTTGGGACATCCTCACTGCCGCTTGCTGATCTTCATGGGGCTGACCGATTGCGCAGCGCCGAAATACCAACGGCACTCGATGGTCTTGGTGCCACTGTCTACGCCGGGAGTTGAGATCGTGCGCATGGTGCCGGTTTTTGGCGGCTATGACGCACCCTTCGGCCACGGAGAGGTGAGCTTCCGCAACGTGCGCCTGCCGGTGGGCAACATCATCGCCGGACCGGGACGTGGATTTGAGATTGCGCAGGGGCGTCTCGGGCCGGGGCGCATTCATCACTGCATGCGAACCCTGGGAGCAGCGGAACGTGCTCTGGAACTGCTTTGCCGGCGGTCGTTGTCGCGAGTGGCCTTCGGCAAGACCGTTAGCGGAGTTGGGAGGAAATGCGGATGTGATCGCCAATGCCCGCATCCTCATCGAGCAGGCGCGTCTGCTTACTCTCAAAGCCGCATGGATGATTGACCAACACGGCGCCAAAGGAGCGAAGAGCGAAATCTCGCAAATCAAAGTGGTTGTGCCCAACATTGCGCTGGCGATTATTGATCAGGCGATCCAAATGCACGGAGCAGCAGGTGTGTCGGAAGATTTTCCGCTGGCAGAGATGTTCGCCTCGATACGAACCTTGCGCATTGCCGACGGCCCCGACGAAGTACATCGTGCGCTGATCGCCAGGCTGGAGTTGAGTAAGTATAGGGAGAAGAACCCGGAAGCCGCCTGAAGCGCAAGCGAAGGCCGACCTGCTCTGCGGATCACCTGCCCTTAAAGACAGGGGCACGCTTCTCCAGGAAATGAGCCACGCCCTCCTTGAAATCTTCGCTGCGCAAACTCGCTACCATTTCCTCCACGGCAAGGTCGAAAGACTCGGCTAAGGTCTGAAACATCGCCCCGTAAACCTGGCGCTTAATTACCCGCAAGGAGCGCGGACTGACGCGCGATCGCGAGATCGACAGCATATTCGTTGACCTTGGCGAGGAAGTTTTCCGGGGCAAAGACTTGATTCACCAACCCCATCCGCAAAGCTTCCGCGGCGTTGATTTGCCGCGCGGAAAATAACAGGTCGAGGGCGTTGGGCAGGCCGACGATACGCGGCAGCATCCAGGCCATGCCGTACTCGGCGATGAGCCCGCGCTGGGCGAACGTGGTCGAGAAGCGGGCGGTGTCGGAAGCCAGTCGCAGATCGCAATAGAGTGCAATCACCAGACCAAGGCCGACCGCCGGACCGTTGATGGCGGCCAGAATCGGTTTCTCGATTCCAAGCAGATAGGAATACTTCTTCTGGAAATCTGGCAAGCTGCCCTCGCGCTGAAGAGAGCCACCCAGCTGCGAGACAGCCTCGCGATCTCCGCCCGGCAAGCCCTGCGTAGCGACGGAACTCAGCAGCGACATGTCGGCGCCGGCGCAGAAGCCTCGTCCCGCGCCGGTCAGCACGATGACGCCGACGTTGTCATCAAGCGCGGCCTCTTCGAGGCTCGCGCGCACCTCCTTCTCCATCGTGGCCGTCCAGGCATTGAGCTTGTCTGGACGGTTCAACGTGACGGTTGCGACTCGGTTCGCGACTTCGTAGATCGTCTCCTGCGTCGCCATACTTCAGAAAGACAACCGCACGCCAAGTTGGATCTGCCGTTTGGGAAAAGCGGAAGTGAAAGCCAGCGGCGTGCTTGGCGTAGCTGCTTGTCCATTCACAACGGCGCCCGGTCGAATCCCATGCACGTTAAATGAGGTATTACCCTCCCCAAAATACGGGGCGGCTGTGGGAAGGGCAAAAAGCGGACTGACCTCGTTGTTCACGCTCGCAAAATTTGTCCGGTTCGCAATATTGAATCCTTCCGCTGTGAACTGCAGGTTAGCTCTCTCGCCTAGTTTGTGCCCCCAGGTCAAGCGCGCGTCGAAGTCGATGTAATTGGGGCCTAGCCCTGTGTCGCGCGGGGCTCCAATGGGCCGCTCATTGGTGGTGTGATTGTCGCCGTTGACCTCGCCTCCGGCGAGCAAGTTGAAAGGATGTCCGCTGTGGTAGGAGAAAATAGGGGCCAGCTGGAAACCCGACAAGACGCTCTGTTTCCAGGGACTGTCGATCACGCCCGCCACCACCACTTTGTGCCGTTCGTCAAACTCCGAAAGACTGCGATCTAAATTCAGGTTCGTCGGATCCTGCGGGCCATAGTCTGTGTTGTAATCCGTGGACGTGTCAATGCCCTTACTCCAGGTGTAATTCGCGAACACGGAGAAGTGATTGCCGAAGCGTTTTGTAAGTTCCGCGATGCCGCCTTCGTAAAGAGCATACGACTGCGAGCTATATTGGTTGTTTTGCACAATCAACGGATTTACAAAGCATTGTTCGGTATTGCAGGGCAGACCCTCAGGACTGCCCGGTATCGGATCGGCCGCTGACGCCGTGGTATTCCAGTTGCGATAGGAAATCGTCTGGCCGTTAGCAAGGGGCACTGAGGTAAACGGAGCCGGCAGCAGATTGGTATCGATCGCAATCGGGAGGTGCTGAGTGTGCGAATAGATGCCGCTCAGAGAAAACGACAACCCAGGTGCAAGTTGCCGCTCAATGGCGAAGGAAGCCTGCTGGGCGATAGGGGGACGATAATTTGGCTGATTCACAAACAACACCTGCAATGGAGACAGAGGACCGCTGTTCGTCACGTTGACGCCTGTGAAGCCTGTCCCCACGAGAGAGGCAGCAGTCGGCGTGATACAGGCGCTATTTCCCGGAGCCGGGGTTGTGCACTGGATCAGTCCTTGCGCAAAGAGTGCTTGGAAAATAGTTGCCGACCCTGCAATACCCAACGCCGGAATCCCACCGATCGGGTCTGCATAAATGGAGATTTCCCGGTTGCAGGGGCTAGCGCCGGTTCCGGGAATTATCGTTGTCCCGAAATACGAGACACCGCAGATCGAGCTTACGTTGGCGACCTGGCTAGCACCGGCAGTGTTCTCGAGCGCAGACTTGTTCTGGTTCACCACCCCCAGGCTCAGGTCGACATCCGGGATCTGAACGTCCACCGGTCCGTAGAAGATCCCGTAGCCGCCCCGGATCACCGTCTTGTGGTCCTTGAACGGATCCCACGCGAAGGAAACCCTGGGACCAAAATCCTTCTTGTACGTTGTCAAAGGGAGGAATTGCGTGTCCAGGTCGTAGCGCAGGCCGTAGTTTAGAACAAAGTTTGGGGTCATCTTCCACGAGTCCTGCCCGTAGAATGAGGTCAGCGGCCGATCATAATACGGGTACGTCGGATTTCCGAAACCCTGCTGGTAAACCTCAGGCAGCCCGAACGATGCTGACTGTAACGGGTTGATGCCCGTGGTGGCCAGATCTGGGCTGATCAAACCTCCGGGGAGCGTCCCGAACACGAAGCGGCCAGGGAAAAAGGTGTGCGACTCGGTGTGATTGCCCCGGAGTAACTCATAGGCTCCGAATTTAAATGTGTGATTGCCGTGAATCTTGGTGAAGTTGTCGGCGAATTCATAGCGTCGCAAAATGGTAAGGTTCGGTAGGAAGATATTGGTCCCGACATTGTTGATAAAACTGGGGATCTGCAGCCCCACCTGTGCCGGCTCGTTGGGGATCACATTGAAGCTGTAATAGTTCCACTGTACCCGGGCTTCGTTCTGCGTGGTCGGATTGAATTGGCGAAACCAGGTGCCTTGGAAGGTATTGTCGTAGTCATGGATCGAACTTCCCGCCGAATAAGCGGTGAGGGAATTCACGTCCGGCGATTCCTCCAGGTCGTGCCCATAGCGGTAGGTCAGGGAAAGCTCGTTGTTCGCATCAATGCGGTGATCCAGGCGGGTCTCCGCCAGGTATTCCCGCGTGTCGTAAGGAAAGAGTCCACCTTCGGTCTCAAACTGGTTTAACAGAAAACTATTCAGCGCGGATTGACCCGGCGTGATGAACGGATTCGTACCACCGGGATTGGGGTTCAGTGTCAAAACGCTTTGGAGGGCAAGGCCGCATTCAGCCGGCGGCGCTGAGAAGCCGGGCAGACAAGGCGCCGGTGTCGTTGAGGGGTTCGCCTCCAGTTGGGCAATGATGGCATTCTGTGCCGCCGTCGGACGAAAGATATCGGTATCCGTTAGAAGCGGAACAGCGTTTTGCGCATTTTGTCGCAAGCCTTCAAACGCTAGAAACAAAAATGTTTTATCCTTCCTAATCGGGAATCCCAGGGTTCCGCCGAATTGCTGGCGGGTTAACGTGTCCTTCACCGGGGTACCGAGAGAGTCCGGATTGGCAGGATTGAAGGTCTGGCCGGCCTGCAATGCCTGGGTGAACGAAAACGGATTTTGGGCATCCATGGCATCGTCACGGAAAAAACCATACAGGCCGCCGTGAACAAAGTCGGTGCCGGACTTGGTCACAATATTGATGGAGGCACCAGTGGCCCCGCCCAGGTCCGCGCCGTAGTTGCTGCGATTGATTTGGAATTCCTGCACATCGTCCTGGCTGACCGTCAGCCGCACGCCACCGCTATCGCCCGAGGTCTCGCCACCGTCGACCGTTATGCTGTTTCCTCTGCCATTGCTACCGTAGAATGACAGTCCACTCTGGGGAGTTTGCTTGACTCTGAAATCCTGGTCCCCTGCCAACCGGGTGGCATCGGAGACCCCAGGCGCCAACAACGTAAATGTGAGGTAATCACGCCGGTCGATCGGCAGGTCGGCGATGTACTGTTGTGAAATTCTGTCGGACTGGCCCCCGCGTTCGGTATCCACCACGGGCGGCTGGCCGGTCACCTCGATCACGGTCGCCACCTGCGAGGGTTTCATCTTGAAATCGGAGGTGACCGTCTGCCCAATGGCGACAGTCAAGCTTCTTCGTATCTCGGTCGCAAACCCGGACATCTGAACACTAACATCGTAAGTGGCCGGCAAGAGCCCGACCACTCGGAACTGGCCGGTACCATTCGTGGTTGCCGTTCGCTTCAAACCGGTCTGAGTGTCGACTACATTGATCGTGGCTTTCGGCAAAACCCCGCCGGAAGCGTCCGTTACCGTCCCGGTGATCTCTCCCGACGAGCCGACGCCCTGTGCGTGAAGCAAACAGGTTGAGAGCAGGAAGCACAGAAGAACGCATGCGGTTGACGCCACAGTGGAATTGAAAAGAAATCGCCTCCATGAAGATGCCCCGCAACGTAAGGCCGCACGTCCATCCAAGCCGCTCTGTGCAAAACCCATATTTCCCCCCTTGCCTAGGCTTTGTCCGAATTACGCAAAAGGCACACTCATCCCACTTCAGCGCGCCGCATCGGGCACGAGCGTAGCTGCGTTTTTCAGATTCATCAAATGAATTTTATGGATGACGATGTATGCTTCAAAGGAATTAAGCTAGCCAATCGAAGGATGGACTGCAGGCCGGCTGAATACGCCGTTTCTGTGGACCTACCCTTCCCTTTCGTTTGCGTTTGCGTTGACCAGTTGCGCAGCGAGGAATTCGAAAATGGCTGTTTCCGCGGCCTCGGGTCGATCGGTCGAGAACAGATGGCTCGCCCGTTCGAGCGAGACGAGCTTGGCACCGGGAATGCGTGCCGCGATCAATTCCCCATTGCCAACCGGGACCAGGCGGTCGAGCTTCCCATGAATTACGAGCGTTGGAGCCGTGATCTGGGGCAGGCGGCTGAAAGATTCCCACGCAAGTATTGCCTGGAGTTGGGCAACATAGCCGGCCGGGCTGGTCGGCCACGGCTGACGCTGGGCGATATCTTCGTCGATCAACTGCCGCGGCGTCGCGGAGTGGTAGATAAAAGGGACCGCAGCCTCGGCTGCTTGTTCCCGGCTCATCCAAGTGCGGGCTTTCAGCATCTCGATCGCGGCCGGCTCGGCCCGCTGCGCGTTCGGTCCTCCGGCCGCTGTGCAGCCGAGAATGAGAGACTGCACACGTCCGGGATACTGCAGCGCAAATTCCTGAGCGATCATGCCGCCCATCGACACCCCAAAGATGTGGGCACTGCGAATACCGGCGGCATCGAGCACGGCGGCTGCGTCCGAAGCCATGAGAGCAATCGAATAAGGGCCCGGGGACACATCGCTTTGTCCCGCCCCTCGATTGTCGAGTGCGATCGTGCTGTAGGAAACTGACAGCTTCGGTCGAGTGCGATGCCACATGGCGGAGGGGTAGCCCAGACCCATGATCAGCAAAATCGGCGCGCCCGTTCCCTGCTCGTCCCAGTAAATCTTCGTTCCTTGGTTGTCGGCAAACGGCATTCAAGCTCCTCTTCAAAGCAAATCGACTGCCACGGCGACCAGAACCTGCGACTGTCGAAACGTGCGATCAGTCTGCTGTCACTTTGAGAATCAGTTTGCCGAAGTTGTCCCCTCTGAACAGCTTCAGAAAAGTGTCGGGAAAGGTTTCGAGCCCTTCGACAATATCCTCACGCGACTTGAGCTTCCCGGCTGCCATCCATCCAGCCATTTCCTTCCTAGCCTGGGCATAGCGGTCCGCATAGTCGAAGACCAGCATGCCTTTCATGGTTGCGCGAGAAACCAACAGGGAGAGATAGTTGCGCGGGCCCTGAACCGGACCAGTATTGTTGTATTGCGAGATGGCGCCGCAGATTACGATGCGAGCGCCGCGCGCCAGGTTCGCGAGAGCAGCCTCGAGTATGTCACCGCCCACGTTATCGAAATAGACGTTCATCCCTTGCGGGCAAGACTTTCGCAGCGCTTCACTGACGTCTTCGGACTTGTAATCGATGGCCGCGTCAAATCCGAGGTCGTTGACGAGATAACGGCACTTCTCCGCGCCGCCCGCAATGCCAACTGCGCGGCAACCCTTGATTTTGGCAAGCTGTCCTACCACCGAGCCTACGGCCCCGGCCGCAGCTGAGACGACTACAGTGTCGCCCGCTTGAGGCTGGCCGGTTTCTAGCAATCCGAAATACGCAGTCATCCCCGTCATGCCCAAGACATTAAGGAAAGTTGGAAGCGAGGCCGCTCGAGGGTCAAGCTCGATCAAACCCTTCCCTTCGGAGATGAAATATTCCTGAACCCCAAAGGTTCCCGAGACATACTTTCCGACGGCGAAAAGGGGATTCTTCGAAGCAACCACCTCGCCAAGCGCCAAAGCCCGCATCACCTCACCGATGCCAACAGGCGGAACATAGGATCTGGCCTGCTTCATCCAGCCGCGCATGGCCGGGTCGAGCGATATAAACAGCACCTTGATCAACAGTTCGCCTTCGCGCAGCTCACGAACCGACTCTTCCCCATAGGTCCAGTCGGTGCTCTTCGGCATTCCAACGGGGCGGGAAGCGAGGATGAATCTGTGATTGACGAATGCCATGATGCATTCCTTTCTGCTCAGACGGTGTAGCACTCACTGGACAACAGCCGAGCCGCAATCTGGCGACGAAGAGCGATGGAGTTCACCGGCGTGTGATCCGCGTAGCTGCGCACAGTCGCGAGGTACTTGCGCAAGATATCTCCTTCGGAGCAGGCGCTCAACACGGTGCGTGAGAACCCCTCAATTCGAGCGGTCGCATCATGCAGGTACACAGCAGAGATGTCGAAGGCGTTCCCACCCTTGCGCGAGGAGGTCAGCTTCTTGCTGCGAAGCAGGCTGGATTCCATGGCGAACACCTCCGTGGCGATGTCGGAGAGGTTCATGATGATTTCCTGCTGCTTCTCGAACTGAGCGCCACACTTTTCATGGGCGACTGCGAGCGTTAGGAGAAATATTTTCTTCGCGTTGCGAACGAGCCGATCTTCTTTCGTTTCCGTAACACTTTGCTTTTTTTCCGAGGAGCTGGGGTTTTCGCTCTGATTCAAGACCGCACGCGCCGCTTCAAGAAGAGGCAACTGCCCGCGCGCCGCCCGTTTCAAAGGCATGCCCATAATAACCAGCCGGTTGATTTCGTTAGTACCTTCAAAGAGGCGGTTGATGCGCGAATCGCGGTACGCTCGCTCGACTGCATAGTCCTGATGAAAGCCGTAACCACCGTGAATCTGGACGCCTTCGTCCACCACGTAGTCAAGCATCTCAGAAGCGAAGACTTTTACCATCGAGCATTCCGCCGCGTACTCCTCGACGGCCTTCATCTCTGTGACAGAACAGTCTCTCCGCTCGGCTGACCTGGCCTGCATCTGGCTTTCGATCAGTCCGGCTACACGCCAGGTCATGGACTCGGCTGCAAAAATCCGAATGGCCATTTCGGCAAGTTTGTGCTGAATCGCGCCGAACTCAGCGATGGAAGAGCCAAAGGCTTTTCTCTGCTTCGCGTACTTGATGGAGATGGCGAGTACGTTCTTGGCGGCGCCGACGGACGCGGGACCAAGCTTCAGGCGTCCTATATTAAGCACATTGAACGCGATGACGTGACCGCGTCCGATTTCTCCAAGAACGTTCTCGACGGGAACAGGCACGTTATCGAGATAAACCGCTGTAGTCGAGGTGCCGCGAATGCCCATCTTATGTTCTTCGGCGCCGCTGCTGACCCCGGGAAAGGCTCGCTCTACCAGGAAGGCGGTGAACTTTTCGCCTCCGACTTTGGCGAAGATAGTGAACAGATCGGCCGCACCGCCGTTGGTGATCCACATTTTCTGGCCGTTGAGTATGTAGTGCTTGCCGTCGGGAGCCAGGTCGGCGCGAGTTCGCGCGGCAAGAGCGTCTGAACCGGCCAGCGGCTCCGTGAGGGCATAAGCAGCCAACAGTTCCATGCGGGCTAATCGAGGCAGATATTTTCTCTTCTGCTCGGAGTTGCCGAAGTATACGAGTGGGAGAGTGCCGATGCCGGTGTGCGCGGAGTGCCAGCCCGCGTAAGATGCATCACGTCCCATGTGTTCCGCGGCGACCATCAACGAGGGCAAATCCATTTCCATGCCGCCAAATTCCTCCGGGATGGTCATGCCCGTAAGGCCCATTTCCGCGGACTTCCGCAGGACCGCGAGAGCAAGTCCCGGCTGTTTCTCTCGGATGGCGGGGAGATTGGGTTCGACTTCGCTGGCCCAGAACTCATCGATCATGCGGCCGATCGCAATATGCTCCTCAGTCAGATCTTCTGGAGTGAATACCTGTGCGGGGACCGCGTCTTCAAAGAGAAAAGCTGAGCCTCTTGTCTTGCCGGGAATTTCTGCTAAGGTCGTCATGATTGCGATGCCCCCTTTCGAGATTAACCATCTAAGTTCGTTGAAAGAATTCGAAGGCCGCGAACTGCCCGCGACGGAGTGGCTGGTGCTGACTCAGGACCGCATCCAGAAATTCGCGGACGCCACCGAAGACCGCCAATGGATACACGTCGATCCCGACCGAGCGGCGCGCGAGTCGCCCTACAGCGGCACCATCGCTCACGGATTCCTCACGCTTTCGCTGGTGAGCTATTTCGCTGCACAGGCGATTCGAATCCGGGAGGGAGTCGGGATACGCGTCAACTATGGACTCAACCGTGTGCGCTTTCCATCGGCGGTGCGGGCGGGATCTGCAATTCGTGCCCGCGTGACCCTGCTTTCGATCAAAGAATCTGCGGAGTTCGTGGATATCATTTTCTCTGTGAAGATCGAAAGCGAAGGCGCCGATAAACCCTGTTGTGTCGCGGAGTGGCTGGTGCGGTATTACCGTGGATGACGAAACGCGGAATCGGAAGTCGATCATATACTCCCGCTTTCCGCGCACTGTAGCGAGGCGCGCATCAGAACCGCGATCCGATGGGGCATGGTGGCGAAGCGCTCATCATGTGTAAGCCCGCGGGCGTAACGGTAATAGATTTGCTGAACAATCACTCCGACCTTGAAACGTGCAAAGGCCAAATAGAAGACCATGTCGTGAATGTCCCGGCCGGTCGCCTGGGCATAGCGTTCAGCCAACTGGACACGTGTTAAGGTGCCAGGAATTGTCGTGGGACCAGCATAGATTTCCTGCAACTCGTCCGGGTCTTCAGGATCGGTCCAATAGGCCAGGGTTGTTCCCAGATCGGATAGAGGGTCACCCAGCGTGCACATCTCCCAGTCGAGAACTCCGACTATCTTCGTAATGTCATTCGAGTCGAGCACTACGTTGTCGTACTTGTAGTCGTTGTGAATAAGAGTTGCGTCGCTCGATCCCGGAACGTGATGCGTCAGCCATGCGGAAATGCTTCCCACTTCAGGCAGGTCGTGAGTTGCTGAATTGTGGTAGCGCTCGATCCATCCCCTCACCTGGCGTTCGAGATAACCTTGCGGCTTACCCAAATCATCAAGGCCGATTTTGTCGTACTCGACGGCGTGCAAGCGCACGAGGTTGTCGAGGAAAGCCTTGCTGAGCTTTTGTGCCACGGGAGGGGACAGCAGAAGTCCGGCCGGCAGTTCTCGGCGCAGGATCACACCTCGAATCGGCTCCATAAGGTAGAAAGGGGCGTCGAGAATGGAAAGATCGTCGCAATACAGAATCACTTTCGGCGCAACCGGATATGTCTCGTGCAACTGGGAGAGCACGCGATATTCGCGGCCCATGTCATGAGCGGATTTAACCTGGCTGCCGAACGGCGGCCGGCGCAGCACAAATTCACGTCCACCCCAGGTCACGCGATAGGTCAGATTCGAATGGCCTGCGGGGAACTGCTCGACCGTAAGCGGGCCGGGACCATCGAAGTGCTGCCTGAAGTATGCGCCGAGCCGAACCAGATCAAGTTCTTCCCCGGCTCTTACGGCAACCGCATTGTCACAAGAGGCAATCATGGTTCCGAGTTCCGAACTCTTCGTCCTTGTCTTTCCGACGTTGCGAAACTTCCTACCGATACGTGAGCAAGCGCTCATCTTCGAGATGAGGGTGCGCATTGAACGTACTGAGCGTGAAACGCTCACCCGAACTCAGAAACTCAGTGAACGAGGCGTTGCGCGACATCCATGTCAATTGCAGCGTGTCTGCGTGCGACAGGTGCAAGGCACGACGCATGGCAACACCAATCGGACCTCCCGAAGTAAACACCACGGAATCGCCGCCTGGCGCAGAGCTGTTGATGATGGTCGTAATGCCCCGATCGACGCGCCCACAAAAATCCGGCCAGGATTCCACACCGTCGACCACCAGCTCGCCACTCACCCACATGGCGATGACAGCCCCGAACATTTGCTGGAAACTTCTTTTTCGTTCGTCAATATCGTTGGCATGCTCGAATGCCCGGTGTAGATGGCGTACTTCCCCAGATCTTTCCAGCACCTGCGGCAGACCTAGCTTCAGAACTGCTTCCGCCGGATATTCGTCGAACTCGTTCATCACAGCCAATTCAGGAAACTCCTGCCCGAGTTTTCGATAGCCTTCCTCGACGACGCGCGCGGTCTGCACCTGTCGCATGCGAGGGCCCGAGCAGACGCGGCCGAACTGTACTCCGCGGCGGGCCCAGTATTCTCCCAGCAAGCGGGATTGCTCTTCGCCGGTGGCGCAGAGTTTGTCATAGTTCGGCTCCAGAAAAGACGCCTGGGCGTGTCGCACTAGAATGACGCGGCTCATAATTCCCGGCCTTACGCATTGACGACATGTTCCTTACCAAACTCGGCAAACGTCTGGTTGGCCTCGGCGAGGCGCTTGAGCAAGGGAGCCGGCTCCCACAGTTCTCCGTGCTGTCGACGGAACTCGCACACACGGTCATAGACGTTTTTCAAGCCGACGGTATCGGCATACCACATAGGGCCCCCGCGATACGGCGGAAACCCATAGCCATTCAGGTAGATGATGTCGATATCGCCCGCGCGGAGCGCGTAACCCTCCTCAAGAATGCGGGCGCCTTCGTTCACCAGGGCGTAGACGCAGCGATCGACCATTTCGGAAGGTGAAATTTTGCGTTGGGGAATTCCAGCGTCGGCGGCCCACTTCCTCAGCAGAGCACTCACTTCCGGATCGGTTGCAGCGCGGCGCTGGTCGTCGTAGCGGTACCAGCCGGCCAGTGTCTTCTGGCCATAGCGACCCATCTCGCAAAGACGATCCTCAGCGATAGGGTGGCGCACACCAGGTTTTTCCAGATGGCGATATTCCTTGCGAATCCGCCAGCCAACATCCAGTCCGGCAAGATCGCCCGTCGCGAGCGGCCCCATGGCCATGCCGAACTCAACTAGCGCATTGTCAACTGCCTCCACCTCCGCGCCTTCTTCGACTAGAAACTGGGCTTCGCGGCGATAGGGCCCGAACATGCGGTTTCCCACAAAGCCCCGGCAGTTTCCCACGAGCACACCGATCTTGCCGAGCTTTTTCGAGAGCTGTATGCAAGTGGCGATGACTTCCTTACTCGTCTTTTTTCCGCGCACGATTTCGAGCAAGCGCATGATGTTGGCTGGGCTGAAGAAGTGGGTTCCGATAACGGACTCCGGCCGCGAGGTGACACCGGCAATGTCGTCGATGCTCAATGTAGATGTGTTGCTCGCCAAGATGGCGCCGGGCTTGCACGCACGATCCAGATCTTCAAACACCTGTTTCTTGAGCGCCATGCCCTCGAAGACTGCCTCCACAACGATGTCAGCGCCGACGAAGTTGTCGTAGCTGAGGGTGGGTGTGATCAGGGCAAGCCGCTCGTCGACGAACTGCTGCGTGAAGCGTCCCCTCTGAACTGAAGTGGCATAGTTCTTTCGAATCTTCGCGAGGCCTTGGTCCAGCGCGGGCTGATCGACCTCCTTGAGCAGAACGGGAATACCGGCATTGGCAAAAACCATGCCAATCCCTCCGCCCATGGTCCCGGAGCCGACGACAGCGACACGTCGAATTGGCTGGACGGAGGTGTCTTTCGGCACATCGGGAATCTTTCCGACCTCGCGCTCCCCAAAGAAAACGTGGATGAGCGCTTTGGATTGATCAGAAAACAGGCAATCCATAAACAGTCTCCGCTCCACCTCGCAACCTTCCTCGAAAGAAAGTTTGGTTGCCGCTTCCACGGCTTCAACGGCGGCAAGCGGCGCTCTCAGACCTCGCTGCTTTTTCTGGACAGTTTCGCGAGCAGCCGCGATGATTGCCGTGTTCTTTTCGGCCGTACCCAGTTTCTCGCCGCGTTCGCGTGTTCTAGGAAAAGGTCTTCCAGCGACTTCGCGGGCAAAGGCCACCGCTCCGGCAAGCAGGTCGCCTTCGATCAAGCGGTCGATGATCCCGAGCCGGAAGGCTTCTACTGCCGTAACAGGTTTGCCGTCAGTACACATTTCAAGCGCCTTGGCGACACCGGCAAGCCGAGGCAGGCGTTGCGTTCCCGCCGCACCCGGAATGAGGCCAAGCTTCACTTCGGGTTGGCCGACCTGCGCATCGCTTGAGGCCACGCGATAATGGCCTGCCATCGCCAACTCCAGCCCTCCGCCAAATGCGGCGCCATGAATCGCCATCACTACAGGCTTGCTGCAATCTTCGATGCCGAGAAGCAGTGGCAGAAGGCTGGCGCTACGCGATTTGCCAGAGGTCATCTTTGCGAATTCTTTGATGTCAGCTCCGGCAACAAACGTACGGCCACCGCCGATAAGAACCGCCGCTTTCACGGAAGGATCGTTATTGATCTCTTCGATGGCGTTGGCAATTCCCTCCGGCACGCCGGGGCTTAACGCATTCACCGGAGGATTGTCGATGGTGATGATGGCGATGTCGTTATCTTTATCCTTATCTCTGCTCAGCCGGACTAGAGTACTCATCGTGAACTCCGATCATTGCCGCCGCACGGGACCGGAACACAGTCGATCACGAGGCGCGCGATGCGTTCGCGATGAAACGTCGCATCGCCCAGCATGGTCTCGGATGCTTTCGCACGGCGGTAGTAAAGGTGTAAATCATTCTCCCAGGCAAAACCGTTGCCGCCGTGGACCTGGATGGCATGGTTTCCCACGGATCGGCAAGCATCGCTTGCGTACATTTTGGCGATAGAGGTCGCAGTGGCTGCGTCGTGAGCATCATGCTCCAGGGCCCACGCCGCGTAGTAAGCGGCTGAACGTGAACTCTCGGTTTCGAGGTACATGTCCGCGCACTGATGCTGGACGGCCTGAAACGTTCCGATCGGCTTGCCAAACTGTTTGCGCATCTTCGCATAGTCCACAGTCAGATCGAGCACGCGCTGCATTCCCCCTACCATTTCGGCAACCAGAGCCGCGGTCGCGACATCGAGAGCATGTACAAGATTCGCTCCATCACCCAGCTTCTCCGCAGGAGTGTTATGGAACTGGACTGCATAGAAGTTTCGAGTGAGATCCAAAGCCGGCATCGGCGTGATAGATAAGCCGGGGCCCTGCGCTTCCACCAGAAAGACGCCCGACTGCGCGGCAACGACAATAAAGTCAGCCACGTCGGCGTCTAGAACGAAGAGCTTCTCGCCCGTCAGCCTGCCATTGGCGGCAACAAGATTCGCGTCGGCCAGGTCCCAGGAGGCTGCGGCTTCAAGTAAAGCGAGAGTCGAGCGCGCCTCGCCGCGACAAATGCGAGCGAGATATTTCGTCTTCTGCTCATCGCTGGCGACGGCATCGATTACCGCACCGGCAAGGGCAACAGTCGACCAGAACGGGCCGGGAAGCAAGGCGCGGCCCGCTTCCTCCATCAGAAGAATGAGTTCCACCGTGCCGAGACCCAGTCCGTCGTATTTCTCCGGGAAAATAATACCGGTGTAGCCCAGGGCGGCCATCTTCGACCAAAGCTCCGGATCGTACGGTTGCTTACTTTCAGCCAGCTGCCGAACGTGCGTGATGGGGCATTCCCCGTCAAAAAACTGGCGCGTGTTCTCCTTGAGGATCCTCTGGCTCTCGTTCAGTCCGAATTGCATAGCCTGTTCTCAATAGCTCCTGGGCAAGCCCAAGACGAAGTGTCCGATGATGTTTCGTTGAATCTCAGAAGTTCCGGCTTCGATGGTGTTGCCGCGCGAGCGCAGGTATCCATAGGCCCAAGTGCCTTTGTCGACGGAGTACGTGGAGGCACCTGCGAGTTGGCCGAACGGACCGAGCAACTCCTGCGCCACCTGCTGCAATCGCTGATTCAACTCGCTCCAGAAGATTTTCTGGATGGAACCTTCCGGTCCGGGCACTCCGGTAGCGCTGATGCGGCTGAAGGCACGCATCTGGTTCCATCGCATCACTTCAATTTCGCCGTAGCACTGTGCCAGCTTCTGTCGGATCAAAGGATCTTCCGCCGCAGAATTTCCGTTCCGTTGCAATTGGCGGGCAAGCTCGATCAGGCGTTCCATGTTGCGGCGAAAGGTGATCTGCAGACCTGAGCCGAATGTGCCGCGTTCGTGCATCAGCGTCCCTATCGCGACGTCCCAGCCCTGATTCACATCCCCCACGACGTTCTCGACGGGGACCCGCACATCCCGGAACGAGACCTCGGCGAATTCACTCTCTCCAGTGATCTGGCGCAGTGGGCGAACACTGATCCCTGGGGACTTCATATCTACCAAGAGCACCGTGAGTCCTTTGTGCTTTGGAAGATTCGGATCGGTTCGAACTACCAACTCGCACCAGTCGGCAATCCAACCATAGCTGTTCCAGGTCTTCTGGCCGTCGACCACATAGAAATTGCCATCCAGTCGCGCCTCGGTCTGCAAGGACGCGAGATCGGAGCCAGCATTGGGTTCGGAAAATCCCTGGCACCAGATTTCTTCGGCGCTGAGAATCTTCGCCAGGTAGCGCGCCTTTTGCGCCTCGGTTCCGAATGCAATGATGGTGGGTCCGATCAGACCCAGCCCCAGAGTGTTGGCCATCGGCGGCGCACTGGCCAAAGCCATTTCCTGCCAGAAGATGACCTGCTGCATCAAATTCGCACCGCGGCCGCCATATTGTTTGGGCCACGAAACGCCCGCCCATCCGCCTTCGAACAACTTGCGCTGCCACGCCCGCAGATATTCGAAGCGAGATTCCAGCGATTCCTCACGCCGCTCCGCCCAGTCGGCTGGCACGTTCGCCGTAAGCCAGGAGCGCAAGTCGTCGCGGAATTGCACTTCCTCGGATGTCAAGTTCAGGTCCATCCCATCTCCTCGCGGCCGAGGTCACAATTCCCGGCTAAGCGTCTTTGCCCTGTCCGCGTATTTCGCCCGCAGTTCTTTCTTCAATACTTTTCCAGTTGCAGTCTTGGTCAAGACCTCGGAGAATTCAATCGAACGCGGACATTTATAGTGCGCCAGGTTAGAACGGCAAAACTCAATGAGTTCTGCTTCCGTCGCAGCGCACCCCGGCTTCAAAATCACCACCCCTTTGGGGACTTCCCCCCATTTGTCGTCCCGGACTGCGATCACCGCAGCTTCGTATACGGCGGGATGCGTCAACAACGTTCGCTCCACTTCCAGCGATGAGATATTTTCGCCACCACTGACAATGATGTCTTTCTTGCGATCGACGATCAGGATGTAACCGTTCGCCATCACGACGGCCATGTCGCCGGTGTGAAACCAGCCGCCACGCAGGGCTTCCGCCGTGGCCTCGGGATGCTGCCAGTAGCCGGCCATCACACTGTCGCTGCGGGCAACGATTTCACCCATAGTCTCGCCGTCGTGAGGTACATCCTTGTCATCTAAATCCACCACCCGCAGTTCGACTCCCGGATAGGCGTAGCCAGTCATGGACTGGAGTGCGTAGCGATCTTCGGGTTCGCACACCACATCTGGCTTGAGCTCGGCCGTGGCAAGAGAGGGAGAGCACTCGGTCAAACCGTATCCAGAAAAACACTTGCAGCCGAGCTTCTCCTCGACCTCGCGCATCAGGGACGGAAAAGAAGCGGCGCCCCCGATCGTGATCCATTGCAGAGAACTCAAGTCATACTTGGAACGCTCTGGGCAATTCACCAACGCGGCGGCCATGATGGGCACCAGGCTGAGCGAACCAACTCGCTCCCGCTCCACCAAGCGAAATATCTCTTGCGGGATAAATCGCGCACTCATGACGTGAGTGGCTCCCACAAACGTGACGGTATGCGCCGCCCCCCATCCATTGGCGTGAAACAACGGAATCGTATGCAGGAAGACGTCTTCATACTTGCTCTTGTGGAACAGAGCTATATACAAAGCGTGGAGATAGATGTTCCGGTGAGTAAGCATCACGCCTTTGGGATCGGCGCTGGTCCCGCTCGTGTAGAAAAGTTCGCAGAGAGAATTCTCGTCAAACGAGGTAATTTCCGTGCGGTGTGGGGTCGCGGAGGGGAGGAGTTGTTCATAGTTCTCAGCGGCAAGCCAGTCGGCGTGCGGCGCCGCATCGAGCAGGTGGTAGGAGTCGACGCTGGTCAGTTTCATGCGAAAGGAATCGACCAGGCCAACGAAGTCCTGCGCCAGAAACAGCTTGGTCGCGCCAGAATCGTTAAGGATGTAGGCAAGTTCATGAGACGCGAGACGGTAATTGAGCGGCAGCAGAACGGCTCCGGCATCAAGAACTCCAAAGTACGCCTCCAGCAGCCGATGGCAATTCATGCTGAGAAAGGCGACGCGATCCCCCGCCTTCACTCCGGCAGCGCGCAACGCGCCCGCCAGCCGGGCCGCGCGATCAGCGAACTGCGCGTACGTAAATCGCTGGTCCTGGCAAACCACCGCCGTTTTGTTTGGAAATTGTTGCTCCGCGTAACGGAGGAAGCGGACGGGCGTGAGAGGAATATTCATGCTCGGTGACTATTACCAGGCAGTCTGACCTCCGTCGACGACAAGAACATGGCCTGTAACATAAGCCGAGGCCTCGGAAGCCAGAAAGATCGCCGCGCCTTTGAGGTCGTGGTCGCTGCCAAAACGGTGAAGAGGAATCTTTTCCAGCAGGGACTCCTTGTGGTGCTCAAGAATCCAGCCGGACATGTGCGTAGGAAACCAGCCTGGAGCAATGGCATTGACTTGTATATTGTGCGCTGCCCATTTGCATGCCAGATCTTTGGTGAAGGCGATGACCCCACCTTTGCTCGCGTGGTAGCCAATGGCTTGCAGATCCGAAGAAGCGCCACCCATGCCCGCTACGGACGCGATGTTGATGATCTTGCCGTGCCCTTGCCCGATCATGACCTTACCCACGGCCTGCGAGAACAGAAAAGTTCCCGTGAGGTTTGTCTCAATGACCTTGCTCCATTGCTCAAGGGTCATCTCTTCGACCGGCGCTCCCCACGAAACGCCCGCATTGTTGATAAGGATGTCGATGCGTCCGAAACTTTGCAAAGTCAATGCCACCACTTCCTGAATCGCTGCGGGATCTTTCACGTCACAGCCGAGGGCGAGGGTCTTCACGCCCAAGCTGGCTAACTGGTCAGCCGCTTCCTGACAACGCTCTTTCTTGCGCGCACACAGCGCAACGCTTGCTCCCATCTCGGCCAAGCCTTCGGCCATCTGGCGGCCAAGCCCGATGGAACCACCGGTGATGATCGCGACGCGCCCGCTGAGGTCGAACAACTTCCTGGCATTCACAATATGAAAAGCTCCCGGCCGGAAGGTCGGCTCTCTACAAAGTGATAGTCAATATCACAATATAGCGACTAACGTCAAACGCATATACCGCATTCCCACGAAGAACCTACGAGCTGAGACTTAGCGCAAGCCGGCCGGAAACCTGTCCCCGGCGCAGCTTCTCCAGGACTTCGTTCGCTTCGGACAAAGGTCGTGTTGCTACTTCACAGTGAACCTTCCCCGCCGCACCCATTGCGAGAATTTGCTGCAGATCCTGTCGCGTGCCAACCGCCGAAGCCTGAATCCGGACTTCGCCCGCCGCCATCAGGATGGGCGGGAAACAGATGTCCTGAGCGGGCAAGCCCACAGCAAGCAGAACTCCCGTGGGACGAACACAGTAAAACGCCATGTCGTAGGCGGCTTTGGCCGCAGACGTCACCAAGGCGACGTGAACTCCGCCCCGCGACCGTAGTTGCTGCACAACTTTGTCAGATGCGGCGTTCAGCGTCTTGGAGGCTCCAAGAGTCTCAGCCAGAACGAGCTTTTCTTCGCTGACGTCAATTGCGGTGACGTCGGCCCCGAGTTCGCAGCCAATCTGGACGGCGAGATGCCCCAGACCTCCGACTCCAAACACTGCTAAGCGTTGCCCCTTCGTGATGCGCGACTGCCTGAGGGCGCGATAAACAGTAACTCCCGCGCATAGCAAAGGAGCCGCTTGCTCCGAGGCAAGACTATCGGGAATTCTGGCGACGTGGGTAGCCGGTGCTTTTACAAATTCGGCGTAGCCGCCATCCACTGTCACGCCCGTAATTTGCTGACGAACGCATAGGTTCTCGTTGCTTTCGCGGCAGAACTCGCACTTTCCGCAGGTCCAATGGATCCAGGGCACGCCGACTCGGTCGCCGACCTTAACGTCCTGCACAGCGGAGCCGACCTCAACAACATTTCCCACCACTTCGTGCCCCAGGATGAGCGGTTTCTTGACGATCCCAGCCAGCTGAGACCAGTCGCCATCGGCTACGTGCAAATCGGAATGGCACACGCCGCAAACTTCAACCTTGATCAGAACTTCGCTGTTTGTGATTTTAGGAAGAGGAACATCTTGAACTGTAAGTGGCGTCTTGAAGTCGCGCAGCACAGCAGCTTTCATCTTCTTCCCTCTCGGGGACCCGCGATTAGCTGTCGAAGAATGGCGTGACCGTTCGAACAATTCAGAGCTCAATCCCTCGAAGGAAAAACTCTACTGCGCTGCGTACTCGCTCTGTGAGTTTGTGCGGTCCGGTCAAATCCACTGCCCACTGCCTTACCACCGTGTTGTAGAGGCCTTCCATGAACTCCGCCAAATGAATAACCGGAAAATCATTTGTAATGTCGCCCCTCTTTTGTCCCTCGGCGAGAATCTCTCGCAGCAAGCCAACCGTGGCTTCCTCGTGCCCACGGATATTGGAGCAACGCACCGGGTCCATCGCGCCCGAAAGGACGACTGCCTGCCATAACCTGCGGTCCGCCTCCACTTCCTTCGCCATGCGGACATACAACCGGCGCAAGCGCTCCGCAGTGCTCGCATTGGTCGATAACTCCGAGCGTAGCCGGTCTCTTATGCAGGCAAATCCGCGTTCCCCGACCTCTCGCAGAACCGCGTCTTTGCTGGAAAAATACCGGAAGAACGTGGGCTGGCTGATCTCGAGAACTTGTACGATGTCCTCGATCCGGGTGTTCTCAAAACCCCGCTTGCGAAATAGCTTGATCGACGTCTCGATGATCTGTTGGCGCAATCGGGCTTTCTTGCGCTCACGAAGTCCCACCGTCACATCGTTTTTATATCGCTGGGCAACGACTCGCTGCGCCGCGCTCACTCGAGGCATCGCTTCCCTCCCCAAGGCACTGCCCGAAAGCATGCGATCGCGAACCCGCGGACAATGTGATAGCCACTATAACAAAATAGCGACTAACACATTAACACAACTTTTCAGCGGTCCGCCAGCCGACGCGACCCGTGGCCAACTTCTATCTGGCATCGCGAAGTTCCCGAGCAACAAAGGGCGCCAGCCTTCGGCTGGCGCCCAGGAGGAAAGAACGTGGCTCCGCCTACGGTAGGTAGTACCGGAACGACGTGAAGAACATGTTCTCCGTGGCGTTCGGGTTGCCTCCTACACCTCCCCAGGTGTTGCGGTCGATGTAAGAGTACTGCGGTCCCCACTGAACGCGGCCTTTGGGACCATTGTAGAAGCGGTACCAGAAACCGACTGTTCCCTCTATGATAGAGCGGGTGTTGCCGCTGCAATTCGAAGGATTCGCCGGATTAAACCCAGGAGTCAGCGGAGTTCCTCCGGAACCAACGACCGGCACCGTGCCGCTACCCGTGGTGCCGGAAGAAGTGGGAGTGTCCACGTTCGTCGAAGTGGCACTAGGAGCCGGTTCATTGTAGCAACCGGAATTGTTGAACAAAGGCGAGCCATAGCCTGCCCCCTTACCGCCGGAAATGTAAGCCACCCTCGATTCGTACTCGAGGCCCACATTGGCATAAAAATCCAGGCGCTTCGAGTGATACTCCGCGGTAGCCAGTCCCTGATAATTTCGTGCCGGGACCAGAACGCCGTCCGGACGCGCCACGACGTCGGGCAGGCCGGCCGAACCGTAGCGGCCGATACCGTCGCCCGCCATGAGATGGATTCCCACGTCGAACTTCTGAGCTAGCGTTGCGCGTCCGTTCACACCAACGCCACCCCCAATTTTGTTGCTGTTGTAGGCGCCGCTCGAGTTTGGAACGTTGCCCGAGCCGCACGGAACGGCAGGAGGCAAGGTTCCGCTGGTCGCCGTTATAACGCCACCGCAGGGGAAGATACGATCGCGGAAATCACTAACAAGCCCGAAAACTTCGAAGTGTCCCCAGCCCGGCTCGATGGCCAACTTCGTGACGAAATCCGGCGCAGGATTAAAGGAGTAGTTTGCGGTAGGATTGTAAAGACCTCCGCTAGTCCCTTGGGACCCAATGACGAAGTTGTTCTGGCCTGGGGCAAGTGTTCCGCCAAGCGTGGCCTGAGAGTTCTCGACCGAAGCAGCCCACGTCAGCTGATCGCTCAATTTCTTGGCCACTCTGAAGCCATACTGCCTCGCCCAACTGAAGCCGACGGTATATGCCGGGTCGATCGTCATCGGCGTTGCCTCGCTCCGGTTGTCCACGCCTTTCTTGGTCTCGGTAACCAGACTCCACATCTGGCCACCGGTAAAAGTCCATCCGCTGTTTAGCGCTGCCTGAGCGTACGCCTGCCTTTGGCGGAGGCCGTAGCTGTTGCTTTGGTTGTTGTTTGACGTGATGCCCGAGGTGAGGAAGTCAGCTTCGACATAACCTCTTATCGTCGCGCTGCTAAGCTTACCTTCCGCTAGCATGGAGATGCGCGACTGACGGCCGGATCCGAAGAATTCCGACAGGGCGCTCGCATTCGCCCCGTCGAATGGAATCGAGTTAAACGGAGTATTAATGTCGGAGCCGAGGGCATGCGCTCGCCACACCGTTTCTGCCGCGAGGAACCCGCCAGGTGTAATCGAGATTCCCTTAAAGCGCAAAGCCGCGGGGTTGTCGAGCTTGGCCTCTATATTCTTCTGTGTTTCTTGCAGACTCAGGGCTACGTTGCCCTGATTTTGTTTGAGGTCCGTAACATCGGTGCGCAAAGCTGCAACCGTCTGCTCTTGCTGGGTGGCTTGCGATGCAGCCATTTCGGCCTTCCCTTGTGCCGCTGTAACGGCTGCCTGCGCCTCCTCGAGCGCCGCATCCCGTTTCCGCATTTCGTCCTTGAGTAGCCTGTTGTCCTGCTGCAACGCGTCGATCTGTTTCTGCTGGGCCGATAGGACGTCTCTGAATTCCTTTAACTGAGCAGCCAATTCTGCCACGCCAGTGGCTCTCTTCTTCGGAGCTGCCGTAGTTGCGGTCTGTGCCACCGAGACTGCTATCAAAAACAAAACTACCCACGACCTGAGAATGTACTTCATTTCCTCTCCTTTTTGCCTCATGAGTGCGAGGCGATTGCGAATATGAAATAAAATCGGGCACGAACCCTTCGACGGCTCCCGCGACTTTGGCCGAATTATTCTCCGTCAGCGTCTTCCCCTGTTCCCTATCCAAATTGAGGGGTTGGCTAAGAATATGGTCTCCTGCCGGACCGTAGGTCGTATCCGACGAGAATTCCTTCGAAGTACTGGGTCGATCGCAAAACTTTGGCCGTTGTTAAGGTACGATTCTTTTAACTCGGAAATGTTACAGAATGGTTATAGCTTTGTGAATTTCTGATGAATCACGTCCGGTGCGAACCGGTCCATGCACCTGCCATTTCAATCATATTGATCGTGTGCGCAACGAGGCAGCCTGTCTGCAAGGCAATCTGAAAAATCCGATGGGGTTGAATTATCCCTCGGATCGGCGCAGAACCCGTTCCCGCGATTGTTGCGAGTAACCATCCGATCAATGACGAGATGACCGATCTCGCTCTTGGCGTCGATGTCTGACGCACGAACCCATAGAGATTTCACTGTCGTTCAGTCGGCCAGTGAGTGCTAGAGCCGGGAAGTTGCTTCTGTCATATTCCTGATTAGCCTGTCATCTGGGACTAACCTGACCGCCGGCGAACTGCTGCGAGTTCCCCACAAAAAACTCTTCGTATTTCCGCTTGCCCGACGCTCCAGATTCTTCTCCGTTGATCTTGCCCCAAATAAGCTTCGCGGGTCCAGAGTCCGGGAGTGGGCGCACTCCCTGTGCGGAATAATAATAGTAATGATCCTTCGCCCATCCATATTGCTCAGCGGAGGACGTTCGGAGTACACCGCCCGAAGGAATCTTGAGAACATACTGACCGCCTTCCATGGGCAACGTCGGAGCGCTCTGCACCTCAAACTCGATACGCACCCAACCCGTGTATCCCTCGGGAATCAGAAAGCGCGATGAGCGATGCGTCGAATTCTGCGCGATGACTCGCTGCCACCACACGAAGCCAGTCAATAGTGCAACAGTAAGAGCACCAACGAAGATTCGCCTTGACCGGGTTGTAGCGTCCGGAAAAATCCACTCGTGCTTGTGGCTCACAGGTTGCCTGAAGCTGACGGTTGCGGAATACACGGTGGCGAAAACCAAGAGAGCGACGGCGATGTATGGCAATGTCATTGGAGTTTTGCGGCAAGGGAGTCTAGTCCGCACCAATGCTGTGCGACGAGATGATCCCTTCTTCGCCCTCGATCGAGAGCGGGTTCAAGGTAAGTAACTTCCGGAATTCGGGGGAAGGAAACAGAGTCCTACCGGAAAATGCAGAACTCTGTTTATCGAACTTCGTCCGGACGGATTTCGCAATGGCTGGGCCGTAGAAACACCAAATCATCAGCGAGGCGAGCAGCGCAATCTTTGCCGCTGCATTCGGCTTAAAAAGGCTTACGTAAGCGGCAATCAAAAGACACAACGATCCCAACAAGGAGACGAGTTCTAATGGATTGAGCCGGGCCCCGTACATAGCCAAGGCTAAGGTGTAAACATGGAACCCAGTGACGATGCCTGCGACGAAATAGAGGCAAAAGGGAAGCATATCGACAATCATACCGCCCACGAAACCGATGATCGATCGCTGGGCTGGTGCTTAATAGACAAATGCAAACACCACGACTACAGATGCATTAAAGGCTGAACAGCACACAAAGAACGACCGGCGTGGCGGACGCAAGATAGATCACACTCTATACCACGGCGTATAGCAGACTCGGCGCCATCAGAACGAGAAAAGCAGCATGCGCTTCCCTTCTAACGACTCCCCTATTTTTGCTCTGGTCCGGCCCATCCTGCCAGGGATTTAGGGTCGAGCCCCAATCTCAAAGTTCAGGGTTGAGAGAGATAGCCGATACTGGTACTGAGCGTTGACAGATCCAATCGCGGCGTCAGTTTGCTGCAACTGCGCCTGGCTAAGTTCGACGATTGAGCCCAAGCCAAGGTGGTACCGTTCCTGGGCAAGATTGAGCCCCAAGTCGGCTTCCTTGGAGAGTTCCGCAGCCACATCTTCGCGCTGAAATGCTGTATTCGTTGCCAGCCATGCCGTGCGCACATCGCGCACCACCCTGTCGCGCAGGTCGCGGGTGCTCTGCGCGGCGGCATTGGCCCGGTACTTTGCTTCGGATGCTTCCGCGGTGAAAAGAAAACCATTGAAAATGGGAACGTTCACGTTCACGCCGATGGCGCCGTACCAACTGGAAACAAAATAGTTGGGAGAGCAGGGACCACTTGTGAAACAGTCGGGGCGTACCGGAGAAACTCCGGCTATGCCGAGAGCGCTGATGGTTGGCAAGAGCAGATCGCGCTGGGCGCGGCGGAATTTCTCGGCCGCCTGTTCGCCATACGTGAGAGCCTGCAGGTCAGGACGTTGCTGCAGGGCGGTGTCGATGAGAACATCCACATCGGGCGGCGGGGGCGGGGGTTGCACATCGTCATCGCCCAACTCGAGTTGCACTTGTTTGTCGAAGCCAAGGACCGCGGTCAATGCGGCTAGAGTGGAATCGACGTTGTTCTGCGCGTCGAGCAGCAGCAGCTTGGCTTGCGACAGATTCACTTCCGCAAAAGCCAGATCCAGCGTGGATTTCAGCTTGCTCTTGGTCAGTTCGTCGATTTGATGCTCTACGGATCCGCGGGTGGTTACAGTTTGCTGCGCGACCTTGAGCAGGGCCTGCGCCTGCAGAGCGTTGTAGAAAGCCTGGTCGGTGGCCAGAACGATATCTTCGGTGGTGGCAAGGGCATTGGCGTTTTGAGCTTTCTCCAGGAGCTTGGAAGAGGAGACAAGGTTGACGGTGCGGCCAAAGTCGGTGATGATCTGGCTCAGGGCCACTCCCGCGCCTGCGTGTTCAAGCAGGCGCGACGCGGTGAGCGATCCGGCGCCAATGCGGCTGCCTTCATTGGCGTCGACGGCCGTGATGGCGCCATTAAAATTGGGCAATTCCGCTGCCCTGGTCTCGCGAAAGACCTGATGCTGGGCTAGCGCAAGCAGACGCCCCACACTGATCTGGGGATTGTTCTTGATGGCCAACTGTTCCGCCTGGACTCGATTTAGACGCAGGGGACCGTTTAGCGTCTGCGGAGACGCCGGGGCTGGGGGAGCATTTTGAGAAGGCATCTGCGATGAGGATCCGTGCGGGAAGCTGGCGGCCAGCGCAACTTGAGGCTGGGCAGGCCTCACGCTGTGAGCCTGATTTTGTGCGACCTGCGGCTGCGGGGCCGTGGGTAGGTCTTCTGTCAAGGGTGGCTTCGCCGGACTTTGTGCCACGGCACACAGCAGCAGAAGTGCCCATACTGATAACGACAGCGTGCAACGAATCAAAATATTGGCCCTGGTCATCGGGTTGCCTGTTGACCTCCTTCATGACGCGACGCGCAGGTCTGTGAGCGCCATTACGCAGGATGTTGCTGCTTCATTTCGCAATCTCCGGCGCCGGGTTTCCAGCGTCCGCGGCCCCACGCTTCCCGTAGATCAGCAAATAAGCCGCGGGCACGATAAAAATCGTAAGCACGACCGAAGAGGTCAAGCCTCCGATGATAGCCTTCGCCATTGGGGCATACTGTTCCGCGCCCGTCCCCAATTTAAGCGCCATTGGAATCATTCCGATAATGGTTGCTAGAGAGGTCATCAAAATTGGCCGGAGGCGTACGCGGCATGCCGTGATCACTGCATCAGCCGGCGACATTCCCTGTTTCTCTAAGTTGTGGGCAAAATCGACAATCAGAATGCTGTTGGAGTCGGCGATACCGACGAGCATCAACACTCCCATCAGTGACATCACGTTCAAGGTGCTTCCGGTGAGGGGCAAGATGATCAGCACGCCGACAAATCCCATCGGAATCGCGAGCATGATCAAGAAAGGATCGATGAAAGATTTGAACTGCGCGGTCAAGATCAGGAATAGCAACATAAAAGAAATCAGAAACCCGAAGGCGAAACTCCTGAAGGACGCTTCCATCCCCTGCACCATCCCGCGCAGGTTCACCCGTACGTTGGAAGGGATTTTCTCCGTCGCGAGAATGTTGCGAATCGAGCTGGTGACCCGTCCCAGGTCCTCCCCGGTTGGGGTAACGAAGATATCGACGGCTCGCTGAATCTGGTAGTGGTCCACTTCGGTCGGCGTCAGGACTTGCTTCACGTCGACTACATTCTTGAGCACGGTAGTCGGTCTGCCTCCTCCGAGGCATGCCCAGGAAGAGTGCCCCGTACTTGGCTGTGGTGGACCGGAGGGACCGCAAGACATTCCTGCCCCGTTGCCCGGATCGCGCAGGGGAATCTGTCCCAGGTCGGCCATGTTGTGAATCGCGGCGTCGCCATGCTCGAAGTACTGCACCGTCAGGTAATAGTCGTTCCCGCTCTTGCGATCGACCCAATAATTGGGGGCGATCATGTAGTTCGAATTGAGCGCCGTAATGACGTTGTCGACTACATCTTTTTGCGTGAGTCCCAGCTCGCCGGCGTGCACGCGGTCTACATCGAGGCGCAAAGCTGGATAGTTCATATCTTGCGGAATGTAGATCTGGCCGACGCCTTTCACTTCACGAATGCGATTGGCCAACGTCTGCGCGATGCCATAGATCTGGTCCAGATCAGGGCTGCTAACCTGCACGTCGATGGGAGCTGGCGCCCCTGAATTCAAAATGGCGTCGACCATCGAGCCGCTGGAAAAGAATGTGCGAATATCGGGAAACTGGCTGGCCATCGCCTTCTTGACCCGGTCCATATACTCGAAGCTGCTGAGATGGTGCGATTCGTTGAGTGCCACGAGGATGGTTGCGGTATAGGGCCCAGAGTTAGTGGTATAGAGCGCGGAAAAATCCGGAACTACGCCGATGTTGGAGACAATGCGCTTGAAATCCCTGGGCTCTATTTCATGACGGATCAAATCCTCCACCTTCGCAACGTATTCGTTCGCTAACTCGATGCGCGTGCCGGTTGGCACCTTGACATTGATGGTGAACTGGCCGGCATCCGTCTTCGGGAAGAAAGCTAGCCCTAGCAGCGGATAAATTGCCAGGCTCGCCAGGAATACTCCGCTCAAGATTGCTACGGTAAGCCCCGGACGCACAAGCGCCCGCCTCACCCAGTATTCGTAATAATCCAGTACCTTATTAAACATCCGGTTGAACCGAGCGTTGAAGCGCTCCATTCGGGAGGGGTTCATCACGGCAGGGTCATATTCCTTGTCATCGTGAACTTCGCCGTGCGGCTTGGCCTTCAAGAACCGCGAGCAGAACAGGGGAATCACCGTCATCGCCACCACGAACGAGGCGAGCAGAGATAGACAAAAAGCCAGGGCCAACGCCGAAAAGAGAAACTTGGCAACGCCGTAGAGAAAAACGACGGGGAAGAAGTCGACTACGTCCACTAAGGTAGCGGCTAGTACAGCCAGGCTCACTTCCTGGCCGCCGACCTCGGCAGCGATCATGGGAGCGGCTCCCATTTCTAAATGGCGGTAGATGTTCTCCAGGGAAATGACAGAGTTGTCGATCACGCGCGAAAAGGCCAGCGCCATTCCGCCCAGAATCATTGTGTTGACAGTTCCGCCCAGGAGGGCCAGAAAGACAAAAGCAGCCAGCGCGGATAGAGGAATTGAGAGGAGCACAGCCGACGTGGCGCGGAAGCTTCCGAGAAAGATCAGGATCATCAAGCTGGTAAGAATCAACCCCAGAAAGCCTTCATGCAATACCGTGTCAATCGCTTCTTTCACATATACCGATTGATCAAAGACGATGCTCGTCTTCATCTGTTGCGGAATGTCATAGAGGTGCTTGATGAGTTGGCGCACCCCATCCACGACTGCGATGGTGTTGGTGTCGCCACCCTGCTTCATGATGGGAATATAGGCGGACCGCTGACCATCGACGCGCACAATGTTGTATTGAATTTGATGAGCGTCCTCCGCTTTGCCCACGTCGTTCACCGTAACCCAGGAGTTGCCTTTGACCTTCAGAGGAACCTTGCCTAGTTGCTCCATGTTGTCAACCAGGCTGTTGGAGTAAACGTAGTAATCGAACGGTCCCATCTTCACGTCGCCGGCGGGCAAGATCAGGTTGGAATCGTTAACCGCACCAACCACATCCATCACGCTTAGTTGACGCGAAGCGAGTTTGTAGGGATCGACGTACACCATGATCTGGCGGTAGATTCCGCCGAACACGCCAGGAATTTCGGCGCCGGGAACGACTGCGATCTGGTTGCGAATCTGAAACTGGGCGTAGTCGTGGAGCTGGGTTTCCGTAAGCCCCTCGCCTTTTACGGTCACCAGCGCCACCGGCAAGCTGGAGGCATCGAACTTGAGAACCACGGGAGGAAGCGTTCCCGGTGGCAAACGCTTCAAGTCAGCGAGAGCCAAATTAGACAGCTGGCTTACGTCAGCATCCGCGCTGGTTCCGGGCTGGAAATAAACGCGGATGATACTGACCCCTAACATGGACCGCGATTCCATGTGGTCCACCCCGGATGCGAGAGTAAAGAATCGCTCCAGGGGATCGGTAATATCGGTTTCAACATCCTCCGGCGGCATGCCTGTATAAAACGTAGCAACGACTACTTCCGGCAGGTTGATAGGTGGGAATAAATCGACCGGCATCCGCGCCAGGCTGGTCACGCCGATGACCAGAAGGGTCAAGCAGATCACTATGATGAAGTAGGGATTGCGAATTGAGAAGCCCGGCATAAACTTTGTCCTTAATTCATTCGCACTGCTTCAAATGGCCAAATCCGCACCGTTCACTGCGCGTTTTGTTCGTGGTACTCCATGACGGCTACTGCCTGCGGATGAACCTTTTGGCCGGACTTCAGCCCGCTGCGATCGCTCACCACGACCTGTTCTCCTTCATTTAATCCGGAAACAATTTCGGCATCGCTCGCCGTCTGTAATCCAAGCTGCACAACTCGTTGGACCAACTCCCCATCCCGATTCACTACAAAGACGGTTGTTTTGTCGCCCTCGTGATTCAACGCCTGCACCGGCACAGTCGGAACATCGTTTTTTCGGTCGAGCGAAAGCTCTGCATCGGCATACAAACCCGGCAGCAGAACTCGTTGCGGATTTTCAACGTCCACTTCCGTGTGCATGGTGCGGGTGTCTTCCCTGACATCCACAGAAAAACGCGCAACCGTTCCTGGAAAAGTGCGGTCAAGTGACGGCACATGAACATCCACATGATCGCCAATACGGATGTATCGAACGTAGGATTCCGGAACCGGAATCACGAGCCGGAAAAGATCGTCCTCGGACAGCCGGACGATGGGCATGGCTTGCGTGCTCGAACCAGTTCCGGCCTGCACCAGAGTTCCGAGGTTTGCGTACCGCTCGGTCACCACTCCGGAAAACGGTGCTGTGATCCTCGAATAGTCGAAGAGGCTTTGATCGTGAACCAGCTTCGCCTTGGCCACCGAAAGCTGACTCTCGGCCGCTTCCAATTCCGCCTGGCCAGCGTCTACCTGAGCAGACGCCGCCAGATCCTTGCCCTGCGCGTCGTCCACTTCCTGCTGCGCGACAATGCCGGGCTGGCTCTGAAAGACTCCGTTGAGACGCGTGTATTGCAGGTGAAGAGCGTTGTATTGCGCCTGATAGCGATACAACTCATGCTGCGCGCGGCTCACCTGATTCACCGCATTTTTAATCCCCGCCTGGTCTTCCTGAAGCTGCGCTTCTAACTCCGGAATCTCCAGAATCGCCATCACCTGACCGGCCTTCACGTGAGTCCCATAGTCAACGGATAGACTCTTCACGTAGCCCGACTCTTTGGCATAAACGTCAATTTCCTGAAAGGGCACCAGCTCGGAAGATAGAGTGATTTCTCGGCCGAGTGATTTCTTCACGACCTTAGTTACACCGACCGTGATCGTGGGTCCACTGGCTTGAACTCTTTCGTTTCCGCGTCCGGAACAGGACGAGAAACCGAGAGCGACCACGGCCAAAACAGCAGCAAGAGCTGAAGAACTCGCTCTTCCTGATCTATAAGGGCCCCCGTGATCTGAGCTGTTTTGGTTTTGAGTCATCGAGTTTCCTTTGACCGGCGTTCCTTACCGGGATTTTAGCTCAGAGTTTTCATAACGTCGCTCAGCTTTGACACCGAGAAGTCCCGTGAGCGGCAAAAGTCAATTATTTTCTGCTCGGCACTTTGCAGTCTCGCCGCCGCCTTGGGAACCCTAGTTGCAATCGCCGCCGGAACCGTGAGGACACCGTGACGGTCTCCGTGCAACAAGTCTCCAGGCCGCACTTCCATTCCCCCCACGTTGACCTTGGCTCCATGGTCGAAGATATGTGCATAGGCATGGGAAACGGCAACACTTCCGGCAAACAACTCGATGCCCATCTTGCGCACGGAAGGTAATTCACGCGCGGCGCCGTTGGTCAAGTAGCCGACGCAGCCCAGTGCCTTTAGGATCGCGGCATGGACGTCTCCAACGAAAGCACCGCGTCCAGGTGGATCATCCATGTCCTCCAAGACGAGAATACGGGGTGCGGGGACTTCGAGAATGCTGTTCCAGAAGTCGGCGCGGTCATGGAACGTACCGACAATGGGAGGTTCACCGCTGCGAAGGCGCGCCGTAGCCGCATAACCCACCATGGGGGGTGCGTCAGGGAACATGCATTGCACGCTGGCATCGGCAAATCCAGTGTTACGCAGCCTGACCTGAAACGATTCGATCGCGTTTGCGACCATGCATGTGTCGAACTGGCGCAGCGTGTCAAGCTCTTCTTCGGTCAACAAAGGTGCGACCGGCATGCCTATTTCCTTTCGGGCCTTGATTTGCATTCACAGATGCGGCTTCGTCTGCTCAGGTTTCCAGTAATTTTGCACCACTGGTGGGAACCCCTTACTGCTCCGCTACTTACCTGCATGTCCAGGTTTCGAGGTGCAGCTCCGAGACGCACAGTTCCGTCAGCCAGATCTGCTTAACAAGTGTGCTGGGGCCCGCCGTGAAAGTAACTACGAAAGAAACTCAGAGGATGGAGGCGGTCGATTGAACAGGCTCTCTTCAAGAAAGACGTTTCGCGTGGGAGGTTCTGCCGGCGTGGTTTGGCGGTAAGAACTGGGAGATCGGAGGGCATCGAAACCGACCAGCGGAGGAACCCAGTTCGCCGCATCCTTGTCGAGACGCTGCCGTTTCGCCTCCGGCTTTGCGTGCGCTTGGACGGTCTTCACCGTGGGCGCCGAAACATCCCACGAGGAGGAATAGCGTGTCGCTACACTCACAGTCAGTGAGCATACAGCAGCCAAAACGACCACCGCGCACCAAGTCTTGCGCCGTTGATCTTCGAAATGTCTTAGAGGTGACATCTCAGGAAAAGTTTCCAATCTACCCATCTCTAGCATATAAAATTGAGCCCTTGCAAACAAGGGGTCAAATGTCACTACAGTAACAAGAGTGCGGGATTCAGGGTGCGGGATTCTTGGATAGCATGGCGTGAACGTTGGCTGCCTTTCTAATGCGAGTGTGTGAACCGTGACCGTCGATTTCCGGCATGGTGAAGAAACGACCAGTTTGAGCTCAATTGGCGCGCCGTCGTAAGTGCTTTTTCGGCCCTGCTGTTGTTCGATGGAGCCGTTACGTTGTTCGCCGCCACCTCGAAGCGATGACGCACCATGTATTAGCCAATCGGAAAAAGGATAACGGGCAAGACAAATACAAAGCACCGAGGCTTATCCGACCGCGACGGACCTGCAAAATTCGGAAGGGGTTCACGAGTGGCTGATAAGGTTGGCGTCCCCGACGGGATTTGAACCCGTGTTACCGCCGTGAAAGGGCGATGTCCTAGGCCAGGCTAGACGACGGGGACGGATGTGAGGCGGGGTGCTCGAGGCACCAGTTGATCGTAACAAGCCCTTCGCAACCCTGTCAAAACCCAGTCAAAACGAAGAGTTGCTGCCTTTCCCGCGATCGCTCGACAATTTAGAATAATAGTGACCGCAGGTGAAAGTCACCACCATTCGAGGTGATTGTGTCCGATCCACTTTATCTCAGTCTTTGGTTTTCCGATTTTTCCGGCCCGGAGATGTTGCCGCACGCCTTCGCAGTATTGCAGCAGTTCCCTTTCTCGGCGCAGCGTCCTGGGATCACTTACTTCGCTCTCCATCCTATTTCCTGGGACGAGGCTACGGTGCTGGAACGCCGGTTTCCATCGGGAATCGACCCCGGGCAGGCAGCGCTGATCGCCGCCGAACAGGTCCACGACGATTACGCTTACGTCTTCGAAGCCCATTGGGATTTGTGGACGCCCGATGCGTCGAACGAAAACTGGGTGCTCGAACCCGCACTGGTGAAGTTCATCGTCCAGGGAGAAGAATTTGACGAAGGCGCTTATCAGCAGACGGGACATATTGAGGTGGATTTTGGTCCGGATTCATATTTTCTCCAACCCGAGACTTCGCTCACTGACCAGACTCGCGCCAAGATTCGCGACAACGTCGCGAAACTGGTGGAATTCTCGGTGAACGTTGAGAGAAATAGTGGCACCAGTTCGCGGCTGCTCTGGTCGGATTCAGAAGAGAGCCTGGCGCAGAAACTGATCGCCCGCCTGCAGAAAGTGCAGTAGCTCGCGGACGGAGAGCATGCTCTACGTTGAGCTCTATTTCGTTCGCCCGCCTTCAACCTTCAGCGTATCCGCGGCTCCGGCTTGCGCCGCCGCCAAACGCGCCGTCAGCACGCGGAACGGGGAGCACGACACGTAATCCATCCCCACCTGATGGCAGAACTTGACGGATTCCGGTTCGCCGCCGTGCTCGCCGCAGATCCCTACTTCCAGCTTGGGACGCGTCTTTCGGCCTCGCTCGATCCCAATCCTCACCAGTTCGCCGACGCCAACCTGATCGATCGCGGCAAACGGATCCTGCTTCAGAATCCCTTCCTCAAGATACGACGTCAGAATCTTGTTTACGTCGTCGCGCGAGAAGCCGAACGTGGTCTGTGTCAGGTCGTTGGTGCCGAACGAAAAGAACTCCGCTTCCTTGGCAATCTCATCCGCCACCAGGCAGGCGCGGGGCAACTCGATCATCGTGCCTACCAGGTAATGCACGTGCTTTCCTTTTTCCTTGAACACTTCCTCTGCCACGCGCTTCACAATCGCGCCCTGGTTCTCCATCTCTTTCACCGTCGCGATCAGCGGGATCATTACTTCTGCGTGGGTCTTGATGCCGGCTTTCTCGACGGCCACCGCGGCTTCAAGGATGGCCCGCGCCTGCATCTCGGTTATCTCCGGATAAGTGATCCCCAAGCGGCATCCGCGAAGCCCCAGCATTGGGTTGAATTCGTGCAACTCTTCCACGCGCGCCAACAGTCTGGGGAGAACCTTCTTCAGATCGCCAGCTCCCTTCACCCCGTAATCGCGATATTCCTCCACCAGAGCTTTCTTTTGCTTTGCGTTGGCACGGGGCAGGCTGGCGATGTCCACCATGAGCTTCTCGCGCTTAGGCAAGAACTCGTGCAACGGTGGGTCGAGCAGGCGGATCGTCACCGGCAAGCCGTCCATGGCTTTGAAGAGGCCCTCGAAATCTTTTCTTTGATAGGGCAGCAGTTTCTTAAGCGCTGAACGGCGATCCTTCTCGTTGTCGGCAAGAATCATGGCACGCATGTGCGGAATACGATCCGGGGCAAAGAACATGTGCTCGGTTCGGCACAAGCCGATGCCCTCGGCGCCAAACTCGCGCGCCTTCTCGGCATCACGCGGAATATCAGCATTGGCGCGCACGCCGATCTTTCGGAACGGCTCTGCCCAGCTCATTAGCTTGGCAAGCTTTGCCAAATTCTCGGGGTCCGACCCAAGCAGCTTCCTCTTGCCTCTCAGCACACTGCCAGCCGTGCCGTCGAGCGTGATCCAGTCTCCCTCCTTGAATACCTGCCCTCGCGCCCGCATCTGGCGCGTCCTTTCGTCAACCACGATCTCTCCCGCGCCAGCGACACAGGTTTTGCCCATACCACGAGTGACGACCGCCGCGTGACTGGTCGCCCCACCCTGCGACGTCAGAATGCCAATAGCAACTTCCATACCGTGTATATCTTCTGGAGTGGTTTCGGCGCGAACCAGGATTACCGGGTTCTTCTCCGCACCATGCCCGGCCTTCTCAACCGCATCGTCGGCCGTGAAAACGATCTGCCCCGCGACCGCTCCCGGGGAAGCTGCGATGCCCTTCGTGGTCAGCACATCTTCGGGCCGAACGTCTTTGCTGTCCAAGCGAGACACAAAGAAATCTACGACCTGGTTGGGATCGAGGCGGAAGATCGCCTCTTCCTTGCTGATCAGCCCCTCGCTCACCATATCGAGTGCCACCTGCACTGCGGCAAGACCCGTGCGCTTGCCGTTCCGCGTCTGCAGCATGTAGAGCTTGCCATCCTGGATGGTGAACTCGAAATCCTGCATGTCTTTGTAATGTTTCTCCAGCCGCGTCGTGATCTCGCGGAGCTGGCTGTATACGTCGGGCATAATCTTCTGCAGTTCGAGGATTGGAACCGGAGTCCGCACGCCGGAGACCACATCCTCTCCCTGCGCGTTCATCAGAAATTCACCGTAGAACTCCTTCGCGCCGGTCGCAGGATTGCGCGTGAAGCCCACACCGGTGCCGCTGGTATCGCCGAGGTTGCCGTACACCATTGCCTGCACGTTGACCGCGGTCCCCAGCATGTCATCGATATTGTTGATGCGGCGGTAATGCTTGGCGCGGTCGTTCTGCCAGGAGCGGAACACCGCGTCCCGCGCCATTACCAACTGCTCGTGCGGATCCTGTGGAAAGTCTCGCTTGGCGTGCTTCTTGACGACCTTCTTGTACTCCTCAATCACTTCCTTCAGCGCCTTGGCATCGAGTTCGGTGTCGAGTTTAGCTTTCTTCTGTTTCTTCTTCGCGTCGAATACTTCATCGAATGCATGCTTCGGAATTTCCAGCACAACGTTGCCAAACATCTGGATCAGCCGCCGGTACGAATCTGCAGCGAACCGCGGATTGTTGCTGCGTTTGGCTAGCGCCTCAACACTCTTATCGTTCAATCCCAGATTGAGGATCGTATCCATCATGCCCGGCATGGAAAACTTCGCGCCCGAGCGCACACTCACCAGCAACGGGTTCTCACCCGTTCCCAGTTTCTGACCCTGCAGCGCTTCGAGTTTGGCCAGCGCCTCCTCCATCTGCTGGTCGACTTCTTTCGACACGCCGCCGTTCCGCATGTACTCGCGACAAGCCTCGGTCTGGATGGTGAACCCGGGCGGAACGGGCAGCCCAGCATTCGTCATCTCGGCCAGGCCGGCTCCTTTGCCGCCCAAGTCATCTTTCATCTTTCCATTACCATCCGCCTTGCCGCCGCCGAAAAAGTAAATGTACTTGGTTGTGGCTTTCTTGCTTTCCTGCACTGGAGCTTCGGGGAGTGTGGTTGTCGCCATAAATGATTAGTCCTTTGTGGTTCGATTCTGTATCGCCGGCGACCCGCCGGCAATTTGCACATCTCATCTTGTTGGGAATTCCCGCGGTTACGCGTTCCCTTCCGTCACGATCTCGGAAAAGTCCGCGATCGTGGAAAATTCTTTCAGCAGAGTCCGCAGCAGCGCCAAGCGGTTCGCCCGTACCTTCTCATCTTCTACCATCACCATGACTTTGTCGAAGAAGGCGTCCACCGGCTCGCGCGCGGTTGAGAGCAGCATAAGGGCGTCGCCGTATTGTTTTTTCTTCCGCAGCGCATCGACCCGGGATCCGTTAACCTCAATATAAGCTGCCAGATTTTTCTCTTCGCGAGCTGACTCCGGCAAGCTCTCGAACCTCGCAGCCGGAGCAATTCTCTTCTCTTCCGCCTGCCTCAGAATATTCCGCATGCGCTTGCAAGCGGCGCCAATCGCCAGAAACTCGGGCATATGCAGAACCTGTTTCACCGCCTCTGCCCGGGCGAGCGCATCCACTACGTCGTCAGCGCCAGCCGCGAGCACCGCCTTCACCACGTCATATGTGTATCGGCGAACATCCTTCAGGTAAAACTCGAGACGCTCGCGGAAGAACGTTTTGCCGGACTCGACAAACTTTTCATCGTCGACAAACTTCTTCTCCGCTTCTGATCCCTGGTACCCAGCCCGCGCATCCCGCATCAAACCCGTCAGCTGCAGAGGGAGTTTTTTCTCTGCGATCACCTTCACGATCCCATTCGCCTGCCGCCGCAGTGCAAACGGATCCTTCGAACCGCTCGGCACCAGCCCAAGGGCAAACATTCCTGCAATCGTGTCCGCTTTGTCACCGATCGAAAGCACCGCACCTTCCACCGACCGCGGCACTTCATCTTCGACGGACTCGGGCCTGTACTGATCATAAATCGCATCCGCAATCGCGAAGCGCGTGGCCTCGGGCAGGCTAGAGTCAAGTTCCTGAGCCCGCGCGTAAAGCCCACCCACAATGCCCTGTAGTTCGGTAAATTCCTTCACCAACTCGGTAGTCAGGTCGGTCTTCGCCAGGCACGCCGCCTTGTGGATCACGCCCGCGCGCACAGCGATCCCACTCTGCTTGATAATCTCACTCAGCCAACTGCACAAACGCTGTACCCGCCGCCTCTTCTCATAGTAACTGCCGAGGTCCTTCTGAAAAGTAACGTGCCGCAGCAGTTCCAGCCGCTCCAGCAGCGAGAGTTTTTGGTCTGTCTCCCAGAAAAATTTGGCATCGCTGAAACGCGCCCGAAGCACGCGCTCGTTACCGTGCCGGATCAATCCGTCCCGATCCCCATCTGTATTCAACACCGCCAGAAAATGCGGGAGGAGTTTGCCGTGCGCATCTTCAACGGCAAAATATTTCTGATGGTCCCGCATCACCGTAACCAGAATCTCCTCCGGCAGAGCCAGAAACTGCGGATCGAAACTCCCCAGAATTGCGGAGGGAAATTCCGTCAGGTTCACGACAGTGTCGAGCAGAGACTTGTCTTCCCGCCATCGTGCTCCAGGAATCGTGCGCGCGGCGGCGTCCAATGCTTTGCGAATCTGCTGCTCACGTTCCGCACGGCCCAGAACCTTGGCCGCGCGCAGCGCCTCTACATAAGCAGCTCCAGCCCGTGGAATCGTGACTTCCCCTTGGGACAACATCCGGTGCCCGCGCGAAGTCTTCCCGGCCCAGATTCCGTCAAATTCCAGCGCAATGGTCTCCCCGTCGAGCATCGCTACCAGCCAGCGCACCGGCCGCACAAAGCGCTCGTGCGGTTTGCGCCAGTACATACTCTTAGGCCAGTAGATCGAGGAGAGTTCCTTCGGCAAAGTCTCGGCGAGAATATCGGCCGTGCGTCGGCCCTTCTTGGTAATCTTCGCCGCCAGGTATTCGCCCTTCGCGGTTGTGATTTTCTCGAGTTGCGATACGTCGACTCCAGCCTTCTTGGCAAACGCATGCGCTGCGGGCGTAGGCTGACCATCTTTATAAGCAACACTGGCTGAGGGACCGGTCACTTGCCCGCTAACGTCCGGTTGAGCCGCCGGGATGCCAGCTGCAATCACCGCCAATCGCCGCGGTGTGTCGAAATATGTGACGTCGTTCGGCGGCAGTCGCTCCCGGCTCAGCAGGGCACTGAGGCGCTCGCGCAACTCCTGTGAAGCGGCGTCGATCATCCGCGCCGGGATCTCTTCGCACCCGATTTCCAGCAGAAAGTCTGGCATGCCAGTTAAACCGTAGCACCGGCGTCTCGCCGGCTGTCCCGAGAGCGTCTTGCTCTCGGCCATCAGCTACAACAACTGCAAATTAGGATCCCACGGGCGACAATTTCTCCTTCTTCGCCTTCGTCTCGCGAACAGGTTTCTTCTCGTTGGATGCGCCGCCCGCGGTTTCGCTCCTCTGCTGATCCACCCAAGCCTTCGCGATACCCACCGCGAGCGCCCGCACCCGGGCAATCACACCCACGCGCTCAGTCACGGAGATTGCTCCACGCGCATCGAGGATGTTGAACAAGTGGGAACACTTCAAGCAAAGGTCGTACGCGGCCAGAATGGGACGACGCAGGATCGCCGCCATAGCGTCCTGTCCGCCATCCGCCGCGGCAACAGAAGGTGAGACCGTCCCGCCGCCGACTTCCGATGAGGCGAGATTCACCCGAACCACCTCTATTAGTCCCTTGCACTCCGCCTCATATAGCCAAAAATGCTCCCAGGCTTTCTGCACATCCGCCACTTCGAAGTTGTAGACGGAAAACTGCAACTCGTCGGCCAGCCGCACGTCGCCATAGGTCGTGGCCAGCCCGGTCTCCGGATCGCGCGCCCACACGATGTCGTAAATCGAATCCACATCCTGAAGAAATGCCGCGATGCGTTCCAACCCATAGGTCAGCTCCGCGGAAATCGGAAACAAGTCCAGCCCACCGCACTGCTGGAAGTAGGTGAACTGCGTGATCTCCAGCCCATCGAGCATCACCTGCCAGCCAACGCCCCAAGCGCTCAGCGTTGGAGCTTCCCAGTTGTCTTCTTCAAACTTGATGTCGTGCTGCCGCAGGTCAATGCCAATCGCACCAAGCGACTCTAAATACAATTCCTGCACATTCTCCGGCGGAGGTTTCAGAATGACCTGCAACTGCGTGTGCTTGAACAGCCGGTTCGGATTCTCCCCATAGCGCCCGTCCGCCGGACGCCGCGAAGGTTGCACATAAGCAACCTTGTAAGGCTTCGGCCCCAGCACCCGCAGAAACGTCTCGGGCGCCATCGTCCCCGCGCCCACTTCCACGTCATAAGGCTGCTGCAGCACGCACCCACGCTCCGCCCAAAACCCCTGCAGCCGCAGGATGAGTTCCTGGAACGTCAGCGAATTGGGTTTAGATGGGTTCACAGTCTGTCTGTGGTCAGAAGGTCAATCCTTAATTGTAAATGGAAGAGCGTTGAGCCGTCAGCCCCGATCAGAGCGAGCTCTTTTACGGAACTCGACAGATAACTTTGGCTCGATAAGGGCGGGGCTTGCCGTCCTCAATGATCGGGCTGAAGTGCCATTTGCCCACGGCTTTGGAGCATGGCTGATACATCGCGTGCGGTCCGTCGCCGGCCATCGATTCGATTATGTTCCCTTCCTGATCCACTGAAATTAGAATCTCGAAGGTAGAACCCGGCGGAGCAGTTCCCTCAGGAAAAATGGGATCGATTAGGTTGGTAGCTAATTTTCTAACTTCTTCGTCGGTTAGGGGAGAAGGTCGTCCATACGCGCGTGTGTTAAAACTGAAGTTCAGAATAGATTCGGCCTGCACCGGAACACCGTTTCTCAGCACCGGCTTGAACTTCCACTTGAGTATCTGCCGCCGCGCCGGATCGTCTGCACGCTCAATCGCAACACTCAGAGGCAGAACCTCGCGAGCCTGTCCGGACCGGTCCAGAGACACGTAGTAACTAGTTTGTCCGGTGGTGTTGTTGTCCTCTAGCACTTGGGGCCAGATGATCTCAAGTGGCTGTTGCGCGAGGCCGCGGAGCTCTGCCTCCTGTACGACAACTGCTCGAATTTGATTTGGTTTCTCTGTAGGATTGTCGATTTGAAATGTAGCCTCATCGTGCTTCTGCAATTCGCCCAACGTGTTTATCCGCGCTTGCCAGCTATCGCCATGATCAATGCGATAGATCAGCAACCGAGCCACTCTTTCGCCTTTGAATTTCCGGTAATCAGTAAATTCCAGCGAGCGGCCAGCAGCTCCAACGAATTCCGCAAGCCCACTGCGGCCCATCCCGCACATTCTACTGTTGGCGGAAAAGCAAACTTTGCCAGACTCGTCAGTAAGTCCGTTAGCTTTCGTTCTCGCAAAGTCGCCGGGCCTATACGCATCGAGCACAGTCTGCGGACTCACCATCGCGCTCGTCAGGACCCCAATTGCCAAAGGAAGATAGTCGGAAGAATCCTGCTCGAACACTTTGTCGCCATCTACGATCAGTGTTTGAGAAAACTTCTGGGATTGAATCTTTCGCTTCCATTTGTCGGGTCCAACCCACGACATCTCCACCTCAATGCGGTCATTAGGATCCGACAGCTCAGAGATTGTTGCCTGTAAGTAGAACGGCGTCCCGCCTGGTCTTGTCAGGGTAGCTTGAACCAGCTGCGGTGGCGCGGCTGCGTTGGTTTGGCCGTTACCGCCTATAGCGCACCACAATCCAATCGAGGTAGCGATAAATTGTTTCACAGGCTCCTCCAATCGATTGCTAATTGCTGATCTTCTCCAGCATCCCCGCCGTAACCAGCTTCTTCTCGATATGCCGTTGCAAGATTTGAATCAGAAACTTCCGCAAGTCCGCGCCCTGCGCTTTGGGCCACGGCACCCCTGCAAAACTTTCTACCGGAGCGCGAAACATCAAAGCCGCCAAATCTCGCGCGTCCTTTGAAATCTCGGAAGACGCCAGCCGCTTATCGTCTGGGCACATCAACCCGTCCGCCAGGGCGTGAAAATAAGCGCGACTCCCATTCAGAGTTCGCCCGCAGACTGTGCACTCGGTCAACTCGGGCAGGAATCCCACCAGCCGCGTCAACCACAGCTCGAAGTAGGTGACCGCCATCCATACTTCGGCACCCTGAAGAGCATGCAGCACCGAGAGGGTCAGCCGAAAGATGGCATCATTGGCTTCTCGATCAGGGAGAAGTTCGTCGAGCAACTCGGCCACATGCGCCAGCGCCACTGCCCGCGCATAACCGACTTCGCTGGCCAGCGGAGACTCCAGCACTTCGCAGGCATCCAACCGAGAAAGTTCCTGCCCTTCGCGGACGTCGTAAAACGCCCGGACGTAAGTCATCGGCTCCAGCGCCCCGCCAAACCTCCGCTTCGATTTCTTTGCCGACCGCGCCACGCCGCGCACCTTGCCCTCCGTGCGCGTAAATAGCGTGACCAGCAGGTCGGCCTCGCGCAACGGATAGGTGCGCAGCACGATTGCTTCCGACTCGATCAATGCCATGGGTGCCCAGCGTGTGAAGCGATGATTCTAGCGGAAGGGCGGTCAGCCGTCACCGATCCTTGACCGGAGACACATCGCGCGAAACTTTGAGATCGCAATTTGCGACCTCAAAAGCGAAGGCGCGCATCCGAATGGACGCGCGCCCTGAAAGCCGAAACTTCCTTACCGGCCGAAGTACGCCGCGTTCTTAGCCGTGAACTCGTTCCACTTCTCCGGCAGATCGTCGAGCGCGAAGATGGCCGATACCGGGCACACCGGCACGCACGCGCCGCAGTCGATGCACTCCACGGGATCGATGTAGAGCAAGGGCTCGGTTGCGTACTTGGGATCATCTTTCTTGGGATGAATGCAATCCACCGGACACGCATCCACGCACGCCGTGTCTTTGGTGTTAATGCAAGGCTCTGCAATCACGTAAGCCATAAGGGTGTCTGTCTCCTAAGATCTATACAAATATTCTACTACTAGAGCCCGCCTCCGCGAACCGCACATTCTAGCAAGAAACCCGGACCGCGGTACAGGTTTATTGAACCGCGCCCGGCCAAAGCCAGCTGGTAGCCGGGCCATCCGGTGGGCAGGTCTTGGGAGAAAAAAGAAACGACCGGCAGCGTCTGCTGCCAGCCGTCCTTCATGCATCTCTCGTTACCCGGATCAGGAAACTCTGGATCCACCAGGATTACCGGTGCCCGCCGCCGCCGTGTCCACCGCCGCCGCCGTGGAACCCGCCCCCGCCACCGTGGAAGCCGCCGCCGCCGTGGAAACCTCCACCACCGCGGGCCACAGAGCCGCCATGAAACCCACCGCCTACCGATCCGCGGAACCCGCCAGCCGGACCACGTGCAAATCCGCGCCCGCCAGCGAACCCGCGACCATAGCCATAGCCGCCGCGTCCGTAGCCGTAGCCAGCCCGTCCGTAGCCCCAGCCCCCACGACCATAGTAGCCATGACCCCAACCACCCCAACCCCAACCGCGTCCCCAGCCATACCACGGGCCGGCGCCGATAAACACTCCACCGGCAAACCAGTCAGGTCCGTAATAGCCGTAAGGCGCGCAAGCGTAAGGGTAATATCCATAGTAGCCGTAGGCGCATATTGGCGGCCCGCCGATTCCCACTCCCACCGCGACCTGGGCGTGCGCAGACTGCGTGTAGGTCAGCGGCAGCATCAAAACCCCCACCAAAGCCAAATATTTTAGGTACCGCATATCAATCTCCCTTTTTCAGATCCACCGCTTTTCCCCACCGGATCTGCCAGGTCATCCAGATCTTTATTTTCGATCCGAAGTACCTACATATTTGAACTCGGATCGCGGAAAAAAGTTGCAGCTTCGGTAGTGGCTAATTTCGGCCACCCTGCTTCAATTCAACCACTTGCAGGCACCCGGTCCGGAAAACTTGCTAAACCCCCACAAACGCCTCGCTGGGCTCGTATTCCACGATATATCCCGCAACCGCGCTAGCCGCGACCGTCAACGGCGAAGCCAGATACATCTGTCCCGGACCGCTGCGCCCCGGAAAGTTGCGGTTCTGCGCGCTGATCACCACCTGATCGGGACGCGTCGAAACTCCCGGCCCCGCGTTGATGCAGGCGCCGCAACTGGGCTCGATCACAATCGCCCCAGCTTTCTGAAACACATCCAGATAGCCCTTCCGCAAGCAATACTCGCGCGTCTCTTGCGATCCAAACTGAATGTAGAACTTCACCGAACCGGCCACGCGCTTGCCCTGCTTGAGCGCATCGGCCAGAACGGCAGCGTACATGTCCATGTCTTCGTTCTTGCCCGCCGTACAGGTACCGCCGTAAGCAATTTCGATCGGCAGAGGCGTATTCAGCTCTCGCACATATTTTCCGTTGCCTGGATCGCCCGGAGTCGCGACCATAGGCGTAATCTCCGCTGCGTCGAGCTCGATCACATGCGCATACTGCGCCTCTGGATCGCTATACAAGCCCGCGATCATGGCATCGGCTTTCTTCCGGTCCATTCCGCGACGCTCAACCAGAAAGTCGACTGCTTTCTTATCCGGTGCGACAATGCCGGTGAATCCGCCGATTTCGGCTGCCATGTTCGTCATGGTGGCGCGCTCATCCACGCTGAGTTCCTCAATCGCCTCACCCGCATACTCCATCACCTTCGCGAGCGCCTTGCCGCTGCGCACATAATCGAGGCTAAGAATTTTGAGGATAAAATCTTTCGCGGTAGCATTCGCGTGGCGCTTACCGCGGATCACGACCTTAACCGACTCCGGCACCTTCACCCGCACATCCTTCGTAATCCAGCTGTTGAACACATCGGTTGTGCCGATGCCGAAAGCGACGCAGCCAATCGCGCCCACGTGCGGCGTATGCGAGTCGGAGCCGATGTTCAACTGCCCCGGCAGCGCATAGCTTTCCAGCACGATCGAGTGGCAAATACCCTCCGAGCCCTTGCGATCTTTCAGCTCTCCGTGCAGCTTGATTCCCTGCTTGGCGGCGAAATCCTGCTGTTTGAGCTTGAGTTGAGTCGCCAGATCGAGCAGACCAAGCTTCTTTTTCTCTTCCGAAATCACCTCATCGAGAAATGTGAGGTGGTCGCGGAAGAAAATAATGCTCGAAGCATTGTTGACCTTCGCGTCTTTGCCGACGTAGCGCTCAAAAAAGATAGCCGCCATAGGCGTGACGTACTCATGGCTGAAGCGCAGGTCGGCCTGGGCAAATCCGGTGTCCCCGGGCTTCACCCAAGGAACGCCAACTTCGCCACGCTCATTAATCATGTGCTGCGCGAAGATTTTCTCCGCCAAAGTCATGGGATGCTTTGCGGTCTTGACCGGCGGCAGAAACACTAATTTCTGCATCCGCGCCACATTGAACGGGAACAGCCCGCCGTACTCAATCACCTGCCGCGTGATCTCGTCTTCCCCGGCAGTGAACTCGGAGAGCGCAATCTCCTCTCCGCTGCGAATCCTGTCGATCAGGGAAAAGTCGGTCGAAGTCAGCACTCCCAGGTTCTGGCAATTCTGCTTGTAGATGCGCTCAATGTTTTCCGCGATCACCACGCGAATGCCGGCGCACATCTCGGCGTAAGGCGACTGCTCCCGGCTCGACCCCTTGCCGCGCCGTTTCCCGCTCACTGCGCACACAAATCCGCCGCGCTTCACTTCACCGCGCCCGATCGGCGTCACGCTGCCGCACTTTAAGCCAAGGTAAGGAATCTCGCCCAGCGTCTCGTCAAAATAAAAGCAGTAGTGCGCCGGAGTGATCTCGTCGGTTGAGATATCGTCGCGCAGCTTGGGATTATTCCCCGGATTGTTCGTATCCCACGGCAGGTCTTCACCGGCCAGTTGCCGCTTGATCAGTTCCGGATCTTCCGTGAGGAAAAGAATGCGTCCTTGCAGCCGCACTCGGTCGGGCCGCTTCTCGATCTTGCGTTCCAGCAGAGAGTTGATCACGTTAGGCCTGTAAGAGTCGGAGAACTTCGGGACAGCCGAAAAAGCTGTCCCCCCGTTATTGTAACGCGGCGCAGGAAGCGTGATCCGTCGATAGGTGGACCTTAGTGGCTAGTGGTGACCGTGTGCCGCTTTGTCGAACTTCTCGCCAGCGGGAATTGCCACAGCCAGTCGGTTCTCCTTCGGCGCCAACGGACACGTGGCGAAGGGAGTCACCGCACAGGGAGGATTGTAGGCACGGTTGAAGTCCAGAACCACAGTTCCGTTGACTACCGGCTCGCTATCGAGAAAGCGTCCGCCGGGATAGGTATCGCTCTTTGCCGTCAGATCGTTGAACACGAACGACAGTCCGTTCGATGGATCTCCGCCCAGCGCCGTCAGCCTCTGCTCCTGCCCATCGATCTTGAACACGACTGTGCCCGCAACCGGCACCGCCGTCACGTCGCCCAGAACATTGGGAACGTCGATCGTCTTCTTTCCATCGGACGGTTCCCACGTGGCCGTCACGCGGTAGTTCAGATCGAGGGGATAAAATATCAGTCCTTTGAAGTTGGTGACGGACGCGCTCTCCAAATCCTTGACGCGAATCCCCACGCGTTCTCCACGCACGATCACGTGAAAGCGCAGCGTACCCATCTCCACCAGCGAGGCATGTCCCGAAACATCCGGAGCTAATTTCGCGGTTCTGAGCGGTGCACCAGCCAGCATCGCGTGCGCATCCGGAAGCAGCTTGATGGTTACTTCTTTGCCCTCAAGATCGAACTCTCCGCCGTGCGCCGGGCCTTTGGGGAACACGACGGCGTTCTCTGGCGCCGTACCAAAACTATTCACGCCCGGCTTCAGCCAGAACAACCCAGCTAGCGGCAGCCAGTTCTGCTTCAGGTCGTCAATCTGCTCCGCTTTCCACTTCTCAAACGACTGCACATAAGCCGCATCAGGGGCGGCCGGCGAAGAGTTGGAGGCACCGACGACGAGGACCGCCGATCCCAGCAGGATGATTGCGACTGGAACTAGCTGCATGGTTTTTTTAAGCACAGCTTGCACCTCCATATCCACTGCGGTTTTGATTCATGCTTTGAACACTCTCGGATCGGGCAGCGGCTCCAAACCTCGCCCCGCGAAGACAGCTTCAAACTCCCGCAGCAGCGCTTCATGAATCAACCCGTTCGAGGCTACTGTCTCACGGCTGCTGATTTCAAACGGCGATCCGTCGAAGCGCGTCACCTTGCCGCCGGCTTCTTCCACAAGAAGAACACCTGCCGCCGTGTCCCAGGGATTCAAATTGAATTCCCAGAAGCCGTCGAAGCGCCCCGCGGCCACGTTGCACAAATCAAGCGCGGCTGATCCCGCACGGCGCACTCCATGCGAGTGCAACGTGATCTGGTGATAAAAGTAAATATTCGGATTCTTGTGCCGTTTCTGGCTGGGAAAGCCGGTAGCCAGAAGGCTTTCCTTCAGCTGAGCCGTTTTCGAGACATGAATGCTCTCACTGTTGAGCTGCGCACCTCTTCCCTGCTCCGCAGAAAACAGTTCATCGCGTGTGGGATCGTAGACTACAGCAGCGACGCGTTGACTTTTATGCTCGCGTACATGGTGTTCCAGCGCAATCGATACACAGAAAACCGGAAATCCATGCGCGAAGTTCGTCGTGCCGTCCAGCGGATCAACGTACCAGCGATACTCGCTGCCCTGATCGCTGAGTCCCTGCTCTTCGCCTAAAATGTCGTGCGTAGGCCATTGTTGGCGAATGCGTTCCCGGATCAAGACTTCGGCGGCGCGGTCCGCCGCAGTCACCAGATCGGCCTCACCTTTGTATTCGATCTTCAAGTGCTGGTGGAAGTAATGCATCAGCAAAGCGCCGGCTTCGCGGGCGATCGCTGACATAGCCGGGAGGAAGCTGTGGTTGGAGTCAGGCACAGGTCTGGATACCGGGCTTCGGGCTTCGGCGATCGGGCTTCAAGTTCGAAGATAAGGCGAGACAGAACCGGATGACTGAAGCCCGAAAGCCGAAGTCTGAAGCCCGTCTCACTTCTTCTTCCCGCCGTCTTCCGCGATATACATAATCTCGTGTTTGAAAATAAAAAGGTTGGGAGCGCCTTCGCGCGTTAGGCGCACCATGTGCTTGTCGTAATACTCGATCCAGCCACTCACCGTCTGACCGTCCATGAGCTTGACGCTCACTGATTTCTGTTTCTCGCCCAGGGCTTTGAGGAATCCAGCTTCTTCAAAGGTCTCCTCAGGGGGCGGAGTCCGGCCCCGTTTGGCGGCGTTGGAGTTACCCTGCGGACGGAAAGCCATGCAGGCATTGTACACGCAGCCGCTTAAGCTCGATTTGCTCCTCCGATTGCAAGAAGTTGTTTCCGTTGAACGCAGGGACCGAAGCGCAAGCACGGGTCTCCGGTCGAACTCTAGAAGCTGATGCGCAATCCGAATTCAAACTGGCGGGGAGCCCCCAGGGCGAATGTTCCCGACTGGAAGCTCGTCCGGAACGGTGTATAGCTCGATCCCGAAGCCACCCCGCCAATAACATTTGGAGCCAACACCCCGTTCGGGCCGGGTAGCAACGAACCACTCGGCATGTTGCCTGCCTGGAATGCATTGGCGAAGTTGAAGACGTTGAAGACGCTCGCGCTCGGCTCGATGGTCACACGATCCTTGACCTTGATTGGCCAGGATAGTCTCAAGTCCATCGTTTTCAGCCAGGGTGTGGCAACTGCGTGATTAGCTACGGAATCGACTGTAGGCATGACCCACCCCAAAGCAGTCATGTCTTGAGTGGTCATCACGATCGGGGCACTGATCAGCCCGGGACAACCAGTGTGATTACCCACAAGGCAATCCCCCGCCGGAGTAAGCGATGCGGCAAAAGTATGGTTGTAGGTGTTGATTGCCTTTTGCAGATTATTGATATTCACGCTGTGGTCGTACTGGCCGATCTGAGTTCCCGGTAGCGGCTCCGGAGCCCCCGCCGAACCCAGTCCAGAACCCAGCCAGTCGGTGGCAAAAATTTCGCCTCCATTGGTCAGTTCTGGAAGCAGCAAGCTCTGGGGTAGCGGGCTGTAGAAATGTCCGATCATGCTCAACTTCAAATAGAACGGCAGGTCAAAGATTCCACTAAATGAATATTGCTGCTTTCGATCCAGAGCGCTCGGCCCTGTGAAGCGCAATGGATCGTCGTTGTCGATCGCCAGGTTTGTGGTGTCCTGGTCTTGCACCTGGCTGATCAACCGAGAGAGCGTATAGGCAAACTGGAAGGTCCCAGTCTTCACGCCGCGCACGGGTTTGTCGACGCGCGTCACCACTTTCATCTGCACGCCGGTGTAGACCGACCGCCCATCCGGAAAGAGCATATCGACTCCTCCTACGGCACCGGTGTTGCCGATGATGGGGTTGGTGCCGGGAAACGCGCAGTAGGAGCAAGGCCCACCGCCTGTCGCCTGCAGGTTGGAATCCAGTCCCGCCGCGGAGTAGGCCCGTTGCGCTCCCGCCTGCCCCAGCGCAGCAATCATGCAGGTAGCTTGTCCATAACCCACAGCGCATCCGTTGGCCACCTGAGCCGCGTCGCGAGCCGCAACCGCATTGGCCTGGTTGAAGCTGCGCGCCGCTCCGCTGTGATTTATGTCCTGGCCAATCAAGTAGTGCTCGCCGATAGTGCGAATGTAATCAACACTGAGCACCGTTCCCGGACGTAACTCTTTCTCGATGCCGAGATTCGCCTGCCATGCGCGCGGCGTGCGGTAGCCCGGATAAAAAAGATCATAGCTGGGGTTCAAAGCCGAGAGTGTAGTTCCCACGTAGTTTCTATTCGGCTGCGACCCCGTCACACTGCCAGCCGCCGCTTGAAACGCGTTGCTCAACGCCAGAATTTGCGGCGCGATTGCTGAAATTGTCCCGCCGCAAAAATTTGGCAACACCTGCAGGGCTCCCGTAGTAGGGTTGGTCACAACCGTAGCAGCCGTTCCCGCAATCGGGGCCCCCGCGACCCCAGGATTGGTGGGCCAATTGAATGCATTCGCAACGCCTCCCTGGCAAACCTCGGGAGCATCGGTAAAAACCCCTGTGCTAAGCCGGGATGGGCTATCCAACAGGGTGTTGTTCCACAGAAGGTTCTCATAAAATAACGCGCCGCCGCCGCGGATCACGGTCTTGCCATTGCCGCCCGCATCCCACGCGAATCCCAGTTGAGGCGCCAAGTTCACATTCGGATTGCGAACCTTCTCGCCGAGTCCCGCGCCCCATTGATTCAAGTCCGGCAAGGCACCCAGACCGCTATCCGTGCGCCCGCTGTCGCGCACATAATGCAAACCATAATTCAGCGTTAACTTCGGCCTCGCCTTCCACGCATCTCCAACATACATTTCGATGCGGTTGTCGGGACTCAGTCCTCCGCCAGAAAAGCCGAACGAAGATTTGGAAGTGGAGAAAGCAATGCCGTTCCCCAGGCTCACCCAATCCGCGGGATAGGATGTCGGATCAGCCGATGTCGAACCCACCAGCGAAGTCGTGCCCACCTGCGGGAATGCGGAGTAGGCCGCCAGGCGCGCAGCGTCGATGCGATTAAACGCAAACCCGTATCGAATGATGTGTCCGCCCATCACCCGGCTCCCGTCATACCTCGCCAGTTTGTCGGATTGAACAGTTTGCTGCGGCCCCAGCCAGTTTGGTCCGACGCAATAGCTGCCACCTTCGCTAAAAGCGCAATTGCCCGCAGTAGACGCGCCGATGTTGATGCCCAGCCCAGGAATCGGATTCTCGAAGCCGCCGAGACTGCCGGTTGCGTCCTCCATTTCATTTCGAAGCTTGAGGTATTCAAAACGAAGACTATGCGCATACACGCCAGTGTTGAAGTCGACGCCCGCCGCATTCGTCGCAGTGTTGTTGATGTTGCGGAATTGCTGTGTGGAACTGGCCGAGCCGTAGGGGCGAAGGTCGCTGTTCTGGAAGAAATTGAAACGATAGAACGCCCGCGTGCTGCCCCTCATGTTCCAGTCCACGCGCTCATCCGTATTGAACTCCCGGTAGGGTTCGTCGAGCGTAGCGCTTAGCCCATCGAATGGATAAGTAAACGGCTCGCCCGCCGTCAGATTCTGTTGCGCGCGTTCGGCGTCGGCGAACCCGAACACTTTACCCTTGATGATGGCCCCTCCCGCATCGGCACCGTACAGTTCCCGCTGAAACGAAGACGCCGTAGTGCCGGGCAGATCGGTGCCCGGCAGATCTGCCGCCGCCTGGTTGCCGCGAAACACTCCAAACGCTGCTCCGTGGATCTGATCGCCGCCCGACCGGGTAATTACGTTCAGTGTCCCGGAGGACGTTAGGCCCGTTGAGAGATCGAGCAACGACTGGCCCAGCTGAAACTCCTGAATTGCGCTTGCCGGAATATTCTGCGTGGTGCCGCCAACCGTTTCATCGCTGATATCCACTCCATCCAGTTCGATTTTCTCCGAACGGCCGTACTGGCTTAGAAATGAAATCGACGAGAGCCCGTCCTTGCCTTCAAAGAGGCCCCCATCCTGCATCTGCACCCCGGGCTCGAGCTGCGCCAAGTCAAGAAAATTCCGGCCATTGACTGGCAGTTTTTCCATTTGGTCGGCGCTGACCACACTCTGCACCGTGGCTTGCTCAATGTAGACGGTCGTGCCGCCCGGTACCTCAACCTGCGGCCCCTCCCCAAGCTTCATCGTCACATCGGCGCGAGTCACGTTGCCGACCTGAACTACAACGGGCAGCAATGCCGGGTTGAATCCCTTGATCTGCACCAACACTTCGTAGTCTCCAGGCTGAATCGGTCCCGATGAGTACAGCCCGTCGGAGGAGGCCGTCACATGGATTCGCGCCCTCGTAGCTTTACTTGTGATCTCCACCTTGGTATCGGCCAGCGGCTTCCCGGTTGGATCCCTGACGATGCCTACGATGCTGCCCGTGCCCGCAGTCTGAGCATGCGCCAACGGCGCAACACAAAGGAGGATCACCGCAGCGAACTGCGCAAATCGCACGGCAAAACAGAGCACGGAATTGAAATTCAAGATCGCAAACCTTCCCTTCAGAATCTTCACGAAACCTCTCTCAACAGTTTTCATCATTTCTGGTTTCATTGCTACTTGGTTCAGCAACTCCCGGCAGCACTTTACGTTGTGGTCCAGTCCTTCAAGATACCATTCAAGAGAGAACTCTCAGAAGTTCGACTTCGTCGTGTAGTACCCAACCCGGTGTCTCACGTGGTAAGAGGACGGATCCGCAGGCCCGGAAACTCCAACCTGAATGCGCCGAAACTCCGAGTTCGACGTGCGTTGTGAGGGGTAATAAGCCAGCAGGTACTGGTTGCGGAGTTCTTCGCTGATCTGGTGGAAGGCATCATCGAGTTGGGATATCGAGGTTGCGTAGTAATACTTGCCACCCGTGTCCTCCGAGAGCTGGATGAGGGCATGCTCACCGCCGATTTCCCGTCCCGCGCTGTTCTCGATCGGCACCACGATGATGCTGTAGACCAGAGCTTCAGCCTCTTCCGCGGCGCGCACTGCCCCTTTGTAGTCAATTCTGCTGATCGTGTCTCCGCCGTCGGTGATCAGTACCAGCACTTTCCGTCCCTGCCGGCGGTCGAGCGAACGCGAGGCCAGATAAACCGCATCGAACAGTGCCGTCGCCGCACCCAGGCGGATATGGTCAATCCCCTCGTCGATGCGCTTAATATCTGAGGTGTACCCAAAAGGAGATTGCGATACGGCTTCACTGAAGCTGAACACCGACAGCGCATCCACCGGCCGCACGATGTCGCGGACAAAACGTTTCGCCGAAGCTTGCTCCAGCGGCAGGTCGTGACGTGTGCTCAAGCTGGTGTCGATGGCCAGGGCGATCGAAATGGGCAGCGCGGATTCCTTGTCGAACACCTTGATCGTCTGCTCGCGACCATCCTCCCGCACTACAAAATTATCTTTCTTAAGCCCGGCCACGGGCGCTCCATGAGCGTCAGTAACAGTGACGTAAACGTTCACCAGCTTGACGTCAACCTTAAGAGTGCTCTCCGCGTCGGTCGGCGATTGGCTCTGGGCCCCCGGCTCTCGCGCATACGACGCAGCGCAGGCCAGCAGCAGCAGAATCACGGTGGCGGATTTTCTCATTCAGTAAAAGAAGTATACGTTCTATCAAGACAACTCTGTCATCCTGAGCGGAGGTTGAAGAATCCCTACCCTGCCGGCGCTGTCTCCTGCGCGGCAAGGCATTTCTATCACGTCCGGGGTTTGTACCTTCTGACTTACTTGCACCCCGCAGCCTCAGCCGCTCACTTAGATGCGTCTTCCCCTGCGGGGCTGCCTTGACGACCGAATTTCAACGCGGAATTTCCTCCGGAAACGGCTCGCCGTCCGCCCACACGGCTCCATTCTCGAAGTATTCTTTCTTCCAGATGGGCACAGTGCGCTTGAGGGTATCAATGAGCCAGCGGCAAGCGTCGAAGGCCGCGGCACGATGAGCCGAAGCGACCACAATCAACACGCTGGTTTCGCCGATCTCCAACCGCCCTAGCCGGTGCACCAACGCGACCTCGCGGACCTGAAATTGTTTCAGCGCCTGCTCAGCCAGGCTTTCCATCTGCCGCAGGGCCATCTCCTCATAAGCCTCGTAATCGAGGTAGAGTGTACGGCGCCCCCGCGTTTGGTTGCGCACCACACCCTCGAAGACAACGGCAGCCCCATCCTCGCCCCGTTTCATGCGAACAAGCACACCTTGCGTGTCGATAGGATCGCGGACAATCAAGGCGCGCCCCGATCCGCCACTCACCGGCGGCAGCAATGCGACTTCGTCGTCAGATTTCACCCTCGTATCCGCTGCAGCGTATTCCTGGTTTACCGCCACAGCCAGCGAAGCAACAAACTCACTCATCCGCGGAACCTGCGCCATGTAGTGCTCGAGCACATTACGCACCACGGCGCCATCCGGCAGCTCCAGTAAATCGCTGGATTTGCCCGTCAGATCCTTCAACCCGCCGAAAAAAAGAACGCGCACTCGCATGGAGAAACTGTGGCCAGTAGTCAGCTGCCAGAACAAGCTCTCATATTTGATTCCGCGAGGGAAGACCCCAGGAGAGATTCCGCCAAAAAAAAGCCGCCAGTCAGAAACTGGCGGCTTGCAACTGATTACTGGCTACTACTTTAAGACTGCCAGGAGACAACCTTGTCGTGAGTCACCGGCGCCTGAATTGGTTTGGCAGCCTTAGTCTCCGGCTTGGAATCGTTCCCCTCCGACTCCAGGAAAACCTTCGCAGCCAGCGCTTCCGCAACTACCGGCAACGAGACGCGCAATGCCTCTTCGATGGTCTTCACATAGTGAATGCTCAGGTTCTCAACCTGTTCAGGCGTGAGATCCTCCTCAACATTCATCTTGTTTTCCGCCGGGAGAATGATCGTGGTGACTCCCGCGCGTTTCGCGGCCAGCACTTTCTCTTTAATGCCTCCAACTGGAAGCACATTGCCACTGAGCGTGATCTCGCCCGTCATCGCGGTAAGTGGGCGGATGCGGTGCCCCGATAGCAGCGAGACCAAAGTGGTCGCCATGGTCACGCCCGCGGATGGACCATCCTTCGGGATCGCTCCCGCCGGCACGTGCATGTGAATGTCATGGTCGGCAAAAAACCCTTCCGCAATGCCAAGCTGCGCCGCGTTCGAGCGCACCCAGGTCAGAGCAGCCTGCATGGATTCCTGCATCACCTGGCCAATCTGCCCGGTCATGGTGAATCCACCTTTGCCTTTCATGGCATTGGCTTCGACGAAGAGAACGTCGCCGCCCGAGGGAGTCCAGGCCAGACCAACCGCCACTCCGGGACGCTCGGTCCGCTCCTCGATCTCACCTTCCACGCGGATTTTGATGCCGCCCAGAAATTCCTGAATGATTTCCTGCGTCACCACCAGCTTCTCGGTCTTACCCTCGGCCAGCCGCCGCGCCTGTTTGCGGCAGATGGTCCCGATGGTGCGCTCGAGACTCCGAACGCCCGCCTCGCGCGTATAGTGACGAATCACATAACGCAAAGCTTCGTCCGGAAACTCGATCTGCTCAGCCGTAATGCCGTTCTCTTCCACCTGCCGCGGAACCAGATAACGCCGCGCGATGTGCAGCTTTTCTTCCTCGCTGTAGCCCTGCAGCTCGATGATCTCCATGCGATCGCGCAGCGGCTCGGCGATGGGGTCAAGCATGTTCGCAGTCGTGATGAAGAGAACTTTCGACAAATCGAACGTGACGTCCAGATAGTTGTCGCGGAACGTCGAGTTCTGCTCGGGATCGAGCGCTTCGAGCAACGCCGAAGCGGGGTCGCCACGGAAGTCGCGCCCGACCTTGTCGATTTCATCGAGCATGAAAACCGGATCCTTGGTTTCGGCGCGACGAATCCCCTGGATGATTTGTCCCGGCAGCGCGCCGATGTAGGTGCGGCGGTGGCCGCGAATTTCGGCTTCATCGTGCACTCCACCGAGTGATAGCCGCACAAACTTCCGGCCCAACGCTCGCGCGATCGACTTGCCCAGCGAAGTCTTGCCGACGCCCGGAGGTCCGACGAAACACAAGATCGGGCCCTTCATGTTCGGCTTCAGTCGCCGCACCGAGAGGTAGTCGAGGATGCGATCCTTGACCTTCTCCAGATCATAGTGATCGGTGTCGAGAATCTCTTTGGCTTTGGGAATCTCGATCTCCTGCCCGGAAGTCTTGTTCCACGGCAACACGGCCAGCCACTCAACGTAGTTTCGCGTGAGTGAATAGTCGGCCGCCATAGGAGACATACGCGAAAGCCGGCCCAATTCCTTGAGCGCTTCTTTCTTCACCTCATCCGGCATGCCCGCATCGTCGATCTTTTTCTTCAAGTCATCGACGTCTCGCGCGCCTTCATCCTGCTCGCCGAGCTCTTTCTGAATGGCCTTCATCTGCTCGCGCAGGTAGTACTCACGCTGCGTCTGCTGCACCCGGTCCTGCACTTCGCTCTGGATCTTGTTGCGCAGCTGCTGCACCTCAAGTTCCTTGGCGAGATGCTGGTTGATCTTCTCCAGGCGCACTCGGATGTCGAGCGTCTCAAGCGTGTCCTGCTTGTCGGGTGTCGACAGCGACGGCAAAGACGAAGCAATAAAATCCACCAGCCGGCCCGGTTCGTCGATGTTGAGCGCCACCGTTGAAAGCTCGTCGGAAAGCGTTGGCGAACCGGAAACGATCTGCTGGAAAAGAGTAAGGACGTTGCGCTGCAGCGCCTCGATTTCGGAGCTTTCCGGCTGCGTCGGTTCTGGAATAACCGAGACCTTGGCGCGCATAAATGGTGCCAATTGCGTGAACTCGCCAAGACGAACCCGCTCCAGACCCTCGGCAAACACAAAGAGGCTCTGGTTGGGCATCTTGACGACTTTGTGGACCACTGCGGACGTGCCCACGGTATAAAGATCGCTAGCCTGTGGACTATCGACGCGGGCTTCCCGCTGCGCCACGACGACGATGGTCTTGTCTTCGCCCAGCGAATTAATCAGCTGGACGGAACTCTCCCGGCCTACGGTAAGGGGTAGGACGGCGTGCGGAAACAGAACTGTATCCCGCACAGGAAGCACGGGCAAAGCCCGTACGTCATTTGTTTCCCGATGCTTAGGAACTTGCTCGGAAAGCGGCTGTTGGCTCATTGGCTCTCCTTGAGTGTAACTCACTCAAGCTTAGATGATGTTCCGCCGGAAAGGTTTCAGGCTGCCGGTAGTTCCCGCCAACTGAATTCTATTCCTGCCACTGACGGTTCGCACTGTATCAAAGGTGCTGCGGCTAATGCGGAGGATAGTCGAGTGCCATTCCGAAAGGAATGGGAGTTAACGCTGAACCCTACCGTTGTCGATCTGAATATTAGGGGTCCGCATGTCGGAGCCGGTTAGCGCGTCGGACTCGGAGTCCGAAAAAGGAAGTCCCGAGTTTGTCCTGCGCGACGAGCACACACAGCAAGAGAAACTCGTCCTATCCGCGCTCTCGCTTACAAAGTGGATTTGCCGCTGCGAGGAGCATGTGAGGGAGGCGAAACTGATCCAGTCCTCGCTGCTCCCGGCACAAGGACTCCGCCACGAGTCCGTCGAAATCGCGTTTCGCTACATGCCCTTCTCTGAAGTGGGGGGCGACTTTGTCGACTTTTTCGATTTGCCTGACGGTCTCATCGGCCTCTACCTCGGAGACGTAGTGGGGAAGGGGTCACCGGCGGCCATGTATGCCGCGCTGGTGACAGGAACCCTGCGCGGGGTCCACAAGTGTGGCACGGACACCGGCAGCGTGCTTGAGCGATTGAACGAGCGACTGTTGCAGCGGCCAATTTCTGGCCGCTTTTGCTCGACCTTGTACGCTCTATTCAATCCTGCCACGCGAGAACTTATTTTTTCCAACGCCGGGATGCCACTTCCCTTGCTGGTCTCAGGAACCGCGTGCCAGCAGCTAGGCGAGGGTGGATTCCCTTCTGGAATGTTCCCCGGCGCCGCTTACGGAAGGCACGTCGTGCAACTCTCTCCGGGAGACTGCGTTCTGTTCGCAACCGACGGTCTTCACGAATTGCGGAACGGCGAGGGCGTCGAGTTCTGCACCGCGCAGCTTGAGGAGGTCTGGGCGCAATGTGGACACAAATCGGCAACTGAATCGGCGGATTTCGTCTTCGACGGCCAGACGGCCTTCTCCAACGGTCACGCGCCTCACGACGACATAACTGCAGTCGTGCTGAAGGTGTTGGCTTAACTCTTGCTCTTGTCTACGCAGCCCGGTAAATTCCCAAGACTTTGACAAACTCTGCGACCTCGCCCAGATGGCGCAAGGCGTTGCGGGCAGGCTCGTCATCACCACGTAGAAAATCCACATAGAAGACATACTCCCAGGGACGTCCGCGCATGGGACGCGACTCGATCTTACTGAGGCTGATGTCGCGAAGGGCGAAGACGCTGAGCGACTTGAACAGCGCTCCGGGCACGTTCTTCACCTTGAAGGCGATCGAAGTCTTATTGGCGCCGGGCGGGATCAGCCGTTGGTAGCCGGGCGCGGCGTTCCGCCGTGTCCCTGTCGACTTGCGAATCAGGAAAAAGCGGGTGAAGTTGCGTTTGTCGTCCTCGATGCCGGCCTGGAGAATCCTGCCGGAGTATTCGCGCGCGGCGTGGCGGCCGGCGATGCCCGCAGCATCCCCAAGGCGATGAGCCACGACCTGCTTCACACTTCCCGCAGTGTCGTAGAACGGGACCGGCTCGATGCGGGGGTGGTGGCGAAAAAAGTCGCGGCACTGGTCGAGCGCCACTGGGTGCGAGAGCACCTTGCGCAGAGCGGCGAGCTTCACTCCGGGCGCAGCGATGACGTTATGAATGATGCGCAGCAGAAATTCGCCTTGGACAAATACGTCGCGAGTCACCAGGAGGTCAGCGTGTTCAGCGACAGTGCCGGCCAGCGAATTCTCGATGGGGATGACGCCGGCAGCAACCGATCCGCGCTGCACCCGGTCGAAGACTTCAACGGAGCGCGCGCAAGGGACAACGACGCAGTGTCGCAGCATGCGTTCCGCAGCCTCATGGCTGAAGGACCCGAGTTCGCCCTGGATGGCGACTTTGACCGCCCGTGGTTTCATTACATGGCAAGGTAATGGCAGAGGCCAGGCAAGTGCAAACTGATTCTGGGCCTCCGGCGACTCAAGGCGCTTAAGATAACGAGTACGGTGCGTGTGAATGCATGCCCCAATACGAATCTCAGTACCAACGCTAGGGGAGATCTTTCTCCAGCACCAGCGCATCCACGCCGTTCGAATAATAGCGAGGGAAAGTCTTGATCACGCTGTAGCCGTGGCGCTTGTAGAACGCCAGGGCGGAGGAGTTGTCCACAGCGGTTTCCAGCTCTATGGCGCGGCATCCGGCGGAGCGCAAACGATCTTCCGCACTGCGCAGCAGCAGCGATCCCACGCCGAAGCGCCGGGCCGAGGCGATTACGTCGATGGTAATGACGTGACCGTGACCCCGCCCGTCCGCTTCGGCCACGATGAAGCCGGCGACCCGGCCTTGGCCCGCAGTAACTGCAGCATCTTCTGCAACCAGCGTAAAGGATCCGCGACGCCGCATATAGACCTTGAGCTCGGCGCGCGAGTAGGAAATGCCGGGAGGAAAACACTCCTGGTCGACGCGCCAGAGGGTTTCGAAGTCGACCGGCTGAAAGTCGCGAACCGTGAAGGGCACGTCGTCATTGTAATGGGGACGGTTATGGCCGGGGTTTTTGGGAGCGGATTGCGGGAAATTGGGATTGCTAGGAATTGGCTTATCGTCAATGAGACAATTCCGATCCAGGATTGCTCCGAGTTTTCCACAGGTATTCCCAGTTAGGCCCCTTGGACGGCTGAATTGTGACCTGTCCCCCCTTGCTTCGACGCATCCGCGGACGTACCATGAGCATCAGAGGAAGCGTTGTGGGACGCCTTCTGCTGATCGACGTGGCCAGTTCGGTCGCCGTGCTGGGACTGTGGTACCTCGTGTTTGCCACCTACAATCGAAGGAAAGGCGCGTCGGCATTGCGCTGGGTGCAGAGCGCATGCGCCGGCAAGGGGCGGATCCTGGACTCGCACTGGGTAGGACTAGGCAGTTCCCACCTGCAGGCCCGGCTGCATTTTGCTTCCCGCTGGTTCGAAAACGCGCGCGTTACCGTGAAATTCCGCCCGCGATCCTCCCCCGTACATTGGCTGATCAGCTGCTGGCATCGCCAGAAAGAGACTCTGATCTTCGAGGCCGACCTGGGTGGTTCGCCGAGCTTTCATCTGGAAGTAGTGCGGCATCGCTGCTCCGCTCATAACCGCGGGCTTACACAGGCCAAGCGCGATGGGCGGGAGTGGGACCTCTACGAACCGGGCCCCATTATCCTGACCACGCGAACACACTGGAAGCAGGATCCTACGGCGGAGTTGAACGCACTGATGTCGGCGCGCCGGCAAGACTTTCTGGAAGTGCACTTCCGTCCCGAATCGCCGCAGTTCTCGGCTACAGTCCCTCTGGAAGCGTTGGCCGACCCGGCTGCCGCCGCAACCTTTGTCAGCTCTCTGCGCGAGATCGCCGCGGGAGTCTCGGCCCACCGGCAGTAGACAGTTGTGATCGCTTCTCCCTTCCCAATTCCCTCTTCCTTGCCGCTGCATGCCATGCTATCGTTCCCGACCATCAGTAGTAAGACATGGCTGAATAAAGCATGACTGACAACTCAGACAATCCGGTGCCGCAGTTCGGCACGGCTGAGTACTCCGCAGGCGATCGCTGCCGGATCTGTCAACAGCCGACTGGAGGAACATACTATCGAGTGAAAGCCTCGGTGGTCTGTCCGAGCTGCGCCGAAAAGATGCGCGGCGCAATCCCCATGGACAACCATGCGGCATTTGTGCGCGCTCTGGCGTACGGCACTGGTGCTGCCGTCGCGGGATTGGTCGGATACGCGCTGATCGCGATCCTGCTGCAGGGCTGGGTGATTAGCTATATGTCGATTGGGGTGGGGTGGATTGTGGGCACGGCCATGATCAAGGGATCGAATGGAATAGGCGGAAGACGCTATCAGATTGCAGCAGCCGTGCTGACCTATGCGGCTGTTTCAATGGCCGCCATTCCCATCTGGATTCACTTTGCCTCCGACCGGCACCCGGAAAAACAAGCGCAGGATCAAAGCTTTGAGGAAGAAGAGCGCAAGTTCGGAAACCATCCCGAACAGCAGCAAACTGACGCGCAACCCGCTCCCAGAGCGGAGAAACCTCGAATGAGCTTTGCGACGTGGCTGGGAACGGTGGTATTGCTCGGGCTGGCGTCCCCGTTCATTCAGCTTTCGGGCAGTCCCTTGTGGGGAGCTATTGGCCTGTTAATTCTCTTCTGGGGGATCAGGATCGCGTGGAGAATAACTGCGGGCCGACAGTTTGAAATCTACGGGCCGTTTGCCGATTCTCCGCCGGCTTCTTCATAACGACCATTAACGCAGAGGCACCTTTTCGATCCGTGTCGACGACGACTCCAGAATTGATTCGCAACTGCAAGCGCTGTTCGCAGGAACTGCCGCCCGGGGCGCTGGTGTGCGACCACTGCCACGCGTTGGTGCACTCCCAGGAATTGGAGCGCCTGTCGGCGGAAGCGAAGGCGCTCGAGGCCGGGGGTGATCTGCGGCAGGCGCGAGAGAAATGGCTCAGCGCACTCCCTCTACTGCCCACCACCTCCACGCAGGCCGATTGGATCAAGCGTCACGCGGAAGAACTCAACGCAGGCGGGGATCCGCTACCAGCAGCGGTTGCAAGCGACAACCCGTGGGTGGAACAGCGTGAACTGGTGAGTCCGATCGCAGGGCAGGCCGGAGGGAACAGATCTCCGATGAAAACTGGGGTGAAGCTGACGTCCATCTTGAGTTTTCTAGCTTTCGTTGCCATCTATTCAATCGGGTCCGGATTGAAATTCGGCATCGGCTTTGCGGCGCTCATTCTGATTCATGAGATGGGCCACTTCATCGACATCAAGCGCCGCGGCTTGCCGGCGGATATGCCGGTATTCCTCCCGGGCCTGGGAGCCTACGTCCGCTGGCAGGCGATGGGCGTGTCGATCGAGACCCGGGCGGCGATCAGTCTGGCTGGACCCCTGGCAGGGTTTTTCGCCTCGGTTGCGTGTGCGGTGATCTGGTACCAGACGGGAGATCCGCTCTGGGCCTCGCTGGCGCGGGTAGGCGCGATTCTGAATTTGCTTAATGTGATCCCTGTTTGGGTGCTTGACGGCGGGCAGGCGGTGCTCGCTCTGAGCAAGACCGAACGCCTTGTTCTGATGGCTGCGTGTGGCGTTCTGGGGCTGGCGCTCGGGCAATGGTTGTTCCTCCTTGTCGGGTTGGGCGCGGGATATAAGGCATTCTTTGCTACGGATTTTCCGGCACATCCCAGCCGCTTCATAACCACTTACTTCGTCGCAGTCCTGATTGCGCTGGGCGTGATCATCCGATTGATGCCGGGACAGGGTCTGGGACTGAATTAAGAAAATCGGCTATTGCATAAATCTCTTTTATGCCTTCGATCAGCTTTTTCGATTGTCTGGCCCTCCCTACTCACGATATTCTTCTGGGTTGAAATCCAGCCCGTTCAACACCCTGTATCCGTTGTTTGCTGCCGACATCATTCTTGCTGAAGACGAATAGGAGACGGAAGGATATCCATGTCCAACGAACTGCGCAATTTCCTGGCACTCACCTACGACGAACTGGAAGACCTGAATCTGGAGGCGAAGGAGCAGCGCAGGAACCGTGTCCCGATCGGCAAGATCCAGGAGAAACGTCTGAAGTATCTGACCGACGAAAAGCGGATCAAAGCCGTGACCGTCCTCTTCAGCGATCTCGAAGGCCGGTTGCACATGCTCGACTACGACAAGAAGTTCCTGATCAAGAGCTGGGACAATCTCACATTCGACGGCTCATCGATTCGCGGGTTCACGGCGCAGCGCGAGAGCGATCTGCGGCTCGGCATCGACTGGGCGGCGTTCTACTGGGCTCCCTCGGATGTATTCGGCTCGGGCAAAGTGCTGGTCTTTGGCGAAGTCATCGACAAAGGCGGCACATCGTATTCGGCCGACATTCGCGGCGTGCTGAAAAACTACGCCGACAATTTGCACAAGAAGAAAGGTTACACGCTCAACGCGGCCAACGAAATTGAAGGCTTTCTTTTCAAAGGCGCGGACGCCGAGCGCCGCTATCACGAAACCGGCAAATTCGAATACGTCAACACCGGCGGATATTATCACTCGCTGCCGGGAGATCCGCTGCGCACCTTCATCGACACCACCGCCGAAGTGCAGCGCGCGATGGGCTTCCAGAATGAGAAGGACCATCCTGAGGTTGCACCTTCGCAGTTCGAAATCAACTATGGCTACGGCGAAGTGGTCGCAGCCGCCGACCAGATTCAACTCTACAAGCTGATCTGCCGGCAGGTGGCCACCAACCTGGGATTCACCGCATCGTTTCTGCCCAAGCCGGTTGTGGGTGTGAACGGCAGCGGCATGCACACCAACGTTTCCATCAGCGAGAACGGCAAGAATCTTTTTTGGGACGCCAAGGGCGAAGAGAAGCTCAGCAAGATGGGGTGGGCATTTCTCGATCGCATCCTCACTCATGGTAACGACATTTGCCTGCTGTTGAATCCGAGCGTGAATGCCTATCGCCGTCTCGATCCACACTTCGAAGCGCCGAACCAGATCAAGGCTTCCGCCGTCGATCGTGGATCGATGATCCGCATTCCCATCGGCAACGAAAAAAGCATGCGCGTGGAAGTGCGCTCGGTCGCTCCCGACGCGAATCCCTATCTGGTGATGTTGGCAATCTTCAAGAGCGGCATCGACGGCGAGACCTCGAAGATCAAAAATCTCCGCCAGGCTGAACGCTACTTGCCCGATAACATCTACGACGCGCTCGCCGACTTCCGCAAATCCGAGTGGACCACAAAACTTCTCGGCGAAGACGTGAAGGGCCGCTATGCCGACTTGAAACAAGCCGGCGCCGACCGCTGCCCGCGCCTGCTCGGGACGTTCGTGAAGGCGCCCGAGGTGCAGTATCACCACGACGTCTACAACCAGTTCCTCTGGAATTTGTTCTAAACCTCTGCAGCTTCGATGTGAGAAATGCCCTGGTCTACGGCCCGGGCGTTTTGTTTTGCAGCGAGGGGGTCGCCTCATCAAGAAAACCGGCAAGCGTTCCTCGGCTCGATGCTCGAACTCTGCGGCAAGTTCGACGGTTTGTAGTCCGGATCAACCTTCAGTTTCTCGATGACAGTCTGGTGCAAGACGGAATTTTCCGGAATCACGCGCCTCGCTCCCAGCGGAATGCGCCACTTCTCTCGTTTCGCAACAGGATCGTAGTAAGAGTGTGGAAGGAATTCCAGAATCCACCACGCCCCCGTCAGCGAATCGTGCGGTTTCTGCGCCGGATCAGGCGGCACTGGCGCCGGAGGCGGAATCGTTGTCGGAGGAACCCTCGCAAGCACCTGCTCGGCTCTTGCCGGGTCAACCAGCAATCCCAGCGAGACCGCTTCACAAAGCATCCACTCAAGAGCAATCTGCGACAAGCCGCTTTCCGCGGCCGCATACGAACCTCCCACATCGGAGTGCACACCGGCGAACCACACCTGCTTGATGTTTTGGCCGGGAAGCTGATCTCCCCACAAGTTGTTTCGAAAATAACAGCGCCGTTCATCGATCGAAACCGCATGCCTGCCATTAAGTATTTCTGGATTCTGTCCCGTATAAGGCAGTTTCAGCGGATCCCAAATCCATCCGACCGAGCTGACCGTGTCCCAGACTCCAACAAAATGCAGAGGGCAATCGCGGCAGAACGTAAACTTGAATCCGTCGGCCACTTCGAACGTGTTCTTCATCCCCGCCGCGTTTCGCGTTCGCTTCGCGTAAAGCCGAATGATGTAAGGGATGAGCCCGTTATTCCCCGGACATAGCAATCCAAACATGTGAATCACCCCGGCAAGCGCCCGCACCGTGTACGCTCCCCGGCTAAAACCAAACAGATAGACGCGGTCCCCGTCCTCATAAACATTCATCAGATAACGGTATGCGTCGCCGACGTTTGCGAGCAGCCCGGCTCCGAAGGCCAGGCCCATTACCACGGACCACGCTTCGCTGATTTTGTTATGCGCGGTGGGCGCTCCCATGGTGCCCACGCCCGGATGGTAGTACCCGACCTGCCTCTTGCCGTCAATGATCAGTGCACTATAGAGCTTGACTACGTTCGAGTTGTGGTCGCCAAATTCGTTTCCCGTTCCATCACAACAGATCACAATATTCTTCGCCATACGGCCTCCTTACGAGAGACCAAAATGCCGGGAAATAAGGGCGGCATCTTATCATCCGCCGGAGAAAAAAATAATGTCAGTGTCGGTTCTGTTCGGGTTTCGGAAAATTACGGCGAGACCGGCGCCCAGCCTTGTGCTAGATTCAGAGCTTTCATGGACCCCGCTCCCACCATCTCTACCCAGCGCCTGACCCGCCGCTTCGGAGACCTACTGGCCGTGGACAGCGTCGATCTGCGCGTTGCGCCAGGACAGTTCTTCGGCTTCCTCGGCCCTAACGGCGCCGGCAAATCCACCACCATCAAGATGCTCACCGGTTTGCTCGCGCCCAGTTCCGGACGCATCGAAATCCTCGGAATCGATCTCACCGCGCATCCCGTCGAAGTGAAACGGCAGATCGGCGTCGTTCCCGAAGGCATGGCGCTGTTCGGCCGCCTAACAGGATCAGAGTTCCTCAACTTCGCTGGACGCATGTACGGCCTCGATCGCGAAACCGCAGCCAAGCGCACCGCGGAACTGCTCGACTTCATGCAGCTCGCCGATCAGCCGAAAAAGCTGGTCACAGACTACTCGCACGGTATGCAGAAAAAGCTCGCCATGGCAGCAGCCGTGATTCACGGGCCCAAGGTTCTGTTCCTCGACGAGCCGTTCGAAGGCGTGGACACCATCGCCGCCGGAACGCTCAAGTCCATGCTGCAAGGCATGATCGCGCGCGGCGCTACGATTTTTCTCACGTCGCACGTGCTCGAAATCGTCGAGCGGCTGTGCAGCCACGTCGCCATCATTCATCAGGGACGGCTGGTGGCCCAGGGATCGCTCGAAGAACTGCGCGCCGGCGTCGAGGCGCAGGCACTCGCACTATCACAAAATAACTCGGGCGGTAGCTCGGGTGAAGCAGCGCCGGTATCCGGCGAAAAGATGACGCTGGAACAGATTTTCCTGCGCACCGTGGGCGGCTCGCAGCGCACCGAACAGGAGCTTTCCTGGCTTGGGTGAGACCGCATGAGTGAAGCCAGCATCAACCTGAACACGCATGGTGAATTGGCTACCATCGCATGGTTGCGCTGGCGACTCTTTCGCAACGGCCTGCGTTCAACCCGCAGCCAGCTGGAGTTGGTCTCGCACATCTTTGTGTTCCTCGCGTTCGCCATCGGCGGGATCGGTGGCGCCGTCGGCATGGCATTTGCGGCAGCTTTAATGATCTCAGCTGGCAAACCAGAATTTCTCGCGCTCCTGCTTTGGTTCGTGTTCATCTTCTGGCTGGTCTTCCCAATCATGGCGACCGCCTTCACCGACAATCCGGATTCCTCTGATCTGCTGCGCTTCCCGCTCAGTTACCGCTCATATTTCCTGGTGCGATTAGCCTATGGCGCGTTCGACCCGGCAACATTCCTGGGCAGCCTGTGGTCGCTCGGAATCCTGCTCGGCGTAGGCTTCGCGAAACCAGCCCTGCTGCCCTGGACGCTGCTGGTCCTGCTGGCGTTTGCCCTGTTCAATCTCGTGTTCCTGCAAATGGTATTTGCCTGGGTCGACCGCTGGCTGGCCCAGCGCCGCACCCGCGAACTCATGGGCATTCTATTTATTCTGCTAATGCTGAGCTTTCAATTAATCGGGCCACTGACACGGTATTTCGCGAAGCCGGCTCAGACCGGCGCGCAGCAATATCTGCAACGCTACCTCGAACCGATGGCAAGGGTGCAGGGCATCCTTCCACCAGGACTGGCCGCCGACGCCATCTCGCAGGCAGTATTTTCGCGCTGCATGGCGGGATTCAGTTCGCTCGCGCTGTTGTGCGCCTTTGTGTTGCTCATCGGCTACTTCCTCCATGTGCGGTTGTTAGCGCAGTATCGCGGTGAAAACCTGACCGAAGTCGCCGCTGCATCAGCTTCGCCGCGAGACCGGTCGCTTCGGTTGGGCTGGAATCTGCCCGGAGCGTCAGCCTCCGTGTCAGCCGTCTTCGAAAAAGAAATCCGTTATCTTCTCCGCAGCGGCCCCATGCTCCTCACGCTGATCATGCCGCTTTTCGTGCTGGTGGTCTTCCGACTTGGACCTGCCGGCTCTAAGGCGGGCCGCGCCGTGGGATTGCTCAGGCACACTCCCGACATGGCGTTTCCGGCGGCCGCAGCATACACGCTGCTGCTGCTGACCAATCTTGCCTACAACAATTTCGGCGGCGACGCCGGCGGTATCCAGTTCTTCTACGCCTCTCCAATAAGCTTCCGGGAAATTGTGCTGGCAAAGAATCTCGCTCACGCCAGCATCCTGGCGATCGAGGTCCTCGTGGCATGGATCGCGGTCGGCTTCCTCTATGGCCGTCCCACACTCGAGGTCACGGTCGCGTCGCTCGCGGGTCTGTTATTTGCTGCGCCCGTGAACTTCGCCGCCGGCAACCTGCTGTCGATCTACTCTCCGAAGAAACTCGATTATTCCTCCTTCGGCCGTCAGCGCGCTTCTCAGACCACAGTATTAATCAGCTTCGGAGTTCAACTCTTCGTCGTAGGCGTGGGAGTTACGGCGTTCTGGGTCGCGCATACCTACGGCAACCTCTGGATCGCAACCCTGATCCTCTTGGTGCTGGCGGGAATTTCGCTCTCGGTGTACCGAATGATTCTTAAGCGCATGGATCACTTAGCGCAGGAGCGACGGGAAACGCTGATCGCAGAGTTGTGCCGTGCCTAGCATCTCCGCCCGGAAAGCTTGCGGGACCAGCACTGGGCTACTCTCATTAAACTAGCCCACCACCCGGCTACTCCCTGAGTTGCGCGAACGGCGCGCAGAACCTAGAATGCGGTGCTCGCACGCGAGCCATCCGTTTCTCACCCTGGAGGTCACATGAAAAGAGGCAACGTGAAAACAAGAACGATAGGATTGACGCTCGGAATGCTGTTTGTAGGCTTGGCAATGTGCTCCGCTCAAAACCCAATGCTGGGGACCTGGAAGCTGAACGAAACCAAATCGAAAATACCTGCCGGATCTTCCAAGAATCTTACGGTAAAGTACGAAGCCGCCGGCGACAGCATGAAAGCCACGATCGACGGTGTCGACGGTCAAGGAAAGCCCACCCACACGGAGTGGACGGGTAAGTTCGACGGCAAGGACTATCCGGTCACCGGCGATCCGACTGCAGATACGCGGTCGATCAAGCAAGTCGACGCCCATAACTACCAGTTGACAGTGAAGAAAGCCGGTAAGATCACCATGACCGGTAAAGCCGTCATCTCGGCAGATGGCATGAGCCGAACCATCAATGTGAGCGGGAAGGATTCGATGGGTATGAAGACCGAAGCCACTTCCGTTTACGAGAAGCAGTAAAGGAATTAGCCAGCCGAGAGACAAAGCCCTTCCGCCGGGATTCTCCGCGCGGAAGGGCTTTCGCATTGTGAGGCCGGAGAAAAAATCGTCGAGCGCTACTTCTTCTCCGGATTCGCCAGAAACCGGTACCCCACTCCCCGAACGGTGAGCAAGTGACGAGGCTGCGCGGGATCGTCTTCAATGTAGCGCCGCAGCCGGACAATGAAGTTGTCGATGGCGCGCGTGTCGGTGTCTTCGTGCAGGTCCCAGACTTCTTCCAGAATCTCTTTGCGTGAAACAATGCGCCCATCGCTTCGCACCAGATGGCGCAGCAGCTCCGATTCCATCAGGGTCAGATGAATGACGTTGTCGGCCGTGCGCAGTTCAAGCGTGCCGAAGTCAATACTCTTGCCGCTGAAAGAAAATGTTCCGAAGTCGCTGGCCCCGGACGAATCAGACGCCGCCCGAGCCGCGTCCGGGCCGTCCCTGCCAGCCCGCATCCATTGACTGCGCCGCAATAGTCCCTGCAGGCGAGCCAAAAGAATGGATAAATCGAAAGGCTTGGGCAAATAATCATCAGCTCCAGCAGCAAAGCCTTTCAGCACATCTTCGGGCTGCCCGCGAGCGGTGAGCATAAGCACCGGCACATAATTCCGCGCCGCGCGTAATTCTGAAACCACGCTGAAACCATCTTTGCCCGGCAGCATAATGTCGAGCACGATGGCATCGAAGTTTTCCTTCTTCTCCAGAAGGCGATCGGTAGCGGCTTCTCCATCGCCCACAACCTCGGCGGAGTAGCCTTCGGCTTCCAGGTTGAAGCGCAATCCCTGCGCCAGATGGGTTTCGTCTTCCACCACCAGCACGCGGGTCATGCGCTCGACCTCATGACGCTCGCTCTCATGACATGCGCCCTCATGATAAAGACCTCGGCAGTTCCATCGTAATCGTCGTGCCATGGCCTTCGCCCGCACTTTCGGCAAACACTCGGCCGCCGTGCTTTTCGGCAATCGACTTCACAATGAACAGGCCCAGCCCGGTTCCTTTTACATGCGCCAGCGAGCGGTGGCTGACGCGGTAGAAGCGCTTGAAGATGCTCTTCATATCGTCGGCAGGGATGCCGACGCCATGGTCCCGCACGCTGAGCGCGACATGCTTTTCGTCCGGAGCAGCCAGTCGCACGCGCACATCCACGTGCTCGCCGGAATATTTGATGGCATTGTCGAGAACGTTGAATACGGCGGTGCGCAGGTCTTCATCGCTGCCCAGCACGCGCAACCCCGTGCCATTGCTCGAGGCCTCCTCGTAGCGGAGAGCCTCCTGCGGCAGATGATGGCGCGTGCGCGCGGCGTCCATGCAGTCGCGCACCAGTTGGCGAAAATCGACTGCGGATTTCTCCCGCCCGGCCCTCTTGTCCCCCGCGCGGCCGGCACGCAGCACCTGTTCCACGGTCTCCGTCAGGCGATCAGTATCGCTGAGCATCACCCGGTAAAACTCCTGCTTCTGCGGTTCCGGCAAATCGCGGCGCTGCAAAGTTTCCAGATGCAGCCGAATGGAAGCAACCGGCGTCTTCAGTTCATGAGTAACGGCGTTGATGAAGCTGTCATGCTGCTCGCTGCGGCGAAGCTCGCGCACCAGAAAACTGGTATTGACGATCATCCCAGCGATGATCAGCGCGAAAAAGATGACGCCGAAGAACAGCAGCACTCCCTCGCGCCAGTTAAGAATGATCCATCCAACATTGAGAGCAACCGCCAGCGCCACCAGGCCAATGCCCAGGCAAACAAAGAAGACGATAGTTCCGCGGCGGCTCGTGATGCGCATAGCGTCAGGGTGATTTTACCGCGTTCAGGCCCGGGGGTTAAGGAGAAGACCTCGGGCCAAAACGCCAGAGGCTCGCCTCAGTAAGCCATGCTTGAGCGGTGTTGGCACCATGGCGGTGTTACGCCAAACTATCCGGCGATACCCTTCAGCAAGGACTTCGCCCAGCGATAAAGACCGCCGCTTATCGTCCCCGATTCGCCGTTTATGGTGCCACCCGTGCCGAACTGGTCGAAGTATACCGATGCAATGCGCAATCCGTCCTTGTTGAATAGAAGCACGGCGGTGCGATGGTCATAGCGCTGCCCCGATCGCTTCACCGATGTTTCGCGTAGCAGCGAGGGGAGTCGTTGCCATTCTGACGATTCACGAACATCCCTGATTTCGAGTTTGTACCGGTAAAGCTGTTCTAGTCTTTCAGGACTGAGAGCAGTTCTAACTAAAACTCGTTCAGGAAAATACAGGATCTCAATGCGGTGTACCTGTTCAACTGCAGCACTTAGCAGCTTCGCAGTTTCGGTCTGGGCGTCGGTCGGAATGGTAAAGGCAAGCACGAGAAGAGCCAGAGCCAACGAGTTCTTCATGAAGAAACTCTACCCTAACCGTTGCACCGAGGCGATAGCACAAGCTGGCCTTTCATCGCCCCTGCGAGGCCGCTTCTGGCATTCCGCAAAGAAAAACCCGCCACGAAGGCGGGCTGTTACAAAAGAACGTAGAGTGGGTCGCCCACCTAGTCCCCCGCAGCGGCGCCCTCAGCCAAACCAGCCGTAACCAACCGTCCGTTCGGAGCAGCGACCAACCCGTTCTCCAGATCAGCCAGCCGCACGCGCTTAACGTCCCAAGCCAGCCCGAGCGTCTTCAGCGTCCAGATGCCGTACCAGTTCATATCAACTTCATACCAGGTAAACCCATGCTGCGCCGCAGTGGGATGCGCGTGGTGATTGTTGTGCCAGCCTTCCCCGAACGTCAGCAAAGCAACCCACCAGCTGTTGGTGGAAAGATCGCGCGTAGCAAAACGCCGCGTGCCCCAGGAGTGCGTAGCCGAATTCACCAGCCAGGTAGCGTGCAGACCAACCACCGTCCGCATGAAGATGCCCCACATCAGAAACGGAAGCCCACCGATCGCGAACAGGATGGCTCCCAGCACAATCATGGGCACGTAGTGATACTTCGTGATCCAAACGTGAAATTTATCCTTGGCGAGGTCGGGGACGTAGCGGGCCAGTGTGGTCGTGTCATGGTGCATCGACTTGCCCATGAGAATCCAGCCCATGTGCGCCCACCATTTGCCCTCGATCGGCGAATGCGGGTCGCCATCCTGATCCGAATATTGATGATGAATGCGGTGCGTAGCCACCCAGAAAATCGGTCCGCCTTCGAGCGCGAGCGTGGCGCAGACCGTCAGGAAATATTCCACCCACTTCGGCGTCTTGTAGCCGCGGTGCGTCAGCAGCCGATGATAGGCCATGCCGATGCCGAGGCTTCCCGAAACCCACCACAAGAACATGGCGACGAACAGCGCCTTCCATGTGAAGAAGAAAAGTGCCGCCACCGCGCCTACGTGAAACAGGCCCATAAAGATCGCGGTCACCCAGTTCACTTCGCCGTTTGCCGCTTGTCGTTTTTCCAGGCTTTCCAGTTGCATTTCCAAAGTGGTTCCTCGTTCGGCTGGTTCTCGAATCCGCTACCGCCTGATCTAACGTATCAAGAGACTGAGCCAAAGCACTGTAATACTTGTGTAATAGCGCGACAGGCGGCCATTACGGAGGTACCAGAGGAAGGTAACAAAGCGGGGCGCGAACCGGAGCCGTGCCCCGAACGAGCAGAATTACGTGCAGAATTACAAATCACTTATTCGATCAAACTCTCATGCGCTCATCGGCATTTGCTTCATCGCCACTTCCATCTCTTCCATCGTCATGTCGCGCTTGTGAGTTCCAATCGACCACTTGTGGCCGAACGGATCGGCCAGCTTGCCGTAGCGGTCGCCCCAGAACATATCAGCCACCGGCATTTCCACGGTCGCTCCGGCTTTCACCGCGCGGTCAAATGCCGAGTCTACGTCGTCGACATAAATGTGCAGCCCCATGCCAGCGCCGCCAGTCGACTGCGGCGACAAAGCCCCCATCTGCGGAAACTCGTCGCCCAGCATCAAGATGGAATCGCCAATGCGCAGCTCGGCATGCGCGATCTTACCGTCCGGCGACTTCATAACGCCCTTCTCGACGGCGCCAAACGCCTGCTTGTAAAACTCGATGGCGCGGGCAGCGTTGCGGACGGTCATATATGGAGTAATGGTGTGGAAACCCTCAGGTACGGCCTTTACGCTCACGGTTCGCCTCCTAAAAATGAAAAACTCGGGCGCCCGATGTTACACCAAAACGCGCAAATTGTTTGTCAAGGAAGCATGAAAAGCGCTGATCAGGTTTCAAGGTTTCAAGGTTTCAAGGTTTCAAGGTTTCAAGGTTTCAAATTTCGCGCGTCTTGAGGGGAACCCGAAACTTTGAAACGTGAAACCTTGAAACCTCGTTCCCTGGGCAGCACTCAGAAGAATCTGGTAACTCCTTCTTCCATCACCACGATGCGATCCTCAATCCCCGCCGAGCGCGCTTCCTGCTCCAGCAATTGCAGAGGTTCATCCACCGGCTCGTGCGACAGCCGGAAGCTCCCATAGTGCATGGGTACCATCCAGCGCGACTTCAGGTCGAGGAACGCCCGCGTAGCGTCGGCTGGACTCGTATGCACGTTGCGGAAGCTGGGAGGGTTGTAAGCGCCAATCGGAAGCAGCGCCAGTTCCGGCGACAAGCGCCGTCCAATCTCGCGGAAGCCGGCGAAGTAAGCCGTGTCGCCGGCGTGATAAACAGAATGCTTAGCGCCTTGCAGCACATACCCGCCATAACCGCGGTGCGAATCCTTAAGGATGCGCGCTCCCCAGTGCCGCGAAGGAACGTGCGTCACCTCCAGGCTGCCGTGCTGCGAACGGTTCCACCAGTCGAGCTCGATGATCTCGGAAAATCCAAGATCGGAAATCAAGTCCGTCACATGGCTCGGAATAATGATTGCCGGAGCGGTTCCGCGAGTTCGCAAATTATTCTGCACAATGGCGCGAAGCGATGGCCGGTGCAGATGATCGAAGTGCGCATGCGTCACCAGCACCAGATCGATGGCAGGCAGGTCTCGCACGCGCAACCCCGGACGCCGCAGCCGCTTCAGCACAAAGAGCCAGCGCGCAAAGTTCGGGTCGATCATCACGCTTTGCCCGCCGATCTGCACGAAGAAGCTGGAATGTCCGATGAAGGTCACACCCATCTCGCCATTCGACACTAGACGCGGGGTGTGCGTCTCTCCGCAAAGCGGCGTAACGGCGGAATGCCGCACCAGGCGCCCGAACTGCGAAGCCCGCTTGCGGAGCGCCGGATTGCGAAGCGTTTGTTTGATCATCCTACGATTGCCCTACTTCATTAGATGAGTGCTGCCCATTCGCTAGCGTCATTCTAGTTCAGGACGGAAAATAAAGTGCGTAATTCCCCCGGTTCCCCCGGTAACCGCTTTCGCGCAGCCGCTCCAATCGCATAGCCAGCAATCATCCCAAGCCTTTTCTAATGCTCGCTTGACCTTGATCCGCTCGCTCATATCTAATCCGGAAGGCTCTTTCATCACCAGGAGAAGCTCAGAAATGCGAGTCGCTTTCTTAGGTCTGGGAATTATGGGACATGCCATGGCCACCAATCTGGTCAAAGCCGGCCACGAAGTCACAGTTTGGAACCGCACTCCGGGCAAACTGGTGGAAGGCGCAGGCATGGCTCCCACTCCAGCCGCAGCCGCGCAAGGCGCCGAAGTAGTTTGGATGTGCGTCTCCGACACCGCCGCGGTCGAGAAGATATTGTTCGGCCCCGATGGCGTCGAGCAATCGCTGGCCGAAGGCATGATCATTACCGATTCCAGCACCATCTCGCCTTCCGCCACGGTGAAGTTTGCCGAACGCCTTCGAAGTAAGGGCGTGGCCTACGTCGATGCTCCCATGACCGGATCAAAGATCGGCGCCGGCAACGGCACACTGATTTTCATGGTCGGCGGCGACGAAGCCACCATCGACCGCCTCAATCCTTTGTTCGCGGCCATGGGCAAAAAGATTTTTCGCATGGGCGAAACCGGCAAGGGCCAGGCCACCAAGCTTTCCATGAACCTGCAGATCGCTCTTATCTACGAGGGCTTCGCTGAAGCGCTCACCCTCGCCACAAAACTTGGCGTGGACTCGCGGCAACTGGTTTCGCTGATCGAAGCCACCATGGTGCGCTCGGGTGTCGTCGAGTACAAAGCGCCTTTCGTCCTGCAGCGCGACTTCACCCCCAATTTTCCGCTACGGCTCATGCACAAAGACATCCTGCTCACTCTCGAAGCCGCGAAAGAAGCCCGCGTAAAACTCCCCGCTCTCGAAACCGTCGAAGAGATCTACGAAATGGCCACCGAAGACGGACACCGCGATCTTGACTACGCTGCGACTCTGACCCTGCTCGAAAAATGGGCCGGAGTGCAGGTGAAAGGCGAAGCGGCATAACGCATTGACGCGCCTTACCTCGTCTCCCAATATGTTCGCGCTAAGGGCGAGCTCTTCGATTGACAGGCTAAATATTGATAGGCCAAACCATTTCGCACTACCGCATTGTCGAGAAACTCGGCGGCGGTGGTATGGGTGTGGTCTACAAAGCCGAAGACTTGAAACTCGGCCGCTTCGTTGCACTCAAGTTCCTACCCGATGACGTTGCCGCAGACCCGCAGGCCCTCAGCCGGTTCCAACGCGAAGCCAAGGCCGCCTCAGCCTTGAACCATCCCAACATCTGCACCGTCCACGAGATTGACGAACAGAACGGTCAGACTTTTATTGTGATGGAGTTTCTTGACGGCGTAACCCTGAAGCATGTGATCGGCAATCGCCCAATGGATCTGGATCGCGTCCTCGAGATCTCTATTGAAGTTGCCGACGCACTCGACGCTGCCCACGGCCAGGGCATCGTTCACCGCGATATTAAGCCGGCGAACATTTTCGTCACCAAGCGAGGTCACGCCAAAGTTCTTGACTTCGGCTTGGCCAAGGTCACGCCCAAGCCAGAAGAGATCGCCATTGAAGCCACCGCCACCGTCGTCGCCGACGAGCATCTCACCAGCCCGGGCAGCACGCTGGGAACAGTCGCCTACATGTCGCCAGAGCAGGTTCTGGCCAAGGAACTGGATCCTCGAACCGATCTTTTTTCCTTTGGAGTCGTGCTCTATGAAATGACCACGGGCACACTGCCCTTTCGCGGCGACGCTTCGGGAGTAATCTTCGATGCCATTCTTCATAAGCAGCCACCCGCAGTCGTTCGCCTGAATCCCGATCTTCCCGCGAAACTCGAAGATGTAATCTCCAAGTCCCTGGAAAAAGATCGTGATGTCCGGTACCAGTCCGCCACGGAACTAAGAGCGGACCTGAAGCGGGTGAAGCGCGATACCGAGTCGCAGCGTCTTCACGTCGCTCCTGTGTCCGAGCCGGCCTCCCGATTGAGCCGCACTGCTAAGACATTGATGGTTGCAGCGGCGGTTATTTTTATCGCAGGCCTGGCAGCCTATGGGGTTCGAAACTACATTTCCCGGTCTCACCCGCCTGGAGCCGTACAAACTGCTGTCAAACCTTCCGTCGAAACCATGGCCGTGCTTCCCTTCCGCGATATTTCCGCAGCGACCTCCGATAGTTGGGGAATCGGCATCACCGACGCCATCATCAGCCGCCTGACTTCATTGCAAAACCTTGCGGTGCGCCCCACCACCTCGGTTTTGAAGTACGCCAAGGAAGCTCCGGAGCCAGCGGAAGCAGCCAAAGCTTTGAATGTGGAAAGTGTCTTGGAGGGCACCTACCAGCGCTCTTCCGACGTAATCCGCGTCACGGTTCAACTCATCGACGGCCAAACCGGCAACACCAAGTGGTCGCAACGCTACGATCTGCACAGCGCCGACATCCTGAGCTTCGAAGATCAGATCGCTAGTAAGGTCGTAGAAGGCCTCAAGATCGAAATCTCTCCCGCCGAGCAAAAGGCGATAGAGCAACCTGTGACCAACAGTGTCGATGCCTACAACGATTATTTGCAGGCTCGTTTCTATCTGAACGAATACCTGGTTACTTCGCGGCTGGATAGTATCGAAAAAGGCAAAACCCTTCTCGCCCGTGCCATTTCGCTCGATAAGAATTTCGCCGACGCCTACGCCCTGCTGGCTGAGTTTTGCGTGTTTCAGGGAGCGAACTTTCTTGAGGATGCGTCCGGAACTTTGAAGCGTGGCGAGGCCGCAGCCCAGAGCGCGTTGAACATCAATCCCCACTCCGTGCTGGGGTTGACCGCCTTGGGCGGGGCCTACACCGAGCAGGGCCGCGTGGGCGAAGGCATCCGCGTCATCCGGCAGGCAGTTGCTCTTGCTCCCAACGACGAGAACGCCTGGCAGGACCTCGGCTATTCGTACTATTACGCAGGCCTGAATGAACTTTCCGAGAAAGCCTACCGGCGCCTGATGGAGTTGAATCCCACCACTCTTCAGCCCCGTTGGATGAATGCCCGCATGCTGCTCTACGAGGGCAAGCTGCAGGAAGCCGATCAGGAAATGCGCCAGGTCGTTGCGCAAAATCCCGATCAGTTCAAGGCCTTGGCATACTTCGGGGGCGTCCTCTATTACGAAGGCAAGCTCGATGAAGCTCAAGCCACCCTCGAGCGCTCGCTGCAACTATCTCCCAACTCCGGCGACGAAACACCCCAGATGATGGCCGGGTTCTTATACGCTTCCCGCCACCAGCGCGAAAAGATCAACCCGAAGTTGTTGCAACGCCATCCAGAAGAAATCGTCGATGGCGACGGCGCCTACTGGATCGGAGGCATCCACGCCCTGCTCGGCGACCGCCAGGACGCTCTCCTTTGGCTTAGACGAACCGCCGCTCTCGGAGACGTGAACTACCCCTGGTTCGAACGCGACAAGAACTATGACAGTCTCCGCTCTGACCCGGAGTACCAGAAAATAATGGCGGGCATCCGGCAACGCTGGGAGGCCTACAAACAGGAGTTCGATCCTTCCCCATAGTTGGCTGTGGGTTGACTGCGGTCGCCGTCAATATGCCAGCAAAATCCTCAAATCGCGCAGGTTGTTCCCGGTAGGTCCAGTCTCAATCGCATCGCCCAGTGCATTGAAGAACGGATATGCATCGAATTTCTCGAGCGCCGCGTGGATGTCCAATCCCTTCGACCGCGCTCGCTCCAGCGTAGTTCCATCCGCAACTGCTCCCGCTGCCGGACTGTTCCCATCTACTCCATCCGTTCCCGCGCTCAGCACAGTGATGTTTTCTCCAGTAATCTTCGTGGCACACGCCAGCGCGAACTGCTGGTTGCGCCCGCCGATGCCTCCGTTTGTGACCTTCACCGTCACTTCCCCGCCGGAGATCAGGCACACTTGCTCCGATTTTTTTTTCAGCTCGCGCACACACTTCAACAAATATTCGGCCGCACGCTCGTAGTCCCAATCGTCACAAGAGTTGTCTACATGCACAGCAAATCCAGCGCGCTCGGCCGCAACCTTCGCCTGCTCGACTGCTGTCTGGTTCGAAAGAATTGTCCACCATCGCGAGCGGTAAAACGCCTGGTCATCGGACTTTGGCGTTTCCTCCAGAGCATGGCGTTCAAAAAGCTCGCGCGTGGAGTCGGGAAGCTCCGAGAGCAATCCGTGTTTCTCGGCGATGCGATAACAATCTTCGACACTGGTTGAGTCGGGCATAGTTGGGCCCGAAGCCAGAGCATCGGGCATATTGTCGGGAACGTCAGAAACCAGCAACGAAACCTGCTGCGCCGGAAACGCCGCCTCCGCCAGTCTTCCGCCTTTGACTGACGAAAGATGCTTACGAATTGCGTTAATCTCCGCGATGGGCGCTCCGGAGTGAACCAGCGCGCGATAGGTCGCAATCAGATCGTCGAGTGATATCTCGTCGTCGATCGGCTTCTCGACAATCGACGATCCTCCGCCGCTGAGCAGGAAGATGATGAGCGAAGCTGCGGTTTGCGCCTGCAGCAAAGTACGAATGGCACTCGCTGCGCGGATGGATTCGGCGTTTGGCGTTGGATGTCCGCCGCGAAAATAGCGGAAGCCGCGCAACTGCGCCAGCGGCTGAGCCGGACACGCTACGATGCCTTCCAGCGCCGACTCCCCGACCTGCTGCGCGAGAGCCTCGACCATCGTGTGTCCAGCTTTGCCGATCGAGATCACGAGTACGCGCGAATAAGAATCGAGATGGTAAAGATCTTCGCAGACCCGCAATACACCGCGCTCACAATGCAGGTGCCGCGAAAACGCCTTCGCAATCGAAGCTCCGGCCAGCGCGCGGCGAAAAATCTCGCGAGCCGTGTCGCGCATTTCGTGAAACTGCGATTCGCGGTCGGCGTCAGGGGACATAGCTAGGATTATAAAGAGCCGCTTTCAGCTGTCAGCCATCAGCCGTCAGAAAATTCCAACACGGCGAACCGATCGGCGTTAGTCAAGTGGTCGAATCAGGCATAGCGTGCACGGCAGAGATGTCACTGAAATACAGTAGGTAGGCTGGCGCTCGATCAAACTTCTCATACTTCGATTCGTCAGTCGTGGAAAGCATATCGAAGACGACCTCCTTATCAAGGGCATCGACCAGACTGATCTTTGCAACTATGACCTCGCCGTCGGGGCGTGTGAGTCTGACTACCTTCCCGATGCTTTGTTGAAGTAGTACAACCGCTTCTGGCGTCATATTTTTATTCGTCTGAAATGCACGTCAGATTTCCACCCGCCACGTTGCTGGTTAAATTTAGCTGATAGCTGAAGGCTGATAGCTGACAGTTTCCTTCACCCAACCTTCAATCGTTTCCCGAAGTTCGCGCAACCTTCCCTCGAAGAAATGGTCTCCGCCTTCGATCAGCTCCAGTTTCTTCGGCTCCGGAACCGCCGACACCAGAGCCTCCAACTTCGCCCGTGGACCAAACTGATCGCGCGCGCCGCTGACGAACAGCTTCGGCTTAAGACAGTTCTGCAGGAAGTCAAGGGTGTAAACGCGCGGTGCTTCCGCATCGGCATCGACCGGAATCGCCGGAACGCCCACGCCAATCAACGCCTTCACCCGAGCGTCAGGACACGCGGCGCGCAGCCCAACCGCAGCTCCGAAGGAGAATCCCGCAAACAGCAGCGGCAGGTGGAACTCCGCATCCAGCCAGTCGAGAGCAGTGCGAACATCCTCAACTTCCCCGTTGCCATGGTCGTGTTCGCCCTGGCTGAGTCCCGCGCCGCGAAAGTTAAAACGCAGTACGGGAAAACCAAAACTATTCAGCGCCTTCATAGTATGGAACACAACCTTGTTATGCAGCGTTCCTCCAAACAGCGGATGCGGATGGCAAACGATTGCGGCGTGAGTCGCATTCTCCGAACCGGCGTTGAGCAACGCTTCGAGTCTTCCCGCTGGACCTTCGAGGAAAAGCGATCGGATGGTGGAAGTTGGCGCGACCACAGTATTCAGATTACATGATTGCCTCAAATCGCAGCGGCTGCAAACGCCGTAGGTTATTCTCTTTCCATGGACGCTATCACGCTCACGCGGCAACTGGTCGACATCGAATCCATTTCGAGCAATGAAGCAGCGGTCGGGAACTATCTCTATGGAGAACTTTGCCGCATTGGCTACCAGACGCGGCGTATGCCGGTCGAAGGCGATCGCTTCAACGTCTACGCCACATCGACGGAGCAGCCGAATCCGGCGGTCGTTTTCTCCACGCACATGGACACGGTTCCTCCGTTCATTGCATCTTCCGAAGATGCGGCTCGAATCTATGGGCGCGGATCGTGCGATGCCAAGGGCATTATTGCCGCGGAGGTCGCTGCTGCGGAACGATTGCGCCTTGAGGGAATTTACGTGGGATTGCTGTTCCTGGTGGGCGAAGAGCGCGACAGCCTGGGCGCGCAAGCGGCCAACGAATTCGCGGCGAGTCAGCCAGCACATGGATGCAAATTCCTGATCAACGGCGAACCTACCGAGAACCGCATCGCTTTGGCTTCGAAGGGGACGCTGCGAGTTGAGGTTACTGCTTCGGGACGCATGGCGCATTCGGCTTATCCTGAACTCGGCGAATCCGCAATCGACAAGCTGCTTGCGGCTCTCACGCGGCTGCGTGCGATGCCTTTGCCATCTGATCCTGAGGTTGGTGCTTGCACGCTGAATATCGGATTGATCGAAGGCGGTCGCGCGCCCAACGTCATTCCTGATTATGCTCATGCCGACTTGCTTTATCGCCTGATCGGTCCTTCGCAGGAATTGCGGCGGCAGATTCTTGCGACTGCGGGCGATTCGGTGAAGGTCGAATTCCCGCTGGAACTTCCCTTCCTGCGCTTTCGTACGGTTGACGGATTGCCGACGATGATTGCGGCGTTCACCACTGACATTCCTCGGCTGACGAATTGGGGCGAACCGCTGCTGATTGGTCCGGGATCGATTCACGTCGCGCATACTGATGGCGAGTTTATCGAGAAGAAGCAACTGGCTGAGGCGATTGATTTGTACTGTGCAATTGCGAGGGCAGTTCTCAGTTCTCAGTTCTCGGTTCTCAGTCTCTAGTTCTCAGTTCTCAGTTCCCAGTTTCAGGCTTTCTCTTGGAATCTGGCTTGTGGAAATCTGCTTGAAATATTCTGCGAGTGGCACTGTTTTCGAGGGCCTGCAGCGGGTAGATTTTTCGGGAATTCTGGTTACTCTTAGGGTATCCCCCCTCCCCCCATACCTGCGAAAAGCTTGCTGGGGGCGGGGTTTGCAAAAAGTGTCTGCAAAATCTTGATTGCAGATGATTTAAGGGTCAAAATCTTGAGCGCAAACGAGTTACGTGTCGAGTTGCTCTCTCTTCCTATGCTGCCTCCGCTTTGACCATCATGCGCTCATTGCGGGTTGAGCACAAGGTTGGATGTCACAGGGTGGTTGTGAAAATGTTTAGGACTCTTTTCTGCCTTGCCCGGTCGGGGCAATGAGTGAAATCGAAATGTTTCGCGAGGGGTGTCCGTGCGATGCTCGTGAATCCTTAGGTGGGCCGCTGGGCGTTGCGTTTCTTCAACAGCACGATCCAGTAGACGATTGTGGCTAGGACCCCAATGTAGAAGCTGATTGCGATTCCGTTGCCTGGCGCTCCATGCCTGTAATCCGACCAGACCATCGTAATCGGCAACGAGAACATAAATCCCGGGAAAAAGCAGCCAATTCCAAGAACCAACGGTCGCATCCAGCCGCTGCTTTCGGGCCATCCGCCAGACCACCCAAATCGGAGAAAACGTGCTCCCATCCAGAGGGCAACAAGCCCGATTGAGCACATCATGACGTGCGCGAGAACAGCAGCCCCGGACGCCAATCCTCTGACTGGGCAAGTAAAGGCGGCGACGCTTGCAAGCGCCGAGGTCCCGCCAAGAATTGTCGCTATCGTCCGCTTCCAAATCATGACGCAAAACCCCTGGTTGGATGTTAACTTTCACCGGAGGAGCGTCAAGGTTACGTTTGTTCCCGCGCAGTTGTTGTAACCAGGCGTTTACACTCATTTTGACTTCGGAGAAGAGATGCGACACCCTCAGAAGCGACAGGTGGAGAGACACATGAAAAAGTTGGGTTTGGTAGCGATGTTTGGCACCATTGTTCTCGTCGCCACTGCCTTTGGCCCCGGAGCGCGGACTGCGGGTCAAGAGGCTGCCAAGCCTGAGGACACCGAAGTCTGGCGGCCGGAGCCGAAAGTGGTGACGCCGGGCGCCGAGTGCGGCGCGGCTCCGTCCGACGCGATCATATTATTCGACGGTAAGGACCTGAACGAGTGGGTGTCTGCGCAGGACCGGTCTGCGCCGGCGAAATGGATCGTGGCCAACGGCCTGGTCACGGTGAACAAGGCGGCGGGGAATATTGAGACCAGGCGCATGTTCAAGAACTATCAACTCCACATGGAGTGGAGAGTTCCCGAGAACATCACCGGTTCCGGTCAGTTGCGCGGCAATAGTGGACTGTTCCTGGCTTCGACCGGTCCCGGCGATGCCGGATATGAATTGCAGATTCTCGACTCGTACAACAATAAGACATACGTCAACGGCATGGCGGCGAGCGTTTACAAGCAAAGCATTCCGCTGGCGAACTCGATGCGCAAGCCCGGGGAGTGGCAAGTCTACGATGTGGTGTGGACGGCTCCTATTTTCAACGCGGATGGTTCGCTGAAGAGTCCTGCTTATGTCACGGCGTTCCTTAACGGGGTGCTCGTACAGAACCATTTCGAGTTGAAGGGCGAGACGCGGTACATTGGCCAGCCTTTTTACAAGAAGTTCGACGGTGCGCCGATCAAGCTTCAGGCGCATGGCGATCCGAGTCCGCCCATCAGTTTCAGGAATATTTGGGTTCGGGAGCTGGATTAGGGGATTGGTTGGCTGCAGCAAATCCCCCGCTAGCGGCCTCGCCTCGCCCAGCCTTCAAAGGTGGCAAAGGGGGTATCCCGCTTGATCGCTCGTCAATAAGTGATACGGCGATTTTCCAACAATGCTGCCCAAGGCAAAAATGAAGCTATTGGGAATCAGGCCGATCGGGCAAGGCTCCAGCTGCAACCAAAAGGTCAATTACGCTTTGAACTTGTCTTTCATGTTCTGGACCACGGCCCTGCTTCGAGAACCTGTCCGCCGCTAGTTCGAGCTGAGCTAGATGCAATGGAGACATGTTCTTATGGTTCTTCGCATTTACGTCGGCTCCTGCTTCGATCAGTGCCTTGGCTGCATCTGGGTCGGCACGCTGTGTGGAATAATAAAGGGCCGTCTCTCCTGTAATGTTCTTATCGTTGACGGAAGCCCCAGCAGCGATGAGCATTCTTACGTTAGCGAAGTTCCTAGCGTACATGAGAGCGGTCATGCCAAATTTATTTCCGATATTCACGTTTGCCTTGTGGTCTATGAAAAGTTTGATTAGCTTCTCATCTCCAAAGCATGCCGCTGCCATCAAAGGAGTCTGCCAGTTCTTGTTCAGTGCGTCCGGGTTAGCTCCGTGATCGAGCAAAAGAGTAGTGATCTCGACGTTGGGATCAAAACCCGTTGGCGGCATCAGAGATTGCTCCCCCATGCGCATTGCGGCAACAACGGCCGGGATTCCGTCCTGAGTCTTTGCATTGGGATTTGCTCCAAGGCGCAGAAGGCGTTCGACCATTGCAGCGTCTTTGTGCTCAGCAACGATAGCCACAAAAGAAAGATCGTCAGGTTTGTTTTGGTCGTCAATCGACGCGGACGAAATGACACGAATCCCGTCTTTCGTTGAGATGGCATGCAATACAACTTCTCGATTCCTTTCCGCACGAACCACTTCAGGGTTAGTGATCCTTAAGTTGGAGTGATCCGAATCAACCGTCAGGGTGGCGATATCGCCATTTATCTCTATTTGACCTTGGACGAAGATTGAACCGTCAGTCTGACTCCGGGCGAGAGAAGCGGCGAGAACGGCTAATACTATTCGGAATCGCGGGAATAGATGGCGCATTGGCGATGTGCAGGTTGCAACGACGCGTCGCAATCGTAGCAGTACCGGGCGAATGTCGTAAACAGATGTTATCAGTCATTGAGAATTGGCCGACTCCAGGTCCATGAGTGCAACTGATTCCATTACAACGTCGGAGGAGTTCAAGGAAAACGTCAGGGACGTTGCGGGTCTTCTAGTTTGGGGTGGTCGTGGTCGCTTTCTTCCGTGGTCGCTGCCATGCGCTTTGATTTGCGATAGACGTTTGCCACCGCCAGCGTCCAGAAAGGAACTAGATCAACGCCGGGGACGAGCTTGGCCAGGAACGACGGCAAGAATTCCCAATGCCAGCCGAGAAGGTTGATCATCGCGGCTCCGATGCCGAGATCGAGGATGTCGTCGGCTGGCGAGATGGCGCCTTCGACGAATGCCGGGAAGACGATGATTTGCAGTGCGTCGGCAATGACGGCCAGGATCATGGCCGTCCGAAAACGCGGTCCCGGCGAGATGGTGATGGCGTCGTCAGTCATGGGAATGATCACATTCAACGTGCGTTCTTATTCTATGCGATTCGTCGTTTCAGTTTAGCCGGTAGAGGTCCAAGTGAATTACTGAGGCATAGCGGGTGAAGTCGTGGTCGGTGGTGAAGACTTGCCAGTCGCGGCGGGACGCGGCGGCGCAGAGCAGGAAATCGATGGCCGATCCGGCGATGCCTCGTGAGCGGCATTGATTGCTGATGTGGGCGGCTTCCTCGTAATCGGCAGCCTCGATGTGAGGTTCGTCGAATGCGCGTAGTTGGTCGCGCAGCTTTTTGAAGCTGGTTTCCTGGCGTATGCCCGAAAGCAATTCCTGGCGGACCGGGCCGAGGAGTTGGGCCCGCCCGTCGCGGATGAGTTCCTGCAAGGCGCTGGTCAGGCGCTGCTCACTTGGGTTCAGATTCGTACTTATCCGTCGCAGAGCCAGTGACCAGATGGGAGTGTCGACCAGAACCAGCATAGTCAGGAGTGCTTTCTGCGGCGCTCGGCTTTGTAGTCATAGCTGGGATCGCAATCGACGGAGCCGAACGCCCTGAGAATGCGGAGTTGTTTGCGGCGTTTCACGTATTCGGCAAGGGCGGCAGTGACCGCTTCTTTCTTGGTCTTGTGACCGCCGGCGCGGCGGGCTTCCTCAATCAAACTGTCATCCAGGGCTAGGTTGGTGGGCATGTGTAGATTATCACACATCGACATGTGTAGAACAAGAGCGAATCTCAGCGTAGAATCGAACCGATGACCAAGTTTGCTGGCGCGCTGTTGCTGATTGTGGTTGCCTCGGCTGCCGCTGCGGCGGAAGACGTCCACGCCATCGCTGCCGCTGTGGATGAGCATTACAACCACCTGCGCACCCTGCAGGCGGAGTTTAGCGAGGAGTATCGCGGGGCCGGGATTGAACGGACGGAGGCGGGGACGGTTTGGCTCTCCAAATCAGGACGAGCTCTGGGCGGGTCGAAAAAACCTGGCAAGATGCGGTGGGAGTACCGTTCTCCCAGGGAGAAGCTGTTTGTCAGCGATGGGAGAGATGCGTGGTTTTTCGTCCCCGGTGACCGGCAGGCGCGCAAAACGGATGCCCGAAAGCTGGATGACGTTCGCTCGCCACTTGCATTTTTGCTTGGTAAGACCAAGCTGGAAAAGGAGTTGCAGGGGCTGTCACTGGCTCCGGATGTGACGCCTGTGGTTGCCGGGGATTTGGTACTGCGGGGTGTGCCGCGGGCCTTGGCCGACCGGATTAGTGAGATTTTGCTGGAGGTAACTCCTGAGCATCAGATTGTACGCATCGTGATCAACGACGTGGATGGGTCGGTCACGGAATATCAGTTCAGCGATGAGAAGGAAAATGTGAGCGTCCCCGAGGGACGGTTCGAGTTTAGTCCCCCGGCGGGAACGGAGACGGTTGAGGGCGAGTTGGGGCCTTGAGGTTTGTTGGGCCTGGTTACTAGCGATACTGCAACGGTTCGGGGTTGCGGTGGGCTGGGTCGGAACAGAAGCGAGAATGTTAAACTGGGGCGAGGCCGTGCGCGGCTCTTCCCACAAAAAGCACTTGCTCGGAATGAGATAGATGGCGGAATTCGTCATAAAAATCGCGGACGATCGGGGGCACACCCACCAGCAGGTGGAGCAAGGTTATTCGGTGGCCGAGGTGCGCGACCGGTTTGCCGCGCAGGGCTACCTGGTGCACTGGGTAAAACCTCAGGGACTACTCTCCGGCGGCCTGGGGCGTGGCGGACGCAAGCTTAAGCAGAGCTCGTTTCTGGTGTACAACCAGCAGTTCCTGACGCTGATTAAGGCCGGGCTGCCGATTTTGAACTCGCTCGATCTGCTGATCAAGCGGCAAAAGGACGCGAATCTGCGGCAGATTCTGGAGAACGTGCGCGAGCGGGTAAAGGGAGGGGAGTTGTTGTCGGCTGCTTTTTCCACCCATGCCGTGATCCCGAAGATTTACACCACTACGCTGATGGCAGGCGAGAAGAGCGGGAACATCGATGAAGTGCTGACCCGCTACATCAACTTTCAACGGATGACGATGAGCTTCCGCAAGAAGCTGGCGGTGTCGTTGATCTATCCCACGCTGCTGGTCACTGTGGTGATCATCATGGTGATGTTTCTGTTTACCTGGGTAGTGCCCAGGTTCGCGGACCTGTTCAACAGCCTGGACGCGAAGCTGCCGGCGATCACGCTGTTCATGCTGGCGGTGGGCGTGAATGCGCAGAAATACTTTCCCTTCTTCGTCGTTGGGGCAGTCCTGGCTGGGTTTTTATTCTGGCGGTGGCGGAAAACGGATTCCGGCGCGGACCAGATTGACCGCGTGATTCTGAGCCTGCCTTTGTTGGGCGGGATCCGGCTGAAGCATCAGGTGGCGACTTTTTCGCGGATGCTCTCTACGCTGCTGCAGGGCGGGATGCCACTGGTGCCTTCGATGGAAACCGCGGGCGGTTCGATGTCCAGCCGGCGCATTCTGAAGGGCGTGATGCGGGCGAGCGTGAGAGTTCGCGAAGGACAAGGTTTGGCGGCGAGCCTGGAGGAACAGAATATCTTTCCCGACCTGGCGGTGGAAATGCTCGAAGTAGGCGAATCCACGGGAGCTTTGCCGGCGATGCTGAATTCGGTGGCAGAGTTCTATGAAGAGGATGTGCAGACGGCGTTGGGCGCTGCCATGGCGTTGATCGAGCCGCTGATTCTGATCATTATGGCGATTTTTGTGGGCGTGGTGATGATTTCGCTGTATTTGCCGATCTTCAGTTTGGGAATGCAGGGAGTGCACTGATAAGGAAGCGAGCCGGACGCGCGAGTATTCCGTCGCAAAGAACGCGACCCTTCGGCAGGCTCAGGGCAGGCAGCTTCGCGCGGATCCTTTGGCGACGAAAAGCACGCCGCCTCAGGATCACAACGGGGATTTGAGAAATGGCGATGGCGGAAAAGAAATCACTTTTCGTTCACGGTGAGAACGGCGGGCAGGTAGCGACGACGGGGAATCCCATCACTGACCTGGAACGTGCTCAGGACGTGGCGCGGCGCTACCGCTGCGAGTTCGTGGATCTCACCGACTTCCAGCTTCACCATGAGTTGTTCAAGAAGTTTTCCCCGGAGCTGATGTTCCGTTACAAGTTTGTGCCTTTGGAAGAGACCGCTGACGGCCGACTGGCGATCGCCATTGCCGATCCCAGCCAGCTGATGATGATTGATGAAATCAGCCTGCTGCTGCAGAAGCGAATCGTCACCAAAGTGGCCACGCTGAAGCAGATCGATAACATCCTGACGAAGACGGAGCAGTCACAGCGCGTTCTCGAAGAAGCCAGCGAAGGCTTCCAGATCATCCGGGAAGACGAAGCTACAGGCGCCGAAGAGTCGCTGACTATCGACAAGCTGACGGCGGCGGGCGACATCAGCCCGATCATCCGGCTGGTCGATACCACAATCTTCACTGCGCTGCAGCGGCGCGCTTCTGACATTCATATTGAAACGCGCGACGATTCTGTGGTGATCAAGTTCCGCATCGACGGCGTGCTGACCCAGGCCATGCCGCCCATCGGCAAGGAACATCATTCGACCGTGATCTCGCGTATCAAGGTGATGAGTGAGCTGGATATTTCCGAGCGCCGCGTGCCGCAGGACGGGCGTTTCCGGGTAAAGTACAACGGGCGCGCCATCGATTTCCGCGTCTCCATCATGCCCTCAATTCACGGCGAAGACGCCGTGCTGCGCGTGCTCGACAAAGAGTCGATGAGCGAGAAGTTCCGCACGCTCACGCTCGACGTGGTTGGGTTTGACGAAGACGACCTGCGCAAGTTCCGCCGCTACATCAAGGAGCCGTACGGCATGGTGCTGGTCACGGGACCGACGGGCAGCGGCAAAACCACCACGCTGTACGCCGCAGTAAATGAGATCAAGACCGACGAAGACAAGATCATCACCATCGAAGACCCGGTCGAATACCAGCTGCGCGGCATCACGCAGATTCCGGTGAACGAGAAAAAGGGGCTGACCTTCGCCCGCGGCTTGCGTTCGATCCTCCGGCACGACCCTGACAAAATCATGGTCGGCGAAATCCGCGACACGGAAACGGCGCAGATCGCCATTCAGTCGGCGCTCACCGGCCACCTGGTTTTCACCACCGTCCACGCCAACAACGTGGTCGATGTGATCGGGCGTTTCCTGAACATGGGCGTCGAACCTTATAACTTTGTTTCGGCGCTGAACTGCATTCTGGCGCAGCGCCTGGTGCGCTTGATCTGCGAATCGTGCCGCACCCAGGTGAATTATCCTCCGGAGGTGCTTGAGGCCAGCGGACTGGATTACGCGCAGTGGTCGAAGGTGGCGCTGTATGAAGGACCTGGTTGCATCGAGTGCGCGGGCACGGGCTTCCGCGGGCGAACTGCGATTCACGAATTGCTGGATTTGAGCGACCGCATCCGGGAAATGATTCTGGGGAAGAGGCCGACGTCAGAAATCCGCCGTGCCGCCCGGGAAGAAGGCATGCGGTTTCTGCGCGAGTCGGCGTTGGATAAAGTCCGGCTCGGCCTGACCACGTTAAAAGAAATTAATAAGGTCACCTTCATCGAGGCCATGCGGTGAGGCAGTGGCCAGTGATCAAGGGCCAGGGGCCGGTTCGCTCGTGGTCCGGCTGATCAGCAGCCACTGACTGCCGCCTGAGTGCTGTGTCAGGTATTGCAATTAACCCGCGATGGCATTTGAATTATTGGTAGATGTGACGGAAGAGTTCAGGGTTCGGGGTTCAGGGTTAGCGTTCAGTGGCCGGGTTCCGCCTTGCTGACCACTGGCCCCTGACCCCTGCTTTTAAAAAATGAGTTCTGGTTCCAATTCGGCGAAACCGCGGCTGGCGTGTGAGATTGCCGCCGATCGCGTGCTGGTGGGGCGGCTGGCCGAAGATGGGCGCAGCCTGGAAGCCTCCGCTGCCCGCGAACTGGCCCCGGGTTGCGTGATTCCAGACCTGGTCGAGGGCAACTTGCGCCAGCGCGATGCCGTGCGTGAGGCGATACAAGCCGCCCTAAGCGGTGTGGCGGCACGCTCTCATGATTTGATCGCCGTGGTCCCGGACGCGGCTGTTCGGGTCGTGCTGCTGGAGTTCGATACCTTGCCCGGCGACTCCGAGGAAGCGGCCAGCGTGGTGCGGTTTCGTTTGAAGAAATCTTTGCCGTTCGACGTGGACAAGGCCAAAGTTTCCTACCACGCGCAGAAGGCGAGCGATGGCGTTCGAGTGGTGGCAGCGGTCGCCCTGGCCAGCGTGCTGGAGGACTACGAGGCCGCGTTCCGCGACGCCGGATTCAGTCCCGGGGTGGTCTTGCCGTCGATGCTGGCAGCGCTCGGTATTGCGGAGGGACGGCGTCCCACGCTGGTGGTGAAGGTGGATGCGCGCACCACCAGCATCGCCATCCTGAATGGAGAAGTGGTTCAGCTGTTCCGCACCCTGGAAAATACCCGCGGGGTTACGATCACGGGCGAGCAGTTGGCTGAGGAAGTCTACCCTTCAGTGGTATTTTTTCAGGATACGTATCATCTGAATATAGAAAAGATATTCGTGGCCGGTATATCCGACCTTGGGGGCGCGGCTCCTGCGCTGCAGGCGCAGACCGGAGCAGAAGTGCAGGAACTGGTGACTTCCTCGCAGTTGGGAGCGAACAATGGAAGCTCGGTGCCGCGCTGGAGAATGGCTGGGGTGGTGGGAGCTTTGATTTCATAGGTGCAGGGGCTGGGGATCGGGGACCAGGGGTGAGAAGATCTGCTGACCACTGACTCCTAGCGCCTGGCCCTGACACCTGGCCCCTGAATTTAAATATGCGTCTTGACATCAATCTCGCGAGCCAGCCCTACGAAGATGCGCGGCAGTTCTGGCTGCGTTGGGGAACGGCTTTGGGGGTGGCGGCGGTCCTGACGCTGGCCCTGCTTACGATCACGGTTACGGATTGGTTCGCGGCCCGGCGTGATCACGCCCAGATTGCCGATTTGCGCGCTCAGATCGCGCAGCGCGACCGGACCCGGCAGCAGGCCGAGAATTTTCTCGGTCAGCCCAGCAATCGTACTACGCGCGACCAATCACAGTTTCTCAACGAATTGATCGATCGCAAGTCGCTTTCCTGGACGCATGTTCTGGAAGATCTCGAGAAAGTGATGCCGGCGCGGGTCCACCTGGTTTCGATTCATCCCGAACTGGACGCGGACAATCAGCTCACGCTGAAGATGGTGGTCGCGGGCGATCGCGACCGGGCCCTGGAACTGGCGCACCGCATGGAAGATTCGCGGCACTTCGCACAGACCTACGTCGAGGGGGAAGCTCCGGCGACCAGCGGCAGCGGCGACAGCGTGCAATTCGCGATCGATGGGATTTACATTCCCGAGCCAGCCCCGGCGCCAGCGCCAACACCGAGGACTGAGACTCCCAAGCGGAGCGCATCCTGATGCCAGACCTTCGCCAAACCCGGAAAAACATCAAGATCACCTTGGGCGTCCTGCTGGGCGTGGATATCCTGGCGGCGGCGGTCTTGTTTTCGCCGTTGGTGGGCTCGGCCGACTCGCGTAGTCTAGAACTAACCCAACTGCGCACCGAATTGCATGCGAAAACCCTCCAGGTCGCGCCCCTGAAAGATCTGGACAAGAAAGTGATCACGGCGAACCGGGAGATCGCAGACTTCTACAAAAAACGCTTTCCTGCGCAGGACTCGGAGATCCCGACACAATTCGGAAAGCTGGCAGTGGCCAATGGGGTCACGATTGAAGAGGCTAAGTATAAGGTGGACGACGATGAGGTCGGTGGGTTGCATCCGGTCGAACTGGAAGCGAACCTGGCGGGAAGTTACGTTTCTCTGGCCAAGTTTATTAATGCCCTGGAACGGGATGACATGTTTTTCATCATAAGCAGCATCACGCTGGCCGGGGAGCAGAAGGGCCCGATCAAGCTGCAAATGAAACTTGAAACCTATCTGAAGGCAGGCGGGTAGTGAACCTGGGATTCGAAAACCGGAAGCAGGTGATCCTGGCAGCTTCGCTGGGAGTGGTGGCGCTTGTGGTCATCGCTTATTGGTTCATGCCTTCTTCCTCGACCATCGCTTCTACGACGCCCGTGACGACTGCGATCGACCCACACACTCTGACGACGAATACCACGCGTCCCCATCACGGTTCTGTGTCTACGGCGAAGAAAGTGCGCCCTGCGCCGGACCTCGACCCCACCCTGCACTTGCAGGAACTGGCCTCAGCCGAACAAGTCAAGTACGAAGGCTCGGGAAGAAATATTTTCATATCTCAGCCGGACGCCGTGATTCCCATTCCGCTGGCCCCCGGGGCGACGGACAAAGGCAAGCCGAAGGATCCGATATACGCACCGCCGGCCGTGGCACAACAGCTTCCGATACCCCTGAAGTTCTTCGGCTTCGCCAGCCAGCCTGGAGAATCCAGGAAGGTTTTTCTTTCCAAGGACACTGACGTATTCATAGCCGGCGAGGGCGAAATCGTCGACCGCCGCTACAAGGTTGTGCGAATTTCGGCAACATCGGTTGAGATCCAGGATCTGGTGGTCAGCGGCCCGGCGCAGAACATACCGCTGACCCAGGGGAACCCGTCGTGAAGAAGCGCGCTGCACAAATCCGCGAACCGCTGCACCGCACGCCGCGAGCCCGCCCTCGTCCCGGGGAAGAGGGATATATCCTGCTCACGCTGCTTCTCGTGATCGCCTTGATCGCCGTCGGCGTCATGTTTGGAATCATTATCCCGATGCAGTATGAGGCTCAGCGGGAGCAGGAAACGGAAATGATCCACCGCGGAGTGCAGTACTCGCGGGCAATCCAGAGCTACTACAAGAAATTCAGCCGCTATCCCACGAAGCTGGATGATCTCGACAACACAAATAATATGCGCTACCTGCGCAAACATTACAAAGATCCGCTGAACTGCAAGAACGGCAAGTGCCAGGATTTCAGGCTTCTGCATTATGGGGAGCCGGGGGTAACACTGGGCGGCGGCTTCAGCATTGGTGGTGGAAGCATTCCGGGTGCGAGCGCGATCGGTTCCCCGGCGGGACAGAGTAGTTTTGGGGGGAACAGTTCGAGTTTCGGCAATTCTGGATTTGGCGCTTCCGGCTCCAGCTTCGGTGGTTCGGGATCGAGTGGTTCGGGGTTTGGCAATTCGGGGTTTGGCAACTCCGGAGTTAACAGTTCCGGCGTATTCGCGCAGTCGTCAGGAGCAGGCGGAAACTCGAACAGCGGCTTTGGAGCGGGCTCCAATTCACAGACCGGCCCGGATCAGTCGGGGACGAGTCAACAGGGAGGGGGCCAGCAGGGGACGAACTCCGCTCCAGGATCAGATTCGTCTCAGGCTGGCCAGACTTCAGGAGGGCAGGGCGACTCGAACTCCGGCGGGCAGCAGCTCGTCGCCAGCGGCCCAATCGTCGGCGTGGCCAGCCTCTGCAAGAAAACCACAATTCGCGAATACAACCACAAGAAGAAATATAACGAGTGGCAGTTTCTCTATGATCCCAGCATGGACCGCGGCGGAATCATCACCACGCCTTATCAGCCATCGCTGGCCTCATTCACCCAACCCGGGTTGAACGGTGCGCAACCGGCAGCGGGAACGAGCAGCAGTCCGTTCGGCGGATCGAACGGCAGTTCGTTCGGTAACTCCAGCGGCAGTTCCTTCGGCAATTCCAGCGGCAGTTCGTTCGGGCAACCTTCCACGTTCGGCAATAGCGGCTCATCCTCGTCGCCGTCGCAGCCACCTGCTAATCCGCCACAACAGCAGTGAGACGATTCCAATCGAAAAGTGGAACGGCCTCATCCTGGGATGAGGCCGTTTTCTTCCACGAGATTTTGTGTCGCGAATCTTCCCGCGCACGGCGGAAAACTTTCGCGTTGAAATTTAAACGCTGAATGAAGATCCGCAGCCGCAGGTGCTCTTCACGTTGGGATTCTCAAACTTGAAACCGGCGCCTTCCAGGGTTTCGACGTAGTCGACAATGCAACCATTCAGATACATCACCGAGGTCGCATCGACGAACACCTTCAGTCCATCCATGTCGAAGGTCTTGTCCATCATTCCGGCAGCGTTTTCAAACTGCATGGAATAGGAGAAGCCGGAGCAGCCGCCACCGACTACGCCAATGCGCAGGCCGGCGGGCACGGGACTTTGCTGGCCCATGATCTCCTTTACCTTGGAAACGGCGCTGGCCGTGAGCGAAACCGGCGGAGTCTTTTTCACTTCCGGGACGTTGGTGTTCACATCTGGGACGGTTGTGGTGGCCATTCCTATCTCCTTGGCTTTAAAGTACCTAAATTATACCAGAGCTTGGCAAGCGGTTGACACCGTAATGAGACTAGCCTTACACGTGCCGTGGCTGGGTATTGGATGTCCGGCTTCCCGGCGAGGATTCCTCCCGCGGCGCTTGCCAACTGGTCTATAATGCTCCCGTTAGGCCGTTCCTCCAAGTTGAGGATCGTGGGCTAAGGCCCGCAACCCTCGATGTGGTGGAGTCGCCCAACCGGCTTGCAAACTGTCGAGGTGGCTTATGACTTGGACGTGGACTCCTTTAACGCTTGGCCTGGCGATTGTGTGGGGTGTTTTCACCATCGGCCTGATCATTCTGCTCATCTACCGCAGCACGCTGACCATGCACGAGGAAGAGTCGTTGTACCTCGACGACGCGAGCCAGCATATGCAGCAGGAACAGACAGAGCTGCTGGTGAAGGTCAACCGGCTCACCGTCCCGGTCTGGGTTTTCGGCGCCGGTTCTGGAGTGCTGCTGCTGGTGCTCGCCGGCATGTTCATTTATCAGGGACTCAACGCAGTGCAGTAGCCCCCTCGGGCGGACGCGCCCCAGCAAGCGTGTCGCCCGTGGGAGCTGTGTTTTTCGCTACTGCTTGATGCTGGCAAAGCGTGGATCCATCTAAGATTCCATTCCACTCGACACTCCAAAAGAGCTCCCTCCACTTTGTATAATTGTGAGCATGCGAGAGTGGCGGAATTGGCAGACGCACCAGACTTAGGATCTGGCGGGTAAAACCGTGGGGGTTCGAGTCCCCCCTTTCGCACCAATATTTTAGGGCCGATCTAAGATCGGCCCCTTTTTGCGTGGCGGAGCCCAGCCGGAAGTGTCGCTTGGGAATCGCCGACACTGGCGGAAGAAGCGCTTGCGAAATTCGGCCCGTTGAGCCTAACAAGCGAAACGGAGCTCTTCTAAAACAACCGTTAAGGCGACTTGTGCTTTGGCGTCTTCGCGTTAAGCGTCGAGACCAAGCCATGTGCTGCGGCAGGGACAGGCGTCTCGTGAGCAATCACAATATCCTTCGCCGAGATCTTCTCCCCGTAGATTCTTTTGTTTGCATCGTTGTCAGGTCGGATGGTAGAACCCTCTAGCGATACGCCAGCAAAAAGGCCGCGCGCGCGTGAATAGCTCAATATTTCAGCACGCAAAGAGACATCAGTTTCCGCCGATGCGTCACGGCCGACTGGTCCTGCTGCTACCGACGCGTCCCCTCCGAGCTTCACTTTGCTGCTCAGGATTCCATTCGCACCCCGGTCATTCATCACCAAAAGGACGAAGTCAGTCGCTTGCCCGCCGATCTGGAAGCCGACGCTGCCGCCCTCAAGGGCCATCATTGAGGGCGCGCCCCAGGGGCCGTTGAAATATTCGCCCGTTCGACAGGTCATCGCACCGCGGCCATAACTACCACCGACCACGAATGCGGCCTTGAGGACTGAGGGAAAAACGACCACACAGTCAGCTTTATCGAGCAGATCCTGGGGAATGTCGTCGGGAATATTCAAAATCTCTGTCAGCACCGTGCCGGCATTCGTCAGACGATCCTCGTCCTTTTCTTTGTCGTCTGCCCAACTGGTGATTGCAAGCAACCATACGGTCATTGCACAGACTAATATCCTTTTTTTCATGACACTCTCCTACAACAAGTATAGTTGCAGTGATCTCTGCTTTGGTTGGCGGGTTTCTTGTGATGACCCAGCCAGGAAACAACTCGATCTCCTTCCAGCGGTCACCAGCCCATTTGGCGCATCCGCTCCAGTATGAGGACGCTATAGTTATTCATCCGCTCAGGCCGTCGCTTCAGGGGAGCTGGCAGAATCGCGGCAAGCCGCGCCGCCTGTTCGCGGTCGATACTCCAAGCCGCGGTTCCGTCGTAATAACGACACGCTGAGTCTGCACCATAAATACCAGGGCCCCATTCGACAACGTTGAGATAGATCTCCAGAATGCGCCGCTTGCCGAGGACAAATTCTGCCACCGGTACCAGTGTGAACTCCGCACCCTTGCGGAGGACCGAGCGGCCCGTTCCGAAAAATAGGTTCTTTACAAGTTGCTGCGTAATGGTCGAAGCCCCGCGCGTGCGACCGCCTTCCAAGTCGTCTTCGGCAGCGATTTGGATCTGCTGCCAATCGAACCCATGGTGCTGGTAGAAGCGCGCGTCCTCCGCAGCGATTACCGCGTGCTGGAGATTGGGCGAGATTTGGCCGAGCGGAATGAATTTGTAGCGTTCGCGATACGGCGTGTCGTGAATCCAGGCCTGTAAGCGGCGCTGGACGTGCACCGCGGTTGTCGGTGGGTCGATCCATCGGGCAGCCACAAGGATCAGCGCGGCAAGCGACCAAGCAAGCACCGCACCAATGACCAGCCATCGAATAAAGGATCGGAGAATACCCTTGCGAAATGGGGTCCTGAGGGGTGTGTCTGGCTTTTCAGTCACATTTCAGAATAATACCTGTGCCGGCTTGCTGCGTATGGCTGTTCTTGCGCCACCAGCCGGTCAGCACTCTACGCCAAATGTCGTTTCAGTTCCATGATGATTGGGTGGTAGCCCAGATTACTTCGCGGGTTTCCAGCCTTCTGGGAGCATATCGAATAGCAGCGTGTCACGGTAAGCGTACTGATTGCCCTCCAATACCGACACTGGCGTCAACATATGCCAGACGCGATCATCGTCGAAGACGTAACACTCACCCGATTCGCGCATCGTGAAGCGATCCATTTCGTGTTTGTCATTGTCGGTTATGACGACTTCGCCACCCTGAGCGCCGCAGCGGCCCAATAGATGCGTGGCGATGTATTTTTCCCCGTCTTTATGTAAGCCAGGCGGGCTTGTGTCACACGGTCGGCCGGGCGTAGCCGTAAACCTTATTAGATGGCTGTTGATCAAATATCGCGTACCCACCGCCGAGAGTGGCAGGTGGTGAAGGTGGTGAGCAACCATCTTACGAAGGCCTATAGAACCAGCAATTGCTGGGGGCAACGGGGCATACTCTCGCAACTGGCCGCCTAGCGTCGGGTTGTATTTTTTCAGCTGCATATAGGGCGGGCTCTCCTCGCTCAACCAAACCTTTACACCGCCCTCAACAATCTCAGCCTGGAGACGATTTAAGGAACGATACCTGTCGCCCCCATCGTAGTACGTGTCCCTCGGAATGGACCAGACTGCATGGGACAACGCTTCGAGCGAGCGCGCTATATCCATATCAACTCTGAGCGGCTGGCGACTAAACCCTCGCTCGACCAGGTCCGTTCGCGACCTTGCATTTGTCGCAACCGGAATAAAGCTATCTTGACCCACGATTGCTCCTGACAAATGTTAGCGACCGCATGCCCATGCAGATTCCTCTTATCTCGTGCAACCCGCGAATCGACTCACAGCAAGCACTATTAAACCGGATTCTTCGCTTTCACTTCAAGAGCGGTGTTCATCTGAAGTGGCCCGAATCGGTACTCGAGCAGCACTCGCCGTCACTGAGGTAATGGGGATGCTTCGCCAACCTCACGATTCTCGATTCATTAACGTCGCGCGGCAAGGCAACCGAACATTAATCATCCTTTACCCAAGCGATCGCCTTTTTTGGCTGCTCTTCCTTAGTTTTTATATAGATGATGACGTTTTGTTTCTCGAGGATGGTTGTGCGCAAGATGACCAGATGGTTAATCAGGAATCTATGGTATTGCGGGCGGCCCGATCCATTTTTATATTTCGGGTTTGCCGTTTGCTATGTCGCCACGAATGTTTCCCCGGGATGGGTTTCGGGCTGCGGAACTGTACAAGGTCACTGGCTGCTGTTTTCCTTTTCAGTAGCGTGCGGTGCAAATTTGAGTGGAACGAGATTATCACCGTCTGGTTAGACAGGAATACGACGTGCGCTCGGTTTTCTGGGCCTTGTGGCTCTTGATCTTGGCTGCCCCTCCTTGCCCAGCCCTCCCGCCCTCCGACTACTACAACCACATGGTGTTCGACAACAGCATTACCCCCGACTACTACTATTACAGCGGTGGGCGATCAGTATTTCCCAGCACCGTACAGTTGCTGTCGGGAGCTATGCCCGTCGACAAGAAGATTTTTTTCACTCCACCAAATGCGCTGCGCCTGCAATGGCGCTCGGTAACGGGTGGAAGCTGGGAGACAGAAGTACGCGTGGTCAGTATCCGGAACCGGCCGACGGACTTCCGTGGCGACACGCTTTACTTGTGGTGCTACTCGCCCCAGGCGATCCCTGCCGCCGACTTGCCAGTTATTCAGTTGGAAGATGAAGAACATGACTTCACGGCACCGCTGAACATGGACGGTACAGTCGGCGATTTTCCCGCCAATAGGTGGGTTCAGCTGCGACTTCCTCTGGGCAAGTTCGCGACTGCATCCATTCATCCTTTTCAGCCACGCCAGCTACATAGCGTGCACTTCGGGCAGAGCGCAGCGGACGACACCCCGCGGACCTTAATCATTGATGAAATAAAAATCGACTACAGAAGCGTGGCTTCGCCGGTCGCGGCTGAGATGAGGAGTACTCCGTCAACGCCGCAAAATGTGCAGGCCAAAGGCTACGACCGGCACATTGACATCAAATGGAACCCGGTCGCAGATAATAATTTGCAAGGCTACACGATCTACCGCTCGCTCGGAGGGCACAAATTCCAGCCTGTAGGTATTCAGAGTGCTGGCATCAACCGCTATACCGATTTCCTTGGGCGGTCAGGGGCAAAGGCCTCGTATCGGGTCACGGCCGTCGACCGGGCTTACCGCCAGTCCTCCTTTTCTGGCGAAGCCAGCGCATCGACCCACGAACTTTCCGACGATGAATTACTGACCATGTTGCAGGAAGCATGTTTCCGCTATTACTGGGAGGGGGACCATCCTGAAGCGGAGGCAACGCTTGAGAATATTCCGGGAGATGATCGCATTGTCCCGACGGGCGCGACCGGTTTTGGCATCATGGTTCTTATGGTGGGTGTGGATCGCGGTTTCATTACTCGCGAGCAAGGCATTGAACGGCTCACGCGAGTCCTGGACTTCCTCGAAAAAGCACCTCGTTACCACGGTGCATGGCCCCACTTCCTGAACGGCTATACGGCTCAGAGCATGTTGGTTTTTGGCATGTTCGATAATGGCGGCGATCTGGTGGAGACGGCGTTTCTGATGGAAGGATTGTTGGCGGCGCGCCAGTATTTCAAGGGACCAAGTGAAGATGAGCAAAGTCTTTATCGGAGAATTACCCACCTCTGGGAGACCGTGGAGTGGGATTGGTACCGGCGCTCCCCGCAAAATAACGCCTTGCTATGGCACTGGTCTCCGCAGTGGTCGTGGTACATCGATCATCGGCTCACTGGATTCAATGAAACCATGATCACCTACCTGCTGGCCATTGCCTCGCCTACGCATGCCATTCCGGCCGACCTCTATTACACGGGATGGGCGGGCCAGTCCCCGGCCGCGATTGCCTATCGCAGCGGATGGTCCGGCTCAAGCGAAGGAGACCACTATCAAAACGGCCATACTTACTATGGCATCAAGCTCGACGTGGGGGTGGGCTCGGGCGGTCCGCTGTTCTTCACGCAGTATTCGTTCATGGGCTTTAATCCCCGCGGCATTCACGACCGGTACACCGATTATTTTGACAACAACCGTAATATTGCGCTCATTAACCTGGCATACTGCGAAGCGAACCCCAGCCACTTCCAAGGTTATGGCGCCGATGATTGGGGGCTGACAGCGAGCGACGACCAGTTAGGCTATCTCGCTCACGCTCCAGACCCGGCGAACGATGACGGCACGATCACGCCGACAGGCGCGCTCTCGTCGTTCCCCTATACGCCCGAGGCTTCCATGGCTGCCCTCAAGTTTTTTTACCGAGAACTCGGAGACCGGTTGTGGGGGATTTACGGACCGCGCGACGCGTTCAATCTTTCCCGCAACTGGTTCTCCCCTATTTACATGGGTCTCGACCAGGCGCCGATCGTGGTTATGATCGAGAACTATCGCAGCGGCCTGGTCTGGAAAATGTTTATGTCAAACCCGGAGATTCAGCCCATGCTGGACAAGATCGGTTTCCTGCCCGATAGGGCTGCGAGCGCTTCGGCTACAACGCATTAGCCTGGCCATTTCTTGCAGGCTGATGCAGAAACGTATTTTCCGCACAGATTCTCAGCAACCCTTTTCATCTTCTGGTGCATCCCACTGCGCCGTCCCTTTACAGAGCACGGCAGCGGACTTCGTCCAAAGACGGCTGGGAAATGTAACCACCGGATGCTGAGCGATCCGGTAGGCGCGCGCGGCTTTTAAAGGGAGCGCGAGTTGCCCGCATTTTCGGCACGCGCGACCAATAAGAGGAGAATCCCATGAAGCGTTCGAGTTTGGCAGTCCATGTCGCACTGCTGGCGGTTTGCATCGTTGCAACAGCCGGTTCGGCGCAGGCTCAGTTTCGAGCTTCCCTGCGGGGAACGGTGACCGACCCTCAGGGCGCGGTGATTCCTGGCGCGACCGTGACTTTGGTAAACACAGATACAAACAACACTATGGTGTCTACCACTGACGCCAATGGCATTTACAACTTCAACGCGCTCGCGCCGGCTCCCTATCGAATGACTGTAGAACACGAGGGGTTCACCAAGAAGGTGTTGGGGCATGTTGTCATTATTCCCGAACAGCCGAATGGACTCGACCTGCAACTTGATGTGGGCCAGGTTCAGCAGACGGTAACAGTGTCGGGCACAACCCAGCCGCTCGACACGGAGACCGCCACAGTGAGCGGCACTGTCACCAGCAACCAGGTTCAGCACATGCCGTCCTTTGGGCGGGATGTTACCAAACTCGCAGAACTGGCTCCTGGGTCTTTCAGTGATGGTTCGCAGGCAAGCGGCAGTGACAACTATAACCTTCCCGGCACTCAGACGAACGGCGGCGCTTCAGGCGGTAACGATGGCATCTTCAAGACGGAAAACGGGGTACAGCTGATTGCCAACGGCAATCAGACTGAGAACAACAGCATTTCGATTGATGGCATCAGCACCACGAGCGCCGTCTGGGGCGGCTCGACCGTCATCACCCCGTCTGAAGATTCCGTCGACAACGTAAAAATAGTTTCAAACAGCTATGACGCCGAGGATGGCCGCTTCAGTGGCGCCCAAGTTCAGATCACCTCCAAGAGCGGAAGTAATAACTTCCACGGAAGCCTCTTTTTCGCGACTCACCAACCGAACCTGAACGCCTACCAGCCGTACAACGGTTATTTGCTTGCTGATCAAAGAGACAACGATAAGTTTCAACAGCTCGGTGGCAGCGTTGGCGGTCCGATCTGGAAAAATAAGATCTTCTTCTTCTTCAACTATGAGACGGTTCGTGAACCATCCTCCCCGCTCCAAGGCAACGGATGGTACGATACGCAGGCCTTTGACGCCCTGGCGCTTCCGGGAAGCATCGCAGCGCAGTATCTTTCTTTCCCCGGTGCTGGCGTGGTCGGGACCCTTAATCCTAACGCCAACTGCCAAACCGCGGGCCTGACGGAAGGAGTGGATTGCGTAACCATTCCTGGCCAGGGCATCAATCTCGGTACACCGTTGACGACGGGCTTACATACGCAAGATTTGGGCTGGACTCAGCCAAGCAACCCCGGCTGCGGGGGAGCCGGCACGGGTTGCGGAACCCCTGGCAGCCCCTTCGGAACTGTGGCTGACCTGGCGAACTACAACACGATCAACCCGACTACCTTTACCGCGGCGCAGTACAACGGCCGCCTCGATGCGAATGTTACGAGCAAAGATCACATCGCGTTTGCCCTCTACTGGGTGCCCCTTTCAAAAACCGACTTCAACGGGGGCACCCGCGCCTATGACCTCTTCCATCATCAGCAGACCAATGACGCATTCTCCGTTATCTGGAACCGTACTATCTCATCGTCCTTCCTCAACGAAGCTCGCGTGAATGCCGCCGGTTGGCGCTATAACGAAATCGGCGACAACCCGCAGTCACCCGTGGGACTTCCCACCGACAATATAGGGTTAATCGGCGGCATTACGCCAAATCAATTCGGGCCCACTGTCGGCGGCATCTACAATCAATGGACGTACAGCTACAAAGATGTGGCCACCAAGATTCTTGGGCGCCACACCATCAAGTTTGGCGGTGAAGTGACGCGCCTGTTTTACCTGCAAAATAATGTTTCCAGCGGTAACGGCGTTCCAGACTACTTCTTCTTCAACCTGTGGGACTTCCTCAACGATGCGCCACATCAGGAGCAAGGGAACTTCAACCCTACTACCGGGGAACCGACGGCTGAGCGCCAGGACGACCGCTCAGACATCTGGGGCTTTTTTGCCCAGGACGATTTCAAACTTCGACCGAACCTGACTCTCAATCTGGGCCTGCGCTGGTCCTACTTTGGTCCGCTCTCCTCCAAGGAGGGCAACATGCTGTATTCCATCCCCGGATCGGGGGCAAATTATCTGACTGGATTGGTTGTACGCAAGGGAAATTCCTGGAACGCGCAGAAGGATAACTTCGGACCCGAGATCGGTTTTGCCTGGAGTCCGAGCCGGTTCGGAAGCAGGATCGTGTTCCGCGGGGGTTACGGCCTGAACTACAACCAGGAAGAAATCGCCATTTCGTCGAGCATTGTGCAAAATCCCGGGGTGGCAGTGTCGCCGAGCCTGTTCATGGCCACGCCGTCCGCTCCGAACCCCGGCATCGTTTACGCCGTATCCAGTGACGTGCACAACTTGAATGGCTACCCGCCTAACCCGAACACGATTTCGACCTTTGGCGCCAACGGACTACCCAGCAGTGGCGCCAATGTCGAAATCTTCCCCAGCACCCTTCCCACCATGCGTGTCCATCACTATTCGTTCGACATGCAAGACGATCTCGGCCACAATTTCGTGTTCTCGTTGGGATATGAGGGAAGCCTGTCGCGCAACATCTTCTTCCACGAGGATCCGAGAGCTGTCCCTGCGATCCTGGGCTACACATTCAACCCGCAGATCACTGGGGGGGACTACTGGAGCGTTAACGGCCGCGGCAATTACAATGCCATGCTCGCCGAACTGAAGCACCAGTTCTCGCGTCAGTTCATGGCTGATGCCCAATTCACCTGGGCCAAAAGCATGGACACCAGTTCCGGCCCGTACTCCCAACAGAATTATCCTTATAACCTTGACCTCGACTACGGGCGCTCTGACTACAACGTCAGCAAAGCGTTCAAGGTTTTTGGCATGTGGCAGCCGGTATTTTTCCACGGCAACAATGGTTGGATTGAAAAAATCGCAGGAGGATGGTCGCTCAGTGGCATCTTTAATATCCACTCCGGCTTTCCCTGGACTCCTCTGGTAAGCGTTGTCGGCGGAGAGCTCTATTGCGGAACTTGTTATGCTTATGGAAACATTTTTCCCGGCGCGTACTTGGGCGGCGCTGGCAACAGCACGAGCAACAATGCATTCAAAGGCCCGGTTAGTTCAAACTTCCCCGAGGGGGCAAACGCGACTACTCCGGGTGGAACGGCCTATTTCTCGAGTCCAACCTACACTGCCTACAGCGGGACCGCTTACGGAAACGCTGTTCCTCAACCTCCCGGCGTCCAGCGCAACTCGCTTAACCTTCCAGGATACAAAGATATAGATCTCACGCTGGCGAAGGGTTTCGGCCTTCCGAACACGCCAGTACTCGGCGAAAACGCCAGGTTTGAATTGCGAATGGATGCCTTCAACCTGTTCAACAATTTGAATTTCAACCCGAATGTGATCTCGAACAACATTGGCAGCTCGAACTTCGGCACGATTCCGGGCGCTCTTGCTGGCCGGGTTGTCGTGCTGTCGGCGCGCTTCAGCTTCTAACGAGCAGCCTTCTGAGAGTGTGTCGTCGGTGTATTACGTATCCTCCTTCCGTCAGAGTGTGTCTCTGGAGCAACCTTACCATTCTTCGATGCAAGTGTGCCGATTCTGGGCAAGGAGAATGCCAAGCCGAACGATACGTACGTGGAACAACTGATTGCCAGCGCGCGTATGTGAAGAATGCGGGAGCGGCTACCCCGGCGGCGAAACCTGCGGGAAAATGACCCGCAGACGCCGGTGATTGAGCGCAGTCAACAACTGCAATTGATTCCATGACAATGTCGGCTCCGACGCCCGAGTAAAGTTGGTGGTGCTAAGCCAACCAACCGGCTCGGGAGAAAGGAGCCGAACGATGATCATTATAGGAGTAGATTTCCATCCCGAGTTTCAGCAAATTGCTTCGGTGGATACCGACACCGGAGAGTTTCAGGAAAAGCGGCTAGCGCATCATGAGGATGCGGAAGCGTTCTACCGTGCGCTGGCGGGGCAGAAGGTGCGAGTCGGCATGGAGGCGAGTGGACATGCACGCTGGTTCGAACGACTGCTCGCCGAGTTACAGATGGAGTTGTGGGTTGGAGACGCGGCCGAGATTCGCGCCAAGCGAGTGCGCAAGCAGAAGACGGATCGCCAGGACGCGCAGCTGATCCTACGGTTGCTGCTGGAGGACCGTTTCCCGCAGATCTGGGTGCCGAGCTGGGAGAACCGGGATCTGCGGCAACTGCTGTGGCATCGTCACCGCATGGTACAGGCGCGTACCCGGATCATGAATCAACTGCAAGCCGTGGCCCTCAACGAAGGACTGCGCTGCAAGAAGAGGTTGTGGCGGGAACGCGGACGGCAGCAACTGGAATCATTCCGGCTGGCACCCTGGGCCAGCCGGCGACGGCGCGATCTGTTGGAGCTGCTGGATCGACTGAACCCGACCATCGCGGAACTGACCCAGGCGATCGAGCAGGAAGTCGAGAAATGCCCGGAGGCGCAGCGACTGAGGACGCATCCCGGAGTCGGTGCGTTGACCGCACTGGCGTTCGTGCTGATCATCGGCCAAGCCGAGCGCTTTCACTGTAGCAAGCAGGTGGCGAGCTATCTGGGGCTGGTTCCGTTGGAAGCGTCCAGCGGAAACCGGCGACGCTTGGGGCATATCACCAAACAGGGCAGTTCGATGTTGCGCTTCTTGCTGGTGGAAGCGGCGCAGGTGACGGTGCGCAGTGTGCCAGAGTGGCGCAGCAAATATCTTCACCTGATGATGAGGAGAGGGCGCAAAACCGCGAAGGTCGCCATGGCCCGCAAACTAGCGGTACGTCTGTACTGGATGATGCGCCAGGGATGGGACTATCAGCAGTGGAGCAAGTTCGGTTCGCACGCGGGACAGCCCGGAAATCGCGATGGTGTGCAATAGAACACCGAGAAATTGATTGGCGCCCCGCTCCTCTTCACTGAGGAGTTCGAAGTAGTAATCATGATCGCAGTTCGAGATCGAAGAGATGCATGGGTCGGACCGAGTTCCCGACCTGAATATAGATTACGAGCGAGCCTGGGGTTGGCAGAGCAAAAGCAACAGCTTCCACGAGAGCGAAATGGCGCTCTTCTACGAGTGCATGCCGAAGTGTGCTCGAAAACTACTTGACACCGCCGACATTGTCAGAGACGCGATTTTTCAACAGTAGATCAAATTACCCTTGTACCTCCGATGTCATCCTGCTTTCGGTTACGGAAGCAAAAGGACTGACTCCGATATTGAACGTGTCCGACATCGCAGGCACGGTCGCGCGGTTTGAGAAGCTGGCAGCGATGTAGATTTGACCTAAGACCAGACCAGATTCTCTGCCATTGCAAGATTTCGTGAAACAAAACTGCATGGGCGGCCAGCCTGCAAACCCATCGCGCATAAGGCTTTCCTCGATGAGAAATAGTTAGTGCAGTAAAAGCGCAGAACGGTCGTTTCTGGTATTGATCTTGCAGCATGTCAAGCCGTCCGACTTTGGAGGCCACATGCTTTGTTTGCCAATTCCTCTACTTCCGATATGCGATCTATGCGGACGGACAGTTTCCCTTGAATATTGCAAAACAGATGAGAGCGGGTCTGCGGTTCACGAAGAATGTTATTTGCGCAAGCTAGGCTTGGAAGAGGCTCCGCCTGTGGCGAATACGGAAAGCTTCTCGGCAGGGATTTACACCGAGAGCACCTAAAAACATCTGTGGTCTGGACGGCCTGCTAGCCCTGTACCGAGGATCCCAAGCCTTAAGCATCCTCAAGTTTCTTGTTGTGTGAGTTAGAACTGTGCCGTTCTCCGCTGTTTTCTTCTTTGATTCATTCACCCAGCCATGCTCCCAGTCCACGAAGCGAATCGACATAGTCGCAGATGATTTTTGTCGCTCCCACCAAAGGTACGGCGAGAATCAGCCCCATCGCCCCCCAAATCCACGACCAGAAGAACAGCGACAGAGCCACCACTAGAGGATTTAGCCGCAGCCTCTTTCCTACAATCTTCGGGTAGAGAACGTTCATGGTGACAAGATGCAAGCCAATGACCGAGACCAAAATTACCGCAACTCCAGTTCGGTCCACGACTCCAAAACCAGCTGCCAAAGGTGGAAGGAGAGCCAGAAATACACCAAGATAAGGAATCAGAGTCATAAACCCACTGATCACACCCAGAAAGTAAAAATAAGGAATGTCAAGGTACCAGAACACAACCGCGCAGACTACCGCGCCAGCTACCCCTAACAACAGGTTGCCAACCAGAAAGCTGCGGATCATTGCCGCAATCCTGCCCACCGTCCGGTGCGCGACCAAGCGATGCTCCTTGGGGAATAAACGCACTGTAGCGGAGAGCATATGATCTTTCCACGTCAGCATAAAATAGACGAGAAAAGGAATGAACGAAATCGCGAGTAGCACTTCTGCCAGCGTTCCAGTACCCGCCGAAATCATCCTGGATAGGGCCGGAGCTTCTTGTACTTCAACAGGCAAAGGCTGTTCCCCGGGTTTGGGAGAGGCGAGTATGGAACGCGTGCTCTCGTCGATCTTGCTGGTCTGCGTGCGAAACTTTTCCAGGGAGTCTCGTATCTTCCCGGAATATTGCGGCAATTGAATAGCGAAGTCGATCGCCCGGTTGTAGAACAAATAAGTAAGATTTCCAGCCAGGCAGAGCATGAGCGCCACGGCGATCAAAGCACCTGCTGTCCGAGGAACACGGATTCGAGCGAACCAGGCGACCACCGGCTCCAACACGAATGCCAGCAGCAGCGCCACCAAAGTGGTAACCATCACAACCTTCAACCAATACAGAAGACCGATCACGGCGACGCCTGCCATTACTATTTGGGCGACAGAACCAGTTCGAATCGAAGCATGCAGAATTTCTGCTTCTTCGATAACCGTAGCATTTGAGGGTAGTTCCTGACTTTCGGATGTGTGCCAGGTTTTCGGACTCGCAGAGAGGCGGTCGGAATGTGATTCCGGAATCTCTAAGGATGACGGCGCTGGACTGTGGTGGAGGGGCATAGGTTCTCTTAATTGTGCCAACGACAACAACACACTATCCGGCAGCTTCGTGATGCCCGAACATCGGGTTTTCCATGTACGGGGAAAACTCATTCGTCGTATCAGAGACGAGGGCCGCTGGTAATGCAGGCCACCGATATCCGACAGTTGGGTCGGGGTCGGAGCGCTTGAGGCACAGTCGATCAACTCATCGGCATTGCCGGGACGGGCGATTTACCCAGCATGCAAAGTGCTACAGGGAAGTCCGCCAAGAGTTCGGAGAGGGCAATTCTTGAATCGGCAATGGGAAGGCACTTGACCCCTCCTGTAAATGCGTTTCGATATGTTTCGAATGCTCCGGGAAATGGGAACAAGACACGAGTATCTTCCCAGACTCTTGATCCCATCGGAGGGAGATCGGTGTTGCCGAGCAGACCGGCGACCAAACGCGGAGCCACCACGAGCAGGTTCACCTGATCATTTTTCCGGAGGAATGCCACAACGTGATTTGCTCTCGCACCTTGAACGGTGAGCGGCAGATATCTACCTCGCTGAAAAACGTCGGGGCATTGTTTACGCAAGCACAGCGTTTTCCAGATCAGGTACAACTTGAGTCGACCGTCCTCCGGACTCTCCAGCAGGTGCCTGATCGACGCTGCATCGGGACTGCTGGCCCATGTTCGGATACTTTCGAATAATTCCTGGCGCCGGTGATAGTCGACCGGACGGCGGTTGTCGGGATCGACGAGACTGAAGTCCCACAACTCGTTTCCCTGATAGATATCGGGGACGCCAGGGCTGGTCAACTTGAGCAGCGTCTGTGACAGACTATTCCAAAGACCGATGCGGGCGACTTGGCGCTGGAACGGGACGAAATCACTTAGAAAATAGTTCTTGGCGCTCGGGGTCAGCAAAGCATTCACGAAGGAGGAAACTGCGGTTTCGTAGGCCGAATTCTGATTGATCCAGCTAGTGTTTTGTTTGCTTTCGCGGATCGCTTTCAGCATATAGTTTTGGATCCGCTCAGAAAATATTTTTTGATCGTTCGCGTCGGCGAGCGGCGTGGGCGGCCAAACACCGACGAGAGTCTGATAGAGTGCGTATTCGTCGTTCGGCGAAGGTGCGGGTTTGCCGTCGATCTTCGCTCGGTGGCTGCGATTGAAACGTCTCCAGTCGATCACACGCCGCCGCCAAAGCGCGGGGATTTCCGAAAGAACATCAATCCGGGTGCGCACGTCCTCCGAGCGTTTTGAATCGTGCGTGCTGGTGGCCAGCATGGTGTGGGGCCAATCGCGGAGACGGTCCTGGTTGGCGACGTGAAACTCTGCTGGTGTGGTTCCAAATCGGTGAAGATCGCTGCCAACCTCATTCAATGAGATGAGACGCTGGTATCGATAAAAGGCGGTGTCTTCCAGGCCTTTGGCCATCACCGGGCTGGTGAACTGTTGGAATTTCATGGCAAAGGCAGTGACTGCGCTTCGGTAAGTGGCATCTTGTCCTTCGGCGATGTGAGTGAGAAGCACTTCGCGAATGAAATCGAAGACGCTGGTATCGGCGGCTGGGCTTCTCCATTTTGCCGAATCGATGGCGGTTCGTATGTAGCGCACGTCATATTCAGACACGCTGGAGGAACTGACGTAAGTGCGGTACACAGGAAAGCTGGCGACGACCTCGGTGAGCGCTTCGCGCAGGCTGTTGAGAGTGAAATCGCAGGTGTGCCGCTTGGAGAGGGCTATGCGGGTGAGTTGATCGGCAAGCACGTTCAGTTCGCTGGCCAGGGCGACACGCATGACAAGCTTTCGGCAGCGATGGGCGAGGTCGTCAGAATTTATCTCATTGCCGATAAAGTTCCGGTAAATCTGCTCGAAGCGGGTGACGGCTGCCGGGTCAACAAACACACCATTCACCAGATTTGCAAAGTCGTACCCGGTCGTGCCACAGACCGGCCACTGGATGGGCGGCTGTTCCGTCCCGGTGAGGATTTTCTCGATGACAACATAACGCGATCCCTTGTCAGAATCATTTGTAAGGGCAGCGGCGATGCCGTTGCGCAGGCGTTCGAAGTATTGGGTTGGATCGTACAAGCCGTCAGGGTGGTCAATGCGCAGGCCATCTACCTTGCCGTCTGCCACAAACTTCAGAATCAGGCGGTGGGTTGCTTCGAATACCGTCTCATTCTCCATGCAGAGGCCGGCGAGGTCGTTGTTATCGAAAAATCGGCGATAGTTGATGTCATCGGAGGCGACTCTCCAGTTAGCCAGGCGAAACGCTTGCGCTTTGATGAGCTCGTGGAGTTCCTCAAAACTCTTGGGTTCGGCGGGAGTCCCATTGATCGAGTCGACAGCTTCGTGAATCGCCGCCCCGATTCCCGGCGCTCGCGCGCACACCTCGGCCAGCCTGCGCTTATTTATTTCCTTATCGCGATTGCGCTCCATCACTCGAACGGCGCTCACTTCGTGCCGTGCCGGCAAATGCCCGAAAGCTGTTATTAGGCTCTGAAACTCCAACAGGTCCGGATCCTGGGCGCCCAGTTTCGCCACCAGCGTGTCTGTCGCTCGCTCCAGGATGCGAGGGTAAACTCTGGGATTTACGGGAAAGCGATGAGTGCGGTAAGAGATATAGAACTCACCCGTTTCGGAGTGAAAAACCAGTTTCAACTCGCCGCTCTCCAGCACCGCGCCGTAGTGATCATGCAGCACTGGTACCAGCACTTTTGATTGGAGTTCATCTTTAAGCGGATGCCAGTCAATATCGAAAAAGCAGGCATAGGCTGAGGCTTCGCCATTCTCCAGCACATCGAGCCACCATAGGTTATCGCTCCCCATCACGCCCATGTGATTGGGGACGATGTCGAGAATTAAAGCCATATCGTGTTCGTGGAGAGCGCCGACAAAACCGTTGAAATCTTCGGCACTTCCGATTTCTGGGTTCAGCGAGTTGTGATCGACGATGTCGTATCCATGCATGCTTCCGGGACGAGCCTTTAAGCACGGAGAAATGTAGCAGTGGCTGATGCCAAGCGCAGAGAGGTACGGGACTATAGCTTTTGCCTGAGCGAAGGTAAAGTCGCGATTCAGCTGCAGGCGATAGGTCGCGCGCGGAATTTTGGACTCTGGCTTCATGATTCTAGAAACCACGCCACGCACCAGGCAGGCAACGTTCCCTGTTTCAAAGAGGCTGCGCTGATGTCCTCGCTTGCGTAGATCATCTGAGAAGTGGGTAGGGTAAACCCGCGGATGGAGTCCGCGCCCAGATTCGCCAGGAGATCGAGGTTTGAGCCATCCCGAAAATCCCAATGCACCAAGAGTCCACGCCCGTCATGGACCTCATAGTGCGCCTTAATCGCGCATGGGTCCGAAAGGTGGGGCACAATGTGTCGGCATCTTAATTTCAACAGTTGGCGGTAGAAGCGCAGCCAATCGCGATGACGTGGTTGCGTCAGTTCATCCCAGTCGAGCCGCGAGGCCTCAAACGTCGTAGCAGTATTGGGGTCGGGAATGCCTGCGCGTGAGTCTGGGTCACTGAATCTGGCAAAACCAGCGAATTCATTTCGACGGCCCGCCGCGACCGCCTCGGCGAGACCTTTCTCAAAATCGCAGAAGAAAAGAAATGGCTCTCTCGCCCCGAACTCTTCTCCCATGAAGAGTAACGGTGGAGCTGGGGCCAGTAGCAGAGTTGCCATGGCCGCTCGCACAGGCCGCGGATCCGCAAGGGTTGTGATCCTCTCGCCAAAAGCGCGATTTCCGACCTGGTCGTGGTTCTGGAGGAAGGAGACAAATGCGCCTGGCGGCAAGCTGGCGGTTCGCTCACCTCGCGCTGCGCCATTGCGGAAAAGCGACTGCTCTCCTTGGTAAGCGAACCCCTCAACCAGGCAGCGGCCCAGCTGATCGATGGCGTGAGTTGAGTAATCGCAATAATATCCATCGCGCTCACCAGTGATCAAAACGTGCAGCGCGTGGTGGACATCATCATTCCATTGCGCGTTGTACCCTGGAACCCTGCAACTCTTTGTCCGTTGCAGGTATCGAGCCTGGTTGCTATCGTTTTCCAGGATGAGGTGGACGTGACGATCCGGTTCGACGAAACTTCGCACTCGATCCGCTAACTCAGTAAGGATATGGGGCGTGGAGTCGTCAATGATCGCGTGAACCGCGTCCAGCCGCAATCCGTCGAACTGATATTCGGTCAGCCAGTACAGGGCATTTTGGATGAAGAAATCTCGCACGGTGCGGCTCTCAGCTCCATCGAAGTTGATGGCGTTACCCCAGGGTGTCTTGTGCCGGCTGGTAAAAAACTGTGGCGCGTAGAAGTTGAGATAATTTCCTTCCGGACCGAAGTGATTGTAGACCACATCCAGCAAGATCATCAGTCCGCGATCGTGCGCGTTTTGCACCAATGCTTTTAGATCTTCGGGGCGGCCGTATGTGCTATCGGGGGCGAATGGCAAGACGCCGTCGTAACCCCAATTGTGCTGGCCGGGAAAGTCGGCGACCGGCATGAGTTCGATCGCGGTAATCCCAAGGTCCGCCAGATAATCGAGTCGGTCGCATACAGCGGAGAAAGTTCCGGACGGCGTAAACGCTCCGACGTGCAATTCGTAGATAACCGCTTCTTCCCACCGTCGGCCGCGCCAGGTGTCATCGCTCCAAGCAAAAGTTGTCGGGTCGATCACTTCGCTTGGTCCGTGCACGTCCCCCGGTTGGAAACGGGACGCTGGATCGGAAACTTCCTGGCCACCATCGATTCGGAAATGGTATTGTGTCCCGGCCCTGGCTGCGCCTGTGACTAGCTCAAACCAACCGTTATCCAACTTTTGAAGAGAAAGACGCGTTCCAAGATTTGAGCCTGCAAGGCAGACTTGCACTTGATCCGCGGCCGGAGCCCACAAGCGAAAACGCACGCTTCCGTCCTCACGACAATCAGCGCCGAACGGCATGTTGTGACGGCATTTCATTCGTTTTCCTTCTTGCCGTTTCCGCTGCCGTTGCCAGGCCGTTCCATCAACACCACCAGAGAGCGCGCCTGCAACGGATAGGAGACGCCGGAGTCATACGTACCAGCAGGATGTAAGCCATCTTCCTTAGATGTGTCCATCCATGCGCTCCAGCGATTTCCCGGGTGGAATGCCGGCAAAGTGAATGCCACATCTTCATGATGAGCGTTTAGCAGGACAAGAAAATTCTCGTCGCCGAGTTTGCGGCCGCGTTCATCGGCCTCGTCCAGGCCTTGGCCGGCAAGAAACATTCCGAGGCGGCGAACCGAGGAATCACGCCACTCATCCTCGGTCATCTCAATGCCCTTAGGATTCAACCAAAGCACATCTTTTACATTGGCGCCTTTGAAGGGACGGCCTTGAAAAAAACGCCTCCGGCGGAATACGGGATGCCGCTTCCGCAGGTTGATCATGCGTTGCACGAACGCCAGCAGGTTACGATCTTCAGGCTGCAGAACCCAGCTTAGCCAGCTGATGGAATTGTCCTGGCAATAGGCGTTGTTGTTTCCAAGTTGAGTATGGCCGATCGCATCTCCGGCGTAAATCATCGGGACGCCCTGAGAGAGCAGCAGCGTGGCCAGCAGATTCCGTTTTTGCTTGGCGCGTAGCGCCTGAATATTCGGATCGTCGGTGGGACCTTCTGTCCCGCAGTTCCAGCTGCGATTGTCGTTGTTACCGTCGCGATTGTCTTCGCCGTTGGCATCATTATGTTTGTCGTTATAGCTGACCAGATCCTGCAATGTGAAGCCATCATGAGCGGTGACAAAATTAACGCTGGCGTACGGACGCCGGCCGCTGTGCCCGTAGAGGTCGCTTGATCCGGTGAGCCGATAAGCCAGATCCCCCACTAAACCACTATCACCTTTCCAGTAAGAGCGTACCGTATCGCGGTAGCGATCGTTCCATTCTGCCCACCCGACAGGAAAGTTCCCAACCTGATAGCCGCCTTCGCCGAGATCCCAAGGTTCAGCAATCAGCTTCACCTGCGAGAGCACGGGGTCCTGGTGAATGATGTCGAGAAACGCCCCGAGACGATCGACCTCATGAAGTTCGCGGGCGAGTGTTGCGGCCAAGTCGAAGCGGAAGCCATCGACATGCATCTCAAGAACCCAGTAACGCAAGCTATCCATAATCAGCTGCAGCACTCGCGGATGCCGCATGTTCAGCGTATTCCCCGTTCCCGTGTAGTCGTTGAAATAACGTGGATTGTCAGCAACGAGGCGGTAGTACGCGCTATTGTCGATTCCCTTCAGCGAGAGGGTGGGCCCGAGATGATTGCCTTCGGCCGTGTGGTTATAGACGACGTCAAGAATCACTTCCAATCCTGCCGAGTGCAAAACCTTGACCATGGTTTTGAATTCCGTGATTGATCCACTGGCTAGATAGCGCGGCTCGGGCGCAAGAAAACCAATCGAGTTGTAGCCCCAGTAGTTACGCAGACCGCGTTCGACGAGTTGGCGGTCATCGACAAAAGCATGCACGGGCATGAGCTCGATCGAGGTGACCCCCAGCCGCGTGAGGTATTCGATGATCGGAGCAGTCGCCAACCCGGCATAGGTTCCGCGCAGGTTAGCCGGAACTTCGGGGTGGCACATGGTGAATCCTTTGACGTGGAGTCATAAATCACGGTCTGATGCCAGGGTATCCTGGTTGATTTATCGGTTCCCCAGGTGAAAGCGGAGTCAATTACCCGATTCTTCGGCATTCCGGCGGCATCGTCGCGCCGGTCAAAAGACAGGTCCTCCTGCTTGTGCCCGACCCTGTATCCAAAATGCGAGTCGCTCCACCGGATGGTGCCTTGAACCTGCTTGCCATAGGGATCGAGCAGAAGTTTGTGGTGATTAAAACGCTGGCCTTGGTCGGGAGCATACGGACCATAGACGCGGTATCCATACAATTGACCGGGACGAACCTCTGGCAAATATCCGTGCCATACCATGTCAGTCTGTTCGGGCAGCGGCACGCGAGAATTCTCACGTCTCCCGCCATTATCAAACAAGCAAAGCTCTACCTTCTCCGCATGCTCGGAGTACAAGGCGAAGTTGACGCCCTCACCGTCCCAGGTTGATCCCAAAGGGTAGGGACGGCCAGGCCACACAACGGGCTGCGATGGAGTAGACATCGGTCGAGGAATTCTAAATTGTTAAAAAGAAGCCGCTGCGGTCGCACCTTCAATTGGGTGATGAAAGGATGAGCGATTTGTGCGTGGGGTTGGCTGCTAGTGTATTTCAGGGCCTGCAGTACCGTAATCCTTGTATTTTTCAATTAGCGGTTCAAGGCGCAATCGGGCAAGTGACAGCCTTCATGGCCTGGGCTGCATCCAAGCGACAGAGCCGGAAATGATCCATTTTTTCGAGGAAAACTGGCACAGTCTCCTATGGTCAGCCATCTTGCTGAGCGCGGCCATAGCGATCTCGCTGGTCGCGCATTCGATTGTCTTCTGGCTGCTCCGCCGGTTTGCCGTGGACAAAGGCGCTGCGCTCGACCAGTCGCTCATCCGCCACGGCCAAGGTCCAAGTCGCTGGATTTTTCCGCTACTGGCCGCGCTTGCGGTGTTGCCGGGCCTTCCCCTGTCGCCGACTTTGATGTCGGCTCTGGAACACATTACAGGGCTGGGTTTGATCGCTGCGATTGCATGGCTCGTGACGCTCTTCGTCGACGTTACGTCGGACGTACTTGCGGAGCGTTACCGGATCGATGTCGCCGACAATCTGGTCGCGCGCCGCATCCACACCCAGTTCCAGATGTTGCGTCGCATCGTATTCGTACTGGTCGCTGTCGTCACCTTGTCCCTCATGCTGATGACATTCCCTGCCATAAAGCATATCGGCGTGAGCCTCTTGGCCTCGGCGGGACTCGCCACACTCGTGGTCGGGATGGCCACGAAGGACACTCTGTCGAACCTTATTGCCGGAGTGCAGATTGCCTTCGCCCAACCTTTCCGCCTTGAAGACGCGGTAGTCGTCGAAGGCGAATGGGGATGGATTGAGGAAGTTGGCACGATGTACGTCGTGATCCGCATCTGGGATCTTCGCCGGCTGGTTGTGCCTCTCTCGTATTTTTTAAGTCATCCTTTTCAGAACTGGACTCGCACCGATGCCTATCTCCTCGGCAGCACCATGTTGTATGCCGACTACACCGTCCCAGTGGAAGAACTGCGCAAGGAGCTGCAAAGAATCTGTGAGGCCACGCCGCTTTGGAAAGGACAAGTTTGCGTCCTTCAGGCCTCCGATGCCACGGAGCATACCGTCCAATTGCGCGCTCTGATGGATGCGCGCAATTCGAGCGATGCCTGGGACCTCCGCTGTCTGGTCCGCGAAAAGCTCTTGGCATATCTGCAGAAGAATCATCCCGAGAGCCTGCCGCGCTTCCGGGGAGAACTGCAGGGCATTCCGGAGCAGGCAAATCGACTGCACGAATCAGACTTGCAGGCGGCGTCGGATTCCGGGCAGATGCACATGAAGAAAGTAGTTTCTGCAAGGGTTTGACTTGCAAAGCCAATGCTGCCCGGGACGGCAAGTAGGTGTTCGAAAGAACAGACCCGCTGGCTCTCTAGAGACGTATCTCCGGAAGGCAAATCGATGGTCAAATCAAATCTTGTCGGACGAAGTCAGTGCCCGCTGGCCAGCCACCCACCGCCGAGTCTGCGAAATTCGACCCGGAAGATATTTGTGTTTTTCTTGTCCTTCGTTCTTGGCCTCGCTCTTTGAGAAAATTCTCGCTGTGATTAACATTGCCGTAAGCGTAGTGGTCAACAGTGCGAATTGTCGCCATCCATTCAGCATTGACGCATTACCCATCAGCGTGAGACCTGCGAAGCAAAATAGAAGATGTACGCAAAAGACCTGCAGCGAAGATTGTCCCAACAGGACTAGAGGCCTTATGGCTGCCGGTTTCGTGATCGGTTGCAAAAGGATTAGCAACGCTGCCACCGCGGCAAAATCGAGTATCCTGATCGGTCCGAGGTGCCACTTGTCGAAGAGAAACTCCAACGCGCCCAGTTCTAACCCGTGCGCAAGTTTTCGCCGCATAATGAAGCAAAAAACGGCGATCAGGACGGCCGGAACAAGCATCCGTTTCGCCCACGGCTCGATCGCTAGGCTTTCCTGGGCCCAACGCACGCCTAGCCAAACACCCACAAACCAAAGAAATTGCCAGGCCCAAAGGTCGAATGCACCCATGTCGTTCAGGGGAATCCGCGTAGGAATGTATCGCATCATGAATGTGTGTTCAGCGTTGCGAAACCCTAGCTGAGCGAGCATCCAGAAAAAGAAGGATGTCCACAAGATTGGTTTCCATCCAATGCTCCTAGCCAGCAGAATTGCAATTGATGTGAACACCAGAAAAATGATGTACATCGGCAGGATATCGAGCAGAGGTGGCCGATAAATCAACAGAACGGCTTCCGCGACCGCCCGCTTGGCTCCGGCCGCGAAGTAAAAATCCAAGAGGTTGTGAAGCCCCGGCCGATCCCCATGGGAGGCAATGGGCACCGCGACCAAGAACGCAAAAGCCAGCAAGAGCACGTGGTAGCCGTATAAGCGCAGCGTGCGCGCCCACAACTTTCGCGTCATCGCGGGAGAGCCGTCGCGCTCTAAGATACGGAAGTAAATCCGTCCAGTGAACAGCGCCGAGAGGAAAATGAACCCCTCCGCCGCTCCCACAAAACCAAAAGGCTGATTTACCCACGCACTCGCAGCCGTCGGCAAATGCGTCAGAGCGATCCACACAAGCATCACTCCCCGCATCGCATCCAGCTCTAATCGGCGTCCCGTACTCACACCCATTAGACGCCATCGCGGAGCCAGTCGTTACTCGAATTCGCATTCGAATACAAAGGCTCACGCGAATTTACGCAAAATTACATTCTAAACTTCAACAACTCAAAGCCCTCTTGCAGGGAGACTTATCTGGCGCCCGGTTGCCTTGCTCTTTTTGTTTGGCTGACAGTGTTACCGGGAAGAGCGAAAAGGAGTCTCGGCACCTTCTTCGACGCCTACTGATCCCACCGTCTCCGTCGATGATATTCGCCTCCACCAACGCCGCCGAGGTCAATCACAACGGCGACAATCAGAATCAGCAAATTGATGCCAGCTATAGGCTGTCGTGTATTCGCCATCCACGCATACACTAACGTCGTCAGGGGCAAGAACAGAAAACCAAGCAGCGGGAATAACAGGCCGTGGTACGCTCGTTGCAAGTAATTCGAGAAAAAGAACAACAAAGCGAGCGCGATTCGAGGAAACGCCAGAAAGACAACGAGCAAGAGGCAACCCATGAGGTTCTCCCAGCGCATGTTACGCTTTTCCTGCACTCGACTCAACGAGGGTGTGTACTCGGGAAAGTGATACATGAGCCGGCGACCTCTGTACTTGCAGGTTATCGCACCCGACGAGCTAAACCATGGCGAAAAAGAAGGCCGCTAGTCTCCCTCCGAAACTCACTGAGGCTGAACAAGACCTGCTTTCGCACATGCGAGACGGATACCAGCTTGAAACTGATTCGCTCGGCGGTAACCCAGTCCTGCGACGATTGAAAAATAACGAAGAAATACGTCCGTTGTCCGCCAATCGCAATACCATTAAGGCGATGGAACGGCGCGGACTGATTACGCCTGGCAGCGGTCGCGACCTTCTCACCATCGGGTGGCGTCTGAAATGAGAATAAATTGATTTGTCGGTAACGGGCCCACGATTTCCAAGCTCAGCGAATACTACCGCGATAAATCCTCCTTCCGGAAAATGATAAAAAGCAGGGTGCGCGAACCGGCGGAAAGGCGTTTGCGGCAACCCACATCCGCCTTGCTGGATAATTAGGGAGGGCCCCTCCTCCCGCGAAGAACTTTGTGGCGTGACTTGTGTCATCCCGGCGGGACTCGCAATGATCCGGCAGGCCCAGCTCGACTGTGCCCGGTTTGTGCCCACCACCAAACCCTAGTACGGCACGAAGCCTCGCGTCTTCATCTCGAGGCGGTAGACTGACGTGGTAGCGGTGATGTAAAGGGTTCGACAGTCTTTGTCGCCCCAGTTCAGATTTGCGGGCTGCTCCGGCATGACGATGGTGCCGAGGTGATTGCCTTTGGCGTCCCAGACCCAAATGCCCTTGGGGCCGGTGACAAAAATGTTGCCGTTCTCGTCCACCTTCATTCCATCGGGCACACCATCGCCTTTTCCGCCTGGCTCCTCACCAAAGATGCGGCCGTTGGTGAGGGCTCCGTCGCCTGCAACGTCGTAGACGCGGATGTTTCTTTGTTCGCTGTCATCGACGTAGAAATGTTTGCCGTCGGGCGAAAACGCTAGGCCGTTCGGCTGCGTCAGATCTTTAGTGAGCAGGTTCACATTGCCCTTTGCGTCAAGGCGGTAGACACCTTGAAAGGGGATTTCCTGCTTTTCTCCCGCCACCAGATCCAAAGTCGGATCCGTGAAATAGAGAGCCCCATCCGGCCCCGTGACAACGTCGTTGGGACTGTTCAGCTTCTTGCCGTCGTAATGGTCCGCCAGAATTTTATATTTTCCGTCGGGCGTTACTTCGATGATGGCGCGGAGCACGCTGGCGCAATCGATCAGGCGATGCGCGCGGTCGAAGGTGTTGCCGTCGGGATCGCCGAGCGCAATCACTTCTTCTTTCTTGCCATCGCGTTGGACGCGGAAAATCTTGTTGATGGTCTCGTCGCTCACATAGAGGAACCCCGCCTCATCCCAGACCGGGCCTTCGGTAAACCCGAAGCCCGTGGCCACGACGCCGAGCTTGGCATTCTGATCGACGAGATTCCAGAACTGCGACGATTCGGCTTGCAACTTAAACTCCCTCGGCTCGCGCGGGGCAGCCAGAACACCTGCCCTGGGCGCGACGAGCGCTATGGTCGCGATGACGAAGGCTTGCAGAATTTTCATGCTGCGGTTCATGAGAATGCCTTTCTTTCAGTAAGTTTCTGAATAAAATATTCATCCTCTCTTACTCCTCCCATTCGTCAGCTTTTTTGGGAGTCCGCGACCCGCTGACGTTTGCTACCTTCATCAGATAACTGACTACATCATTCAATTCATCGGGAGTAAGAGTGGAACCGTAGTCGGATGGCATGAGCGTCTGCGAGTTGTATTCCAGGCTTTCGAGCTCGGATTTCGTTACGAAGTAGAACGCTCCGTCGAGAGCCTGCAGTTGCAGAGAGAAGTTGTCTTCGTTGCGAATTCTGCCGACAACTTTCTCGCCGCCGTGAATGGTCGCGGTAACTAGTCGCGCCTGGCGGTCGGTGGCCGGAGCGGGGGTGGTGATCGCGATCCGAATCTGCTCGGCGTCATGGGTGCGACCGTAGCTGGAGAGATCGGAGGCAATGAAACCGCCTTTACCGGCAATCATATGGCAACTGGAACATCCGGCCTTGCCGAAGAAAATCTCTCCGCGGGCCGGGTCGCCGGGCAGTTTGACCGTCTGCTCTGTTCCCTGAAGGGTGCGCAGGTAAGTTACTACCGCTTTGACGTCGGCGGTTTCAAGAGAGTGGAAGGGAGGCATTCCGGTACAGGGGACGCCATTCTCGATAATATGCGCGATCTGCGCATCGGAAAGGTGCTGGACTTTTGCATTCTCGGCGATGTTTGGCGCGCGGTCACTGCCTCTGCCGTCGAGACCGTGGCAGGTGGAGCAGGTGGAGGCGAAGGTTTGCTTGCCCCGAGTCGAGATTGGGTTGGCGCTTCTCTGTGTGGGGCTTTGCTGTTGGGTCTGCGGCACGGCGCGAAAACCACCGGCCGCCCACAACGCCACCAGAACGAGCACGGATCGCGATCTGAGGCTTGGGAGCATTAGCGCCAGAGGCCTTAGAACAAAACCTTTAGCGCGAGTTGCATGATGCGTGGATCTCGGGCTGTGGTCACATAGCCAAAACCACCGGGAGTGTTGTTGTTGAAATTTCCCGATGGATTGAAGAACTGCGCATGATTGAAGATATTGAACGCTTCTGCGCGGAACTGCGCCTGCACGCTTTCGGTTATCTGCGTATCTTTCAGCAAGGCCATATTAAAGTTGTTGAGACCCGGGCCACTAAAGTACCGCCGCATGGCGTTTCCAACCTGCCCAAGTGGTTCCTCCTGGAAGTAGCTTGGATTGAAATATGGTTGTCCGGCTGAATTGCGCGGATTCTTGTTTATAAAGAGAGGACCGTTACCGGGGTTGTAACTGGGTATATCGATGGTGTCATTGAAAGTCCCGCTGAGGGAGTTGTCATCGACCTCCGACAACTGAACGGGCTCACCTTTGGCGAATGTCGTAATACCGGAAAGCGCCCACCCCGCGGTGAGTCTCCTAGCAGCGCCTCCTGAGAGTTTGTCAAAGGGCAGCTGGACGGTGTAGCTCACCGTCAAATCTTGTGGAACGTCGAAAACCGACAACGCACGATCTTGCCTGGGGTCAAGAGGATTGGTTGCATCGAACGAACTCGAGCCGTTGTCCATCGATTTTTCGTAGGTATAGGCAACCAGGAAGTTGGCATATTTCTCGTCGTGCTTCAGGCTCACCTGCAGAGAGTTAAAGCTCGAATTGACGATCGTTGCCATATATGGGTTGCTAATGAAGTTATCCGAGGTCGGAGTGCTCAGGCCTGTGATGAGTCGAGTGGTAGCGAAGGAAGCAACCCCAGGATATCCGGGAGCGGGATTGGTTACTGGGTTGGCCAGCACTATGGGCGTGCCTGGGCCTGGATCCTCTCCAAATGGGCCGCAGGTCGGGCTGCCAGCAGCAACATTGGCCGAATTACTCAGAAAAAGACAAAGGGCCTGATTACTTGGATTTGACTCTTCGAACGTCAAGAGGTGACGGCCAACGGACCCCACGTAGCTGGCGCTTAGTACGGTGGAGGAACCTAGCTGACGCTGCAGAGAGAATTCGAACTGCTGCACGCTCGGTATTTTGTCGTGAGGATTTAAGTAGTCAGAGCCGGAAAGGGGCGTGGCTTGTGTCCAATTGAAAGCGGTGTCGGGATTCTTTGGCGACGAGTTCGCTGGAGGGAATGTGAACGGAAACTTTGGTCCCGCACTAACCTCACTGAATCCGGTACCACGATCGATAAATGGCGATGCGAGTAGTGTGGGTTCGGAAGAGGAGTAATACAAGCCGTAGGGCGCATCCCCAACTTCCACAAAGCCAGTTGCGTCTTCAATGGCACTATAAAATATGCCGTAGCCGACCCGGATACTGCTCTTGCCTGGACCGCCAAAAATTTTCCCGAGCAAACCCTCTGTGACGTCCGGTGCGTACGCGAATCCGATTCTGGGAGCGAAGTTGTGGTACTGAATAGGGGCCAAAGTTCGCGGCACGCCCGGATCCTGCGGAACCACCAAGCCTTGCGGCGCAGTCGGGAAGACCTGAGACTGTTCGCCAGGGATGACTGTTTCCAATTTGTTCTGGGTATCCCACCAAGGCGTCATGATCTCGTAACGAAGGCCAAAATTGACGGTCAGCGTCGGCCGGGCGCGCCAGCTATCCTGGGCATAAACTCCGAAGTATTTGTCACGTGAATCGAGAAGCTGCTGGCTGGCCTGGGTAAAATTAACCGGAGCACCAATCAGATAGTCAGCAAAATCCAAGCCTGTTTCTGAACCGTCGAAGGTATAGGCTCCGTTGGCGTCGTCGTAGTTGCGCTCATTGATCTGGTCGTAATGAGCATCTACTCCGAACTGGAGGGTATGGGTCCCTACAATTTTCGTGAAGTTGTCGAGAATCTGATATGTGTTGTTGAATTGACGCAAAGCATCCTGGGGAAGCCCGAAAGAATAGTTGTTGAAGACAAACGAAGGAACTCCCTCCAGCGATGGGGTTATGGCGTCAACTCCGCCGGTCGTGTTCCAAGGTGTATTGAAGCCCAACGAGCTCAGCGAAACCCCCGTGCCGCCAATTGGAATTCCTCCGAAGTAGCGGTTCCGGAGATAGACGAGACGAACGTCGTTGACGGTGGAATTGTTGATGGTCGTCGTCAGGCCGAGATTTATCATCTCCGCACGCCCTTGAACGCTGCTATCGAAACCGGGGAAGGTGATGCCTTGGGCGTAGGGAGTGGTCACGGAGAATTGATCGAAAAAGTAGTATCCAAACAACGTGCCGAAGTGCGTATTCGTGTCCAGACGAAGTCCGAACTTATCGTCCCTCAGGTGCTGGTTATAGGACGAAGCCTCATAATTGGCGCCCGATGGTAGATTCGCGTTCGGCGCCTGGATGTATTGGAGAGTAGCTGTCGCGACCGGAGACCACGCGGAGGTGGGAATGACCGCGTTCGGGAAGACGCAGGCGGTGTTGCTCGTGCATCCTGGCGTATAGTATGGCTCTCCGTTTGGAAATTGTGTGCTCCCGGCCGCGTACACCGGGTACCCGAGCTCCTGGGAAAGTTGGTACGCCCAACCACCGAAGGGATATCCGGCGGAAGGGGGAGCTGAGGTTCCTACCACGGTGCCGGTAAGAGCCCCGGCTTCATCCATCAGATTTCCCAAGCGATCCTGTGCGCTAGGGACAGCGAAGGATTGAGTCTGCCCAAGAATTTGCCTGTTTCCCTGGTAGTCACCAAAAAAGAAAATCTTGTCCCTTTTTATCGGGCCGCCAAAGATTCCACCAAACTGATTCTGCTTGAAATCTCCACGGGTTCCTCCAGCGAAGAAGTTAGCGGCATCGAAGTCTGTGTTGCGGAGAAAATCGAAGGCGTCTCCGTGAAATTGATTGGTTCCAGACTTGGTAACAACATTGACTTGGCCGCCGCTAAAATTTCCGTATTCGGCATTGAAATTGTTGGTGATGATGCGAAATTCGGAGATGGAGTCAAGATTGGGAAGAATGGCTGCACCGTTGTGGACACCTTCCTGCGCGTCGGCTCCATTCACCATGAAACCGTTCGAGCCGAGCCGCCCGCCGTTTACAGACTGAGTTCCGTTGGTTTGATCTCCGGATACGGTGGTTTCATCCACGCCCACTCCCTGGGTCGTGTCATCGCAATTCGCCGACGTGCATTGATAGGGCGAAACGCCCGGCTGCAGGGCCAGCAGGTCAATAAAGTTGCGGCCGTTCAAGGGCATAGACGTCATCTTGGTGCCCTCGATAACCTCTCCCATTTGAGTATTTGTGGTCTCAACCTGCGCTGCGTCTGTGCTGACCTCGACCTTCTCGCTGATCGAGCCGACGGCCAGACTGGCATCCACACGAAGCGCCGAGTTGGCATCGATGACCAGCCCAGTCTGCCGGTAAGTCTTGAAGCCTACCTGGCTGATCTCCAGCTCATAAGTGCCGACGGCGAGAGTGGGGAGATTGTAGAAGCCTTTGGAGTCGGTCTTTTGAGTGGTCTTGACGCCGGTCAAGGTGTCGGTTGCGACCACCGTAGCTCCAGACACGACGGCGCCAGATTTGTCCGTGACCACGCCGGAGATGCTGCCGGTGATGCTTGCCGACGCCAACGCCAATGCGAAAAGCACGAACGCAACTACCGCGACCACAACACACCGACGATTACGCATAGCTCATCCCCTGCGCGAGGCCTTCGCCCGATTCGACAGCCACCCACGGCACTTTCATCTAGTGAAACCTGTTGCTGAGTTTTGAAAATGAACCGCGGAGCATGGATGACGGTTTATCCCAAGCGGAGTGTGACTGTCAACCCTTTTTGCATTCTCCATCAGATCAAGAAAAACAACACGGGTCCCGAGTCACCTTTCTCCGTCGGCGACAAGGAAGGCACTCTTCGCCATGAAAGGGTGACTACTTCTTCTTCACGGCGATGGCCGAGATCTCGATTCGGGCATTGTTGACGAGGGCTCCCGCTTGAATAGTGGCTCGGGCCGGCTTGGGGTCGGGCATGACGCTTTTGTACACCTTGTTCATGTCCGGAAATTCATGAATGTCGGCGAGAAAGACGGTTACGCTGACCACGTCTTTCAGTTCGAAGCCTGCAGCTTTGAGGACCTTTTGGATGTTGTCGAGGGCCGCGGTGGTCTCTGGGCCAATGCCGCCAGCCGCGAGCTTACCCGAATCGTCACTACCCTCCTGACCAGCGATGTACAGAGTGTGACCGACTACGATGCCGTCGCTGAAAGGAAGTCCTTTGGCGGAGGATAGATTGATTGCTTTATGTTCCTGGCCGTAGCCCCCCTGTCCGACGACACCTACCGCAAGCATGACCGCGAACACCCACAGAAATAACCGGGTTCCTCTCGTTTCGATATTTATTTTCATTTTCCGCTCCTCTTTGTGATAAATGGATTGGCTCTTCCAACCGACGAGTAATGGTGTTAGAGTCCGCGCACATATATACATCGGGGAGGACGAAATGAACAAGTTTCGCGGCTTTGTTAAATCGCACGCCCTTGCGGCATCTCTGCTGTTCATCGGGGTTTTGTGTGCAATCTTTTGCGGAGCTAGGCTTCTGAAGGCACAGGCAGTTTTGGGCGCAAATGCTTCGGATTCCGACGGCGCGTTGATTGCGGATTTTCGTCGCGTCGAGGTGGCTTCGGTTTCCGATGCGATGGAGCAACTGACCGGCAAGCGCATGTACATGAGTCACCGCATGCATCCGATCTTCACTACGAAGTTTGCCGGCTTCGCAAGAACCGTCCTGCTCGAGAAGGACGAGGGCAACAGCGACCCTGCTGGGCTCAACGGAATGCTGGAGGCCATTGATCAGGGGTCTACCAATTCGGTTTATGTGATGGTGGTCGAAGACGGAGAAGACATTGCGGGAATGGGCGGACTGATGGGCACGGCCATGGCGGCTCGCGGCTACGCGGGAGCTGTAATCGATGGCGGAGTTCGAGACGTGGCCTATCTGCGCAAGATCGAGTTTCCCGTGTATGCGACCGGCATCGTGCCGTCGACCTCAGTGCATCACTATCGGTTTGGAGGATCGCAGATTCCGGTGACATGCGACGGCGTGACCGTAAATGCCGGCGACATTATCGCGGCAGATAGCGATGGGGTGGTGGTGGTTCCGAGGGCCAGGGCGCAGGAAGTGCTGAAACTCGCGCAACAGATGGATTTTAAAGAGCACTCGATGTATGCCGTGATCGAGCAGCTGAAGTCGATCGTGGAAGCGGTTAAGAAGTTCGGGAGACTGTAGAGAAAAGACTCCTATTGCATTAAATGGACTTTCATCAGATAATTCGCACTTTCATTTTGTAAGAAGCGATTTTGTAAGATCTGGATTTCTTCGATTCTGATGGTTGCTACTCCAAAGCGAAGCTACAACATCACCGCACTTCAGCGCGGGTTGCGTCTACTGCAGCTGTTCAGCGAATCACCGCAGGGGCTGACCGCCAAGCAAGTTGCGGGCCGGTCCCGGTTGCCGGTGAGTACGGTCCACCGTTTTCTGGCGAACCTCGAAAGTACTGGTTTCTTGAACTGCGGCGGGGATGGCGTCTACCACCTGGGAATCGCCTGTTTTGCTATCGGCCATGTGGCTCTGAGCCATCTCGATATTCGCCGGGTGAGCCAGCCTTACCTTCAGGAGTTGAACCGGCAGACGCGCGAAACCATCCATTTGACGGTGCGGCACGGGTTATCCGCGGTTTACGTTGAGAAGCTGGATTCGCCCGAACAATTGCGCATTCACTCCCGTATCGGCGCCGCAGTTCCGCTGTACTGCACTGCTGTAGGCAAGGTTATGCTGGCCTATATGCCGGACGATGAGCGGGAACAGTTGCTCCCCCAGATGACGCTGCAGTCTCTGACGCCGAATACTGTGAGTAATCTTCAGGAGCTGGACGCGGAGCTGTACCGAGTTCGAAAGAATGGATACGCCTGTGATCTGGAGGAGCATGAACTCCACATCCGATGCATCGCGGCTCCCATCTGGGATCACGCGGGCAGCGTGAATGCCAGCCTCAGCATTACTGCGCCGGTGGTACGCATGGCGGTTACCCGTTTGCGGCAGCTCGCCCCGCTGATTCAGACAGCCGGATTGCAAATCTCGCGTGAGTTGGGCTACCGGACCGCTAGTTACCACGCGCCCGTGAGAAAGAACAGTTCTGGGGAGGCAGCGCTTGCGAAACCTCTCTAGGCGGCATGGCGCAAGCCGTTTCGAAGTTTTGGTGCGGGCTCTTTGCGGCGGAGGTACTCGCAGCATGCGGTTGGCAGCGATTTTCGGAGTCGTTTTCGCCTGCCTGGGCGCTCACGCGGGAACTGATCCGCCGGCAAGCATATCGACGGCAATCGATGTGCGCACTGCCGATCTTCTGGTTCAGCCCGCAGCTGCCAATTGGATTTCCTACAACGGTGACTATTCTGGCCGGCGCTACAGCAGCCTTGCTGAAATTAATCCGGGGAACCTCGCGGGGCTGCGGGCGGAGTGGGTTTTTCATGCGCGCGACTCGAAACGGCTCGAGGTCACTCCGCTGGTAGTTGATGGAATGATGTTCGTGACTGCGGCGAATGACGCCTTCGCCCTCGACGCGCGCACGGGAAGAGTGGTGTGGCACCATTCGTGGCCGATTTCGGAAGGATTGATTGACGATGCGGCCGGGCACATCAATCGCGGCGTCGCGGTGTGGGGCGACCGGGTTTACATGGAAACGGACAATGCGCATCTGCTCTGCCTGGATGCACGCTCGGGCAATCTCATCTGGGACGTGGCGTACGCCGATTGGAACAAGAATTACGGCGCCACTAGCGCACCGCTCGTGGTGAAAGACAAAATCCTGGTGGGGACTTCGGGGGGTGATGACGGAGTGCGAGGTTTTGTTGCAGCTTATGATGCGCTCACCGGCAAGTTGGCATGGCGATTTTGGACGATACCGGGTCCGGGCGAATTTGGTTCTGAAAGCTGGCCGGGGAAACTGTATCTGCATGGCGGTGGAACTACGTGGATGCCGGGAACCTACGATCCGCAGCTGAACACGATCTACTGGGGCACCAGCAATCCTGCTCCGGATTTCGAGGGCGGCGTGCGGCCGGGGGACGATCTCTACACGGATTGCGTGTTGGCGCTTGATCCGGATACTGGAAAGTTGAAGTGGTATTTCCAGTTCACGCCGCATGATCTGTTCGACTTCGACGCGGTTGAGACTCCGATGCTGATCGACGCGGCCTATCAGGGCGAGGCGCGAAAACTGCTGGTGCAGGCAAACCGCAACGGTTATATCTATGTGCTCGACCGAACGAACGGCAAGTTTCTTTCAGCGACGCGATTCGTGGAGAAGCTGAACTGGGCGAAGGGAATCGATGAGCATGGCCGGCCCGTCAGAACCGACGTCGAGCCGACGACGGACGGTACGCGGATTTGCCCTGGCTTCGCCGGAGCCACGAATTGGTTCGCGCCTTCCTACAGCGAATCTACTCATTCCGTTTATTTCGTCGCTTTGGAGACTTGCCAAACCTTCTTCTTCAAGCCACAGCCTTTTCAGGAAGGTCAAGGCTATTACTCGACTGGAGTAAAGCATATTCCTGGCGAAGCTTCGCAGAAAGTCTTGGTCTCGTTCAGCCTGGATACGAATGCGATCGCTTGGAAATATCCGCAAACCGGTGGAGGACATTCCTCGGGTGGGACCATGGCGACAGCCGGTGGTCTGGTGTTCTTCGGGGACGACGCGAACTCCTTCGAGGCAGTAGACGCGCAGATTGGCAAGGCGCTATGGCATTTCAATACTGGGCAAGACATTAGCGCGTCTCCCATGAGCTATGCCGTCGCCGGCAAACAGTATGTGGCGATTGCGGCGGGTAGCGATATTTTTAGCTTCGCGTTGCCTTGATCGGCGCGGCGAGAGCCGAGCAACTTTCGGGGGTTTCGCGCGAACATGCCGCGTGGCCGAGAAAACAGCCAGCAAGGGCGGACGCAGGAGACGATTGGAAACCGCAGAACATAGCGCTCGCGACATCGAGCCGCGCCGTTCAGTTGACCGGCATGCGCAACTTGGATCCTTTTTTCTCCAGCCAGGCGTTGAATTGCTCAATCATTTCTTTGGTCCACTTGGAGTCGATTTGACCTGGGGTGTATTTGCCCTCGCGAAGCATCGTGTGACCCCATTCGTCGATCAGGTGATCCATTTCCGTGTCGTCGGCCACTTTCCCCGCCAGTTGCGGGGGAACGAAGGTGATGCCCTCAGGATCGCCGATCGCTATGTCGCCCGGCATCACAGTTACATCTCCGATCCGGATCGGGACGTTGATTCCGGTCAGCATAACGTTCTCAAGAGCGGAGGGATCGACGCCGCGCGTGTACACCTGGAAGCCCGGAATTTCCTGAATGCCGGTGACATCTCGAACCGATCCGTTCACAATCAATCCATTGTGGCTCTTGGCGTAGATGGCGGTCGACAGATTGTCACCGACGATGGTGCCGTAGCGGATCTTTCCGAACAGATCGACGACCAGAACGTCGCCCGGTTTCAGGATGTCGATGATCCAGGAGTTCTCGTCTCCAATGCGGTTTTCCTTTTTGCCGTTGGCTTGAATTACCGAATCCACGTCAGGGCGTCGCGGCATGAAAACGGCGGTCACGACGCGGCCTACGAGCCTTTGTCCGGGATTGATGACCTTCCAGCCGCCTTCGAACTGATTGCGGTAGCCGGCGTCTTGCAGAACGTCCCAGGCCTCGTCTGCGGTAACGTCTTTGAGCCTGGAGAGCACAGAATCCGGCACATTCGGGCGTCCGTCCGGAAAACGGTCGCCGTGCCAGTCCGGAGTGAATTCGATGCGCTGGTCTTTCGAGAAGAGGTCGAGCTGCGCGTTGGCCAGGGCGGCAAGCATGAGGCAACTTATAAGTGCTGCAAAGAGCGTGGCTTTTTTCATAAGACTCCGAGAACGACTTCGAGACACGGAACGAGTTTCGTCGCGAGCGCGAAAATATCATACGGCCCTCACCGCAGCAAGCGGGAGAATCAGTGACGAGCACTGCCAGAACGAGCCATGTCCGCTGGTTTCTGGTGATCTGGCTGTTCGTGCTCAGCGCGGTATCTTATCTCGACCGAGTAAACATTTCTATCGCCGGCGGGTCGATCGCGGAGACCTATCATCTCAGCGATGTGCAGCTCGGGAAAATATTCAGCGCCTTTCTCGTTGGCTACGCGCTCTTTCAAACCATTGGAGGGAGGCTGGCCGACCGCTTCGGACCGCGCCGGGTGCTGGCCGGCGGAGTGGGGTGGTGGGGAATCTTCACCGCCCTGACCGCTTTAGTTCCAGCGAATATTGCGGGCGCGCTTTTGGCTTTCATGGCAGCCCGCTTTTTTCTTGGCGCCGGCGAGGCTGTTATTTATCCCTCCGCCAATCAATTCATCGCGCGCTGGATTCCTACCTCGGAGCGCGGCATTGCGAACGGATGGATTTTCGCCGGAGTGGGAGCGGGCGCTGGATTTACACCGCTAATCGTTACTTACATCATGATTCATTACGGTTGGCGGACGTCGTTCTGGATCTGCTCCATCATCGGATTTGCCGCAGGAGCGGTCTGGTTCGTGATGGCTCGCGACACGCCCGCCGAGCACGCGGGCGTATCTGACTCTGAGTTGACGTTCATTCGCTCGGGATTAGAACAGGCGGTGCCGAAAAATGATGCGAAGCCGCTCGTCCCCTGGCGGCGCGTTCTGCAAAGCAAAGAGGTGTGGGCTGTTACGCTGAGCTATTTCTGCTACGGCTATGTGGCATGGATTTTCTTCAGTTGGTTCTATCGGTACCTGGCGAAAGTGCGAGGCTTGGATTTAAAGGCGAGCGCGTTCTACACCATGCTGCCTTTTCTTGCGATGCTCGTGTGTTGCCTTTTAGGTGGAACTATGAACGACTGGCTCACGAAGCGGCTGGGGCTGCGCGCGGGACGCTGCGGCCTTGCGGCTTTCGCAATTACTGCGGCGGGCGTGTTCATCGGCTTCGGTTCCCAAGTTCAGAGCGCCAGGCTGGCTAGCGTGGTGCTTGCCGGCGGAGCCGGAGCGCTGTATTTATCCCAGAGTTCTTTCTGGTCGGTGACGGTCGACATTGCCGGGGCGTCTTCTGGATCTGTGTCGGGCTTCATGAATATGGGAAATCAGATTGGAGGCGCGATCACGGCTACTCTCACTCCCTGGATCGCTGCCCGATTCGGCTGGACAACTTCATTTCTGGTGGCGGCGGGGTTGTGCGTAGTCGGTGCAGTGAGTTGGCTGGTAGTGGATCCTACACGACGACTCGCAGTTTCTGCGGCTGGCGCTGGCGCGGCGCAGAATCAGGATTCTAAACCTACTCCCGGCCAGACCAGCCCATCACCTGCGGCGCGCGCGAGTTTGTGAATTCAGATTATGGCGAAGCTTGATATCAAATCGAAGAACGGCTGCACGTGGGATCTGGTCAGTCTTGGTGAAGTAATGCTGCGGCTCGATCCGGGAGATGAACGCATTTCGACGACCCGTCATTTTCGTGCATGGGAAGGTGGAGGCGAATACAACGTTGCCCGCGGCCTGAGGCGCTGCTTTGGAATGGACACGGCGGTTATAACGGCTCTCGCGGACAATCCGATTGGACGGCTGGTTGAGGACCTGATGTTCCAGGGAGGCGTTAGCCAGAAATATGTGCGCTGGGTGCCTTATGACGGGGTGGGACGGACGGTCCGCAACGGGTTGAATTTTACCGAGAGAGGCTTCGGTCTGCGCGCTCCGATGGGATGTTCGGATCGGGGTCATACCGCCATCTCACAATTGAAGCCTGGCGAAATCGATTGGGAGCAAATTTTCCGTAAAGACGGCACGCGCTGGTTTCACACGGGGGGAATCTTTTGTGCGCTTTCTGCGACCGCTCCACTCGTCGCTCAGGACGCCATGGCGGCGGCGAAACGGGCTGGAGCCATCGTTTCCTACGATCTGAACTACCGGGCGTCCTTATGGAAATCCATTGGAGGAAAAGCCGAGGCCCAGGAGACGAACCGGCGGATTGCGCCGCTGGTGGATGTGATGCTCGGAAATGAAGAAGACTTCACCGCCGCTCTGGGATTTGAGGTGAAAGGTCTCGACGAACAACATGCCAAGCTCGATCCGAACAACTTCAAGCGGATGATTGAAACAGTGGTGCAGGGATTTCCCAACCTTGCCCTCGTCGCGACGACTCTTCGACACGCGAAGTCGGCGACCCTGAACGACTGGGGAGCGATGTGCTACTACGATGGCGAGTTCTACCAGGCGCGGGTTCGCGAGAATCTGGAGATATACGACCGCGTGGGCGGAGGCGACTCTTTTGCGTCGGGGTTGATTTATGGATTTTTATCGGGGAAAGACCCGCAGTGGGCCGTCGATTGCGGCGCGGCGCATGGCGCGCTAGCCATGACCACGCCAGGCGATACGACCATGGCGATGCTCGATGAAGTGTTGCAAGCGATGAAGGCACAAACCGCACGGATCACGCGCTAAGAGCATTGCAGATCAGTGATCACCATTGGAACAGGCTTTTGAGCGGGCTCTCGAAGGGACCGGGCACGAGACGACCATATGACGATTGAAGACGTGATTCGCAGGATCGGCGAGATTGGCATTGTGCCTGTGGTGCGGGCAGCGACGGTTGAAGACGCGACCCGGGCTGTGGAAGCCATCTGCGCCGGCGGCATTCCGATTCTTGAAATAACCATGACGGTTCCGAACGCGACCTCGGTCATTCGGCACGTAGTTCGTGAGCATGGAAACAGTGCGCTGATCGGGGCGGGCACGGTTACGACGGGCGAACAAGCCGAGCAATGCATTCGCGCCGGCGCCGAATTTCTGGTGAGTCCCGGAATTTCGACCCAGGTGCTTGCGGTGGCGCAGGCCTGCGCCAAGTTGGCGATCCCCGGAGCGCTGACTCCCACCGAGCTGATGCATGCTCAGGACAACGGGGCGAAGCTGATCAAGATTTTTCCCTGCGGGAATGTTGGTGGGGCCAAATATTTGCAGTCGTTGAGGGGGCCGTTTCCACGCCTGGCCCTGATTCCGACCGGCGGAGTCAGCACCTCAAACGCTGCCGACTACATCGCCGCGGGAGCGTTTGCTCTGGGTGTGGGTGGGGATCTGGTAAATGCAGCGGCTCTGCGCGAGGGGAATCTGGCGAAGATCACGCAAGCGGCTCGCGAACTGGTGGAGGCGGTGCGTACGGCGCGGGGGTTGGTGCTCGAAAAGGCGGGCCTGCCGCATTAGAGAGCGAATATCTTTTCTGTAGTTGGCAACACGGTGGAGGAATGGGATGCGGTTTGATCTGTTTACTGGGTGGAACTTGCGTCGATGCCAAGCCGAGAGGCGATTAATCAGATCTGCCCTCGCAATCGCCGTGCTTTCTATAGTCGCGCACGGCACTCCTGCCCCTGCGCAATCGGCATCCGCGGCGGAACCTGCGACGGTTCACGTCGATGCTACGCTGGGCCACGCCATTAATTCCTTCGATCCCGACAGCGCACTTGGTAGTTCTATTGACGTTCTTTCGCATGACGGGATCGACAAGGTTTATACCCCGCACATTATCGAGGAGTCCCTCTCGGCAGGCTGGGGGCCGATTACTTATCGCAACAATTCCGAGCTGCGTATGGCGGCGTGGCACTGGAATGAGAACGGAACGTGGAGCGATCCGGCACACCAGAGCGGGTACTTCACCGGGAGCACTGAGCTTAAGGAGCCGCTGCGCTACATTCTTTCCTACGCGCTGCCTCATCGCGGATTTTCGACCAGTGGCGACCGGCCGCTGCAAGGCCCGAATCTCAGCTACTGGAAAAGCAATCCGTATCTCACGCGCAAGTTCACGGGAGAAAGCGACGCACTGCATCCGCAATGGGTCATCGTCGATCTGCAATCCGAAAAGCCGGTGAACGCCCTTCGCATCGCATGGGCCAGCCCGTATGCGACGACGTACCAGATCGAGTATTGGGTCGGAAAACGCGCACTCGACTTCGATGGGGGTCCGCAGGGCGAGTGGAAGATCTTTTCTGGAGGAGCAATAAAGAACGCGCAAGGCGGAACGGTGAATCTGAAGCTCGCCGACGTGCCCGTCGACGCGCAGTATGTGCGCGTTTTGATGATGGAATCCTCGAACACCTGTGATCTGCATGGATCGGACGACGCCCGCAACTGTGTGGGATACGCCATTCAGTCGGTTCGCGTGGGCACCGTCGATTCCAGTGGCGCGTTTGCCGAGGTCCAGAAGAGTATGAGTGAGAAGCCGACCACGTATGTCTCCTCTTCTATCGATCCCTGGCACTCGGCCGCCGACGTGGATGCAACGGGCGGCTATCAGCACAGCGGCTTCGATCTCTTCTTCACCAGCGGGCTGACCAACAATCTTCCCGCGATGATTCCGGTGACCATGCTTTACGGCACGCCGGACGATGCTGCCGCTGAAATTGCCTATGTCAAGAAACGTGGCTACAACCTTGGATACGTCGAACTCGGCGAGGAGCCCGACGGCAAGCACGCCATGCCGGAAGACTACGCGGCGCTGTACATTCAGTGGGCCGCAGCCATTCATAAAGTCGATCCGAAACTCAGGCTGGGCGGGCCAATCTTCGAAGGAGTGAACGAGGACATACGAGTCTGGCCGGATGCGCAAGGCCGGGTTTCGTGGATGGGCCGCTTCGTCGATTACCTAAAGGCGCACGACCGCATCTCCGACCTGGCATTCGTGTCGTTTGAGCACTATCCGTTTGATGCCTGTACGATCACCTGGAAAACTCTCTATACCGAGCCCCAGTTGATGAAGCACATCCTGCAGGTGTGGAGAGACGATGGCGTTCCTAAAGAAGTTCCGCTCATGGTGACCGAGAATCATCTCGCCCCCGAGCTCACCGGGCCCATGACTACAATATTCGCGGCGCTATGGCTGGCAGACAATGTTGGCTCGTTTTTTGAGGGCGGAGGAGCTGCGTTCTACCACTCGCCGATTCAGCCACAGGGCATTCAGAAAAGTTGCCTGGGTTGGGCCTCGTGGTCAAATTTTGTTGCCGACGAGGGTGGTCCTGATCGAGGCTACGACATCGAAGGATACACTTCGCCCTACTTCGCCGCTCACATGATTAACCTGGAGTGGGTGCAGCACCGCTCCGGGGTGCATCATATGTTCCCTTCCACCGTTGGCATTGCAGACTCTGAGGGCAATGCCTTGGTTACGTCGTATGCGGTGCATCGACCCGACGGAAACTGGTCCGTGATGCTGGTGAACCGCGACGAAACTAGCCCGCACACGGTGCGCGTGCAGTTTGAGGATTCAAGGAGCAAGCAGAATGTTTCTTTTTCCGGACCGGTCACATTCGTGACTTTCGGGAGCGAACAGTATGTGTGGATTAACGACGGCCCCGAGAGCCACGCGGACCCGGATCATCCGCCGGTCGCGACCACTGTGGCGGCGGGGCCGCAGACTGAATTTACGCTGCCGAAGGCTTCAATCACCGTCTTGCGGGGAAAGGTAGCCGGGCTCAAGGATTAACTATGCTGACAGACTTTCAGCCCTGCCGATCCTTAAAAACGAAAATGGCCGCCGGCTCTTCCAAGGCGGCAGCCACTTGAATTTCTGAAGTTCCCTTCAGTTCTCGAGCATCACCGGCGAAGCAGCGAGCACTCCGGCGGCGAGTTCCAGATCGTGGAGATCCTCACGGCTGAAGTCTTGCGTGAAGCGCGGATCCAGTCCCTTGCGCGAGATTTGAATGACGCCCAGCACAGTCGACTTGTGATCCAGAATCGGTACCGACATCAGTTTCTGGATGGGCGCGGGCGGCGCCAGTTCTTCGGTTTCAGACCCAACCGGCTTGATGGTCTCGAAGATGCTGGCATGTTTTACGCGGGCAAAATTATTGAAGATCTCGGCCTTCTTGCTCAATGCGGTGTGGGCTGCGACCGCTTTGCTCGAAATCGGAATCGCTCCCGTGGTGCGCAGGTGCTCAGGAAAAACGAACTTGAGCAGGCCGCCCTCAAGGCGCAGTAGTGCAACTTCGGCGTACTGTACTTTAAACACTTTCGCCAGCACCATACTGACGTCAAGCGGAGTGACGCCCTCGCCCAGCACGGATCCCAGAGGGAGCAGATTGTCGGGGAGAATGATTTCTTCAGTGACCCCGTGATCGGGATTATGAGTCATAGAGTGCTCGCCAAAAACCCAATTTAGGAACGCTTCAAGTCTCGCACTTTGAACGCCAGACGAGACCTGTAGTGACATCCTACAACCCCTTTTGTTTCAGCAAAGTAGCTAACGTTCATGACCTTTCGCGGCACGTCCTCCGAGGCCAAAAAGCCAGAAAAACGTAAGCCCAATGACATTTTTTGTCGGTGGGAGTTGCCCGGCTCGATCGCTTTCGCCTGAAGTTTTCTCCTCGAGCCGAGAATTTCGAGTGCCCCGCCTTCCCTTCGCGGCCCTTAAGTCATTACACTGCTTTTCTATGAGCCTTCCTGCGCAACCTAACGTCAAGCTGATCAATGCTCCCGACTACCGCGAGGCCTATGCCAACAGCGTGCAGATGCGGGTGAATGTCTGGGACTTCTTCATGGTATTCGGCACCCTGCAACAGCAGACCGAAGCTCAAGTGGAGATTCGCAACTTCCAGGGCATCTACCTCAGCCCGCAACAGGCAAAGGCATTGCTCGGACTGCTGCAGCAGAACGTGGCCGGCTATGAGAGTGCTTTTGGCGAGATCAAGCTCGACCCGCGCCTGACTCCGACCGGGCCAGTGCACTAGGGGGGATTCTGAAAGATTACCGGTCCGACCGGAGTAGCCCAGGGAGTAGCCCGGTACGATCGTCAAGCGCCTACCCGGCCCCGCTGTTTGCCGTCATCTTTCTAGTTATTTTTCTGCTGCACGCTCCTCTGTTGCGCTTGCCTTACTTCTGGGACGAGGGCGGTTACTACGTTCCGGCCGCACGCGATCTTCTGCTCACCGGAAGTCTTATTCCCCACTCCACGGTTTCGAATGCGCACCCGCCTTTGATGATGGCCTGGCTGGCGCTTTGTTGGAAGGTGGTGGGCTACGCTCCTCTGGTTACCCGGACTGCGATGCTGGTAATCGCCGCCTTCTCGCTTCTGGGTTTGTTTCGGTTGGCTGAACGCGTGGCCAACACGCAGATTGCCGTCGCGTCCACGCTCTGCACCGCGCTTTATCCCGTGTTCTTCGCGCAAAGCTCTCTGGCGCAGGTGGATCTGGCCGCGGCTGGGCTTATCTTCTGGGGTCTCGCGGCTTACGTGGAAAGCGAAGCCGTCGCAGCGGCGTTCTGGTTTGCTGTGGCCGCGCTGGCGAAGGAGACTGCGATTCTAGCTCCCATGGCCCTCGCAGCATGGGAGATCCTAGGCCTGCTTGCGCGCAAGAGTTCGCTGCGCAAACTATGGCTGGAGAGCGAGGACCGCGAATCGAGAGCCAGTCCCGTGCGGCGCATCGCCTCGCTTCTGATCCCTGCGATGCCGCTTGCTGTTTGGTATGCCTATCACTACGGGCGCACCGGATACATCTTCGGTAATCCAGAGTTCTTCCGCTACAACGTGGCTGCGACTCTCAGCTTCACCCGATTTCTTTTTGCTCTGGCCATGCGGCTTTGGCAGATCAGCGGATATCTCCACTTGTGGGCTTTGACGCTGGCGATGCTGCTGGCGATGTGTCTGTTGCCTCCGCGGCGCGATCCAAGCGGCGAGCGTCCTCGGATCAGCATTTCGGTGCAAATGGTCTTCTACATTGTCATATTCGCTTATGTGGTTGCCATGGCGCTGATCGGCGGCGCGGTTTTGGCTCGCTACATGCTTCCAGCAGTTCCTCTTATCATCATTGTTTCGGTCTCAACGCTCTGGCGCAGGCTGCATTACTGGCTCACGGCCGTTGCGTGCGTGGCAATCGCTTTCGTTCTGGCCTGGTTCTGGAACCCTCCCTATGGATTCTCACTTGAGGATAATCTCGCCTACCGGAATTACATCGAGTTGCACGAAGATGGCGAGCACTTCCTGGAGGCCCGCTATCCCACAGCGCGGGTCCTCACCGCATGGCCAGCCTCGGACGAAATATCCCGGCCCTGGCTCGGTTATATTATGCGGCCGATGCGCGTCGTTCGCATCGAGAACTTCTCGCTGGATGAAATGCTTTCCACGATCGCGTCTCACTCAGACTATCGAGTTGCCCTCGTCTTCTCCACGAAATACGAGCCTGGTCCCGCGGCATGGGATCGCTGGCGGACTTGGACGGAACTGAAGACTCGCTTCTTCGGATTTCACCGCGACCTGGCGCCTGCCGCAGTGGCGCAGATTCTCGGCGGCCACATCGTGTTTTCCGAACAGCGCCCGGGCCAGTGGGTTGCCGTGATTGAGATCGACCGGATGGAGGAAGCTTCCGGCTTTCCGCTCAGTTGGGATGAGCTTCGAGGCGGGCGTGGTAGCCCTTGCGGGCCCGGACTTGCAAATGCTTGCCGTTTTTCTCAGCGATGATGCTGATGGGGTGGTAGCTTCCGTTCGGCTGGAAATCGGCGGGTTTGTAGGCGATGAAATAACGGCTGCGGATCAAATCGCGCAGTTTATCGAGTGAGGAACCCAGCGTATGCAAATCGCCGGGAAACATCGCTTCTCCTCCGGTGCGTTCCGCCAGTACCTCTAGCACCTTGTCGGCATCCGTTTTGTCGCCCAGGCCCTCTCGCGTGCTGACGGTGTAAATCGTCACCCCCATCCGTTCTGCGACCTGGACGCTCTGTTTCAGGCTGCTGTGGCTGGAATTATCCTCGCCGTCGCTCAGGATCACCAGAACTCTCGCTACTCGCTCATCATCGGGATAGGCTCCCAGCTTTCTACAAGCGAATGAAATTGCGTCAAAGAGCGCAGTCCCGCCGCCGTTGGAGAGATTGTCGATCCCCTTTCCCAGTTCGACTGGGTCGGCGCTGAAATCCTGGGTCACGCTGGGCTCAGTGGCAAATCCCGCGATGAACCCAAGGTCGGCAGGATTGCTTAGCACCTTCTGCACGAACTTAGTCGCGGCACTCTTCTCGAAGGAGAACCGATCGTGCACCGAACCGCTGGTGTCAACCAGCAGAGCCAGCCGCAAAGGAAGTTTCGACTGCGGGGCAAATTGCACGATTCTTTCAGGCGGCTTGTTGTCGTCGCGGATCTGAATGTTCGACGCTTCCAAATCGTTCACCATGTGTCCATGGCTGCTGACGGAGAAAAACAACGCCACGTCGTCTACGCTCTTGTGAATTGTCCATACCCCCGCGGCGTGGCCGACAGTACTCGGTGGCATATCCGAGGCTGCCCCGTTACTGCCGCCGATCTTAGGGGCGTCTGCTTCAGCCAAAGCATCGCAGTCGCCGCCGCAGGTCGCACTGTCCGATTCATCACCCAATGCAGCCAGTTGCGCCTTGAGCCTGTCAGTGTTGGGGAAAGTTTGTAGCGCCTGCGAAACGGATACTGTTGTTGCCGCCCGCGAATTCCCGGCGCGTGCTGCGAGAACAGCCTTGTTGTGCTCAAGCGTACCCAGATTCTTGCGAGCGACCGGAGCGAAGGCATTGGTCGGATCCTCGCTCAGGAAGATTTTCAGTTCGCGCTCCATGGTTTCGAAATCGTTCAGAGACATGGCGGCGGACGCAGCCACGTAGTGCACGTTCGCCATTCCTTTATGGTCGAGCGCATGCACCTGCTGGGCCGTCTCTAAAGCATGGCGGTATTCATGGTTTCCATTTTGCGCATACGCCAGAATCGAGAGAATGTCGGCGTCCTTGGGTTGCAGGGCAGCAGCTTTCTCCAGCGCCGATTCCGCAGCCGGAAAATCGTTCTGCGACAAGGCTAACCGACCGAGATGAAGGAACGATCCCGGGAATTTGTCATCGAGTTTGGCAGCCGTTTCAAATTCACTCCTGGCTCTGCCCGGATCTTCCTGATCGACGTAAGCGAGCCCAAGACCGACGTGGGCTGAAACGAACTTGGGGTACTCCGCAATCGCCTTTTGCAGATGCTTCATTGCTTCCTTCGAGTTCTGCGCTTTCAACAGGGTGCGGGCGCGGTTGAACTCGACGATCGCGCCATTCGGGGCATCCAGGTCGAGCGCTGACACGACACCGGAGTCGATCAGTTTCTTATCTGCTAATCTTTGCTCCTCCACGAACTTGGCGTGCTTGTTTTGTTGATCAAGGTACAACTGGACCATGTCCATTTGTGACATTACGGAATCCGCACCTGTGTTGAGAAAAGGCAATCCCTGCGAAGGCTCTGGGGAATCTCCCTGTCCCTGCGCGAGGAGGCTGGTGCAAAAACAAAATGCGACAGCCCAAGCGAGCCGGCGCCTAGCAAAATAAAACGATACACATTGGGGCGCAAATTGCACGAGACAACTCCAGCAATGGATGTGGGGGATAGGACCCGTGACTCTTCGAGGATCGCTACGCGGAGACTCGGTGGGTCTCCGCCGCCTTCGCTCCGAGCCAGCTGGGCGCATCGGGATTATATCTCAGCTCCGCATCAAATAACAGGAGTGAGTTTTGATCACCAGCCATACCTGGCGGCCCTCAGAAAGGTCCAGGGCGTCACGCGCCGCAAGAGTCAGGTGGACTTCCATCTCAACGCCGCAATCCGCGCGTGCGCAAATCATCATGTCGCGCCGTTCCAGGGATGTCAGCCGTCCGGCTAGGATGTTCCTCGCGCTCAGCCCCAGCGGCTTCGCGACAGCCAGAAGAATGTCGCCCGCTCGAATTCCCACCCGCAGCTGTGAGCCTAGCTCCGCTTGGATCAACGGTGTCTCCAGTAGAACAGATCTGTCTTCCAGACGATCTGGCAAACGAGGGGTCGTGACTCGGCACGGCATGATTCGGCAAAGCATGGTGCCGCGATCTTCGTGTACCGATTCCACGGTGGCGTCGAAGATGTTTTCAAAACCCGCCAACTGCGCCACAGTTTCCTGGGTCGGAGCGCCCAGCACCTCATGCGGTGCGCCTTCCGCGATGATGCCGCCCTCTTCCATCACCAGCACGCGTTCGCCCAGCGCCAGCACTTCCTCGCGCGCGTGCGTGACATACAAAATCGGGACGCGATGCGCCTGATTCCACCGCCGAAGGTCGTCGATGATCTTCGATTTGGTAGGGGCGTCCAGAGCTGCCAGAGGTTCATCGAGCAATAGAACACACGGGTCGGTCACCAAAGCACGCGCCAGCGCCACACGTTGGCGCTCGCCGCCCGAGATCTCTCCCGGGCGCTGTTGGCATAAGTGCTCGATGTGGAACTCCTTCAGCATCGCCGCGGCCCGCTGCCGGCGCTCCGATCGCGGCAAGTGCGCCAGACCGTACTTCGTGTTTTGCTCAACGGTCAGGTGCGGGAAAAGTGCCAGATTCTGCAGGACGTATCCCACGCCGCGTTTAGCCACGGGAACGCTGATACGCGAGCCTGCATCGAACAAAACTCGCTCACCCACCACAATTCTTCCGGCATCCGGAACCGCCAGACCCGCCACACAGTCGAGCAGCGTGGTTTTGCCCGATCCTGAAGGACCGAACAGTATGGTGAATTCCGGCGCGGCGCTGAAATCCACATCGAGCGAGAACGGGCGCTCGGTGGCAGAAAAGCTCTTGCGAATGCGTGCGCTCAGGGTTGGATTCGCGGGTCTTATTTCCGCAAGTCGTGGTTCGGCAGGTCGTGGTTCCGCAGGAGTGGGCATCGAGTTCATTTATTTGACTGGACCCATCGCCCACACTTCACGATTCACCGTGGTTTGATGCAAGCTCTTCCGGTGCAGACCGTAGACCAGAGTTAGAACCGCGAAACAAAAAACCAGCAGCAACAACGCCATGGCATTGGCTGAGGCGTAGTCGGAAGCTTGCACTTGATCGTAAATTCCAATGGAAACCGTGCGCGTCACGCCGGGAATGTTGCCTCCGACCATGAGCACCACCCCAAACTCTCCCATGGTGTGAGCGAATGCCAGAGCCACTCCCGCGACCAAACCAGGCACGGAGAGCGGGACGACCACTCGGAAGAAGGTGCGTAACGGCGAGGCTCCCAGCGTGGCCGAAGCTGCCAGCAGTTTGCGGTCGACCGACGAGAACGACGCCGCGAAGGGCTGCACCGCGAACGGCAGGCTGTAGAGAATAGAGCCGATCACGAGTCCAGTGAAGGTAAAAGCCAAAGTGTGTCCCGTCCAAGACTGCCACCAGCGCCCCAAAGGGCTCTGCGAACCGAGAGCGACCAGCACATAGAAACCAAGCACCGTCGGCGGCAGCACAATGGGCAATGCAACCAGAGCCTCCACAAGAAATTTCCAGCGTCGGCGCGAGAAGGCGATCCAATATGCCAAAGGCAGACCGACCGCAACCAGGATGGCCGATACAACCAGCGCCAGTTCAATCGTGAGTCGAAATGCCTGCCAGTCGATAGCCATCGTTTTGTGGGTTCAGTTCCCTACTTCACTTTGTACTTCAGATCAGGCGAGGTGAATCCATAACGCCGCAGCAGTCCACCCGCTTCTTCGGTTTTCATAAACCGCAGGAACGCCGCGGCATCCTCTCGATGAGGTGAGTGGGAAATCAGCACCACGCCCTGATCGAGCGCCGGATATGCTTCGGCCGGGACCACCCAGTATCGACCTTTACCCTGCATCGCGGGCGCCATGGCATGCGCCAGCGCCACCAATCCAACCTGCGCATTGCCGGACTCCACAAATTGCGCCGCCTGCGCAACATTTTCTCCCAGCACCAGCCGGTCGCCGAGCTTCTCATACAAACCATAGTGCTTCAGCGCAGCCACGGATGCGCGCCCGTAGGGAGCATGCTGCGGATTCGCGATTGAAATCTTTTTCACTGACGGATCGAGCAACACGTCCATGCCCTTGTGCTCGACGTCGAGCGGCGAATCCGTCGGAACCCATAGCACCAACTGCCCCACCGCGTAACGATATAACGTTGCGCCATCGGCTTGGCCGCTCGCAATCAACTGCCGGGGATAATCCATGTCAGCCGAGAAGAAAACGTCAAACGGTGCGCCGTTCTGAATCTGCTGGGTCAGCGCGCCGGACGCACCGAAAGAAAGCTTTATGGCAACGCCGGTGCGCTTTTCATAGTCGGCAGCGACTTCCTGCAGCGCAGAGCTCAAGTCCGCTGCCGCCGCGACATTGACCTCGCGATCTGCAGATTCTGCTCGCGGGATATAGATCCCAGCCACCAGTAAAGCGATCGAACCGAGGGATCGAAGCCGCAACTTCGTCATTGATGACACCTCGAAGCAATCGTAATCGAAGCGTGTCCGAAAACACGATGGAGATTGTACAGGCACCGTGCTCCAACGTTATTCCCGGAATGGTCCTTAGATCAAATTTGCGCGGGTTTTTGATTGCTTGTTCTCTTTGGCGCTCTGATACTGGCTTCGTAGCTAAGTATCCATGACCTTTCCCGGGTTCGGCCGCGTAGTTCGTGCTTCCCTGCTCGCCGTCTTGCCGTTCTCGTTGTTCCCGATCGCACTCGCACAAGGCGCCAAGAAGACAACTCCTGATGCGCCCATCACCGATGCGGATGCCGATCATGAGCAAGAGCGTTCAGAATGGTTCCTGCGCGGCCGTGTGATTCCTGGAAAGTCTTCCGCCGAGCTGCGCTATCGAGCTTATCAAACGAAAATGCAGGCTCGCGCCGCTCGACTCGCTCGCACCCACGCCGCGCAGGCAGACTCTCAACAATCTACTCTGTCGTCTGGCGCCTGGTCGCCGCTCGGCCCCGTCCCGCTGGCCTCCGACGCGACAGGCGACGGATTTCAGAACTACAACCAGGTTTCGGGACGAGCGACTTCAGTAGTCATAGATCCCGCAGATCCCACAGGCAACACTGTTTATATCGGCGGAGCTCAGGGCGGAGTGTGGAAAGCCACGAACGCGGCCACAAGCCCCGCCGGCAATGTGACTTGGACCGCGGTCACGGACGAACAGGCGACACTTTCCATCGGCTCGATTGCGATTCAGCCGGGAAACTCCGATCCCACCCAAAGCGTGGTACTGGCAGGCACAGGTGAAGCTGACAATTCCGCCGACTCCTACTTCGGGCTCGGCATTCTGCGCTCCGCTGATGGTGGCAACACCTGGACGTTGACCTCCACCGCGAACAGCGGGACTTACTCCTTCAGCGGCCTGGGTGCTACGCGCATGGCCTTCAGCACGGCGAGTGGACACACCAGCACAGTAGTCGCGGCCATGGCGGCAACGTCGGAAGGCGTGACCGCCGGCGCACTAACCGCCAACACTTACCGGGGGCTCTACACCTCCACCGATGCCGGCCAGACCTGGATTTACGATGCTCTCTTCTCCGGAGCGAACGAGGCAACCTCAGCAACTTCGGTCGCTTACAACGCCGCAGCCGGTCTATTTTTTGCGGCGGAGCGCTATCACGGCTTCTACTCTTCTCCGGACGGTCTGACCTGGACGCGCCTCATCAATCAGCCAGGCGCCGCCTTGCTTGGCACAACCGCGTGCCCGCAAAACTACGTCACCACTTGTCCGCTCTATCGCGGTGAAATCACGGTCGTGCCGGGACGCAATGAGATGTACGTGTGGTTCGTTTCGCTAAACTCTGACGGCGATGCCGTGGATCAAGGCATTTGGCAGAGCACGAACAGCGGCGCGTCGTGGACCCAAATGAGCGACAGCGGGATTCTCAATTGCGGCGATTCCGATGGGTGCGGCGTGCAGCAGGGATTCTACAACCTGGAACTGCTGGCCGTTCCCGACGGCACTTCCGCCACAGATCTATACGCCGGCGCGATCAATCTCTATAAGTGCTCGATCAACGCCAGCAACCCAACGTGCTCCGGTGTACCATTCCTGAATCTCACGCACGTCTATGGCTGCGACCCGTTATCAGCGTTGGCTCATGTGCATCCTGATCAGCACGCGCTGGCGTATACGATCCCGTCATCCGGGGCAGACCTGATGTATTTCGCGAACGACGGCGGCATCTATCGTGCCTTGAACGGATTCACTGGACTCTCCACAGGTTCGTGTTCCGGCGCGAATCAATTCGACGACCTCAATCAAAACCTTGGTTCCATGACGCAGTTCGTCAGCTTCTCACAACATCCGACCGATCCCAACACTCTGTTAGGAGGCACGCAGGACAACGGCTCCCCTGCGACTGCGACGGCCACTACGAGTTTGAGTTGGGAGAATGTGCTGGGCGGCGATGGCGGCTACAACGCCATCGATCCCAACACGGACAATTGGTTTGCCTCAAACCCAGATACGGGTGGAGGTACGCTGAATATTCAGGAGTGCTCGTCGGGGGTGAACTGCGACGACGGCCTCTTCCAGGTTGTCGTGAGCAGCAGCAGCGTCGGGGGCGATGACGGATCGTTCTACTTCCCCTACATTCTCGATCCGCAGTCGACCACGTCGTTGCTCGTAGGAACGTGCCGGGTGTGGAGTGGACCTCGCTCTGGTGGCGCATACACCGCTCTGAGCTTGAACTTCGAAAGCTTTGGCACGGGCACTTGCGCGGGCACTGAGGTCAATACGGTGCGCGCCCTTGCTGCAGGCGGCCCCACCAGCGCAAACGGTTCCGAAGTGATTTATGCCACAACTGGCGGCTCCGGTCCGAATGAATTATCGACGCCTGTCGGCGGAAATGTTTGGGTCACTACAAATGCGACTGCAGTTTCCGGCACGGTTTCCAACTTTGCGAACACCACGCTGAACGGCCCCGGCGGCAGCAGCATCAATCCCAATCAGTTCCCGATTTCCAGCGTCGCCATTGATTCGTCAGACCCCACGGGCAACACGGCTTACGTCACCGTGATGGGTTTCACGGCCCTTCCGGGACAAGTTGGCCCGGGACATGTCTGGCAGACCACGAATGCCGGAGCGAATTGGATCGATTTCACCGGTACCGGAGCGAACGCTCTTCCTGATTCACCCGCAAACGCGGTGGTCGTCGACCCGAGCGCTCACATGGTTTATGTGGGCACGGACGTCGGCGTTTTCGAGAGTCCGACGTCCACTGCTGCATGGACTGAACTCGGACCCAGTTCAAGCGGCCAACAGAGTGGATTCCTGCCCAACGTGGCAATCACTGCGCTTGCGCTTTTCAACTCCGGCGGCCAGAAGCTGCTGCGCGCTTCCACCTACGGCCGCGGTGTGTGGCAATTCAATTTGGTCGCTACTCCGGATTTCCAGATCGCGGTTTCAGACAATCCGCTGACCGCTTTCGTCGGGACCACTCCCACATTCAACGGTACAGTAACAGCCGTGAACGGCTACAACAGTTCTGTTACCTTGAGTTGCACGGCAGGGTCGAGCAGTCCGCCCAGTCCATGCACTCCAAACCCGGCGAGCTTCACTCCGGCCTCCACAGGCACCACGTTCTCGGTTGCCACAGGCAACGCGATCGGCGACTACAGCTTCGATCTGCAAGGCATGGGATCTGATCCCAATACGACCACCCACGTCGCCGCTCTCGTTTTGCATGTCGTGGATCTCGACCTGACCACACCGACGCCCGCGACCGTGATTGAGCCGCGGGGCGCGATGTCCCCGCCGGTAAGTTTTCAACTTGCAGCCCAGGGTTCATTCAATCAAAGCGTGACCCTCAGCTGCAGTTTCAGTTCCACAATCTCTGGTGCGAGTTGCGCCTTTTCTCCCAGCGCAACCGTGGATCCCACATCAGTGTCACCCGTGAACCTGACGGCGACCGTGACCGTTCCCGCAGCCACGGCAACCGGCAACTACACGGTCACACTAGAGGCCGCAACCGCCGGAGTGCCCACGCCCCTAACCACTTCGTTCACCATGACAGTCACGACCAACCCAAACTTCATTTTCAGCGAACCCAGTCCATTTCCTAACGTGAAGGAGGGCAGCACCGGCACCAGCGGCCCCATCACAATCTCCTCCCAGGACACCTTCAGTGGTACCGTCAACCTAACCTGCGCAACCACATTCGGAGCGAACAGTTGCAGCATCGCTCCCTCGTCTGTGAGCACATTTCCGGCCACGGTTAATCTCATCATCAACGGAACCAGCTTTACCCCCGGCAGTTATCAGATCGCCGTCCAAGGCACATCGGATTCGATTACGAATTCTCTTCCTGTACTGTTCAACGTCGGCACTTACCTGATTACGGGTCCAGCGACGCTTTCTTCCCCGCCGGCCACGCAGGTGCCAGCCGCTCTCACGTTTACTTCCACCAATTCCTACAGCGGTCAGGTCAACGCCACCTGTAATGCCAGCGCGCTGCCGGCCGCGCAATGCACACTCAGTCCCGCGAATCCCATTACCATCAACGCCGCGGCCTCTGTTCCCGTAACCGCCACGATCAACGTTCCGAACAGCGCCGCGCCCGGTGCCTACAACATCGTCATCAGCTCGCAAGATATCACCGGAGATCCCAGTTCGACATTCACGATCGCGTTTGCGGTATCCCAGGACTTCACCCTCAGTTCGCTCACACCAGCCACCCAGACCATCACTCCAGGAGAGTCGGCCAGTTACAATTTCAGCGTCCTGCCCGTCGGATCTTCGTTCACCAATGCCGTGACATTTTCTTGTTCCAGCGTCCCCGTAATTGCGGCGCTTTGCAGTTTCACTCCCAGCTCAGTAACTCCCGGGAACAGTTCCGCCGCAGTGGTGATGACCGTCGCGACCACGTCCAGCTCAGCCAGCCGTCTTCCTTCTAGCCCGAAACGCGCTGTCTTCTTTTGTGCCTTATCGCTGGCGCTGCCCGGACTTGTGCTGCTGGCAACTAGAGGGCGGAGGAGAAAGCGTGCAAGGCGAACACTGCCAGCTTTCCTGATCGCGTTTTTCTTGCTAACGCTGCTGCTCCCATCGTGTGGACCATCAGGAAGTAACGGCGGTGAAAGTGGGGGCGGCGGTGGCGGGCAGCAGCAAGGCACGCAACCCGGCACCTATACCATCACCGTGACAGGCACGTCGGGCGGCCTGAATCATCAATCGCCTTCCATCGTTACGCTGGTCGTGAGCCCGTAGTCAAAGACGCGCGTCGCGCTGAGACTGTCGCGGTATGATCATCGATCATGCCTGACTCGCGTCACGACGTTAGCATCGTCGGCGGTGGCATTGTCGGCCTCTCGGTCGCGCTCGAGATTACCAAGCGATTTCCCCGCCTACGCACACTGTTGCTCGAGAAGGAGGATCGCCTGGCCCGGCATCAGAGCGGCCACAACAGCGGCGTCATTCATTCCGGGATTTATTACAAGCCAAGGTCGCTGAAGGCAAAGTTGTGCGTTGCCGGCGCGGGGGCGATGGTCGAGTTCTGTCGCGAGCATGGCATTCCGCACAGGGTCTGCGGCAAGGTGATAGTGGCCACCAGCCAGGAAGAATTGCAGTCCTTGGAAGAATTACGAAGGCGAGGCGAAGACAACGGCGTGCGAGGGGTGCGGCTCATCGGATCTGCGGAGTTGCGCGATCTGGAACCCAACGCCAGCGGTTTACAAGCCCTGGTCGTCCCCTCAACCGGCGTCACTGACTATGTTGCGGTTTGCGATAAGTACGCGGAGTTCATTGTGGAGCGGGGCGGATCGATTCTGACCTCAGCGGAAGTTTTGGGCATCAAGCGCGGTGCGAGCGAGATTGTGGTAGAAACCAGCCGCGGAACATTCTCTACAGGCTATCTCGTCAACTGTGCGGGATTGTTCAGCGACCGCATCAGCCGCATGGCCGGCGATGAACCGCAGGTCAGGATCGCTCCCTTTCGCGGTGAGTACTACGATCTCATTCCCGAGCGCTCCTTGTTGGTGCGAACCCTCATTTATCCGGTGCCTGATCCACGGTTTCCTTTTCTCGGAGTCCATTTCACGCGTCGCATTGGCGGCAGAGTCGACGCCGGCCCCAATGCCGTTCTCGCCTTTCGCCGCGAGGGCTACCGGCGCACTGACTTCAATCTCAAAGATCTGGCTTCATCGCTCGCGTTTCCCGGATTTTGGCGAATGGCCACAAAACATTGGCGGAGCGGACTCGACGAAGTCCACCGGTCTTTTTCCAAGGCAGTCTTCGTTCGCGACTTGCAGCGGCTGGTCCCCGCCGTCCGTGACGAAGATCTGGTTCCCGGCGGCTCCGGAGTTCGCGCCCAGGCACTGAAACGCGATGGAGCCCTGGTTGATGATTTCCACTTTGTGCAATCGGGAAACGTGCTGCATGTTCTAAACGTTCCCTCTCCCGCAGCGACCGCCTCCCTGCTAATTGGGCGAGCTATCGTCGAGATGGCGAACAAGAACATCGGACTCGCCGGCTGAACTGGAACAACTCCCTAAGCCGGAGGGACGGCCTGCAAACCTCGTTTGGCGAATCCCAGTTTTCCCTTCGCTACAACCATTGCGTCCACCGTAGCCACTCCTTCCACCAGCGCGAAACCTTCAATAAACTTGAGGACCTGAACGTTAATTTCCATTCTGTTTCCCGGGACCACGGGCACCAGGAATCTCATCTCATTGATGGAGCCTAGCACAAGGAATTCTCCCGGCTGCGTTCCCGTTCCAGTCGTCTTTGAGAACAGAATGGAAGCCGACTGGCCGATTGCTTCGACAATCAGAGTTCCCGGCATCACAGCGTGCTCCGGGAAATGACCCAGGAACTGGACCTCGTTGCCCGTCACATTCTTCGTTGTTCGAATGCTCTTGCCCGGCTCCAGCGAGATCACGGTATCGACCATTAGCATGGGGAAGCGTTGCTTTAGAGTCGCTCGCACTTCCTCAAATGTCATCAAAGGTGTGGTCATCTCTGAACTATCCTTCTCCACGGAACCTACTGAACGAATCTGCTCAACGAACGCTCACGGACTTCACCTCGATCGCAGGATCATACCGGTAGCGCGTGGCAGGAACCGTGACCCAGGAGGCACAGCGCTGGCATCGGACACAAGTCGGCTTACCCGCAGTCCAGCAGTCTCGGCCATGAGCAGGGGTTGGCTTTCCTGGTTGTATTCAAAAACGTGATCTCGCTGCGGGGACTCGAGAGCTGTACTGAGGAACACAAGTCCGTCTTGCGAGATCTGGCTAGAAATCGCCTTGAACAGCGGCCTCGGATCGGACAGGTGCTCCGCAAGCATCCCTGAAATAACGCCTTGGCATTTACCATCACTCGCCCGGTCATCAGCTCGGTCGTCGGCCTTCAGCGCGTCTTTCACGGTGAACTTGACACGACCCGCGTGTCCGGAAACCGCCAGCAAGCGATTGGCTACAGCCACTGCCGGAGGGCTGATATCTGTACCTTCGATCTGAATATCGGATCGCTCTTCAGCCGCTAGAAGACTCAGCACACCATGACCCGCCGCCAGTTCGCGCACCGTTGCGTTTGGGGGCAATCGTCTGACGAAGTCGTCACGAAACATCGCGATATGACTGACCATGGATGGCCAGAACGGATAGATCAGAATGGCGGCCCACATGTAAGGCACCATGTAGCCTTCGTCCTCGTACACCCCTGACATAATCTCCGGCATAGTTTCCGGGGTGTAGCGTCCAGCGCGCTCGTATATCTTGTACGCCTTGGCGACGCCGACACAATACTCCGCATAGCCGCGCGCCGCCACGTCGAATACATCACTGCCATAGGCTGCTTCGGCCCAGCGCGCCAGAGGATTCAGCATCCACGCACACAACTCGCGGTTCGCCTCGAAGGTTGCCCGTGCCGAGCGGGCAAGCATCTTGGCCTTTCGATCCATCGCCTCGAGAAATAGCTCTGCCTGTTCCATCTTCACCAACTCTTTCTCACTCCTGTGACTGCACATGACGCACGAGACGCACCATCGGGCGAATCAATTCCGTTCCATCCCACGGAGAACTAAAAACATGCATCCTGCCCAGCTTCACGATCCGGTCCACTCCGCTCCGTCCGGCGGCTTGCGCCAGCATCTCTTCCCTCTGGGCATCTCGAATCCCTAGTCCCAAAGTCTGCAACGTTCCGTCGAACCTGGAGATCACTTGCAGCAGGTCATCCACTACCTGGACACTGAGCGTTCGACCCTGTGTTGGGTTCGGCATTTCATCGCCTTCGCCCAGCAGAACCGTCCAATCTGGCGAGGCGGGAAATAGGGCGCTGTTCTCCACGTTATCAAGAAGCCATGAAGCACGCGCCAAGCAGATCGCCGAGGTCAACGCGGGTTCGATTTGCAAGCGCGGATGATGCCGGTTTTCTTCCTGAAACGCACGCTTGAGATCTTCCACGAATTCGGCCGGATCACATCCGGCGCCGCGCTCGAGAAATAGCGCTTGCGGCGATGAGCAGGCTTGCTGATCAAACTGCCAGACGTCACGTGCAATCCGTCGACACCATGAAGCCCGTTCAGCCCGGTCCCCCCACGACTCGGCATCCATGGCCGCGGCGGAAAGTCGTGGTCCGAAAACCACAACGCGCGCCCAGTGCGGAAACGCCAACCCACGCACCTGCGAGACGGCTTCCGCGCCCCCCCAGATCATCGCACCATCCACCGCCTGCGCCATAGCCTCGTGGAGATCCATGCGCGAATGATCGAAACTCGCCATGAAAATGCGGTCGGTCAGCGAGCCGGATCGATCGACCTCTTGCAACTTCTCCATCACGCGTCGAGTTATCTCGACCAAGCCACTGGGGACGCGCACAAGACAGCCATTGCCGCCGAGCAAAGCGCACGTCAGGGACAGGATGGGCTGGATCTCAATATTCCCGGCCGGCCAATGGCCGACTACTCCTAATGGGAATGTTCGGAGCTTTGCGCGTCCATCTTCCAGCCACCCGCAACTCAGCGCATTCGGACCCAGCTCGCGCAGCAGAATGGGCTCCAGGTTGCCACGCCGGAGCCAAAGGCGAAGAAATGCCAGACCTGGAATTTCGAACTCGCGTGCCTTCAGAGCCTCCGCCCACTGCTCAAAAACTTCAAGCACCACTTGCGGAGGAATCGGCTCCCCCTGTATGGTCTGCCGCAGCCGCTGTGCCGCGAGCGCAATCTCCTGCGGAGAATCCACTGCGTGGATCAGATCGCTCATGCCTCGACGCTCCAGCGCGAATCGCGGCTGCGTGTTGTTTCTACGTTGCCACAGCCCCGCACTTCTGCCCTCGGCGCCCTTCCTGCAAAGCGGAAGTGGGTGCCGCGCCTTCCGCAGGCGCACCCGTCATAGCCGACGACCTCGGCCAAGTCCTCGGTCAAAAGGAGAAATCCGGGAAAACTTGTTGGCAGCACGCTGCAGACCTGCACCAGGCCGCGCTGTCCTGACTCGACGGGCCCGAGCGTCAGAGGATCCCTCACAATCACATCCGCGAACGCTGGCACATGTTTGTTTCCGTGCTCGCAGTCAGGATAGACGACGCCAACATTTTCGACCATGCCGTAATAGTCGATGACTCGATCTGTCGAACAGCCAAAGACCGATGCCACGCCGCGCATGAAAACATCTTTAGTCACGGATTGTTGCTCCAAGCGCTTCCAACCGCCGCTATGCAGGACGTGAACGTTAGGAATGCCGAGTGTGATGCCTTTGCGCTGTAGAGGCTGCACGAGCTGGGTCCAGATGACATGCGTAAACCCATAAACCACCAGCTCGGCCTCTTTCCACTTGTCAGCGCACCCGAGAAGCTTCTCCAGATCGAGGCTCGGCTCTCCTTGTCCATCTGATCGCAGACAGCAGGCGGTTTCTGTGGCGAAAGATCCTAGCGCCTGAACGGCTGCGGCGCGAGCGCCCAACTCACTCCGCGCCGTCACGTTTTCTGCAGTGTCGATAACCAAATAAGGCCGGCGCGCCGGTCCGATAAAGTCGCGGATGATGGCGACCACGCCTTTGGTCATCCTCCGGGCAGTGGCTGCATCCAGAACCACGCGGCTCGGGATCTGACCGGTCGTCGCACTGGAAGCGAGAGTGCGCTTAATCTCGCCGGCCTCGACCAGAGCCAATGGTGGATTCTGCTTGAAGACGCCGACTGGGAGGAATGGCAGATCGGAAATTCGCTCCGCCGCGCGAAAATCCACTGGCCAATGATTCACGTAGTTGCGAAACCGCGGATTGCGTTCGCAGGCGTACTCCAGTTCGTTCTTCAGCAGTGCCAACAAATTGTCTTGGCGTTCCTGGGGAGCCATGCTGTAGGGCGGCACCGTCAACAGCCCCTCAATGCGTTGCTCAATTTCCATCGTTGCGCTCACACCATTGTCCGCAACTTAGCGCGGGCGATTTTGCCGTTCGCTGTCTTGGGGAGTTCAGCGACCACTTTTATCGAAGCACACGTCCACTGGGGCGGCAACGTATGTCGAATGTTTTCGACGACACCAGTCTCACCGGCGGACGCAACCACAAAAAGGACCACAGCCTCACCGGCTTCCGGATGCTGCACGGCGGCTGCGGCGCATTCGTCAACCCCTGGCGTAGCCGCTATCTTCGCTTCCACCTCGGCAAAGCTCACACGGATGCCCCGCATCTTTACAAATTCATCAGTGCGTCCTTTGATCCAGAGGTAGCCCTCATCATCACAGCAGGCGAAGTCGCCGGTCCGGAGCCAACCGTCAGCAAACTTGCGCTCCGTGGCCTCGGGATCTTCGAAATACCCGGCGCAAACAGACGGGCCTCGCACCTGGGTCTCGCCAGCCTGCCCCTCTGGCAACTCGCGGCCTTCATCATCCACGATGCGGACTTGCAGGTTGTCCAGGGGCAGGCCGACGCTGCCTAGCTTTTCGCTCAAGCGATCCGAGGACAGACAGGAGATGCGGGCTGTCGCCTCGGTCTGGCCATACATCACAAAAAACTCCGCGTTGGGCACGATGTTACTCATCTCCCGGACACTATCAGGAGCCAGCGCGCCGCCAGCCTGAAGAAAACGACGAAGGCCGGGGAGCGGAATGGTTCTGAGATTGGACCGTCGCAACAGGATGTTGTAAACCGCAGGCACACCCGCGAACGTGGTGCATCCGTACTCGTTAATCGAGCGCAAAATCTTGTCGGGGAACATGAACCTCGAATCAAAAACGACACCACCTCCCTGCCACAAATGAGTATGCAGGACGCTCGCGCCGAAGCAGTAGCTCACGGGCATGATCAGCATGGCTCTTTCGTCGGTCCCCAGACGCTGGCTCCGGACGATCGCGGCGGTGTTAGCCAGCAGGTTGGCATGACTGACCATCACCAGACAGGGTGCGCCGGTAGAGCCTGAAGTCGGCATCAACGCTGCGAGGTCGCCTTCGGCACATGGAGCTGCAGGTAATGAGTGGGCTGGACAAGCTTCGAACTTGTCATTAAACACAGGAATGCCTTTCTTGCCCCCCCAACCCAAGCCCACTTTGCTGGCGGCCCACACGCCCTTGGCGCTGGCTTTATTGAACAGCGCCTCACCGGAAATCTCGAGCGCACGCTCATCCACGAGTACTGGCACGAACCCGGCATACATAGCCCCCAGGTACGCCAGCGAACTGGCCGGAGTCAGATCGCAACTGATCAGAATCCGGTCGCCCTTCTGCATGCCGGTCGAAAGAAATCCGGATGCGAAGCCAACGATGAAGTCGGGAACTTGGTCAGCGGGAAACTCATGCCCGGTGGCGGCGTCGATCAGAGAGGAATGCGGTCCCAGCTTCTTGAGCAAGAAACCTGTGAAGTTGGACTCATTGGACCTGGACACTTGGGACCTTCTCAAGCTTGGATTGCACGATCCTGAGAATCTCCTTCACGTTCTCCATTTCCATCAAGTCATCTACGTCGAAAGTGAGTCCAAAGGTACGCTCGAGGCTGCTCGCCAGCTCAACATGTCCCATCGAATCCCACGCCGAGATCTCGTCCGGCGAGCTGTCGATGGTCACGGTCTGTGGATCAATGTGGAACGCCGACTCAAAGGCCTTCTGCACTCTGGATAGTACGTCTTCCATGCTGGAATTTCCCTTCCTCGTTGCTAGTTCAGCATTGTTGCCTCTAAGGCTATCTTAACGACGTATGGCGATGCGCGCGGGGAGGATCTCTTGGCAGGGGCAGGGTGCCACTAGCTTGCAATGCATTCTAAATGAAAGTCTTGCGCCCGTCATCAAGAAATTTGAATCGGTGTCGAGCTTTCTGGATTAGCGAACATTTGGTCCAGCATCCCCACAAAACGCCCAGCCCGGGCGCCGGCAGCGCGTTTCTGATGTTCGCACTGCAAAATCTTGCACAGCCCGAACAGCCCTCGCGCCGCTACAATTCCGCAACGGTGAAGCTGAGGCATAAACACGACGGAACCGTCTCTTCCTTCGCTCTCCGCGCTTTGGCTGATATAGTTGTTCACGTTAAACGCCCAAAGCCGGAATGCCTTCATGTGTGAGGCGAGCATTTTTCCATGTACGGTTGGGATATCGTTGAGGCAGCGAAGAGATGTGTCCAGTACGTGCGTTGGTCAAAGACGACATCCCGCAAGTGGCGGAACTGTGCTGGGAATTCTTGCTTCGCCGCCAGGGTCCAGCTCCGCCCGCACTCAATTCTTTTCTTCATGAACTCTGCTTCGTAAACCCGTGGGCCGATCGCTCCTCGCCCTCGCTTGTCGACGAAGCAAAAAGCGGGCGGATTATGGGCTTCTTGTCTGTGATCACGCGGCAGATGTCGCTACGTGGAGAACCCATTCGCGCCGCCTTTGGGGGCAATTTTGTAGTTCATCCGGAGGCTCGGACTGCCCTGTCGGGCATGCGGCTTTTGAAAACCTACTTGGCCGGGATGCAAGACGTTTCGCTGACCGATTCAGCCAATGATCAGTCTCGAAGGTTACTGAATGGATATGGCTTCACCACCGTACTCCCCTTCAGCCTCCATTGGGCGCGACCGCTCCGCCCAAGTCAGTATGGGTTGTATGCCATTTCCCGACTGGGGTGGCCCACATTTTCCGCCTGCATAAACTTTGCTGCAAAGCCGTTTTGTAAAGCTGCGGATGCCGTGGCCACCAGGCTCTCTTCCAGTCCTTTCCGTCAGACGGTGCCCGGCCTGCAAGCGGGCGAACTTGACGTCGAAACGCTCTTGACTTGCTTAGACGAATTCCGAAGTGGGTACTCGCTATGGCCTCAGTACGATAGCCAGTCTTTAAGCTGGCTCCTCTCTTTCATGGACCGGATAAAGGCCCATGGACATCTCCGGAAGGTTGTTCTGCGCGATGACCAGCGGAAGATCGTTGGCTGGTATATCTACTATCTGAAACCGGGCGCGGTCGGAGAGGTTGTGCAGATCGGCGGTGCCCGGCAGTTCACCCGACAAATTCTCGATCATCTTTTCTATGACGGTTGGAGCCACGGATTAGTTGGGCTTCATGGCGTAGTCGGCGGTCGGTGGGTGGATGACTTCTCCGACAAGAACTGCCTCTTTGCATGTCGTGGGGGCTGGATGGTGGCACATTCCCGCAAACCCGAACTCCTCGAACTTCTTAATCAAGGGGATGCTTTCCTATCGCGTCTTGATGGCGAGTGGTGCCTGGGCTTTGCCTAGGAGTGTGGTGTCAGCAACTGAGATGCTGCCGGGTGTAATTGACTTGACGGCATTGTCGGCTTAGCTTGAGGCGAGCTTAAGCAACAGCGCGGTCCGGCTCGCTCTGACAATCCCCGTCGGTTGAGGTATGTGCTGAAACCTGGTTGTGATTTATTGCGGCAACGATTCCATCCCAGAGTGAAATACGGGCGCACAGAGCCTTCCTGACTGCGTCACTGGCCTCTTCCCATCGCCTGCGATCATTCCCGCACAGCTCATGCATAACCTTAATCGCCATGGGTGCGTGCCGATCCTCGTCCAACTCGATATGTCGTTCAAGGTAATACCTGAGGTGCGGCAAACCGGTTTCCAGTTGGCTCCCAAGGGTTGCCACGCAGCTCCGGAAGATCCCCGGGAGCACGTCTTCGCGCCCTAGAGTGAAAGCCGCGGCTACTCGGTGAGGCCGATCCGATTCGATAAACGACCAGGTTGTCTTTACGAACTTAGCAACGCAAGCATCTGCCCCACACTCGACCAATGCCAGGTTGATGTCCAATCCCTTGCCGACTCGTTCGACTAAATCATCGATCTTCGAGGTCGAAGCACCACATTCCTTCATCGCCCCGCGATACAGATCGAAGTGGCTGGTATAGCCTCCGGCTCCATCCTCGTCCGATTCTTCGCTCAACACGATCTCATTAATGAATCGCGAGGTAATCGGGTTCGGGCGAGGACGCCATGGAATTTCGACGCTGGTCTGGGATCGCTGCAGTGACTTCAGAAGCGACATGAAGTCCCACACCGCAAAGACATGATATTCCATGAAGATACGGAGGTTGGTCAACGAATCGATCATCCCGTACAGCGGATGACCCAGAAGTTTCACACGAAGGGGCTGGACATCCCTGGTGAGTCTCTCAAAGGGGCTCATCGTTTGTTATCTTTCAGGAGCGCTCACTCCTACAGGCCAAAATCTCTTTTAAGCCACACGAAACTTAGCTCCATTCTACACCTGTTTCGCTTCCTTGCAACGTCGAAACGCCCACCGGGAGGCTCACCTAAATGCCTGATCCAAGCTCGAGCTGGTCCGGTGCAGGCGCGGATCACGCAGCCCAATACGGCCAAACGTGACAGTTGTTTGACGCTGGACAGTGTGAATAGGTTGTCGGTTGGAACGCAACGGTGACGGATGCAAATTGTAGCTCCGGCGGAGCTCAAAACCTCAAGCGTCGAGGCAAACATCTCAGTAGCGAGAACGATCCTTTTCGGGAAATCCTAATTTGGAACCATTGGCCGAATGGACAATGGGTGGTTGCTGTACCCTCGGAATCTAGTCTCAACGCCGTCTTTGTTTCAAACTACGTGGTATGAGACTCCCCCAGTCCATCCTTCGGTATTTCTCCCCTCAAACAGTCAACTTTCTAACAATTGGTGTTGCGATCACGCTCCTCGGGATGTTGCCCGGGAGCGCCGCCGCCGCTACCCGGCAACTCACATGCACGCCGGCGAGTCTTGACTTTGGCGCGGTCGTCACAGGTCAAACCCAAACCTTGCTGGTTGGCGTGACGAATCAGGGACCAACCAGTGTGACGATCTCAGCGATCACAGCGGGCAACGCCCAATTCACCACATCCAAGTTGACGCTGCCGCTGGTCTTGCCGGCGGGACAAAGTGTCGATCTGAGCGTAGTCTTCACTCCCACGATGACGGGATGGACGTATGGGACCATCAGCTTCTCCAGCAACGCATCGAACGAAACACTTGCGGTTGCAGTTTCAGGTGCGGGCACACGCAGTGAGTGGGGGACCTCCAGTCCTTCCAGTGTGTCGTTTGGCCAAGTGGCGATGGGGACCAACTCTACCGTACCTGTCGTGCTTACGAACTCCCGCTCCTCAAACTTAACCATGTCGAAACTCGGCACATCCGGCAGTGGATTCTCGGTGAGTGGACCTACGCTTCCTTTGACTTTGGAACCAGGGCAAAGCGTTACGGTAAAAGTCACCTTCGCACCCCAAGCGGCCGGCACGGACGGAGGCGGCCTGTTTGCTTATGGTCTCGGCCTATCCGTACCTCTCTCGGGTACCGGCGTAGCAGCACAATACAGCGTCAACCTTTCCTGGAACTCCAGCTCAGGCGTAACGGGCTACAACGTTTATCGCAGCACCACCGCCAGCGGTACCTATTCCCGGCTGAATCCAACCCTGAATGCGAACACCGCTTACACCGATACCACAGTCGCCCCGGGACAAACGTACTACTACTCTGCCACGTCGGTAAATTCCAGCGGGGTTGAGAGTGCTCTGGCGACGCCACCAGTACAGGCAGTGATCCCGTAGCCATTTTCAGCGACGGGATTGCTGCGGTCGGGGTGCGCATCGATCTCGCGACAGGACTCAATCACGCCACGGTTAGCTGAATTCTGCCTCGGCTTCGCCTCAATCGCATGCGGGATTTCGATCCCGCGTGCCGGCTCGGGTTAGATATTACTTATAAACAAGCAGGAATGAGGCTCCGAAACTACGGGGTGCTTCTGGTCCGCCTTCTCCTCCAGTGTTTGCACCGCACAATCCTCCTACCTTCCGACCATGTCCCAAAGGACGATCGAATAAACCCAAAATGAACGCATCACGCACGGCCTTTGGTGACATGGTCTCGCCTCCCACCCGACGCTAAAGTTCAATTTGATTTCGGTGGAAATCAGCAAGGCGAAAACTTTGCTCGCGCCTTTAACTCAGATGCGGCGTGAAAGGCTCCCCCGTGGAAGAATTGAGCTCACGTTGGAAGGGCTTGGCTTATGCAACGGTCGTAATGATGTTGATTGCGATGGTGGGCTGCCAGGGTCTTTCCGCGAAACAAGATTCTGCCCCGCCTCCGGCCAGCCCGGCGGCGAATCCGCTCGGCATTTCCGGCAGCATTAGTCCGGCATCCAGCGGTTCTGGAGCAACGGTAACTCTCGACGGTCCCATCAAATCCACCACAACCGCGGACGGTTCCGGTAACTACAGTTTCGCCAACCTTGCGAACGGCTCCTACACCGTAGCGGCCAGTATGAGCGGAGTCACCTTCAGTCCAACCAGCGTGCAAGTCACCGTGAATGGAACTCAGGTGACGGGAGTGGACTTCACGGCTTCCACTTCCGCAGGATCACAGAACACGTTCACTATTTCAGGCACGATCAGTCCGGCGGCGAACGGGGCTGGGGCCACGGTGACACTCGGTGGTGCAGGCACCGCGACCACCACTGCGAATAGTTCCGGCACCTATAGCTTTACCGGCCTCGCCAATGGTTCGTACACGGTCACGGCCAGCAAGAGCGGGTTCACGTTCACTCCGTCCAGCCTGCAGGTGACTATCAATGGAACCAACGTCACAGACGGAAACTTCCTGGTCTCCGCAGCGCCACCGAATACGTTTAGCATTTCGGGCACAATCAGTCCGGCGGCTAGCGGGTCTGGCGTCACGGTGACACTCGGTGGCGCAAGCAGCGCCAGCACTATCGCGAACAGTTCTGGGGCCTACAGCTTCACCGGCCTGGCCAATGGTTCCTATACAGTCACGGCCAGCAAGAGCGGGTTCACGTTCACTCCGTCGGGCCTGCTGGTGACCGTAAACGGAGCTGACGTCACAGGCGAGAACTTCACGGCCTCGGCGATTACCTATAGCATCTCGGGAACCATCAGCGCGGCGGCAAACGGCTCCGGAGCAACACTGACGCTTAACGGAGCAAGTACCGCTACCACCACCGCGAACGGTTCCGGCACCTATAGCTTTACCGGCCTCGCCAATGGTTCCTACACAGTCACGGCCAGCAAGAGCGGGTTCACGTTCACTCCATCGAGCCTGCAGGTGACCGTAAACGGAGCCAACGTCACCGGGGAAAACTTCACGGCGTCGGCCGTGCCACCGACCACCTATAGCATCTCGGGAACCATAAGCACGGCGGCAAACGGATCCGGGGCAACGGTGACGCTTAGCGGAGCAAGCACCGCTACCACCACCGCGAACGGTTCCGGCGCCTACAGCTTCACCGGCCTCGCCAACGGCTCCTACACAATCACGGCCAGCAAGACCGGGTTCACCTTCAGTCCAACCAGTCTGCCGGTCACGGTGAGCGGAGCCAACGTCACCGGCGAAAACTTCACCGCGTCGGCAGTGCCACCGACTACCTATAGCATCTCCGGCACCATCAGCACCGCAGCCAATGGATCTGGAGCTACCGTGAAACTCGCTGGTTCAGCCAGCGCCACCACTACCGCGAACAGCTCCGGCGCCTACAGCTTCACCGGCCTCGCCAACGGCTCCTACACAATCACGGCCAGCAAGACCGGGTTCACCTTCAGTCCAACCAGTCTGCCGGTCACGGTGAGCGGAGCCAACGTCACCGGCGAAAACTTCACCGCGTCGGCAGTGCCACCGACTACCTATAGCATCTCCGGCACCATCAGCACCGCAGCCAATGGATCTGGGGCGACCGTGAAACTCGCTGGCTCAGCCAGCGCCACCACCACCGCCAACACCTCCGGCGCCTACAGCTTTACCGGCCTTGCTAATGGTTCCTACACCGTCACCGCCAGCAAGATCGGATTCACCTTCAGTCCCTCCAGCCTGCCAGCGACGGTGAGCGGAGCCAACGTCACCGGCGAAAACTTCACCGCGTCGGCAGTGCCACCGACTACCTATAGCATCTCCGGCACCATCAGCACCGCAGCCAATGGATCCGGGGCAACGGTGACGCTTAGCGGAGCAAGCACCGCTACCACCACCGCGAACGGTTCCGGCGCCTACAGCTTCACCGGCCTCGCCAACGGCTCCTACACAATCACGGCCAGCAAGATCGGATTCACCTTCAGTCCCTCCAGCCTGCCAGCGACGGTGAGCGGAGCCAACGTCACCGGCGAAAACTTCACCGCGTCGGCGATTAAGTACAGCATTTCCGGCACCATCAGCAGCGCGGCGAATGGATCTGGGGCGACACTGACTCTCAGCGGAGCCAGCACCGCCACGACTACCGCAAACGGTTCCGGAGTCTATAGCTTCACCGGCCTGGCCAATGGTTCCTACACCATCACGGCCAGTAAGAACGGGTTCACGTTCACTCCATCCAGCCTGTCAGTGACGGTGAGCGGAGCGAACATCACGGGCGAAAACTTCACCGCGTCGGCGGTTACCTACAGCATTTCCGGAACCATTAGCAGCGCAGCGAATGGATCCGGAGCGACACTGACTCTCAGCGGAGCCAGCACCGCCACTACTACCGCAAACGGTTCCGGAGTCTATAGTTTCACCGGCCTGGCCAATGGTTCCTACACCATCACGGCCAGCAAGAGCGGGTTCACGTTCAGTCCATCGAGCCTCTCAGTGACGGTGAGCGGAGCTAATGTCACGGGGGAAAACTTTACCGCGTCAGCGATTACCTACAGCGTTTCCGGAACCATTAGCAGCGCAGCGAATGGATCCGGAGCGACACTGACTCTCAGCGGAGCCAGCACCGCCACTACTACCGCAAACGGTTCCGGAGCCTACAGTTTCACCGGCCTCGCCAATGGTTCCTACACCATCACCGCCAGCAAGAGCGGGTTCACGTTCACTCCATCGAGCCTCTCAGTGACGGTGAGCGGAGCTAATATCACGGGCGAAAACTTCACCGCTTCGGCCGTGCCACCGACTACCTACAGTATTTCCGGCACCATCAGCACGGCGGCCAATGGATCTGGGGCCACCGTGAAACTCGCCGGCGCAGCCAGCGCCACTACCACCGCGAACAGTTCCGGAGCCTACAGTTTCACCGGCCTCGCTAATGGTTCCTACACCATCGCCGCCAGCAAGAGCGGGTTCACGTTCACTCCATCCAGCCTGTCAGCGACGGTGAGCGGAGCTAATGTCACGGGTGAAAACTTCACCGCGTCGGCCGTGCCACCGACTACCTACAGCATTTCCGGAACCATCAGCAGCGCGGCGAATGGATCTGGGGCGACACTGACTCTCGGCGGAGCCAGCACCGCCACGACTACCGCAAACGGTTCCGGAGTCTATAGCTTCACCGGCCTGGCCAATGGTTCCTACACAGTCACTGCGAGCAAGAGCGGCTTCACGTTCAGTCCGTCAAGCCTGCAGGTCACGGTGAGCGGAGCTAACGTCACCGGGGAAAACTTCACGGCGTCGGCAATTACGCACAGCATTTCGGGCACCATCACCCCAGCCGCGAATGGATCTGGGGCAACGGTCACCCTCAGCGGTGCAGCCAGTGCCACTGCCACCGCAAACACTTCCGGCAGCTATAGCTTCACCGGCCTCGCCAATGGCTCCTACGTCGTCTCAGCGCACAAAACCAGCTTCGGTTTCAGTCCATCCAGCCTTCAGTCGACGGTGAGCGGAGCTAATGTCACAGGAGTGAACTTCACGGCCTATGCGGGATCTGTCGTAACCATCAGTCCCGGAACTGCAATCCAGAGCGTGGTCGATGCGAATCCCACGGGCACTACATTTGTGCTGGAGCCAGGTATATATCGACTGAAAACTCCAATCATCCCTAAGGATGGTGACACCTTTATGGGCCAGACTGCGTGTGCGCCACCGGCGACTTCATGCCCCGCCATCATAAGCGGGTCTATCGTCATTGGCCCACTGGCCACGTTCAACGGTACGAACTATGTGGTGACCGGCCAGACGCAACGTGGAACTGTCAATGAGACCACCGCGCAGTGTATCGCCGGATACCTGGCTTGCAACATTCCAGAAGACTTGTGGTTCGACGGGGTGCCATTGCAGCATCTCTACGCAAGTTCACTGCCGACAATCGCCAGCGGCCAATGGTGGTTCGACTATGCGACTCACGTTATCTACTTCCACGACAGCCCGTCAGGGCACCTGGTTGAGACGAGCGTGGCGCCTGCCGCTGCCGTGGGGCCTGCGAACAATGTGACGTTTCAATATTTGACCATCGAGGAGTTTGCGGCCCCGATTGGGCAGGGAGGTTTATGGCCCTCCAACGGTCAAGTGACGGATGCGCAACGGCAGGCCAACGCATTGAATTGGATCGTTGAGAACTGCGAGATATGGGGCCATCATAGCGCAGCGATTGCTCCGAACTACGGGATGCAAATTCTCAACAACTACATTCACGACAACGGCCAGTTGGGAATCGGTGGAGGGTTCGGGCCGGACAATAATCTGGTTAGCTCGGGTCTGCTGATTCAGGGAAATCTGATCACCCACAATAATTACGCAAATGTCCTTCCCAACTTCGGCTCTGGGGGTATCAAGTTCGGCCGGACACGCGGCGCGGTGATCAAAAACAATACCATCACAAACAATGAAGGTGCCGGGATTCACTTTGACACAAGCAGTAGCTCACCTGTGATAGTAGGCAACACCGTTACCGGCAATACCGACTCGTCCGGAATTGTATATGAGATATCCTTGGATTCGGCCCTCGTTTATGACAACTTGCTTAAGTACAACGGCGCCCCCGCCGTTGCGGATACCTATCCCGGCTACCAGATATACAGTTCGACAAGCACGGGAATGAATGCGTACTGCAACGTGATGGAGATGAGCGCGGTTACGGGCGAGCACGGGTGGGATGTCAATGCCTCAGACCGAGGCTACGATAGCTATCCTCCAAGGGCGTACTACGTTTCAGCAGGCAATTCGATTCACCACAATACCGCGATCTGGGACACCACGTCGGCGTCCCACGTCGGCTATACTCTGTCAGATGCCGCGAATCAGCCTAATTTCTTCGCGGATAATGCACCGCCTGACTTCAATACCTACCATCTCGCCGATCTATCTTCGACCGATTTTATATACGACAACAACGATTCTCAGAGCAACACGCACCAGACCTTCGCCGGCTACCAGGCATCCGGGGCTGATGTTCACGGTACGGCAGATACGAACTACAACATCGGCTACCCGATCGTGGCGATTACGTCCCCGGCAGATCGGTCCACTTTCCACGATTCGGTGCTTGTCACGGCTACGGCGTCACCTTCCATGTCGGACGCGATTAGCAAGGTTGAGTTCTATCTGGACTGGACCTTGCAGTCGACCCTTACCGGTGAGCCCTACAACTTCACCTTGAGCACGAGTGCCGCTGGGACGCATACCGTTGCCGCCATGGCCTATAGCAACGCTGGCGTCCAGGCTTGCTATGCGGTTACTTTGAATGAAGAGTGACGAGGTTCTAAAATGGCAGGGTTCACTCAGGCGGGGATCACTGTGGAGAAACGCTGACCTCCTTTTGCCAAGCCAGCAACAAGTCTCCGTAAACGTCGCGCTCATCCCACAAGTCTCCATATGCACCCGCGACCGGCACGATTCCTTCGCGGCAGTCGTTCAGCGCGAGGGAAAGAACGGGGTTTAAGCAGCCGCACACAGCGCGAAGATTCACCCCCAGCCGCCGATAGAGTCTTGCAGTTCCCTGATCGCGTCGTTCAACAGTCATGGCCTTAACCAAGTTCGCGCCTGACGCGACCTTGAGGATACGTTCTTCAGCTGTGGACGGCGTGTAGATTCTCTGGAAGAAATGACGATTGTCATCGCCGGTCTGCCGCGCTGCTCCTTCTAAGCCTACCCGGTCTTGCTCTACGTATTCGTCTCCAAAAGGCACGCTAATCAGCAAGAGCCCGCCAGGCCTGAGCACGCGAAGCATTTCCTGGATGGATTGGGAGTCGCCCATCCGCCCTCCGGAGTCTGCGACGTGCTCGATCACAGACATCGCATAAACGAGGTCGAAGCTTTCCGCAGAATAATTCAATGCCCGCGCGTCCTCGACCGAAAAACGAGCATCTCCTCGAGCGCGATCGCGAATCGTGCCCCATAAAATCTCCCCCTCGGCGACGCTTGCCGCATCGATGTCCGTCAGATGTATCTCCACCGGGAAATGAAAAGCGAGGTAGAGTCCGAAACACTTCGGGCTGCTGACGTCCAGAACTTTGGGCCGCCCCGCGACCTGTGGCAGATAACTCTCTGCTTCCGAACCGAAAAACCGGTACTCGGGGAATCGTGTATAGGAGTTGATGGGCTGCAGGCACTTGCCGACAGTTTTCTTCAGGCCGAGCTGGGCGCGGTTGCGCACAAGATTGCTCATCCCCAACATCTGCCCGAAGCGGTAGTACTTCATTTCCTCAAGAAAGCGATTCATGCAAGAATATCCCCGGACCGCTCGGTTTCGCTGAGTTACGGCCCAGACCCGTCATATCTGCTGGCTACGGTTGAATCCCGATTCTAAACGGCGCGATGAAAGGCAATCCGACATAAGGGCCCTCCTTCGGGTCCAGGGACGTTGGACCGAAGTGACTGGGCGGGACGCCCGTCACTGTTCATTTAACGTAACTGCATAACAAGCGCGGATCCCCGACTTGCTATAGGCCATCGCTGCCACCGTATGCGGTCCGTTCGTCCCATTGGTCCAGTCGAAACTGTACGGCGATTCTTTAACGGTCGCCTCCAGGTTCCAGTCGACGTAAAATTCGACTTTGCTGATTCCGCTGTTATCCGATGCCGTAGCCGTGATCGTGGTCGGATTGCTCACCGATGATTGGTCGCTGGGAGATGTAATTGACACCAGGGGGTACCCGCTCCTGTTGTTCCTGTCGACAGTACTGTGAACATCCGCTCCCGACCCCTTATGGCTAGCGAAGTTCTTACGCCTGTTACTGCGAGAGTTGTCGTTGTCGTAGATAAAGTTATCAGCAGAGGCCTCGGACAAGTGGTATGTGTTGTAATCGGGGGGCGTATTGCTGGCGAAGAAGTTGGGCTGGTTCGTCGGGTCGTTCTGCCAGAGTCCAACTGGTCCTTTGGCACCCGGATCCCAGATTACCGTATTGTGATGGAAGGAGTCACCAGTACTGGCGATGGATTGGTAGGGCGGAAAAGCGTTGGGCTCTCGTTTAGTCGCGCTTATCGCCCAGCCGCCGATGCCTTGCCCGCTTGAAATCTCTATTACGTTGCAATAGGCTTCCACTCCGGCGCTGGCACGCACAGCAATCTGGAAGGTCCAATTGGAGTCATTGACCTGGGCGCCGTTCCGCAGCACAAGGTTGTTCCGATACGTCGAAGTTCCGTAGCCGATCTCCTGCACCAACCCGTCCGCATCCGTGTTGTCCGTAATCGTGTTGCCGTCAACCAGCCAACTCCGGCCCCACATGTCGAAATGGATGCCCGCTCCTTCATTGTGACTTATCGTGTTCCCGCGAATGGTACCACCTGTTATCGTTCCGAACTTCATCCCGCCCGAACCGAAACCGGGGTCGAAGTGAGCATAATCATTGTCCGTGATTGTATTGCCCTGGATCGTGCATGCACAGGGAGTCGACGCCGTTATCGGCGCAGCGGCAAATCCTATTCCGCCGCCAATCCCAAGCTGGCCGTTCAAGTGAATGTAGTTGTTCAAGATCTGCATCCCGAACTCAATACGTACGCCATACCCATGGTTAAGCGTGATGTCATTGTTTTCGACTGTCCAATTTGCTCCCGCCGTCAGCGAATTCACACCTTGAAGGGTTCCGATCGTTCCATGAGGATACATGTCGGCAAATTCTTCAACTGTGAGGTACTGAATGGTGACATTGTTGGCAGGCCCACCGAAAGCATTGGTGGTTACGCTGGTCTCGACCGTGTGGCCGGACGGGTCGTCGTGGAAATAGATAACGTGATTCGCGTAATCGAACCACCACTCGCCGGGGCCGATCTTTGGCAGTGCGGTGGAGTCCAAGTGCCGATAAGGCTTGCCGTCGAAAAATAAGTCCTCGGGGTAGATGCAGCCCGACCAGCCCCGATCACAGTTCCTCGTACTGACGGCGCGTGGGGCATGCTGCATTTGCCTGGCTACCGCATAGTTGGAGCCGTCGAATTTCGCCAAGGGACCAATCACAATTCCGCCGCTAATAATGGCCAGACAGGGGGTCGCAGGCGGTGAGCACGGGGTCTGGCCGATGAACCGGTCATTATCCCTGGGTAGGATTGGCTGAGACAAACGATAAATGCCTGGAGTGAAGAGGAATGTCGTGCCGGCCGGCTTAGAACTGACTATCGCGGGCACATTGTCAGGGGGGTGCAGTATCACCTGCGCCCAACTCGCGGAACCGAATATAAGAACGCCGAATAGGAGAGCTGCGGTCACTGCATGGCGGATCATAGGATCGTTACCTGCTTGGGAGGATTCCTTGCGTCGTATCGTGCGATCTCGGTGCCCCATTATCCCATATTCTGCTGGCGGCAAAGGAAGACGCTAGCGCCTCGATATCGCGATGAAATCCGGCTCGCCGAGGGGCCTATCCATTTTCTGCGAGGCTCAACGTATCACCCCCGCTGGGCGTCCTAAATGAGAGTTCAGGCGCCGTGGAAGCTCCAGAAGCCCATCCGCCACGAAGACGACCAGCCCGAAATCAGGCCACCGTCTACTTGGCCGATGCAAGACCATGCACTACCGGAACCTTCCCAAACCAGGCAATACGTAGCATTCTCTAATCCGGGATGCCGTACTGCCCCTTAGAGTTGTCGCCAAAAAGCAGATCAAATCAATCATTGAGGTCTTTACAGGAGGCGTAGCCTTGTTCCCCCAAACAGCCTGGTACAACCGATCAATCAAAACCGCAGCCGCGCTAGTTGTTATCGCTTTTTGTGGTTTATCAGTGGCTCACGCCGGCACCGTGGACATTAAACCCGGCGCCGATATTCCAAGCGTCGTCAGCGACTCCCCCGCAGGTACAACTTTCATTATCTATCCGGGTACGTACCGGCTGACGGAGCCCATCGTTCCGAAAAATGGTGACAGCTTCGTCGGACAAACAGCCTGTGCGCCACCGACGACTTCATGCCCCGCCATCATCAGTGGGTCGAGGCTCATTGGCTCTTTGGCCGTACTGGACGGAACGAACTACAAGGTGACGGGCCAGACGCAACAGGGTGCGATAGAAATTACCACCACTCGGTGCCAGCCTGGCTATGCAGGCTGCATCTATCCTGAAGACTTGTTCTTTGATGGCGTGCCCTACACGCATTTATACTCGGCTTCACTGCCGACCCTCGCGAGCGGCCAGTGGTGGTTCGACTATGCGAGCAACACCATCTACTTCCACGACAACCCAGCAGGGCATGTGGTTGAGACGAGCGTAGTTCCCAGTGCGTTCAGTAGTTGGGCCAATAACGTCACGATCAGCGGCCTCACGATTAAGGAATTTGCTGCGCCAAGTATGCTTGCGGCCATTGGAGTGCCGGGAAATACATCTCTGACACAGGGACTAAACTGGACGATCAAGGACTGCGAACTCTTGCTGAACCACGCCGCAGCCTTGCGGACGGCAGGCTTCGGAATGCAGATTCTCAACAACTATATTCACAACAACGGCGAGATTGGGATTTATGGTGGTATGGGAAGCTACTCCACCACAACCGACGGTATTGTGATTGCCCAGAATACGATCACCCACAACAATTACGCACATTTCCTTGCGGGGTACGCTTCTGGAGGAATTAAGATTGGTAACAGCACGGGCACGGTGATTCGTGGTAACACCGTCGCGGACAATGATGGGGCGGGTATCCACTTTGACATGGCTGCCCGTTCACCGCTGGTTGATGGGAACACGGTCAGCGGCAACGCCAGTGGAGGTGGTATTCGGTACGAGATCAGCCTGACCTCGGCTACCATTCGAAACAACGTGGTTTTGAGAAATGGCACGAATCTGCCAACCGAACCAGCTACGGCAAACCAAAACACGGATAGCTACAATTCAGTGGGCGTAACGGCTTACTGCAACGTAATAGAAATTCCCAATGCCGCGCACGCAAACGGCTGGGCCGTACAAGCAGGCAACCGCGGGTTTAATGTCTATCCGCCGTATGAGCGATTGGTCTCTACAGGAAATTACTTCCATCACAACACGGTGATTTGGGACTCGGGAGCCACCGGCTGGGTCGGTTTCTACCAGGCTGACGTCGTGAATGAGCCGAATTTCTTCATTGACAATACAGCCCCGGATTTCAACACCTACCACCTCCCGAGCACCTCCCTGAAGAACTTCATCTACGATAACAACAACTCTGGAAAGAACACGCACCTCACCTTCAGCCAGTATCAAGCGAACGGAGCGGATCTGCATGGCACCGTAGACACGAAGTACGATGCGGGTTACCCGACCGTGAAGATCACATCGCCCGCAGACGGAGCGACTGTAACCAATCCCATAATAACGGCTACCGCGTCGGACACGAGCGGAATCAGTAAGGTGGAATTCTATGTCGACTGGAACTTGGAGGACACAGTTACAGAATCGCCATTTAGTTTCCACTGGAGCAACGGAACTAGCGGGTCGCACACGGTAGCGGCGATGGCCTATAGCAACGAGGGTATCCGCAGTTGCTATGCGGTCACGCTACATAACAATTAAGGGGTGCGGACGCATAAGCGGTTGTCCATTGCTACCCCGAAAATAGCCGCGCCGGTCCTCTGCCATTAGGACCGGCGCGGTTCTTCATTTGGGCGGCGTTCAGGTTGAAAGATCCGGCATTGCGAAGCTTACGCCAGTTCCCGCCGCGATCCAGTTGGTTGCGTCAGCGTTCTAAGGGAATGGCAAAATCGGTACCACGCGGCCCGTGCTCACTGACTCCATTACGCCGAATGTGACCCGCGAAGTTGCTGCCAGCGACTCTATGCTGATGGGAGAACCGGTGCCGGATTCAAAGCTGCCAAGCAAGGCTTTCATCTCTTCCGCGTGTCCTTTATCCCCAGAGAACGACGTGGTCGATTTCTTCTGTCCGATGAAGCATTCCAGTTTCTTGAAGTTCCACATCCGTGCCGTTTTCGACTCACCGGACACTTCCAGATATTCCTTCTCTACTGCATTGGCGCCGTTCGCCAGGTAGTGGATGGTCCCGACGGAACCGTCGGCAAAGGCGATCGTGAGCAGGACGTTGTCATTGTTATAGCGGCGGGCGGTGTCGGTGGGAGCTACCGCATACACGCTGGCCGGGATTGCGCCGCAAAGGAACTGCATCACGTCGACGAAGTGGCCGCCTTCGCCTATAAAGCGTCCCCCCTGCTCAGGATGCTGCATCCAGTGCGTCGGCGGTAGGAAGCCGGCATTGACGCGATAATGCATGGCCAACGGTTCGGTGCGTCCGGAAAACAACTTTTGGATGGCGCGAATCGGCTCGGAAAAGCGACGGTTGTAACCCACCATGAGTAGTGGCACGACGCCCGTTTGTTGGGCTTCGTCGTAAGCGCTCAGAATGTTCTCAAGTTCCTCGTGATTGAGCGCCAGCGGCTTTTCAACGAAAACGCTCTTGCCGGCGAGAAGGGCTTCGGAAACATAGCGCGCATGCGAGTCGTGACGAGACGTGATGAATAGCAAATTCACATGCTGGTCATGAATCACCTCGCGGGCGTCGGTTGCACAGAACTCGAACTGGTACTTCTTCGCGATATTTTTGGCGTTTACCGGCTTGCCAGTGGCGAGACCCCTCATTCGAGGAGCGAGCTTCATGATCGGCGGCAGGAGAGTGGATTGCGTGAAGTTTCCAGCTCCAATAAAGCCGAGAACCGGAGAGCGACCTGAGGTCGTTCCCGCATCGGGGCGCAACTCCATGCGCCGTGAAAGCGTGACTGGAGCGCTTGGATCGGAATACTGGATCACGATGCCCAGATATCGCTCCTCGATCTTGCCGGTGATAATGTCGTAGGCGCGGAGCCCTTCGTCCACGGGGATGCGGTGAGTGATCAAAGGCGCGACCTTCAGTTTCCGCTGCGCCATCATGTCGAGCACCGCTTCCATGTTGCGGTTTTCCGTCCAGCGGACGTATCCCAGGGGGTAATCCTGCCCGCGCTCTTCGTAATTGGAATCGTAGCGGCCAGGACCATAGGAACAGGACATGCGGAAGTTGATTTCTTTTTCGTAAAACGGCGAGCGGGGGATGTTCATCCCGACCGAACCGACCGCGACGACCGTACCTCGTTTGCGCGCACATTGAATCGCCAATTCCACTGGTTGATTCGACTTCGTAGCCGCCGTAATCACCACCGCATCGGCACCATATCCGCGTGTGAAACTCTGCACCTCGAAAACGGCATCATCGCCGCTAATGGCGCATTGATCGCATCCAAGCGTCAACGCCAGGTCAAAGTTCCGTGAAGCAACATCCATTCCCAGAACGCGGCAGCCGCTCGCCTTCAGCAACTGAGCGGTTAAGAGCCCGACCAGCCCTAACCCGACCACGACTACCTGCTCACCCACGCGCACATCGGCCTGCCGCACACCTTGCATCGCGATGGAGGCGACCGTGGTGAACGCAGCCTCATCCAGGCCAACTACGTCCGGCACCTTGACGACCAGATTGCGGGGAATCGAGACGATCTCGGCGTGCGCGGCATAGCCGACGCCGGCGCAAGCGACACGGTCTCCAATCTTGATGTCGTCCACTCCCGATTCTATGACGACTCCCGCCGAGCTATAACCGAGGTCCTTGTAGTTATCCAGTCTGTCTCGAACCTTGTTGTAGGTGGCCGCCAGGCCTTCGCGACGGAAGTTGTCCATCACCTGGCGAACGAGATCCGGCCGCATGCGAGCCTTCTGCACCATCGAGGCCTGGGCCGTTTCCACAGACGTCCGCTCCGTGCCGGCGCTGATCAGTGAGAATGCGTTGCGGACAAGTACATGACCCGGCCGCAGTTGAGGCGCGGGCAAATCATCGACGCTGATTTCACCGGTCTTCTGATACTGGATGATTTGAAGCAATCGCTCGTCCTTTCTATTCTGTTGATGAACCCGGTTAGTTCTGGAAAAACGTTCGGAACCAGATCTCGGTCGTCAGCAAAGTCCATATCTGGTAAGCGTTGTCCTCAAGCCCCTGCTTGTCGCGCGCGATCAGACCGGCGACGTACGACGGGTCATACAGCCCGCGATTGCGCAGAGACTGCTCGGAAAGCATATCGCCGATCATTGGCGCCAGCGGCCCGCGGACCCAGGAGCGCAAAGGCGAGGCAAAGGGCGCCTTAGGTCTGTAAATGATATTGTCGGGCAAGTATTTCTCCGAGACCTTCTTCAGCAGATACTTCTGGGTTAGGCGGTGGATGCGCTCCCGTGGAGGCAACGAGAACATGAACTCGACAATGCGGTGATCCGTGAGAGGAGGACGGCCTTCGATACTCGCCGCCATCATGGCCTTGTCTGAGTAAGTCAGATTGTGCTCCGGGAGAAAAACGAGCGTGTCGTTCAGACACATCTGCGTGAGGTACGACAGTCCATTGCCATTGAAGCGCGGGGCTTGCGATTTAAAGAAGTGCGAGTCGTAATAGGACATCTGGCTCGCGAAAATCTCTGAAAACTGTTTGGGAGCCAGAGAGAGGTCCGACATCAGATAGCGGTCGCTGCGTGGAGCCGAAGCAAACGACAGAAACCGTTTTCCCCAGCGAACCTGCTTCAATCCACGCTTGGTCGTGGCCACAGGGATGCAGTCTGCAGCCTGCTTCAACATGCGCCGTACCATGCCGGGCACGATAGCCTGATAGCTCTCCGCAGTCAAACAGGCTAGGTGCTTGCGATAGCCGCCGAAAATTTCATCGCCACCCATCCCGTTAAGCAACACTACGATATTCAAGTCTCGTGCTGCTTTCGAGATCAGGTAAGTATTGATGGCCGCCGGATCCGACAGCGGCTCATCCAGATGCCACACCATCTTAGGCAGCAGTTCTTCCACTTGCGGCTGAATTTCTATTTCGTGATAGGTGAAACCAAACTGTTTCGCTACTTGCCGTGCATAGTCCCAGTCCGGCGCCATTTGCTCAAACTTCTGGTCTTCGCTGGAGAACTTGATGGTAAAGGAATGCACCGTCTGCTGCGTGTTGACGCGCATCAGCGCGCTGACGATCGACGAATCCAGTCCGCCGCTCAGGAAAACACCGACTGGCACGTCGGCCCTCATCTGCAAGCGCACCGAGTCGGTCAGGAGCGCATCTAGCTGTTCGATGAGCGAAGCTTCACTGGAAGACCGCTCAGAAGGATGCAGGCTCCAGTACTCGCGCACGGAAAGCTTGCCGTTTTCCAGGGTCATGCAGTGCGCCGGAGGGAGCTTCAGGATGTCCTGAAATCCAGTCCAGGGAGAGACCTGGAACCGCGCCGGCGTGTGCAGTGCGTTCAGGTCAGGCCGCTTCGGGGCCAGCGTGGAAGAGAGAATGGCTTTGATCTCAGATGCGAAAACGAGGCAGCCATTGTTGAAGTGATAGTACAAGGGTTTGACGCCCAGGCGATCGCGCGCCGCAAATAGCTTCCGTTTGCGCGAATCGTAAATCGCGAAGGCGAACATACCGTTCAACTTCTCGAGACACGCTTCGCCCCAGATTTGATAGGCGTAGAGCAGAATTTCTGTGTCGCTCGTCGAACGCAGCCGCACGCCTTTGGCCGTTACTTCTTCACCCAGTTCCTTGTAATTATAGATCTCTCCGTTGAAGATAATCCAAAGGTCGCCGGCTTCGTTGCACATCGGCTGGTGGCCAGCCGGAGAAAGATCGATGATGGACAAGCGCCGGTGCGCCAAACCGGACGACGATTCGGCAAACCACTTCAGACCGGCGTCGTCAGGCCCGCGATGCGCAATGACATCATTCATGCGCGCGAGCAGTTGAGCGTTTCCGCCGTTAATGATTCCTGATATTCCGCACATAAGGCAAAAGTAGTTGTTATCGAGACAACGTAGCCGCCATCAAGGAAAAGTAAGTTTTATCGAGGGCGGCGACACTTCCCGCCACGTGAGCAAACCCAGGCGTTCCCGCCCGGACGACAGCTCAGCTTACCACCCCGTCCAAGAGCTCACATATGGAATGCGACAGTGCTGGCACAGTACGAGCCAGAAGGAGAAGCTGTGTACCAACTGGCCTGATACGAAGCCGCGGGGGCGGAAGTACTAGTGAGATGAGCCCACCCGTTTCCGTCGATTGCAAAATCATCTGTAAACGCACTGCCACTGGTAATGGCAGTAAGGTTAGAACTGCTGGCTAACATGATGGACACAACAAAGTCGCCAGCCTGTTTGGTTGTGACCGCAGGTCCGGGGGTGTTGTTCAGTGTCAGGCTGCCACTAGAAGTCTTGGTCGCGTCTGGGGTGGAGGCTGAAAGTCCTGAGACCTCCCACGCCGCGATCTGAACCGAGGAAGCCGAACCCACAAGGGTAGGAGTGACAACTGTAGCACCCGGTTTCGAATTCACTGCGTACCAAATTTCCGTCGACCATATGCCCGAAGTAGATCGAGAACCGGCTGAGACATAAGTGTTGCTGCCGCCAGTCGCATTATCCGAAACTTTTGCGACCGAGGTCGTCCCATTGAACATCAGCGCCACGGCAATCAAATGCCCCGACCCGGTTGCCGGAATCGTAAGGCTCGTGACCGCACCTTTCGCTGCCTTATTAACGATGGCCCAAGAGGTGTTGGCCTTGAAGGTAGCGGTCACACTCAGACTGCTGCTCATGACCACATGGCAGGGGTTGGCCCCGCTGCAGGATCCGCTCCACCCCGAAAAAGTCCATCCGCTCGCGGCAGTCGCGTTCAGCGTAACCGCGCTGCCGGTTGCGTAAGGTGCGCTACAAGTATCGCTGCCATTGGTGCAGTTGATCAGGCCGTCGGTGCTGGTCACGGTTCCTTGCCCCACCTCGTTCACCGTGAGCGTGGTGCTCTTCGTACAGGACGGGAAGCTGAATGAAGCGATCCGAGTACTCCAGTTGGGAGTACCGCCCGTTTCATATTGGCTCGTGTACCAGAAAGTACAGTCGTCCGTCGGGTCGATAGCCATGGCGCTGTAGTCGCCCCAGCGGTAGGTATTGGTTCGCGAACTAGTCGTAACTCCGGCGGCGGACAAAATATCGATCTCACTCTCCATCGTTCCCAACGGATCGGTAGACAGGCGGCCGGTGTAGCGAATCGAAGGGTTCATACTTGAGCTGGAAACGCTATAGCCCAGGGCTATGTCACCAACTTTGTCCATGGCGATGCTGCCCATCCAGCGATAGCTGGAATCCGGGGCGTACGTCCCTTGCTGGTAGAGTCCGAAACCCGTCCCGGTGTTCTGCAATTCGTACCAGCGGATACCAGTCTGGCTGCTGCTCGTCCCGATGGTGACCGTCTGGTTGACGACCAGAGCCTGGTAGCTTCCAAAGTTACGGTAGGCAAGCCGGTACATCAACCGGTCGCCGTAGGAGTCGAGAGTTTGCGCGGTTCCCGTCTGCGGAATGCAGGCGCCAGTCGTATAGTTGAGTTCCGCAATGGTCTCACCGCAGGCCTCGGTGAACGCTGCTACCGGGATATTCGTGGGGTTGGAGTTCGTCGATGAGGTTCCGAACCAGGAATTAGCCGGGGTCGTCCAATCCACGTGAAACTGCCAGAGGTCGAGAGATTCATCGTTACCGTCGAAATTGAGGAAGTACTCCGGCGAACCCGTCGGAGGAGCTGTGCTCCCGTCCAAATCCCCAGGCAACAGAACGCCGTAAGAGGTGGGTGTGTGCGTGAAGCACTGCATGGCGGGTGCCTCCGCACCTGTCAGCATGGCGCTACGGTCTAACGCACAGGCTGCGGCGCCCACGAAGACAAGATTGCTGCCTTGGTTATAAGACACGTAGTAAGCATCAGGCCAAACGGTCAACTTGGGGTAGTCGTCCATTAAGGCTCGGGGGGTTGGGAAAACATATAGATCCCATGAGGCATTTACTGCGTCGTCTGTGGTTGAGACCGCAACACACAGTTGATTGGGGTTAGTCCAGACGGGCATCATCATCACCCAGACGTTGGCCTGCTTGTCAAATTGCACGATTTCGTCCGAGTACGTTGTTCCGCTAACGTAGCAAGGTGCTCCAATAGCTTGCCACAAGGTAATTGCGGTAATCGGACCAGAAGCAACAGCGCCGGAGGATTTGTCGAAAACCGCAAAGGAGCGGTCAACAAACTGGACAACCTGCGTTGGTCCCACGGCGACATCGGAGTCGGGAACAACAGCTTGACTGCTGTAACCAGGAAACCCGTTCCCGACGCCGAGAATGTTGAGCCCCGAATTTGTGGAAAGAGCGGAAAGAGCGGAGCTAAGGGGCGTTTGGGAGGATTCTTGAAGCGCCGAATCTGGGGCCGGTCTTGTGGCGCGGGGCCCGTGTATTAGGAATCTGTCATCGTCGTCGTCGAGCGAACTCATCCGCCCTGACAGCGCAGGACTCGACTCCATTTGGCTGAGCGGAGGCGCAACAGCATGCTTTACGGCTTTCACCACGAAAACCTTCGATTGGCCTTGCGCCCAACTCAAGGACGCTGCCACAAAAAACATCCCAAGAACTAAGGCGTTAACGACTAACGAGCGGGGCGATCTTATGATTCTCATGATCTTCTCTTTATTTCTATGACAGTGCAACGAAGTAGATCGAAAACGAACTCAGGACAGGCGCGTAGTTACCAAAACGGGGGGCAAAGGGGTCAGCTATGCGTGACGTACTCTAGCGCGAGGGACACTGTTGCTCGATCTCTCGGCTTCAGGTGCACCCACAGGTGCCAACCGAGGACTCCAGAGAGAGGCTTCAGCCATTCGACGGGAAGTGGCGGGGCGTGCATGTGGTCCTGATAGCTGCGCTCGATCTCAAATAGGGGGAAATCTTCCCGTACTCGCGCCAGGTCGTAGACTTTGCTGTAGGGGTTGTCTGGGCCGTCCGTGTTGCGGGAAAGGAAGTTCGACATGCGAAGGTAACGCGACAGACCTTGCGCGCGGGCGTTCGAGAGGTGACCGCCGACGATGCCGCCGGGCTTGGCCCCGAGCCCATAAAGCGCCAGCAGAGCAAGGCGGCGCACGACCGCAATGGAGAAAAGGTAATTCAACGACTGCCGCGCATAGAGCATGGCGATGAGGCGGCCATCCGGCTTCAGGACCCGAAAGATTTCCCGCTGTGCCCCGCCAATATCTGGAATGTGATGCAGCACTCCGTGGGAAAACACGATGTCGAAGAGCCCGTCGGCAAAAGGTGCGTGGAGCACACTGCCGCATTCGATCCGCTCGTAGGGCAGTTGGCGCACCTTCATGCGGGCGCGCACCCGCTCCACCGATTCGGGAGTGAGATCGAGGCCGGACCAAACGCCGCCGCGGCGGATGATCTGCTCCGAGTCCGCGCCCTGGCCCAGCCCGATTTCTAGTACCCGCTTGCCGCGAAAGTCGATGGCATCGAGCCGCCTGAGGATGTGCGATTCGCGCCGGTAACGGAACTGGTCGTAGCGGGCAAAGAAGGCCTCGTAATCGCTATGCAGGCTCTCGACTTGGAGATCTCCGCAGGGATGAGCGTTCCAAAACTCGCGGATCTCTGATTCGGTGGGTGAGGCCGTTGTCGTGTTCACGCGCTTACCCCGGGATAAAAAGTTCTGGCTACGTGCCGCGCCGGCGGAAAGTGAATCTTGGCAGCCAGGGCGGAGGCAGGCTTGCCGGAGACTCCGATGTGCGTTTTCGGCATTCGTGCCGCTTCTCCTGCCGAACTCCGCGAGCCGTCAAGATCATCGGTTGCGACGGGACAGTTTATGAGACCAACTCTGGTCTTGACACAACCATTTAACAGCGAGCGTCGAGCTCTCGAGCTCGCCCGATCATTGTAGTAGTGTCTGCTGTACTGCGTAGAGAACAACATATCCACCCCATCATGCCTCGGGGACTATCAACGTCTGTTTCCAGGGAGGCAGAGTGATTAGTATCGTCGATCAATATTAAAGAGTGTTTATTGGACCGCCTTTACTTCATTTACCCTTACTCAGAGTTCAAGAAGGAAGGTCGGGTGTTTAGCTTTAGGCGCTAGAATTGTCAGTGGTTACAGACTCCCGGGGTCTAGCGTTAGCGAGCGCCTTTGACAATCCTACGCCCAGTAACTGCCGGTAGGCAGCTATCAATCGCTGTTCCGAGTTCTCCCACGCAAGTTCCTCACGGAAACGGTTGCGAGCAAACTGCGACATCTTCTGCCTTTGCTCGACATCAAGCAGCAGCTGACGCATTGCGCGTCCCAGCGCGGCATCATCATTACCCTCAACGTAGATAGCTGCCGATTCAGCCGAGCGGCGGTGTTCCGCCAGATCAAATGCGACGATGGGGCGGCCGAACGCCATGTACTCGATGATCTTATTCATCGTGGACATATTGCTCCACTCGGTGAAGGGATCGGGATCGACGCATAGATCAGCCGTGGAAAGATATGCCCACAACTGCTCATCCGGAATACGCCCCGTGAAGTGCACCATCGGTCCCAGGCCCATCTCTTCAGCTGTTGCCTTCATGCGCGGTTGATCAGGGCCGCCGCCGACAAATGCGAACAGCGTATCGTCGGGAGCCATGGCGCGGTAAGTCTGGATGGCGCGAAGCAGGTGATCGACACCATCTTGTTCGCACATTTCACCCAGGTAGAGAACCATGTGCCGCCGCCCGCGTTTCAGTTCAGGGTTTGGGGAGTGAATGTCGGCCCAATTACGTCGCGGACCGCTCCGCACGACAGTGATTCTTTCATCGGGAATGCCTCCCCGCCGCAATGCAACTGCCCGATGAGATTCGTTCACGGCAATGACCGCGTCCGCCGACTTCAGCGTGATCCGTTCCAGAGCCAGGAGCCCGCGATAAAGCATCCCTGTGCGGCTGCGGCCCTTGGCGAGATACATCTCTGGGCATAGATCATGATGATCAAAAACGAATTTCACTCCCAGTGGCCGAAATAGCAGCGCCAGTGCGAAGAAAGTATCGGGCGGATTGCACGCATGGATGGCCTGAAATGGACGGTGAGCGTATGCTCTCAGCGCCAGCCAGAGGCTGGCCAGCCAGCAATATACAAACTCAAAGAAATATCCTGCCACGCCCGTGTTTGCCTCATAAATCAGCGGGTAGCGATAAACATCCACATCTTCCAATCGCTCGTAACTAGCAGTACATTTTCCTTTTTTCGGGCAAACGACGGCCACTCCGAAGCCATGCCGGCGCAGGCTGGTGGCTTCCTGCCAGACGCGCCGGTCGAATGGCACCGGGAGGTTTTGAACGATAATCAGAATATTGCGCTTGGTTCCCATTCAGACCACCAACTCGCTTTCCATGGCGCGGCCCCGCGTGTTCGTCCGGTATCCGTCCAGATCGATCACGACCGCCTGCGTGTTTTCGATCATCGCGCTGACTCCATCGAAGTGATGTCCGATGATCAGCAGCTCAACATCGCTCAACTCGTCCAGTGACGGAACGAGCAGACGCGAAAGGTGTGGAATCACGCCGTCGATGTATTCCTTATTGGCGCCCGTCAGACGCGCAGCGATGACGTTGGGATCATAAATTCGAAGTTCATACCCTTTCCCGAGCAATCGCTCCGCCAGTTCGACAAAGGGGCTTTCCCGCAAGTCATCGGTGTTCGACTTGAAGCTGAGGCCGACCAGACCAATGCGCCGCTTCCCCGTGGCACGAACTTTTTCATAAGCGCGCTCGATCACGCATTGGTTGCTCTGCAAGGTTGCTGCGATGAGCGGCAGTTGCAGATCACACTCTTTCCCTGCGTGAAGGATCGCTCGTACATCTTTGGGAAGACAGGAGCCTCCGAAGGCGAAGCCCGGCATCAGATAGCGTCGCGAGATATTGAGCTTGGTGTCCTGGCAGAATACGTTCATGACCGCGGCCGCGTCGGCTCCGGTTTTCTCACACACGGCGGCGACTTCATTCGAGAAGGCAACCTTGAGAGCGTGGAAGGCATTACTCGCATACTTCACCATTAAAGCTTCACGCGGCTCAAGCACAACAATCGCCGCCGCCTGTTCGGAATAGAGCGAGCGCAAAGTCTTTTCGGCGGCCGCAGTCTGGGTGCCCAAGATGGTGAAGGGCGGGTCCTCGAAATCGCGGATGGCAGTTCCCTCTCGCAGAAACTCTGGATTGGTGCAGAGCTCCACCAGGCCGGGCGCTTTCGACTCGAATATTGCCGTGCACTCGTCGAAAATGGACGGCAACACGCTGCTACGAATCACGACCGTCTGGTTGCGATCCAGTTTAGCGAGAGCCGCTGCAATCTGGTTGCAGGCACGAAACAAATGCGAGGGATCGATTTGCCCGTTCGCGCGGCTGGGAGTAGCCACGGCGATGAAGCTTAGCTCGGTTTCACGCAAGGCCTGCTCAATCTCCGTGGTTGCTCGTAGCAATCCCGTCTGTTTCCCCTGCGCGATTTTATCGGCCAGTCCGTTCTCCACAATTGGAGAACAGCCTTCATTAATGATGCGTACCTTTTCAGGATTAATGTCCACGCCCCAGACTCGGTGCCCAGAGTCGGCCAAGCAAGCGGCCGAGACTGCTCCTACATAACCGAGCCCGATGATGCTGATATTCATGAATTGATCCTCAAATGTGTGCGAATTGTAGTCGGACCTACGATTTGGATATGACTGCGGAGAGTGGGGGCGGGCTGCTTCTGGTTGAACCGGCGCGAACGCCAGCCAAGCTTGGGGTTTTCCGAACCGCGAACGACCTCCCAATCGCCGTTGCGATCGGGCAATGTGAACACAATTTGACGTCCGCGCCATTCTACCTGGGCCTCGCCATCCCCAACCGCACGAACAACGGCTTCTTCGTGCATGTGAAAGAACAAGTCGACCTGGTGCCGGCCGGCGCACTGGAAGCTGTCCGCAATGGAGAGATTCCCGGTGGTGCGGTCAAAACAGATGTTGCGCCGGTGGGTAACAGGATCCTGCAGACGCGCGTAGCCGTCATGTTCGGCCTCGATTGTCACGTCCTTCGATCTCGTTTCGAACCGAAGCAGGCGCGCATTCGCTTTAGCGCTCCAGAGAAATCGGCCCGCTGTTTGTGATTGACTCTCGCCATCCATGGACACCGTATTGTGTGCTGCGGTGCTGCGAAAGAATTCCCGCCACTCGGGATGCGAGTGATAGGCATAGGTCCCGGCGTCAACCAGGAAATATTCATCGCCGATCGCCAGCCAAAGCGACAACGCATCGGCATGCCCGTGCGCAGCGATGCTGGTGAAACCGAGCGGACCAAAATCCACGAGAAGACGGACACTGTTGTCGTGGCTGCGAACACAAGCCAGGCCGGCGTTGGGGAACAGCTCACGTGCTTGCACTGTGCGTGCCAGGCCTGAATCGAGAGTCGGAAGCAGATCCGGAACGAGCGCGCGCGCCGCCGCCGTAGGAGTTTTGCCGAAACGCAGCCACTGCGGTTCGCCAAAAAGCAGCCCGGCCAATTGCATGGTCACTTCCAGCCCGCTTTCGTCTTGCGACAGCACGAACCCTCGCGCATCGTCGGAATCGCCGTACCACGGCAGGTCTCCGCTTGATGTGGCCACCGCATCGAGGAACCCGGCCATGCCGCGCAACCGCTGCGCGTATCTTTCGCTGAATGGAGACCCGGTGTTGCGGCCGGTGGCGAAAGCAAGCAGGAACAACTCCATGGTGAAAAGATGGTATGACATCGCTTGTTCGCGGTTCACACCGTCTTCCCCAACTTGAAGAAGGATTTCGAGCTCCAGCAGTTTCTGCGCGCGACGGCGCCAGCCCTCACATTCTGGCCAGAAATTGAAACAGGAGGATCCCACAAAAAGACCGACCAGCTCTCCAATCAAATGATTGTTGGCCGATGAATAAAGGCTTAGCTTGCTCGTGATCCGGGACAGGTGCAGGTAAATCGAGTCCAGCCAGCGGGGACGGAGATTCTGATCGCGTGCGACATGCTGGGCGATGCGCGGGTATAGGAAGGCCCATGAGATCACACGCTCGGCCAGTTCCAGGCTGCTGGTCCAGTTCACGCCGGAAAGATACGGATTAGCGTTGAGCCAGGAATCGAGCGACCGCACGATATAGTCGGCATGCTCTTCGCCATTTGCGGCAAACGCCAAGGCGGAGAACTGCTGGAACCGGCTGGGCTCCCACACATACTTGATGTCACTCACGGTAGCGGTGTCGCGGATGTTCAGCGCAGTGGCAAAGCCGCGCTCGACCTGCCGTCCGTTGCAGTAGTCACGGTGCCAGTCGAACTCAAATCCCATGGGAAGATCGAGGTCGAATACATAAATGTGCTCCATCGGCGCACCGTAACTGTGCAGCTTTACGGGATAGGAACCGGATTGCAGCGGCGTCCAGCGGGCAGTCGGAACGCTGGACCGTTTTTTCCAGCGGACCCAGTCGACAGGCAGCGCCGCCGCCGAGCGGGCGCGCCACACGACCTCGGCCGGCTGCATCGAGGCCAGCCTGGAGAGATACCACCGTACTTTTGCGAGACGAATATTGTCCCCTTTAGGCGCTTCGATTTCCCGGGCAGCCATGGGCACGCTACTCCTCCGACCCGGAGCGGTGCCACGGCGATCTCTTAGAACTGTTTCAAGCGCCATAGATCAGAATGCCTCAAACATCTCTGCAGCTCAGGTTTGGCACTACATGAATTGTTAGAGATTGCTAGCGATTGGTGAACCAGACGCTCTTGAGCAAGCCCTCTAACATCGGCGAGAGAGCCAGCGCGCCGTGAACCCTGAGATGGTCGTCGTCGACGTGCACAACGAAACAGCAGGCGATTGCGTAGCTCATGGTTCGTTCCTTTGCTAAACAGCCTTCCTCGCCTCCAGATAAAGCGAGTTCGGCTTCCAGGCTTGACCATCCTGCTCATAATCGAGAAAGCATCTCTCCCATCCGGCGATCGCGCTCGTGGTCGCATTCTGCCGCTGGACATCACGGAAGCCGATGCGACGAAGAATCCGGGCGAGGGAGTGCCGGTCGTACATCCATCGATGATTTTCTCCGGTGGTGGCCGCGTTGCCTCGGATCAAGCGCTCGATGCGGCGGACCCAGGGCTTTTGCTCCTCCGCTCCCGAGACTTCGCTGCGAACCATCTGGTCAAACAGGCGGTAGATGGCACACTCGTGTGCGGTCTCGGCGGTAAGAGAATCTTCGAGATCGAGATCCGCGAGCGCCGTGCAATATGTCCGGAGGAGCAATTCCAGGTCCGGCACGACGACCCGCAGAACCCCGCCCGGTTTCAGCACGCGATGACACTCGCGCAAGAACAGGAGCGCAGCGCCGCGGTCCAGATGCTCAAGAAAGTGGGAGTGATAGACCACATCGAAGCTCGCACCCTCGAAAGGAATGCCGCGCGCCAGGTTCCAGCGGATGATCGCGGGATCGACGGCCTGCAGACGCACGTAACGTTGATCAGAAAGGAAACCAGTTTTGCGAAGGAACTTTACCAGCAGCGGTTGCCGGCGCAACAAGGCGTAGGGGGAAAAGTCGAGGTTGTTCCAGCTCGCGTCGGTGCGGGTGCCACAAGCCAGGTTCAACAGCGCACGGCCGCGATCGTCGAATTTGATGGCTTGGTTCATGGCGCTTCGATCAATGGCCTTCGACGTGGGAGTGCTCGGCGTCGGAACCACTGAGGAGGAAACAGCGGACGATTGAGTGCTCATACTTCACCTCCAAAACGTTTAGCCAGTTCCTTGCCTGTTGGCGTCAAAAGGGACGACACGGCTTTCCGATGAAAGTTTTTCAGTGCACTCAGGCCAGTCGCACACGCGCGGGATGAAGTAGACGTAGGGGAGAATCAACGTCGTCTCCGCTTCACTCGTGGCCAGGTAGAAGTTTCCCTCCGGGCCTTCGCACAAAGAGATGGCGCACGGTGCGTCTTTCGTGCAGTGACAGGAAGTGGCGCTCTCTCGCCGCTCGAGGGCAATCGCGCGTTCGCGCTCTTGTTCGAGTTCGCGCGGATACCGGCGGTGAGGGGACGCTCATGCGGTAAATTCTCCAGTCGCGGCGAGCAACAGGACGCCTGGCCGATGTGGCGTTTCAGGTCAAGAGTGTTATTCGGTCAAAGTTCCGACGTTAGTCTCAGCAGTTATTGAGGTACACGATTGCAACCAAGCTCCGGCGATTCCAAGTCATGTCCCCCAATCGCATGGTGGTAGATTTGCATCAAACGAGGGTAATTTTTCTCAGCAGTGTATTTGTTTTCGTATTCGCGCCGGGCTTCCTCTCCCATTTGGCGCATACGCTCCGGGTGGTTCCAGGCCCACTCAACTTTCTCGGCTAGATCCCCGCTATCGCCGGGCGTAAAGTGCAAGCCGGTACGACCCTCGTCCACGATCTCCCGCATTGCTCCCAGCCGGGAGCAGATGACCGGAACACCACAGGCAAATGCTTCAATCATGGTGAGTCCAAAGGTCTCATACCACTCGCTGGAAAAAATCAGAAAGCGTGCTCCCTTGATGGCCGCCAGTGTTTGGTCGTGTGGCAACTTGCCCTTGAAAACGACTGAGCTGATGTTCGCCCTGACCGCCTCTGCTTCCAACTCATCGCGTTGGGGCCCTCCGCCGACGACTACGAGAGGGACGCGGCTGCGAAGGCGGATCCACCCGGATAACATCGTGCTGACGCGCTTCTCGGGCGAGAGCCGACCTGCAAATATTGCGTAGCTTCCATCACCGGCCCGCGCCCCCGGGTCAGGATCCACGAAATTAGGTTTGACAAATATCTTGTCCGCGGGCAGCCCGCCCTGCAGAAACTTCTTCCTGGCAAACTCCGTGAGGACGACATAGGAGTCCACCTCCCGCTCCCAGGTGTGACGAGTGCGATGCACTGCCAGCATCAAGCCAACAGCCGCAGTTTCGGCGCGCGAGTCGCGATAACATCCGTTGCGGATGCTTCGCCACAAAGTATGGTCCAGGCATTCTTCGCAGACTTTGCCATCCCGAAAAAAGGTTCCGACAGGACACAGGAGCCTGTAATTGTGAAGCGTTTGCACCACCGGCACACCCGCTTCACGGCACGCCGAATAAATAGACGGCGAAATCATGATCCAGGTGTTATGGACGTGCACGACATCCGGCTCTTCGGCGCGAAGCAGTTCGGCAAATTCCGTTCGCGAGTCGTCGTTCCAGACGGCTTTCTGTATCAGCACCAGCCGCTTGATTCCGGGGTAGGAGTCCACCTCAAAATTGCTTCGACGGTAGATGACAACCTGGTGTCCGGCGCGTTCCAGGAGTTGGCGCTCTTGCTCGAAGACAACGTCTTCGCCTCCCGGTTGTTGGTAATGACAGTGAACTAGAATTATTTTCACAGTTTGCCGTTCCCGGCATGACTGCCTTGCGCGGATTGAAGCCCGATCAACTCGCAATTCGGAACATACTTCACGCCTTCCCGCTTGGCCACATAGTCCAGCATTTCCGCCAGATCGTCCCACAGACCCAGCTTCTCAATCTCGTGCGAATGTCCGTACAGATGCCACATTCCACCGTTTTCTAACACGGAATCAAAGAGCTTTTTTCCCAGCTCGAGCCAATTATCAAGTCTTGTCATGTGGGCCAGAAAAACTTGCAGGCCTTCCATTTTTCGTGCCCTTGCCAGATTCTTGACATAGCTGGACTTCCGCTGCGGGATTATTTGCAGGGTTGTTGGCATTTCGAAGGGGTTGAACTCCAACCGTGTGGACAGCATGCGCACCGTTCGCGCGCCCCAGTAACCGGCCGCCTCCAGCGCACGTATGACGTTCGAGTCGTACCGGCCGCAGGGATAACAGAACATCCGGACTTCGGTTCCGAGGACGTCTTCCAGGAACGGCTTACAGGGGCTTACTTCCTGGGCTAGTTCTTTCGCACTCAGCCCCCAGAGCAGTTTGTGCGAAACACTGTGAGCGCCAATTTCAAAACCTTCGGACGACAGGGTCCTCAAGTCGGCGTGACTAAGCGCGGGACGACCCCCGTAGGGAGTGTTTGGAACGTAGAAGGTGCCTCGGATCTCCCTGGACCGGAGCATCTCGGCAAGCCTGAGATCGGCGCGGTCGCCATCATCCCAACTCGTAGTTACAATTCTTGGTTTTTCCATGTTTAGGATTGCGTTCGAGCTTAGTTCACGCGACTTGGCTGCCCGAAGCTGACTCGCGATCAGACTCTGCTCGCGCTATGAGCCAGTGCAGGTGCTTGGTATTGACGTTTGTTCTTGTCGGACAACTGCCAACGCATCAATCCAAGAGCGAAACCCATGAAGAAATAGAAGGGGACAGCGCCCGAGGGGAACTCGAATGGGCCCTCCACCAAACTAACATTCATAAAGAGCACGTAAAACAGAAAAAGCCATAACACGAAGGCGGACACTAGCTTGTCGTCGCTGGAACTTCGCCGGCGGAGCACGCTGACGAATCTTTTTATCAAGAGGAAATGAAAGGCTATCCAAAGAACGAATCCGACCACCCCCAGCCTGGCTAGGTAGGTCAAACTTGAGTTGTGAGGCATTCGAGTAACCGCGCCATTGGTCTCGTCAATATCCGTAAGCAGCGGTCGGCCGAACCCTTCGCCTACGATCGGGTGCGCGAAGAAATGCCGGAACGCCTGGTCCGCCATGTCGAAGCGACTCTCAACGGCGCTCCCTGGAGTTCCCTCCGAGGTGTGAACACTTCGAAGATGGGCTTCGAAAAAGCTCAGGTTTATCTCGCCGATGCGGCCTTCTATTTTAAGGCCTCCGATACTAGTCGCCAGGAAAATCACTATTACGGCTGCGGGGATCAGGACGAGGAGCTTGGCAAATCTCCTGCCTTCGCCTAAGAGGGCAAGGATAACAAGAACGATCACAGTTCCTATGTACTGCCGCCTGCCCTGGGTGATCGCAACTCCCAAGAATTGCCCCATTGCCAGCAGTGGCATCAACCAACTCGGACGGCTGACTAGGTAGCAGCCGACGCATAGGCAAAACATGGCACCGTCCACTAATATGTCGCCCGCGCCACTAAAATCTCCCAGTATCGGCACTTTGAGGAAAACGCCGCTTACAGGAGACCAGGACCACACCTTGTCACCCCAGGGCATCGTATAGATGTACAGCATGTTCAAGACGTAGAGGGCCAGCAGCCATCGTGCCAAGAAAGCGATGTTATTGCTCTTCATGGCCCAGGCCATCCCTAGAAGCATGAACATACCGTCGAGACACATCGTGCTGTCGCGGAGGGCCCAGATTCCGTACGAAGGAAAATCCACAGCGAGGTGGAGAACAGCGAAGACCAGCAAGGCCAGCATGCAGAGCACGGGAGGTTCCTTCAGAGCGCTTGCAACCAATTGCCGACGGGAAAAAATTGCCAAACCCAAGGAGGCATAGATTAGTACATAGCCGACGATAATCGGGAATCCGCCAAGATGAACAGTCAGATTCTCGAATCCACGAGTCAGCAACGTGTAACCGCTCAGGGCAATTAGAGTGAGGACTTGCCACAATTCCAGGTTCGCGCGCTGCACACGGGTGACAACCAGCCGGCAGAGGCCCAACACCGCCACAGCTGCAAGACAGCCCAGCACCACAAGGGGATAAAGCATCGCCAAGCTGCCTACTAATAAGAAGAGGAGAAACCAGGCGACCGCGCGCAGATCGATTCTCGCGAGGCGGGGGCTCGATTTAAGGTTAGCGCTCGAATTGGTCGCTACGTCAGGCATTTTGATGGAACGTTTTATTGTGATAATCGCTGAACAACTTACCTAGGGCCCGCTGGCGGAGGGCCCCAGGCACGATTCACTTTGGTTGTCCACTTCGCTTAGAGATAGGTTATGCGGTTACGCTTAGCGCTGCGGCGGATAACTTCCGGGCGTTGCGGCGGAGCAGGACGACGGCGACCACAAAAGCCAGGACTTCCGACAAAGCCATGCTCCAGGCCGCTCCTTTTATTCCCCAGGCCCAAGTGATGGGAATGCCGATTGCGACTGCGACGCAGCTCGAAATGGAAACAGCGGCAAAAACCAAACGTGGAGACTCCATGACGCGCAACACATTTGCTGGGCCAAAAAACGCGCTGCCGAACACGCATGCCAACGCAATGATCGGCATCAAATAGACGACTTGCGTGTACCGGCCAGAATAAATCATTCGAAAAATTGGCATCCGAAACAAAAGAAGCACCACCCAGTAAGGGGCTGTATAAGAAACGCTCAACAAGGTCTGCTGCCAGAGAACGGACCTGACGCCATGATGCGCTCTTTTCTCCAGCACTCGAGCTGCGTGAGGGAGCATGAGCGGGCTGAGGGCCGCGCTGGTTTGGTACATAGGTGAAGCAAAATTCATCAAGGCCTTCAGTTCGCCCGCAGCTGCCAGACCGGACAAACTACTTAGGAGCGGGTAGAAGACGTTGAGTGGGACCCACATCATGACATTAGCCCCTATAGCCCATCGCCCATAGCGCCAATGCCGACGCCAAATGTCCATTACGCTAGGCGCATCTCGGCTCGAGGAAAGCCGCAATCTCAGATAAGTGAGCAGCACAGCGCTGGTCACCAAGCTCCCGACTCCCATGAGCAGAAATGTGGACAAGGGCGAAAGATAACTACGATGATAGAGCAGCGCCAGTCCTGCCATTATCAGAGCGCAGTAGAGAAGCGACGCGGCGGCGGACGGCGCAGGGGAAAGCTTCACATAGAAGATTCGCCTGATTATCCAAAGCATCAAGATCGATGGCGCCGCAAAAGCGACACCGAGGAGTGCGCCGGGCAAGCCGTTCGTTTGCCCCAGCTTAAACGCGATCCCGGCTGAAATCACCAACACCGAAATAATCGCCAAACTCATGACCAGATGAATTAATAGCAAGGCTTTCAGATAATCCCGCAGACAATTGCGATAGGCGGAACCGCCGAATACCAACATGGGTTCCAGCAGCAAGGCTTGGTGGAACATCAGCATGAACACGAAGACTGAGAACGCGACCGCGTAGCTCCCATACTGCTCGGGCGTCAACCACCGAGCCAGCAGAATACTAATTGCAAAATTAGATCCCGCGAAGAGTCCCTGGTCGAGGATGGCCAGCCCTCCCTTCATTACCCATGGAACAAGCTTCTGCACAGTGCCCGCACGATCGATTGACAAGATGCTCCTCAGAGGAAAACGGCCGACAGAGCCTTCTCCTGATGCAGGCTTGGTGAGTGATGCGGGTTCCTGAAGCCCTAATCCGTTCACTTGATCGTCCCCTTCAATTGGCAGGCTCGCTGTGCCTCGTTCAGACAGGTTCTTAGTTGCTCGGCTACAAATTGAACTTGCGGCGCGAGAAGAATGTTATCGTGGTTGCTTTTCACTTCACAGACCTGAAGTCCGTTAGCGAGGTATTCGTTCCAGCCGGCATACGGATCGCCAAGTCCTCCGAGAGGCTCGCGGCTAGACCGAAACAAAATGACCCGCCCAGGGTAAGCTCGCGGCGCGTAATATCTTGCAGCTTCTAGGCAGGCGTTTCGAACCTTCCTGACCTTGCGTGGCAGTTTCGCGACGTGCAGTCCCCATTGGATTGCTCGCAGTGGAGCCTTGGCGACTCGCGAAAGGTAAGCCCGCCTCTCCAATCCTGAAGTTCGCAGGATATTGAGGAGTGGGGACGAGAATGAAGTTAGCTTTTGGGAAAATGGAGTCTCCCGTGCAGCGGCGCACAATGTGTCAAACAGCACTACAATGGGCGGCTCCTCGCCTTGTGCGACGAGTTGCTGAGCCATCTCAAGAGCAACCATGCCGCCAAAAGAGTAGCCTCCCAGAAAATAAGGCCCCTCCGGCTGAACGCTGCGCATTTCCTTGACGTAATGGGCCGCCATGTCCTCCGCTCTGGTGTGACATGGATAATCCGCATTCAGCCCTTGCGCCTGAAGCGCATAAAAAGGCTGATCCGAACCGAGATGTTGTGCGAGCGCGTAAAAACGCAGCACATTACCTCCGACTCCATGGACACAGAAGAAAGGCGGCTTTGATCCGTCGGTTTGAATTGCCACTAACGAGGACCATGCGGGCGCCCACCCTTCCTGGCGAAGAATCCCAGACAATTGTTCGATGGTTGGAGCCTGGAATAATGTGGCCATGGATAAGTGCTTTCCAAATGCCTGCTCGATGCGCTGCATGAGTCGCACTGCGACCAGTGAGTTTCCACCCAGCTCAAAGAAACTGTGCCGGATACCGATCGGCCGAACCCCAAGCACGTTCTCCCAGATCATTACCAACTGGTAGTCGAGATCATTTGTTGGCGCGGCAAAACTCTCTGCTGGCGCCCGGCTTGTCTGCTCCGGGGCTGGAAGCGCCTGCCGGTTGACTTTCCCGTTCGGCGTGAGCGGCATTGCCTCAAGTGCTACAAAAGTTGAGGGCACCATGTATTCCGGCAGCTTCTCTTTCAGAAAATCGCGCAACTCAGCAACCGTTGCCGGCGTTTCCTGCGAGGGGACGAAGTATGCCACCAGGAGTTTGTCGCCAGGCGTGTCCTCCCGAGCGACAACAACGGTATCGTTTATGCCGCGATGTTGCCTCAGTGCAGATTCAATGTCACCCAATTCGATGCGGAATCCCCGAAGCTTCACCTGATGATCGATCCGTCCCAAACATTCGATGTCTCCGTTGGGACGATAGCGCGCCAGATCCCCGGTTTTATAAAGGCGCGCAGTCGGGTCTTGTGCGAATGGGCTGGCGATAAACTTCTCTGCAGTCAGCTCGGGCCGCTTGAGATATCCTCGCGCCAAGCCTTCACCACCGATGTGCAATTCGCCGGCGACGCCGATCGGCGCTGGCTGGAGGAACTCGTCCAGTATAAAAATGTCCGTGTTCGCAATCGGCCGGCCGATCACGATCGGTTCATATTCGGACGTGATCCTGGAGCAAGTCGACCAGATGGTGGTCTCGGTTGGACCGTACATGTTCCATACGGAACCGCCCCTTTGCAGCAATTGACTGGCAAGCTTGCGGGAAATGGCTTCGCCCCCACATAAAATCTTCAGACTCGGAATGCCCTTCCAGCCCGCTTCTATCAGCATGCGCCACGTAACGGGTGTGGCTTGCATCACGGTGGCGCCCGAGCCGGCAAGCTTTTCAAGCAATTGATACCCATCGGACGACACTTCACGACTGACGATCTCGACCGATGCTCCGACGATCAGAGGCAAATAGATTTCGAGACCTGCAATATCAAAAGAGAGGGTAGTCACAGAGAGCAGTCGATCAGCTTCGGTCATCCCCGGCGTGTGACTCATCGAGGTAAGAAAGTTGACCACAGCGCGATGCGGAATTTGGACTCCCTTAGGCTTACCGGTCGATCCCGAGGTGTAGATCACGTACGCGAGGTTCTCGGGTCCGCTCGTATGGACTGGATTGTTGGCTTCCCTTTTTGCGATTTCATGCCAATCAGTGTCCAGAACAACGACTTTGGCGCGGCTATCAGGAATGGTCTCCAGCAAGTGGCGCTGTGTGAGCAAAACTGCCACTTCCGAGTCCTCTAACATGAAAGCGATACGCTCGTTTGGATATGCCGGGTCCAGAGGCACATAAGCGCCACCAGCCTTGAGGATTCCGAGCAACCCCACGACCATCTCGAGCGAGCGTTCTACAAGGATACCGACCAGCACATCCGGACCTACTCCCAGGCTCACTAAATGGTTTGCCAATTGATTGGCTCGCCGGTTCAGCTCCCGGTAGGTCAGGCGCTCTTTCTCAAACACGACCGCGGGCGCCTCAGGAGTTCGCTCCACTTGCGACTCGAACAGATGATGAAGCGACCAATCCTTGGGATAGTTCGTTCGCGTGTCATTCCATTCCGCGAGTAACTGATGTGTTTCCGTCCGAGTGAGAAGTGGTAATTTGGAAAGATGCTGATCAGGATTAGCAACAACACCTTCAAGCAATATCTGAAAATGACCAGCCATCCTGCTGATCGTGGCGGCATCAAAAATATCTGGGTTGTAAGTAAAACGAGCGAAGATCCCGTCTGACCGGTCGTAGAGTTGGAGTTGTAAGTCGACCTTCGCGGCACCGCCATCCACTTCGAGATTCACGATCTCCCAAGTGTCTCGAGCGGAGGACATCGCAGGTGTAAAGGAAACCAGCACTTGAAAGAGCGGGTTGCGGCTTGGATCGCGCCCCAACTGGAGTTCGCCCACCAGGCGGTCGAAGGGCATGTTCTGATATTGGCAATCGCCCTGCGAGAGATCCCGCACACGCCGCAGCAATTCCCGGACCGTAGCATCCCTCTCGATTTCGGTGCGCATGAGCACTGTGTGAGCAAAGAGGCCAATCAGATTCTCCGCGTCAACTTCCTCGCGTCCTGGGACGATCGAACCCACCACGATGTCGCGCTGTCCTGTGTAACGTGACAACAGCGTTTGGAAGACGGCCACGAGCGTGACGAAAAGAGGTGCTCCCTCGAGTTCGCTTAGATCCTTGAGCGATTCGCTCAAATTTCTTGAGAGTTGCAGAGACTCTCGTGCGCCGCGGAATCCCTGTACCGGCGGCCGAGGTCGATCCGTGGGCAACTCCAGGACTGGAAGGTCGGCAAGTCGCTTCCGCCAATAGGAGATGTGTCGGCCGAGGACGTCCCCCTTTAACCAGTTTCTTTGCGAATGTGCATAGTCCCTATACTGGATCGGCAAATCGGGCAGACGGGACGGTTCGCCAGCCGAATATGATTCGTAGAGCATGGCGAGTTCATCTGCCAGAATACTCAACGACCATTCATCACCGATGATGGTGTGCAGCGTCACGACGAGAGTGTGATTCTGTTTTGATAACCGCAGCAGACGGGCCCGAATCAGCGGGCCCTTCGTCAGATCGAACGGCTGCCGCGCTTCTTCATTCGCGATGCGCAAGACCGAGGCCTCGCGGTTCTGGCCGGGCAAACCGCTCAACTCCGTGACTGGCAGTTCCATCTCATGGTGCCCGGCGATTACTTGTACAGGACTCCCATCTTCGACTGCAAAAGTTGTGCGTAGCGTTTCGTGACGACGAATGATTTCTCCGAAGCTTCGCTCGAGCGCCTCTTGGTCGAGAGCACCGACTCGTTCAAGAACCAGGACCTCGTTATAAAGTGGAACGCCAGCGGCAAGTTGCCCGTGTAACCAAACCTGCTGCTGCGCGATCGACAGCGGTATAGACCCAACCAATGGCAAGCGGGTAACGGCAGACGCAGAGGGTCCCTGGGAAGCGTCTTCACTTGTAAGCAGGACGCCCCCTGACTGAGGGTTCGCAGCGATCGATGGTCTCGCGTTAGGATTGTTCATCGGAGCGGGAAACAGATTTACCTTCGCCCGGCCAAGGCCGCGTCTGAATTGATTGGGGCCTAATTTGCCTTGCCACCTTCGGCTAGATACGACAGGATTGGACCAGAGATGCCATCAACATTGGGGTCGTGAAGCATCTCTTCGTGTTCCGCATCGATCGTGTGCACTTCCATAGGTCCGCGTACGAGCCCCGGCCATCCTCGCTGAAATTTCCAGTATCCGCCTTTTGGCCAGTCTGACGATTGGAAGAACATCACCCGACCGCCATATGGCTGTGGCTGGTATTTCATCGCGGCTGGATGCACCAAGCTGCCCATATCGCCAAGCTGGTCTTCTGGCAGCCGATTACCACGCAGGTAAACGTTGTTCCACAGCCGCTGATTCCACCTTCTCTGGAGGTCGGCAGAGCGTTCCTGAATATAGTGTCGAAGCCCGGTGCGTCTCAGCTTGGCTAGCTTTCCGAGATGGAACTTGAGTTTCTGATAAAGAAAAGATGTCCGGCCATCCGGGGAATAATCGAAATAATAAGTTGGATTTTGCGAATCCAACATGACGAGGAGGGGTACGGATTCTCCCGCAGCCGCCAACTGCCGAGCCATTTCATAAGCCACCACGCCATTGACGCACAGCCCGCCCAGGTAGTAGGGACCGTGTGGCTGCACCGCGCGCATCACTTCGATCAGGCTTGACGCGATATCTTCAAACTTGTACGTCGCAGGTAATTTACCGACCAGGGAACTCGACAATTGGAGTCCAAAGGAAGGCCGCTCAGGACCGAGTCGCCGCGAAAGTGGCAGGAACAACGGACCGCCACGCACCCAGAAGAAGGGGGGCAGCGAACCATTAGGCTGGAGCGGTAAGATGCCCTGCAAATCCGAACTCTTGCCCTCTCTGCGGATGAGCTCGGCCATCTCTGCTATCGTGGGGGCTTCGAACACGTCCCTGAGTCCTAGCTTCCTGCCGAAAGTTTGCTGAATGCGGGCCAGCAGACGTGCCGAAGCCAGCGAGTAGCCACCAATGCTGAAGAAGTTATCGGTGACGCTGATCGCATCCAGGTTGAGAACGCCCTTCCAGATCGTGAGCAGCTGATCCTCCACCGCATCGTGAGGAGCCACGAAGGCAGACTGCTGTACAGACTCCGCGTGGCCGAGCTGCGGCAATGCACGACGATCCACTTTACCGCTGGGCAACAACGGCCACTGCTGCAGCCGGCTATAGCTGGCGGGCACCATGTATTCAGGCAGACGCGCCCGCAAGTAGCGGCGCAATTCTTCGGTCGAGGGCTCCCGTCCCTTCTCTACTGTTGTGATGTAGGCCGCCAATTGCTGCTGATCGGGTGTGAGCGCCACCACCGCCTGGCGAACTGCCGGATGCCCGCTGAGCGCCGCCTCGACCTCGCCCAACTCCAGCCGCATTCCCCGCAGCTTTACCTGGTTGTCCACCCGCCCCAAATACTCAATCTCACCCGTCGACTTGAAGCGGCCCAGGTCACCCGTGCGGAATAGCCGCGGTGAACGCTCAGGCGCAATTGGATTTTCGACGAAGCGCTCCGCTGTCAGCTCCGGAGAGCGCCAGTACCCCTGCGCCAGATTGTCGCCGCCCACATAGATCTCGCCCCGCACCCCGATGGGCACCGGATTCCTGTTTCCATCCAGAATGTAGACTTGCGTGTTGGCAATCGGCCGGCCGATAGGAATCGAGCTTGCAAGCAGGTCTTCGTCGCTGACTTCATGATAGGTGACGTCGGCTGCCACCTCGGCCGAGCCGTACAGATTCAGCAGCGTGGCCGCAGGAAAACCGGCGCGGAAGCGCTCCGCCAAATCCGTGGGCAGTACTTCGCCGCTGCAGGTCCATAACTTCAGTTGCGGCACTCGCTTGCCGAGTTGTGGCGCGTGATCGAGCAACACGCGCAAAAGCGAGGGCACCAGCACAATGCGCGTCACCTGTTCCCGCGCCAGCGTGGCGAGCAGTTCTTCGGGATCTCCCATGATTTCCTGCGGGATGATCACGTTGGGCACGCCGGCCAGCAGAGGCCCGAAGATCTCCCACACCGAATCCACGAAACCAAGATTGGTTTTCTGGCAGCAAACCTCCCCGGTCTGAAACGGATAAGCCCGCCACATCCAGGCAAAGCGATTCAGGTACGCCCTGTGCGTTCCCTGCACTCCCTTCGGCCTCCCGGTCGAACCTGAGGTATAGAGCACATATGCAGTATCATCCGGTTGGCTGCTGGTCGGTTGAACCGGGCTTGGCGAATCCGTCGGCTCGCCCGAGATCGCACTCCAGTTCGAATCCAACCAGACGGCACGCGCGCTGTTCGTCGGAATCTTGTCCGCGGACTTGCGCTCCGCAATTACAATCGTTGCCCCGGAATCCCTCAGCATGAAACCGAGTCGCTCCGTTGGATACGAAGGGTCCAGCGGCACATAGGCTGCTCCCGTTTTCAGAATGCCGAGCAGCCCGGCAACCATGTCTATCGATCGTTCAATGCACAACGCGACTGTCGTTCCAGGTATTGCCCCCAGGTTCCGGAGATATTGCGCCAGACTATTGCTCCGTTCATCCAACTGGCAAAAGGTAAGTTGCTGATCGCCTTCTCGAACGGCCACGAGACCCGGAGTGCGCTCGCACTGAGCGGCAAACTGCTGCGGAATACTCTTGTCACGCGGGTAGTCGGCGTCAGTATCGTTCCACTCGACTATCAGCTCGTCTTTCTCCGGTCGGGAAAGCAGAGGCAACTGCGACACGCGCAGGTCGGGATTGCCGGCTGCGCCTTCCAGCAGATTCATCCAGTGGTTCGCCATGCGCGCGATTGTGGCTGGATCAAACAGGTCCGTGCTGTAATGAAATCGTGGCAGAATTTCATCTCCACGCTGATCGATCTCGAAATGAAGGTCATACTTTGAGACGCCAGTATCGACGTCCGCCACTGTCATCTGCCAAGCCGGATCGAGTTTTGGAAGAGGCGGCGCCAGAGAAAACAACGCTTGGAATAAGGGATTGTGCCAAGAGTCTCGGGTGGTTCGCATTTCCCTGACCAGATGCTCGAAGGGTAAGTTGTCGTGCTCGAGAGCGCCGAGGGCCACGTTGCGCACCCGTTTCACTAGATCACGGAAGTTCGGATCGCCTGAGAGGTCCAACCGCAGGACCACGGTGTTCACGAAATACCCCAGCAGCGACTGAGTCTCATGAAGCTTGCGTCCCGCGGTGAGGCTACCGATGGGGATGATCGGCTCACCAGAGTAGCGGCTTAAAAGAGCAGCAAACCCAGCCAGCAGTATTTGGAATAAAGTGACTCCCTGGGACCGGCTGAGTGTCACCAGGGCACTATTTAATTGGGAGCTTAGCTGGAACGGATACGTGGACCCACAAAATGTCTGTGGTCCGACCCGTTGGCGATCCGCTGGCAAATACGATTCCGGCAGAGATCCTGCAAGCTCGCGCTTCCAATAGTCGAGATCCTTGGCAAGCGTTTCTTGCGTTATGTTCCGGCGTTGCCAGCATGCGTAGTCTGCGTACTGGATGGATAATTCCGGTAATGGCGACTGCCTTCCAGCCGCAAACGACTCATATAGCGTCGAGAGTTCTGGCAGAAGCACTCGATAAATGGCGAAGCCGTCAAAAATAATATGGCTCAGGGTGAGGTACAACCGGTAATCGTCGTTTCCCAGTCGCATCAGCCTGGTTCTGAAAAGCGGGGCCTTCGTCAGGTCGATCGGCTTTCTTGCATCCTCGGTCGCAATGCGTAAAGCCTCAGACTCGCGCCGCTCAGCAGGAAGCGCGCGCAGATCGAGCACTGGCAAGGAAACCCTGAGGCTCGGCTGTACTTTTTGTACCGGTACACCGTCGACAATCTCGAAGCACGTCCTCCACGCTTCGTGGCGCCGCAGGATTTCATTGAAACTCTTTTCGAGTGCGGAAACGTCGAGAGCCCCTAGATAGCGGATAGTTCCTGGCTCGTTGTACAAGGGAAGGTTAGTGGCCAGTTGTGCGTGTAACCACACCTGCTCTTGTTCATACGACAGAGGCATAGCTTCATCCGGTGTACGACGATTAATTTCGAACTTGTCGGACACAGATTTCTCCGCCTGCGTGTGTTTACGATCGGATAGCTGAGCCGTCTCGGTCATGTGTTAGAGGAATGCTTTTCTAGTCGGAGCTGCTGGTGCTCGCCGGGGTCTGTGTGGGGTGAGGGGCAGGTTCCTGCACATTGCCTGCGCCGTTGCTTGCAAATGCGAATCGCATCAAATAGCGATTGCTTTTCCAAACCCGATATGTGGTTAGCAACTTTACGGGACCAAAGCAGTAGACAAAAACAACGACTAAGTCCCAAGTTCGTAGAAGGCGATATAGAAACTCGTCATAGGCTCTTTCTAACCATGACGGCTCGGTCAGATCGCTTTCCACCGAAAGCGTCATTGCCCAATCGAGATGCTTCTGCCGCCAATAGTTTTTGTATCGTTCAATCTTCCTTCTAAACGTCACGGGGAGCACCTCTGGTTGCTTGCGAGAAGCTACAATCCTCTCACCTCTCACCAAAGTGTTGTGTGCGCCCTTCATAACCGCTGAACGGTCCGCGTTCTCAAGGGAAGCCATGCTGGAATGGAATGGGATCCCCAAGAAGCAGCAGATTTTCTTCAATTCGTCCTCGGGAGTGCGTATCAAATCTTCATACTGAAGCACGTGAACCGGAACTCCGCGTTGCAAAAGTCGGTCTCGTTCTACTTCCAGTCGGTAGCAACCCAGCAAGGCTCGGTGGGTCAAGCCTTTGTGTTCGAAATGCGCAGAGTCTTTGCTGGCCCGTATGATACTGCGACAGATATCTGCGGGATCTCGCCGGATCATGAGAAATCGGGCACTGGGGAAGAGTGCCGCCAATCGAACCAGAGAGTCGTACTGGTTCGGAGTTTTGCAGCCCCAGATAGAAGCGTTTTTCTTCTGCGCATATTGCTTATAAGCGATCTCGGTGGCCGTCCTGATGTCGGCAACATCCGAGGGTATTCTGCTGCTATCAATTTGATGGCGTTCTATTGACCCGTTCCAGAAATTCCATCTCTCCCGCCACTGCGACTTGCTTCTCCGAGTCAGGAAAAGCGGCCACAACGCGGGCAGGTCTCCCTCATACAGCAACGCGATCTGCGGATGCTGGTTAAGTAAGGCATATAGTAATGACGTTCCAGAGCGGGGAAGACCTACTACAAATAACGGGCCGTCTGCGGGACCTTGACTATTTCTCTCTGCTGATTCTCTTGACATGTTTGCTGCCTTTTGGCTCTCCTTCGATGGGAGATATCCCTGGCGGAGCTGGTTTCTAAAGTTTCCACGGGAGGAAGATCGGAGAAAAATGGGCGTGGTCGGTTGAATTGGTGTGAAAGAGACCGTTCCCAAAACACTCAGGCGAAGGTCAGACAGCGCCCGAGCCCTTGAGCACGGCCGGGATGGTTTGCAGCAAAATCTGGAAATCGAGCCACAGAGACCACTTGTCGATGTATTGAAGATCTAATTCCATCCATTTTTCGAATGAAATAGAACTCCGGCCCTGAACCTGCCACAAGCAAGTGATTCCGGGCTTTACACTGAAACGCCGGCGCTGCCAGTCTTCATTAAAACCTTCGTAGTCGCGGATGGGGAGCGGCCGCGGGCCCACCAGACTCATATCCCCCTTCAACACACTGAACAACTGCGGCACCTCGTCGAGACTCGTCTTGCGCAGAAATTTCCCGATCGGGGTAATGCGCGGGTCGTTCTTGATTTTGAACACCGGCCCGCTGACCTCGTTCAGGTGTTGCAGCTGTTCCATTTGCTGTTCGGCATCGACAACCATGGTCCGAAATTTAAACATCGTGAACTTTCGTTTATTATGGCCAACCCTCTTCTGGGCAAAAAGAACGGGGCCGGGTGAGGTCATCTTGATCACCAGCGCCACCAGAAGCATGACCGGAAGAATGACGATAACCGCCACCAGGGCAACTGCGAAATCAACGATTCGTTTTACAATTAGCGGCCAGCCTTCGCTGACTCCATTCTGATGCGTAATCCAGGAGTCGCCTTCCAGGTCTTCGGCGTGCGAGCGTGCCATCTTGAGGTTGAAGATGTTCGTCAGGACTCGGGAGAGAATGCCTTGCTCCTCACAGAGTGCCGCAATGCGAGAGGCGTCGTCGTGGAATGACCGTATCGGCAAAGCAATCACGACCTCGTCCACAACACTTTTCCGGAGAAAGTCAGGAAGGCTATCGAGGTTGCAAGCCAGCGAATAGCCGCTTTGGCTCACCTGGCCGATCCCGTCCCACTGTTGGTCGGCGAATCCGATCACCCGGTAGCCAAGCTCGGGCCGGGACTGGATCTTATCGGCAAATTGAACGGCCCGCGCGTTGCTGCCCACGATCAGCATGTGACGAAGGTTTCGTCCGTGCAACCGGGTCTGCACCAGCACAGCCCTCATCGTAAGCCTGCTGGAAATCAGCATCAGGGTGCTGAGGGCCCAGAAAACCACCGCGAAGGCAGGAGTTGCCATACGGATGTGAAACAGAATGGACGCGCCCGCCAGGCACAGCGTGCCCAGCGAGGTTGCCTTCATAATGTCGGTGACTTCAGCGATGCGGCCAGAGAGCCGGCGCGATGCATATAAGCCACACATCGAAAACAAGGCGTGCCAGAGAATAATCAAGCCAAGAAAAATGAAGCAGTTCCCCACCTTGACCCGCATGGAGAGAAAATCGGCCATCGAGACGGTGTGACCGACTCCTGACGTTGGTATGGCGGCCAGTCCGAAGGCGAGCACCACTACCGCCATGTCGAACAGCTTGAGCGCATTTAAGAGAACGTCACGTCTACGGCTAATCATGCTAGCTCCTTACAGCAGGGCCCAATGAGTTTCACGAACAGAACGGCACCGATCGCATTGGCAAGGAAATCCGATGCTTGGGTATTCGGTAGAAACAGGGGAAGAAGCCGCGGTTTCGCGTTTTACAGACTGTTGTAGATGTTGTCCGGGATAGGAAATGTTCGCTGGTTCAGCACTGCTCCAAGGACCGGTACATTCGCGGCCTTAAGCTCTTGCAGGGCTTTCCGGGCAACATCCCGCCGCGTAGAGTTCGCCTTCAGAACCAGCACGATCCCGTCCGACGAACTGCCCAGAACGATGCCGTCGTTGCAAATGTTTGTCGAAGCTACATCCAGGAGCACATAGTCGAACTGAGACCGCAACTCAGCTAGGCGGTTGCGGAGATTTCCTGACCCTACTTTTTCTTCCCAGTTCTCTGTGCTCGAGCCACAACTCAAAAGCCACAGATTCTTGCGCGACAACTGGCGAACATACTGTTGCAAAGGATCCGATCGAAGCAGGGCGTCTGACAGCCCGAAGTGATTGTCCACGGCAAATTGTTGATGCAAACCGGGAGAGCGCAAGTTGCAATCCACCACGCAGACCGAGCCGTGGACCTGAGAAGCCAGGACTTCTGCGACGCGGGCACACATCCAACTGGATCCGGCGCCCGCCTCCGCACCCGCAAAAATGACCTGCCGCCGACCCTGCGCCGCCGGCAAAAGGAACAAATTGAGCACCAGTTTGGCGATTTCGTCCCGTACTTTTCCGGCCACGTCCAGCGCAGGAGTGGACGGCGCCGTTTCTACCGGAGGCATGGTGACGGGGTCCTTAGCCTCCTCCGGTGACACCGGCAACTCGAGAATGCCGCCGACTTGTTGTAACAGCTCGAAATTTCTGCTCAACCCTAGCCTCCTGGATGTCCTAAAGCTGAATCTCTTAAAGCTGGAGCTTAAAGCTTTCCCTGCTTGGCGTAGCTTATCGACTCATCCTCTGCAGCTTCAGACTCGGCAACTCTCTCACCGTGAGAGACGACCTCACCTCCGCCGTTTCCGTTGCCGCTTCCGTTCCAGTTGTCAGGGAAGTTCCGTTTCAACGAAATTGCGCCCAGCACCGGAACATTCAGCTCGCTGACCACCTCTGCCGGCGTTCGGAACGATGTATCCATATAATCCAAACCGAACGCCGTGCACAGGCTGACCATAACTGCAAGCATGATGCCCACGACCAGCGTCGTCCAAGGAGAATTCGAGGGAAGCGTAGGCGCAATGGGCTGTTCCGCGATCGCGACGTTGAGGATGCGGGTCTGATCCAGCGCGTTCGTCATGCGAGCTTCCTCTCGCTTGCGCTGGTACATAAGATAGTTCTCTTCGTCGGTCTTCATCGTGCGCACCAGATCCTGCTGGACGAGTCCTTTTTGGTCCAGCTCCTGCGCCTTCGCCTCGTAGTTCGTGACAATCGCCTGCGTGGCGGCCGCGCGAGCCTGCAAACCGCTGTAATCAGCCTTGGCCTTGGCCAGTTCCTCATTGATCCAGCTGTAGGTCGGGTTACGATCCGTCGTTTCCTGGCGGATGGGTCTGCTCTCCTCGGTCACAATCGAGGCCTTTGCATCGGCGATTTCCTTATCGACCTCCTGCACCAGAGCGTAAGTCGGCTGGTACTTGGTCAACAGCTCGGTCCGCTTCATTTCCAGGGTCATCAAAGTATTCTTGAGACCCTGCAGAACCTGGGCATCGTCGGTCTGGCTGGCCGACGTGGTCAAACGTTGAGGAGTGGTACCCGCCTGTTTTTCGAGAGCCCGAATCCTCTCTTCGGTACCAGCGATATCGGCTCGCGTTTGTTGCAGGCTGGCGCGGAATTCGCTCAGCTTCTGCAGCGTTATGTCCCTGTCCATCTGGGGCGCCACGCCGCCCTCCTCGGTGGAGAACGTCTTAAGCTTTGACTCGGCATCCGCCAGATTCTTCCGGTAGGCTTCCGTCTCCTGGTCGAAAAATTCGAATTGCCCAGGCGGCCGGTGTACCGCAACGTTCTTTTTCAGGTAAGCATCGCCAAGGGCGCTTAATACACTTGCTGCCAGTTGCGGATTATTGGCCGTATAACTCACGGAGATGACGTTGCTCTTGCGAACTACTTCAATCTTCAGGTCACGCTGCAGGCGGTTGGCGGCCTTTGCGATTCGCGTCGCCTCATCTCCCGCCCCCAGCAGATACGTCAGAATAGTTTTTCTCTTATCTAATCCGCAGGAAACCACCACCTGGCGCAACACGTCCGCGCTTTCGATCAATTCGACCTCGGAGTTCAGCTCTTCTTCGGTTACCTCGCCGCGGACCTCCGGAACGGTGGTCTGGCCAGGACTGATGACCGGGTCCAGTCGTTCGCGCTCAATCAGGAACTTGGTGGAGGCTCGATACTCCGTGGGACGCAACACGGCTACCAGAAGCGCGCCCGTCATAATCCCCAAAAAAGAGAGAACCACGACACGTTTGTGACGGAATAAGATCGTCAGCAGGTCCCGCAGACTGAAACTGAAGGGGGCCTGGCTGTTGACTGGATCTAGGTCGTTGCTATTCATCCTGTCCTCGCTTCTAAACTTCTAAACTCGACAGCTGCTTAAAGTAAGAGCTCAAGAATCAATAAGGGTTCAAAAAAGTGCCCATCGATGCGGTCGGCAAGAAAGGTTTTATCTTCGATAAACGGTTCTTCGGCACGAACAACATATCTCCGGGATGCAGGTAGGGATCCTCGTGCAGGTCCCCTTTCTTTTCCATTTCCTTCACATTGATTATCTTGGCGGAAACCCAATCGCTATCTACGCGCCGGAACAGCAATACCTGCGAGTGTTTGGCGGCGTCGTTGAAGCCGCCGGCGATCGCGATTCCCTGGGTCAGAGTTGTTTCCCCTCGTAATTCATACTTTCCGGGTTTGCCCACCTGCCCGTCGGCAATGAAATAAGGCTTTTCAAAGTCCTTCAGAACCACCGAGATCACAGGATCCTTCAGGATCTTGCCGTAGGCCTGCTTCAGCGTTTCCGTCAGCTGCGGCACCGTCTGACCCACCACGCGGACATCTCCCGCTCCTCGGAGCGTAATGTAGCCATCCGGCTGGACGGTCACAGTCTGATTGAATTCCGGGCTGAGTTCGAAGGAAACATCGAACTGGTCGCCGAATTCCAGCTTGTAGCGTGCGTAACGCTGGTTAAAGCTGGGCCCGACCGACGCATTACCGGCGTTCTCGGACATAACCGCCTTCGTCTCCGGCCCGGCGGCGGAAGCTGGCAGCTGGCTCGAAACTTTCGAGTTCCCTTGAGCCAGGCATACCGAGGTGGCAGCGGCCATCACCAACAACAGTCCTACGTATCTCTTGTTCATTGCTCCAATCTCCTCAACTGACGCCGACGAAGGCCGCTTTCAATTCTATTCTAGCGGCGTGTAGAATGGCTGTCCCCAACGCGTGCGTTTGTCGGAAACCTCTCATGGTCGTGCTGGTAATCGGTGGCGCCGGCTACATCGGTAGTCATACTGCCCGCGAATTGAAACGCCTGGGCCACATTCCCGTGATCTACGACAATCTCTCCACCGGCCACGAATTTCTGGCAACCGGTTTCGAATTCGTCAAAGGCGACATCCTCGATCCATCAAAACTGCTTCCCCTCCTCGACCGCGTTGAGGCCATCATGCATTTCGCGGCTCACGCTTACGTCGGAGAATCGGTCACGAACCCGCGGAAATATTTCCGCAACAACGTGGAAGGCGGGCTTTCCTTGTTGAACGCGGCAGTTGATGCCGGAGTGAAGAAGATAATCTTTTCCTCCACTTGTGCGGTCTATGGCGAACCGTCTGGCGTTCCTATCTCCGAGAACACGCCCCGGCAGCCGGTGAATCCCTACGGCGTTTCCAAGCTTTTTTTTGAACACGCGCTGGAAGCTTATGATCGCGCCTACGGGTTGCAATTCGCCAGCCTGCGCTACTTCAACGCGGCGGGAGCGGACGAAAGTGGAGAAATAGGGGAACTGCATCAGCCCGAGAGCCACCTCATCCCGCTCGCTCTCCGCGCGGCGGCCGGCGCCGGACCGGAACTGCAGGTCTTCGGCTCCGACTATCCCACGCCCGACGGCACCTGCATTCGAGACTACATTCATGTTACCGATCTCGCTCAGGCCCATGTGAAGGCTCTCGATCATCTGCAGGCCGGCAAAGCATCCTTCGCTGCAAACCTGGGCACGGGCCAGGGCCGTTCCGTACGTGAGGTCATCACTGCGGTCGAAGAAGTGACGGGCAATCCCGTACCGGTACGCCTGAGCCCTCGACGTCCCGGCGATCCACCCGCCTTGGTGGCCGATCCAAGCCGGGCCGAAACTCTCCTGCACTGGAAAGCCACGCGCTTATTACGAGAGTCGGTCTCCACTGCCTGGAACTGGATGCGACGCCGCCGTGCCACCGCAGGCATCCTGTAGACTTTCATTCTGTGGACTTTCATGCCGTCAGTGACGGCAACGTGAATCGTTCCTGGTTCAGCAGAGGCAAAGTTATGGAATCCGAACTCCGTAAGATGCGGGTCGCGGTGCTGGGCGCCGGCAAGATGGGTGGAATCATTCTGCAGGCATTGCTCAAGGACAACCTGCTTTCTCCGAAGCTTACCCGCGCTACCGTGCAACATGAAGAGCGGGCGAAGTTGCTTGCCCGGAAACTGCATGTCACGGTCGGAACCGATAATGCGGCCGCGGTCAAGCGAGCCGACATCGTTCTGATTGCGGTAAAGCCGCAAGTGGTGCAGGAAGTCATACGTGAAATCGGCGGGCAAATCACTCCCGCCCAGCTGATCATCTCCGTTGCCGCGTCGGTGCCGACATCGATGATCGAGGGCGCCCTTCCCGAAAACATCCCAGTCGTACGAGCCATGCCCAACACGCCTTGTTCGATCGGCAGCGGAATGACGGCGGTGTGCAAAGGCAAATACGCGGATGCGAAACACGTTGCCATGACTTGCCGGATCTTCGATGTAGTCGGCCGCACTGTGGTACTCGACGAAAAGCACATGGACGCGGTCACAGGTCTGTCAGCAAGCGGTCCGGCATACATCTACATCATTCTCGAGTCGCTGGCCGAAGCCGGAGTAAAAGTGGGCCTTCCCCGGGATGTGGCCACTCTTCTCGCTGCGCAAACTACTCTTGGCGCAGCCAGAGTCGTGCTCGAAACCGGCGACCATCCGGCTCTGCTCAAGGATGCCGTAACCACCCCCGCGGGCTGCACCATTGATGGCATCATGGAACTGGAAGAAGGCAAATTGCGTGTGACCCTCATCAAGGCAGTAGTGCGAGCGGCGCAGAGAGCGAAGGAATTGGCGTTCTCCTAGGCCGCGTCGTAAATTCGCTAATCGACTTCACGCTTCCAATTTCTCAATTGCACCGCCAGTTGTTGCATATATGCCTTGGCCTGCGCCGATGTCAGCGGATCGTCGCCGTTTGCTTCGCCAGAGTATGAAATACCTCGCAACGGAGGCCGTTTCCCGTTACCAACCGCCTCGAGGAACTTCGAATCCGACGCCCCGCGCGGAAGCTCGGTGACATGTTTGGTGATGTCGAGATCCGAGATCACTTCTTCTACCATCGCAGCGCTGATCACCCGCTCGCGCAAAGCGCAACCCAGGGAAAGCGCATTAAAACAGAAGTTATTGATGCTACGCGGAATCCCTTCGGTAAATTGTGCGATGCCCTGCATCGCTTCCGGCGTAAACAGCGGAGCACCTGAATACCCGGCGATGCGGAGCCGATGTTCGATGTAGTTACTGCTTTCCGCTACCGAAAGCGGGGGCAGACCGCTGAGCAGCGAGATCCTCTGGCGCAGCTGCTGCAGTCGGCGGCCGGCCAGTTTGTCGGCCAGTTCCGGTTGCCCCGCCAGAATGATCTGCAGCAACTTTGCCTTGGGAGTTTCGAAATCCGAAAGCAATCGAATCGTCTCGAGAACCGAAGGGTGCAGGTTCTGTGCCTCGTCGACGACGATAATCATCCGCCTTCCGGCACGAGCTTCCTGTAACAGGAGCTTGTTAAATTCATCGTGCATGCGGACAAAATCCTGCTCATGGGCGTCAGAACCAAGTTCAGCCAGCAGGAAGCGCATGAACTCGCGGGAACTGCACTGCGTCTGAAAAAGAAACGCGGTGTGAGCGGTGCTGCGGAACTTTTCGAGCAGTTGAAACAATAGCGTGGTCTTTCCCATGCCCGGCTTGGCGATCAACGCCATGAAGCCACGTCCCGACTCGATCCCGTAGTAAAGACACGCCAGGGCTTCGCGGTGCGCCGGACTCAGATACAAAAAACGAGGATCGGGCGTAACCCCAAAAGGCTGTTCCCGTAAGCCATAAAATTCTAGAAACATTTTTGCTCGTCCTTATCTGCTTATCTGAAGGAAAAGGAAATCAAGAGGATGCGACTCAGTCCGCTGGTGCTTGCTACTACCATGCGATCGTAGCGACGGCGGGTCAATCCTGCCGGAGGCTTCGATGCCTCTCGGCCTCGCCAATACCGCTTTAACCAGCCAGAGCAGCAGGCGAAATGTTGTGCTGCCGAATCTTGTACAAGAGAGAACGGTAGCTGATGCTCAATAGCTTGGCCGCTCGCTTGCGGTTCCCGCCCGTTTGCCGCAGCGCACTGCTGATGGCGTGCACTTCGGCTTCGTGGCGATGGCTGCGAAGCGACAGGTTGGCGGTCGGCTCCAGGCCTGCTGACGCTGCAGCCTCGACAATATCCGGCTGCCACTCATCAGAGCGTGCGGCGTTCCCGTTTCCGCTGTTCTCGCTTTTGAATTCGGTGTCACTCATAAATTAACCCCACAGAACATGAATTTCGACTACATGGCCCGGAGACGTCTCTCCCGTCTCCCTACGAAAATACGCTGATTGAAATAATCTTGTTGAAACGGATATGGAATTCGCGGATTTAAATCGGTTCGAAACGGTATCCATCGATGGAGACGGACAGCGAACGATGGATCGGCTCGACCGAGATCACTAAATTGCGCTCGTCCTGAGCAGCCAGGATGCCCTCAATACCATCCAGGGCCCCTCCCCTGATCCGTACCCGCTGGCCGACTTGAAGAAAAGGGCGGTCCATCATCGGGATCTTATTCGCCAGTAGAGTTCTCAAACTCTCAATCTGCTTCTCGGGAACTGGAATCCCCATTCCCCGCACCCCGACGAAGCCTGCCACTCCATGAGTCCGCAGGACACGCAAACGATCGGGGGAATAAAGCGCGAGGCGCGCGAAGCTGTAACCGGAAAACAGCGGCAGCTCCACTTCTTTTTTCCGGTCGCTCCATTTGCGCGTGCTTTTCACCAAAGGAAGAAAGCTCTCGATACTTTGCTTCTCCAGCTGGTCTGCCACCATTTTTTCGTGGCGGGACCGCGTGCGGATCGCATACCACTGGGGAATATCGAGAACCGGCCCCTCGCTCATTGCTCCCGAATCCATCTGTAGTGCTTCACTGGTACTCACAGCTTCGCCCTTTCAGTCACATTCCGGCAACTCCCGGAAAGTGACCGCCAGAAAGAGAACTCCGACTCCGTCGTCTGGCTGCAAGCCAGTCGCCCGGTTTACGAACTGTTAGTATGGGGGGACACCGGTTGAAAACCGCACCATCTGGGGAGTTAAGATCCCGTAATCTTGAAGCGATTCTAGCCACGTGCGCAAAAACGTGCAAGAGGTGGAAAGTAGAGAGAAAAAAGACTCCCCAGGCTTCGCCTGTTCGCTCAGGTAACTTCGGTAACCTCCTATAAACAATGCGGATGACAGATGCCAGTTTCTACCAAAAAGGTTGCAAATTTTGACGGCGAGGTTCCTCCAACGCCACTCCTCAAGGACGCTTCAGGACCCGGTTACCGTCTTAGAGGACTCCTAGCCTGAGATAGGTCACGGCTCACCGCATCCAGAAATCGCCGGGTTGCGAGTCGTGAGCGGCCACGAAGTGACGGCCAGAAGTGCAAGAACTTGCAACTTTTGTGCCTTCCCCAACCGATGAAGGCCGAGACTCGCCGGGTACCGCCCTGCACGATAGTGCCATTTACGATGGCTCTTTCTTCCTATAGGCTTTAGATAAATCCTGTGGACCGACGCTTTGAGAACGGGCTTCCGGGTCTCACTCAGTTAAGGCTTCGGTTTCCAGTTCCCCACGGGTGCTACACCAGCGTTATGCCGATTACCACTTTCTGCTTTCCGTCCGAAACAAGCTCGCTGTAGCATCAAGCTTCACCAGCATATGGCTCATTTGATAGCTCTTCCCAAACAAGACCGGCTCCGCGTTCTGGCTGCGGATAGTACCGCCATGGGTACGCAACTTCTGGTTGAAGCCCTGGCTCGAGACGCGCAGTTTGAAATGATTGAGTCTCCGTCCGAGGCAGAGGCAATCCTTAATCTGGTTGAACGCGAGAAACCGCAGGTGGTGGTGATCAGTGCCAAGCTGGGAGAAGATCATGCGGGAGGAGTCGATCTGCTTCGCGAGCTGCGGTCGCAGTCGCCTTCGCCGCGCGTGATCATGCTGCTCGATACTTCCGAGCGCGAAGCAGTCATTACGGCTTTCCGGGCTGGCGCCCAAGGCGTGTTTTGCCGCACCGAACCTTTCCGCTTGCTGGCCAAGTGCATCCAGTGCGTGGAGGCCGGGCAGGTTTGGGCAAGCAGCAGCGAACTGCAGTTCGTGCTCGAAGCCCTGACTCAACCTGCGCTCGCCCACCTGAGCAGCAATGGCAAGTCGCTGCTTTCGGCGCGCGAAATCGATGTCGTTCGGTGTTTGGCGGAAGGTCTCACCAACCGCGAAATCGCCCGTCGTCTCAAGCTTACGGAACACACGGTCAAGAATTATCTATTTCGTATTTTCGACAAGTTAGGTGTGTCGAGCCGGGTTGAAGTGGTGCTTTATGCTTTGGGTGGTGGCGCGACGCACGCTCCGAAGGCCTCTTCTATCGCCAGACGCTCCCGGCCCGCCTTCGCTCGCACCAAGCCGCCAGTCATATCCGTTGGGATCCAAAAAGATAAGCATTAACCATTCGCGCAAGGGATTTGCTATCGCGGCAATCGGAAGTCGAGCTTAATCTTCGTCTGCATTTCCATGCGATGGCCACCCACCAGGTGAGGCTTGAATCGCCACTGCTTTACGGCATCGGTCGCAGCCTGGGCAAGCAGTGGGGGCCCGCTCACCAGAGTGGCCGACTGCACGCTGCCATTCTGGCCGATGCGCACGCTCAACACCACCGCGCCCTGGATCCCCTGCTGCCGGGCTTGTTGCGGATAATCCGGCTCCACGCGATGAAGCACGCTGGCTTCGGCCAAGTCCGGCGGAAGCTCCAGCACGCCTGCGGGCTCAACGGCGGAAGCGCGCTGCACTCCGCTCTCGCGTGCAGTGGCGATATCGGATGGATTCTTACTCCGCTCTTCCGTCGCTTCGCCTTTTTCCATGGTGGGCTTCATCCGGAAAATTTCCTTTCCGTTCTCATAGACGAGCAGGCCGCCGGGCGGCGGGTATGTACTAGTTGCTCGCGCCGCGCCCGCAGCGGGAACCACACTCACGGGTGCAGAACGCGGCGTGGTGGCCCCGGCAGCTTGGCTTCCAGAAGCAGGCAACCCTACAGTCTGTCCAGCCCCAGCAGTTTGTCCAGCCCCCGCCGGCTGCCGCTCTGCCCCCGCCACCGGGGCAGAGACGGCGGCTGGCGCATGCGCGCGCGGCGTGGCTCTCCCCAAGCCCAAGCGATGTGCCACCAGCACGGTCAGCAACACGGCATATGCCAGCACTGCGGCGCCCAGCGCAAGCGTCATGAAATTTACACCTCGCCGGGAAGCAGGCTCGTACGGCGCCTGCGGTAACGGTTGGTCCGGTAAGTCCTGTTTCCCGATGGAGCTTCGGTCGGAGCTTGCGGCAGAGCTTGCCGCGAAAGCCACATGATCGCCGGCAACCGCCTCCGTACTCTTTGAAGGTTCCACGGCGGATTTTTCGGCGGACGTTGTTTCGGCTGACGTTGTTTTGGCAGACTTGCTTCCGGCAGACGCGGACCCGAATGCGCGCTGCAGATTATTGAGCACGCGGCGCGAAAGCGCTTCCAGCGTGCGTTCGTCGCGTTCTCCAAACCCTGACGGCAACGTTGAAAACGCCTCGAACACGCCCATGACTTCCCCGTTCTGGAGCAAGGGGAGAATCATCGCCGAGCGTATTCCGAGAAGCCGGCAAGCCTCGACATCGGCGCGCGGATCGTTCTCCGCGTCATCGCAGCGCTGCACCGTCTTCGTCTTCACACACGCGCCCGACAGCCCCGACGCAGCGTCCAGCCTCGCTCCTAATTGCGGAGCGCTCTTGCCCGTGCTCGCCCGGCAAACCCACTCCCCGCCGCGCTCCAGCACAATCGCCGCCCCGCTGGCTCCGGTCGCGAGGCAGGCTTGTTCCACAATTTCGTTCAGCACAATCTGCAGCGCCAACTCTGCCGAAATTTCAGGCGACACCCTGCCGCCCCCATGCTCCGCAAACTTCGCCGCCAGCTCCCCCAGATCCCAATCGCCCGGGTTCGCCGCTTCCGCCGCACCCTTCTCTTGGCCTCTTTCAGCCAGTGGAGAACTCGGCTTCACGGGATCATTCCCGAATATGGGGTTGTGTGCCATGCGAGGGGAAGAGCCAACGGAAAATTCTAGCTTCTGTAGCGGAGTTTCGCCCCAAATCTGGGGGTTGTCAATATAGATTCGGCCCTTCACTTCCCCATGTGGAAAGTTTTCCATGAGATTCGGAATCTTCGATCGAACTTGAGACTCAGGTCGCCCGTCAGAAGCCGCTTTTCGTTGCAGAGGCGTCGCAAAATCACCCTTATGATCCCGCTTTCTCTGTCCCAAAATGACAAAAAATGGCAACCCAACACTCGTCCTGGAGTCCTTTGTTTCCTTCCCCTGCGCGCGAGGGAATGTTAGAATTGTTCAATCTTGGGTAAGTGAGAATGCTTCTCCGAGTCAGGTTCAGCGACTTTCCTCCCCGTGGCTTCTCTTGAAAACATCCAAAACAAAGCCGTTCCAAGACCTTTAATCCAGGGAGTTTGAGACATGCGGATCGCTGTCGTTGGTTCCGGATACGTTGGATTAGTTGCTGGCGCCTGCTTTGCCGACCTCGGTCATGACGTCGTTCTCGTCGACAACGACGAACGTAAATTGTCCGCCCTCATGAGCGGACAAGTCCCTATCCACGAAAACTTTCTTCCCGAACTCTTAAGCCGTCACCGCGGTCGCCGTCTTACTTTCTCTGACGATCTGCAGGAAGCTGTGCGCGCCAGTTCCGCCATCTTCGTTGCCGTGGGCACTCCGCCGACAGAGCGCGGCGAGGCTGATCTGTCTTACGTGGAGTCGGTCGCTCGTGAAATCACCGGCGCCATCAACGGATACAAAGTGATCGTCGAGAAGAGCACGGTTCCGGTTTATACCAGCGAGTGGGTTCGCAAAATCATTCTCCGCAACGGCGCTGACCCTGAATCTTTCGACGTCGCTTCCAATCCCGAATTCCTGCGTGAAGGCACGGCCGTCACCGACTTTCTTTTTCCCGACCGCATCGTCATCGGTTGCGACACAGAACGTGCCGCCGAAGTCCTCCGCCAGGTCTACGAACCGCTCACCAGCGGCGGCTATTACGAACGCGCTGACGCCATCCCGCAACCCGACCGCGCCTCGATTCCCGCTCCCATCATCGTAACCAGCACCAAGAGTGCGGAATTGATCAAGCACGCCTCCAACGCATTTCTCGCCATGAAGATTTCCTTCATCAATGCGGTCGCCTCCATTTGCGAATCCGTGGGCGCCAACGTCAACCAGGTGTGCCACGGCATCGGCACAGACTCCCGCATCGGCCCGCGCTTCCTGAATCCCGGAATCGGCTACGGTGGTTCCTGTTTCCCCAAAGATGTCATGGCATTCCGCGCTGTCGCCCGTGAGTGCGGCTATGACTTCCGTCTGCTCGACGAAGTCATGCGCATCAATGAAGACCAGCGCGAGCGCTTCCTGCGCAAAGTGCGCAGCGCTCTGTGGACTCTCCGCGGCAAGCGCCTTGGCGTTCTCGGCCTTGCTTTCAAAGGAGGCACTGACGACATTCGCGAATCGCCGGCCTTATTCCTCGTTCAAGCTCTGTTGCAGGAAGGTTGCAAGATCACGGCTTACGATCCGGCTGCCATGGAACGCACGCAGGAAGCGATCAGTTCGAATCTGAAGTATGCCAACTCTGCCTATGAAGCGGCCAGCGGCGCTGACGGTCTGCTGATCCTCACCGAGTGGGAAGAGTTTGCCAACCTCGATCTCAACCGTCTCAACCAGGAGCTCAAATACCCGATCGTGATCGACGGCCGCAACTTGTATGATCCCGAAGTGATGGCGGCACACGGATTCACTTACTACAGCGTGGGACGCGCCGCTTCTCATCCCGATGGCGTGCCCGCCGCCGCCCTGAAAAACGGGGCAATGAAGGACGGCGCCAAGAAAGCATGAGCCCACAACGCGCCCTGGTCACCGGCGGCGCCGGTTTCCTGGGATCCCATCTCTGCGATGCCCTGCTCGGCGAAGGCTGGAGTGTGGTCGTGGTCGACAACCTCCTCACCGGCCGCCGTGCGAACCTCGCCCATCTCCAAAACGATTCCCGCTTCGATTTTGTAGAACAAGACATCTGTGAACCGTTCGATGTCGGCCGTGTCGACTACGTCTTCCACTTTGCCAGCCCCGCCAGTCCGGTCGATTACACCATTCACGGCATCCCCACGCTGAAAGTGGGATCGCTCGGAACTTTTCACGCTCTCGAGGTCGCGCTCAAATACGGCGCGAAGTATCTGGTCTCATCCACTTCGGAGTGCTACGGCGATCCGCTGGAACATCCCCAGAAAGAAACCTATTGGGGCAACGTGAATTCCATTGGCCCGCGTTCGGTCTATGACGAAGCCAAACGCTTCACCGAGGCCGTCACCATGGCCTATCACCGCTATCACAAAGTCGATACGCGTATTGTGCGCATCTTCAACACCTACGGACCTCGCCTGCAATTGAATGACGGCCGCGTAGTGTCGAATTTCATGAAGCAGGCGCTGCGCGGCGAAGACCTCACGGTTTACGGGGATGGCAGCCAGACTCGCAGCTTCTGCTACGTCAGCGACGAAATCGACGGCTTCATCCGTTTGTCAAAGTCTTCAGAGCACCTGCCGGTCAACATCGGCAATCCGAATGAGTTCACCATCCTCGAGTGCGCGCAGCATGTAATCAAAGTGACAGGATCGAAAAGCAAGATCGTCTACGAACCGCTGCCGCAAGACGATCCCAAGCAGCGCCGTCCCGACATCACGAAGGCCCGGCAGTTGCTGGGCTGGGAACCGAAGATTCAGTTAGAAGCCGGACTGAAAATGTCGCTGGATTATTTCCGCAAAGCCGTAGCCGAAGAAACCGCAGCTGCGAAGTAGTCGACATAGCCAACTTAGAATAATCGTTGTCATTCAGAACCGACCGAAGTCCCGGTTCGGAATCTTCAGTTGACCTTCTCAGCCAAGTCATTACTACTTAGGATCGGGTAGTGGCTGAATTTGAAGCCAAATTCAGCCACTACCTAGGATCGTTGCTCCTTGATGTACCTTTTCTTGAAACGTGATAAATTGTCCCTCGCTAACAAAGAAAGAAAATCCCAGTCTATTCCCCTGAACGGAGAAAAACGCTCGATGCGAATGCCCATGTCAAGGATCGCCCTGCTCACAATCGCCACGCTCGTGCTGCCTCTTACCCTGATTCACGCGCAGGCAAAAGAAGAAACTTCGACCGTTAAGGTCGAAGCTACGAAGACGGACACAGCGAAGCCCGAACAATTCAAAGCGGAGCAGCAGGCGAGCAAGGGCTCGGTCACGATCGGCGGAAACGTCATCAACTACGACGCGTATGCCGGCACGCTGATCGTGCATCCCAAAGGCTGGGACGACGTCCCCCAAAACGCCGACCCCGATCCCAAGAACAGGGGACCGGAAGCCAGCATGTTCTACGTTGCCTACTTCAAGTCCGACACTAAAGGCGCGCCTCGTCCAATCACGTTTCTCTATAACGGCGGCCCGGGTTCGTCGACCGTGTGGCTTCACATGGGAGCGTTCGGACCGAAGCGCGTCGTCACCGCTGACGATACCCACACTCCGGCAGCGCCCTATTCGGTCGTCAACAACGAATACAGCCTGCTTGACGCGACCGATCTCGTGTTTGTGGACGCTCCCGGAACCGGCTTCAGCCGCCTCAGCGGGAAAGACCGCGAGAAAGCCTTCTACGGTGTCGACCAGGATGCCCAAGCCTTCGCCGATTTCATTTCTCAGTTCCTGGCGAAGTATGGACGATGGAATTCGCCGAAGTATTTGTTCGGCGAAAGTTACGGCACCACGCGATCCGCCGTTCTCGCCAATGTGCTCGAGACCGAACGCGACTTCGACCTAAACGGAGTGATTCTCCTATCCCAGATCTTGAATTTCTCGCTCGATTCAGACGCGCCTGAAATGAATCCCGGCGTCGATCTGGCGTATCAACTCAATCTCCCCACCTACGCCGCCTCGGCATGGTATCACCATAAACTGCCAGATCAGCACCCCGACCTTCAAGCTCTGCTGACCGAGGTCGAGCACTTCGCCATGAACGAGTACGCTCTCGCTCTCGGAGCCGGCGCTTCCCTGCCCGCGGATCAGCGCCATGCCATCGCCGCCAAGCTTCATGAATACACGGGCCTGCCGGTTGCCTACATCGAGAAAGCGGACTTGCGCATCAACGGCGGTGAATTCGAGAAGAATCTGCAGGACGACAGCAACCTGACCACGGGCCGTCTCGACACCCGTTTTTCTGGTCCCTCATTTGATCCGCTCAGCAAAGAAGCGGATTACGATCCGCAGTCGGCGGCGATCTCGTCAGCCTATGTTTCCGCATTCAACGACTATGTGCGCAAGGAACTCAAGTTCGGAGAGAACCGCGAATACAAGCCGGAAATTGAAGTCTTCAAATGGTGGAGTTTTGCCCACCAGGCTCCCGGAGTTCCTTTTGCTTTCCCCGGAGCAACTAACGTGATGCTTGACCTCGCCACCGCGATGAAATACAACCCGACTCTCAAAGTCCTTTTGAACGCCGGCTATTTTGATCTGGCAACCCCGTTCTATGAGGGCGTTTATGAAATGCAGCACTTACCGATTCCGCTCGACTTGCAAAAAAATATCGAATTCAAGTTCTACGAATCCGGCCACATGGTTTACGCGCACGAGGCGTCGCTGAAAGCGATCCACGATAATGTGGCCGCCTTCATCCAAAAAAGCTACAACGCTAAAACGAAGTGAGAGCCGAAAGAATCTGCCACGAAGGGATGAGAACTGAGAACTGAGAACTGAGAACTGAGAACTGAGAACTGAAAAGCTGAAAACTGAAAACTGAAAACTGCCCTTAAGACTTCTCGGTCATAGTCGCCGCGAAGTCGATCAACTGCTGCACCCCATGGCGTTCGTCCCTGGTGTTCAGCTTGAACGAGATGCCCATCCCGTAGCCGGGGTGCGAGGCTTTTACTACACCGCTCAGGCGCAATTTCATATCCTGGGTGCGCACCGTGATCTCCACCGGCGTGCCAGCTGGAAAGGCCAACGGCATTTCGAGGTAACATCCACCGGGGCTCAGATCGCTTAGATGGCAATAGTTACGCACTGAGCTTCCCCTCTGGTAAACTTCCGCTCCCAGACGGCATGCGTATCGAGTCTGCCCGCGCCGGTTGTCCGGCTCGCCGCGCAGCCGGGCTCCGGCTTCGCCGGCGCGACCGTTCGCTTCCCGCCGCTCAACCTGTTGCTCCGTCGCAACCGGATCTTCATTCGGCCGGATGGAAGGTTCCACAGTCTCTGCTTCCGCAACCGGCTCCTGCTTCGGCGCTTCGGCCACGTTCATTTTCAACCACTCTTCCAGCACCCGCCGCGATGCTTGCGGCACATCCACAAACTGGATTCCCGCGCGCCCGTTCCAATCCTGCCAAACCACCTGCCCCGAGAGCCGCACATTCTTCATTTGGCCAGGCAACTGAAACTGAAAATAAACCTTGCAGGTCGGCGGCAGCTTCTTGCCGAAGTTCACTCCCATGCCGTCTTCCGCCAGGTTCACCAGCGTAGCTTTGGCGCGTTCTTCGCCGGCGTAGTCGATGGTCGCATGGGTATGCACGGCCGCGCGCGCCTTGCGGCGTTTGTCGCGGTACAGCACGGTTTGTGCCGCCCGCAGCGTGCTCAACGCCCGTTCGTGCGACACCGGCTTGTACAGCACGAAGTTCACTCCCAGGGAAAACATTTCGCGAATACTCTCCTGCCCCGCGACTACCACCACCGTCAGCGTCGAATCGTTCAGCCGCGAAGACCGGCTCTCGTGCAATAACGCCAAAACTCCTGCTTGCGTTTCGCAGTCAAGAATGATCAGGTCATAGCGTTCCTGCGCCAGCCTCACCGCCGCGCGCACGTTGTCGGTGCACAACTCCACCTGAATGCTGAGTTCTTCCAGCACCAGCCGCAGCACTTCCACTGATGTTTTGTCCGAGCAGACTAAGAGCGATGAGAGAGTCATACCTTCATGCATCCTAGGATCACCCCAGTTCTTCCGACAAGTTACCGCGGTCATCCCCACTACCCCGGTTTCCCATGGACCGTCACCTAACTCCACTGTCCTCAACCCCGGTGACCTCAGTCACCACTGCGATTACAAAAGACCAATAGTCCTGCGTTGCACCGTGGTGCTTTGACGCCATCACCCCACCTTCCTAGGATGAAGACTGCCCCACCGTAGGCAGTGCCGGTTGGCCTGCTCCCCGACGGTCGCAGGTTTTCTCTGTCCGGTTGGGCTCTTGGAAATCTTGGCTCAGAAATCTTGGGATGAGGTTGGGTTGATTGCGGTCAGCTGACTATACGAGGTTCACGACCGGTAAGGAACTTATGCCATCGCGCAAAAATAACGGGTTCTCGCTCCTCGAACTGATGATCACCGTCAGCCTCGGCCTGGTGATGTGCGGAGTCACGTTCATCTACCTGACGCCCTCGATGAATAGCAGCCACGTGAACTCTGCCTATGAGACCACTTTGATGGCTCTGCGCAACACTCGCAACCTGGCTATCACTCAGGGTCACCAGTATCAGGTCAATTTTAATCCGGCCGGCTTTCCTGCCGGCACCATTCAGGTCGAGTATCAGCCGCCGATTGTGCCTCCTGCAGTGGCCGCGCCTCCGATTCAGCAAGTCAACACCTACACCCTCCCGGGGGACGTGTCGTTTGCTATTCCAGCTAGCCCCCCCGCCAATGCGCCGGACTCACCTCCTCCTCTGGTCACTGGAGGCACGGCCATCGATTTCGAATCCACCTTAACGCCCGGCGTCCCGCTGCCTTGTCAATGCGTGGTCTTCATGCCGGACGGCTCCGCGCAGGCAGGCGTTGTGGGAAGCAGCGGTTCCTACGTCTCTGGCATCGTCTATCTGACACGCGTTGGTGACACTGTCTACAATTCGCGAGCCGTGACGGTGTGGGGCGCAACCGGCAGAATCCGAGGATGGACGATTGGTCTGGTAGGTGGCGTGAAGGAATGGGTGCAACAATGACCGAAACTAAGAAATCCATCAGGAAGCTCCGAACCCAGCGCGGTTTTACGCTGATCGAAGTCATGATTGCGATCGCGATCATGAGTATCAGCATGCTCGCGCTAATCGCCACCTTCGGCACCGCGATCGCCGCCACTGAATCAGCGCAGGAAGATCTCATCGCCCGTCACAAGGCACTGGATGCCATGGAGAGCATTTACACTGCTCGCAACAGCCAGCAGTTGCCTTTCTCCTCCATCAACAACACTGCGGCCGGCGGCATCTTTCTGCCCGGGGCTCTCCCTCTGAAGTGCGCTGGACCCGACGGTCTGGTGGGTACGGGCGATGACGTTGCCTGCACCGCTCCCGACACCGGCGCCGCGTGCCCGGGCGGAGTGGAATGCCTGGTCCTTCCCGGCCCTGATGGCATTCTCGGTACCGCCGACGATGTCACCCAGAGCCTCAGCAACTTCACCCGCAGCATCACCTTCAGTCCGGTGACGCTGCCGAGCGGGGCTCCCAACACCAATCTTATCGCCGTCACCATTACCGTTGCCTACACCAAACCAGGCTGGCCGGCTCGCTCCTACTCCGTGGCCGGACTGGTCTCCAGCTACCACTGAGGCGAATAAAACCATGAAGATATCCATCTCAAAATCGCAACGCGGCTTCAGCCTCTTGGAAATGCTCGTCGCCTCCGCCATCGGCTTGATCGCCATTATGGCGATGACCCAGCTTTTCAACATGGGCATGAACGCCACCCTTACGGTGACCCAGCGCGCTGATACTCAGGAGAATATGCGGGCCGGCATTGAGTTGATGACCAAGGACATCAGCATGGCCGGCGCTGGCCTGCCTTCCGGTGGTTTGCAGTTGGCCACCGCCGACGGCGCCAGCAAGGTCGCCTGCAATCAGGCTGGCACCTGTTACCTCACGGGCGACGTTTACCCCCTCAGCGGCAGCGGGGTTGCAAACTATATGTACGGCATCTTGCCGGGCGCGGGTAACGGAGTGCAGAGCTCCGCGGTCATCGCCGCCGCCCCTGCCGCGGTGAACGACAGTATTACCTCGATCTACTGCGACTACAATTTTCCCCTGGTCAACTTCGCATTTAGTTTTCCCAGTTCAACTCAAGTCACGGTGGGCCCTGCGCTGCCCGCTAACATCGTTGCGGGCGACCCCACGAACATCCTTGCCCCTGGCGGCCTCAACGTAGGTGACCTGTTGCTGTTCACGGTTAACACTCCGGGCACTGGCAAAGGCAATCAGGGTACGAGCTATGTGCAGCAGGCCGCGGCGGTCGGTGAAATTACCGGTATCCCCAACAACACTACGATCAATTTCGCCACCAGCGACGCACTCAACCTCAACCAGACCGGCACCAACAGTCTCGCCTCGGTTGCTACCGCTTATGCCGCCGCCGGCTGTCCTCCGAACATCACCTGCATCACGGTCTGCCGTCTCTACGCCGTCACGTATTTCCTGCAGGTTCCTCCCGCGGGTGGAACCCTGCAAACTCCGCGGCTGATGCGTCAGGTCAACGGCCTCACTGCCGTCCCCGTAGCCGATGGCATCATCAACCTGCAGTTCAGCTACGACGTGATCAATAACTCGCTCGGCACCATCAGCGCCAATCAGGCCAATCCCATCGGCGCCGGGCTTTCGCCTGCCCTCATTCAGAAGGTGAACATTTGGGTGATGGGAGAGAGCGTTACGCAGGCAGGGAAGAAATCCCAGAGCATGTATCTGGCGAGTTCCGTCAGCACTCGCAATATGAGTTTTTGCAATTCTTATAGTGACCAAACTACCGCTTGCCAATAAACGGCGGTCTGAAGTTCTGGCTGTTGCGCTTGGAGGGAGAGAGATATATGGGGAAGAGTAAACGAGATTCGCGAGGCTTCACGCTCATCGCGGCATTATTGTTGACCGTTCTGCTGTCGGGTATCGCCGTGGGACTCATGTACATGGTCAGCAATGAACAACGCATGGGCGGCAACGACCTGGAAGGCAGTCTCGCCTTCTACGGCGCGGAGTCTGGCATCGAAAACTTGACTGCCGAACTCTCCCAGCTGTACCAGCAGTCTCAGACCCCGAATTACTTGGCCATTTGCGGCATCACCGCAGCTGCCGATTTCCCCACCCAGGTTAACGGTTCGAACATCACCAGCATGAATTACGTCGAGGGCATTAGCTGGCCGACAAACCAAGTCTGTCAAAACGGTGCCTCTGTTAGCGCTACCAGTAACCCGACCGGCAACTGGGATATCGTGGGTTCCGGTTCCGACCAGGGCATGGTGGCAACTCTCATTCCCTACACCTTGACCGTAACTGCGACACGCGCGTCCACCGCCGGTGAGGCCACCAACAACGCGGCTCTTACCAACATCACGGGCGCTTCGGTCAACTTGTCGCGCACTGTGGAAGTGGCTCTCCTACCCGCCTTCGAGTTCGGAATCTTCTGCGACGGCGACTGCGATTACTTTGCCGGTCCCAACTTCAATTTCGGCGGCCGGGTGCACACCAACGGAAATCTGTTCCTTGCCTCGGGCGACAACCTGACCTTTACCGATAAGATTGCGGCCGTGGGCCAGGTCATCACCACCCAGCTTGAGAACGGATGGCCGACCTCCACCGACTACGGCGGAACCGTGTATGTGCCCAATGCCGCGGGCGGTTGTCCAGGTGCTCCGGGCACCGGACCAGCCGCGAATTGCATTGCGCTCTCCGCCGGCAGTTGGACCGGCGGATTCCCAGCTCCTCCGGCCCCCGCTACCTGTACTGCTGACTGCGGAGGCGCAGCCAACGCGGGCTGGAAGGGGATTTCCACCACCACCTTCAACAGCTTCATCACCAACGGACTGACTGGTGCGACTAAGCTGCAGTTACCTTTCGTCTCATCGGGCAAGGTGGGCGCCATCGACATCATTCGCCGCCCACAGGCCAGTGATACTGCGCTCTTGAGCGGTTCCCGTTTCTATAATGAGGCTTCGATCCGCATCCTGCTGGCCGATACTCAAGCGGATCTTCACCCCGAACGCGGCGCGCTCGGCGATGGACAGGACATACAGCTCGGCGTCACAACAGTCGGTGCTAGCGGTACGCCCGCGGCCGTCGTGCTCAGCGGTTACACTGGCGTGCCGGCGGATTACATGTACTACGGCGTGGCCACAGCCGGGACGAATGGATGGGTTGCGCCCACCAACCCCGCCGCGCCGACCACGGCGTACGCCTGGAGTAATTGGCCGCTTCTCAGCCAGATCACCAGCAACCCAACCAGCGCTGCCGGCGCCGCGCCGAACGCCGCCCACGTATGGCTGCGCGTCGAGTACTGTCCGGAAACCAGCGCAGTTGCCTGCGGTACTGGTGGGCCGTGGGTTGGAATCACCACGCAATGGCTGGGATACGGCTTCGGCCGCGGTTATAACACGCCCCCCACGGCTCCCTACGTGGCCGGAGGCGCGAACCCGGCTTGCCCCCTGTATCCCGCCTTCCCAGCGGCCCAGTGTTACAACCCTATCAGCCCGGCGATCTTGATTCTTCAGCAGCTCAACCAGGGCGTGGCAACGGCCAGCTCCGTCGAAAACGATACGACTGATAGCGGCGGAACTGCCGCCAACTGGATTCCACTCAACTTCTACGACTCGCGCGAAGGCGAGCCGCGCGACATTTCAACTCGGCCCACCAACATTCCCAAGACCGTGGGCACCAACTACACTCCGTGCAGTCCAATCGGAGTCATGAACGTCGTCGAACTTGATGTGGGCAACTTGTGGCTCTGGCTGCAAGGCGCCGCGCCATATACCGGCGGCACCGGCAAATTGGTGAACAACACCAATTTTAACGGCTACATCGTTTATTTCTCGGATCGCCGTGGCATGTTGCCTGATCCCAACCCTACCGGCACGACCGTTTACAACAGCATCACGGGAGCATCCGGGCTGGAAGACACCATCAACGGCTCGACCTCCACCGGCGTGCCAGATGGCAAGCTGGAACCAGCAACCTACTACTCTTACTCGCCGGAAGACGTTGACGAAGATGGCTACTTCGACAACTACGGCGAAAAGAATCTGGCTGCAGGATTCGGATTGCTGGGCGCCTACGACAGCGCTCCGTATTTCCCCATCCCCGCCAATGCTGTGACCGTGAGCGCGAACCAGGTGAACTGCAACTCTTACACCTTGACCGCGGGCGGGGCGACCGAGTCGTATCCGATCGCCACTGGAACGGTAGGAGCCACCGCGTTCGCCGGAAATCCCCAGAACAATGTGGTTTACGGCCCGCGTCACGGACTCCGCCTCGTCGATGGCGGCATGAGCGCTGCCGGTGTCAGTTACTTGCCCCAGCCCACGGGCGGGGCGACCAGCGGCAACGGCTTCACCGTTGCCTCGGAAGAACCGGTCTATGTGTGGGGAGATTACAATACCGGCGCGGCCGATCCTATGTGGCCCGCCGGAGCCACCACTACGGCCCCACATTCGGCAGCCTCGATCATCGCTGATTCCGTCACTTTACTCTCCAACCCTCCGTCGACGGCTACCACGCCGACTACGAAGACTGGCTGGACCGATGTCGAAAGCTTCCTGCAACCAGGAGTCGCAGTCAACCGGCCCGGAAACAACAGCTATTACCGGATGGCGATTGCTGCGGGTAAGAGCATTCCGTTCTTCGAGCCGGGCTGGGCCTCCGCTGACGGCCTGAAAGATTTCGGCACCGACGGCGGCATGCATAACTTCCTGCGCTATATCGAGGACCGAAGCGACAGCCTTAACAACCAGAGTGCCACCGTGAACTATGCGGGCTCGCTGATCAGCATGTATTACTCGCAGTACCTCACGGGCGTGTTCAAGTGCTGTTTCACCGTGTACGGCGCTCCAACACGAAACTATTTCTTCGACACACAGTTCTTGAACCCGACTCAGCTGCCTCCCGGAACTCCCATGTTCCAGGACGTGGTCAGTCTCAGCTATCACCAAAACTTCACTCCACAATAACTCACAAATCGTCAACCAGCACCGGTCCAGTTCCATGGACCGGGTTGCTTTTTTTGTAGTGGTGCAATCTGATTGTCATCCTGAGCAAGCGCTTTTTGCGCAGCGAAGGATCTGGGCGAGCCGCGCGACGCTGCCTGCCCTGAGCAAGCAAAGCGCGCCGATGGGTCGCGTTTTTTGCGACGCAATAATTCGCGCGTCTGGCTCGCTTCCTTATCAACCTGGGCCACTAGGGTTTTTTTGTACTATTTCGCGGCCCATACTCCTTCTCGTATCATCCGGAGATTAAAATTGTTCCAGTCCCAACTCGATCAATCGATGAACACATCTTCGCTATCCGAGCACGAGTTCCGCGGCCAGCTTGCTGATCAAAGCAATCGCCGCACCTCTCGCTGGATCTGGATTCTGTTCTTCCTCTGCGCCTTGGCCACCATCGCCCTGTTCTTCGTTCCAGCCTTCATCATTCGTCCCTTCCGTTACCAGGCACCGCGCGCACTCTTCGTTGCCATGGCCCTGCGCCAGTACGCTCCTCTGGTCACGCTGATCGCAGGCGTCGCCTGCTTCGTTCTCGCCTTCGCGCTGTGGAGAGCCGTCGGCCCCTGGCGCCGGGCCCTGCTCGTGCTCACGCTTCTTCCGGTCACCTTCTCCGCTGTGATGGCGCGTCAAAACTATTTCGAATGGATGTTTCACCCCATTGCCGGCCCGCAATTCCTAGCTCAATCGGAAAGCAAGCTCGATCCCAAAGAAATGATCATGGCCGTCCGCTTCGGCAGCGACGCGCGCGCCTATCCCATCAGCCAGATGGCCTACCATCACGTCCTCAACGACATCGTCGGAGGCGTGCCCATCGCTGTCACCTATTGAACGCTCTGTCACACCGGTCTGGTGTGGACGCGAACGGTAAAAGGAAGAGTGCTGCACTTTTATCTGGACGGCATCAACAACCAGAACTTCCTGATGCGCGACAAAGAAACCGGTACCTGGTGGCAGCAGATCACCGGCAAGGCCATCTACGGCCCACTGCAAGGCACAACACTCGAACTCGTCCTCAGTGACGAACTAACTTTCGGCGAGTGGAGAACCGAATCTCCCAATGGCCGGGTGCTCGCGCCCGTGGCCAAATACGCCAAAGAGTACGAACCCAACTGGGAACCGGAAGTCGCCAAGCTGCCTGTGGTCATCAGTTTCCCCGGCACTGAACTTAAATCGCGCGATGTGGTCGTCGGACTCACCATCAACGGCGTCGCCCGCGCCTATCCCTGGGAAACCTTCGCCAAACAGTCTCCGGTCGTCGATCGCGTCAACGGCACGCCGCTGCTCTTGGTCCTGGGCCCGACGGCAAATCCTTTCGCGTCTTCATCAGCCGCATCGACGGCCTTGACGCTGAATTCTTTCTGAAGGGCGACGAGACTGCCGACACCTCAGCCGAGAAGAAAGCCTGGACGCTAGTCGACGCCACCACCGCCAGCCAGTGGAACTTTCAAGGCTGCGCCACCTCCGGCCCGGCGCAAGGAAAATGTTTGGATCGCATCCCTGCACTGAAAGACTACTGGTTTGATTGGCGCAACTACCATCCCGCCACGACCGTCTACAAGCACTAGGACGAGTCCGACCTACTAACCCCTTTGTTTCACCGTTATTACAGCTAAGTCATTAAAAAACCAAGCCTTAGGCCGCCAAACTTTCTCCCGACCACGCGAGAAGCGATCAAGGCCGACTTTCTAAGCCTGGAGCTATCGTGCCGACATTTCGGCACCCGTGCAACCCACAGCAGCTTAAGCCGTTAGACATGATAATTGCTCAGAGTAATTCAAAATCATCCCCTTCGAATGTTCCAGTCGGAACATTACGCACTATGTTCCGACTGGAACATTCAAGCAATTCAGGTTGAGCTTGGCCCAGGGCACAGGTGAACGACCCGCGCCCTTGCCTTTGTCATTCCGAGCCGCTCGCAGCCGCGCAACGCGCGGAGAGAGCGAGCGAGGAATCTGCTTCTCAGTCTGGCACGGAAATTGATCTACACTCTTTGGGAGGAAACTTCATCGTGCCGCAAATTCATGCCATCTTCTGGGATGTTGGAGGAGTGCTGCTCACAAACGCGTGGGACCACACCGAGCGCGCGGCCGCTCTCGAACATTTCCATCTCGACGAAAAAGAGTTTGCTCCGCGACATGAGATGGTGTTCTCGTCGTTTGAGTGCGGCAAGATCACGCTCGACGAGTACCTGGATCGCACTGTGTTTTACCACGATCGCCCCTTCACCCGCGAGCAGTTTCGCGACTACATGTTCTCGCTCTCGCGGCCCATGCCGGAAGTTCTCGCCTTCGCGCGCGCTCTCGCTGGTTCCGGCAAATATTTTATGGGCACCATCAACAACGAGTCCCGCGAGTTGAACCTGCACCGCATCGAGAAGTTCGGTCTGCGGGAAATCTTTCGTCTGTTCGTCAGTTCCTGCTTCGTCGGATTGCGCAAGCCGGAGAGCGGCATTTACCGCTTGGCGATTGAGATCACGCAGTTCAATCCGGAAGAGTGCTGCTTCATCGACGACCGCGCGGCGAACCTGGAATGCCCGGCGAAGCTGGGCATGCACACAATCCAGATGCAGACGCCGAAACAGTTGCGCGGAGAATTGGGGAAGTTGGGGGTGAAAGCAGTGGCCAGTGATCAGTGATCAGCGATCTGCGATCAGCGGCCAGCGTTTGACTTTGCTGACCACTGGCCACTGGACACTGACCATTAGCTCTTTCGCATCTGCTGCTTCGCTGGCGGGACCACAGCTTTCGGAATATCCGATTCCGCGCCGGAGAGCGTGAGGTCGCTCGACCAGCATTCCGAAACCAGCTTCCAGTCTCCGCTCGCCTGCTTGGCGAAGACCCAGAGATACTTGCCGCGCTCCTCGCGGCGTTTGCCCGCCGTTCCCGGGACCAGCGCACTGTAGCGTCCCACTTCGTGAGCCAAGTCGCCTAGAACCTCGACCCGCATGGGATCGAGGGCCACTTCTCCCAGACCGGCTTCGAGCGAGGCGAAGAAGAATTCGCGGACGGCAACAGCGCCGCGGATCGCAGGAAGATTCGAACGCAACACCAGCGCGTCCGGCGCGTACAGTTCCATCAGTTCCTCGAGTTGCCTGGTATTGCAGGCTAACACCCACTCCTGCGTGAGCCGGCGAACCGCAGCCTCACTGCGGCTCATGGGTTCGCCTTTGGCGGCAGCGGCTACTCTCATCCGGTCGGCTTCTCGCGCGCTCTCGGATGCGTTGGAACGCGGGACGCTCTCAGCGCCTGCGCCGCCCTGAAAATAATGATGATGGTAGTGGTGGTGGTAGTGATGCGTACCCGCGGGAGCCCCTGGCTGCGGATGAACTTCATCACCGGCTTCCCGCGCTCGTCGCGGAAATTGCGGGACGTCCTCATGGTCGAAAGCCGGTAAGCCATGAACCGAAGATGTGGGATCTGGCGAGTGCGATGGCGCGGCTCCCAGGGGAAGGCCACACATGCCGCAGAACTTGCTGCCCACGCGATTGTGATGTCCGCATGCATGGCAGGCGTTGAGAGAACTCGAAGTCGTGTCGAGCGCGGCGCCTTCAGAGGCGGCTTCAGAATCGGATTCCATGGTGAGGCGCTGCATGGCTTGCAGAGCCGCGGCAATAGCTTCCTGGTTGGGTTTGGGGCGCCGCATTTCCGGATAAAGACGCTGATATATCTCGCCCAGAGCAGGATTGTGCGGTCCAATGCTGGGCATCGCGTCTTCGGAATCCTGCGCGGACGCGGAACTGATGGGCCGGGCTAGTTTTTTGTCTCTGTCCACGATTCAGACCGCCGTGCCTGGGGCCATTTTAGCTCAAGCGGATCAGCTCAAGCAGGGAATCTCAACGGCGGGAAAATTCGATTTTCCCTTCCGCCTCCGTGGGCACGCCATTGCAGGTTGCGGGACGATACCGCCAGGCTCGGACAGTTTGCAGCACGTTGCGATCACCCACAGGGCCGGCACTCTGCAGAATCAGAGGACTACGCACGCGGCCATCGGCACCGATGATGAAGCTTACTTTAACCTTGAGTCCCGCTTGGACTGGAACCAGCAGCGGATCGGGCGTGGTCAACGCTTCCGGCGGTTGGGTATCTTCGCAACGCGAGCGCGCGCTCGAATGCGGAACGTTGCTAAACTCGGTAGCGCGGGTGGGAGTCTTGAAAACCTTATGCTCGCGCTCGGTTAGAACTGCCTGACTCAGACGCGAAGGTGGAACCTGCTCCAAGGCCGCGCTGGAAGCGGGAACTGCGAGGACTAAAAACCATGGCCAGATGCGATGCATACGTGAAACCTTCCAGGTCGAACAGAAGTACTTCTCGTACCCCTTCACCGGCACGTCCGGTGCCAGATGGAGAGAGGCCTAAGTATATTGCTGTCAATCGATTCAGGGAAGTTCGACGTGTTCGTGTGAAGGCGATTGCATATCTCATGTGGAATGTGTTACCGAAGCCGGCACGTCCTCGTTCCTAAGACTTATTGTTTCGCGGGAGGCCGGAGGGTCAGGAGCGTGACTTCGGGAGGGCAGTTCAGGCGCATGGGAACTCCGATCGTACCTAGGCCGGCGCTGGTGTGAAGCGTGATCGGACCTACATGGTAGGTGCCCCAAACATATTTCTTTGCCAGCGCTGGCAAGTAAAGCGGAGGGAGGAATGGAAGTCTGATCTGGCCGCCGTGAGAGTGCCCGGAAAGCTGCAGGTCGATGGGAAATTTTGCCGCTCGATCGGCGAAGTCTGGTTCATGGGCGAGCAGAATTACAGCTTCTCCGGTGGGGATGCGGTACATGGCCTTCGACAGGTCGGCGGTTCCGCTCATTACATCGTTCACACCGGCCAGCCAGAAACGCGTGCGGTCTTGCTCGATGGGTTGCGACTGGTTGGCCAACACCTGGATGTTCTGGGCCTGGAGAGCGCGGGTTACATGTTCGGGATCGGTGCCGTCATCATGGTTTCCCAAGACAGCCCAGAGGCCGTGAGGCGCGGTCAGCTGGCGCAAGAGGCGCGCGCAGGGCTCGGCGGCGAGCGCTCCCTTCGCCGGGTCGCCGATCGGGGGCACGGAGACGAAGTCTCCAGTGAGCGCGATCAGGTCAGGATGAAGATCGTTCACCATGGCAATCGCAGCGCGCAGGGGATGAATCGAGAAATAAGGATCGTAGTGGAAATCGCTGAGCACGGCGACGGTGAAGCCATTCAACCGTTCGGGCCAGCGCTGAAGGCGAAACTCCTGCCGCACAACGCGAGGAAAGTTCGGAGCGAGAAGGATTCCGTCTCCGACGATCGCGATTGCGCCGACGGCGGCAGCCCGGTGAAGAAACTGGCGTCTTGTGGTGGGGATCAACGGCAAACCAGAATCACTCGGTAGAGATCGGCGGCATGCATACGCGTGTCTCCAGAATAACCGAAGGGAGCGATCTCGTGCAGACCGAAAGGAGCACTGCGTCCGGAACCGAACGCAAGGCAACCCAAATCGGCAACGGTCGTGGTGCGCGAGGCCACGCGCAACATCTGCGATTTCAGAAATTGAAGGTTGCGAACAGGTCGATACGCCGGTTGGCCGCGCCATTCGAGAAAGGCCCGTTATCCGCAAGCGCATTTGGCGTGTCGAAAAACTTCGACCCTAAAATGCCGCTGGGATTGCCGAAGTTGACCTTGTTGAAAGCGTTGCGCGCTGAGACTCCGAAGCTGAGGTTGTAACGGCGATCAGAGCCGCTGGGTATTCCCATCGGACCACCGCCGAACAGCGGGCCGTGGCTGTGCCCGCCGCCTCCCGGTCCGCCCGGGCTGCCACTGGGGTGGCCTGTCTTGGGGCCGAAGCCGAATGTTTTCGCGAGGCGCAGATTCACGGTCGCGTGCGCCGGGCCGGAGCCGTAGTTGATAGGAACAATTTTTTCGCCGGCCGTAGGTGCTGAATCGAAGGTTCCGAGCGGCGTGCAGTAGACGGTCGAAGGAGGCGTGTTCACACTGGTCGGACACGTCGCCGTGGAAACAAGTCCCGGACGATCGTTGAAGATGGAATCGTTGTTGAGGTCGTTGGTGGTAGTGATGTTGAAAGGCAAACCGGACCAAACAACGATAAAGGGGCTAAGCCGGAAGTTGAAGGGAAGGCCAAGCGATCCGCCCAGGAAAAAACGATTCCTGTAATCAAAGGACGCGCGGCCGTAGTCGGCGCTGATGTTGTAAGAATTCGAGGGAAAACTGGAAACGCCGGAAGTGTCGCTATTGGAATAGTTCAGCACGTAGTAGCCAAAGAGCTGAACCTTCGATCCGATCCGCACGTTGGTGTTGGCCATCAACTGACTCTGGCGGAAGACGGCTTCCGAAACATATTGGTAGAGATTGAGATTGCCCAAGGGTGAGGTTTGGCAGGGACTGCACGGAGTTCCGGGAAAAGGAGCGTTGGCGTTGATGGTGAGCAACTGGTCAAAGCCGCGAGAGTTCAGGTAAGTGACGTTCAGGGTTGCGAACTTTGTGAGTTGGCGCTCTACACTGATGGCGGATTGAAGTAGGTAAGGTGCGTGCACGCGGGGGTTGATCTGATAGATCGTGGGCGTGGAGGGAACGGCCGCGCCAGTGCAGGATGAAATGTCGGTCAGGCTCGAGCACTGCGGATTGTTAATAACGAACTGTTCCTGGGTGATGCCATTCAAGCGGTCAGCTTCCAGGATTTGCGCTTCCTGAAATCGATCGTAGAAGATTCCGAAGCCTCCGCGCAGAACAACTTTCGGCGGAGCGCTCTTCCCTCCAACTCCCCAGGCAAAACCAAGGCGCGGCGCCCAGTCGTCGTGATCCTGAATGCCGGTCTGAGTTTCGAAGCGCAGACCGTAGCTAAGAGTGATGTTGGAGCGGACTTTCCAATCATCCTGGTAGTAAAGTCCAGCGTCGAAGTTGCCCACCACGAGAGGCGGACTACCGACTGTGTAGGTGAGTTGGGTTGCGATGGGGGTCGTCGAGTTTCCGGTATTTTGAACTGCATACTCGTACGAAACGGGACAAGGGACCTGCCCCGCGGTAGGCACGCAAGGGGTCTGCTGCGAAGGAGTAAGCAACGAAGAGAACGTAAATTCCCCATTGAATCCGGAAGTGGAGCTGTTTGCATCCCGAATACCTCGTAGCCGCGCTCCGAACTTCACGGTGTGATTGCCGTGGATGATGGAAGTGTAGTTCTGGAGTTCGTAATGGTCCTGATGGTCAAGCTGGGTGCCCTGGTTGTTGCCGCCGCCGCCGAACGATCCCAAAACGTTGAGCGTCGGCTGAGTGTTCAGGGCAAATTGATTATCGAGTTCGCGCAGGTACTGGAACCGCGTCTCATTTACGACCTTTGTGCCAAGGACCTGCGTATCGCTGATTTGTAAGGTGTGCTCGGTAGAGTCGGAGTTATAGCCCTGGGAAGCCAGATTGAACTGACCGACGCCCTCATTATCTTCAATATCGCGGTAAAACTGATAGCGGACGGTCAGGGTGTTATTTTTGCTGAGTGCGTAGTCGAGACGCGGAGTGATATTGGTTCGATGTCTGGGAAAGGGTACCGCCTCGATGATCGGCGTCTCGGTGAACGTAGTGGGATCAAGCGTTAAAGCATTGACCTCGTTGAGATCGTGGATATTCCGGCGCTGGGCGTCGAGGAAGAAAGATGCTTTCTTGTTGAGCGGCCCGCCGATGTTGGCGGTGAACAGAGTGGAATCGTAACCGGGCTGATCGGCGCCACCGAACGGATTCGGAGAATTGAAGGGGGAATCGTTACCGTCCGCGAATAACTGCCCGTGAAATTTATCCGTGCCCGGCTTGGTGAAGACCTCGATGCGGCCGTAGCCGAGCTTGTCATATTCGGCTGAGAACGGATTCGAGTTGATTCGAATTTCACGAATCGACTCTTTGGGAGGGAGCTGGCCCGCGGTAAAGCCGTCGATGTAGAGTTGTCCGCCGTTCGGTCCGGCAGAGGGACCAGCCAGAGCCTGCAAGTCGGTGAGTAATTCGTCGGGATCGTCGGGCAAGGCCTCCAGTTCTTTGCCGGAGATGGTGATGGCACCGGCGTTGCTCTCAGGATTGACATCAACGGTCGGCGCGGTATCGGAGACTTGAATTTTCTGCTGCTCGACTTCGATGGCCATGGTCACGTTGAGGCGCAGCGGCTGATCGGTGGTGATGACTACGTTGTCGTTTTCGTAAACTGAGAATCCCGGAGCGACGACGGTCAGCGTGTACTGGCCTGCGGCCAGTCCTTTGAATTCATAGAGGCCCTGCCCGTTGGCTTGCGTGGGGATGGGCGAGGACGAGACAGCCGCCGGCGTCATAACGACGTTGGCGTTGGCGATGGCGGCGCCGGAAGGGTCGGTTACTTGGCCGCGCAGAGTGCCGGCGGCAGGCGGCGTTGCGGCGGGCGCTGTTTGGGGGGACGGCGCTGCCGCGGTTTGGGATGTAGCAACTGTCGCGCACAGCGGCAATAACAATGACAAAGAGATCAGGGCTAAGCAGAAACACGTCCGAAACGTCATTCCATCATTCCATTCCACCAAGAGTTTTCGATATGAATCTTTGATGCAGCGTCAGGCCGCGGCGGAGGCTACGCTATGGGCCGCCAGCGTCGCCGGAGGGTGCGCTCATGCTCCAGGGCGTAAGCATCGCCGCACTGCTGGCGCCGGGAGCGGCCTGAAGAATCGGTTCCACACCACTCACCAGGGTGATGACCGTGCCCACGCCCGCGGTGCCCTCGGTCGAGAGAATGATCACCGCATCGCCCTTATGGAGATCGGCGAGTGTGGTCGCGGGCGCGTGACTAAGCAAGCGCTGAGTATCCGGTGAGCCGCCCGGCCGTCCGCTCGCGCCAGCTCCACGGGCAGCCATCGCACCTGGCGCAGAGCCGGGACGCGCACCTTGCCCATTCGTCGCAGAACCAGAACTGGATGCGGAACCGGCTGGCATTCCGGCGGCCCCTCCCTTTAAACGCGCGGCAATCATTTGCGCCATCTCGGGAGATAGATGGCGAAGCTGGGAGTCTGCTGTGATCTTTACAACCACCGTTTTCTTCGACAATAGATCGTGAACGCTGAGAGTCGACGAACTTGCATCGGCGGAGTCGACGGTGCCGGCAATCCCGGGGAAGGATCCGGAAACAATTTCGTCAGCTGCGAGGTCGCCGCCATCGGCGCTGCGATTACCGCGCGCCCGCACTTGGTCGCCGGGATGAATTTGCTGCAGTGCGCCGGGCTTGGCATCATCGAATTTCACGGAATCCGGAGCGTAGCGGCGAATCACGGTGCTGCTCGAGGCGTGGATGACAACGTCTTTACCGCGCACAGAGATGGTGACGGTGCCGGCCGCCGGGTCGACAGCCTTGGCGAGCCCGTCCACTCCGCGCTTTTGCCAATCCTGCAAATCCTGCTGATGCCGAGCGTCGAGGTCGGAATGCTTCATGACGACTACTGTGGAGGCCACGACCGACAGGCCATCGTCGGAGATCCTGCCTCCCACCAAAATGCGATCGCCGATCTGGAGATCTTGCAACTGGATAGGTGTAGCGTTCTTAAGATCCTTTTCGCCCGGAGCGATGCGAAGGATGCGCGTTGTGGGCTGCACGGTGATGCTAACGTCAGAACCGGAGTCGGGGGCTAGCGTAATCTGCGTGCCGTTTATAGCTTTGATGGCGCCGACGGGCCGGCTCACCGTACCCGGAGCGGCAGCCTGCTTGGTTTGCACGCTGGCCGACATGGCATGGCAGGAAGGCAATAGGCGAATGCCGACTATGCCTGCAGCACAGAGTGCGATCGCCAGAAACTGGTATGTGTTTGCGCGCATGCGTCTCTTACTAATTTACATTGCGCGTTGTACAAAACCCCAGGATTTACAAAGTTTTACTTCAAAATAAACAACGTGTTACACGCACGGAGGGCCAGATCGGGAAGCGATTATTCTGCGACGAGCAGGTTCTCCGCGAAAGGCCATTGCTCGTCAATCCATTGCGCTTCGCAGCGGAAACCGGCGGTGCGGGCCATGGGAAGGATTTCCTGAGGCGAATACTTGTGGCTGCTTTCGGTCCAGATGGTTTCGCCCTCAAGAAGATCGATGGTGAGCTCGGCTGCTAAAACACTCACGGTCTGGCGGCACATGGACCGCAGATGCATCTCAACGCTGCGGTCCTGGTGATTAAGTTTAGCCACGTGCTCAAACTGCGCGAGATCGAAATCGGCGTCGAGCTCGCGATTGATGCGAGCCAACAGGTTCAAGTTGAAAGCGGCGGTCACTCCTAGTTCGTCGTCATAGGCCTGAAGCAGTTGGAGGCTTGATTTCTCGAGGTCGGTGCCGAGCAGAAGCGAATCCCCGGGCTGAAGAATGCGCCGAACTTCGGTGAGAAATCCAATGCCGGCAGGCCGGGCGAAATTCCCGATAGTGCTTCCCAGGAACAAGACGAGAAGATGCTGGCCGGCCGAACGGTGCGCAGCCACTTCGAGCAGTCCATCGAGGTACTCACGCTCGAATCCGAGAATGCTGATGGACTCGATGTCGCGGAGTTCGCGCTCGCACATGGCCAGTGCGGATGGAGAAATTTCGATGGGGTAGTAGGCGGTGCGCTGGCGGCGGCAGAGAGCTTCGAGGATGTGGCGAGTTTTTCGTCCGCTGCCACTGCCGAGTTCAGCCACGGAAACCGGAGTAGGCAGGCGCTCGACGATGTCATGCCCATGCCGCCGCAGCAGGCGCTCATCGGCGCGCGTAAGGCCGTACTCGGGCAGATTGCTGATCACTTCGAACAATGCGGAGCCTACGTCATCGTACAGATATTTCGACAGCAGCTCTTTCTGGCCTGGCTTGGTGAGCCCGGCGCGCACGTCGGCTGCGAATTCGTAGCTTGTGTTTGGAGTGATCGCTTGAACCAGCATATTGGCAACTCCTTGATGAATGATGAATGAACCGTCAGTGGCTTACGCAACGAAATCCGGTGTAAACGAATTGGTAATGCGCCTGGAACCAGTTGCGGAACGTGCGCCGCAACATGCAAGCGGCGGTGCGCGCCGATCCGCCTTTCATGACGTAGTGTTTGCCGTCGAAGAAATCGGCGGAGTAGCCCGGGTAGAACGGGAATCGCTGGAATCCGGGGAACGGAGCGAACTGGGTGGAAGTCCACTCCCAACCGTTGCCCAGCATGCCTTGAACACCGAAAGCGCTGTGACCTTCAGGAAATGCGTTTACCGGCACGGCGTTCCAGCGCGCGAAATCGAAGTTGCCGAAGCTGTCGTCGGGAGCTTCGTCCCCCCACGGGTAGGCTCGCTCGTCGCCATGCGGCGTGGCGTATGCGGCGCGTTGCCACTCGGCCTCGGTGGGTAACGACTTCCCTGCCCACTTGGCATACGCCTTCGCTTCTGCCTGGCTCACATAGACTGGCCAATCCAGCGGCAGAGGGACATCGTCGAACATAGTGCGATAGAGCCACTGCGTGCCATCCCACTTCCAGAAAGCCGGATGCGAAATTCCCTGATGAGACTTCCAATTCCAGTCTTCATCATTGCTTTCGTCGTCGCTCCAGAACGCGCGCGTTTCATAGCCGCCGGCGTTGATGAAGTCTAAATACTGCCGGTTCGTCACTTTGTACTGATCGATGGCAAATGGCGGAACGTTGACTGTGTAGGCTTCATACTCGTTGTCCCAGCCAAACGACTCGCTGCCGCGTTCAAGACCGAGAGTGACGACGCCAGCGGGAATCTCAATGATGCGACGATCCACAGCGGGAGCGATAACGCTTAGCGATTCATTCTCCCGCACTTTCTCCTGCACTTTGCGATCAAGCGGCAGCTGATGCAGCATGTAGGCGAGCGTTTCTGCGTGCATGAGGCGGTGCTCTATGGCTACGTTGAGCAAAGTGTTGAGGGAAAATCCGTCGCTTGTGGGAAGGCTCGAATTGAGAAGCGCGTCGGATAGTTTGTCATCCAGCACGGCGCGGATTTTTCTGACGTAGTCCTGTACCGCGGCGATCGAAGGCCAATCGGCGGGCTGATCGGTCGGAAGTCCACCGCCGACTGGATCGATGCCGAAGGCGAACAGCCTGTCAAATTCGGGATGAAAGCTCTTCAGTCCAAGAATACGTTCGTGGAACAAATTCCAATCGAAGGCCTCCAGATGGCCGATATAGAAGACGATGCGATGACGCTCGGCAATAGGGCGTTCGTAAAGAGAATCGGGCTTTACCACTGCGAACAGGTCGTCGGAGCGCCGGCGGGCGTCTTCGAGTTGCTCGAGCAGATCGTGACGGACGGTGGAGTCGCTCTGCGTGGCAAGCATTTCGGACCTCCCAGATCTCTTTGTACGTAGAACAACGGTACGCGGAACAAACAACTTATGGCGACTGGCGCGAGCGGATCAGTGGGCCGCATTCTATGCTCGCGGGCGCCCCGAGCGCCATAGGGCAATGCCCCTACCGGTATTTCATGGGGACTCGTGCACAGCTGGACGATTCTCGGATGTCCCCTCGCAAGGTGCTTAGATGACAACTTGCGGCAAGCGGTCGCAGATGAAAAACCGCTGCCCGAACGGTTTGCTGCGCTCGGCTGGACCCTTCGGCTTCGCTCGTGGCAGGGGCACGAGGCGGCCTCCCCCAGGAAAACTTGACTGGACTTACGGGATCAATCCCTTACTGTGCAGAAATTCGTGCGCTACGTCTTTCAGGTCGCGGTGCTCGCCGTCGAGAGCGTAATTCAATCGCTGCATCTCCTGATCGGAAATCTTGCCGCCTAATTCGGCGATTGCCTGGGCCACTTCTGGATGCTGCTGTTCGGTTTGCTGGCGGACGACTGCGACCGCCTCGTAAGGCGGGAAATAGTGGCGGTTATCATCGAGCACGAATAGATCGAGCACTGGAATCAGGCCATCGGTGGCGTTGCCGGCAGCGATGTCAATCTGATGATCTTTCAACGCCGGCGCGAGCAGGCCCAGATCCATGATCCGGGGCGGCGCTGCGAAGTGCAGGTCGTAGGCTTTAGCCAGCCCGGTGTATCCATCGGGGCGCTCCATGAATTCGTAGCCGAACCCAGCTCGCCAGTGCGGAGCGTATGCGGACGCCTGCGACAAAGTTTTCAGATTCAGGCGGCGCGCGTCTTCCCCACGAATCTCCATCGCAAAAGTGTTGTTGAAACCGAACGGCGGGCCAAGCGTTAGTCCGAGGCGCGCTTCATATTGACTCTTGACCTGCTGATAGACCTCCGCCTTATCGCCGCTCGCCTTCTGCTTAAGGATGGCAGTCAGCGCGGTTCCGGTGTATTCGGGGTAGATATCGATGCGCCCGGCCAGCAGCGCCTGCTGGCAGATATAAGTTCCCGCGAGATAGAAACGGCGCTCGACTTTCAGGTGAGTATGCGCTTCGATCTGTTGCGCGAGGAGTTCGCCGAGGATCAGCGATTCGGTAAAGTTCTTGGAACCGATCACGATCCGGTCGGGGTGCGAGGTCGCACACGATGACAACAGGAAGAGAGCCGCGAGAAGCAAGCAGAGTGAACTCCTGCACCGCTCCCGGAAACTGCGAAACCGTCCATGGCGATTTGGTTTCATTGTGGCCGCAAACGTTTCTCTAACCATCCCAAACTAAAATCCGCCGACAGCGCCAGAGCCGCGGCGGGAATGGCTCCTGCGAGAATGAGCTGATTGTTCACCATGGCGAGACCGCGAAAGATGAACTCGCCCAGGCCACCGGCGCCGATCGCAGCCGCGATGGTGGCCAGTCCCACCGAGACGACCACCGCTACTCTTACGCCGGAAAGAATCACGCTCAACGCCAAAGGCAGCTCGACCTGGAACAAGAGCTGGCTGCCGGTCAGCCCCATGCCTCGGCCAGCCTCAACCACAGCAGGGTCGACGCCGCGAATGCCGGTGTAGGTGTTGCGAATCACGGGCAGCAGGGCGTAAAGAGTCAGCGCCAGAATCGCCAGGCGATCGGCGCGATCACCCAGCCAGGGCACCGGCAGCAGGAAGCCAAAGAGGGCGAGGCTGGGAATCGTCTGAATGATGTTCGCCGTTCCGAGCACCGGCCGGTTCCACACCGGCCAGTGTGCGCTCAGTATGCCTAACGGTATGCCCACCACTACCGCGAGCAGCGTGGAGATGCCGACCAGCCAGAGATGCTCCAGCGTGAGTTCGAAAATCTGATCGTGATTTTGCAGAAAAAAGTGAAAGAGGTTCATGAAGCACCTCGATTTGACGAATCCAGTCCATCCGCGAACGCCTTCACGTAGGCCGCGGCCAAGGGATCACGCGATCGCAGAAATTCCTCCGGAGAAAGAACCGCGACCAGCCGGCCGCTTTCCATAAGCGCGATGCGCGACCCGAGCCGCAACGCTTCGCGCAGGTCGTGCGTGACGAAGACTACTGTCTTATTCAGCCGCTGCTGCAGGGAAAGAAACTCGCGCTGCAGTTGGTCGCGAGTGAGAGCGTCAAGCGCGCCGAAGGGTTCGTCCATCAAGAGAATTGCGGGGTCGGCGGCCAATGCCCTGGCAACTCCCACGCGCTGTCTCTGTCCGCCGGAGAGTTGGTGTGGGTAACGCGAAGCCATTGGCGGGTCGAGCCCGACCAACTGCAAGAATTCTTCGACGCGGAGACGAATCCGCTCCGGAGTCCAGCCTTCGATGCGCGGGACGAGGCCAATGTTTCGTTCCACGGTGAAATGCGGGAATAAACCGACTTCCTGGATGACGTAGCCGATGCTGCGACGTAAACGAATGACGTCGCTTTCAGCAGTGGGCGTGCCATTTACGCGCACCTCTCCGCCCGTGGGGGTTAGCAGCCGATTGATCAGCTTCAGCGTCGTCGTTTTCCCCGAACCACTGCGGCCCAGCAATACCAGGGTCTCGCCGCATTGCACTTGCAGATTCAGCCCTGCGAGCAACTGCTGGCCGCTGGGCAGCGCGTAGTCGACGTTGCGGAATTCGATTACGGGATCGTTGGCGGTTGTTCGTTCCATGTTTTGTTGGGCCAGTTCTGCTAAGCCGCTTCCCGCAAACGAGGTTTTTCGGAGCGTGCCCCGTCGCAGGTGTTCGCCAAGCATACCGGAGTTCCCAAGCCAGGCGTAGCTAAAGCGGGCCAGTGCGGCGCCCGCGGCACGGGCATCCAGAGAGCTAATAGACGATCAATCGCCGTGCCGCTACGATTCTTGTGAGATGTGTGGAAATTGTCTTTAGCCATGGGTGTGTCTGCTTTACGCAAATTTATTAGCTGGACGATGGTGATCCTGTGCCCGCTTTCGCTCACGGCGGCTGACACGGGCTCCGCCGTATTGCACAGCGAGGGCGGGGTTTGGGTCAACGGTTTCGAGATCTCGGGATCGACCGTGGTTTTTCCCGGAGATCTGGTGGAGACCAAACCCGGGTTTGTCGCCAACGTCGACGCCGAGGGCTCATCCGTAGTGATCCAGCCGGAATCGGTGGTGAAGTTCCAAGGCACTTTCCTGAGCCTCGAGCATGGAAGCGTGTCGGTGGGAACTTCGACCTCCATGAGCGTGCATGTGAGCTGCATCAAGGCGGAGCCAGTTTCGAGCGAGCGTACGCAATACGATGTGGCCGACGTCAGCGGCACGATGCAAGTCGCCGCACACAAGAACGATGTGAACATCACGGAAGGCGGCATCCTCCAAAAAACAAATGCACAAGGCACCTCACCTATTTCTTCTGTCGTGCACGAGGGACAGCAAGCAACCCGCGTCGTATCCGCTGCCTGTGGCGCCGCACCTCGGCCTGGAAGCGCCGGCAACGGTCTGAATACAAAATGGCTCGAGATCGGCGGCGGTGTAGGGGGTGGCGTTATTGTGCTTTGCATCCTCCTGTGCAAGGGTCATGGGTCTAGCAGTGTCAGCCCTTCTGATCCATAACTCTTATCCGGCGCACATACTGCACTGAACGATGGCCTCAGCTGTGAGTTCCACCTTCAGTGCTTTTCCGATCCGCAATACCTCAGCAATATCTGCGAATGCAGCGTATACTTAAGATCTTGACCTCGAAGACACCTTGACCAGCACGTTGCGCCTTCGCGATTGAGAAATTCCCGGAAAGGCGAGTGACGGGTCTAGCCTGGAAAGCTCTGGAAGCAGTTCCTTCAACCCTAAACATCGGCTTAAAAAGACGGCGATGAGGTGTGGCCGGTTCAACGATCGACAGGTAACGAGAACCTGCATAAGACGCATTTAATCAGCCCACAGGGCAGGAGATAAGCATGTCCGGAATCAACGGCGATAAAGCCAGATTCAACCGGCGGCGCCGGCAGAAGATCAGCCGCCGCCAGAGCAATGAAAAGATGTTGAAGGCCCTGGCTGAGAAAAACCTGGTAGCCCCGCCGAAGGCAGCCAATCTCAAGGAGAAAATGGCATGACCACGCCTGTCGTCGCATTGCCGTTGTCGATTCCGGAAGCCATTCCAGCGAAGAAGAAGCGCGTACTCCTACTGGACACTTCGCAGACCAAGCGCGACTTGCGGGCCGACATGATGAGGCAGCTTGGCATTGAGGTGGATTGCGCCGCCGATGTGCTCGAGGCGCGCTGCTGGTGGCGGGCAGATTTATACAATCTGGTGCTGATCAGCGTGGCCGGTGGAGCTCGACAGCCGCGACCAGTTCTGCACCGATATTCGCGCGGCGAATCCTCCGCAGAGGATTGCCTTTTTCGTGGGCGGACCCGAGTATCTCGCCGCGGCTCCGCATTCTGACGAAGGTTCGGCTGGCCCTGACACGGATGCGCTGCACAAAGAGATGGTCGCTGCGCTGCTGGCCCATGCTGCGGGCAATTCTTCCCAGCGCTGGGGAATTCTGGAAGCCTGCCGGAAGATTTCGAGCGTGCGCTCGGCCAGCGAAGCTCGTTCGCGGGCGATACGGGAAACGCCCAGACCGTCACGGTGGGCGGAAGCCATCGAGCAGCATTCGGCGCGCGAAATCACTCCTCCTCAGCCGTTATTTGCGACCGCAGTAGCAGAAGCAACCGCAACAGAAAGAGAAGAACTACTATGAAGAATCTTTATGTCGGTAACTTACCCCACAGCACAACGGAACCAGAACTTCGCGGCTTGTTCGAAGCGCATGGCGCGGTGGAGCGTGTCAGTATCGTCACCGACCGCGAAACCGGCCGCGCTCGCGGTTTCGCTTTTGTCGAAATGACGAACCCTGCGGAAGCCGATAAGGCAGTTGCGGCATTGAATGGAACCGAACTGGGAGGCCGCGCGCTGAAGATCAACGAAGCTAAACCCAAGGCCCCTTCCCCGCGGGGCGGCGGCGGGCAGCGCTTTGGCGGTGGGGGCGGCGGCGGCCGCGACGACTATCAGGGTCACGCGCGCCAGCCTCGCGAACCCCGCTGGTAGCTGTCCACCATCCCTGCAGATTGTTGCAGAGCCGCTGATGTCTTGACCAAAGTGCAAAGCGCCGGGCGCTATTGCCAAAATTGACGATTGGAGATTGGGTATGCCAGGACGAGGTCGATCGAGCTTTACCAAACGCCAGAAAGAACACACGCGCCAGCAAAAACAGCGCGACAAGGCTGAACGCCGCATCCAGCGGAAGGACGAACCTTCGGGCACGCCGGGTGATTCCAGCGAACTCGATTTGGACGAGTTGCAAAGGCACGCGGCCGAGCAAGCTGCCCTGTTTCAGATGGGAGACGACGATCGCGACATTTCGAGCCTGCCTCGCGAGCGAAGTCCGGAGAAAACCGAACCGTAGGCACCCGGCCCCAACAGACCGACAAAGAAGACCCACAAAAAGGGCGCGTCCTTGGGACGCGCCCTTTCAATTGTTGGCTTCGCTTCTTTATTTCGAGTTAGGCGAACACTTCGCCGGGCAGCCTGGTCAGTGTGCGGCTGGCCAAAGTATTTTGGACGACATGCTCTGACTTCTCGGCGTTAGCCCAGTCCACCTGCTTGCGTTCGATTTTCAGTTTTAAGGCGCGCTCGATGTGCCGCAGTTCGATGACCTCGCCACCTGACACTAGACTTGTCGCCAAACCTTCCGAGCCGGCACGTCCGGTCCTTCCCACGCGATGGATGAAATCCTCGGCCATCTTGGGCAGGTCATAGTTCACAACGTGCGCCACGTCATCGATGTGCAAACCTCGTGCGGCCACATCGGTCGCGACTAGCACCTGAAAGCGTCCTTGCTGAAATCCGGCGAGGGCTGCGTTACGCTGCGACTGGGAACGGTCGCCGTGAATCATGGCGGCGGAGAAACCTTCGCGCACCAGCTCCTTGGCCAGCCGCTCCGTGCCGCGCTTGGTGCGGGCAAAGATGAGCGTCTGTCCTTTTTCGGCGTAGAGCAGTTGCCGCAGCACGTCGGGCTTTTCCGCGGGACGCACTTCGTAAGCCTGCAGCCGTACGCTTTCGACCGGCTTGAGCACTGAACCAATCGCGACGCGTACCGGATCGCGCATGGCATCGTTGACTAAGCTCGCGACCGATTGCTCCAGCGTGGCTGAGAAACAGAGCGTTTGCCGGCGTTGCGGCAGGATAGCCAGGATGCGCCGGATGGCGGGCAAAAATCCCATGTCCAGCATTCGGTCGGCCTCGTCGAGCACGAGGATTTTTACTTCGCGCAGGTCGACCAGCTTGCGCGTGATGAAATCCTGCAAGCGGCCCGGAGTTGCGACCACCAGGCTGGCGCCGGAGCGCACCGCCTGAATTTGCGTCTTCTCGGAGACGCCGCCGATGACCAGCGCAGCTTTCGATAGTTGCTTGCCGCGCAGTTTTTCGTATTCTTCGTTGACCTGGATCGCCAGTTCACGTGTGGGCAGCAACACCAGCACGCGCACTTTCTGCGACGGCTCGCGCTGCAGCATTTCAATGATCGGAATCAGAAACGCCAGAGTCTTGCCAGTACCGGTCTGCGCCGTAGCCAGCACGTCTTTGCCTTCAAGGGCGCAAGGAATAGCCTGCGCCTGAATGGGCGTTGGGGTAATAAATTGAGCATTCGCCAGCCTCTGCTGCAAAGCAGAAGATAGCGTTAGTTCTGTAAAGCTTGTCATTCGTAATTGTTCTTTCTGGAGGGGCTTGATGTTACACACGTAGCGTGGGTTCCCATGCCGCTCTTATGTTTTGATTTACGCTGAATAAACGGCGGGCAGGAAAAGCGGAGATGAATCTTGATCCAACAGGATCACCGCGTCACGAGCAAACCGTGGCAGTAGCGTTGAGAGTCATTATAGCACAGGATTCGGTGCAGCGGCCGGGGGACAAGAACCGGAAGGAGTAATCAATGGTAACCGTGGAAGTGGTTGAAAGCATGGGGGCCCCGGGCGGAGTCGAACCGCCGACCAACGGTTTAGGAAACCGCTGCTCTATCCAACTGAGCTACGGGGCCGGTGCAACCTGACCTGATTATCTCACGCTAGTTTAGCGAAGCAGGCGCCCCGTCGGTGCGCGATTTGGGATCCCGCGTTGCGAAGACCATTGGCGGCAAACCCGCATGAACGCTTCACGCTGACAGAAAAATAGCCAGTGCTGGGATCGGCACTGGCTAAGAGCCCTTACGAACTAACCGGCTCAGTGTCCTTTGGGCTTGCTCTCAGGCTTGCTCTCAGGCTTGGGCGGCGGGCTGGCCTTCTGCGGCTTCGGCGCTGGCGCACTGTGGCTTGGCTTGGGCGCGCTCTGTTTCGGGGCGCTCTCCTTGGGCGCTGCCGGCTTGCTTGCGGGCTTCGGTGCAGCGCTATGGCTCGGCTTCGCAGCGCTTTCTTTTGGAGCGCTCTCCCTAGGCGCCGCCGGCTTGCTCGCGGGCTTCGGTGCAGCGCTATGGCTCGGCTTGGCAGCGCTTTCTTTCGGGGCGCTCTCCCTAGGCGCTGCCGGCTTGCTCGCGGGCTTCGGTGCAGCGCTACGGCTCGGCTTCGGAGCACTCTCTTTGGGAGCACTCTCTTTGGGAGCACTCTCTTTCGGGGCACTCTCTTTGGCCGTAGGACGCGCTTTGTTCTCGGCGTGCGATTCGCGAGCCGCAGTAGTTTTCGGTTCACGCGGGGGGTTCGAGGCATGCGAACTCGGAGTGGAAGGCTTAGCCGGATGGCTCTCATTCGGACGGGCCGCCTTCTCCTTATTCGCGGTCTCCGAGCGGGCTCTGCTCGCAGCAGTGCCCTTCGCAGGCGCGGTGGGGTGGTTAGCAGCCTTCTCTCCTCTCGGCGTAGCCGAACGGCTCCCCGCGGGTGCCGACGCACGCGCTTCCTTGGGCGACATCGCGGGAGCATGATATGGAGCTCCGGCAGCCTTGGCCCTTACGACGCCAGCCCCGCTAAATACTCCCGGCCTCGCTGTGGCGGCCACGGCTGGAGCACCGTGATTATTCGACGCGAAAAGGGCCTTGTTCTGACTGGCGGCACGTTGTTGCCGAACCTGTGCTGCGACCGCCGCAGTATGCTTTTCGCGCGAATAAGCCTCTTCCTGGGCGGTCGGGCGGGCCGCGACGCCGCCTTCGCCGCCGTTGAATGCAACATGGGATTCGTTGTTAACAATGACCGTCCTATTAACGTACACGTTGGTGATCTGGGTCGTGTTTACATGCATCACGGCGGTGTTGTAGAAGAATGTGCCACCGCGCCATTCGCCGCCAACGAAGCCGACACCGCCGTAGCCGAAGCCATAATTAATGCCGCCGTAGAAACCAATCTGCGGTCCCCAATAGCCGGCATTCCAGGCATAGACACCGTCGTTCCATCCCCAGTAGCCGGGTGTCCAAAGCAGACCGACGGTGGGAGGCTGGACCCACGTGCCAGGCACCCAGTAGTAGCCGGCATCATCGCTCCAGGCCCAGTAGCCCGGCGTCCACAGATAGCCGGGAGCGGGACAGATTGGTTGTTCGTAAACCGGCAGCGCCGGCGGACCGATGCGAACCGAGATGCCGATTCCGATCTGCGCGGATGATGGGGAAGAAAGAGCTGCCGGGGTGACCAGCAGCAAAAGACCGAATACCAGAAAACGAATTGCAGGGTGAGTTTTCATCGTGTTTTCCTTTGGTCCGGCGCGATTGCCTGAAAGGCTTGCAGCGCCAGGGTTGGGCAACATCGAATGATCGGCTCAAAGTCCCGTTGCAGAAAGCTCCCGTCGGAAAAATCCCCTCCGAGCATTCCTCTTCGGAACTCCGGTTCTGGCTCGATTCCGATCCTCGGATGTAAGCACAGTACTTTAGTAGCCTATTCGTGGGCAAAAAGTTGTTTGAAATCTCAAAACGATCAGAGGGTCCCGAGCCGGTTTGCCCCCGGCGCGGCAAATGATTTACTCTCGCCGCAGTCGACATGAGTCCAAACAACGCCAGCTCCAACACCGCGACTGACAAGTTTCCCCATGCGATGCTGCGCGAAATTTATCAACAGCCCCAGGCCATCGCGAAAACCATTGAGCAACACTTGAAGGACGACATTCTTTTCCCCGGCGAACTGCATGCGATTGAAAGTGCCCTGCTCACCTTCGAAAAGCTGATCATCGCCGCCAGCGGATCGAGCCGCCACGCCGGGCTGGCGGGCGAAATCATGATCGAAGACCTTTCCGGCGTCGCCGTGGATGTGGAGTACGCCAGCGAGTACTGTTACCGCTCGACGCACGCCGCGGTCGATCCGATCGTGATGGTGGTCACGCAATCGGGTGAAACTGCAGACACGATTGCCGCGCAGCGCGAAGCGCTGACCCGCGGTGTGAAGACCATCGCGGTTTCGAATGTGGCTGACGCCACCATTCCTCGCGAGGCCAGTGCGGCGTTGATCACGGGAGCAGGGCCGGAGCTTGCCGTGCCCGCGACCAAGAGTTTCACCACGCAACTCACGGTTCTCTATTTAATGGCGTTGTTCCTGGCGCGAAAACGCGGGCGGATGACGACGGAGGTCACACGTTCCTATCTGCAGCGTCTACAGCGGCTGCCGGATGAGATTGAGAAAAATCTGAGGGAATGGGACGATCTGGCAGAACGGTTCGGGCAAAAGCATTTTCAGGCAGAAAAGTTTCTGTATCTTGGCCGGGGCGTGCATTACGCCATTGCGCGCGAAGGAGCGCTCAAGCTGAAAGAAACTTCTTATGCGCATGCGGAAGGCTACCCTGCGGGAGAACTGAAGCACGGGCCGAACGCGCTGGTCGACGAGCATCTTCCGGTTGTCGTGCTCGCAACCTACGATAAACATGACCCAGACTCGGTGCTGCGCTACCAGCGGACTCTCGACGTGATGAAGGAAGTCAAATCGCGACAAGGCCGGCTGGTGGCGGTCGCGACCGAGGGCGATCCAGAAGTAGGTGAAGTGGCTGACGATGTGTTTTTTGTTCCACCCGCGCCTGAGTTGTTGCTGCCCATCATCGAAGTGATTCCCCTACAGCTGTTCGCCTATTATGTGGCCACGAAGAAGGGATACAACGTGGATCATCCTCGAAACCTGGTCAAGGCGGTGGTCACCGAGTAGTCCGATATTGCAACTTTTTCACCACAGAGACACAGAGAAGAGCTAGAGCTATAGTCGGTCTTGTTCTGCCTTCGTTTTCTCCGTGCCTCTGTGGTGAGATTCTTATTGGTTCTGTTAATCCTGACGAACCTTCATGCCCAAGACCAACTCTTCTCACGTCGACTTGCAGGCCATTGCGAAAGAGGTGGTGCTGCAACACGGCTTTAACCCGAACTTTTCGCCCGAAGTGCAACAACAACTGGCAGACTTGCGGGCTCATCCTCCGGCGATCGTTCCAGGAGGAAGCGTGCGCGATCTGCGGAGTCAATTGTGGTCATCGATCGACAACGACACGTCGCGCGACCTGGACCAGATCGAGGTCGCAGAGCGATTACCGAACGGCGATGTAAAGGTTCTGGTCGGCGTTGCTGATCTGGATGCCTTCATCCCCAAGCAGAGCGCAATCGATCAGCATGCCTCGCGGGAAACGACGACTGTATATGCCGGAGTCCGAAATTTCCCCATGCTGCCGGATGAGCTTTCCACAGGCAAGACTTCCCTGCTGGAAAATCAGGACCGGTTGAGCGTGGTTGTCGAGTTCGTGGTGGGCGTGGACGGCCGCGTAGCTTCCAGCGACGTCTATCGGGCGGTAGTTCGCAACCAGGCGCAACTGCAATACAACTCGGTGGGATCGTGGCTGGAAAACAAGGCAGCGCCGCCGCCGAAAGTGGCCGCTTCCGCCGATCTGCAAGCGCAGCTGCGGTTGCAGGACGAAGTGGCGCAGAGGTTGCGCACTCGGCGCTATGAAAATGGAGCGCTCGATCTCCAGACCGACGAACCGCATCCTCTGGTGTTGGATACGGAAGTGATCGACGTCGTGAACGAGCAAAGAAACCACGCCACCGAGTTGATCGAAGACTTCATGATCGCGGCCAACGGAGTGGTGGCGCGAATGCTCGAAAAAGTTTCGTCGTTGCGGCGAATCGTAAAGACGCCGGAGCGCTGGGATCGCATCGTGCAACTGGCGGCGAACTACTCCGTGAAACTTCCGGCCGACCCTGATTCCAAAGCGCTCAACGAGTTTCTAGTGAAGCGCAAGGAGGCAGACCCGGATCATTTTCCCGATCTTTCGCTGGCCGTGATCAAGTTGATCGGCCCCGGAGAATATGTTCTGGAACGGCCGGGCGAGACCGCGGCGGGGCATTTCGGCCTCGCCGTGCAGGATTACACGCACTCGACCGCGCCCAATCGCCGCTTTCCTGACATTGTGACGCAAAGACTGATCAAGGCGATGCTGGCCGGGCAATCGAACCCTTACTCGGATGACGAACTTTCCGCGATCGCCGCCAACTGCACTGAAAAAGGAGACGCGGAGCGAAAAGTCGAGCGGCAAATGGCGAAGCGGCTGGCTGCGGTCGCGTTGCAGCATCGCATTGGCGCCATCTTCGACGCTGTTGTCACCGGCGTAAGTCCAAAAGGAACTTTTGTCCGTGTGCTGCAACCGCGCGTCGACGGATTGCTGGCGCAAGGGCAGCAAGGCGTCGATGTGGGAGACCGATTCCCCGTCAAACTGATTCGCACCGACGTCCAGCACGGCTTCATCGACTTCGCGCGCGTAGTAGACGTTCCTCCAGGTCATAATCCTAGCCACTCCGACTGATCTTCCCAGCATCAAGCAAGGCAATAGTTCCCAGCCATCCCGCAAGTTATTCTGACGAAAGCAGTTAGTGCGGAGAAGGCGGGAGTCTACTTTGCTCGAATGGCGCAATCTCGTCTGCGGCGTGATGGCGATTGTGTTGCCAACGTCGCTGATGGCCCAGGACTCGGCCCGGGCGATGCTCCACAGCGACGGAGGAGCCTGGGTGAATGGAAATCCCGCACCCACATCCTCGGCGATTTTCATGCACGACCTGGTTCGTACTCAGAAGGAAAATGGGGCGAGAATCGATGCCGACGGATCCACGGTCACGGTTGAACCCGAGACCATTGTCCAATTTGAAGGAGACGAACTCGTCCTCGAACACGGCACCCTGCAAGTGAACACCTTCCGAGGAATGAGAGTTCGCGTCAATTGTGTGACCGTAAGTCCTCCGGCGCAGGAGTGGGCCCGTTACGACGTCACCGATGTAGACGGAAGAGTGTTGGTGCTGGCCCATCAGAACGATGTCAAGATCCACTACAGCGGTCCCGCGACCTGGCGGTCGAAGCACGTTGAATTGGCGGATGTGACTGTGTATCAAGGCGGGCAGGCGACTCACGAAGAACGATGCGGGGAAGCGCCCAAGCCTGCCCCGCCCGACGCCAATCCGGGGTGGCTGAATACTCCTTGGGCCGTCGGGATCGGGGCTGCCGTGATCGTCGGAGTCACTTGCTGGGCTTTATGCCGGGAGAATCCTATGAGCCCTGACAAGCCGTAGCTCCGAGTTCGGCCGGGAGTTTTCGCTAGTCTCCACCGTGCAGTCGAGCAGCATCAGCGTTGGTGTAGACGTGGTTGGCGCGCTGAATTCGCGCCTTGGCGTCCGCAGCCGCCTCCGCCACGGTAACTCCATAACCACGATCGCGCAGAGCTTGAGCGGTAGTCATTTGCCAGACTCCGGCGTCGGAAATGCTGGGTGGAATTTCAGCCGGCGGCGAAGATGGTTCCGCTGGGTAGGAAAAAGTTATCTCGCCATTCTCGCCGACTGGAGGTCCGCCGTAGAAGATGGGGAATAAATCTATCTTAGGAAGAGCGTCCGGACTCGGCGGCAGAACACTCTCATCGCTGGCGCCAGCATTCAGGACTCCGGTGGCATCGCTGGCACCAACCTCAGGAGCCGGAGCCGCCAGGGAGAGTGATGGCGTGGAAATCGAATGCGCGAGCAGTGGAGATCCATAATTCATCAGATACTGCGGACCAGTCGCGAAGCTCGTGTCCTGGCCAAAGCTGATTCCCTGGCTCGAAAGTACGAGCAGCGTGCAAACAAGCACGAAATAGGAAGAGATGCGCATAGGGCCTCCACGGCGTAGCACCTGCCGTAGTAATTATGAAACAAACGAGGCGCCCGCGGCCAGAGTCGTTAGACTCTACTTGCCGCTCTGGTCAAGGCTTTCCGGCGAAGTCGATTGGCGCGCTTGCCGGCGCTTACGCTCGGACTGCAGCAAGAAAAGCATGTACAGAACGATTCCAACGTTGGCGATGAACACCGTCGAACGGAGGACCGTAATGCCCCGCATGAGCCCATGGATCTCGAGCGGGAGAAACAGAGTCCCGGAGACAAAGGCAAGCCACTCCGCCCAAGTGCGCTCCTTCCACAGGCCGTAGGCCTCGGCAAAGCGCAACACAGAATAGGCGAACGCCAATTGCGCTGCCGCCCAGAGCCGGGCTTCGGTGAGCCGGTCGGCGAAATCGAGGAAGTCCTGCGCCCATCGCCGGTCGGTATTGACGTGGAACAGTGCCAGCAGGCTCTCGGCAATCACCCAGGCATCTTTGTGGACGAGCAGGATAGCGCTCAGCCCGATCAACAGGACGAACAGTCCCTTGGCGAATTCGAAGGAAGCCACGGCGCGCAGCAGATTTCTCTGTGCGCGGTGCAAGTCGATTTTCGTTCCCGACGATAGCATGCGGCGCGCGCAACTTCAGAGTACCACGACTACCCACACGGTTCTTCTCGCTGCGGAGCCTGCGGAGATGATGCGCTAGTTTTCAGCTTCTCCGGCTGCGAACGGCGGCGCGAAGCTCGTTTACGATCTCCCGGGAAGCCTTGATCGCGGCCGCGTGCTGGTTTGGGTTGAAGGAGATCGCGCCCACGCGAGCATGCCCGCCTCCTCCGTAACGCTCGCAAATTTTGGCGAGATTGACCACCGGTTCTTCGGGAGCCCAAGGGTTCGATCCGACTGAAACTTTCACGCGGAAACTACTTTTGCTGAGTCCCACGCTATAGATCGATTCGGGATGCAGATAGTAAGGAACGAATTTGTTGTAGCCCTCGAGATCATGATCGGTGACGTCAAAGAAAATTGTCCCGTCGATGCATTCGGTTCGCTGCTTCATGATCTCGATCGAGATCTCGTGGCGGCGGAGCAGCGGAGGCAGGAGCGGAGCCACGAAGGGTTCCTCCAGAATGGCAGCGAGAGACTTAGTCGCGAGAAGTGGAATCAAGTTGGGCACAAACCCATCAGGCGCAGACTCAATGACCATGGTCAGCTTCATGGCAGGGGCTTGCATCTCAACCGCCGTCTTGGCATCGGGATAAAGAGCGCCGTCGATGATGTCAGCCCAGTGCACCAGATCGGCCACGGGGGCCGGGTCGAATCCAAAACGCTGCTGCGCGATCATCGCAATAAAGCTGGTGCACGATTTGAAATCGGGATCGTAGAACTTGCGATTGCTCTCGTCGCGCTCAAAGTGGGCGGCATCGGCCGGTGAGAGGAACGCGCTTTCGTGATGGTCGAACCACCATGTGATTTTCGGCGAACTGGAATACTTAAAATCGACGATGGCATTTTCGTCACCATCGAAATGGGATTCGTTAAACAGCGCTCCAGCGCGATGCAGCAGGCCGGAGAAGACGAAGTCAGCGTCGTCGCGAATGCGCTCGCGATAAAAGCGGGAGAAGAGCGCGGCAGAGCAGGCGCCGTCGAAACACTTGTCGTGGTAGAAGACTCGAACTCTCAATCCACATCCCCAGTGGTACAAGATTCCCGGCCCGCGAGGCTGCATCCCGAGCATTTCGGCGGACGGGGTAAAAGCTAATAGGAATGACAGCTTAGCGTAAGAAAGTCAAGGGCATGACCTTAGCCGTACTGTCTAGTTTGAGTACTTGCTTAGTCGTGGTGGAAGTAGAAAAGGTTCCCGTCCAGATCCTTTACGGTGAATTGCCGCAATCCCCAGAGCTTTCTTTCCAGGGGACCCACAATGTTCGCACCTAACGATTTCAGTTCCTCGTACGACGCGTCGATATCTTCAGCGAACACCCAGTGAATGACCGGCTCGAACGGCGGCCTCCTCTTGCGAAAGAAGATCACTACTTTACCCCGAGACACAGCCCCAATTTCTTTGCCTGGATAAAGCCATCCAATATCAAAGCCAAGTGCGTCTTTGTAATGCTGCTGTGCGCGTTCGACATCAACGACCGGCAACTCCGGGATAGGCTGGCCAAGTGAGCTCATCTTCGTGTTTTGCACGCTTCCCTACGCAACGAAACCAGGCACGTCAAATTAGGACCATTACCACCTCAACGACCCGACTCTTCGCTCGCAGGAGCCTGCTGTTCCGCAAACTCGCCCACCAGCGGAAGTTTAAACATCTCGCCTTGCAGCGCTTTGACAATGAGCACGACCCAGATGATGAAAAACGCGAGAGCGACCACCATGGAAACCAGCCAGATGAGAAAGTGGCCGATTAAGGGGACGAAGTACAACAGAAATCCCAGAACCCTGAGCATCGCCACAACGACCACGCCGACCAGAAAAAATCCCAAACACTGAAAGCAATGAAAGCGCACGAAACGGTTCTTGTTGTAAGGCTCGACGAGAAGGAACCCAATCACCGGCAAAAGAAAGTAAGCCAGGGCGCCGGCGAGTGTCTCGGGGAGGAAGCCCACCATGCCACGCGCGCGCTCGACAGGCTGCATGGCGCGGCCGCAGCCCGGGCAGTAAGCGGCGTTATCGGGCATCTCAGCAGCACAATGGGGGCACGAGATAGGCATGAATTTTCAGATCGGGCGCGCCGTCTTCTTGCGGCAATCTTCACAAACACCGTAAATCTGGAAGGTGTGACGCGTTGTGGCGTAGTGGTGTCTGCGCCCGATTTCCTGCTCCAACTGACCCACCTCGTGCGAGAAGAACTCCACAGAACTGCCGCACTCAGTGCAAACCATATGGTGATGGCTGCGCCGGTTGTATTGGTGCTCGTAACGGGCAATGCCGTCGTGGAATGCGACTTCGCTCGCTAATCCGCACTCAGCCAGTAGCTTGAGCGTGCGATAGACGGTGGTGTAGCCGATGCCCACGTCCTTCTTCTGCACCAGGCGGTGCAACTCGTCGGTAGAGAGGTGGTCGCGAGTTTCGAGAAACGTGCGCAGGATGGTGTCGCGCTGGCCGGTCTGCTTCAGGCCCACTCGCTTAAGATGGCGGTGAAGCATGTCCTGGGCCTCGCGCACCATCTCGCGCGAGATGGAGGGCTGGTCATCGATGCGCTTCTGCAACATGAACAGTCAGGATAGCATCGGCCATCTTGAAAATGAAATTCATTTTCAGTTGATTTCGGCCAGCTCGGCGGCGAGTCTGGAAGCCGCACCTTCTCAAAACGGCTGCTAGAATCAACTCTGCTTATGAGCACCCTGACTGTAACCAGCGTTCCCGCTTCCCGGCGTTCCACCGGAGTGCGCATTCTCCTGTGGTTGCTGCTGGTGCTGGCCCTGCTGGTTGCGGGCGTGGCGGCTTTCGCTTACTTCGTTGCCCGCTCTGCCCTGCCGCAACTCGACGGGACCCTCGCGGTAAAAGGTCTTTCGGCGCCTGTGAAGGTAACCCGCGACAACCACGGCGTGCCAGCCATCGAGGCCGCAACTCTGGAAGATCTGTTCCTGGCGCAAGGCTACATCACCGCGCAGGACCGCCTCTGGCAGATGGACATCATGCGGCGCTTCGCGGCCGGGGAATTATCCGAGATCCTCGGCGAGGACACACTCAAAATCGACCGCGAGCAGCGCATCCTGGGATTGCGGGCGGCGGCAAGGAAATCGCTGCAGACAGCTAGCGCCCGGGATCGCGCGTATTTTGACGCGTACGCGCGCGGGGTGAATGCATTCATGGAGAGTCACAGCAGCAGTCTTCCCATTGAGTTTCGAATTTTAAAATACCGCCCACAACCGTGGCAGGCGGAGGATTCCATCGTCATCGCGAACCAGATGGTGAAGGATCTCAACTACTACACCTTCGGCGACACACTCGCCCACGAGAAAATTCTGGCCAAGCTGGGGCCGGAGTTGACCGCTGATCTATACGTGAACCGCTCCTGGCACGATCGCCCGCCCACTGTGATGCGGGCAGACCTCAAAGATAACGATCAGGAGAATCAGGGCGATTCGGATGACGACGACGACGATGATGCCGGGCCTGACACCTCCGTGACGCAGCTGCGAGGTGCGCCGAACGAAATCCGGGCGCAACACGCTCCGGAAGCAGTGAACGGATCGAACGACTGGGTGGTGTCTGGAGCGCACACGGTCACAGGCAAGCCGCTGCTGTCAAACGATATGCATCTCGGGCATAACATGCCCAACCTGTGGTACGAAGCGCATCTCAAATGCGTCAACCAATCGGCTAGCCTGGATGTGGCGGGAGTCACGCTGCCCGGTATGCCCTACGTAATTGTGGGACACAATCAACGCATCGCCTGGGGATTCACCAATGTAGGTCCGACGGTGGCAGATGCCTTCATCGAGAACTTCAACGCTCAGGGCGCCTACCAGACGCCGCAGGGCTGGCAGCAGCCCGAGCATCGCGCGGAACTGATTCACGTCAAGGATAAACCGGATGTAACGGTCGACGTGATGCTCACGCGGCATGGGCCAATCGTCACCGATCTTCTTCCCGGCGAAACAAGGCAGATTGCCCTGCGCTGGACTCTGTACGACGGTCTGCGCATGCCGTTCTTCGATGTCGATACCGCACAGAACTGGGAAGACTTCCGCAAGTCGTTTTCGCAACTGGATGCACCTGGACAGAACGTGGTCTACGCCGACGTTGACGGCAACATCGGTTACCAGACCACGGGGCATGTTCCGATTCGCGCTGCCGGCGACGGCAGTCTGCCGGTGAGCGGGGCAGACGATGCCCACGACTGGACGGGTTACATTGCTTTCGACAAATTACCCAGCATCTACAACCCTCCCTCGGGAGTGATCGCGACTGCGAACGGGCGCATCACGCCGGATGGTTATCCCAATTCGATCAGCGCCGAATGGGAAGCGCCGTGGCGCACGGAGCGCATTTATCACGTTCTGGAATCCGGGAGGAAGTTTGCCGCCGCGGACATGCTGGCACTGGAGAATGACGTCCACTCCGAGAACGATCTGTTCGCCGCCGAACGTTTCGTCTACGCCATCGACCACGCCGCGAAGCCCTCGGCCCGGGCCAAGCAGGCTGCCGACCTCATGCGCAACTGGGATGGGCGAATGCTGGCCTCGTCGGCAGCCCCGACGATTGCCGTGCGCTCCGCTCGCGAGCTGACCCGGCTGCTACTCGAACCGCGCCTGGGACCAGCGCCGGAAGATCCGAAGCAGCAGGAAGAATCGTTGACCTGGAAGACCTACCAATGGGAGATGCGAACGGTGTGGCTGCAGAACGTTCTGCTGCACCAGCCCAAGCGCTGGCTGCCAGAAAAATATCCCAATTACGACGAGCTGCTGACCGCCGCTGTAGAAGCCGCGGTGAATGAACGCTCAGCTCCTCGGGATCTGGCTTCTTGGCATTGGGGCGGTGTGAATGCCCTGGACATTGAACACCCAGTGCTGGGCAAAATTCCTCTGATCGGGCGCTGGGCCGCGCCCGGAATCAAGGAGCAATCCGGCAGCAGCTATACCGTAAAAGCCGTGACGGCCCATCACGGGCCTTCCGAGCGTTTCACCGCAAATCTCGCCGACCTCGACCAATCTACCTTAAACACCGTGACCGGCCAAGGCGGAAACTTCCTGAGCCCTTACTACATGGATCAGTGGAAGGCCTGGTATGAAGGCTCAACCTTCACATTGCCTTTCACATCGCAAGCCGTGCAGGCGACCGGAGCGCACCGTCTGGTGCTGGAACCTGCGAGATAGAGGAGGCGAGCCAAGCGCGATTATTGTGTCGCAAAGAACGCGACACTTCGCGCGGCTCGCCCAGATTCCCTTCGGCAAGCTCAGGGCAGGCTCTCGCTGCGCAAAGAGCGCTTGCTCGGAATGACAATCAATCTCAGAAGAAGTCGATGGCCTTCACGTCGGTGATGTAGCCGGTGATAACGATGGTCCCGGTTTCAGGAAGGTTCGGGTTGTTGTTGTTATCCAGCAGCAAACTATCGATGAGCGTGTCGTAGACCCGCAAGTTGCCGCCTTCGGCAACGTACTCCACATCGCGAGTGGTAAAGCTCTGAAATCCGGTGACGTCGCCGTTGTCGGGAGGAATGACGACAGCCCCGTTCGTGGTGTTGTAGATCGAAAGACAACCCCGCACTTCTCCTCCGTCTGGGTTGTTAACATTGCCGATGTTGGCGCAGGTATAGGAGCCAATGAAGAGCTGGCCGTTGATGCTCATATCGATGCGGTCGTGATAGCCGTCGGTGATCACGGCGCTGCTGGTAACAGTCATCGAACCCACATTGATGAGGTCGAGACGTCCGCAAACCGTCGCCGCAGTGGTCTCGCCGGTGCACGCGTTGTTGGGCGCCGGATTGCTAACCGAGGCCGTTGGAGTACCGGCTACGTACAGTGTCGAACCGCTCAGCCAGCCGATCGTCGCGCCATCGACGGGAACCGGAGCTCCAACCGTCAAGGTTGCAATGTCCAGAGTTTGCACGCTGGCGCTGGCGCTGCCGCTGCCGCACTCGGGGCCGCAATTCAAAATGTAGGCAGTGCTGCCGTCCGCGCTGAAAACCGCATTCACCGGGCGGTCAAAGCCGGGCACCGTGGCCGTAGTCGGAGTACTTAAGTTGACCAGAAGCGGATAGACGACGGACACAACATCGGAATCGTTACTGAAAGCCAGAATATGGCTCCCATCCGGACTTGATACCACGGTTTGAGCAGCGGGGATGCTGAGCGTTGCAGTGATCCCTCCCGAGGTAATATTCAGCACTTCAACCGCGCCTGGTGAGGGCCCACTGTTCATCGGCGCGGTGGGTACGGCCGCATAGGCACTACCACTCGCGAGGGCGACCATGCTGGTGGTGGGTCCGGGCAATTGTATGTTCCCCTCCTGACTCTGCCTCACGGAGTTGATGACTTCGACGTTGTTGCTCGAGGAATCAAAGGCGAGCACAATCGTTCGATCGGGGGTCAGCGCCATGAGGCCGGGTGCGTTGCCCGCGCTGATCGTACCTCTCACCAGCTGGTCGTCGTATCCGTTGATGAGCACCAGACCCGGGGACGCCGACGTACTCGACACGCTCTGCGACGCTAGAACCCGGGTCGTCAGAGTTTTCGCAGACGATCCGCAGGACACAAAGCTGAAGCTTGCGACCGCGAGCACAGCAGCCAAAAGAGCGGATTTCTTCAAACGTGAGGCTCCTAACTACAGGAAAAACAGAGATTTAAGTGCGAAAGACCGGATTATAGCAGAGCCTCAGAACCCCACACGCGCCCGGCCATCGAGGAAACGCCTCAACCCGGTTGCCTCTGGCTTACAAGACCAGGTGTTCATCCTGTATTCTGATTAAGTATATGGCGTCTGACTTTCTTACCCGGATCAAGCAGTTCCCCGCTCTTTGTGACGGAGCCATGGGAACGCTGCTTTACGAGAACGGCATTTTCATCAACCGCTGTTACGACGAGTTGAACCTTTCCCAGCCCGACCTGATTCGCGGCATCCACCACGACTATCTACAGGCTGGGGCGGAAATCATTGAAACCAACACTTTTGGGGCGAACGCTTTCCGCCTGGCGCGGCACAGTATCGCCGACAAAGTGCCTGACATCAATCGTGCCGGAGCGAAGCTTGCCCGCGAAGCCGCCAAGAGCTTCGATGTCTGGGTAGCAGGATCGGTTGGCCCACTGGGAACCAGAATCGAGCCTCTCGGGAAAACCTCCTTCGAGGAGGCCCGCCGCGCATTTCGCGAGCAGATCGCGGCGCTGGCGGAGGCGGGCGTCGATCTGCTCATGCTGGAAACCTTCGGATACCTGGAGGAACTCCATCAAGCCATGCTGGCGGCCAAAGACGTCGGCGCGAAATTGCCCCTGGTCGTGCACGTTACGATCGACGAAGATGGCAACTGCCTGGATGGTTCCGATCCGGAGACTTTTGCGCCTCGACTCGAAGATTGGGGTGCGGATGTAATCGGCTGCAACTGCAGCGTGGGTCCGGTAGCTATGCTCGGCGCCATCGAGCGGGTGCGGGCCGCCACCTCGCTGCCGCTGTCGGCGCAGCCGAACGCAGGCATTCCGCGCTCGGTGGAGGGCAGAAACATTTATCTCTGCTCTCCGGAGTATATGGCGAGCTATGCGCGAAAGTTTGTCGCCGCCGGCGCTCGCATCGTAGGCGGATGCTGCGGAACCACTCCTGACCACATCCGAGTGATGAAATCCGCTTTGCGTGTCGGAGAAGCCAGGGGTAAGGCGGCCTCGACCCGGATTGTTGGCGTCGCAGCACCCATCGTCGCGCCTGCCCAGCCTTTGGAAGAACGATCGCTTCTGGGCTCAAAACTGGCCCGCGGCGAATTCGTCACCATGGTGGAAGTGGTGCCTCCCAAGGGAACTGACATCAGCAAGGAGTTGGAGGGTTCGAGATTCCTGAAGTCAGTAGGAGTGGATGCGGTCAACGTTCCGGATAGCCCGCGGGCTTCGGCGCGCATGAGCAATCAGGCGCTTTCTCTTCTGATGCAGCGCGAGGCCGGAATCGAAGCCATTCTGCACTATACCTGCCGCGACCGCAACGTGTTGTGCATCCAGAGTGACCTACTGGGCGCGGCTGCCGTGGGCATCAGAAACCTGATCTGCATCACCGGCGATCCTCCAAAGATGGGCAATTATCCCGACGCGACGGCGGTCTTTGATGTCGATGCCATCGGCCTGGTCAATATCGTCCACAACTTGAACCGGGGGCTGGACCTCGGCGCGAACCCGATCGGTACGGGCACAGGCTTTGTAATCGGGGTCGGGGCGAATCCAGGACTCACCGATCTAGACGAAGAGGTCCGGCGCTTCGAGTTCAAAGTGCAGGCCGGAGCCGAATACGCGGTGACGCAACCGGTTTTCGATATTCGTCTGCTGGAGAACTTTCTGCGGAGGATCGAACACTGCCGCATCCCCGTGGTAGCCGGAATCTGGCCGCTGGTCAGCGTGCGCAATGCCGAGTTCATGAAAAACGAGCTTCGGGTTTCGGTACCGGATTCGATTCTGGAACGCATGGCGCGGGCGCAGACACCGGAAGGCGCAAGGGCCGAAGGTGTCGCGATTGCGCGGGAAATGCTGCTCGCGGTTCGGCACACGGTGCAGGGGGCGCAAATCAGCGCGCCACAGGGACGTTACAGTTCGGCGGTCGATGTCCTCGAGGCTCTTGGAACCAACAGTCCCACCCCGGCATAAGATTCCCTTTGTGGAGAAGAGCAAATCGATTTCAACAGCGTTTTACAAAAAAACACTGGACACTATTTGAAATTGGGAGCATCAATAAGCACAGGAGCGAAACCGTTGCCTAAGTTTGAGGAATGCCTTCAGCGACTGGAAAAGATTGTCCAGGAACTGGAAAAAGGAGATGTGCCTCTGGAGAAGTCTCTTACCCTGTTTGAAGAGGGCATGCACCTTTCCTCCACTTGCCGGAAGGAATTGGAACAGGCCGAAGGCAAGGTGGAGATTCTGCTGAAGAAGAATGGGAAGCTCCAGGCTGAGGCGTTTGAGCCGTTGTCGGATAAGGCGCCTGCCCGCAGGTAGGTAGCCACGCCCGTGATTGTGCTCTTTGGTAGTAATGTCTGTGGAGTAGTGGTTTCAAACCCTTCCCCGCAGCCCTAGTCCGCCGTTGCTGACGGGTTTACGTGACGGATTCACGTCAGGAGGGTCTATGGGCTTTAGTGTAGTCGTTCTCGAAAGCGATCCCCGGCTAGCGCAGTCTCTTGCCGGCGGCCTCTCTTCTCACTTCAATTGCGTACAGTTGACTCGCTCACAGGACGAACTCCGCGAGCGGATAGCTAGGAATCGTCCAGCGGTTGTAATCCTAGACATGGAATTCTCCCGTCTCACGGATGTGCGCAACCTGCACCGCGATTTTCCCACGCTTCCGATCGTCTGCACCCATCGCGTGCCGGATGAGGAGCTGTGGATCGCCGCGCTGGAAGCTGGCGCCAGCGACGTGTGCCCCGCCGATGACGTGCCCAAGGTCTTGAGTTCTGCCTTGCGCAATGTGGCCGTGGCACAGCGCGTTGCTGCCTGAGACATTCGACTTTTCCACCAGCGAGGACGCCCTTTCGGCGCCCTCGCTTTTTTATCTTCAGCGGACACCTTGTTATACTCACGAGGTTATACTCACTCCTCAATGCTGCAAGAAACCCTCGAGCAGGGGCAGGCGCTGACTGATGCTGCCCTGGACCGGCTGATTCCGCTGGAAACCCAACCTCCGGAATCCATTCACAAGGCCATGCGGCACAGCGTCTTCGCCGGCGGCAAGCGCCTGCGACCGGTGCTATGCATCGAGGCCGGCCGCATGATCGCGGGAACTTTACCGAAGAAAATAGAAGAACTAGGTGCGGCGCTGGAGATGCTCCACACCTACTCGTTGATCCACGACGACCTTCCCGCGCTGGATAACGACGACCTGCGCCGCGGCCGTCCTACGTGCCACAAGGTGTTCGGGGAAGCTCTGGCAATTCTCGCGGGAGACGCATTGCAGACCCAAGCCTACGAAGTTCTCGCGCAACTGGAATGCCCCGCGGAAGCCCGGGTGCGGATTATCGAAGAGATCGCACGCGGCACCGGCACGAGGGATGGCATGATCGGCGGACAGGTCGTGGATCTGGAAGCCGAGCACACTGACCCCACCGTGGAGATGCTGGAGTATATCCATCGCGCCAAGACTGCAGCGCTGATCACGGCAAGCCTGGTGAGTGGCGGCTTTTATGCCGGAGCGAAGGACAGCGAAGTCAAGACGCTGCGCGCGTTCGGGCAGTCGATTGGCCTGGCGTTTCAGATTGTGGATGATGTGCTCGATGTGACGCAGACCTCGGAGCAATTAGGCAAAACAGCAGGCAAGGACACGGCCGCACAGAAAGTCACCTATCCCGCGCTGTTCGGAATTGAAGAGTCCGAGCGCAAGGCAGATGCACTGGTCAGCGCAGCATTTTCGGAGTTGGAAAGTTTCGGCGAACGAGCGGAACGGCTGAAAGAGCTGGCTCGATATTTGGTAGAGCGGAAGAAGTAGTTAAGAGCTCAATCTTGAAAGGACAATTCTGACAGACATGTCCTCAACTTCCCTCGATATTTTGGCCATCGCCGCCCACCGCGACGATGTAGAGCAAACCTGCGGCGGCACGCTGGTGAAGATGGCGCAGCGCGGGCAGCGCACCGGCATTCTCGACCTGACGCAGGGAGAAATGGGAACGCGCGGCACCGCCGAAGATCGCGCGCGGGAAGCCGCTGATGCGGCAAAAATTCTCGGCGTCACATGGCGGCGTGCGCTCGATCTTCCCGACGGCCGTGTCGAAAACACCTGGGAGAACCGGCTCAAAGTCGCAAACGTGATCCGCGAAACCCGGCCACGCGTCGTGATTCTGCCCTACTGGAAGGGACGGCATCCCGATCACTACACCTGTTCCGTGCTGGGATACGAAGCCTGCTTTCTGGCAGGTCTGGCGAAGCTGGATCCGCACTCCGCGCCGCATCGTCCGTTCAAAATCATATACGCCACGCTTTACTACGATGTGCGCCCCACGTTTGTGGTCGACATCAGCCAGCAGTTCGAGCAGAAGTTCGCCTCCATCCTAGCCTACAAGTCGCAGTTCAGCGATCAGGAAGCCGGCAAGGATCTCTTCCCTGCCCACGATGAAATTCGCGCGCGGGTCGACGCGATGGCGCGCTATTACGGCATGCTCGGCGGTGTGACCCATGCCGAACCGTTTCTGCAGAAGGAAGTCGGGCTTGTTGAGGATCTGCTGGCAATTCCAGTGAAGTCGATCTAGTGTTTTGCGTCACTTCTTCAAAGCAACCGCCAACCCGTCGCGAATCGGCAGGATCGTCGTGTAGAAATCGTCAGAGTTGTAAAGCAACCGATTGAACTCGAGGATTGCCTTGGTGGTCGCATCCTTGGGATTCTTCTCCGCGACCCGCCCACTCCACAAAACATTGTCCGTGATAAACAGCCCACCCTTGCGCAGCCGCGGCGACACCAGGCGCAGCACGCGCGGATAGTCTTCTTTATCGACATCGTTGAAGATCACGTCGTACTGCTGCTTCTGCTCGGATAAGAATTCGAGCGCATCGCCCGTATAGACCGTGATACGGCTGGAGACACCGGCTCGATCGAAGTAACCGCGAGCACGCTCGGCATTTTTCGGATCGCCGTCCGTATAGATCACGCGGCCCTTTTCTCCGACCGCCCGCGCCCACCAGATGGTCGAGTACCCAATCGCCGAGCCCAGTTCGAATACCGTACCGGCATTGATCGTCAGGGCGAGTTGCTGCAGCACCCGCGCCACAGCAGGCCCAACGATGGGGATACTGTGATCGGCGGCGTAGCCTTCCATCTCCGCCAGTACTTCATCGCGCTTGGGCAGCAGCGAGTACAGATAGTCGTCGACCGGTCCGGCAGTGACGAAGCTAAAGTGCCGCCAACTCGGCTTCTTCTCTTTCTTCAGCTTATTCTCGGCCACGTTTCTCCCTCGGAATTTTTGGTTAGTGGATCAATCGCAGGGTTCAGTTACCAACAGTCACGCCGGGCTTCATGGCGACGACCGTCGACGCCCGGCACCAGCTTCTGCAGCTCGGCCGGAGTTCCAGTCAACACCGGGAAAGTTCCGAAATGCATGGGGATGACGGTCTTCGCCTTGAGCAGATTGCAGGCGTAAGCGGCCTCGCGCGGCCCCATGGTGAAATGGTCGCCGATGGGCAGCATAACGATTTCCGGCGCGTAAAGCTCGCGGATGATGGCCATGTCTCCGAACACATTGGTATCGCCGGCGTGGTAGATCTTGACGCCGTTTTCAAACTCGATCACATAACCGCAGGCTTCACCGCCGTAAACAATCTGGTCGCCGTCCTGGATCCCGCAAGAGTGATCGGCATGCACCATGGTGACTTTGATATCACCCACCTTCTGCGTCCCACCTTTATTCATCATGGCAATTTTCTTGGCGCCCTTTTTTTCCAGCCATCCGCATAGTTCAGGAATGCCGACGACCTGTGGATTATGTTGCCTGATCACCTCGACGGCGTCTCCGATGTGATCGAAGTGGCCGTGAGTGCAGAGAAGAATGTCGACCTTCTTCACCTCCTTCTCTGAAGCCGGACACATTGGATTATTCATAATCCAGGGATCGATAATTACGGTCTGCCCGCCAGGAGTTACGATGCGAAAAGTCGCGTGGCCCAGCCAGGTAAGTTGAATGCCTTTGAGATTCATAAATGAAAGCTCCGTCTGCTTTTACTTCGCAATGAGACTCCTCCCACCACGAGCAGCGGCTTTAGTTTAATATGAAACGCCATGACCGGACTCAAGGTGCTGATTTCCCACGAAGCGATTGCGAAACGAGTCGCCGAGATGGGCGCCGAGATCACGCGCGACTTCGTGGGGCAACCCGTGATTCTGGTCGGAGTGTTGAAGGGTTCTACGATCTTTCTCGCGGACCTGGCGCGGCAGATAAAGCTGGACGCAACCTTCGACTTCATAGGAGTCTCCAGTTACGGAAATCGCCCCAGCCCCACGCAGGAACTCCAGAGCGGATGGGATTCCACCGGCGAAGTGAAGCTGACCAAGGATGTCGATCAGTCCATGAAAGATAAGAACGTGATTGTGGTTGAAGATATTCTGGATACGGGATTGACGCTGACGGTCCTGAAAAAGCTGCTGCTCGCGCATCAGCCTCGATCGCTGAAGATTGCCGCGCTTCTCGACAAGCCCTCGCGGCGCAAACTGCCTCTGCAGGGCGACTACGTCGGCTTCACGATCCCCGACGAGTTCGTGGTCGGCTACGGCCTCGACTATGCCGAACGCTATCGCAACCTGGCCGACGTCTGCATCGTGCCGCGGGAGTAAAAGTACCTAGTACCCAGTACCCAGAATGCATGAGCATTTTGAATTCGCGGCGTTTTGCTGGATACCAGGCACTGGATACTGGGTACTAGGTACTAGGTACTGAAAGCACGACTGCTATCATGGAAAGACAATGGGTTCTGTTCTAAGCAAGCACGAAAAGCATGTGGCCGTGGATCCTCTTTTGCTCGAGGTCTCCGACGTCATGGCGACGTCGCTCGACCTGGATACGACTCTGCGCCGGGTTGCCGAGGTCGTGCGCAAAGTCATCGATTATGAAATTTTCGCCATCCTCCTTCTGAACGAAAAAACTCAGGAACTACGCTTTCGCTTTCAGGTGGGCTACCCTCCGGAGTTCGCCGAGCGCGCGCGAATCAAGGTCGGCGTAGGCGTCACAGGACTGGCGGCCCAACTGCGGCAGACGATTCTAATCAATGACGTGACGCAAGATCCCAGATACGTCTCTGCCGTGCCCAACGTGCGCTCGGAATTGGCCGTTCCCCTCACCATCAAGAACCGCGTGATTGGAGTGATCGACCTGGAGGCGCGCGATCCCGGCTATTTCACCGAAGAGCACAGTCGCCTGTTGAGTCTCATCGCGTCTCGCATGGCGGCTGGCATCGAAAACGCGCAACTCTACACGCGCACCACCAAGCAGGCGCGAATTCTAGTGCTGCTCAACGAGATCGCGCGCGAGCTGACCTCGATTCTGAACCTCGACGAACTACTCGGCCGGATCGCCGAGCTTTTACAGCGCTTGATCCATTTTCAAATGTTCAGCATCCTGCTGCTCGATTCCTCCGGTGAGAATCTGCAGCACCGTTTCTCGTTGCGCTTCAACGAGAATGTCCACGTGAAGCAGGAGATTCCGCTCGGGCGCGGGTTGGTCGGACAGGCTGCGCAGACGAAGCAAGCGATCGTCGTGCCCGACGTGAGCAAAGATCCCCGCTATATCGAGAGCAATCCGGAAACGCGGTCGGAATTGGTTGTGCCCCTGGTTTACAAAGACAAGGTAATCGGAGTGCTCGACCTGGAGCACACGCGGCGCGGATTTTTTAACGACGACCACCGGCGCACCCTGATGACTCTGGCGGCGCAGGTGGCGATTGCCATCGAGAACGCCCGCTTGTATGAAGAGATCGCAAGGCAGGAACGGCGACTGGAGCGGGATTTGGCGCTCGCGCGTGAGTTGCAAATGCGCCTTCTTCCGCAGACTTTGCCGAAGCTGGCTCACCTGGAACTGGCGGCAAAGTTTGTTCCGGCACGAGCCATCGGCGGAGATCTTTACGACTTCATTCCTTATTCTCTTTCACGCCTGGGAATCGCGATCGGCGACGTCAGCGGGAAGGGAGCGCCTGCGGCTATTTATGCGGCATTGGTAAGTGGAATCATCCGTTCCCATGCTCCGATTGAGCCAGGGCCCGCCGAGATGCTCTCAGCAGTGAATCTGTCTCTCGCCGAGCGGCGCATCGAAGCCCAATTTGTGTCGCTGATCTACGCGGTGTGGGACGACGAGAATCGCACCCTTCTGGTAGCCAACTCGGGCTTGCCTCGTCCGGTTTACGTACACGATGGAAAGAACAATGTGATCGAGGCGACCGGTTTGCCGCTCGGCCTTTTCGACGAAGCGGAATATGACGAATTCCGATTCAAAATGAAGCCCGGAGATATGTTCGTGTTCTTCAGTGACGGCATTCTCGACGCACGCGACCGCAGCGGAGAGATGTTTGGCCGGGCACGGGTCGAGAAGATCATCGCGGAATGCGGCGGCCAATCTGCAGATTGCGTGGTAGACCGTCTCTTCCAGGCTGCGGCCGAACATTCTGCCGGAGTCGAGACCTTCGATGACCAGACTGTAGTCGCAATCAAGGTCAAGGACGGCGCCGCACAGAGTTCTTCCAAGCGAAAATGACCCGGCGTAGCGAAGTCACGAGACCACTCCACGATTATTTTGAGCGGCCGCCAGGCTTTGTTTTTCACGAGCACGCGAATCGGTTGTCGCGCGACGCAGCGGACTTTGAATTGTTTTGCGATCGTGTTCCGTTGGCCAAACTCGCAGAGCGCTACGGAACGCCACTCTACGTTTATTCCGCAACCACCATCCGCGAGCGGCTAGCAGCCTTTGAGAAGGCATTTCGCGACGTTCCCCATTCCATCTGCTATTCCGTCAAAGCAAATTCCAACATCAGCATTCTGCGACTTCTAGCACGGCAGGGATGCGCCTTCGACGTAGTTTCCGGCGGAGAGCTGGAGCGAGTGCTGGCCGCCGACCGGCGCGCGGCGAAAAAGGTCGTGTTCTCCGGCGTGGGAAAATCTCGCGACGAGATGGCGGCAGCGTTGAAAGCCGGGATTCTCCTCTTCAATGTAGAGAGCGAATCTGAACTCATAGCATTGGCAAAGTGCGCGGCCCAGTTGCGTAAGACCGCGCGGGTCGCACTTCGCGTGAATCCGGACGTGGCCGCAGATACCCATCCCTACATCTCCACCGGTTTGCATAAGCACAAGTTCGGAGTCCCCATCGCCAGCGCGCGCTCTCTTTACGCCAAGGCCGCGGCAGCGCCATATCTCAAAGTTGCGGGCGTCAGCGTCCATATCGGCTCCCAGATCATCGATGTCGCTCCCTTCGCCGAGGCCGGCGAGCGCGTTGCGGACCTGGTTCGCGAGCTACGCGCCGACGGCCATAGCGTGGATTATGTCGACACCGGGGGCGGGCTGGGGATCGCCTATCAGGGCCCGGATTCACAGTTCACCGAAGGTATTTTCGCCGATTATGTCGCCGAGTACGCGCGCGCCGTGATCAAGCCCTTAAGCGATCTGAATGTGCATCTACTGCTGGAGCCCGGACGGGCAATCGTGGGACCAGCTGGCGTTCTGCTCACCTCCGTTCTCTACAGAAAGGAAAACGACGGCAAGCGGTTTCTGGTAGTCGATGCGGCCATGAACGACCTGATCCGGCCTGCGCTATACGGCGCTTACCACGAGATCGTTCCTGTTTTGCAAGCCGTAGCGCAATCCCAGGTGCAATCCCAGAAGTTGCCAGCGCAGAAAGAGATTGTCGATGTAGTGGGTCCGGTGTGCGAGTCCGGCGATTTCTTCGCGCGCGATCGGGAATTATCTCCCGCGGAAGAGGGCGACTTGCTAGCGATTCTTGATGCCGGCGCTTACGGCATGGTGCTGGCTTCGAACTACAACACGCGGACGCGGCCCGCGGAAGTGCTGGTGAGCGGCAAGTCAGTCAAGCTCATCCGGCGGCGGGAAAAAGTTCGAGAACTGTATTCCGCGGAATCGTAAGAATAGCAACCATCCCAGCGGATGGGATTATCTCTCTCCCCACTTCAATTTCGTGCGCAGCACATGGAAGAAATCCGCCTCCGTACGAAACAAACTGACTTTGTGATCGGACCGCCGGCAGCGGACACGGTCCCCATCCCGCAAATCGAGTCCGGGCTGGCCGTCCAGGCTGAGGTAAGCCACTTCCTCGTTGCTGCGCAGCAGAATTTCGACCACAGCTGAATCGGGTACTACCAGCGGGCGGTGAGTCAGCGAGTGCGGCGCCACCGGAGTGATCACAAAAGCGTTGACGGTCGGCATCACCACGGGACCCCCCGCGGATAAAGAATAAGCCGTCGAACCCGTAGGCGTGGCCATGATCATTCCATCGGCCCGGTAACTCGAGACGAACGCTTTGTCCACAAAAAGGTCGTAGTGGTTGAGACGAGCCAGTGCCGTTTTGTTAACCACGACGTCGTTGAAAGCCTTATAGCTTCCGAGGATCTCTTCGCCCCGCAGCAAATCGCACTGTATCAGGCAACGCTCCTCCACGGCGGCGCGTCCCTGCGCGATCGAATCTAGCATGGAGAAGAGAGACGACAGCGGAACGTCGGTGAGGAAGCCCAGTGAACCCAGGTTCACTCCGAGCAGCGGAGCATCGCTTACCGCCGTCGCTCGGACCGCGGAGAGCAGAGTGCCATCGCCGCCGAGCACCACTACCAGATCCAAATGCCTCGATGACATTTGCGACCGCGGGACTTCCTCATGACCGTTGGAATATTTCGAAGTTTCCGGATCGACGATTACGTGATAGTCGTGAGCAAGCAGCCACTTCAGCAGCTCGGGAAAAATGCGCGCAACCTCAGGCCGCGCCGGACGCGAGATGATAGCCGCAACTTTCTTTCCTGAAGATGAGGACGAGCTTGCCATGTTCGATGACGAGTGCATATCGAATGAGCGAAAGAAAGATTGTACAGAATTCGAGGCGAAAACCTTAACCGCCAAACGCGCGGTAGAATGCCGCCGCTAGAAAACAGCCCGGAGAAGGAACTCGCGGTTCCCCTCCGCGCCGAGGATGGGCGACTCGATTACATCGGTGCTCAGGCAGGCCAAGTCCAGCAAGGTTCTCCGCACCTTCTCGACCGACGCCATCTGAGCGGACTCCTCACGCACAATCCCTCCCTTACCCACGAATTCCCTTCCCGCCTCGAATTGAGGTTTAACCAGCACAATCACCTGCCGGCCGCGGCGCTCGTCAGAAGACTGCGGAAAGGCAGCGTTTACTACAGCAGGAAGAACCAGGGTCGCGGAGATAAACGCCACATCGATAGCGATGATGTCCACCTTCTTACCGATCACGTCATCGGTGAGGTAACGCGCGTTAGTCTTCTCCAGAAGTCGCACCCGGGGATCCTGGCGGAGTTTGAAGTCCATTTGCCCGTAGCCAGTATCCACGGCGATCACACGGCCCGCGCCATGCTGCAGCAGACAGTCTGTAAATCCGCCGGTGGAAGCGCCGACATCCAGACACACCTTGCCGGTGACATCGATTCGCCAATGCTCGAGCGCGCGCTCAATCTTAAGTCCGCCCCGGCTGACGTATTTCAGATCCTCGCCGAGCAGCCGCACAGCGGCGTCCGCTGAGACTTGCGCGCCCGCTTTGTCGACCTTCTGGTCGCTGACTAACACCTTTCCTGCAAGAATAAGCGCCTGGGCGCGCTCTCGCGAGGCAGCCAGCCCGCGGTCGACCAGAAGCTTGTCGAGTCTAAGTTTCAAAGTCGGCACGCGATCGGAAAGCTAGCGGGCAGCGTGAATCGGTTTGCAGCGGCACCGTTTTCAGCGGCACGAAAGTGCCAGCACTCGCTCCAGTGCAAAATGCTGAACCATCTCCCGCTGAGTCACTTACAGAGATAGGGTCGTGCTTTTCCACAGAATTTTCCACGCTTGTGTTGAAAACTTTTCGACTCACTCCCGAGCAACAAGAAAAGCCGCCCACAAAAGGGGCGGCTCTCACACAAATCCTCGAACGAGCCGTTAACCAGCCACTTCTTCCAGCAGCTTCTGGTCAATATCGAAGTTGGAATGCACGTTCTGCACGTCGTCCTGATCCTCAAGCGCTTCCATTAGCCGGATCATCGTATTCGCCGCCTGACCTTCCAGCTTGATGTAGTTCTGAGGAATCATCGCGACGCTCGACGACGCCGGCTCGATCCCAGCCTTCTTCACCGCTTCGAGCACAGTCTCGAACGCGGAGGGCTCGGTCAGGATTTCCCAATTCTCGCCATCGTCGTTGAGATCCTCGCCACCTGCTTCGAGAACGATGTTCATCAGGTCGTCCTCCTTCGCGGCGCTCTTGGGAATGATGATATCGCCTTTCTTGTGGAACATCCAGGAGACGGCGCCGGCCTCCGCCATGTTGCCGCCATTCTTACCGAAGCAGTGGCGAATTTCGCTGACGGTACGATTCCGATTGTCCGTATTAATGTCCAGCAGGATCGCCACGCCCCCCGGACCGTAGCCCTCGAGAGAAAACTCCTCGTAAGTAGCTCCGGGTAATTCTCCAGTACCCCGTTGAATGGCCCGCTTGATGTTATCGGCAGGCATGTTCTCGGCTTTGGCGGCAACGATGGCGCCACGCAGCCGCGGGTTCGAATCAGGATCACCACCGCCGTTCTTCGCAGCAATACTGATTTCCTTGATGAGACGGGTAAAAATCTTGCCGCGCTTAGCGTCCAGCGCGCCCTTCTTGTGCTTGATTGTGGCCCATTTTGAATGGCCGGACATGGCTAGACCTCGTATCTAATGACGTCGGTTGATCGCGGGATTCGCCCGTAGAAAGATCACAGGCATGCCTCGAAAGTATGCAGGCGAAACGAAATTATAGCACGACGCGATTCCCCCAGTCGTGGCTTTCCGTTGAAACGCCGGCCGAGTGATCTCCACTTGCGCGGGTGCAGTGGCCGGATCGGGTGATTGACGGCAAGGGACGTGGACCCCTAACATGCCTGCGGGGCGTGCGCACATGACTGGCCAGGTCATAGGTCACTACCGAGTCCTCGAGAAAATTGGCTCCGGAGCCATGGGCGAGGTCTTTCGCGCGCGGGATGAAAGGCTGGGCCGCGATGTCGCCCTGAAGTTGATCCGCCCCGCATCCAACGACAATCCTGATCATCTCCGCCGTTTCGAATTGGAAGCCCGCGCCGCAGCGGCGTTGAACCATCCCAACATCGTCGCCATTTATGACGTTGGCTTCAACGATGGCACTCCTTACATCGTTTGCGAATTGCTGGAAGGCAGCACCCTGCGCAAACGGCTGGCAGAAGGAGCATTACCCGTCCCCGTTGCCCTCGACTACGCTCTGCAAATTGTCCAGGGCCTCATCGCGGCGCACGATCGCCGCATTGTTCATCGCGACTTGAAACCAGAAAACCTGTTCGTGACCACCGATGGCCGCGTGAAGATTCTCGATTTCGGAGTGGCAAAGCTGCAATCCGCGCCCGAAGATTCCGAACGCTCCGTCGAGGAATTGACCACGGTGACCAGAAGCGGCGCCGTAATCGGTACGGTCGCCTACATGTCGCCCGAGCAACTGCGGAGCCAGCAAGTAGACCATCGCAGCGACATTTTCAGCGTCGGGGCTATCCTTTACGAAATGTTGGCTGGTCGCCGGGCCTTCCGCGGTAAGACCGAAGTCGACACCATGACTGCGGTGCTCCTGGAAAACCCAGCTGACATTGACTTGGAGCAGGTCAGCGTCCCCGAATCAGTCTTGCAAATCGTGCGCCATTGTCTGGAGAAAGAACCGGAGAACCGTTTTCAATCGGCGCGGGACTTGGCGTTTGCTCTGGACACTCTCTCAAGTCCTTCCAGCGGAACAAGAACGCGGCTCAAGGATTCGCGGAGACAAGCGAGCGTTGTCCCATGGGCGCTAGCGGGAGTCCTTCTGGCAGCGACGCTCCTGCTTCTGGCAATTGAGTGGCGCGGCCAACCTCTTCCAACTTACCAGCGCCTGACTTTCGAACAGGGCACGGTATACTCGGCGCGCTTCGCGCCCGACTTTCGGGCGATTATTTACGGGGCCGCCTGGAACGACAAACCGCTGCAAATTTTCTCGACCGTCGGGGATTCTCTCTTGGCCCAGCCGCTCAACCTGTCCGACGCAAACTTGCTCGCGATCTCGCGCACCGGCGAACTAGCTGTGGCGCTCCACGGAGCTCACATGGCGCACTTGGAGACGGTCGGTGGCACGCTTGCTCGAACGCCCCTTGCCGGAGGGTCTCCTCGAGAAGTCCTCGAAGACGTTCCGTGGGCGGACTGGGATGCAAACGGCGAACTTGCTGTGGTCCACCATGCGAAGGATGTTGACCGGATCGAGTACCCGATCGGTCATGTTCTATACCAAAGCAAGGGATGGATCAGTCACCTTCGTTTTTCTCCGCAATCGGACAAGATTGCATTTATGGATCACCCTGCCCTGTGGGACGACCGCGGGTCGGTTTGCCTAATCGACCACGGTGGCCATGTGACAGTCCTTACACCCGAGTGGGAATCCGAGGACGGCTTAGCGTGGGGTCCTGATGGGAAAGAGATCTGGTTCACAGCCGTCGAGAAAGGCCTCAATCGTGACCTCCACGCCGTGAACCTTTCCGGCCGCGTCAGAAAAATCCTGGATCTTCCAGAAGGAATGAGCCTGGAAGACGTGGCGCCCGATGGTCGAGTCCTGGTGAGTCTCGACAATGAGCGTGTTGCGATGGCCACCGCTGCAAGGGACGGCAGGAGCGTTGATCTTTCCTGGCACGATTGGGACATCGCCAAAGACATTTCACGCGACGGGCAGTGGGTCTTATTTGAAGATTCCAGCGAGGCCGCAGGAGCCCACTATTCTCTTGCCATTCGTAAAATCGACGGCACACCGCCCGCGCAACTGGGTGAAGGAAGCTCGGGTGGACTCTCGCCAGATGGCAAATGGGCGATTTCCATTCTCCCCGGCAGCCCGGGACAGGTGAAGCTCGTTCCCATTGGCCCCGGTCAGCCTCGCATGGTCACGACACCAGGGCTGGAGAACATTCAAAACGGCTCGGCGCATTTCCTCGCAGACGGAAAACGCATTACCCTCGACGCCAGCGAACCTGGTCACGGTGTGCGCACCTATCTGGTTGACCTAGAGGGAGGAAAGCCGAAACCAATCACGCCGGAAGGGCTTACCGGCGGCTTGGTTTCACCGGACGGACGGTACATTTTTCGAGTCGACGAAGCCGAAGGCGTCGCGGTGTACCCGACCGCTGGAGGTGCGCCCCGCACCATCCCCGATCTTGAACCGGGTTTTGTTCCAATCCAGTGGTCCGAGGACAGCCGTTCAGTCTACGCCTATCTCGGCGGCGAGGTCCCGACCAAGGTTTACAGGGTCGATTTGGTCACTGGCAAAAAAACGCTTGTCCAGGAATTGCAGCCCCCCACAAATGCGGGGGTAGCGAATATTGCCCCAGTGGTTGTGACCCGCGATGGCTCGCGCTTCGCTTACAGCTACTACCAGGTCTCCTCGGTGCTTTATCTGATTTCGGGTTTGCGGTAACCAGGCGAATTGCGTCACCCATCCGCGTCTACTCAAGCGCGCCCGAAAAATCTGCCGGCACGTAATGGAAGAAAATGGAAGTCGATGTATGTCCCTCGGCCAGAACATCGCGGTAGTGAGGCACCTTCGTTCCCCGGTACACCAACCCGTCGCCCAGCGCCTGATAAACCGTGACCGCGCCTTCAGCAGTATCCAGGCGTATGGGCCACGAGGTTGCCAGCTCCGGCTCGGGAGAAAAATCCAGGCATAGCGTAACACTGAACTCGCATTGCTCCCGGTCAATGTGCTTCTTCAAGTCGGCGCCGCTCAAATAAGACGCGAGATAAACATATGAAGGCTTGATCGCTTCGCCGACGACAGCACTCACTGCGTTCGCAATCTGCTGATGGAAGAAGCGCGCCACACTTTCATTGTGCGTTGCATAGCGTCGCGCGCTCTGCACGTCGCCGAGTGGTATGGCTCCGCGCCGAACCGCATGCCGGTAGTAACGCCGCAGCGACGCAAGATTGAAAGGATGAATTAAATTGCCCAGAGGAACGTATCCTCTTTCTCGAAACTGTTGCGCGCCTTTCCTTACAACTTCAGCCCACTCCGCAAGACGCCGATCAGCGTAATCTGCCGTCGTAAGAATGCCGGCGCCAGCCAACACGGAGAGAGCGTCTCTGGGAACAGTGGCCTGAACGGGCATTCCTGTCTGAAGACTCGCAACCACCGCTTCCAACCGCGGACCCAGCCAAAACGGCTGCAAAGAAGTCGTGGCCGGGTCGCGCACCAGGGCCACCGTCCCCTGCAAGTAGAAATCCTTCAGCAAATCCCGATGCATTTCCAGTTCTGCCGGCACTTCCCGAGCAGGCAACGTCGAACATTGTGGATTTAGAAATAAATCTTCATGAGACAGTTTCTGCCACCAGGCTTGCGACTCGAGCCAGCGCTGCGGAATCAAGTGCAGCGGCAGTTCGTCGAGCAGACAATGGAATTGCCCGGGGGGCAGTGTCGCGCTATGTGTTTGCCGCGACCCCACCCCCATCAGGCCGGTAATCCATTCCAGCCACGCCGTGTCTTTTACTTGTGAAGCCATCCATTTAGTGTGAAGCGGCTGTCCGCGAACGCTCTCGAGCGGCATTCTACGGGAGTGATTTCGTGCAACAGCGAGCAAGGGAAAAACACGATCTGGTTCTGCTGCGGCACAACGGTCTGAAAGGTTCCCGAACTGACTTGCAGCCGGCCTTTCCCGTGCGAATCATGGAGGCGCAACTCCCCACCATCAAACTGCCGCGGTTCGCTGTGGAAAAAGTAAACGAACGTGATCCGCCGAGACGCGATGATTTCTTCCGAGTCGTCGCTGTGCGCTCGGAAAAAGTCCCCGTCGTTGCTGGCTGTGATCTGAGCTTCAACCTGCGTGACCGGAAACTGCTCGATCCCAAGCTGATCCAGCACTCGCGGCAACACTCCCCGGATTCGGTCGAGAATGATTTCCTCATGCTTTCCCAAATCCATAAGCACCCGCGAACGGCGATGATCGGAATCGATCATTCCCGGCTCTCCGCTGGGCGACACCAGTTCGCTGCGCTGGAATTCCGCCTCGCTCTGCAACGTATACGCGATAAGTTCCTCAAACTCTTGCGGAGCCAGGAACTCATCCAGCACGACACACTGAGCTCGAACCATCTCCGGCGAATCCAAAACACCGACGCTGCTGCCCGAATTAACTTGGCTCTGTTCTCCAACCTGCTGCACAGGTACGCTCAATGGCCGGGGATCGTGTTGCGGGTGAAGTGCGTTCGGAGGTTGCGGTGCCGTCGGGCGCGATGCCGGGTTCGGCGGTTGTGGTGCCTTCGGCCCTGGCGACGGCGCGGGGTTCGGCGGCTGCGGCGCCTTCGGGCCGGGCGCTGGGGCGGGGTTCGGCGGCTGCGGTGCGCCTGCCCGCGCCGCAGCGGCAAACATTGTCTCCTCGGTTCCCGCGGGCATTCCCGAGCGCGCCAGGATTTGCTCCACAATGCTGCTACCCAACAGCGTAAAGGCGCGCTGTGCTACCGTTTCGCCCACTGCGCGCGCAATGGCCGCGGTTACCGCCGATTGAGTCTGTGGGTCACTGCCGGAAACTGCTCTGGAGTTTTGCAGGAGGCTCATCAGCAACTCCCGCTCTTGCGGGCTGAGAATGCGTTCATCCCGCATCAACGTTTCAGAAAAGGAATCCAGAATCTGCTTCGCCGTCATCAGACACACTCCTCCCTCTGTTTGGTTGAACGTTCTTAGTTCCAGTTGGGCGAAATGGGGAAGCAGCTTTCGGCGAGACAGTACCACTGAGGCAGGCAGTTATTCAACAGGAAGTTATCCACAGGATTTCCAACGGAGCCGAATAGCAAACATGATTCTCGCAAGATATGGCTCTGGCAAAACATGGTTCCCGCAAAGTCTCAGCGGCTCGCCATTGCTCCGACCATGGACTGGAAAATCTTCATTCCGTCAGTGCCGCCGAGTTCCGGTTCGGCAGAGCGCTCGGGATGAGGCATCATGCCGACCACATTGCCGCCCGCGCTGCAGATTCCGGCAATATTATCCAGAGAACCATTGGGATTCGCCGAGGCCGAAACCTCACCCGACGGAGTTACATAACGAAACACGATCCGGTCGCCGCGACGCAACTCGTCGAGCGTCGCCTCGTCGCAGAAATAGTTGCCCTCCATGTGTCCGATCGGGATGGTCAACACTTCTCCGCGCGAACAGGCGTTAGTAAAAGGAGTCGCAGCATTCTCCACCCGCACCTGCACCGGCTTGCAAACGTATTTCAGCCCGGTGTTGCGCATGAGCGCTCCCGGCAGCAGTCCCGACTCGCACAGGATCTGAAAACCATTGCAGATTCCCAGCACCAGGCCTCCGCCGTCGGCAAAGCGGCGCACCGACTCCATCACAGGAGAGAATTTTGCGATCGCGCCAGTCCGCAGGTAGTCGCCATAAGCAAACCCTCCCGGGACGATGATGGCATCGCAACCCTCCAGATCGTGCGACTCATGCCAGAGAAAAGTCACGGGCTGTTTGGCGACGTGCTGGATGGTCCAGTAAGCATCGTGGTCACAGTTCGATCCGGGAAAGATGATGACTCCAAATTTCATCGCCTGTCGCCTGTCCTTGATGTGGGATTTGAGGTCAGTTTAGCACGGCAGTTTCCGGAGGCTCTTCACCACAGAGACACAGAGGCACAGAGAAAAACAAAAAAGTGACTGCTGTCGGCGGAACTGGGCCGCAAAATAAATCTAACCGACGGCTTCAGCTGCGGAGCCCGTTTACCTTTTTGTTACGGGGTACCCCCTCCCCCCTCGACTATTTGGAATCATCGACTTAAGCACGTTTTGACCTGCAAAATCCGCTAGACAAAGGAGTTAGAGGTCAAAATCTAGAAACTAAAGGAGTTGCGTCCCGATTTTTGCTCGGGCGTCGCGATTGGCTCTACTGCCTCTGCCTGGGCAATGATGCGACGAATTGTGGGCTGTGCGCAAGGTCAGATGTCACAAGGTTGGGCTGTGCAAAAGAGGCGGGTGATTGCGTGGCTGCGCTGACGTGGGCGGGCGTTTAGGCTGGGGATGACATGGTTAAGCGTCCACCGCGAGTGGCTTACAGCTATCTTCACAAAATTCACGGCACATCTCTGTGACATCTGACCTTGTTATCTGGGATTCAGGAGTTGATCATTCGTCCACGCGAAGGCCCACCAAGTTAGTGGCGGAAATTCCTCGCGAGGTCTGTTTTTGTGACGGCGCGCAAGGGGTCCTTCGACTGCGCGAGTCGGTGGCTTCGCCGCCGTCTCGCTTCGCTCAGAATGACAGAGCTATGAGAGAGATGAGTATTTCGTTTACATCGCGTGCAGTTTATCGGGAACGCTTTACATCGGAATGACGAACAGCATCTACCGCCGCGCACTTCGGCACAAGCGGGGCGACATCGAAGGCTTTAGCAGCAAATACCATTGCACCCGGCTGGTGTATTACGAAAGCTTCGACGATGTTCATAAGGCCATCGGCCGCGAGAAGCAATTGAAGGGCTGGAGTCGGGCGAAGAAGATCGCATTAATCGAGTCGAACAATCCTCGCTGGGAGGATATGGCGGAGAAGTGGGGAGCACAACTGCTGTTTGCGGGCGAGTCAATGAATAAGCTGTCATCCTGAGCGGAGTTGGCCTTCGCGAAGCGAAGGCCAACGCAGTCGAAGGACCTCACATAAGCAGTGAGTGCCCGAAACGCATCAAGGCATTCTCAGGATGACAGAGTTATGGAACTATCAGTGCGGCAAGGTATACGTACTTGCGGGAACGTTGTTCGTCGTAGATTGAGTGGGCGCCACGGCGTTCGTGTTCCCGTCGGGTCGGGCAACGGCAGGCAGGTCAGCGTTGGCCGGTTGCATCATCGTCATCGCCGTTGCGTCGGGAGGAGCTTGCGGTGGAATCCCTTTCGCTTTCACAATCGCCCAATGCCATTCCTGGTCAGGAAAAAGGGCGAAATTCAGGGGCGTGCGGAAGACGGAGGTCGATGACGGAGCCGCTGATCCCTTCATGCGCAACAGCAGCGTTGTGTCGGGCTGCTTCTGGAACGATTCCTGCACTGGCGGCGACGCGTTGCCTACTATCGATGGAGCAACTCCGGCCGGGCTGAGGTATGAGACGGGATCGCCGGGTTCTGGACGCCTCACGATGGTCAGACCGATCACGACCTCGCGCAGTTCCCAGGACGTTCCGTTGTGCATTGAAACCTGCAGCGAATCTCCGTCGATGGTTGCAGGGCCATCCAGCTTGGCCAGTTCGGTGCGTGGCAGTTCGTTCAGAACCAGAGGATCGGAGATGAGTGAAGCAGTCTTGGCTGTAAACGACAAGCTGCAGGTTACATCGGGTGAAGAGACATTAAAATTCTTTGCTCCAGATCCGGGATCGAGCGAGAACACCAGCGATGTACCGGCCTCGCGGCGGCTTTCCGCGTCGTCGATCACCTGCCCAAAATTGTCGTTGTCGATGACTGTCTCGGAAGGAGCGGCACTTTTGCGAAGGCTGCGCGCGACATCTCCCAAGGGCATATCGTCCGGGTCTTCCTGCGCATTCGCCCGGGGCAGAGCTAGCAGGAGCATCGTTGAGAGCAGCAGCGCGAACGTGAAGCGGATTGATGTAGGGGCAGGCACGGAAATTCAGAACCGGCTGTGGTCCTACCCAAATTGTAATGAGAGTCAGCGCAGAAGCGGAGGTTACCCTGGGAACTTTAGTAACCGGAACGAAGAAGAGAAACAAAGCTGGGCGCGCGCTGACGAAATGGAAGCGCAACGGGCGCGCGCGCCCAAACTTTAGCCCCAAGCCGTTCTTAAACAGCCTTCTTCTTAAAGAAGGCCCGAAGACCGTAACCGTGAGACTGGATCAGCCACTGGCTCCCGCCGGAATACCCAACGGGCCACCGCAAAGCCCAGAGCTGCATAACACAGATGCATGAACCTCATAGCTACCCCCAAAAATCTATTCGCTCATCACCTCAGGGGAGGATCAGCATCACTATCGGCAAAGTAGCAGTGGAAGAGAGGCGGGACAAGGCCCGTCGGTGCCATCCGAGTGGCACGGAAGTAATAGGACGGGAAACCGCAGGTTACATTACGCGAGAGCGGTGGTTTGATAAGGCAGCGAGCCAAACGCGCCCTTTCGGTCGCTTGCGCTCTCTCAGGGCAGGCTCTTCGCTGCGCAAAAAGCGCTTGCTCAGGATGACAAACTCGTTCTTCGCTAGCTTAATGAGCGTCACCACTTTCCGCTTCTCCGCTTTGACCTGGGGGCGGGACTACGACGGTGGAGAGATTGCTTTCTGCGGTCAGCTTTCGGAAAGCGGCCAGATCATGTTGCTGCAAGTCATCCCAGCGGCTGAGCAGCTCTCCGTTTTGCCGCTTCAGCTTCTCGAACTCACGCTGCTCGGCTTCGGTGGGGGCTGAATCGGCGGTGCCGACATCCATGGCAAGAAACGCAAACTTGCCATCAATCTGTGGCGGGTAAGCGAGTGAATCTTCGTCGGCGCTGATGGTGAGGTTGACGAGTTGATCGCGCACGGCGACCAGTTTCTTATCGAGATCGTCGGCCGAAGACACGATTGGTTTCGTGCTGGCGTTCTCCGGCAATCGCCGCTTGAGGCCGCTTACTTGCGAGCGCACATCCTGAATCTGATTGACCGTGTCGTAAACGCGGTTCAGTTCCTCCTGAATCTGCATCTGCAGAGCGAATTGTTGCGCCAGATCGGCCGGGCTGACCTTCACGCGTGGATCGAGCTTCTCCTCGAGAGGCGCGACCTGACTCTGGCCGCCCACGGTCAGCCGCACCTGATACTGGCCCGGAACAGCCACTGGGCCGAGCCCTCCGGCGTCATAGGCCCAGAGGTAGTATCCAGGAACGTGATGCGCTTCCTCATACCGCAGGTCCCACACGAAGCGATTCAAGCCAGCCTCCGGCTTGATCTCCTTTTCCTGCTTCTTGTCATCGGGATCGGGCGGTTCATCGAGCCGCTCGAGTTCGGTGCTGGAATATTTGCGGATCACTTTGCCCGAGGCATCGAGGATTTCGAGCTTGGTATCTGTGCCCGGCTTCGGCGCGTCCTTCAGGTAGTAATAGATCACGGCCCCTGTGGGCGGATTTTGCCCCGTTCCTTTCAAAGAATCGTGTTCGGCAGGTTTGCCGGCCTGAATGCGGTACGCGGGTGCGGGAGTGTAGAGATGGACATCCTGCTTGGCCACGTCGTCACTGAATTGGCGCAACGGACTTACATCGTCGAGAATCCAGAACGCGCGGCCGTGAGTAGCAATCACGAGATCGTTGTCTTTGATTACGAGATCGTGCACCGGAGTGGTTGGCAGATTCAGCTTGAGCGACCGCCAATCGGCGCCGTCGTTGAAGGAGACGTAAACACCGTTCTCGGTTCCCGCATAGAGCAATCCGCGCTTCTTCGGATCTTCGCGGACAGCGCGAACGAAGCTGCCTTCGGGAATTCCATTGTTCAGCTTCGTCCAGCTCTGGCCGTAGTCGGTGGTTTTGTAAATGTAGGGTCGAAGATCGTCGTTCTGATGGCGATCGACGGCAACATAGGCTGTCGCGGCGTCGAAGGGCGAAGCTTCGATCTGGCTGATGCGGCTCCACTCGGGCAGATCTTTGGGTGTGATGTTGGTCCAGTTTTTGCCTTCGTCGCGCGTGATCTGGATGAGGCCGTCATCAGTGCCAACCCAGAGCAAGCCTTTGGTGAGCGGAGACTCGGCAACGACAAAGATCGTGTCGTAATATTCTGTGCCGGAATCGTCGAGAGTGATATCGCCGCCAGAGACGTGCTGCTTGCTTTTGTCGTTGCGGGTGAGATCGGGACTGATCGCTGTCCAATGCACGCCGCCGTCTGTGGTTTTGAACAGACGCTCGCCGCCGTGATAGAGCGTGTTGGGATCGTAGTGGGAAATCAGTACGGGTGCGGTCCACTGGAAGCGGTGCTCCAGGTTCACGGCGCCATAGGCATCGGAAAGCTCAGGCTGCTCGGTGATCGATTTCACCTGCCCGATGTGCTTGTCGAAGCGCGTGATGTTTCCCTGGTAATCGGCGGCATAGACGATATTCGGGTCGGGAGGATAAGGCGCGATGTAGCCGGCCTCGCCTCCACCTACGTCATACCAGTCGGAGCGATCGATGCTGCCGTCGTCGCTGCGGCTGGCGATGGCTACTGTGCCGCTGTCTTGTTGCGCGCCGTAGACGCGGTAGGGTACGGCGGAGTCGGTGATGACGTGGTAGAACTGCGCGGTGGGCTGATTGTCTTCGCGCGTCCAGTTCTTGCCGCCATCGAGAGTTACGGTGACTCCGCCATCGTTCGATGCGATCATGCGGCGGGTATCGCGGGGATCGATCCAGAGGCCGTGGTTGTCGCCGTGAGGAATTTTGATTTTGTTGAAGAGGTGACCACCGTCGGTGGATTTGTAGGCGTCCACATCCATGATGTAGATCGTATTTTCGTCCCTGGGATCGGCGATGATGTGCATGTAATACCAAGGCCGCTGCCAGAGGCTGTGACTGGGATTGACGATCTCCCATGTCTCGCCGCCGTCGTCGGAGCGGTAGAGACCCCCATCCGGGTTGTGGGCTTCGATGAGGGCGTAGACGCGCTCGGAGTTGGCTCCTACGGCGATGCCGATGCGTCCATAGGGGCCTTTCGGCAGACCATGCTCTTCGAGGCGCTTCCAGGTTGTGCCTCCGTCGTTCGAGCGGTAGAGTCCGCTGCCCGGGCCACCGTCGGCGAGACTCCATGAGGTGCGTCGCGCCTGCCAGAGCGCGGCAAATAAGATGTTGGGATTGTGAGGATCGAAGGCTACGTCGATGGCTCCGGTGTTTTCGTCCTTGTAGAGAACTTTGTCCCAGGTTTTGCCGCCGTCTGTGGTGCGGAAAATGCCGCGCTCGGTGTTTGGTCCATAAGGATGGCCGAGAGCAGCCACGAAAACGATATCCGGATTATTGGGGTTGATGATGACTTTGCCGATGGCGCGGCTGTCGTGGAGGCCGACGTTCTTCCAGGTCTTGCCGGCGTCGAGAGACTTATAGACTCCGTCGCCCTGGGCGATGTTGCCGCGAATGCAGGCTTCGCCGGTGCCGACATAAAGGGTATTGTGATCGGAGTTGGCCACCGCGAGACTGCCGATGGAACTGCTTCCCTCTTTATCGAAAACCGAAGACCAGGTCATGGCGCCGTCGGTGGACTTCCAGACGCCGCCGCCGGTTGCGCCGAAATAGTAGGTGGTGGGATCGCCGGGAATTCCGGCTGCGGTGAGGGAGCGTCCGCCGCGGAAGGGACCGATCAGGCGATACTTCATGCCTTTGAAGGGCTTGTCCTCCGGCTTGGTTGATTCTTCGTCCGGGGAATTCTGGTCAGAGGACGCGGCAGGCGCGGCTTGGGCTTTGACGGGCTTCGATCTACTGTCGGCCTTGGTCTGGGCAAACGCTGTGGTCTGAGAGGCTAGCGCGAGTATGCCGAGCGCGAGTACGGCGAGAAAGAAGGGCAGGTGCCAAGCTGAAGAAGCCTTGCCGGATCTGTTGCGGAGAAACGTATTTCGACCTGCCATATACCATGCCCCCAATTGAAAGAAATGAAAATGAAAAGAAATGGAAGTGCTATGGTAATGCCGCGCGAGCCAAATGGGAAGCGCATGGCCGCAGTACTGCCGTTTACTTCTTCACGAGAATTTGACGAGCCGCCCGGAGTTCTTTGCGCTTCGCGGCGTCTACTTTCGGATACGCGAGGCCGAGTTCTTCCAAGGTTTCGACGATGGCTGCCGAAACTGCCAGGTGCGTAAACCATTTATTGTCCGCCGGTATGACGTACCACGGGGCGTGCTTCGTCGCAGTATTGCGGATCATATCTTCGTAGGCGTTCTGGTAATCGTCCCAATATTTGCGCTCGTGAATGTCCGCCGCGGAGAACTTCCAGTTCTTCTCCGGTTCCTCCAGCCGCGCCAGGAAGCGGCGCTTCTGCTCTTTCTTCGATAGGTGGAGGAAGAATTTACGGATCACGGTGCCGTTACGCGCCATGTGTCGCTCGAAGCTGCGAATATCTTCGAAGCGCTCCTCCCAGATGTTCTTGGTTACTAGCGTTGGTGGAAGCATCTCACCCTCGAGCGCCTTGGGATGCACTCGGACCACGAGCACTTCTTCGTAATAAGAGCGGTTGAAGATGCCAATGTGGCCGCGCTCCGGCAGATTTCGCGTGGTGCGCCAGAGGAAATCATGCTGCAGTTCGGTCTGCGACGGGACCTTGAACGAGTAGACCTGGCAACCTTCCGGGTTCACTCCAGACATAACGTGCTTGATGGTGCCGTCTTTACCGGCCGCGTCCATGGCCTGGAAGATCAGCAGCAGAGCCCAGTGATCCTGGGCGTAAAGCTTCGCCTGCAAATCCTCCAAGTGCGAGGTGTCTTTCTGCAGTTGTTCCTTGGCTTGATCGATCGAATGTAGGTGCTTTGTGTCTCCCGGATCGAAGTCCTTCAGGCGGAAATTCTTGCCATCGTCGATGCGGTAGGATCTGGCTAGTTTGGCAGTTTTCATTGGAAGTCGCTGGCGAGGCTTCGTTTCTAAGTCTACGAAGGTTCAGCCTCTTCGGCAACGTCGATTCAGTCTGAAGCGCGGTCAGTGAGTGTTGTCTTACATGCGACGCCCGGAGGTTGCATGGATGGCAGACTCGATAGCCTGGGCCTCGCGCGCGACCAGCCCAAAGCCCCACGACCGCATGGACATCTTTCACCGTTTAACCAGAGCCGATATGGAAAGCCGAGAATCACTACTGGCTCTCGTTCCATACATACAAAAAGTCGGTGTCACTGGCGGTCGCAACGTTGCGGCCATCTTTATGAACGGCGCGGTTTAGCGCGGACCGCACATTCTCCTTGCTTTCCTCTAATTCCGCCAAGGGCACTTTGAGCGCAACTCCCGCGGGCAGTTGATCGAGATCAGAGAGAATCTCGGTGACAATCTGCTTATGCTTTCCGTTGCGACCTTGTGGTACATCTGCCTGCGACATTGTCCTGAAGTTCATTGGAACTTTCTGGGCCATCGGAGGATCTCCTTGCTGGAAGACATCGTTAAACTAACGTGACCCAATCGTAATACAACGACACGACATCGTCAAGTACAAATCCGACCCGTTAAACACTGATCCCCCAATGTGATTGTGGCGTCTACCTGCCCACAAGTCAGCTTGATTTGAGCGTGGTGAACACGCTATAGCGCGTGCAAAGATTGCCCAAAAGATATAACCCGTACGGGTTCTGGACTGCTACGGTTGTGATGACAGGCGGGGGTTAATCAAATGCGAGCGTCGAAAACACATTTCGAGCAGATACCGGTTGGGACGGTCCGGAGGATTGCCAAAGAATTCTGGGAGACCAGCGCGGTTCACGTACTAGATGAGATCACGCCTCCTCAGGAACGCTGGCGGCAAGTGGCGGAGCAGGTGCAACAGGAACAGGATCCAAAGAGACTGACCGAACTGGTCCAGCAACTGCTTGACGAGTTCGATGGAAAAGACCTCCGCAAGGGATCTGGTTCGGTTGGGATGAAACGTGTCTAACGTGGTCTCGACGCGGTTGTCATCCAGTTTTTCTTCCGTCGCTGTATTTCGCTCTGCGGTCGGGATGGCTGGCAAGACCTATTTTCCGTATGTGCTCGACGTGCTTGCGCAGGGCGGACCTCAACTCCTCCATTATCCTGTGGAGTTCCCGCTCGTCAGTAACCGCGAGCGCGTTCTTCACTAGATTTCTGATCTGATCTTCGCTTGACACTCTACCCTCGACCCTCGATACTCGCCACGCTACAAAGAAACGCCCCTCCAGTTTTACCAGGAGTCGACATGCATGCGGGATACCGTGCAGGCCGTAGGCTTCCTAGATAGAACGCTGTAGGCGTCCATGCTGAGTTCGAGGTGAGCAATTCTTCCGTAGTGGGGTAAGTGCTGAACCAGACTCTATCCCTCAAGCAGGTGCGATTGGTCGTGTGCACCGGAATTTTGTTCTGGATTCTTTCGAAACGGCGCTCTTCGCCCAGGACAGGTGGCTTATGAACTTCATCGGCTTGATGATGACTGGGCGGTGCAGGACGGTTTCGAGCAGGTGGCGCTCGGCAGCGATGGTTTGGGCGGAAGCGCTCAGGGGAGAATAGCCTTCGGCGGCGACGACGATGGCTTCGTTGCCGTTAGCTCTGATCTGACCAGCTCTGATCTGAGCATTTTCAATTTGAATGCGGCGGATGTGGCCGTCGTGGGCGGCGTCCAAAGAGTTGGCCAGGCGCAGGATGGCAACTAGCTGGATGGTGGCTTTCTGTTCGTCGGGGAGGAGATCGCGCAAGTCTTTGTGCTTCCTGGTGGGGAGGGATCCGCGGTGGAAGCGGGCAACGATGGCTGCGCGTTGCAGGTCGGCGGGCTTCCAACCTAGTGGATTGCCATGGGCGCGAATCATGTCGAAGGAAGTTTTGTGATGTCCTTTCTCGCCTTTGGACTTGCCGACATCGTGAAGAACAGCGGCGGCTAGAAGGCTGGAGCGCGCTGAGACGGCATCGGCGGACGGCTGCCATCCCGAGGCTAGAAGGCCGTCGTAGAGTTGAAGAGCCAGGCTGGCCACGCGCTCGGAATGGGCAAAGTCAGGATCGAGGCCGTGTGCCCAGAGCTTCATGCGGCGAGTGGCTAGCGCTTGAACCTGTTTGCCTTGCGGCAGCGGGGCGCGCCAGACCTGCCAGAGCGAGGCGGGGCCTATCATCTTTTTTCGATAGACCTCAATGCGCTTGGCGCGCTCGGAGAGAATTCGTTCGTGCCAACGCCGGCGTGAATCCTGGTCTGGAAAAATGTGGCAGGAGGTCGCTGTGGCCCAGAGCACGTCGAGGTCATGGACCTCGCCCAGCACGTCCTGCATTTCTTTGAGGTCGTTGCTCCAGGCTTTGTGCTCGGCGGGCAGGAAGTTCTCGACGATGTAGCGAAAGCGCTTGATGCCGATGCGCAGGCTGTGAAATGCCGCCTGGGAGCGGTTGCGCAAGGCGCGGTTGTGGAGTTCGCGGGCTTCGGTCCAGCGCTCCAGTGCCAGATGCTTGAACAGCGCGCTGCCCAGGCGGACGTGCGCGGCACGGGCCGGAAGAGTTCTCGTCCACTGACGCCACTGTTTGCGGTCGAATTCTTCGAGCGCGGCGTGGGCTTCGAGTTTTTGTTCTTGTTCGCGGGCGGCGAGGATTTTGAGCAGGGCTTGGGCTGCAGGATCGACTGAGCTCGAAGTGGACTCGTTGTTCGGTTGAGATGGACGCAAAGCGGGCAAGAGTTCCCGCTCCCCACCTGCTTGTTCCACCCTTACTTGTTCCGCCCTTACTAATTCGGGATGTAGCTTTTCGATCCATTCCATCATGATCTGGATGTCGCGCAAGGCCCCTAGACGCTGAAACAGGCGCTTTCCCGCCTTCCTCATGGCCTTCCAGTTGGGATCGGGATCGAGTGCGTATAATCCGTCAGCCAAAGAACGGCAGCGGCGCAGGGAGACGCGCAGGTCGTGAACGGGATCCGGGCTGAAATCCTCGGCGGCGTGGTCGCACTCCTCTAACACGCGCTGCATCCAGTAGCGCAGGCCGGTGGTTTTTTGGGCACGCGCGGTGTGTGGAGTTGAGGAAAACACTACGGTTCGGGTAAGCAGTGGGCGCGGATTTCTGAGTCTTGCCAATTCTGACCGTTACCTCCGTAACGTGCAACCCCTTACCTGTTGGATTAGCCTTTTATTGCCTATATTTGCCGATAGTCAGACCGCGGGTCGAGGGGTGTTTTATTAGCGACGCTACCACATTTCACGCAAACCGGGCGGCTTCCGCGCGCGCTTTTGTTCACAGCCTGAACATTCTGATCAAGTATGCGCGTATGTATGGTCCTGACCACAAGCGCACCGAAGCCCAGTTCGAGACTGCGTGGAATGAATTGCAGCATGGTCTGCCCGCCGCAGGAGAAGGCGGCTTTTTGCTGGGGGTTTCAGACAACAAGCTGCTGTTGGATGGAGTTCCGCTGGAAGCCGGACAGACGGAGCGCAGCTTTGGACAGCTCCTTAGCACCGCTGGTTTGGCCAGCCTGCACTTTTCGAAAGACGTAACCATTGAAGACTTTGCCCGGTTGGTGCGTGCCTTCACTCTGGCTGGCTCGAAAGCTCAGGATGTGGCCAAGCAGATCAAAGAAGCTCTGAGCAGTGCAGGCAAGCAGAGCACGATCAAGATCAACGAAGTGAAATTCGTTGCGGCTGACCCGTTGACCGGCGATATCAGCGTAGCGGCGCAGATCGCGGCGCAGACCCTGGGACCGGAATTCAAGCAATGGCTGAACGATCCGCAGAAGCTGCTGCAATTGATCGCAGCGGCGGAGGGCGCCAATTCCGGTGGCACGGGCCAGCCTGGCGGAACCGTGGTTCCGTTCGGAAGCGTTCCGAACGCATCGGGCCATTGGGTTGCCGGACCCGCAACCGGGACGACGGCAAGCGGAAGTGGAACAGGGGCTGCTCCCGCTTGGGAAGGCGGAGTAGTCCCGCTGCAGGAAGCGGAAGTGATTCAAGCGATCCGTCTGCTGACGCGATTCGGCGAGGTGCAAGGCGATCCGACTACTAATCCGGAAATTCTCCATAAAGAGCTGACTGAAGTCGACCCTAACACGCGGCTGAACCTGCAACAGTTGCTGGGAACCCTGGCGGCCAAAGCGACTACGGCCCAGGAAGAGGACACACCGCTGCTGATGAAGGCCGCCGAGCACATGGCGATCCGCTTCGCGCTGGAGCGCTATTCGAAAGGCGAAGTCAAGGTCAACGCTGTGCATCAGATGATGGAGCACATGAGCCGGCAGATGGACTCGCTGCGCCAGATTCTGAAACTGCAAGAAGAGAAGATGAACAAGGCGGGCATCCTGGTGGAGTCGCACGCCGACATTTTGGACCGGATGTTCTGGGCGGAAGTGCCGGAGTCTGGGAAGAAGACGGTGCTGCTCTCGAACGAAGCTCCGTGCGTGCCGCCGCGCAATTTGCGGCAGTTCGTGGAAGTGCTGCTCGACCGCGACGACAAGGAAACGTCGGCGGAAATTTTGAACAACTACTCTTCTTGCCTCACAAGCAAGGAGCAGGATCCGCGGCGCAAGACGGCGATTGGATTGAGCCAGCTGGCCGACCTTTATGCCCGGCTGGGTGGTGAATCCATGGGGAAGGCCATCCACCAGGTGAGCGAGCAGTTGTGCGTAGAGAAAGATCCTGAGCTGCAAAGCCTGCTGAGCGCGGCGTTCGTACGCCTGAGCCAGGAGGCGAGCGAGGCCAAGAATTACCAGGCGGTCAACGAAGTGTGCACCGGGATGGAGATGCTGCTACAACAGCGTCCGGTGATGGTGAATGACTTGCGCCCGCGGGTGGGAGTGGAAAACCGGATTCCCGAGTTCATTGAGGAAGCGTTGCACTACGAACCGGTGCCTCCGGACTTGCTGCTGGTGTTGCGGCGGACGTGCCAGTCGGGGGCTGAACATCTGGCTGATCGGTTCTTCCGATGCATGCGCCGAGATGAGTGCGACCGTATGGTCGAGCTGGTTAAGGAGATGGGAAGTCCGGCGCTGACGCAATTGCGGGAGATTCTGCGGACCGGACAGCCGCGACAAGCTTCGGCGGTGGTGGGACTTTTGAGCCGCCTCGACGTCGGGACATTGCTCGAGTTGTTGCCGATCCGCTTGCCTGAGTGGAACCGCTTCTATCACGACATTGTGGTTCGCCAGATCGCTTACGGAGCTGCCCCAGACCGCGGACGAACGCTGCTGGAATTAGCGGAAGTATTGGATTCCGTGGTGCTTCCGGAGACCATCGATGAAATCGGAATGAGCGGCGATCTTTCGGCGGCGCCACCGCTGGTGGCGATGGCGAAGCCGGGCGAGGCGGCTTCGCGTTCCCCGTTTGTGCAACTGAAGGCTATTGAGTCGCTGGGGCGGTTGCGGGATCCGGAGGCAGTGTCACTGCTTCGCGAAATTGTGGAGACGAAGAAGACTTTTGGATGGGTTCATCATCGTGAGCTGCGGATTGCGGCAGCGCAATCGCTCTCGAAGACCGATCCGCGCTACAGCGGTCAGATACTTTCTGACAGCGGAATCGAGGCTGCCGAACTCGCGATCGCGCCGCTGGATACGGCTCCAGCATGCCCTTGGGTGCGGCAGCGGCGTTACGAACGCATGGTGCTGGCTCGTACTATTAGCGCCACGATTGGAAGTTCTTGGGGAAAGTCAAAGATTCTGATCCGCGAGCTGAGCCTGGGCGGCGGCATGGGGACCAAAGAAGACAATCTGCGCATCGGCAGCGAGGCAGATCTGGAGATTTCATTGGGCATGCGGTCGAAGATCCGGGCGCATGTGCTGCTGCGCCGGGCGCGGGTAAATGAAGTGGGATTCGAGATCGTCAACACTGATCTGGAAAGCCGCTACCGGTTGCGACGGGTGTTGGTGGAAGCGATGAGCCGCGCTGCGCACAATAAAGATCAGCAGTGGAGCGGGGAGCGGAAGGTCTAGGGCGAAAGATCAAGGTTTCAGGGTTTCTAGGGTTTCAGGGTTTCAGGGTTTCAGGGTTTCAAAGTAAACGAGTGAGATCTTAGGGCGAAACAAAAGCCTCTGCGTATGCAGAGGCTTTTGTCTTTGAAACCTTGAAACCCTGAAACTTCGAAACCTGTCTTATTTCACCTTAACGAAGATGATCACCAGTGTGTAAAGCGCGAGAGACTCGATCAGGGCCAGACCCAGAATTAGAGCCAGTTGAATTCCGGGACGAGCGGCTGGATTGCGGGCCAGACTCTCAGCGGCGGAAGCGGTCGCCTTGCCCTGCGCCAAAGCGCAAATGCCGGAGGCAAACGCCATGGAAAATCCAGCGGCGATGGCAACCCAGTTGACTCCACCTGCGGCTTCGCCCTGCGCAAAGGCCGGGACGGCGAACGACAACACGGACAGTACCATGAACAATTTACTTAGCTTACCCATTGTGTTTCTCCTCGTATGAAATACCGCCAGTGGGTGGTTGACGTCATTCCTTGCAGACGCCCTCACGCTTGCGGGTTAGAACCAGTGGCCTGAGGTCAGTGAACAGGGGCCAGTAAAACCTTGAAAATCAGTGGCCAGTTGCCAGTGGCCAGTAAAACCTTAAGTTCCAATCCTATTTCATCTAACTTGCTCGAGCTTACTGACCACTGCTCACTGGCCACTGCCTCTCAGTGCTCTTCCGAAACCGCGCCCTGCAGATAAACGGTGGTCAGCAGGATGAAAATGTAGGTCTGCAGCAGCGACACGCCGATGTGCAATCCCATGAATATGATGGGCACACCGATGGGGACAAGCGAAATGAAAACTAAGGTGACCAGATCGCCAGCCAGCATATTGGCGGTAAGGCGGATGGTCAGCGAGAGCACGCGAGCCAGATGGCTGATGATTTCGATTGGAATCATCAGGGGTGACAAGGCCAGCACAGGCCCGGCAAAATGCTTCAGATAGCCTATTCCGGCGTGCTTGAATCCCTGCGCGTTGTAATACACGAACGCGCAAAGGGCGCAGCCCAGGGGAACGACGGCTACAGCTGTCGGTGACTCGAAGCCGGGAATCACGCCGATGAGGTTGCAGAAAAGAATGAAGAGGGTCAGGGCTGCCAGGAACGCTGTGTAGCCTTCGCTGTGGTGGCCGATGATCTCATCGCTCTGGGCTTGAATGAATCCCTCGACGCCTTCGAACGTATGCTGCAGTGCTCCGGGACGGTCGACCGAAAGCCGCGAACGGACCATAACGAAGAGGACCAGCAAAAATGCAAAGACCAGAATCTCCATCGCGAGTGAATTCGGGATGGGGGCTGTTAGGGATTTGGGTTTTATGCCCAACGCCAGCAGGAGCGACGTGACGGGGCCTGCGAACAGATGATTCAGGATGGCGGTGAACCAGAGTTGTTCAGGCATAAGAAAGTTTAGTGCGGCCTCGGGCTAAAACCCGCGAACCAGGGCCGTGTACAGCTCGTAGACTGCCTCGCACCCGATGGCCGCGACAGGCAAAAATAAGCCCGCAAGAAGCCCGTTCAGGCTCGCGGGTGAAACAGTCAATATAGCATAGGCGCCGAGAGCCATCAAAACGTAACGCAGCAGGAAACGAAAGACGATTCCCTGCCCCGATTGCGACGTAACGGCTCCGCTGGCGCGATCGACGAAGCCGGCGATTACGCGTTTGAGCCAGTGGAAATTCACGTAGGCAATGACACAACCGACGGCAAAGCCGGAGGCAGTGGCCACGCCAAACCTCCACCACGCGGAGGCTACCAGCAACGGGGCGAGCACAATCATGGCGCGGCCGATGCGGTGAAGAGCGCCGGAGTAAAAGTGCTCCGAGGCGGCGGCGTGAGCCGGGTTGGGTTCGACCTGTAGTTGATGGGTCATTGAAACTGATGGAGAGTCGACATAGTCACTTCGTGTCGCGCAGCACCGTGCGTATGAGTTCGAAGAATCCGGCTGCGATGCCTAACAAGATGCCAGCCAAGTAAAGCCAGGTGGTGTGCAGCCAGCGGTCAAGTCCCGCGCCCACCAGCCATCCCACGACGAGGGCGGCGGGGAGGATGAATGCCAGCTGGCTGTAGCGGGCGGCCTGCACCCAGAAGTTCTCTTTGCGCCCGGAGTCTTGACGGTCTTCATCTTCGCGGTCGGGAGTTGGGCCGGTTGGGGTCATCGGGCCTGCACGGTGGATTCTACGCTTATCGGCGGCTGTGGTGGATTGCGGCCGAGCTTCGCTCGGGCCGGGACAGCCGACAGCCTGCCCTGAGCGAAGCCGAAGGGCGGATGTCTCCACATGAGCATTTCTAACTTACTCGCATTTCTAGCGGATCAGTTTGGCTACTGTGGGGTTCTGCGCCATGCCGATTGACCAGTTCACCAGGTGGATGAAACGTTCGGGCATGATTCCGATGTAGAGCGTGGCGAATGCGGTTACGGCTAGCGCGGCGCGCATGGTCCAACTGACGGGCAGGAGGCCTCGTTCTTCGGGCTGGCCCATGAACATGGCATTGGCCATCTTCAGGTAGTAGTACAGGCCGAAGACGGAATAGAGCACGCCTAGAGACGCCAGCGCGTAGTGTCCGGTTTCGATGAGGCTGAGGAAGATGAAGTATTTGCCGTAGAAGCCGGCCAGGGGCGGGATTCCGGCTAGCGAGAGCAGGAAGATCAGCATGAGCACGGCTTCGACTGGTGCGCGCGAATAGAGGCCGTTGAGGTCGTCGAGTTCGTCGCCGATTACGTTGCGATGGCGCAGCGAAGTGATCACGCCGAAGGCGCCCAGGTTCATGAAGGTGTAGACCAGCAGGTAGATCAGGATGCCTTTGATGCCGTCGGCATTGAGCTGAGTCGGGGTTCCGGCGATCAAGCCGAGCAGCATGTAGCCGACGTGAGCGATGGAAGAGTAGGCGAGCAGGCGCTTGGTGTTGGTCTGGGTGAGGGCGGCGAAGTTCGCGCCCGTCATGGTGGCGATGGAAACGAAGACCAGCACTGGAACCCAGGTCGAACGCATGGCGAGCAATCCGCCGAGCTGGAACGGACTGCCGATCAGGATGCGCAGCAGCATCGCCCATCCCGCAGCCTTTACGGCTACGGACATGAATCCAGTGATGCAGGTAGGCGCGCCTTCGTATGCGTCAGGCGCCCACTGGTGGAAAGGGATGGCGGCAATCTTGAACAACAGGCCGGTCATCGTGGTCAGCAAGGCGATGATCGCGACCGGATTGTGAGGTTCTCTGGCTAGGAGCTGCGCGAGGCGGCGGCCGATCTCGGCGACATTGGTGCTGCCGGTAAGTCCGTACAGCAGCGATAGTCCGTAGGCAAAAATGCCGGAGGAGAACGCACCCAGCAATAGATATTTCAGCGCTGCTTCGTTGGAGCGGCGGTTGCGGCGCAGAAAACCCACCAGAACGTAGGTGGAAATCGCCATCAGCTCCAGGCCGATGAAAATCAGAACGATGTCGAATCCGGCGGCCATGCACATCATGCCAACGACCGAGAGCAGCATCAGAGTGTAATACTCGCCGTGGTTTTCATGCTCGGTCTTCATGTAACGCATGGACATGAGGATCGAGATCGCCGTGCCCGCGAGAAACAGATAGAAGAAATAGATGGAAAAGCGGTCGACCAGCACCGTGCCCATGAAACCTGAAACGCGAGGAACGCCTGTGCTCTGCATCCAGGCCTGGACGTTGTACACCGCCTTGGCGGCAAAGAGCACGCCGACTAAAGCCGTGGCCCCGTTTACCCACTTCTCCTCCGGCGGGAGCATGAGATCGATCAACAGGATGCCGAGAGCAAACAACGTAAGCAGAGTGATGGGGAGGGCCAACAGATAGTCGTTCAAAGCGAATTGGGGAGCGACGCCCACTAGTTCTTCCCCTTGATCGACTGCGCTGCGACACGAGCCGTGGTGGTTGCGGAGGCTGAGGTCGCGACGGAATCCGTGCCAACCGGTTCAAAAGCCGGCTGAGGTTCCGGCTGAATTTCCGGCTGAACTTCCGGGTCAACGACAGCATTTGCGGGGCCGCCAGCCTGCGGACTGCGCACGTTTTCGACGATCTGATTCACGGGCTGCTCAAGAATCTGGAAAAAAGGCTTGGGATAGAGGCCGATCCAGAACGCCATAATGAGGAGGGGGACGAAGGTCAGCACCTCGCGGGGCGTGAGATCGTACAGCTTTTCGTTTTTCGGATTCGTCACCGTGCCAAAGAAGACGCGCTGGTAAAGCCACAGCAGATACGCCGCGGCAAGAACTACTCCAGGCACGGCCCACGCGCCCCATCGCCAGTTCTCCATGAACGTTCCCTGCAGGATGGTGAATTCGCCTACGAAACCGTTGAGCAGCGGCAGCCCCATCGAAGAGAGGAACATGATCATGGTGATGGTGGCGTAGACCGGCATCACGTTCGAGATGCCGCCGTATTCGGAAATTTCACGAGTGTGGCGGCGCTCGTAGAGAATGCCGACGATCAAGAACAGTGCGCCGGTGGAGATGCCGTGATTGATCTGCTGCAAGACGGATCCACTTATGCCCGCGGAGTTCAGCGCGAAGATTCCCAGCGTACAGAAACCGAGATGGCTTACTGAGGAATAGGCGACCAGTTTCTTCATGTCCTTCTGCATGAGCGAAACGAGAGCGCCATAGATGATGGCGATGATGGAGAGGGTGATCATCCAGCCACGGACGGTCAGGTGCAGGAACGTGGCGGGATTCCACATCACGTTCGGGAAAAACGGCAGCGAGAAGCGGATAAAACCGTACGTCCCCATCTTCAGCAGGACGCCCGCCAGGATGACGGAGCCGGCGGTCGGCGCCTCCACGTGGGCGTCGGGCAGCCAGGTGTGGAAGGGGAACATTGGCACCTTGATGGCAAAGGCAAAGAAGAAAGCGAAGAACAGCAGCGTGGCGATAGTGGGTCCGTAGGCTGGGTCAGAATAAATCTTCGGCGCGGTTTCGTAGAGGGCCGTGATGCTGAACGTGTAAATTCCAGTTAAGTGTTGGTGATGGAAATAGAGAAAGAGAATACCGAGGAGCATCAGCACCGAGCCAGCCAGGGTGTAGAGGAAGAACTTGATCGCCGCGTAAAGCTTGCGCGGTCCGCCCCAGATGCCGATCAGCAGATACATGGGGACCAGCATGGCTTCCCAGAAAACGAAGAAGAGGAAGAAATCGAGCGCCATGAAGACGCCGAGCATGCCGGTCTGCAAAATCAAGAACCAGACGTAGTATTCCTTGACGCGGTTTTCGATCGCTGTCCATGAAGAGAGGATTGAGATCCAGCCCAGCAGCGTGGTGAGCATGATGAGCAGGAAGGAAATGCCGTCGATGCCGATCACGTAGCCAGCGCCGATCGAGGGAATCCAGTTGTTGGCCGCGCCCTCGATGAACTTGAAGCGTTGAGTGGCGTCGAAGCGCTGCGCCCAGAACATGGGCACCAGCGGCAGCGAGACCAGGAAGCCGCCGAGGGCGAAAAAGTTCGCGATCCAGCGGATGGCTTCCTTGTTCTCCTTGGGAACGAACAGGAGCACCAGAGCGCCGACCAGCGGCGTGAAGAGGATGATCGAGAGTATGTGGTTTTGCATGAAGTTCTCAGTTGTAGCGCCTGGTGTCTCGTCGGCTGTCGCCAGGGCGTCTCGCCCTTCGGAGAGTGGCGGCGGGACGCTGCCACGACAGCCGCCGGGACGGCGGCGCTACTAAACTCAGTGGTACACGTAATAGAACACGAAACCTACCAAGCCTGCGGTCATCACCAGCGCGTACCACTGGACCAGACCCCATTCGAATAGCCGCGCCGGATATGAAAGCATGCGCGCCAGAATTGCGGGGCCGTTCACGCCGATGCCGTCGATGATCCACTTGTCCCACCAACCGGAGATCGTCGCCGTCAGACGCGTGGCCCAGCCCACGTCGTTAACAGCTGCGTCGATCACGTTTGTGTCGAACCACGCGGACGCTTCGCCTAATCCCAGCACGCCCAGGCGGATGTCTCCCAGCTTGCGGCGGCCGGTGAAGACGTAGTCGTAAGCTTCATCGACGTAATACTTGTGGAGCAGTAGGTCGTACATGCCAGGCGTCGCGGCGGCGATGGGCTCGACGAAATCCTTGTCAGCATGGTTGTAAGCGCGGCGAGCCATGCCCCAGCCGACGGCGGCAGCTCCGACGGAAAGAAACATGAGCAAGTATTCGATAGGACTGGTGTGTTCGGCCTCTTTTTCTCCGGCTGCGAGTTGCCCGGCTTTGCCCTCTTGCTCGAAAACCTGCCCTTCTTTGGCAAAGACTGGATCGAGGAACCTTTCGAACCGGGCGGAGCCGCCGAGACTTGGCGGCCAGCTCAGCCACCCGGCGGAGAGCGAGAACAAAGCGAGAACCAGCAGCGGCACGGCCATGGAGTGCGGACACTCATGAATATGGTGTTCGGCCTCGTGGCTCATGCGCGGCTTGCCGAAGAAAGTCAGGTAGATCAGGCGGAACATGTAGAACGCCGTCATCAGCGCGGTGGCATAGCCGATAAACCACAAGATGCGATAGGCATCACTCTCTTTGGTCCACGTCTGCCAAAGAATTTCGTCCTTGGAAAAGAAGCCGGCGAACGGAGGAATGCCGGCGATCGCCAGCGTGGCCACCAGCATCGTGCGATACGTAATGGGGATACGATGGGCCAGGTCGCCCATGTTGCGCATGTCCTGCTCGCCACTCATCGAGTGGATCACGGCGCCTGCGCCGAGAAACAAAAGCGCTTTAAAGAACGCGTGCGTGAAGACGTGGAAAACGCCGGCGGAGAAGGCTCCGACGCCGAGCGCGAGGAACATGTAGCCGAGCTGGGAGACTGTCGAATAGGCAAGCACGCGCTTGATGTCGGTTTGCACGAGGGCGATGGACGCGGCGAAGATGGCGGTCAGCGCGCCGACGATGGCGACCGTCTTCATCGAGGTGGGCGCGAGTACGAACAATGCGTTCGAACGCGCAACCATGTAGACGCCCGCCGTTACCATGGTCGCGGCGTGGATCAGCGCAGAAACTGGTGTGGGGCCTTCCATGGCGTCGGGCAGCCAGACGTAGAGTGGCAGCTGCGCCGACTTGCCGCAGGCTCCGACGAAGAGCAGTAATGTGGCCGCGGTGATGATGGGATCGCCTATGGCGAAGCGTCCGCTGTGCGCAATGTGCGTGACTTCTGTGAAGCGGAGCGATCCGAAGTACCAGGCGATGAAGAACATTCCCAGCAGGAATCCGGCGTCGCCGATGCGGTTCACGATGAAGGCTTTGTTTCCGGCATCAGTCGCCGATTTGCGATGGAAATAGAACCCGATCAGGAGGTACGAACATAAACCCACGCCTTCCCAGCCAACGAACATGAGCACATAGTTGTTGGCAAGGATGAGCGTGAGCATCGAGAACATGAAGAGGTTGAGGTATCCGAAGAAACGGTAGTAGCCGCCTTCATGCGCCATGTATCCGGTGGAGTAAATGTGGATCAGCATCCCGACGCCGGTGACGAACAGCAGCCAGATGCTGGAAAGTGGATCGAGCAGGAAACCCGCGTCGGCCTGGAATGCGGCTTGCGAGCCGTCGTGGGTCGTGTAATTCATGTGGCCGGTGTCGGTGCCGAGCCAGGTATAGAGGACGGTCTGATAAGGCTGGTGAAAATGCTCAGGTGCGGACGACCACGCGGAGTACTGCCAGACCGCGCCGCAAGCCATAAGAAACGCGAGCACAATCGTGCCCACACAAACGGCGCTCACGGTGGCCTTCTGCAGCTTGCGGCCGAAAAAGAACATGGCCACCGCGCCGAAGGCGGGGAACAACGGGATCAGCCAGATGTAGTGGAGAAAGAACATAAATTCAGCTTCTAGCTTCTAGCTCGGCACCCTGCCTTCCTACCACTTCAGCAAGTTCACTTCATCTATGTTCACCGTCTCCTTGTTGCGGAAGAAGGCGATTAGAATGCCGAGACCTACCGCAGCTTCCGCGGCGGCATCGGTGATCACGAAGATGGCGAAGACCTGACCATGCACTCCTCCCCAGAGGCGGGAGAATGCCACCAGATTCAAGTTCACAGCGTTCAGAATCAGTTCGATTGACATCAGAACGATGACCACGTTGCGGCGCGTCAGTACGCCAATTACCCCCAGCAGAAATAAGGCTGCGCCGAGGACCAGGTAGTGCAGCGTCGTGATGTGGAGCATCGATTCCATAGTGGCTATCAGTCCCGAGTTGCGAGCCGCGAGTTTGGCTTCTCGTCCCAGCGCCGATTTGCTCGCCGCTCGGGACTCGCAACTCGCAGACTAGATTCTCTTCTTCGCCATCACCACCGCTCCGATAATTGCCACCAGCAACAGCAGCGAGGCGATCTCGAAGGCGAACATGTATTGGCCATACAGCAGTGTGGCGACTTTCTGCGTGTTATCGTTTTCTACTACCGGCAGCACGTGATCGGGAAAGATGTCCTTCCCTTTCGTATAGACGGCGATAAATAATCCGCCTAACGCCGTCGCCGCAACGATTCCCACCACCCACTGACTATTGAACTGCCGCTCTTTCATGGAGCGCTCAATGCTCACCAGCATGATGACGAACAGGAACAGCACCATGATGCCACCGGCGTAAAGAATGATCTGCACGCCAGCGACGAACGGCGCATAGAGCATCAGATAGATGGAGGCCTGCGCCAGCAGCGCGACAATCAGCGCCAGCGCCGAGTGCACCGGATTCTTGCAGGTGATCACCATGATGCCGCCGACCAGCATAATCGCGGCAAACAGGTAAAAGAAAAATGGAGTAGCTACGGGTGCCATATTTTTTGTTGCAGCAGCGCTACGCTGGCCGTGAGAATCAGAACGCCCAAACCCATGGGCAGAAGGACTTTCCATCCCATCTGCATGAGCTGGTCAAAGCGATATCGCGGGAACGTGCCACGATACCAGATATAGAGGTACATGAACCCGGCAACTTTCGCCGAGAACCAGAAAATATCCTGCACCCGCACGCTGACCGCAGGAACGAAAAGAACCAGACCGATCAAGCCGAGAACGACGCCGAATCCCGCGAGGCCGATGGTTTGAATGCGGAAAAGAGGATGCTTCGGCATTCGGACTGTGTTGTAAAAGCATATCGCCGCAAAGAAAAGAAACGTCACGCCGGGGAAGAAGGAAAAAATCTGATCCCAGGGAGTGCCGTTCAGCAGATTGGGAAACGGCCGCAGCCATCCGCCGAGCCAGAGTGTCACCGCGATCGAAGACACCGCGATCATGGCAGAATATTCGGCCAGGAAAAACAAAGACCAGCGGAAGCCGCTGTACTCAGTGTGGAAGCCGGCGGTCAACTCAGATTCAGCTTCGGCAAGATCGAATGGTGCGCGATTGGTTTCGGCAACCATGGCAACGGCAAAAATGAAGAAGGCGATCAGGCCAAGCGGGAAAAACTTGAAGATGAACCATTCATGCTGCGCGAGTTGCGCCTGCACGATGCCGATCATGCTGAGGGTTCCGGTGCCCTCGGCGTTCAGGCTGGTCATCAGAATCGCTGAGACCACCGCCAGTCCCATGGCTACTTCGTACGACACCATCTGCGCGCTCGACCGCAGCGCGCCAATCAGAGGATAGTGCGAGTTCGACGCCCAACCCGCCATCACAATGCCCAGCACGCTGAGCGAAGACACCCCGAGCATGAACAGGATTCCGATGTTCATGTCGGTGATGGCATGCGTCGGACCAAACGGTACCACGACGAAAACTGTGAACGCCGTCAGCACCACGATCAACGGCGCCATCCAGAAAACAAATCCGTCGGCCTCGGCCGGCATGATGTCTTCTTTGAGCAGCAGCTTGATGGCGTCCGCGATGGGCTGCAGCAAGCCGTGCGGACCAACACGCATGGGGCCGAGACGAACCTGCATGTGAGCGAGGATTTTGCGCTCAAGCCAGTTCATCGCAATCACGGCTACAGAAAGTCCGCCGAAAACCAGCATGATATAGACGAGCGCCCAGAACATGTTCCCCGCGGCGCCCGGCGTCTTATCGCTCGAGAGATACGACTGAATGTATTGGATAATGGCGTGCATCAGCGGGACCTCATTTAGCGATCCACCTCGCCGAGAACAATGTCGAGGGTGCCGATTACGGCGATCACGTCGGCCACAAGCTGGCCGCGGCACATCGCATCGAGCGCTTGTAGATTTACGAACGACGGCGGACGCACGCGGAGACGATAAGGCTGTGTGGAGCCATCGCTGACGATAAAGTATCCCAGCTCACCCTTCGGCGCTTCGATCGAGTGATAGACCTCACCCGCGGGCGGCTTCATCACCTTCGGAACCTTCGCCATGATGGGCCCTTCGGGCAGCGCCTCGACGGCCTGCTGGATGATGCGCACCGATTGCCGCATCTCGGCCATGCGCACGAGATATCGATCGTAGGTATCGCCGTTCTCTCCAATCGGAATCTCGAAATCGAAATTCTTGTAGTTGGCGTAGGGCTGCGCCTTGCGGATATCCCACTTGACGCCGCTGGCGCGCAGCACGGGGCCGGTCACACCCAGCGCAATGCAATCTTCGGCGGAGATGGTTCCTACATTTTTTGTGCGCTCGACCCAGATGCGATTCGTGGTCAGCAGTTCTTCGTACTCGTCGATCTTGGGGCGAAAGAAATTCAGGAAGTTTGTCACTTCCTTCTCGAAGCCGGTGTAGGTTTCGTACTGCAAGCCGCCGATGCGGAAAGCGTGAGTGGTGAGGCGCGCTCCGCAATACTTCTCGTAGATCTTGAGAATCTCTTCGCGGTCGCGGAAGGTGTAGAACAGCGGCGTAATCGCGCCTATATCGAGAGCATGCGTGCCCAGCCAGAGCTGGTGGCTGGCGATGCGGTTCAGTTCAGTGAGAATGACGCGGACATGCTGGGCGCGCGGCGGCGCTTCCACGTTGAGAAGTTTTTCGACCGTCTCGCAATAGCCCAGCCCGTTTGAGACCGCGGCCACGTAATCCATGCGGTCGACATAGGGGTTGAACATCGTATAGGTGCGGTGCTCGCCAATTTTCTCTACGCCCCGGTGCAGATAGCCGATCACGCACTCGAGTCCCAGAACTTTTTCGCCGTCGAGCCGCAGAATCACGCGCAGCACGCCGTGCGTCGCGGGATGCTGCGGGCCCATGTTGATGACGAGCTCGTTCGCGTCAAGATAAGTCTTGTCGTGGGTTTCGAGTTCCAGCGGCGAGAGCGTGGTGTTGGGTTCGGTCATTTTGATCTACTGCCCGCTCTCGATTCCCAGGTTGATCTGCACCCACTCGTTATCCTGCTGCAGGATTCCATAATCCTTGCGCAGGGGATGTCCCTTCCAGCCCTCGGGCAGCAGGATGCGCTTCATGTCGGGATGCCCGTCAAACTTGATGCCGAACATGTCGAAGACTTCGCGCTCCAGCCAATTCGCTCCCGGCCAGATGGAAACGGAAGTCGGCAGGGTTGCTCCGTCGAGGATTTGCGTCTTCACGCGGATGCGCTCGTTGCGCGGAAAAGAATAAAGCACCCACAGCACGTCGAATTGCTTTTCGCGCGCAGGGTAATGGACTGCCGTGATGTCGACGCAGTAGTCGAACTGCTCCTGGTTGCGCAACAGCTGGAGAATTTCAGGAATCAGGGAGCGGTCGACGACCATATAGTTCTGTCCGGCATAGGTCAGCGGCTCGATGCCGGAGCCGTAGTTGCCCTTGAGCTTTGCAATCATGGGCGAATCCCACGGAACAGGCGCGGGAACGGGCGGTTTCGCTGCCGCAGCCGGCTTCGCTGGGGCTGCTGAAATAGGGGCTGCCACAGCGGGCGCGACAGGCTTCGCCTCGCCTTCCGGCGGCGGTGAAGAGGTCGACTTGGACTCGTCCGGCATAGCTCGGGACGCGCAAACCTCCGGCTCGGAGGGATACGAAGAGAACGTTAACTTTTATCAGCTTGAGGATACGGTGTCAACGAGAGCTGCGAGGAAAAGTCAGAACCTTCCGCCTTCGAATGGCGCGACCCGAAGGCTATACGCGCGCTTGCGCCTGATAGCGCTCGATCAGGTCGCGGATGCGTTGGGCGTCGTCTTTGCGATGGCCGTGGCTGGTGATGGGGTCAGTGCCGCCGGTCGATTCGATCCGAATCTCCGACCACATCACGCCGGTCGAGATGTGCACCGAGGCGACTTTCGACATGGCAATGCTTTCTTCATTGCTGCCAAACAGGCGGGACTTCACGCGGCTGACGCGCAGCGGGCTGACCACAAGACGAGTTGGGAACAGGAAGTTGCCTTGAGTCCAGCGGCTGGCAGTAAAGGTTTCGGCCGAGGGCTCGGCCGACGGGGTGGACGGGGCTACACCCATTCCAGCGCGCCCTTTGCCCAAATCCAGATGTAGCCCGCGATCAGGATGAGCAGAAAGATCAGCATCTCGAGCAAGCCGTAGAGGCCGAGGGCCTTGAACTTGACGGCCCAGGGAAACAGAAAAATAGTTTCCACGTCGAACACCACAAACAGAATCGCGACAATGTAGTAGCGGACGGTGTAGCGGCCGCGAGCACTGTCGATGGGATCGATGCCGCATTCGTAGGGCATCAGTTTGGTCTTGCTGGGATTATCCGGGCGCACCAGTTTTGCCGCCAGCAGCGTGACTGGGAGCAGCACGCCAATCACCGCCATGAAGATGAAGATGGGAACGTAGTTTTGGGGCATAGGGTGTCTCGGTGTTACCGAGCAAGCGCATCCATAGTATCGCCGACTGGACTTGGCTTCAAGACTCTTGTGATTAGAGGGAAATGAAGCAGGTTCTGAATCTCTCATTCACCGCTTTTCCCAGTGCGTTGAGTTGAACTGGCTGGGATCGAAAGCGGCCGGATCGAGTTTCACGTTCGCCTGGATGTCGGAGTACTCTTCGCTGAAAACCATCTTGTTGTCGGCGTGGATCTCGACCCGCGCAGCGACCCATCCGCCGCCCAGTTTGCGGTAGTCGGTGAAACGGATATCATTCACTGTTTTGGGATCGGTCCGGGAAGGCTCCATTTCGCGGACGAACAGCAGCGTATCCTTTTCCACCCAGAATTGCCGGGAATGCAAGTCCCCCTTGTCCGCGCCCACCACATAGACGGGGCGGCCCTCCCATGTATCCTCGCGCAACTTCGTCAGGTCGTATCCCTGCCCCTTTACGACATCGATGGTGGTCTGCGGGTCTTGACGATACACGTCAAAACCGAGGACTAACAGCATATTCACCCGCGGCCGCGTTCCAGTTACCTTGCCATCCTTGATGATCGTCAGGGTGCCATCGACCATCACATAACCATTTCCATCGTTGGGCGGGCCAATGTCGATGCGCAACTTGCCGGGCAACAGGGCTGCCTCGTGCCAGGTCTCAACTTTCTTGGTTCCGTCGGGGTTGTAGGTGGTGCTTTTCTGAGTGAAGGTCAGCGTGTCGTACCAGGAAGTCTTATAGCGCTCATGCATCGCGCGCAAGACCGCGTCGCCGTTTCGCGTCTCTTGCGCATGGGCCAGGGTCAACGTGAGGAGGAATGGGAGCAGGAGCCGTTTCATGAATTTCCTTTGTGATGCGACGACGCGTTTTTCGGTCTTTCGGTCGTGCGAGGAATCCTATGCTATCAAGCGCGATCGAGTCGACTTCCGGGATGGGCCGGGCAGGCAGACGCTTACTCGCACCTGTCGGGAAACAAGAACACGGCACGGGCGAGTTCAGATTTCAACGTTGCTTCTTTATAGTAGCGGCCGAGGATGCCACCTTTCCAGATCAGGAGATCGGGATTACGGTGTGCGAAATCTTCCCAATCCGCGCCTTCGCAGCATGCCATGCGTTCGCGGATGAGGAAAAAATATGCGCAGGTGACGGTTTCGTTATAGAGCTGCGTCTTGCCCCGGGCGGCGGCGAATTGCTTCAGTGCGTTGGCAAACTTCTCTAGCGCCTGCAGAACCGGATACTCACACAGATAGGCGAACGCCAGGCGGACGTGATCGGCGTGGTGGAAAGAGTCTTCGGGAACAGCATCACTCTCGAAACGGCGAATGAGTTCCTGGTTGCTCATGGAATCAGGCTCACGGAGCCGGCTGCATCCCCTTGCCTGTCGCAACTGCCGAGGCCGCCGCGGTGTAAATGGCCAGATTCCCCACGTCGAACATTCCGTGCAGCAGGTGGACGATTATGGCCAACACAAAAACCCCCGCCAGGAGCCAGCCTCCGCGGACCACTGTTCGCGGAATCAGCAGGAGGATAGCACCGACGATCTCGCCCCAACCGAGGACTTGCCGGACGATGTCGGGCATGTGAGTTCGGGCGAAGCCGTGACTGGCGCCCGGCATCACAAACAGGATGGCTTCCATCAGAATCACAATACCCAACGTCCATTGCAGTCCCGTAAGGGCGGTTTTCATTCGTTCTGTCCTAGTCTGAGTCTCTATTTCTCGGCACTACGTCTGCGACTTGGCCGCGCCTTGATTTCCTTCAGCCGGTGGCTGGCGCTGGAGTCGAGGTCAAAATCGTAAAAGCGCTTCAACTCCTGTATGCGTTCGAGCGAGGCTGCGCTGAATGGCGTTTTGCCGTCAAAGGCATGGAGCACGATGCCCTCAAGCAGATCGCCAAGGGTCATGTCGTGGTACTCGGCGAAACCCTTCAGGACCTTGAGCAGGCGTTTCTCCATGCGCACTCCGGTCTGGACGCGTTCAACGAGCAGGGTTGAATCATCGATCACGTGTACCAATGTACCACATTACCGAGATACATTCAAACTGGGGGCTAATTGCCGGAGCCCATGGTTGCTCGAGATGGGCGCGCCTGACAGCTGCGCTGCCGTTTATAATCGCGAGTCCACGTATCATTAGTTTAAGGCGCCGCTGAGGCGCAATTCTCTGTCAAAGGATTCTCTTGGCATTCGACGAAAATGTTTATGAACTGCGGCGTCAGAAGCTGAAGCAGATCGAGGCGCTTGGCCAGATCGCTTACCGCAGCAAGTACGACTTCACTCACACGATTCCGCAGATTCTGGCGGACTATTCGGAGAAGACTGCCGAGCAACTGGAGACGCCTCGCGTCAGTGTGCGCGTGGCCGGACGCATCATGGCGATCCGCCTGATGGGCAAGGCCGGCTTCTGCCATCTGCAGCAGGATGGAAAGCGGCTGCAGATTTATGTGAAGAAGGATGCGGTCGGAGACAAGGGCTTCGAGTTGTACAAACTGCTCGATCTGGGCGACCACATTGGGGTCAGCGGTTACCTGTTTCGCACGCGCACTGGTGAGCTGACCGTTCATGTGGAGGAGATCGCCTTCCTCAGCAAGGACCTGCTTCCGCTGCCCGAAAAGTTTCACGGGCTTACTGACGTGGAACTGCGCTACCGGCAGCGCTATGTCGATCTGGTGATGAACCCTGAGGTGCGCGAAGTTTTTCTCAAGCGCAGCAAGCTGGTGCAGTCGCTGCGGCACACCATGGAGGCGCACGGGTTCGTCGAAGTCGAGACGCCGATGATGCAGCCCATTGCTGGCGGAGCAGTGGCGCGGCCATTTGTTACGCATCACAACACGCTCGACATGGATTTGTACCTGCGCATTGCCCCCGAGCTTTATTTGAAGCGGCTGGTGGTGGGCGGGTTCGATCGCGTGTATGAAATCAACCGCAACTTTCGCAATGAAGGGCTGGGCTGGCGATGGAATCCTGAGTTCACCATGCTGGAGGCCTATCAAGCCTATACGGACTACCAGGGCATCATGGATCTCACGCAGGAGTTGATCACGCAAGCGGCAAAGGATGTGACCGGCGGAACGAAAACGAAATGGGGTGAGCAGGAGATTGACTGGTCCGACTGGAAGCGGATGACGATGCGCGAGGCCATCATTTACTACTGGCCGGAAGCCGCGGGTGCGAAGCCTGGGATGAGCGACTTCGCCGGTGCTGATAGCGTCGCGTCCCTTCTAGGAGGAGCGATCCGGTCGATGCAGGCCTCGATCGATGCGCGCGGATCTGTTCTTGTTGGGAAGAAAGAGAAAGATCAAGCCGCCTTTGAGCTGGTTGAGAGAGAACTTGCTAAGGGTGGGGCCGCGGGGGCGGCTATTGCTGGAATCTTCGAAGCCGTAGCCGAAGAGCATCTCACGCAGCCGACGATCATCTATGAGTTCCCTACCGCGGTGTCGCCGCTGTCGAAGCAGAAACCGGATGAGCCGGAGTGGACGGAGCGATTCGAAATCTATGCGGGACAAATGGAGATCTCGAACGGATTCAGCGAACTCAACGATCCGGAAGATCAGCGGCGGCGCTTTGAGGCGCAGTTGACGGAGCGCGAGCGCGGCGACCTTGAGGCGCACCAGATGGATGAAGACTACATCCGGGCGCTCTCGTATGGCATGCCGCCGGCTGGCGGCGTCGGAGTGGGCGTGGACCGGCTGGCGATGCTGCTTACGGATTCGCACACGATACGCGACGTGATTCTGTTCCCACTGCTGCGGCCGGAGAAGAACTCAAACACGGAAGCCACAGAGGAGAAGCCTTAGTGGGGCTGGAGTATCTTGTTTACCAGTACCTAACTATGCACTAGAAGTAGTGCACTCACGTTTCTATACTTTTCTCATTCAGTTTGGGCTTAGTGCTAGCGGCGCTGCCGTAATGTCCGCAAAACCTTGGACATTGGGTCGGTGGCGCTTTGCTTTTTTCCTCGCAGAATGCGATCGCAGGGGCTGAAGCCCGCGTCCTCGGTGGACGATTGACGCGGCGCTGAAGCGCCGCGCTTCCACGGTATTGCATGCGTCTCATGAGTTTTGCCGGAAGCTGCCAAGCATCTCTATTTCGACGAGTTTGCGGAGTTGCTTTTTCCTGCTGAGGTGCGCCGTGGCTCGTAGGCGGGCTTATCGGGGCTGAAATTCGTGCTCAGGTAGTCGATCAGGGCATCGCGGTCGGCCGGATCGACGACCGCTCCCCACTTCGTCATCTTGTCTACTTCTTTCGCCCACGCGGCCTTGCTGAGACGCTGCTGGAGGATGATGCGGGCTTCGTGGCATTCCAGACAGGCGGTGGTGGCTTTCTGCCTGCATAGCCCCTGGGGGAAGGCTCGGCAGTGACGCTTGCTCCCGCGGGTTTTTGCGCTCGGGCTGAGAACGGTGAAACGAATGTCAGAACGAGCAGGGCGATGGCAGCTGATGCTCTGGCGGGAAACAGCAGGTCCCTCCACTCCGCCCGAGATCCCCTCTGGGGATGCGAGGCTCCGGTCGGGATGACAATTTTACGAAGACCTTGCGCAGCCACTTCAAGCCGCGCCCTTTCAAAACGCTGCCGCGCTTTAGGAAACATGGACCTTCACCTGATCTATGGCATTGTTGAGATAACCGCTGGGATTCCAGACTGCCGCGAAGGGTTGGGTGCGTCCCTGGCTGTCTGTGGCGCGCGACAGGATTGTGTAGTCACCGCTCTTCCCCGGTTTCCAATCGTAGGCCCAAAGGCGCCAGGCATAGTGGGACTGATCATGACCCAGCTTCGCGGGACTCCAGGTGGTGCCGCCGTCGGTGGAAATCTCGACCTTCGCTATGTCGGCTTCCCCGGCCCAGGCTGCGCCGTGCACGCGGACGTTGCCGGCTTTTAGATTAGCGCCGTCGGTTGGATCCGGCGATCACCGATTTCACGTTCAGCGCAGTGAGCGCGTGGGTATCTTCGGGCTTAACGGTTTCACCGGGTTTTACTGGCTGGTTTGGTACCCGGTAACCCCCGCTCATGAAGTTGCCGACAAATTCGGCTTCGAGCAGTTTGATTTCGGTAAGCCATTTGCAAGACGCTGCGCCGATCCATCCAGGGACTAACGCTCGGGCAGGAAAGCCGTGGTGCTCGGGGAGCGGCGATCCGTTCATGTGCGTCGCGATTATCGTATCGGCGTCGAGCGCCTTTTCGATTGGGATACTGCGAATGAAGGGAGGGACCTTGCCGGGAACTTCATCGAGTCCGCGAAACATGACGTGCTTGCCGGTGGGCTTCACTCCGGCGCGCTGCAAGACATCGCGGAGGCGTGGACCGGAAAAGCGGGCTGTGCCTACCGCGCCTTTGCCCCACTGGATGCCGGGGACCTGGGGGCGATGCAAGCTGCGTCCGTTGCCGGCGCATTCAAGGGTGTTGACGACCGAGTGAGTCTCGATTTTAGAAAGCTCGACGAGGTTCAGGGTGAGTGGTTTTTCGACTTCTCCACCAATCGAGAGAAGCCAGTCGTGAGGATCGAGTTCGGTGGGTTCGAACATGTGATTGCGCACGAAGAAGTGAGGTACCGGCGTGAGCCACGTGTTGAAATATTCGACTGGAGATTCGAGATCGATGAAGCGGAAGGAACGAAGAACCATGCCGTCTTCGCCGGGAAAGTCGACGGACTGTCCCTGCGGGAGAGCCCAGCTCAAGATGGAGGGGACGGCCGTGGCCATCGCCGCTCCTGAAACGTGTTTGAGGAAATCGCGTCTGGAGTTCATGGTGCCTCAGAGGTCCGCGTCTTTCATGACCCTGACGGTAAGGGTAAAGCCGTGCTCTTCCCTGGCCGTCTAACGATCAGTCAGGCAGCTCGTGGTGCAAAGCCTGCCATAGATAAAGTTAACACCACCGGCCCGGAAAAGGAGAGTAGGCCAAAACCGGACCGGCGGCGTTTCCGAAGGGAAGGCACCCCTCAGAAAGTTGAGTGTCCGCAGAAGCTCTTCGTTAGAACCTGGTGGTCCCACGCCAACGCTGACGCGAGACCGGTTCAGGCTTTACGGCAAGTAGTAGCGGAACGAGGTGAAGACCATGCCGTCCAAGCCTTCGGGCGACCCAGAGGGCGCTCCTACCGGCGCGACCCCAGACCAAGTCTGGCGAGTGACGTAGGAGTATTGCGTGCCGAACTGGAACCTGCCCCTGGGCCCGGTGTAGAAGTGGTACCAGAAGCCAATGGTTCCCTCGATCAGTGCGCGGGTATCTCCCGTGCAATCGGCGAGGCCGCCCGGGTCGAATCCTGCGGTGCCGTTGGTGGTGCTGGTAGCAGGTAGCGTCTCGGTGTAGCAACCGGAGTTATTGAACCCGGGCGCACCGTAGCCAACAGGTTTACCGGATATGGGATCGAAATCAGCCGTACGGCTGGCGTACTCGGCTCCGGTGTAGCCGTAGAGGTCGAGTTTCTTCCCATGCCACTCGAGAGTGCTCAGCCCGATTAAGTTCTTAACCAGATGAAGAGTGCCGTCCGCGTAAACCGAAGTATCGGGAAGCCCCGCCGGGCCGTAGCGGCCGACTCCGCTGCCGCCGAAACCTTTCACGCCGAAGACAAAATTCTTGGGGAGCTTCCAGCGTGCGCTTGCGCCTACGGCGCCTCCATCTTTGGAGGCGTTGTAGGCTCCTACAGCCGAGGTCGTACCAGCGGCCAGGCCGTTGCAGGTGGCCGTGGTAGCCACCTCTCCGCAGGGGAATACACGGTCACGGAAGCGGTCGAAGAGACCAAATACTTCGTAGTGTCCGAAGCCGGGATCGAAGGCGATCTTGGCAATGATATCGGGTGAGGGATTGAACGAGTACGTCGCAGTGGTGTTGTAGCTGTTGCTTGCGCCATTCTCTCCAAGCAAATAGTTGGCGCCGTTGCCATGCGAACTGAGAGTGGCTTGCGGGGCCTCCATCGCGACCGCGATGGCAACCTTGTCGCTGAAACTCTTGGTCAGGCGGATACCGTACTGGCGGGCGAAAACGAAGCCCACGTTATACGACGGGTCGATCGTCTTTGGCCGGGCATCGTTGGTTCTGCCGAGGTCGTCGTCAGGGGAAATTCCCTGGCCATTCTCGGTCACCAGGCTCCACTCCTGACCGCCGAGGAAACTCCAGCCATTATTAAACTTGGCCTGTCCCCACGCCTGACGGAGACGAAGAGTGTAGCTGTTGGTTTGGGTAGACGTTGAGGTTACGCCGGCGGAGAGAAAGTCGGCCGATACGTAGCTTGAAAGAGCGACGTTTTTCAGGCGGCCATCGACGAAACCAGTGATCTTAGACTGGCGGGCGGATCCGAAGAACTCCGAGAGCTGGCTCTGGGAAGCGCCCGGCATGGTAAGAGAATTAAAGGGAGTAGGAAGGTCCGCGCCCAGCGCTCTCGAACGCCGCACAAATGCCGCTTCCACATATCCGCCGGGCGTAATGTTGATCCCCCGGAAGTGCAGAGTTACAGGACCCTCCATCTGCTTGTTGAAGGTCTGCGGCGCGTCCGGGCTGGAGGTCTGCGGTGAGTCTTGCAACGACAAGACGGCATTTTTCAAGGTTGCGTTGTCTGCTGCCGTGCTGCTCACGGATTTCAGGTCGGCGAGATCACCCTTTAGTTGGCCTATGGCCTTCTTGTCCTGGCTGGCCTGGGCCTGAGCCGCGTCCGCTTTGGCTGCGGCGTCAGCCGCGACGGATTGGGCCTGCTGGGCGACCTGATCTTTGTTATGCAGTTCGTCCCGCAAAGACTGAATCTCCGCCTGCTGCGTCGCCAGGGCGTCTTTCAGCGCCTGGACATCGGCAGCGGTTATAGCCGGCGGCGCTGCGGCTGCTTTGTGCTTCGCTTTTGCGGCTGGCGCGTTTGACTGCGAGGTTTGAGCCCAAGCGCCGGCAGAAAGAACCGCCAGTGCGAGGACCATGAAAAATGCGTTCCTGGGTCGCTTCATAAAAATTCAAATCCTCTCCTTTTTGAGTTTTTGTTCGACAACAGTTTCGGCAGAAAACTTTTTCTAATTCGGATTTGTCTCAAATCGCGTTCCGTCCGACGTCGAAGGGTGCTCCCGTATGCTCTGTTTTCCCATTAATACCATCGATTTACTATAGATTATGAGCAAACCTCCTCCAGTTTCCATGGAAGCATGGTTAACTCGCGGAAGACCCGGAAGACTCTTCCTGCCGAATCAACTCAAGAACACGACCTGGCAGGGGAAGGCCAGATAGAGGAGCGTCATTTATTCAACTTTCTGGCCTCCGACGACCATGGGGAGGACGCCGCTCTTCTCTTTCCCCTTCTTTTTGGCCGCACTCCTGCCTCTGGTAGAACGCGACGGTGCACCAGAAATCAGATCGGCCAGTGTGGTGTTTTCCAGAATCTTTGCCACCGCATCGCGCACGTCGAGAAACACTTGATATAGCGCACGGTGGGGCAGATCGCGGTCGATGAGCACGCGCAGTTGCTCGGCGTCGGCAAAGGGAGCGAGCGGGCCGTCGATCAAACGCATAATCTCACTCAAGTGGATTTCGGCGGGATCGCGGCGAAGCTGGTAGCCGCCTTTGGCTCCGCGAACGCTCTCGACCATGCGCGCGTTCTTGAGTTCCAGGAGGATTAGTTCCAGAAACTTTTCTGGAAGATCCTCTTCGTAGGCGATTTCGCGAATCTTGATGGCGCCCTGGTGGTGATGGCGGGCGAGCATCATCATGGCCTGAAGTGCGTAAAGTCCTTTTTGAGAGATTTTCATGGTCAGTGATTATGCCACAAAGTCCATTGTATTAGTAGACTTTAGGGCCATTGCAATTGCGGTACCGCTTCCCGGCGCCCCGAGTACCCATTTAAATGCCAGGCTGTTCAACAACTTAGGGGATTTTGATCCGGTCAGCGAGGCAGACAGTGTGCATTGGATTGCAGTTTCTTGGAGGAATTCTGCGCCCCCGGAGGATTTCTCAGCGATCAAGGCCGTGACTCGGCTCCAACTCGCAACACTTGCAGGGTGACGTTGTCGGGCGCGCCACGCAGCCGGGCTAGCTTCACTAGCGCAGCGCAGCATTCCGCCGGCGGATTCCCGCTCACGGCCGTCTCCAGTTCTTCCTCGGTCACGACGCTCCATAGACCGTCGGTGCAAAGCAGGAGATGGTCTCCTTCTTGCAAAGCCACGGTCTGGTCGGCACCATCGACCGCCAGCTCCCTTCCCGCTCCTAAGGCGGCGGTCAGAATGTGGCGTTGGGGATGCTTCTCGGCATCTTCGGCACGAACGATGCCGCTCTCCACCAGCCGGCCAACGTAGGAATGATCGCGAGTCAGCCGCAAGATGCGCGCACCGCGAACCAAATACAGGCGGCTGTCTCCGACATGCGCGAAAGAAAGCTGCTGGCCACGCACAACCAAGGCGGTGCAGGTGGTCCCCATGCCCTGGAATGCGGGGTAGCGCTCGGCGTAGTTTTGAATCCGCGTGTGGGCTGCGATAAGGCACTCGACCAGGGCGGCTTGCGGATCGTCACCCGGCGCCTGATCGTAAACTTCGCGAACCGTCTCAACGGCCAGGCGGCTGGCCTCCTGGCCGCCTTCGTGTCCGCCCATGCCGTCGGCAATTGCTGCTAATCGTCCTTTGCGCTGGAATTCTTCATCATCGGCTGGTTCCCAATAGAGGTAGGAATCCTCATTGTTTTCGCGCTGGCAGCCCACATCGGTGAGGCTGGCAACTTCAACTCCGGGTCTCACATTCATGCAATCAACAGACATTTCTTCGCAACCTCAGCTGGCAGCAGCGAGGCCATCTGAGATGACCAGCACCAGCCGACTTCCCGCCGCTAGGACCGAAGCCGCATTGTGCCCCGGTCATTATAGACATTTGCTGGCGCAAAAACGCAAATCAGAGTTGAGAATCCGCGAAATGCGACAGGCAGAGCCCCGCGCCGCCCGAATGTCATCGGAAAGATAACGTCTTTAATCGTACTGCTTTCTTAATCGGATCGGAAAACTAGCAGGCGTATAATTTTGCCCGGCTGGAGAGGGTCATCATGAAACTCACCGACACGATTGCATTGGTGCTGAAGAGCAAGGACAACAGCCGAGTTCTATCGGTGACACCCGACCAATCCGTCTATGAAGCAGTTGAGAAAATGGCTGTTGAGAGCGTGGGTGCGTTGCTGGTTATGTCTGACGGCAAACTGGTGGGCATTCTTTCGGAGCGCGATTACGCCCGCAAGGTGATCCTCAAGGGCCACTCTTCGAAAGAAACGCTCGTCCGTGACATCATGACCTCACCGGTTGTCTTCGTAACTCCACGGCAAGCCGTCGACGAATGCATGTCGATCATGACCAGGCACCGCTTCCGTCATCTTCCGGTGATGGGAGAGAATGGCGACGTATTAGGGGTGGTCTCGCTGGGCGATCTGGTGAAGTGGATCGTCTCCGACCAGGCTCAAACTATTCAGGAGCTGGAAGGCTACATTACTGGAAGGTATCCGGGATAAGGGTGTCGGACCGTCCCTCATCATTTCCCCATCTGCGAGAAACGACTACTGAAGAGACTTGAGTACGTCAGTAACCTGTCGCCCCTTAATCCTTGAGTAGACAATACCAGCAGGGCACGGCCGCTTTTCGCGGGCGTTGGGACAGTTGTGCGTGCAGGTTGTGAACGCACCGCGGCCTAGCCGATGCCGGGTTATGAAAAATCACAGGTCCCTACGTTTTGGTCGTTACGAGATCCTGGCTGAACTGGGCCGGGGAGCGATGGGTATCGTCTATAAAGCGCGAGATCCCAAGATCAATCGTGTGGTCGCGGTAAAGACTATTTCCCTGGCTGGTCAGCCTCCAGAAGAGGAACTCGAGTATCGCGGACGTTTTTTCCGGGAGGCAGAGGCTGCGGGCCGGTTGTCGCACCCTGGAATTGTAACCATCTTCGACGTGGGCGAGGAACCGGAAACCCACGCCCCTTACATCGTCATGGAATTTGTTGCGGGGCAGTCCCTCGACAAAGTCCTGCTCGCGCGTGACGATAATAAGTTGTCGCCGGAGGCAGCTCTTCAGGTGACGCTCGAACTGGCGGAAGCCCTGGATTGTGCGCACGGTCAGGGCGTCGTTCATCGTGATTTGAAGCCCGCGAACATTCTGGTGACCGAAGACGGCCATGTGAAAATCGCCGACTTCGGAGTGGCTAAATTGAACGTTGCGAACCAGACTTCCGCAGGGCGTGTGTTCGGCACGCCCGCTTACATGTCGCCGGAGCAGTTGGGTGGCCAAGCGGTGGACGGTCGGTCGGACTTATTTTCTCTTGGCGTGGTTTTGTACACCGTCCTGACGGGTTATAGGCCGTTTCAAGGAAACAGCGCGCTCACGGTCGCATTCAAAGTTGTTAACCGTGATCCCGTGCCGGCGACGGTGCTTGATACCGAATTGTCGCCGGGACTCGACTACATCATTACGCGAGCGATCGCGAAGGATCCGAGCCAGCGCTACCAGCGCGGCATGGAAATGGTGCTGGATATTCAGGATCTGCAGCAAGGACGCGAACCGTGGAGCAAAGCAAAGCAGCCCGATTCCGCCGGAGGCGCCCTTCCGTCTCCCAGCGCTACTGGCAGACTCTCGTCCCCAGGCCCGCTGGCGGCCGCAGCCAGTCCCCGCGCTTCGAAGCTGCAGCGGGGTGTCGCGGAGAAGTTGCTGGCGGCGATGCGAAACTCATCTCTCGCCGCTATCTTGCTTGTGGTCGGACTGCTCGTAATTGGACTTCGGGTTGGCCCTGTCGCCTTGCACCCGGGGGTGTTGCCTCCGGATGCGATCCAAAAAACTCCGCCGGGCATCCCGGACCTTTCCCGCTTGAAACCGAAATCCGATCCGGTTGACGGCGGACGCCATTCGGCTTCTCGAACTCCGGCCTCACTCCTGGAAATCGAAGTAGACCACAAATTCGTCGACGCCCACTTGTCAATCTGGGTCGATGATTCGCTCACCTACACGCATCCGTTGGAAGGAATAGAAAAGAGACATTTGATCATGTTCCACCAAGTCGAGGGTCACGAATTCCATGCCGTGCAAATCCCACCCGGAAAACATCTTCTGAAAGTGCGGATAACTTCCAGCGGCGGTCTTTCGGATCAGACGGCCACTATCCGCGGAAAGTTCGCTGGCGGCAAGGAGGCCAAGTTGCGGATCAACTTCGACAACAGCGGCACGATGAACCTGAGCCTGCAATAGCGAGAGGGCTCGTCGCGGTAGAGCAGAAGAACTCAACCCGTCACAAAGAATAGGCGATGTGCGAGGCCGGTTCGAGCGTGTATCCGGAGCGGGCGGCGTCGTCATGGAACATCTGCACGGTTTCCAACGAGTAGTCGTGCAGATCCTTGCCAATCAGGCTGACCTTTTTGAGAACGTCGGACGTAACCGTAATGATGTGACAGCCGATTTCGTCGGCCTGGAAGATGTTCAGCAGTTCGCGCGGGCTGGCCCAGACCAGTTGCGAGTTAGGCTCCGGCGCCATTAACTCGAGCGCAGATTTCATCAACGGAACGGGATCGCGCCCGGTGTCGGCGACTCTTCCGGCGAAAACAGAGATGTACGAGGGCGCACCGCCCCGCAAAGCTCGCGCGAGATGATCGACCTGGTCGAGTGCGAGCACTGCTGTAGCATTCACTTGAATACCTTCCGCACTCAGGCGCCGGACCAATTCATACATGGGCTCGCGGCGGGTATTGGTGACGGGGATTTTTACGTACACGTTCGCCGCCCACCGGGCGATCTTGCGGGCTTGCCGCTCCATTTCAGCTTCGTCATCGGCGAACACTTCGAAGGAGATCGGACGGTCCGGAATCTGCTGGAGGATTTCGCGGGCGAAACGCTCATAGTCGGTCACGCCCGCTTTCCGCATCAGGGTTGGATTCGTAGTGAAACCCTTGATGTAGGGTTGCCGGTAGAGTTCGAGAATGCTGGACTTGTCGGCTCCGTCGGCGAAAATCTGAACCCGCAATTCAGATACGGACTTCATTTTTATTCGTTGACTCCTTCAAACTCGAGCGCAGGATCCAGTCAGCGGCTTCGCGCAACGATCGAACGGTAGCCTCGGGAGGCTGCGCCGGTTTCCGTTCGCGGTAACCGTAATCGATCAAAACCGTCTTGCAACCCGCGGCGTGGCCGGCATCGATGTCGCGCCAGCGATCACCCACCACGAAACTGCGCGAGAGATCGATATTGTGCTTGCGCTGTGCTTCGAGCAACATACCGGGATTGGGCTTGCGGCAAGCGCAATGATCCGCATCGTCATGATAGCAGACGAAGATATCGTCGATGGGCAGCGAGGATGCGAGCGCCTGATGGATGGCCTCGACTGCGTCGCGCGTCTGGGTGCCGCGGGCAACATCGGGCTGGTTCGTGATCACAAAGAGCGCGAAGCCTTGGGCCTTTAAATCGCGCAGCGATGACGCGACATCGGGCAGCAACTCGAGTTCTTTCACCCCGGACGGGGGAAACGGCTTGCCATCACGCAGCACTGCGCGGTTGATAACGCCATCGCGGTCGAGGAAAACCGCCGTGCGGAGTTGCCCATTACTCAGCGCAGTCGATTCCCACTTGGTTTGTCGCTGCTTTACGGCGGGGTGCGAAACCAATAAATGCCACACGACGGCCTGAAACGCCTCGGTGTGCGGAGTAATGTGGTCCGGGTTGACGGTTGGAATAATGATGCAAACGTCGGCTACCTTGCCGGTATGGCCGCCGTCGCGGCCGACGATGCCCACGATTTTCGCGCCGACGGTCTTTGCGTATTGAAGCGCAGTCACAAGATTGGGGCTGACATTTTTTTCGAGGTCGCCGCCGCCCACCGAGAGCACGAGCACGAGATCGCCCGCGCGCAGGCGGCTTACACGCAGCCAGGCCTCGAAGACTGTTGCCCAACCTTCGTCGTTTACGCGCGCGGTCAGCTCGGACACATTGTCGGTTGGCGCGTAGGCCTCAATGCCTGCGATCTTGCGGAAGTCGTTCACGGCGTGAGAAGCATTTGCTGCACTGCCTCCTACACCGAGGATGAACAAGCGTCCACCGGATACGCGGGTCAGAGCCAGCAGAGAAGCGGCTTTCTCGATGCTGGCGGCGTCCAGGCGGTCGATTACGTCTTTGGCCTCCGTAAGAAACTGCTTGGCGAATGTATTGTTCGTGGTCATCACTCAATCAGCCTTAACTATTTGGCCAACCTCACTCCCCGCGCCGCCAGGAACTCAGCCGTCTCCTGCAGCCCCATTGGTGATCCAATCTCGTAGAACCGCTCACGCACTTCAAACGCCGCCAGTTGCCCGCGCTGCAGCAGGTTGGCGTATAGCGCCGCGAGGTCGCAAGCTTTTCCGGCGGGCAACTCCTGGAATGCCTCGGCGCGAAAAACTCCGAGTCCATAATCTATGTAGCGCATGCCTGGTGTACGATCCGTTTTGCTGTACGCCAGAATTTTTCCTCCTTCGACCGCGCCGGCTTCGAACTCGACGTTGCTCGTATCCCATTTTCCTTCGTTGCGAAAAACCGTCATCATTCCCAAGGCACCGGCAGCTCGAAACTGCGCAGCAATCGCGGTGTAGTCGCAGGGGAGATAGGAGTCACCGTAAATCACGAAGAAAGAATCGCCCAACTTGGGCAGGGCATTTCTGACGGCCCCTGCCGTGCCCAACAATGCAGGCCCGTCGAACGAGTAGTCTACCTGAAGGCCCAGGGTCGAGCCGCCGCCGATAGTCTGCTGGATCAACTCGCCAAGATGTCCCACGCAGAACACAACGCGGCGGATGCCTTTCGACTGCAGCAAACGAAGTTGATGCACGGCGAAGGATTCGCCGTTGACTTCGAGCAGTGACTTCGGCACGGTCTCCGTCATAGGCCGCAAACGGGTGGCGAGGCCGCCGGCGAGAATCGCAACCGTCAATGCTGAGTTCGACGCTGGAGTCAAAATCGGATTCTCCTACGAATGGGCCACCACTGTGGTTCCGGCAAAGTCGAACTGCATGCGAACTTCGCGAAGTCCGGCGCTGCGCATGACCGCCCTCAGTCGAGTCTTCTCCTCGGTGTAGAACATGAGAAACCCGCCTCCACCAGCGCCGATGAGTTTGCCGCCGAGAGCGCCGTTGGCGACGGCGAGCTCATACAGCCGATCGATCTCGCCGCCGCTCATCCCTGGAGACCGTTTCTTCTTGTTCTCCCAGTGAATATTCATCAGCTGGGCAAACTTTCTCAAGTCACCTGCCAGCAGAGCATCGCGGCTCTCGATGCCTAATTGCTTGGTGAAGTGAAGATTCTCGATCATCTGGGAGTTCTTCTGTTTGGTTCTCGAGTCCTGGTCGCGGAGAATGTCAGACGCGTTGCGCGAGCTTCCGGTGAAGAACAAGAGGAGGTTGTCCTCAAGGTTAGCCAGAGTTTCGGCGGGGATTTTCAGGGGTTCGACAAGCACCCGATCGTCCGACAGAAACTGGAAGGAGGTGATGCCGCCAAAAGCGGCGATGTACTGGTCTTGCTTGCCGATCGGCTCATTGAGCAACTTCAGTTCGATATGACAAGCTTGTTCGGCGAGATCGCGCGGCGGCACGAAGTCCCGCTTCAGCGTGTGCAGAGCGCATAATAGGGCGGTAGTGAAGCTGCCCGAAGAGCCCATCCCTGTGCCGGCGGGGATGTCAGAAAGGCTGACAATTTCCAGATACGGCCCGGTTACTCCGGTCAACTTCAGGGCCTCGCGGATGATGGGATGCTGGATCTCATCGACGCGTTCTACATCTTCGAACTTGGAGTACTTGACAATAATCCGCGGACGAAACGCTTCGTTGATGGTGATATAGACATACCGGCTGATGGCCGCGGAGATCACGAAGCCAGTATGCTGGCGATAATAAGACGGGAGGTCGGTGCCGCCGCCGCCGAGGCAAATCCTCAGCGGACTCCGGGTGATGATCATCGAGCGGGCCCGCGTCGAGGGCGATACGCATTCGCAGAAATCATGCTCGAATCATATGCGAAGCGGCTCTTGCAGGTCGAGGGCAAGAGCCCGGCGCCGACCCGTCACTCTACTTCGAAATCAACCGAGCGGGTTTTGCTCGAGTTGCCCACTGAATCAACGGCCCTCAACTTTAAGAGATAGGAACCGGGGCCGAGCTGCGAAACCGGCAGCTTCAGTCCCAGCGAAATCAGGGGGTTCCCTGCTTTTACTTCCGGGACTTGGTGAGCGAAACGCATTTTCTCTTGTCCACTCGCGCGTTCGACAACGATTAGCTCGAAACCGACTTTGGGAGGATCCGGATTTTTCAGCAGCGGTTCGTAGACCTCGGTATAGATTGCCGCCGTGTCAGTTTTCTTGAAACGGTTGGACGCGGAAGGTGAAATCTGAAAACCGTCCGCCAGCAATGGAGTCCGGTCTTCCAGCAGCTGGCTATCCAGATCGGTGGCGAGGTTGGCAGCCCGTCGCAGGTCGTTGCTGAGCGCCACGCCGCTGATGCTGAATTGAGTACTGAGATATGGGTCAATCAAAAGCGGGGTTTCGAGTTTGCCAAAGCTCTCGTTGCCGGAACTGAACACGACTTTCAGCTTGTACTCGCCAGAGGCGATTCCAAACTGGTTTTCGTAGTGAAATGCCTGTTTCTGAAATTCCTCCACTTCTTTCTTGCCATCAAGATCGACATTCACGGTATCGCTGAAACGCGCCGCAATCGATGCATCCGGCTTGTAGGCGATACCTAATATGTTGACCGCTGCATGTTGCTTCCCTTTCACCTTTTCAAACTTGAGGGCTGTTGAAGGAATCTCAACGGCAAGGTGAACCTGAGCCGTGTTGGGCGAAGTGTAGAAGAAAGGCGCCTGCATCATGGCGGTCACATTGCCTTGCATCTCGCTGCTGGCGCGGGTTTCCAGGTCCTTCTCGATCGGGTTCCCGGCCAGGAGATCTGCCGGCCTCACGTTGCAATATCCGCTGCGGGCGCGGACGTTGGTTCCACCGCGCTCCACTTTGACTTTCAACGTGTGGCAACTACCTTCGACTGAAACAGCGGGCTTGTAACCGAGAAGGTAGTATTGGTTTTGATCTTTGGCGATCCTCTGCAGACCACCGAGCAGATCGTTGGTATTGAGGATGACAAATCCGCCGGTACCGTCGGCGAGTTGATAGAGAACCTGCTGATTGTCAGAAGCGCTAGCAGGAAATGGCGGAACGATCTGCCGGGGCTGGTTATAGAGGTTGTTATTCGACACTGTTCCCGCATTGCCGCTGCCGGTTCTGCCACCGGTGGTTCCGCCAGTAGTGCCGCCTCCGGTTTTGCCGCCGCCACCGGTCCCGCCACCTCCGGTTCCACCACCATGACCGCCGCCGCCGGTTCCACCACCACCGGTTCCGCCCCCACCTGTACCTCCGCCGCCGGTTCCTCCACCACCATGACCTCCGCCACCACCTCCGCCTCCTCCACCATGTTGTGCGGGAACTGCGGCTGGTTCGGCAAATGCAGCCAACCGGAGCATCGGCTGATGAGAGCCTGTTCCCGAATAGCGAAATGCGGTCGGAACATACGATCCAGATACGGAATGGGTGGAAGGCTGGGCCAGACGGCTATGCGGCGGCGCCATGTCTGGAGTCACCAAGCCACGCACATCGATGGGATAAACAGCGACATTCGACCGATTACAAGTATCGATGACGGCAGTCAGTTCTGATTCATATTCGGGATTCATTTTGAAGCCGGAGGTCAGCATTACCAGCGACTTTCGGCCGGGGACGGTGGAAAGGCTTTTAGCCAGACTCCGCAGAGCAAGCAGTACGGTTTGAACGCCAAAGTCGGCTTCCGCATTACTCAGAGACGGTCCTATGGAAGGACTGCCCATCGAAGCCACCATCACCGGCGGCTGCGCGTTCGGCGAAACTGAGGATTCTTTCAAACCCGCCACCACTTGCTTCAAGCGTTCCGCGTCTGCGGTGAAGTTTTGTGAGATGTGCACCGTGCCGTCGAAATCCCCAATGGCTATTAAATGGTCGGGGCCCGCGTTTGCGTCGATGAATTTTGCGGCTGCATCCCGCGCTCTAGCCTGATCGCCCATATCCATGGTTGAGTTGTCAAAAAACAGGACCAGATAGTGAGGCTGTGGGTTGGTGGAGTTCGTGCTCTCTTCAAATGAGAAGCTGGTGACGGCTTGCTCCTTGCCATCTTCCCAGACCTTGAAGTCTTTTTGAGCGAGATCGCGAACGTACTCGCCCTTCTTGTCGGTGACGACGGTATCAACCAAAACCAGACGGGTCTCAGCCCGGATCACTCCGGCATCGTCGGCGCCCGCTGCACCCGACTGTTCGGCATACACTTCGGGGATGCTTGAGCCTGATTCGCGAAGTATCCAGAAACTGGCCAGACTAATCAGGCCAATAAAAAGAACCAGCTGGCGATGGCGCATACTTCACCTCCAAAATGCCTGTTTAACGAATCTCAACCGTCCCGTTCTCTGCGGACATCATTTGCCCTTCCGCGTCCCTTACGACGAGTCTTACGAGATAGCTCCCCGGCTTTACGTCGAAGCTGGTCTTGAGCGTAATTCCTGAGCCGAGCTTGTGCTCCAGAGTCTCATCTTTCAATTTCATGGTCACGGTCTTCTCTATTCCTTGAACGAAATTGCCATTGCGATTAAATAGCGCCGACACACAGGTCAGAACGTTGTCGTTCCGGCCTTCGACCTTTCGGAAGCGAAGGCGTTTTACATCCACGTGAGCAAGCACGACAAGCGTGGCATCCTGATCGCTGGCTTTGAAGAACTGCGTGTGCAGGTTGACGGGAAGATTGTGCAGCTCCTCCTGGGAATACATGGCGTCAACAATTTCCTGCTTGGCTAGCTCATCCGGGCTGGTGAAGTTCTTGGGCGCGTAATAGCCGCGGCGGGCTTGTAGCGTCAGTTTTTGCGGGTTCTTTAATGTGACCTTCAAGCTGTGAAAGGTGCCGTCAAGTTTGAGGTTTTGCGGAACGAAAGCCAGCACATAAGAATACTCGGGTGTATCGGCGACGCGGCGGAAGCCTTCGTCGAGATCGTTATTGTTGTGGAAGAAAAAACCGCCCGTACCGTCGGCTAACACGGCAAGGAGGTCGTCTTGAGCGGAAGCAGCCATAGTCTCAATCAAAGTCTTACCGCCGGAAGGCGGGCGGGTTAGACTCGCATCTCCGAAAGAGGCCGGGACATACAACCCGCGCGCGTCCAGAGTATTGATGACGACTTGCGCGCGCAGAGCGCGATCGATGATCTGCGTGTAGTCATACTCAAGTTGCGGAGTAATGAATCCGGGAGAAACGAGGACGACGCTTCGCTGGCCGGGCATCCGGGATACGTTGCGGACCACATCTTCCAGTAACCCGAGCGAGATGCGGCTTTCGTGGTCACCAGCACTTAATACGCTTGCGCTGGTACCTTGCACTAAAGCTGAAGCCATCTGTAGGGCCACCGCTGCGGCATTATTGGGCGCTGGCGGGCTACATGCAATTGCATCTTCGATGGCCACCTGCGTCGCCTGAGGATCGTTCTTGTTGACGATCAGATCTGCCTGGTAGTAGCTGATATCGGGGCAGCCTTGCCCGAAGCCGCGGGCGATGGGTCGGGGCTGAAGACGAAGCAAGGTTGCATGGAGTTGAGCGCGATCGTCAGTAAAATCCAGCGTCGTCTGGCCTGAAGTGCTGAAGATCGCGGCGCGGTCCGTGGGCCGCAACTTGGCGAAGTGGCGCTCTGCAGCTTCCCGCACCCGGGCAAGGTCGCCGAACTCCAGATGCACATCGTCGAACAGGTAAGCTACAAAACGTTCGGGCACAGCAGGCACATTCCCGGTGTTGGAAGAAATATCGGCCGAAGGTATGTCGCCGGAGTTCTCAATCGACTCCTGGCGCGCCTTGGCTGCCAGACTTCCGGGCTGTTCGACTTCGAACTGGCTGATCACTTGCGGCTTGCCCTTGTCGAAGACTTGAAAATCGTCCTGGCGAAGATTTCCGATAGCGCGGCCCTGGGAGTCGCGGACCACTGCACGTACCACCACCAGCTTTACATTCACTTTGAATGTGGCAGGCTCGTCGTGAGAAGCGAGTTCTGCAGAGTTTTGCTTAGTCTCGGGCTGGGCAGCGGAGGCGCCCCCAGGAGCCTGCTGAACACTTGCCTGCTGAACGCTAACCTGCTGAACACCGGCCTGAGCGATTACAGAAGCTGGGCAAATCGAAACCCAGACAACGCACAGCAGAAAGAGGAGCAAGCTTCGGGCGACAAAAAAGCCCGTGGTCGCACCACTTAGCGTGACCATCCGCCTTGCTTCCGGAGAACTCCGCATGAAAGCTCCAACCGCCGGGGAAAGGCAGGGCATTCCTTGAGTCGACTCGCCCCACTAGCAGGGGTTTCTCGTCGAATGCTGCCAGACAGTGTACACCCCTTTGGCGACTCCATGAGATACGTCGCACCCCTTCATCCATGCTAGTTTTAGCATTGACCAAAGATGATGAAGTTCGACTGGACCGAAGGAGCTCTCGCGGAAGGCTTACGTCTCTACGACGCGGGTGAGTTTTTCACTGCGCACGAGGCTTGGGAGAGCGTGTGGCTAAAACTGCCGGAACCGGAAAAAACTTTTCTGCAGGGACTAATTCAGGTGACTGCGGCGTTTCACCACTTGCAGTGCGACAATCGCCTGGGAACTACTCTCTTGTTGCAGGCTGCACTCGGGCGACTCGACCGCTATCCGGAATTCTTCGGAGGCATTTCCGTGGCGTTGCTCCGCGGCGACATACGCGAGCGATTGCGAATGCTTGAAGCAGATGAACCTGCGTGCCAATTGGTTTCCCCCCGCATACGACCAGGCTAGCTGGATTGCCACGTTCACAGGAAACCGTTCCCACGAGGGCATTCACCGGAGACCATTCACCGGAGACCATTGATTCGACCAGGCCTACTCAGCCCCCGAGCTTACCTGGCGCGCCCATTGCATGGCTTGCCAGTAAGCCGCCGAAACGTCAGCTTCGCTGAGATGAAGCTGAGTTGTAAGGTCCCGAAGCGCGGCCCATTCCCCCGATTCTTGCGCCAGCATGAGTTGATAGAAGGGCCGCAGACGGCTGGCCGCGCCCAAGAGCACGGCCTTGCATTCCTGATCGATGGGGACGTTATCGAGCACCTGCTGCATGGGAATCTCGAGAATCGTATCCATTAGCGAAAGCATGCCCAAGAGAAACAAGTCAGAATCGCCGTGCTGAATTTTGGGCGAGAGCAGCTCACAAAAACGGGCGCGCACCAGGGCGGCCAACACCAGGTCGCTCGGCTTATCCTGGGCCGCCCCCAGGCTCGCTACCAAGCGGATCCATCGGCGAACTTCACGCTCTCCCAGGATGGAAAGCGCGTGCCGCACAGAATGAATTTCGGAGGCAAAGCCGAAAGTAGCGGAGTTCAGATAACGCAGCAGACGGTAGCACAGCGATGCCTCGCCCTTGACCAGGTTTTCAATGTGACGCACATCTAACTCCGGCTGCGATACCGCCGTCAGCATGCGCAGATAATTGAGGCGGTTGGCGGGAATCTCACGCGCAGTAAGTATTTCCGGACGGCGGAAGAAGTATCCCTGGAAGTAAAGAAAACCCGCTTTCTTGCTGGCAATGAACTCATCGCGCGTTTCCACTTTCTCTGCCAGCAACCGGCAGCGCCAGGGACCGTACCGTCGCACCATTGCGGCTGCATCATCGACCGTAGTAGCCCTGAGGTCCACTTTAATGATGTCGGCAAGATCGGTTAGGCGTTCACGCGGATCGTCTGCCGCAAAATCATCCAGCGCGATCATGTACCCGGCTTCCTTCAGCCGACGGCAGGCTGCCACCACCAGGTCATCGGCGGGAACGGTCTCGAGAATCTCGACCACGGTCTGGGCCGCCGGCAGCAGCGTGACGTAATCCTTAAGCAGGATGTCGCGGGTGCAGTTCACAAAGGCCCGGCGTCCGTCACAAAGCACATCGAGGCCCATCAACATGGAGCTGTTCAACGTGCTGCGTGAGGCGGCGTCGGCATCCGGGCTCCGGAAAAAATCTTCGATGCCGTCGCGAAACAGGAGCTCGTAACCGAAGACCTTCTCATCCGTCGTGAGAATCGGCTGGCGGGCGACAAAATGGGTTCCGGAGGGAGGCACCGGTTTCCCTTCACCCGGGCTAGGTGCAGAGGAACGAGGGATCACTCATTGTCTATCGGCACGGCGTCGCCGAACGTTAGCGGCATTTACTTCGGCGGATCAACTCAACTCGACCATGCGACTGCCGTTGAGTCGGGTCGTGATCATATGTTCTCGGCTGCGAACCTGAAGGGAAATAATCTCGTCGTTATCTTCGTCGGTCGTTATCTTCGTCGGTCGTTATCTTCAGTCGTTATCTTCGTTAGTCGTTATCCAGGTATTCTTCGGGCACATCGTCTTCGGGCACCTCACGAGTGTGAACTTCTCTTCCGTCCTCGCCGTCGGCCTCTTCAACTCCCGAAATCACGCCAGCCTCGAACGCGTTTCCCTCCTCGATCAATTCGTCAACGCTTTCCGAATCGGCACTTTCGACATTGGACAGGCCTTGCAGATCTCCCGATTCCTCACCCGACAGCAGTTCCGGCGCCTGCCGGGAGAATGTCGACGGACTCCGCCCTGGGCGTTTTTTTGGAATCTCCCTGTTACGCGCGCTCGCGGCCTTCCCGCTGGCCGCTCTCTTCACGCCCTTCGTCTTGTCCGCGGGTTTGGACCGAACAGAACTCTTCTTTGCCACTTTCTTAGGAGTTTTCTTGGCCCGTACCTGCAGCTTCGGGCGTGCGACTTTCCTGCGTGCACTCTTCTGCGATTTCGCGGACTTTGGCTTCGCGGATTTCTTCTTAGCCTTCTTTTTGGTAGCCATTTGCGCAGTCTAGCACTGGATGCATGAGTGGGGCAAAACCAAGGCCGACGCCGTGTTCGAAGCCATCTCCTCGGTGGAACGATCAAACCTCTCGCACGAAGGTTAGGCCTTTACGAACTCAACATCGAGCGTAATCGTCACTTCGTGTCCCACCATGATTCCACCGGCCTCGAGCGTTGCGTTCCAGCTTAAGCCAAAATCCTTCCGGTCGATGCGCGTCGTGGCCGAGATCCCGATCCGAGTGTTCCCCCACGGGTCCTTCACCGGAGCGCTTGGGCCCTCGACCTCAAATACAACGTTGCGAGTAACACCATGAATCGTGAGGTTGCCTTCCACGGAGAGTTCGTCGACTTTTACCTTCGAGACGCGAGTCGATTTGAAGGTCAAAACGGGGAACTTCTCAACATCGAGAAAATCCGCGCTCTTCAGATGCGCATCGCGCTGCGGATCCCGGGTGTTGATCGTAGCGGCATCGATCGAAGCTTCGATCTTTGATTTGGTAATGTCTCCGCTGCTTAATTCCAATTTTCCGGTAACGGCAGTAAACTCGCCCTTCACGTTCGAGATCATCATGTGCCTGACCTTGAACTGAGCGGCGGAGTGAATGGGGTCAATGTTCCAGGTTGTGATAGCGGTTACTTCCGGTGCGGTTACTGCGCTCATGATTAGCTCCTTCTTTCCACAGATGCTCGTGGTAGTGGCTAGGTATGCAAAATATTATCCAGCTTCATCCAACGGCGCTCCGTCCGGCTATTCGAGCAGGAGAGCGTTTTTTTTATGCGCTCGATTAATCTTTTACCTTAGACTTCCATCTACGTTTTTCTCTGGAGGCTTCTTTGGCCGGTTTGCCCAAAATCTCACCTACGCTTAAAAAGCGCGCCGCGCGGATCGAACTGCTTCTTATGGACGTGGATGGCACAATGACGGACGGCGGCGTCACTTTGCTCTCGCAGACCGACGGAATCGCCCTCGAAATCAAAACCTTTGACGCCCACGACGGCCAGGGATTGACCCTCGCCCAGACTGCCGGTCTGCGCACGGGCTGCATCACGGGTCGCGAGAGCTCTGCACTGCTCCGTCGCGCTCAGGAAATGCGAATGGAGTTCATTTACATGAAGCAGCCGGTGAAGATGCCGGCATATGAAGACATTCTTCGAAGAGCGGGCGTCTCCGATCCCGCCGTCGCTTATATTGGCGACGATCTTCCGGATATCCCACTGATGTGCCGCGCTGGCCTGGCCATTGCGGTTGGCGATGCAGTTCCCGAGGTTAAAGATGTGGCCCACTACACTACGAAAGCTCTCGCAGGCCGCGGTGCAATTCGTGAAGCCGTTGAGCTGATTCTGAAATCCAAGGGTGTTTGGAAAGCGATGATCGACAAAGCCCGGGCATAATGTGATGGTTCCGGGAACTGGCGTTGTGCGGGCTCATGCCTCGTCGAGCGCACTGCAGTGCAGGCACTCAAGCACTGGGCATATCATGTCATCTCCCCGCTTGCGGGAGTACACAAGTTCTTGGCGTCATGAATAAGGAGGAAACTCCCTTGAGACTTAGTTACGAGCACTGCTGCGTTTTTCTGTTGGCCGGAGTCTTGGTTTGTGGAGCGGCAATATCCCTGGCGCAAACCGAGACAACACCTGGACCGAGCACTCCAGGCCAACAAATTCCCGGAACAACCGGGGTGAGCCCGTTCGCAGCCAGCGTCCCGGCAAAGTTGGTTCCGGGAATTCTGTCGCTTTCGTTTCAGGACGCCATCGACCGCGGATTGAAACAGAATCTCGGATTACTCCTTTCGCATGCAGACGTTCGCTCGGCTCGGGGACAGCGCTGGGAGCAATTGAGCGCTCTCTTGCCGCACGTGACAGGGGCGCCCTACGTGGCGGCGTCAAAAGTCAATATCGACGAACTCGGCTTTGCCGGTCTCGCCAGTCTTTTCCATCTCCCGCCGTCGGTGGGCCCTTTTTCTTACTTTGATGCACGCGCCACTTTGACGCAAACCCTTTTCGATTGGAAGTCCATCAATGCCGCCCGCGCGGCGAATCAGAGTCTGAAATCCGCCGGCTATACCTTCAACGACGCGCGTGATCTGGTCGTGTTGGCCGTAGGCTACACCTACCTGGAGGCCATCGCCGACGAAGCCCGCATTGAAACGGCGGAAGCGCAAGTCAAGACGGCCCAGGCGCTTTACGATCAGGCCAACGACCAGGTGACTGCCGGAACTTCGCCAGACATCGACGGGTTGCGTACCAAGGTTGAACTCCAGACCAGGCAACAGCAGTTGATCCAGGCGAAGAACAACTTCGCTATCCAGAAGTTGACCGTAGCGCGCGTTATTGGTTTGGCTGCTGGCCAGGAATTTCAATTCGCTGACAAGTCGCCGTATCAGGTGCTCGAGGCTCTTACTGTGGATCAGGCTCTGGGACGCGCCTACGCTTCGCGTTCCGATTACCAAGCCGCCATCAGCGACGTACGCGCGGCCGAATTTGCCCGAAAGGCGGCGCTGGCCGGCTATTTCCCATCGTTGTCCTTCAATGCGGATTATGGCTTGGGAGGGTCGCATCCCTCCACGGCAACTCAAGTCGCCGACGTCCGCGGAACGCTGTCCATTCCAATCTTTCAGGGCGGCAGCGTTCACGCCGATGTTCTGCAGGCCGATGCCCGACTCGAGCAGAGCCGCGAACGACTGGAGAGTTTGCGAGCCCAGATCGACTCCGATGTGCGCGCGGCGCTGCTGAACCTGCAGTCCTCGGCAGAACAGGTCGGCGTGGCACGCAGCAACATTGATCTGGCAGAAGAAACGCTGACCCAATCGCGTGATCGTTTCAGTGCCGGGGTCACCGATAGCGTAGAGGTAGTGCAATCGGAGGAGGCGGTTGCGAGCGCACATGAGCAGTACATATCAAGTCTATACAGCTATAATTACGCGAAAATTTCGCTGATTCGCGCTCTGGGAATCGCGGAGCAGGGCGTCAAAGAATATTTCAAAGGACAATAAACATGGCGGACGAGAACCAACCCCATTCGGAGTCTGCGGTCGATTCATCCCCTTTGGCGGAGAAAAGCTACACGCCGCCGGTACGCCCGAATCCCAAACGCCGCAGGAACATTTTGATTCTTGTCATCGCCGTGGTGGTGCTTGTCGCCGGCGTGTTCCTATGGCTCTACCTGAGCAGTTACGAATCCACTGACGATGCCCAGGCAGATGTCCACCTCTATCCGGTCAGTGCGCGCGTCTCTGGCTATGTGGTGAAAGTCAACGTAGACGACAACCAGTGGGTCGAAAAAGGCACAGTGCTGGTCGAGATTGACCCGAAAGACTATGAGGTCGCGCTCGCGCAGGCGCAGGCGAATCTCGACAATGCGGAGGCGACCGCCCAGTCGCTGAACATCACGGTTCCCATAACGTCGGTAAACTCTTCAAGCCAACTCAGGTTTACTGCCTCGGGTATCGAAGACGCAGACGCCGGAGTCGTCGCCGCTGAGCGACAACTGACCGCCGCTCACGCCCAACTGGACGCGGCTGAGGCCAACGATGTTAAGGCGCAAGACGATCTGCACCGTTACAAGGAGCTCGTCGACAAGCGGGAAGTATCGCAGCAAATCTACGATCAGGCGCTGGCCGCCGCGAAATCGAGCACAGCAACGGTTGCTGCAGCACGCGCCAGCGAGTCCGCGGCGCAGCAATTCGTTCAACAGGCCCGCAGCCGACTGGCGCAAGCCAATGCGAATCACCAATACGCGGAGACTGGGCCGCAGCAAGTGTCGTCTACCCGAGCCCGCGTGCGGGCTGCCATCGCCGATGTCGAGCAAAAGCGCGCTCTACTCGAACAGGCCCAACTCAATCTCGGTTACACAAAAATCGTTGCTCCGGTCACCGGCGAGGTGAACAAAACGGTGGTGGTCGGGATGAACGTTCAGAACGGACAGCAACTTCTTACCGTTGTGCCTCTCGATGAGGTCTGGGTCACCGCCAATTTCAAAGAGACCCAGCTCAAACACATGCGAGTTGGACAGAGAGCGGAAATTCACGTGGATTCGAGCGGTCGCACACTCAAGGGTCATGTGGATAGCATTGCGGGAGCAACCGGGCCACTTTTCAGTTTGCTGCCACCGGAGAATGCCACCGGAAACTACGTGAAAATTGTCCAGAGGATTCCGGTGAAGATTGTTCTCGAACCCGGCGAAAACAAGGATCGCCGGCTTCGACCGGGCATGAACGTCGTGCCCGACGTTTACCTCAAATGAGTTCTGCTGCTCTCACCCTCGATGAAGCAGTTTGGCGGCCCAAGTACAATCCCTGGCTGATTGCTGTCGTCGTGGCCCTGGCCGCCTTCATGGAGGTGCTAGATACCAGCATCGCCAACGTGGCGTTGCCGTACATGGCCGGCAATCTGGGGGCGAGCAACGACCAGAGTACCTGGGTGTTGACTTCCTATCTGGTCTCGAACGCCATCATCCTCCCGATCAGCGGCTGGCTTGCAGGCGCATTGGGACGCAAGCGCTTCTTCATGTCCTGCCTGGCTGTCTTTACCGTGAGTTCTTTGCTCTGCGGCATCGCGCCCAGTCTCGGATTTCTCCTTCTCTTTCGGGTGCTGCAAGGCGCAGGTGGCGGTGGTCTTGCAGCCCATGGCTCAGGCCATTCTGGCAGACACGTTTCCCCCTCAGGAGCGAGGCCTGGCATTCGCACTTTACGGCATCACGGCTATCATGGCGCCAACGATTGGGCCAACTCTGGGCGGGTGGATCACCTTCAACTATTCCTGGCGCTGGATTTTTTTTATCAACCTTCCAGTCGGCATACTTACATGGCTTCTCGTACGGCGCTTTGTCGAAGACCCTCCCTACTTAGCCAAGATCAAAGCGGCTGGGGTCAAATTGGATTACATCGGGATTGCCCTCCTGGCACTCGGTATCGGAGCACTGCAGGTTCTACTCGACAAAGGCCAGGAAGATGATTGGTTCGGTTCACACTTCATCACGACTTTAATTGTGGTCGCAACCGTATGCCTGATCTCGCTCGTGATCTGGGAGTTCTATCAAAAGGCGCCGATCATCGACGTGCGCATGTTCAAAAACTTTAACTTCGCAAGCTCGAGCCTGATGATGTTCACCTTGGGAATCATGCTGTTCAGCAGCCTGGTGCTGATGCCGCAATTCCTGCAGACACTCGTCGGCTACACCTCGGAGCTGGCAGGGCTGGCTCTCTCTGCGGGAGGTCTTGTTTTGCTGTTTGAAATGCCCGTCATGGGCCAGCTGACAACCAAGATTCAGGCGCGCTACCTGATTGCCTTCGGCTGGCTGGCGCTGTCGGTCGCCATGTTCTATTCCACTAAGCGAATCGATTTGCTGATCAGTTTCAGCGCGGCCACATGGCTGCGCATCGCCCAGGTAATTGGTTTGGGGTTCCTGTTTGTGCCGATTACGCTGGTGGCGTATATCGGAATTGCGCCGGAGAAGAATAACGCGGTCGCAGGAATTATCAATTTCATGCGCAACATGGGAAGCAGCGTGGGAACGTCCATGGTCACGACACTGATTGCGCGGCGTTCGCAATTCCATCAGGCCAGGCTGGTGCAAAATGCCAGGATCGACAACCCCAACTTCGTAAATTCAGCAAACGGTCTGGCTCAACAACTGGCTACCTCAGGTGTGGGTAAGCATGAGGCGCAACTCACCGCTTATGCCAGGATTTACCAATCGCTGCAAGGGCAGGCCGCGAGCCTGGCATACATTGACACGTTTACGGTTCTTTGCGTAGGAGCGGCAATTATGTTCGGCCTGTCTTTTGTCCTGAAGAAAAATGATCCTGGCGGCGGTGGGGTGAGAGTAGCGGAGTGAAATAATCAGTCTGAAGTAACGCGGGAGAGCACAAGTATCCGAGGGGGACATGATAAAGATCGTTACCGTTGAACGCGAATACGGATGCGGAGGCGGCGAAATCGCCCAACTCCTTGCCAAGCAACTGGCCTGGAAGCTTTGGGACCAGTTGCTGACGGAGGAGATTGCGCGCCTTGCTGATTGCCCCAAAACAGTCGTCGAGGGCCGGGAGGAACGAACCGATCCGCTCTACTACCGGCTCTTCAAATCGTTCTTGCGCGGCAGCTACGAAGGCAGCATCAACGCGCACAAGCTCAAGCTGGTCGATAGCGAATGCATTTTGAAGTTTACGGAGCAGGTCGTTCAGAGCGTGGCAAAGACCGGCAACTCTGTCATCGTGGGAAGAGGATCACAACAGTTTCTGAAGAACCGCCAGGATGCGTTGCGCGTTTTTCTTTACGCTCCGAGGGAAAATAAAGTTCGACGCCTGCTGGCCCGCGGCAAGAGCGAAAAGGAAGCCGAGCAGCTCGTGGACACGGTTGATCGCGAGCGTGTTGATTTCATCCAGAAATATTTCCATGTCGAATGGCCGGATCGCGCCATTTACCACACCATGATCAACACTTCGATCGGCGATGATGCTGTCGTTCACATGATTCTGGATGTCATGGGAATGCTTGATACGGGGGTCCCTGTGGCCACAAAGTAGATCCGCTGTCATCACCCGGCAAGCAGGAATTCGCGATCCCCCAGCCTCCGAGAGCGTAGACTGTTCCAGAAATCTCACGGTCCTGCCAGTACTTGAGCGACCAGCAGTTTTTTCCAGCGACTTTGCCCCCTTGCCTTCCGACATGTAAGATGCACGATGTTCTGACCGGAGGATTCCAGGAATGCTCATCAGAAAAATAACGCTGTGTTTCGCTGCCATCGCCACGCTGAGCAGCATGTCAGCGCGTGCGCAACAGCCGGGCACTGACGACGAAAGCCAGTTCCGCTTCCGCTTCGTAGGCCCCAGAGTGGGGAATCGCATCGCAGCTGTTGCTGGCATTCCGGGCGATGCCAGCACCTACTACGCGGGAGCTGCCTCCGGAGGTGTCTGGAAATCGACCGACGGCGGGAATCACTGGATGCCGATCTTCGACAAAGAACCTGTGGCCGCAATCGGCTCTCTGGCCGTAGCTCCGTCTGATCCAAGCACAGTCTGGGCCGGGACGGGCGAGGCGTGGGCAATTCGCGACATCGACGTCATGGGCAATGGAATTTATAAATCGACGGATGCCGGCAAGACCTGGACCAACATGGGGCTGCCAGAGAGCGGCCGGATCGGCCGCATCGTCATCCATCCGTCGAATCCTGAGATCGTTTTCGCCTGCGTTCTGGGCCGCACAACTGGACCGCAACCCGAGCGTGGCGTCTTCCGCACTACCGATGGAGGTCTGCATTGGGAGCGCGTACTTTTTGCCGGAGAAAATGTGGGGTGCTCCGGCCTGTCGATGGACGCGCACAATCCGCGCACTTTATTTGCCGGCATGTGGCAAGTTGAAATGCATACATGGGGCGAATTCAGCGGAGGCCCGGGCAGCGGAATTTACGTTTCCCACGACGGAGGAACGAAGTGGACTCATATCGAGGAACATGGTCTGCCTCACGCCCCGCTGGGGAAGATGGATGTCGCGGTTGCACCGACCAATTCGAATCGCGTTTTCGCCCTCATTCAAACCAAGGACCAGGGCTCCGTCTGGAGATCTGACGACGCCGGCGAGCACTGGAAGGCGATCAATTACCAGCGAGCATTGATTGGACGTGCGGGCTACTACATTCGCCTCGCCGTGTCCCCGGCGAGCGACAATGAAGTTCTCGTGGCCAACAGCTCCTTCCACCAGTCGCTCGATGGAGGTGAGAACTTCAAAGAAGTTCCCTGGGGCGGAGATACGCACGACATCTGGTTCGACCCGACCAATGCCGACCGGTTTGTGATCACCGACGACGGCGGCTTGAGCATCACCACCGTGCATGGCCGCGGTTTTCACCGCGCGACTTTGCCCATCGGCCAGATGTATCACGTCGACGTCGACAACCAGATTCCTTACTACTTCTACAGCAACATGCAAGACGACGGAAACATGCGTGGCCCCAGTCTTCCCGTGGACTCCAGAGAGACTGGCTGGGATCATGAGATGGGCGGTTGCGAATCCGGCTTCACGGTTCCAGATTTAGCCGATCCCAACGTGGTGTGGGCCACTTGCTATGGGAATAAAGTCACTCGCTGGGATGCTCGGACCAAGCACGCGCGCTCGGTCAGTCCATGGTTGCATACCCTGGATTCGCCGCCGAACGATATCAAGTATCGCTGCCATTGGACGGCGCCGCTCGCCATCGATCCCTTCGACCACAACGCCGTCTACTACGGCTGCCAGGTGATCTTCAAAACCGTGAACGGCGGCCAGAGTTGGTCGGTTATCAGCCCGGATCTTTCCACCCAGGACCCGTCTCGCATCGTGCCTTCGGGCGGAATCGTCGGCGATAACCTTGGGCAATTTTACGGAGAAGTTGTCTTCGCCATCGCACCTTCTAAGATTCAAAAGGGACTGATTTGGGCCGGAACCAATGACGGCCAAGTCTGGCACACAAACGATGGCGGGAACTGGATCAACGTCAGCAAGAATATTCCCGGACTGCCTCCATGGGGCACGATCACGAGCATTGCGCCTTCGAATTTCAATCCTGCTGCGGCATACGTCAGCGTTGATTTCCACCTCGTGGATAATCGCGATCCGTTCATTTACAAGACCACGGATTTTGGCAAGACCTGGAAGCAAATCAGCGGCAATCTCCCGAAAAATGCTTTGTCGTATGTTCGGACCATCACCGAAGACCCCAATTGCGAAGGCCTGCTGTTCGCCGGAACCGGCAGCGATCTTTATTACTCTCTCGACGACGGAGGACACTGGACTGCGCTGGAGACGGGATTGCCCCACGCCCCCGTGACCTGGGCCGTGGTGCAAAAGGATTTTCATGATCTGGTGATTTCCACCTACGGGCGAGGACTTTATATTCTCGACGACATCACACCGCTGGAACAGCTGGCAAAGAATCATTCGGATGCCGCAGTCGTCCTGTTTGAGCCGCGCCACACCTATCGCTTTACTCGTGGCGGTCAGGCTATGCTCAACTTTTCACTCAAGTCCGCAACGAAGGATCCGATACAACTTGAGATCGTGGACTCTGACGGCAAAGTAATCAGAACGCTCGATGCCAAAGGCCGCACGGGCATCAATCGTGTGTCATGGGACCTGCGCTATGAGTCTCCTCGACTGATTGCACTGCGAACGGTCGCTCCCGATAATCCGCACATCTGGGACGAACCTCGCTTCCGCGATTCCGATTCCCGGCCTATCACGCATTGGGGAACTGCACCGGCCGAGGTCGGCCCCGTCGTAGCCCCAGGGAAGTACACCGTGCGTATGAAGATCGGAGGCCAGTCTTACACTCAACCTCTGACCATCCTGCGCGATCCTCGCGCGCCCGGATCCGACGCAGACATTGAACTTTCCGTGAAAACTCTGCGCCGCATCAACGCCGATATTGACCGCGTTTCCGATACGGTGAACCAGATCGAGTGGCTTCGCAAGCAGATCGAGGTTATCGAGACCATGCTTCGACCGCCCAAGAAGAAAAACGAAGAGAAACCCACGGTCGACGGGGAGGATGACGATGAAGGTGAACCTGCGCCAGCTCCGCCTCCGGTATTGGACGCGGCCCAGGCAAAACGCAAAGCCGAACTCTTGAAAGCTACGGAAGAACTTGACAAGAAGCTCTCAGCCGTCGAATACAAGCTCGTGTCGGAGGCTCTGCTGAACAGCGATGATAAGTACTTCGTCGAGTCCTACAAGGTTTATCTCAATCTGATCTGGCTAAACGCCCAGGTCGGGACCGGAGGTGCCGATGTCGCCGGTGGCGCCGACTTCGCCCCGACCGATACCGAACTGGAGTTACTGCAGACATTCGAAACGGAAATGACGGGAGCGGATGCCGACTACCAGAAAGTCATGAAAGAGGATCTACCCGCGCTGAATCGCTCTCTCGCTGAAAGCAGCATTGCCGTACTGGTCACTCCGCCAACGAAGTAGGAGTGATGGAATCGTAGTCGGTATAATTGTGGTCGCTCATGGGCTGGGTTCCGTCCGCTCTCCGCTGGCTGTTCGACTCCAGACGCGGCGCACCTGATCGTCTGATTTCACGCTGGCTATTCCTACGAGCGCTCGGCTGCATTTATTTTTCTGCGTTTTTCTCGCTCGTGTTTCAAATCCGGGGCCTCATCGGGCCGGACGGAATTCTACCGGCGAACCAGTATTTGCAAGCCGTGGCGCATTCCTTTGGATACGCCCACGGATTGTGGTTTGCACCCACGCTGCTCTGGCTTGCGAGCGGTCCGCGTATGCTGAGCGCCTTATGCTGGGCGGGCATGGTGGCGTCGCTGCTGTTGGCCGTCAATGCGTGGCCGCGCGCAATGCTGCTGATCTGTTTCGTGTGCTTTCTTTCGTTTGTCAGCGCCGCACAAGACTTTTCCAGTTATCAATCGGACGGCATGCTGCTTGAAGCGGGATTTATTGCGCTTTTCTTTGTTCCCTCCGGATTACGCCCCGGTTTTGGATCGGCTTCTCGAGCATCGCGCGCCAGTTTGTTCCTGCTGCAATGGGAATGGTTTCGCATCTACTTCGAGTCCGGCGTTGCGAAGATCGTCGGCGGAGATCTCCAGTGGCGCAACTTTACGGCGATGGACGAGTACTACCAGAACGGTCCGCTGCCCACCTGGATCGGCTGGTACATGCAGCATCTGCCGCACTGGTTTCATGCTTCGACTGTTTTCGTGACGCTGGCGCTCGAACTGGGGTTGGTCTGGATGTTGTTTCTGCCGCGGCGCTGGCGAATCGCGTGCTTCTTCATCGTGACTCCCTGGCAACTCGGCATTATTCTCAGCGCCAACTACACGTTTCTAAACTATCTTGTCCTGATCTTGGGATTCCTCTTGTTGGACGATCGCTTTCTACTGCCATTTCTTCCGCAGCAATGGCGAGCGTCCCTCGTCGCGACCGCCCCGACTAGCGCCGACGCCAGTCCCAGTGCTTCTGAACCCAGTGAGCCCGGCACGTTGCGGGAGGTGACGACAGAACCGCTGGAGTCCGAGCAAGGCCGACTGCGAAGTTTGAGCCTTGCTCTCTGTCAGCCATATAGGGTACTGAAACTTTTCTCGATCGCCACCGTACTGAGTTGGATTCTGTACGCCACGACAGCCGAATTGATCTGGATGTTCTCCGCCGTGCCACTGCCTACCGCGCCAGTGGAAGCACTGGAGCCTTTCCGCATCGCCAATCGATACGGCCTCTTCGGCATCATGACCAGGGGCCGGTACGAGATAGAGTTCCAGGGTTCCGAAGATGGAAAAACCTGGGTAGCATATCCCTTCCGTTACAAGCCTCAAGACGTGAGCGCGGCTCCTGGAATTTATGCGCCGTATCAGCCGCGATTCGACTGGAACCTGTGGTTCGCTTCCTTAGGCTCATGGCGGGACTATCCGATTGTGCCCCAAACCGAAGTGCGTCTGCTTTCCAATGACCACGATGTTCTTGCTCTTTTTGCGAAAAATCCTTTTCCGCAAGAGCCGCCGCGAGAGGTGCGGGCTGTGATTTGGCAATACTGGTTCACAACGATGTCTGAAAAACGGACTCGAGGATTGTGGTGGCGCCGTCAGTTCCTGGGACTGTATGCTCCGACGATCGAGCGTGCGCCGGATGGGAATATCCATGTCGTCGAATGGCCTACGGTTGACTCGCGTGAATGAATGCCGGTCGAGCGCTGGTCTTTATGGGGTCTGAGCCTGCGCCTTGCTTATGGCGTGATGGCAATGACTCGCAAGGGACTGCCGGAGCCGCCGACGATCTTCAACGGAGCGGCGATGACGATGGCACCGGTTGGCGGAAGCTGATCAAGGTTCGACAGACTGGCCAATCCAAATTTGCCGCTTCCGTGCATCAGATAATGGTTCGGGAATGGTGGATCGAAAGTGGCCGCCTGCCCGGCATCCGTCCCAACAGTTTCCACGCCAACGCCTAGCACATCGCGCTTCTCGGCAAGCAGTGCTGAACTTTCCTTAGCCAATCCGGGAGTGTGCGGTCCATTCTCCTTTAGGTTGATGTAGTCCTTCGGATCCGTCCGCTTCGACCAGTCCGTACGCAATAGAACCCATGCGCCCACCGGAATTACGCCGTGCTCATCCTCCCACTGGCCGATGCGCCCCGGCGTCAACAGATAATTTGGATTTCTTGTCACCTCCGCAGTGATGTCGATCACGCAAGCAGGTCCAACAAATTTCCTCGGCGGGATGCGATCCACAGTGTTGTCCGGAAGGTCTTTCCCAGAGACCCAGTGGACCGGAGCATCGAAGTGAGTGCCGGTGTGCTCGCCGGTCTCGAAGCCGTTCCAGTACCAGGCGGGGCCGCGTTCATCGTAGTGCGACAACTCCCAGATCTTGAATGCAGGAGTGTTATTGAATTGAGGCGGCAGCGGCAGCAGAGGAGTTTGTGGGGCTAAAGGCTGGGTCAGATCTACGACCCGCAGTCGGCCGGCGGTTAATTCTTCAAGCAGTTTAGACAGGACATTAGACATTGGCGCACCTCGGTTGGGTCTCAGTTCGGCCTTGGCAAATCTCCAGCTGGTTTTGGTAAATCTCCAATCGTCCAGCTTGCATGGCCGTGATAGGTGTCAGCACCAAGGCGGAACGCACGCCCACACATGAGGCATTGAAACTCGTGATGGATTGAGTCTCCTGGCGTCGGGGTGTTGAACACATCCTGCAAGGGACAACTGGCGCGAGTCAGAAAAAACGTCCCCTGATTCACGATTTCAATAAGCTGGCGGACAATGTCCCGATACTCGCGGAGAGTACTGATGTTAAACCTCTGTGAGAACCCTTCGCACTTTGGGCATGCGGACATTTGCTTAGTTTGCCAGAAGAACCCTAGCGCCGCTTCAGCGACTGAATATGCCGCCGGAATTGAAACCGGTTCTCCAACAGTGTCAGGTCGGTAACGTAGGCGGCAGGACCTTTGGCTTCGACCTTTGCGACAATGGTTGTGAGTTCCCTGCCCTGCATGGCGTCGCTCACTGCTGCCTTAAGACTTTCCACACTACGAACCGTCCTCACTCCGGGGATGCCGGAGGCACGGGCGATGCCTTCCAAGTCCGTACCTGTGCCGGTCGCGGTGGGAAAACCTCCGACCGAGAGTAAACTTTCGTTATCGAAAACAATGTGAATCAGCTTCCCCGGGTGATAGCGCGCCATTGTAGTAAGACTGCCCAGGTTCATCAAAAGCGAACCGTCGCCATCGAACACGATCACGGTTTGTTTCGGCAGACACAGGGCTAGGCCCAACCCCGTCGAAGAAGCCAGTCCCATCGCATGTTGCAAGTAAAAGAAATTCGGACGGTGCCCCAGGGACTGCAGTTCAGCCGCGACTGCTCCCATGATGGTGACGACCAGACAGTTTTCCAACTCTGAATAAATCGACCGAAGGCAATCAAGTCGGAGCATCACTCCTCCCACATCAAGTCGCGCGTGAGGAGAAGAGCGACCGGCTGCAAACTGCTTTCGGCGAGAGTTTGCGCCTGCCGAATACGTTTCCTGACGGTGTCTAATGCGTCGAGAAAAAAGTAAGGGATGCGCAACGCTCGCAAAACAGGCTCCGTAACGTTGCCGCCCTGGGTTTGCCACGGATCGCGCTCCCCCAAAGAACCGCGGTAGCTGATGAGCATCAAGAGAGGAATCTTGTATAGATGTGCGAAAGATACGATACCGTTAATAGACGCTAGAAATCCGTGGTTTTGCATCAGCATGGCCGACTTGACCCCGGCAAAGTGCGCCCCAGCCGAGATGCCAACCCCTTCTTCTTCCTTTGCCAGGCGCACTAAAATCATCTCTGGATCCTCGTCGGCCGATCGCATGAGATGCACCAGCCAGGTTTCCGGCAGCGCTGACACCAGGCGGATGTCGCACTCCTTCAAAGCGTCGTAGATCAGCTTTGAATTGGTCGCGGATACCGGCATAGGTTTGCTTTCAGGTTGACGAGTTGTTGCAGCGGAGTATAAGTTTGGCGCTGGCCGTTTTGCAAGGCCGCCGAGACTTTTCACTTAACTTTTCAGGTGTAACTTTCTCTGATGTGTCCAGGAGCAAGATTTGCAGACCGAATCCCAAAGTGTTCTCAACCCCGAAGCTCCCTCCACATCGGCAGCCTTTCCTGTTGAAACCGTTCGTGCTGCTTTTCCCACGCTGACTCGGCCTCCGGGCTTCATCTTCTTTGATAATGCGGCGGGCGCGCAAGTTCCACAAAGCGTGCTGGATGCGGTGAATTATCATCTCCTCGAACACAACGTGCAGCGCGGGGGACGCTACGCGAAAAGCCGTGAAGTTGACGAGATGGTTTTGCGTGCACGGCACAGCGTCGGTGATCTTGTGAACGCTCGCGACGTAAGCGAAGTCGCCTTTGGCATGAACGCCACATCCTTTATTCGTTTGGTGAGTCTGGCGATCGGACAAACACTAGACAAGCGCAACGAGATTATCGTAACCGACTTGGACCACGAGGCCAACGTCGCGACCTGGCTGGCTTTGGAACGGAGCGGGGCGAAGTTCTCCTGGTGGAAGGTGAGGGACGATGGCAATCTGCATGTGGAGGACCTCGTCCCGCTGGTGTCTTCGACGACACGGCTGGTGGCGTGCACGCTGGCTTCGAATGCTCTCGGCACAATTGTCGATGTCGCGGGAGCAGCCAGAGTAGCTCACGCCGGCGGGGCGGAAATCTTTCTCGATGCCGTGCATTACGGCCCTCATGGATTGATCGATGTACAAGCCCTCGATTGCGATTACCTGGTTTGTTCGGGCTACAAGATCTTTGGTCCCCACATGGGCTTTCTCTGGGGACGCCGAGAGCTTCTCGAAAAGCTCCCAACCTTCCGTGAGGATTTTATTCCTGACGAGCCGCCCGGCAAAATCGAGGCCGGCACCTTTGTTTACGAAAACGTAGCCGGGATGAATGCCGCCGTGAGCTACCTCGAAGCGCTGGGCAGACGCATCGCCGGAAATAATGCGACGGCGAAATCAGAATCGAGACGGTCCGCTTTGCGGCGTGCGTTCGACGCAATCCGGACCTACGAAGAATCGCTTTCGCTCGAAATACTCCGCGTGCTCAACGATTGTGGCGCCGTCGTCTACGGGGTGACGGAGAAAGAGAGCTTGAACCAACGAGTGCCAACGCTCTGCTTCAATTTGCCGAACGTGCTCCCCGCAAGAGTCTCCGAAGAGCTCGCGAAAGAAAATATCGGCGCACGCGACGGCCATATGTATACTCCGCGGCTGATGAAACGACTCGGGCTCCCGATAGAGACTGGCGCAGTCCGGGCCTCTTTGGTCCACTACAATACGGTCGAAGAGGTACGCAGATTCGGCAGACTTCTCGCTGAGATAGCTAAGTCATGCTGACCCATACGCAGATCCAACCTACGGTCCTCGATTCTGCCAGCGTCGGCAGATATGACTGATCCACACCCTTCAGCGGCCGGCACCACGCTTGCCGGTGAGGCGCTTCCGACGCCCGAAGTGGAAGGTCTGCAGCGCCGGTTGAGCCAGCGGCAACTCACCATGATGGCGATCGGCGGCGCCATAGGTGTTGGTTTGTTCCTGGGAAGCAGCGTCACCATCCGGCTCGCTGGGCCGGCAGTAATTCTTTCCTATCTTCTGGGTGCTGGCATCGCTCTGATCATGTCTTACGCGCTGGCGGAGATGGCAGTGGTCCATCCTGTTGCAGGTGCATTCGGAGTTTACGCCGAGAAATATCTCAATCCCTGGGCAGGTTTTTCGGTGCGAGCTACCTACGGAGTTGCACAGATTATCGCCATCGGTGCTGAGGTCACTGCCGCAGGCATCTATATTTCTTTTTGGTTTCCGAATGTCCCGCAATGGATTTGGGTGGTATTAGTTTCAGCCGCGCTGGTGGCGCTGAATTCCATGCGGGTCAACCGCCTGGGTGAGTTTGAATATTGGTTCGCGATGGTCAAAGTGGCGGCCATCGTTGCCTTCATCATCGTCGGAATATCTTTACTTCTTGGCATTGGCTCGCGCAGCGCAATTGGGTTGGCGAATTTGACCAAGCACGGAGGATTCCTGCCTGCGGGATGGAAAGGAGTCTGGCTTTCGCTCACCATAACAGTCACGAGTTACATGGGAGTCGAAATTATCGCGGTCACAGCGGGAGAAGCCGAGCGTCCGGAGATTACGATTCCTCATGCAATGCGAAGCATCGTATGGCGGCTCATTTTGTTTTACGTGCTGGCAATTGCGATTATGGTGACGATGGTTCCGTGGAACCAGGCGAGTGTCTCTTCCACGATTTCTGCCAGCCCTTTTGTCACCGCATTCGCTGCTGCGCACATACCCTTCGCCGCCGCGATCATGAACTTTGTCGTGCTGACGGCAGCACTGTCGAGCGTGAATACTAACCTCTATCTCTCGACTCGAATGCTTTTTTCTCTGGGACGAGGAGGTTATGCGCCAAAATGGATGGGCAAAGTGAGCCGTAACGGTGTGCCCCATCGGGCGCTGCTGGCCTCAACCGTAGGCATTATCGCAGCGATTCTGCTGGCCATCTTCGCTCCCAGAAATGCTTTCCTCATGCTCTATGGGACGGCGGTTGCCGGAATGCTGTTTGTGTGGCTAGTGATTCTCAACACGCACCTCCGTTTTCGCAAAGTGATTACGCGCGAGCGGCTGTTGAGTCTGCCCATGCGATTGTGGGCTCATCCGGTGTTCACAGATGTCGGCATTCTGTTACTTCTAGCGATCTCAGTCACAACTTTCTTCGTAGACGGATTGCAGTGGTCGGTTCCAGCATTTTCTGTTTTCTTAGGCCTTATCTCACTCTTGTACCTGCGTAGCCGGCGGCGAAAAAGCATTTAGGACAGAGCTACCGCGTGGTTTGGAAGGGCATTCTGCAAGGAAAGTACGTAATGGTCGCAGCCAGCCAAGAGGTCCACTCGTCACTACACCGGCGATTCAAAGGTGATTTGATGCGTCCCGGTGATGGCGGCTACGAAGATGCGCGTGCTATTTGGAATGGAATGGTTGCTCGTACACCAGGCCTTATCGCGCGTTGTGCAGATGTAAGTGACGTGCAAAGCGCTGTCCGAGCCGCCTCTGAGAGCGGGATTCTTACTGCGATCCGCTGCGGAGGGCATAGCCTCGCCGGTTTTAGCACTTGCGATGGCGGTTTGGTGATTGACCTGTCAAGAATGCGCCAGGTCACAGTTGGTCGCGAGGCACGGCGAGCCAAAATCGCCGGAGGTTGCCTGTTGGGATCGATTGATAGCGCCACGCAGAAAGCAGGGCTCGTCTTTCCTTCCGGAGTCGTCTCTCACACCGGCGCCTCGGGACTGATCCTGGGTGGAGGCACGGGTTGGCTCACGCGGCGATTTGGATTATCGTGCGATAACGTCGAGGGGTTCACTCTGGTGACTGCCGATAGTTCCGTCGTGCGCGCCAATTCAAAGGAGAGCGCAGATTTATTCTGGGCCTTGCGCGGAGGCGGCGGGAACTTTGGAGTGGTGACAGAATTTGAACTGAAGCTTCATCCCTTGACCTCAGTGGTCCTCGGCGAGGGGCTGACTCCGGAACCGGAAATTCGCGGCGTGCTCGAATGCTGGAGAGACTTCATGGCCGAGGCGCCGCTCGACTTCAAGTGGAATATCGATCTACGCCTTGCGACCCATACAAATAAGGTGCCCAGCGCACTCCGCGGGCGTCCAGTCGCCAGCAGTTCTCTGATTTGGACCGGTGATCCCGAAGCCGGGCGGCGTCATCTGCAGCGTGCGCTTTCCCTCTGCAGCCCGGATTCTGTGAGCAACAAGATTGTGTCGTTTATAAACCTGCAAACCATGGCCGATTCCGATTTCCCGCATGGCCGGCGCTATTACACAAAGTCGGGTTATTTTAGCTATCTCGACGACATCAGTATTGATCGCCTGCTCGACGCGTTGGCCACGATTCCGTCATCGGAAACCCAGATTGAACTGTCCTATCTTGGCGGCGCCGCAACGCGGGTCGGCGCTGATGAGACCGCATTCGGGGATCGCAGTGCGCCTTTCATCCTGAATCTGCTGGCGAATTGGTCGGAGCCTTCCGCTGACGCCGCCAATGTTGCCTGGATTCGCGGTGTATTCGAGAAGCTTCGACCTGCAATGAAACCTGGGGTTTACACAAACTTCATGAGTGGCGACGAACAGGATCGCGTCCCAGAGGCTTATCGCGAACGATGGGACCGCATCGTAGCCGTCAAGTCGCACTATGATCCCAATAATTTCTTTCGGCTGAATCAGAACGTTCCACCGCACAAACCTTAGCAAGGAGCTTGCTATGCTACCGCTTTCCGAGACGGCAACTCAGCCGAGGGAACGTGCACGACGGGTTTTTCCTGCAGCAAAAGCTCAGTAGCCTGCACACGGCGATCGGCATGGAACCATTTCTGCACGACGTTATCGCACAATAGGTTGGCCATGGAGAGCAAGCTCATCCCCTGATGGTGCGCCATCCAACAGCGCACGATTTCGCAGCTCGGCGAGCGGAACCGGCCGCCCACGGCCGTATAATCGGCTGACTCGTAAAATCCCCAGCGGCCGAACCAACCCAGTGCGTCCATGCGGCGCAGATTGCGCAATGCCCCCCGCCGATCAACACTCAAGGCCAGAAAAGTCGAATACGGTGAAATCACCAACGGATTCGACTCTCGTCTCATCAGCGAAAGCTGAGGTAAGCCGAAAGCCTGGTATTGGTAGTTGCCGTGCCCATCGAGCTTGGAATAGGCGGATTCCGAGATACCCCACGGAACTCCCTTGCGAGCCGCGTAAGCTTGCTGCGAACGCACTGCCGCCACCTCTGATCTGTCAAGTAGGGTGTTGGGATAGGAACGCATCCACAGAGAGGGCATCAGATACTCGAACATGGTTCCAGTCCACGAAAGCAACACGGGCCGACCATGATCGAGAGTGTGGCCACGACCGAGCAGGAACCAGCAATCTTGAGGGATATCATCCTTGGCGATTGCGATAAACACCGCAGTGCGAGATTCTGTGGCCAGCAGGTCATAGCAGGAATTCAGCAATTGCCGCGATTGCGCATCAAAACCCACTGACATCAACTTGCGATGGGGATCGAGCAGAAAGCTGAAATCCATCGCGTCGGCCAGCGCTCCGGCCTGGGCGCTGAGCCGGCGCAAGGTCTCGATGAGGGAGCGCGCGTTCGACCGCGCCTCCTCGAGACGCGCTCTAAAGCTCTCGCAAAGATGCCTGTCCGCCTCAGGTATGGAAGACATTACCCGCTCGAGCATCCCTTCCAGATCCCGAATCAAGTCGGGCAGTTTTTGTAAGGGAACGCGGCCCATGAATTTCGCGTTTAGCCCCAGGCCTTCCCGCAACGGCGCGAATTCGGGCAGCCACCACGGTTCGTAAGCCACAGTCATCTGCCGGATGTTCTGCAACCGTAGCTGCGCCTGCTGGTAAAACCAGCGAGCATCGGTGGGGCGAGAAGATTGGCCAGAAACAAAATAATTCTCCAAATCCTCTTCTCGCAGCTCCAGGACCGAAGGCAGCCAGCTTTTCTCTCGGAACTTGGTTTCATAGTGCGCCAGTTGCTTCCGGGGAAATACGCCTGCCTCGGCCAGAACCCGGAGTTGGTCTAACAGTCCCTCCGCCAGACGCCGATGGAGGAGTGGCTGACGAATGCGATCCAGGCAGCCTTGCTGCAGCGTCCAAAGAGAAGCCAGCAGATTGCCACTGTCGACAGAGGAAACGACCAGAGGCGTCAGCGGCGCGAGCGTGCGCGTGTCGTACCAGTTCAGCAAATGGCCGCGATGCTTTACGAGACGCGATACCGTAGTCAGAGTTCGCTCCGTCAAGACCGTCAGTTCAGGAACAGTCAGATATCCAAGCTCAACCGCAACCTGCCGCGCATTGAGCAAGAGACCGAGATTGGTCGGAGAAATCCGCGCTGCAACTGCAGGCGGCTCCTCTTGAATGTTGTCCGGGATCAGCCAGTTGTGCTCTTCGGTACAGAACTCGGCGAAATACCTCCAGGTGTAAAGAGCGGACCGGCGTAGAAACAATCTGTCCTGCCGCGATAAAGCGTCCTTAGACACAACCGGCGACTCATTCAGCCAAAGGGCAACCGCTTTGCTGCCAGCCCAGAGAGCAAGAACAGGAATGGCGGCGATCAGAGAGTGCGGCCGCACCCGCCAAACCAGCAGGCCCAGACCGACAGCGAAGAAGGGCATCCAATCGAGATAGCGATCGAGCACAGTCTGGCGAGTACCCAGCTCGGCCTGCGCCGCCGTCTCCCATTCCAACAGCCGCTCCCGGGTTACCTTTCGCCGCACTAGCGCCCGCGCCACAGCATCAAGCGAGAGTAGGGTCTGATGAGCGAGAAATACCAGGTTCAGCAATACCGAGAAGTTGGCCGCGTAGAACGTGGCCACGGCCTCGCGCGCAACTGACATTTTTCGCTCGACCGCTGCACGCACCAACCCGAACGCGAATTCAAACCACGACGGAATAATCAAAATCAAAACTGTTGCGAGAGTCCAGCGCAACGCTCTTTCACCGGGAACTAGCCAGTCAAACAGGAAGAGCAGAAATGTGGCCGGTTCAACCAGACTGCGCCGCAGGTTGTCGAGGATCTTCCAGCGGGAAACGAGCGAGATTGGATTCGCGACGCGGGCCCCTGATTCGTCGGGCACGCGCGACGTCAGCCATTCCGCAATTTGCCAGTCCCCGCGCAGCCACCGATGTTTGCGGCGATTGGAAGCGCTGTAATGCGAGGGATAATCCTCAATAACTTCAATGTCACTAGCCAGTCCTGCGCGCGCGTACGCGCCTTCGATGAGGTCGTGACTCAGCAGCGCATTTTTCGGGAAGCGCCGGTCGAGCACCTGATGCACAGTGTCGACTTCATAGATCCCTTTGCCGGTGTAACTGCCTTCCCCGTAAAGGTCCTGGTAAGCGTCAGAAAGCGCGCGGGTGTAGATATCGAGACCAGTCTCGCCCGCATAGATGGCGGCGAGCCGCGAACGGGCCGTGCTTTGCACGCTAACCGCGACTCGGGGCTGCAATATGCCGTATCCCGCAACCACGATGTTCTTCTTGGGATCGATGATCGCCTGGTTCAGCGGATGGGTCATGGTCCCGACCATACGGTGAGCCGCTCCGCGCGGCAGCTCAGTGTCGGAATCGAGAGTGAGCACAAACCGCACCTTGGGCAGAATGGAGAGGTCTCCAGTTTTGACCGGGAAGCTGTCATACTCCCCGCGCAAGAGATTATTCAAATCAAGCAGCTTGCCGCGCTTGCGCTCCCAACCCATCCATCCCTTTTCACGTCGGTTGTAAACCCGATGGCGATGCAGCAGAAAAAACGACCCCATCCGCTTTCCGCTGTATCTTTCGTCCAGTTCGCGAAGCAGGCTCGCGCAAAGGTCGATCAGCGGATTGGCTTCCGGGGACGGTTCGTCAGAATCAGGCAGATCGGTGATCAGCGCGAAATGAATATTGCGGTCATGGTTGCCCAGAAAGCGAACCTCCAGATCTTCAACCAGGCCGCGCACTTGCTTCTCGCTCAACAGAAGGGTTGGGATCGCAACCAGGGTCACACAGTCTTCCGGGATCCCTTGGGAGTAGTCCAGCTTCGGCAGGATTTCCGCCGGCAGCAGAGCCGCGACCAGATAATGCATGAGTTGCACGGCAGACTGCGAACAGGGAACCAGCAGTATGAGCATCGAAAGCAGCAGCAGTTGAGGTGGGCTGTCGGCAGGAGTCAGCCAGAGCAGGATTCCAGTGATAATGGCGAAAGTGAGGACCGCGATTCCGGTAAGGAAGAATTCGTCAGGGTGGCGACGCAGGCGAGCACGCAGGCTTTGTAGGAAGTCGGGCTTGAAGCCGACTTTCTGACAAAGCAGATCGCGGCCTTCGCCGATAAGGTAATAGCCAATGTGAGATTGCCGCGAAGCGGAGCGGGCATTGCTGTGGGTTCTTGCCATGGCCTGTTCGGCCAACTCCACCGCCCGGCGGGCAACGTCCATCTCTCCCAAGTCAGACCGGCGGGCAATTTTCGATAACTTTTCGCGGTAGAGCCTTCGACTTTCAAAGTCCATCGCCGCGTATACACCGGCGGGGTCGCGCCGAAGGATGGCATCGAAAAGAACCAGCGGTTCGAGGACATCTTTCCAGGAAGTTTGCGTAACATCACGCAAGCTCCGCACGCATATGCCAAGGCCGTTCGACGATGCCGCTGGATCGCGGAGCAAGCACCGGCAACGCGCAGCAATTCGCTCCAGCAAAACAAGCTTCATAGCGGAAACTGCAGCCGACAGTTCGAGTAGCTCTAGAACGCTGTTCTCCTGAAATGCTTGGAAGAACGCGGTGAAGGTCGTCTCGCGGAACCGATTGCCGGTGAGATCAAGCAACGCCTGTGCGAGCGCTAGCACCCTGGGCACGACCTCGCCCTTGCGCCCGCGCACGTGGGGCAGTCGCTTCAGCGGCTTTAGCTCAGCGGAAAGGTTTCTCAGTTCCCCATAGATCAACTGGTCATTGTCGAGGAACCAGCGTAGATCTTCGGATTCCGGGTTGAGCTTGGCCGCCGCCTCGGCGCCTGCGAATAAGGGTTGAAATGCCTTCTTCAACTTGCGGGAGCGGGAGGAAAACGTTCTCGAAGTGCGAACACCGGGCAGCCAGCCTAACCGGGAAGCGAACTCGGTTGCGGCGCCGCGTAACTCGGCAAGATCGCTGGCTGAGTCGGAAGCAGCATCGGAAGGTTCTCCGGCCGGGAGGTCTTGGACTTCCTCTGCAACAGTGTCCTCGGCTTGTGGGTCACGAACCATTCATGTCCTTGGTCTTCGTACTTTGCCTAACGATAGCTGGCTGCCTGCAGTTCAAACATCTCCGCATAGCGGCCACCGAGACGAGTCAACTTTTCGTGATCTCCGTCCTCAGCAATACGGCCATTTTCCAACACCACGATTCGGTCGGCCATGCGCACCGTGGAGAATCGGTGCGAAATGAACAGGGCCATCTTTCCGGCCGTCAGTTCGGCGAAACGCTGAAAAACCTCGTACTCGCTGCGCGCGTCGAGCGCCGCTGTCGGTTCATCGAGGATCAGTATCTGCGCGTCACGCAAATAAGCGCGGGCCAGCGCAACCTTCTGCCATTCTCCGCCTGAAAGGTCGACCCCACCGTCGAAGCGCCGCCCCAGCATTTGTTCATACCCGCGTGGGAGCCTGCCAACCACCTCGTCGGCCATACTTTTCCGGGCGGACTGCTCAAGAAGGGCAATGTCATCCAGCTGCTGGATACGTCCTACCGCGATATTCTCGCGCGCCGTCATCTCGTACCGCATGAAGTCCTGAAAAATAACGCCGACCTCCCGGTAGAGGTCTTCCAGGTTGTACTCGCGAAGATCGACGCCATCCAGCAACACCTGCCCCTCGACCGGATCGTAAAGCCGGGTGAGCAACTTCACGATAGTTGTTTTCCCCTCGCCATTTTCCCCGATCAGCGCAACCCGCTCGCCCGGCCGGAAATGAAAGTTCAATCCGTCCAGAACCAGGCGAGAGCTTCCAGGATAGCGGAATGAAACGTTGCGGAATTCGAATCCGCGAATAATCGGCCGCGGCGCAGGCAAGGCGTTCGGCTTCGACGCGATCATCGGCCGCATCTCGAAAAAAGCGATAAGGTCGGTCAGGAATAAAGCTTGATCGGCGATGGAGGAAACCGTGGAAAAGATTTGCTGGATATTAGAGCTGGCTTGCTGGATCGCGCCGGCCAGGAAAGTCATTTTGCCAATGGTCAGCGCCCCGGTCACTGTCCGCCAGATTACGAATACATAGGCCGAATAGTAGCCTGCCGTACCGATCGTCGACAAACCCGAACCTGCCGTGAGCCGTCGTCGGGCCAGGTCGACATCTTCCTCATAGATCTGGTTGGAAAGCCGGGAAAACCGTTCCGTGAGAAATGGGGCAAGCCCGAAAAGTTTGAGTTCCTTAGCCGCTTCTTTGCTGCCCCCTAACACCCGCAAGTAGTCCAGTTGACGGCGGATGGGAGTCTGGCGGAAGTTCTTGGCGTATCCGAGGAAAGCAAAGTGACTCTCTCCTAGAAAGGCAGGAACCACGCCGAAGATGAGCATCAGCAAAAGCCATGGAGAGAAAAGCATGATCGCTACCGAAAGAGAAATGGTGGTGATGACCTGCTGAACTAGCCGTCCAATCGATTGAATCATTCCCAGGCGGTCTGTGGCCTGGACGCGAGCGCGCTCCAGGCGATCGTAGAAAACCGGGTCTTCGTAGGCGGTTAGGTCGAGCTGTGCGGCGTGCTTCATCACCAGCACGCTCACATGCCGCGTGTATTTGTCGGCCAGCAGTGCATCGAGAAAATCGACCCCGCGGCTCAAGATGCTGCCGAAAACGGCCAGTGCGAACTCCGCCGCGACCAGCCACCATAGCCGGGCGCCAACGGCTTGATGGGTACTGTGAGCGTGCAGAATTTCGTCGATGATCTGCTGCGTAATCCAAAGGAGGCCTAGAGGCAGAACGGAAGCTACTACACGAAAAACAACACCCAGCACCACAACCGTGCGGCCTGAATCCCAAACGATTCGAAGAACCGCAGGCACATTCCGCAGAGCGGAAATGCGCTCGCGCCATCCGTTCCAGGAATCCTGTTTTCCGGCCATGGGTGAGTCCTAAGGGGCGTTAGCCCCGGGAACACTAAGCTGAAACCACGCGACGCGACCCGCGCCAGACCGGGCTACGCCCGATTCATTGAGTGTAGCCCAATGCCTTCCGGGCAACAAGATCGGAGCAATGGCAGCCGTGAGCAGGTATTGGATGAGCAAAACAGATCGCAGGGTTGGTGCGTATTGCTATAACGAGCCGTCAAGGGACCACAAGTCCGGCTCGGTAGTATTTGTTCAGCCCGGCCCGCCGCATCCCACGCTGGGCTTCGGGGGTTTTCATGAAAGTGTTCCAGACGAAACCAGTCCGGAGGTTCTCCGCCATCAACATCGTAATACCGGTGTCGATTCCGATCACATCGGAATCGTACCAGTTGGTAAGAGGATTGAACGCGTTCACGAACCCATACTTACTCCAGGCCGCGCCGTAGCGGTTCCGAATGTTTTTCAGGACGCGCAGAGTGGCCTGCGGCTGGAAGGGTAGTGATCCGCCGGTGGCGCTCGGTACGACGGTGCCGTCGATCGGCCCCGTGGCGGGCGGTCCGCCCCAAATTACGTAGCCGTGGTTCGAGTCCGAAGCTGTGATTCCCCACAAGTCGTTGCTGTAGTCCGGATACTGTTTCCCCAACTCCAAACAAAACCGCCGGTGCACATCGGTTGCAATCACCGAATTCTGGAAGTAGTCGGCAAACTTGTCGCGCCTTCCACGAAAATCGAACCACGCCTGGGAATACTGATGCACGAATAGAGGCGCGAAAGAACCGATATACCGCATGCCGTCATATTCAAAGACAAGGCGTTTCCACGCTGTCCAGGTTTCATCCTTCAGGGGATGGGTCGACGACCCCAGGCCCAGCAGATACATCATCATCAGTTCGCTGTAGTAGTCCCAGCGGGAAGGCAGAAACCCAACTTCCGGGGTCCAGCCGTGGGGCAGTAGTGACGTGTCTTCCGAAAGCCAGGTCCAATCCACTCGCCCGAAGATCAAGTCGGCAAGTTCCACCACCTCAGGATGGCGAAAATGCTCGCGGCAGGTAAGGATTCCGCACAGCAAAATGGCTGTGTCGACGGAGGAGACTTCTGAATCCCACACTCTTTCTCCGTCGTTAATGTTGGCGAAGTGGTAAAAGAATCCGCGGTGATTCGGCAGCTTCTTCCAAAGGAACCGGAGAGCGACAAACACGCGTTCCAGGGCATCGCTGGTCGGAACCAGTCCGCGCTGCTCTCCGATGCAAAGAGCCGTCAAACCGAAACCGGTGGCCGCAATGCTGGCTACGATCCCTTGATCATTCCCGCTGACGTGGCACCGGTCTTTCACCATCCCCGTCTTGGGGCTTGCCTGATCCCAGAAATAGCTGAGGTTGGCGATTTCAAGTTCGTTGAGGAACCAGTCGTCTTCGGGCGACAGAGGCGCCAAGCCGGATAGAGACGCTGGCCTCTGCGATTGCTGGCTTATCGATTGCTGGCTCAAGGGCAGGGCCGGCATAAATCTTGTAAGAGACAGGTATCCCCCCGCGCCCAGCATCTGGCGCATCAACTCCCGGCGGGAAAACAGATTGGACCGCACATCAGGCATTCGCGTGCTGCAATCAATCTTAAACGAAGTCGCCTCGTACAGGGATTGACAGAACGATTACGCGCGCGGGATGTCAGATTCCCGCACCGCCGAGGTTCGTCGTAGAATGTTTGAAAGATTGTGGACACAAACCGCACCCCTAAAGTGAATCTGTGGATCGGCTCGACCATCATCCTTGCGATTGTCGGCGCCCTGCTTCTTCTCCCCTGGTACACCCACGGATCGATATCGCTGCGGGGAGCAGTCACTGTGCAGGACACGGATACCAGGAAAGAACAGCCCATCGCCGATGTCGAAGTGACCGCTGATTTGGCGACCGTCCCGGCGAAATCTGACTCAACCGGCTTGTTCACGCTCCCGCTGCGCGGTTTCGTGCGTAGGGGCCACCCCCTCGTCCTTCACTTCCGCCAGCCGCACTACCTTCCTCTCGACGTGAGTGATTTTGTCGGGGACAAGCTCTATATCGTCCACATGTTGCCACTCCCTGCGGTGGCGCCTTCCACCACTCGACCTGCGGTGAAAGTCGCGAACGTCCGCGTCAGATACTCCGGCCGCGTGATGACCGAGTTCAATGTAGGCAGCGCGGTAAAAACATTTCAGATTGAAAACAAGGGCAACGTGCCGTGCAGGGGTCAGCGGCCCTGCTCACCCGATGGCAAATGGCGCGCCGCGCAGGGCTCGGCGTCTCTCGACGCGGGGACGGGGAACGAGTTCCGGAGCGCTAGAGCATCATGCATCGCCGGGCCGTGTCCGTTCACCAAAATCGAATCAGACCATTACTCGCGGGGCGAACAGACTTACACAGTCTCTGCCCGCGATTGGTCCGACACTGCGACTTTCTTACTCGAAGCGGAAGTGGTCCACCCTATGGTAAGTCAAATCGTTCATGAATCTTACCCGGTGATCTTTGGAGAAGGTCTGAACTTTACTCTGCCCTCGACCGCCGAAGGTGTCAGCATTGAAGCGGAACTCGATGGACAGATGATTATTTTTCCGCTCGGCCCCGAGCTGTTCTTAAGCTGGGCGAGTTGCAACGCCAGAGTAAATCCCGATCAAACCAAGGTGTACCGTTGCGACCTGAAGCCTGGATACAGTTTTCAGTGAAGACGTCCAAATGGCATTCCGCGTAGAACATCATCTTCGCCAAGGACAATCATGCTAAGAATAGTCATCGCTTCCCTGCTCCTGGTCATTTTGCCCAGTGGCGCGTGGTCCCAGACCGCGGAGACAATCGTGATTGATGGCTCTGCTCCCGCGCACGCTTTTCCTCACTTTTGGGAACAGATGTTCGGATCCGGCCGCGCCATTTTAAGCCTGCGGGAAGATTATCGTCAGGACTTGCAAACGGTGAAACAGATCACCGGCTTCGAGTATGTCCGCTTCCACGCCATCTTTAATGATGAAGTAGGCGTCTACGACGAAGACAAGCAAGGACAGCCGATCTTTAATTTTTCCTACGTCGATCAGATCTACGATGCTCTGTTATCCAACGGCGTGAGGCCATTCGTTGAGTTGAGTTTCATGCCCAACAAGCTGGCCGACAAACCAATCCTGCAAGCCTTCTGGTACAAGCCGGATGTGGCCCCTCCTAAAGATTGGGCGAAATGGGACAACCTGATCACCCAGTTCACGAAGCATCTGGTAGATCGTTATGGCATCGATGAAGTCAGCCAGTGGTATTTCGAAGTTTGGAACGAACCCAACATCGATTTCTGGGGAGGCGATCCCAAGCAGGCGACCTACTGGGACCTCTATGACCACACTGCGCGCGCCGTCAAGGTGGTGAGCCCTCGCTTGCGAATTGGCGGACCAGCGACGGCCCAGGCTGCCTGGGCAGATGCCTTTATTCAACATTGCGCAGCCAAGCACGTTCCAGTTGATTTCGTTTCCTCCCACGTGTACGGCAACGACCGGGCAAAAGATGTATTTGGAACGGACGAAGATATTCCACGCGACAAGATGGTGTGCCGCGCCGTGAAAAAAGTTCACGACCAGATCGCGGCCTCCGTCATGCCCAACCTGCCGCTCATCTGGAGCGAATTCAATGCCAGCTATTTCAACGAACCTGCGGTCACAGACGCCTCATACATGGGCCCCTGGCTGGTGGATACCCTCCGTCAATGTGATGGTCTGGTGGACATGATGAGCTACTGGACTTTCTCCGATGTGTTCGAAGAGCAGGGCGTGGTGAAAACGCCATTCTACGGCGGCTTTGGTCTGTTGGCTGAAGATGGAATTCCTAAGCCGGCCTTCAACGTTTTCAAAATCCTGCACCGGCTGGGGGAACAGCGAATCGATGTCAACTCAGATTCTGCGCTCCTCACAAGAAAGAAAGATGGCAGTCTCGTGCTCGCCGTGTGGAACTACGCGCCGCTAGAGCACGCCGGCGCCGCCAAGACTTTTATTTTGCACTTCCAGGGCGGAAACTATAAGCGCGCGTTCGTCTCGACGGTCGACCCCGATCACGGAGACGTTCATGCAATTTACGAAAAGATGGGATCGCCGCGCTACCCTTCGCAGGCGCAGATTCAAGAACTTAAGCGAGCTGCAGAGATTCCCCCAGCCGCGGAGCGCAACCTGAAAGGCGGGGAATTGACACTGACCTTGCCTTCGTACGGGCTGGCGGTGATTGAAGTCAAATAGGTTCACCCAGGACACGCGATTTTCTCGCGCCTACTTTGGAACCGCGGGATCGTTCCGAATCGTCAACCAGGCTACTATCGCGCTTGCCAGAGACAGCCCCGTGCAAGCGAACATGACAATTCTAAATCCAAATACAAATGCCTCCTTGACGGATTCTTCGATTGCGGCACCGGTACTGGGGTCGAGACCAGGCGGAACCTGCAAACCCGCGAGTTTGATCTCGTCGGAGTGAAGCTCCTGCAAAATGGCAGGCGACAGCGAGAGATGAGCCAAGCTGTGGTTCAGTTCAGAACCAAAGGCTTTCACCATCACAATTCCGAATATAGCGATCGCAACCACCCCGGCTACGCGGGCCACGGCGTTGTTGATTCCAGAGGCCGATCCGACGCGTTCCAGGTCAACCGAATCCATAACCACGGTGGTAAGAGGAGCCACCGTTACCGATGTCCCAAACCCGAGGACAAGAATCGCCGGGAGGAATGTCTTCCAGTAGCTCTCTCCTACGGACGGCACCGCGAACAGAGCGAACCCAATGGAGACAATAAATGGACCGGCGATCAGCGGAATTCTGGGACCGTAGCGGGCCACGAGTCCTCCGGACCACCGGGAGAGAACGAACATGAGCAAGATGAACGGAAGGAGAGCAGCGCCGGTGGCTGTGGCGGAATAGTCTTGGACTTGGATCAGGTTCAGCGGGAACAGAAAAAAGAAAATTCCTGTCGCGGCGTACAGGAAGAGCGTAAGCAGGTTTGCGCCGCTGAAACTGCGGGATTCGAACAACGCCAGCGGAAGCATGGGTGACGTGACGCTACCTTCGACAACTACCAAAGCGATAAGACAGGCGACGCCCAGGATTAAACTCCCGCAGACCAGAGGATTTCGCCAACCCAAGTTGACTGATTCCATGAACCCGGCGACCAAGCCACCTAATCCAACGGTTGCAAGCAGCGCTCCTGACCAATCGATGCGGCCCGCGCCCGCGATGCGGCTCTCTGGAATATGCCAAAGAGAAATGGTTATTACCGTCACTGCGAGAGGGAGATTGATGAAGAATACCCATCGCCAGGAAGCATGCTGAACCAGCCAGCCGCCGAGAACCGGTCCAATGGCGGTAGTGATCGCCGTAAAGCCGGACCAGGTACCAATCGCGCGGCCACGACTCTTCTCGTCAAAAGTTGCGCTGATAATCGCGAGACTGCCGGGCACCAGGAGCGCGCCGCCAACGCCTTGAATACTTCTCGCGATGATTAATTGATGAATGTTCAAAGAGGCGCCGCACGCGGCTGAAGCCACGGCGAAGATTGCTATTCCGGCGACGAATATCAGACGTCGCCCAAACAAATCGCCGAGCGAACCTCCCACAAGAATCAGCGCGCTTAGAAAAAGCCCATAAGACTCGACCACCCATTGCACATTGACTACGCTTGCATGAAAGTGGGCTTGGACCGCGGGCAGGGCGACGTTGACGACCGTGCCATCGATGAAGGCCATGCTGGAGCCAAGAATAGTCGCGACCAGCACCCAGGTTCTCGCCTCTGCCCGACAAGGCACTTCGGGCCTTGTTGACCGCATCACCGCTTCATCGGAAGGCGTCCTCATGATGGCTATGGATGCCATACGGAGTGGATTCGGTTCTGTAGATCGGTGGGAGTGGTACTCACGGCGAATTGACAAAAGCCTTACACTGAAAGCGCTCGGTGAGAAGTGCCGACTATTCATTGTTCCGCAACGTTGACAGATTCGAGATCTATCGGCGACGATCGACGCAAAACCAATGACTTCTCTGGAGGTACAATTTCCGCGGGCCGTTCCGGCAGGCATTGAGGTGCGCGGAGAGCACTTGCATGCGGCGAAACCACCCTCCCAGGGACGGCTCGTGCTGGCCCTGGTTTTGCTTCTGAGTGCGCTTTACATGGCGCTGGAGTTAAAGCGCGGCTGGGTTCCTTCGGACGAGGGCACTCTGGCGGAAAGCGCCGAGCACGTGCTGAAGGGAGAACTTCCTCATCGTCATTATCACGAAGTATATACAGGAGGATTGAGCTACCTGAATGCCGCGGCGTTTCGCCTGTTCGGAACGAACCTGGCCAGCATGCGTTACATGCTGTTTCTGTTCTTTCTGGCCTGGGTTCCGGCGGTCTATTACGCGGCGTCGAGGTTTGTGTCCGCACCCGTTGCCGGCGCGCTGACCCTCTTGGCGGTGGCCTGGGGACCGCCGACTTATGCTGCCGCGATGCCTTCCTGGTACAACTTGTTCTTCGCAACCTTCGGGCTCGCTGCCTTGTTGCGCTACATCGAAACCCAAACCATTCGTTGGCTGGTGCTGGCCGGGGTTTGTGGCGGCATCTCGCTCCTGTTCAAACTGCCAGGTTTGTTTTTCGTCGTGGGTGCCTTGTTCTTTCTTGTTTATCGCGAGCAGCTTGCGCCCAGCGCCAAACCGAGCGATCGTCGCGAGGCTCGCGCGTACCGGGGCTTCGTTATAACCTCGATACTTTTATACGAGGTCCTGCTCCTTATACTCCTGCGAAAGCTGGCCAATAGCGCTACCTATTATTACTTCTGGGTGCCGGAGCTTGCGATTGGCGCGGCTGTTCTCTGGCACGAAATCTTCTCTTCCGGAAGTCGAAGCCAAAGATTTCATTTTCTTCTGCGCGAACTGCTGCTGTTCGCAGCCGGTGTTGCCATTCCCATCGCAGTATTCCTCGTGCCCTACCTTCTCACTGGAAGCATCGGTCTTCTGGTGCGTGATATTTTTACCCTAACCGGCCGACATCTTGCGCAGGCGAGTATGAAGCCGCCCGTGCAATGGTTTCGTGAGGGCATCGAAGTGAACGTAGTGCTGATCGCACTCGTGCTCTTGACCCGATCGAAAACCCCTCCCAAGCTTTGGAAACAGGTCCTCTTTGCAGTTTGCATGCTCCTCCTGATCCCTTCCCTTCTGCTTTTGGCTCGCCGATCGCGCTATTACTATCAACACGTGTGGAGCACGATTTGGGTTTTTGCACCCGTCGTGGTGGTCGTTGGCCTTGCACTGCTGGCACGCTGGTCTTGGCTGAACCGGTTGGAACCCGTTCCCCGGCAGCGGCTATTCCTCACTCTCTCGGTAACGGCCGCGTGCAGCTTGATTCAATTTCCATTCAGCAACACCATCTATTTTTGCTACATTGCGCCGCTAGTTTTACTCGCCATCACCGCCGTCGTCAGTTCGATGCATCCGCCACCACGGTTAGCAGTGGCGGGCATGATGTGCTTCTGCTTTGTGTATGTCGTGTTCGACTTGACTCCGGGGTTCGTTTACCACCTGGGCGCGGAATATGCGCCCGACACGCAGACGGTTCGGCTTTCGATACCTCGCGCAGGGGGCCTGCGTGTCACCGCCACGAGCGCGCACGAGTATGAGGAACTGAACAGCCTTATCCATCAGCACGCCCGCGGCGAATACATCCTGGCCAAACCCGATTCTCCCGAAGTCTATTTTCTTTCTGGCTTTCGCGATCCGACTGGTATCTTTTTTGATTTCTATGAAGACCCGTCGGAGCGAACCCAGCATGCGTTGGCGGTCATTGACTCGCACAATATCAATCTTGTAGTCCTGAATCATCGTCCGCCGTTTAGTGGTCCGATCGCGGACGATTTGAAAACTGCGCTGGAGCGCGGATTTCCCAATCGAGCCGATGCGGGCGATTTCGAGGTGAGATGGAGGCCATGAAGCTGAATTTCCGAGCTGGGTCTTGTACCCTTCGTTAGGAGTAACGCGAAAATGCATAGAAGTTGCAATGGCAACCTGAGCGGGCACTCGACTGATGCGCGGCCTTGCTCCAGTTCAATTGGGGACGGCTTCCAGGTGAAACTCGTATGAGCCTTGCCTCAAGCATGTTGGAGCGCACGCTTGTTTACCGGACGTGGCAGGCTCCTTTTGTCGACCAGAAGTTCGCGCCGGTTCTTGCGAATAACGACCTGCGCATGGTTCGGCGAGTGCTTGATATCGGGTGCGGTCCAGGAATAAACACCAGGCACTTTGCTCACGCGGACTATCTCGGAATTGACATCAACGAGCGCTACATTCAGAACGCGAAGCAGCGCCACCAGCGAAATTTCATAGTTGCAGATGTGCGTACCTATCGCCCTGTGCCCGAGCGCCGCTTCGATTTCGTGCTGGCCAATAGTTTCTTACATCACCTGAACACGGAAGATGTATTGGGAATCTTGTCCCACGTGCGGTCTCTCCTGACGGACGATGGCCACATTCACTGTCTCGAGCTAGTGTTGCCACGCCGGGCATCGATTGCTCGCCTGCTGGCTCACTGGGACCGTGGAAATTTCGCGCGCCCACGCGAGGAGTGGCGAGAGATCTTCGAAAAGTTTTTTGAACCCGTTGTGGTTCAGTTCTATCCGCTCGTTGGGTTGGGAACGACATTGTGGAACATGGTGTATTTCAAAGGGAAGGCGAGGGCATGACGCCAGGAGTGCGTACCGAGGATCGTCGCGTCAGCTACTTGTCCCAACCCATGGCTGTCAGGATGGGCGATTGGTGGTTCGACATTGCAACAACGGATCATTTCTGGGTTCGACGCCGTTTCGATGTGCTGAGACGGTTGGCGGATCCCGTGCTCCGAAAGGCCAGGAATGTTGCCGACATCGGCTGCGGCAATGGCTTGTTGCAGCGAGATCTGGAGGAGTGTTACGGAATCTCCGTCGCCGGATTCGACCTCAACACGGTTGCACTCCAGAAGAACGTCAGCCGCGTGAGTCCACTCTTTTGCTACAACATCCATGATCGAAATCCGGAATTCCGCGCTCATTTTGATGTCCTGTTGATGTTCGATGTGCTCGAGCATATCGAGAACGAATCCGAGTTTCTTCAATCCGCGAAATACCATTTGGCCGAATCCGGTACCCTGCTGGTCAACGTGCCGGCTCACCAGTTTTTCTATTCGGACTATGACCGGGCGGCCGGACATGTTCGCCGATATTCCGCAAGGCAGGTGGAAGCGGTCGCTGCGCAAAATGGTTTTAAGGTGCGCGCGCTCACTTACTGGGGACTGCCGCTCGTTCCGCTTCTACTGGCGCGAAAAATGCTCAACTTGCAAAACGGCGACGGCAAGGCCGGCTTCGATTCTAGAGGCAGGGTGATAAATCGTCTTTTATCGTTGCTCGCTCGGTGCGAGCCCTTCCGGCAGAAGGTTCTGGGCACTTCTGTAATGGCCGTTTTGGAGAACCGGGCCTAGCGCGTCAAGGGACTTCAAGCATGAGCGACCGACCAAACATTTCCCTCGCAATTCCCGTTTACAACGAGCAAGCAGTAGTGCCGGAACTGCTTCGCAGGACGATCGAGGTCATCGACACAATCCCAGGCGGCCCACATGAAATCGTTTTGGTGGACGACGGCAGTTCCGACCGCACGTTAGAGCTTTTAGAGATAGCCGCCGAGAAGGACGACCGGATCGTTGTGGTCGCGCTCTCGCGTAATTTTGGGCATCAAACTGCCTTGGCGGCGGCGCTGGATCATGTTTCTGGCGATGTCACCATCCTTATGGATGGAGATTTACAGGATCCGCCTGAGGCGATCCCGGTTCTGCTGGACAAGTACGAGCAGGGATATGACGTCGTCTATGTGCGTCGCGTGAATCGCAAGGAGCCTTGGTGGCTCCGCGCTTGCTACTACATTTTCTATCGATTGCTAGCAGCGCTTTCGTCGATTCCACTTCCGCTCGATTCCGGTGACTTCTGCCTTATGTCGCGCCGGGTGATCGAGGAAATCCGTCGGATGCCTGAGCATCACCGTTACCTGCGTGGGATGCGGACGTGGGTTGGGTTTCGTCAAATTGGAATTCCAATCGAACGCGCAGCGCGGCCGGCCGGCGTGACAAAGTACAGTCCACTGAGATTACTGAAACTGGCTTCCGATGGGATCTTCGCTTTTTCGATTGTCCCGCTTCGTGCGGCTGCAATCCTTGGCGCAATGGCCATAGGATTGTCAGTCCTATTCTCACTTTATTCGCTATATGCAAAGTACAGGCTGCATTCTCCACAAGGGTTCACCGCGTTGGTTCTCACAATCACGTTCCTGTCCGGCGTCAATCTTTTTTTTCTTGGAATCATCGGCGAGTATATTGGGCGAATCTACGAGGAGGCCAAAAACCGTCCGCACTACTTGGTTCGCAAAGTGGTCTCCCACCGTTTGGTTGCTGGGGAAAAACCCTGATTGTCATACTTCTACTCTCTGATTCGGTCCTGGCGAGATGGTGCGAAGACAAATCCAAGTCTTAAGACTTCTTCGCCTTCCCGGGAGGAACCAGAGCCACGGCGGCTTCGGTGGTGAGCAGGAGGAAAGTGAACGTCTCCTGCAGATACAAGCGGACAGCGGCATCGGTGTGGCTGAGATAACCGATGGAAACATCCTGGCCGATGTGCAGATCGAAATCGCCGCCACGAGTGGTCAGCACGAAGGCGCCGGCAATGGCGGGCGCCCAGATGATTTCATCCTTGACGAGCCGCTTGACGTGCTCCAGGACCGGGTATCCGTGGTCGCTGGTTTCAGCGAGCGCGGTGTAGCAGTCAGCACCGAGCAAGACGGAGTAGGGGCCGTTGACGCCGACGAGTCGCAACTGGCTCAAGCTTCGAGCGATAGCATCCGGGTACTCGCGCACATCCGCGGGGAGCGTCATGATCGGGTTGCTAGTTCCTTGACGGATGCCCCCAATACCGCCGGCGGCGTAGCCTTCGAATATCGCGCCATCCTCGGCAAAGGCGACCTGTCGCGCCGCGTCTTTCGCAGGTTGCCAGTCAGAGTCGTTCGCGCCGCGCTCGACATCGTCGATCTGCTGGCGGTCCAGTTCGAATGGAACACGCAGCTCGACCATCGCCTTGACCTCGCGGTGTCTCGCGACGATGCCTTTCGCCGGAGCTGTGATCGTGCGCAGGTGGCCGGTGCCGACGGCAGAGAGCCCGGTGCCGGCCGGCCCCTGTAGATCCACGACGCGCCGGCCGGCGAGATAGCGCTTGAACGTCCGCGATGTTTCTTCCTCGATCTGGGCCCAGGCCGAGTCAGAAATGGGGGCAAGTTCGCGATGGAGGTTATTCATGTCGTACGTCTCCTTTGAGAGATCCGATGCCGAGCGACCCCTCGCGCACCGATGGATTGGATGAAGATGGACTGGACGAAGATGGCATGGATGAAGAGGTTTCTCCCGCGGCCCGCGGCGCAAGGGGTTCCGCCGCAGTCGGGTCTTCATTAGTTTCGTCTTCGCTTACATTGTCGAGAAATGTTGCCGACGGAACGAAGAACAAGCATCCGGTGACGGCGCGGCTGAAGTCGAGTATCCGGTCGTAGTTGCCCGGCGGTCGGCCGATGAACATATTCTCGATCATTTGCTCGATCGTGCGCGGCGAGCGGCTGTAACCGATGAAGTACGTACCAAATTCACCGTGCGAGGGCTGGCCGAAGGGCATATTGTCGCGCAGGATTTTGATCTCTTTTCCGTTCTCGACGATTGTCGTCAGCGCGTTGTGCGCAGACGTCGGTTTGACGGAATCATCGAGTTCGATGTCGGACAGCTTGCTGCGGCCGATGATGCGTTCCTGCGCCTCGGTGGAGAGCGCGTTCCAGGCCCCAACATCGTGAAGATATTTTTGCACGATAACGTAGCTGCCCCCGCTGAAAGCAGAGTCCTCCTCGCCGATGAGCGCGGCTTCGATCACCGCTGCGCCTCTGGGGTTCTCCGTCCCATCGACGAAGCCAAGGAGATCGCGGTCGTCGAAGTAACGGAAGCCCTGCACTTCGTCCACCGCCGAAACCGCATTCCCCAAACGCGTCATAATTTGCGTCGCAAGTTCGAAACAAAGATCCATGCGCTTGGCTCGGATGTGGAACAGCAAGTCGCCAGGCGTGGAGACTGCATGACGGGTTTCAGCGCGAAACTCCCGGAATGGATGCAATTCCGCCGGTCGCGGAGTCCCAAAGACACGGTCCCACACGTTGGACCCAAATCCCATGACGCAGGAAAGGCTTCCTTCCAGGTCGCGAAACTCCACTGCGCGCACGAGCGCGGCGAGGTCTCCACAGAACGAGCGCAGAGTGGCACGATTCTCTGGGCCGGCGTTGAGAGTCGCGACCAGGAAGATCGCGGCACGAGTAAGAAGCGCCGCTACTGGCTGCGCGACGACAGGAAAGCCTGCTGCCACTTCGGAGGCTTTGATCGGATCGGGATCGAGCGGAGGTGTCATCCTAGCGCGGTGCCAAAGTTCGGATCACAAGTTTACCATCGCCGAACGATGACCACGCAAGGGTTCGATTTTCTGAGCGAGTTCACGCCGCAGCCGGCAATGTTTACATACATCAGGCGGATCCGATAAGGCTGTAAGCCAAAACTAGTAGCACGGTCGACGCTACGACGACATACATGCGGTCGTGCTCCTCCGCGAATCCAAAGATTGAGAATGCGACTCGCGCAACCGGAGTCGCGATGAGCAGCAGCAGACCTAGCTGGATGATACCCCTCCCATTCAATGCGACCGCATCACGGAAGATGCCCCCGACGCTGCGAAGCTCAGAAGGTTCGCCACGAAACACGCGGTAATCGGTGGAGGAATGTCCATTCCGCGCAAGATAGAGAACGCCTCCAAACAGTACTACGAGCGCAGAAATCAGAACGCCGGCGCGGAGAAGGCTGCCAATCACCACGTCCATGCGTCTATCGGTCCAACTGCGCTCGCCGGCCATATCAAATCCTCCCCGAAAGCCCCTTGTAGAGCATCTCGATTCCCAGAAGCACGATCACTAAGCTGAAGACGCGCCGCAACCATGTTGTGTCCGCTTTAACGAGAACCCTTGTGCCCAGCAACGATCCGGCAAGAACACCCAGCATTATGGGCATGGCGAGCCCAGGATCAATATATCCACGAGCCAGATATACCCCAGCGCTGGCCGCGGCTGTGACGCCAATCATGAAGTTGCTGGTCGTAGTTGAGACTTTGAAAGGGATTTTCATTGCCTGGTCCATGGCGATGACCTTCATCGCCCCCGAGCCGATGCCCAGCAACCCCGACAGCGTTCCTGCACCAAACATCAGAGTCCATCCCAGTGGCACACGCTGGACGTTATAGTTTCGAACACCATCTACATCAGGAAAGCTTCCATTCAAGCGCAATCTCGTGGCCAGGGGGTCGGGTGGAGTATTTCGCTCACTTTTCGGACGAGGCTTCCGAGACAGGTATGCCGAGCCCATCAGCACCAATCCAAAAACAATCGAGATTGCGGAAGTCGAGATGTGTATGGCCAATGTTGCGCCGGCCAGCGCTCCCAGCGTGGTCGCGACCTCAAGAAACATTCCGATCCTGATGTTGGAAAAGCCCTCTTTAACGTAGGTTGCCGCCGCCCCCGAGGAAGTGGCAATCACTGAAACTAACGACGCCCCAATTGCGTATCGGATGTCAACTCCGAGAAGCAAAGTGAGCATGGGAACAAGTACCACTCCACCACCCAGTCCGGTGAGCGCTCCCAAGAAACCGGCCACGAATGAACCTGCGCAGACAAGCAGGCTAAACTCCAGGATAGTCATGAACTTTTTGCGCTGGTCTCAAGCAGAGCCAGCGATGTGTGCACTGTACAGACTACCCCAAGAGAAGCGATCGATGCGGGGCACGCCATCTGGAAGTCTGCGCTCACCACACCACGACTTTCCCAGTCATCTTCGGGCGGATCGCAGTATCCATTGTGCAGAACCGGCGTTAAGCGGTGCCTATTCCGCAGTATTTCTTTGTGCGGTATGGGAATAAAACGCGGATCCGCTGGTTTACCCTTGTGTGCATGCCGGAAGAGAGTCTGCCATCGGAGTCGTTCGAGAAGCTAGCCATGCCTCACTTCGACCGGCTTTATAACTTTGCCTGCTGGCTGACGCACGACCGGCATGAAGCCGAGGATCTTGTGCAGGAGACTTACGCCAAGGCACTCAAGGGTTTCTCCTCGTTCCACCCGGGTACGAATTTTCGCGCCTGGATCTACAAGATCCTGCGGAATGCGTTCTTAACCTCGCGTAGCGGGCTGAAGGCGACGGCTAACGTGCCACTCGATCTTGACAGCGAAGAGGATGCTTTTCCGACAGAGAAGGAAACTCCAGAGAGCATCCTGCTGCAGCGTTCCGACAGCCAACTCGTGCAGCACGCCCTGGAGGGACTGCCAGTCGCCTATCGCGAGATCCTGCTGCTGTGTGAAGTCGAAGAGATGTCCTACCTGGAAATCTCCGCCACCCTCGCCATCCCGATGGGTACGGTCATGTCGCGGCTATCGCGTGCCAGAAAAGCGCTGCGCGGCAGCCTCCAGCAACAGTTACAAACAGGACGAACTAAGATGGTGACCCATGGTTTGTGAGTCTTGGAAAGCGAAACTCGATACTTACCTTGACGGTGAAGTTCCAGAGGAGGAAATGCGCACCTTCGACGCTCATGTGCGCGGCTGCTCCTCTTGCTCGGCAGACGCCCTCGCGCGCGTGCAACTGAAGCGCGCGATTCAAGCCGCTGGGAGACGCTACACTCCCAGCGCTGAGTTCCGGAAGCGGATGGCGCGGAAGATTGCTTCAAAACCCCGGCGCAGTTTTGTCCTGGGTTGGAGGTTGGCCACTGCGGCGGCCGTCATTCTCGTGGCCGGAGCTTTGACTTCAGCCTATCTGGGAACTAGATCCGGCAGAGATCAGGTTTTCAGCGAAATTGCAGACCTACACGTGGCGACCCTGGCCAGCTCATCTCCGGTGGATGTCGTCTCCACCGATCGGCATACGGTGAAGCCCTGGTTCCAGGGAAAAATTCCCTTCGCGTTCAATTTGCCGGAACTCCAGAACTCCGAATTCACTTTGCTAGGCGGCCGGATGACCTATCTCGATCAAGCGCCAGGAGCACATCTCATTTACGACCTGCGGAAGCACCATATTTCCGTGTTTGTTTTCCAGGAACGCTCACTCCCGACGAAGTTGGGCGACAGGTGTCTTTCGCCCAAGCAACAGCCGTTCAACTTGGAAACATGGAGTCAGGGCGGCCTTCGCTATTTCGTGATCGGCGACGCGAGTGCTGCGGACCTTGATAGTCTGGCGAAATTATTCAAGGCCCCGTCATAGATGTGACGAAGATAATCCTGATGCTTTGTATGGTTCTTCAGGATTCGACCGCATCCCGAGAACTCATGAAATTTGGCGCGATCACTTCAGCGTGTCGCTGCGGTAGAGTTGGCCGAGTTGCGTGCGGTAACCGAATGCCATCCAGCGCCCGTCCGCGGTAATTCCGATCGGCACATTCATGGGCCGCAGACCCACCGCGTCTTTCGGAGTTATCGTCTGCCACAATTCCCGCCGGCCGGACTCCACGTCAACCTTATAAATGTCGAGACCCGAGGCGATGACGGTCTGCACAAATACATGTTTGGAGTCCGCCCACCCGATTGGCTCTTCCGCACCCAGGATGCCGGGGATTGGCTTCGAGGTGCCTTCCGAGATGGAATGGACGGCCAGGCTCCCATTCTGCTCATTGATGAAAGATTGCCCATCCGGCGCGACCGCCCCCCACGAAATGTTTCCCGGCGACAACTGCTTTGGCGTCGAACCACTCACATCCGTGAGGTAGACTGCCTCCACCCGGCCGGACTGGCTGGCTACCATCAGAATATGTTCTCCGTCGGGGAACCATTCCGCCCATCGCGGCTGCATCCCGTCCCAGTGCAACGCACGAGCCTGGCCGGGCCCCACGGGTACAATCTGGACGCGCTTCGCCGGATCGTCCGGGAGTTGTACCAGCACCCATTTTCCATCGGGACTGATGTCCGAGGCATATCCGCCGCCGGCGATGCGTACTGCGGGAGAACCATCGGTCTTCCGCACATAGACCGAGTAGTCGTTGCCCGACTGCTCGGATAAATCGGTGAACAACACTTCACTTGCGTCCTTGGACAGCCGCGGACCCCAACTGTAGGAGAGCCAGCTCAAGTCGCGTTCCTGATTGGAACCATGCTCCACCAGTTCCATCGTCCCGCGCGCTTCTTCCGTCGAAACCAGCGCGCGACCCGACGAGGCAATGTCGAGGATGCGGGTCGGGGCCGTGCCACAATACACAGTCCTCTCCCGGCCCGATAATGTCACGGCATGAATGCACCACTGCTCACCGGTTTGCGCAGCCGAGAACCAAACCTCTTTCCCTGATGGAGCCCACGCCAGCCCCTCCAGGGATTCCCAGCCTGTTGATAGAGTTCGCAACCTTCTCGATCGGTCAAGCACCACAAGATCGCCGCGGTCGTCAGGATTCGGCGGGTGACGAAACAGCGCCACCTGCGCTCCGTCGGGAGAAACTCGCAGATCGCTCATCCAGCCTTCACCTTCGAGCAGCACCTTTCCGATCGGATATTGCAATCTCCACTTATGGTTGTTGCGATCAAGCACGGCGAGTTCGTTCCCGTCTGGTCCCCAGTCGGCATCGACCACATTCTCCAAGAGCTCGCGAGGGGCGCTGCCGCCCAGAGGTGAAGTAGCCAGCGTGCCGCCCCATTCATAGTGGGCAAAATATTTCGGATGCGTCAGGACTGCCATCTGACCCTGCCGCGAAATGGCCAGGAGCATTGCCCCACCCAGCCCCGCCGGCGTTGAGGCCGGATAGTCCTCGCGAATGCTGTAAGTGTCGGGCGCTCCTCCGCCAGGCGCTCCTTCACCGAGCTTGGCGCTGTAGAAGACAGTCTTAGTATCGGGCCCAAACCGGCCTCGAATGACCTCGCCACGATGGAAAGACACCCGCGTGAACGTCGGTACCGGCGCGGGGCTGGTGCGGAAGTACCAGACAATCGCGACCCCCAGGGCGAGGCCCACAACTGCGGCGGCCGCTACGAATACCGGCCAGCGCGGCTTCCCAACGGCGCCTGCGATGGCCGCATTCGCCGCTGTCCTCGAGGTCGTGCCGCTCAAGGCTTCAAGCGCAAATGCAAGGTCCTTCGCGGATTGGAAGCGTTGTTCCGGTTGCTTCTCCAGGCAACGCCGGACAATGCGCTCAAGCCCCGGCGAGACCGGGTGGTGGTCCATCTCATTCAATTCCGGCGGGTCTTCTTTCAGGATGGCCGTCATGGTCTCGGCCGCACTATCGCGGCTGAACGCTCGCTTGCCGGAAATCATCTCGTACAAGACGGCGCCGAAAGCGAAAATGTCAGTGCGGGAATCCACGGCCGAGCCGCGCACCTGCTCCGGCGCCATGTAGCCAGCCGTGCCCATCACCATGCCGGCTTCCGTCGGCAAGCTGGTCATCGTCAGGCCGTCCGATTCACTCTTCCCACCCCGAGCGTTTGGCGCCAGCTTGGCTAGGCCGAAATCGAGAATCTTCACCCGGCCTTCCCTGGTGAGAAAAATATTCTCCGGCTTCAAATCGCGATGAATGATGTTTTTGTCGTGGGCCGCCGCCAATCCCTGCGCGATCTGCACGGCATAATCCGACGCCTTGCGCGGTGTCAGCGGGCCGCGGTCGAGCTCGGCGCGCAAGCTGCTTCCTTCCAAAAGCTCGGAGACAATAAACGGCGAGCCGTCTTGCTCCCCAATATCGTGAATGGCAAGAATGTTGGGATGGTTGAGCGCGGCCACCGCACGCGCTTCCTGCTCGAAACGCCGCAGCCGGTCGGCATCGCGCGAAAAAGATTCCGGCAGCACCTTTAGCGCGACTTCACGCCCCAGACGTGTATCCCGGGCGCGATACACTTCACCCATGCCCCCGGCGCCAAGGGGGCCGAGAATTTCGTAAGGGCCGAGTTTGCTGCCAGGGGCCAGCGTCATGGTGCGCGCAATTATAGTTCAGCGCGGAGAGTCACAGACAATTCGTCGAACGTCTTCTTTTTGAAAACCAAAGGAAGACAGCATCACTTCTGTTCGCTCGCTAGGGTGAACCTCAACATCTGCGGCAGGACCGAAGACCAGTATTTCCAGGTGTGCGCGCCCGGTGCGGTCGACCATACATGCGGGATGCCGAGTTCCGTTAGCTTCTCATGCAGATCCTGCATGGTAGAGAAAAGATGATCATCCGATCCGCAGGCGAGGAAAAGTCTGGGAACCGGGCCGGACACCACGATAGTATTCATGCCCCGGTCCCGGGAATCGAGTGGCCCGGGCGGCGGCGGTTGCGATGGCCAGAAGCTCCACTGGTCATTGACGAGCCCGCTGATCACGCTGACGCTAGCGAACCGGCCGGGATAGTGCCGCCCTACATCCAGCGACAAATAACCGCCGAAGGAGAAGCCGCCGATCGCCCAACGCTGGCGTTCGAAAGGGATGGCATAGTGGCGTGAGACGGTTCCCGCCACCTCCTCTGCTACAAGAGTCAGATAATTATGGAATGGGATGCTGTCGGAGTATTCGCGGTAGAAGCTGTCGAAGCGAACATCGGGCAGAACCACGATCGCTGGCCGTACTTCGCGCCGTCCCAGCATCTCGTCGTAGACCTGATCCACTTTGAGATGTTTCAGCAGGTCCTCGGGCCGGTCGCGCCAACCGTGATTCAAGATGAACACTTCCGAAGGGGCAACTGTTGTCTTTGGCACCAGGGCAAGGAAAAAGCGGGGCTCGTTCATTTCGTTGGACCAGAAACGAACGCGTTCCACTGAGAGGTTAGTGCGTTCCGAGAGCCGAACGACCTCGATTTGGCCGCGGGCAAGAGGCGCCTTTTCGAATGCCTCCTTATGCTGCACGCATGAGGGCAGAAACAAAGTCGCCACCAGCGCCGGAACCCGTAGTTTTCGACCGTTCCACACCGCGACGCCTCATCAAATTTGCTGACCGCTGTCGGCGGTGTCAGTTTTCTGGCCGGCCAGTTTCTTCTGGATTAGCTCTTCGATCTGGTCCAGGGTATCCAAGCTGTGCACATTGATTTCTCTGGGCACGAATTCGACTTTAAAGCGTGCCTCCAGAAACGTCACGAGGCCGATCATCCCGATCGAGTCGATCAGCCCGCCGGTGACGAGGGGCGTGGCGTCTTCGATCGTGGTCTGATGCACCGCGAGGAGAACATTTTCAGCGATGAACTGCCGGACTGCGCTCTTGATCTCCATGGTCGAGTGTTTCCGCGATTTTGCTTAAAGCCAGATAATCGATCTTGCCCCGGCTTCCCTTCGGTATGGCGTCCAAAAACACAATGCGGTCGGGCACCATATACAGAGGCAGCGTCCGGGCACAGTGGGCCTTGGCTGCGATCAGGGTGACGGCGCCAACAGAGCTGGGACGGACAAAAGCAATAATGGCGGTTCCCATCTTCCCGCCGTCGACAGCGACCGCGGCCGCTTCAAGTATATCCTCGCGGCTAGTCAGTGCCGTCTCGATTTCCCCCAGTTCAATACGGAAGCCGCGGCGTTTCACTTGCCGGTCGAGCCGTCCCAGGAAAAGGTAGTTACCGTCAGGGGCGCGCGATACGCGGTCCCCGGTGCGGTAATACCGTTTGCCCTCCAAACTGACGAAAGCAAGTTGCGTATCTTCTTGCGTATCTTCCTGCGTATCTTCGGGACGGTTCCAGTATGCGCTCATCAGGGAGTCGCCGCCGGCGAGCAATTCACCACTCGTCGCATCCACCGTCACTGTGGCATAAGGGCAGGGCTGACCGATCGGCAGTGCTTGTGATCCGTCAAAGTCGCGTGGGACGCGCCACCACGTGACCACATTGGTCTCTGTGGGGCCGTAGAGGTTCGCGCAAACGGCCTGCGGGACAGCCGCCTGCAGGCGCGCCACGCTCGACGCTCGAAAGACCTCGCCGGCAAAGAGGATGACGCGCAAGCAGGGATACTCATGCTGCGCCAAGCGGCCCTCCTCCAACATGCCCGCCAGGATCGACGGCACAGAATACCAACAGGTGATGCCGGCCTCGCGCAGAAACTGCACCAAGAAGCGGGGCATCCACACGCTATGGCCGGGAATTAACACACAGGTGGCGCCGCACAACGCCATGTTGAAAATATCAAAGGTGGAAAGATCGAAGCTGAGAGGCGACGGGCACGCGATACGATCAGCTGAGGAGATCCGAAACTCATGCGCAGTCCATCGAACGAAAGTGCTTACGGCGCGATGCGAGAGCACGACTCCCTTCGGCCGACCCGTGGATCCCGAGGTAAACAGAATGAAAGCTGGGTCGCCTGGGTCTGTTCGAGGCAGCGCGCCTTCGCCGGAAATATCAGTGGGACCAACCGGCGCCACTTGCCAAGGGATCACTTCGCCGGTCTCGCGATCCGTGATTCGCAGGTCAGTGATTAGTGGGGAAGGGTTGCCCTCTATCACCAGCCGAGCCCTGCAATCCGCCAAAGTCGTTTCGATTCGCTCCTTCGGCCACTGGGGATGGATGGGAACATAGACAGCGCCGGCAAGCAGCGACGCAAAAACGGAGACGATCGCCTCGGTGGTCTTGGGTAGCACCAGAGCGATGCGATCCTGCTTTTGGATACCGTGCTCGACGAGCCGTACGGCCAGCGACGCAGCCTGCTCGAACAACTCGCGGAAAGTCGTAACCCGATTTTCTTCGACCTGAGTGTGCTCGACCTGAGTTTTTTCGATCTGAGTTTTTTCGACAATGGCCGGTGCATCCGGCGTGGCCGCTGCCGTGCGCCGGAGCCAGTCCGAGAGCAAGTCATTTTCAGGCTCGGGCAAGCGTCACCCCCCAGGTGAAACCGATCCCTGCGGAAGCGAACAATAACAATTGCCCAGGACGAATTCTGGCCTCGCGCCGCATATGCACATAATTGATGACTAGATCGCTAGCAAAAGTGTGACCGTATTCTGCCATGGGAGTTGGTGGTAGTCCGCCCTCGGGCAATCCCACCATTCTGCGGAAACCCTCGCGATCCCTCTGGCTGATGTTGGAATAAATGAAATGATCAATATTGTTCAAGCCTAGGGAAGACGCAGCGAGGACTTTTTGCACCAGCCAGAACAAATTAAGATAGTAGATCGGCATCACTTCGTTTTCCATGCACGCGGCATCCACCTTGATCTCGAGGTTGCCATTGGTTTTGACTAAGGCAATGGCATCGTGCAGATGCCCAAGCGTCATGGCTTCGACGCCCAATAGCAAAGGGCCCTCGGTGCCTTCGCGGGTCAGAATAACGGCACTCGCAGCGTCGCCCTGCACGGTAATGGGCAGCAGCGAGCGGCTGCCTTGAGGCGCGGTGTCGCCCGTCACCAGCAGCGCAGTCTGAATGTTTTCATCGGTGCTCATCCAACCCAGCGCGGTCTTGATGGCGAGGTGCAGCGCTCCGCAACCCCCGGATTTGAAACCTAGGTTCAGCGAAGTTTCAGCCCCCAGGTCGGCGCTTAGTTTGTGGGCGAAGGAGAGATACTGTGAGTTCTCTCCCGGGAAAGTGCTGTAATCCAGGATGAGGTTGATGTCCTGACCTGTAATCCCAGCTTCCGCCATCGCGGTTGCTGTGGCGTCGAGAACCAAGTCATAGGGCTGCTTGCTGCCGCAGACCCGGACGCAGCTTAGTCCGAGACCCTCTGCGGCCTTTAGTCTGGCTTGCGCGCTCAGCGGAGCGAGTGTCGACTCCACTCGATCTCGTTCCCAATCGAGGATCGCTTCGACAGCCTCAACGTCGGACGGAACGGCATATGCCGCCGCTGCAATTCGCACATTCATTTCAAGGCAGCTCCAGCAGGAGCGCGGCAAAACCACTGTCGCCGGATGTTCCTAACAAGAGCGCCGGTCCGCCTTGAGGCCGGCTGCTCAGGGCCGGGTTGCTCAGTGCTAAGACCAGGTGGAGAAGAGCGCTGGAATCGGGAAGACCGGCGGCAACGGCTTGAGCGGGAACGATCGCCGCACTTCCTCCGCCAATTTCGCGGGCCAGGGCGGTCGTTGAACAGGTGGCACAAGGTGCTCCGTTACCAGCACAAATGATGACACTCGGGACGGAACCGCCGAGCATCTGGCGGATAGTGTCCACCGGCTGTCCTCCCGCCGCCCAGCGCCCCGATCTGAAAAGTGCATAGCTGCGCACTTCCCGTCGGCCCACCGGTTCCAACACGACTGCGGCTACTCCCTCGCTGGGAACGAAGTCGTCGCCTTCCGGCAGAGGCTCCGAATTGTAGCAGGTTGACGACAACAGACCTGCGGCCTCATACCATTCATAGAGAGCGCGCGTGAGCGTATCACCCGCAAGCACAATCGCCAAGTCCGCCTGCCCCTGGCGGAGCAGTGAAGCCGCTTGGATCAACGCGGTCTCGCCCGCAAAGCCCTTGCTGCCGACCGTGATATTAGGACCCCGCAGACCATACCATAAAGCCACATGACTGGCCGGTGCGTTGACGAGCCCCTCCGGAAACGGACTGGGGTCGGTCCCCGACCAACCATTCGTAAAAGCGCTTTGGAAAAAAGCCTCCGTGAGTTCAGCACATCCGAAGCCAGTACCGAACACCACGGCAACCCGCGACCGGTCCAGTTGGTTCAGGTCGATTCCGGAATCCTGAATGGCCAATGAAGAAGCCACCAGGGCCCATGCAGACAGGCGATCCAGTCGCCGGGTCTTCAAGCCCGGCACCACGCTGGCGGGGCGAAACGGCTTTACCACAAACGCTCGCCGCTGTCCTGCGGTGGCCCACGCGGTGATGGATTCGGGTTCCAACCGGCACGGTGGGATTAATCCGGCGAGCGGACCATAAGGACTCACCGAACCGATGCCAGTAATCGCTGCCAAATCTGTAGTCATGACCTGGCCCCGAACCGCCCGTTTCCAAATATTAGCGCCGTATTGCTGCCGCCAAATCCCGCCGAAACCGACATCGCCAGCGGCAATGACTCGCGGCGCACTTCCCCCCGAAGCCAGCTCACACTCGGGCTCTCGATGGGGTCGGTTAGCCGCAGCGTGGGTAGCAGCGCGCCACAACGAACGGCGATGATCGTAACGGCCGCCTCCAACCCTCCCGCAGCGCCCAAACAGTGTCCGAAATAAGACTTTGTCGAAGAGACGGGAATGGGACGCCTGCGTCCGTGGAAGGCCGTCTCGTATGCGCTGGTCTCGGCAATGTCGTTCAGGGGCGTGCCGGTGCCGTGGGCATTCACATAGCCGATCTCATCGGCACTGACCTCCGCCATTTCCATGGCAAGGCGCATGCAGTCGCTCAAGCCGTTTCCCTGCTGCTGTGGCGCGGTGGAGTGAAACGCGTCGTTCGTCATGGCCCATCCGCGCAGGACTGCCAGGACGTCGGCATTGCGTGCCTTGGCCCCGGCGAGCGTTTCGAGCACAAGCACCGCAGATCCTTCACCCAGATTCAAGCCCTTGCGGTTCTGATCAAAGGGCCGGCAAGGGTCCGAGTCCAACGCCTGCAGCGAACTGAACCCGCTCAAGGTGAACGGACATAGTGCGTCACTGCCCCCTGCCAACATCATGGGCGCGGCTCCGTCGAGCAGCATATTGGCGGCGAGCGCGATTGCCATCGCGCTCGAAGCGCAAGCCGCGGAAACCGCACAGCGCGGCCCTTTGATTCCTAGATGCTCACCCACGGCATCGGCAACGCGCGCCGCCGGATAGGTGGCAGCCCGCGAAAGACCGCCGCGCCGATACCACGCAGCAGGGTCACCAGTGATTTCTGGATCAATTTCGGACAATCCCGCGACCGTGCTGGCCATAAATACTCCGGCGCTCTCGCGAAAAGCAACACTGTCGCAATCGAGGTTCGTCACCGCGTCTCGGGCCGCCGCCATCGCCAGTCGATCGCTTCGGGAATATCTGGAGCTTGCGCCGTTTGCTGGACGCGGCAATCCGCAAACCGGGGCAGTGGTTCCTTCGAAACCCGGATACACATCCTTCGTGGGCGCCAGACAACACTTGCCCGACAATACGCCTGCCTGCAGGCAGTCGACGCCGACGCCATAAGGGCTGACCACGCCGATACCAGTAACGACGATGGTTTTCCCGGGGTCGTTCATTTGAAGATCGCCATTTTGAAGATCAGTTACGCGGGACAACCGGCCAAAAATCAAAGAAATTCATCCACTGATCGTAATGGGTGGTCAAGGTTTTTTCCAGAAACCCGACGGCCTGGCCCAAAGCCTCCTGCAGGCCGGCGTCGCCGTCACCGGATGCGACCAGGGTCGCCACCGGCAGAATGGGATCGCCCATCACCGCCCGGTAACGCAGCCAACCCTGACGGATCACGAACCCGGGCAGCACCGGCGCTCCCGAGACCTGTGACAGTAGAAAGGGGCCGAGAGGAAAGCTAGCCAGTTTTGAAAAAAAAGGCACCTCGGCGCTATGACGCTGATAGACGCGGTCTCCCTGCATCGCCACGATCTCGTTTCGGCGCAGGGCCTGTAAGAGTTCGATGGTGGCCTGCGCGCCGCCTCTGAGATCCACAATTTTGAGCCGGTCGCTGGCCATCAAATTCCGCAACGTGATCTCCGCTGGCTTGTCTTCGACTACCCTCGCCACATTGACGGGCCGGCCGTGCATTTCCAGTAGGCGCGAGGCATACTCCCAATTCCCCACATGTGCCGTCCACACAATGAGTCCGTGGCCCGCCTCCAGGCATTGGTCGATCTTGGCGCCGCCGCGCTCCGGGTCGACCAGCATATCGAGCAATTGCGAATGTGTCGCCTGGGGAACAAAGCAATAGGAGACCATGAGGTCACAGAACGAATAGAAGACCCAGTAGACCCTCCATTGCAGCGCGAGCCCGCGCTTGCCTGAGACCTGTCGCAGATTGCCAGCGACAGCCCTGCGCTCTCGCTTAAGGATGAGGAAGAAAATCAGCGCCGTTATCGCTGCGATCGGGGGATGGAGAAATCGCGGCAGCCTCGGGATGATGGCAAAGATAGTGCGCAGTGCCGTGACGTTGTGAAAACGGTGCTCGTACCAGCGCGTCACTTTCGGCCTGCCCTTATGAGGTTGCCCGCGTTCTGAATCCCATTCCTCTTTGACAGGGAGGATTCCAGGCGTCAGGTCTTTGCTGCCGCCATTTTGGACTCGATGATCGCTGCCAAAGTGTCGACACTGTCGAAATGTTTCTTGTCGAAGTTAGCCTGCACGAGTTTGATCCCGAAATGCCTCTCAATCTCAAGCACGAGTTGGAGGATGTCAATGGAATCGATTTCCAGCTCGCCACCGAGCAGCGGCTGATCGTCGCGCAGATCGTCCGGGGTCAGGTCGGTGATCCGCAAGCTCTTCAATATAATAGGCTTGAGTTGCTCTTTGACGCTTGCCATGTGGTTTCTTTACAGCCAGAGAATACCACATAGCTCGCTGTTGAAAGCGGGCGAAGGGCGCGTCACTACAGCAATCCGCCATCGACTGCGATCACTTGTCCCGTGATGTAACTAGCCTTCTCGGACCCAAGAAACGCCACTAGCGGAGCCACTTCTTCAGGCGTACCAAAGCGCCCAAGCGGAATTTCAGACAGCAGGCGCTTCTCTTCTTTTTCAATGTACTTCGCGGACATGGGGCTGGGAATAATTCCTGGACATACTGCGTTGACTCGAATATGGAATGCGCCTACCTCGCGGGAAAGTGCCTTGGTGAAAGCGATGATGCCGCCCTTGGAAGCCGAGTAGTTGCATTGGCCGGCTTGGCCACGAATTCCGCTGGGGGACGCGACGTTGCAAATGGCTCCGCTCCCGCGCCGCATCATGCCTGTCAGCGCCAGCCGCGAACACAAATACGTTCCTCTCAGATTGGTGTCGATCACTTCGTCCCACTGCTCTTCCGACATAAAGGCCAACAGCACATCGCGGTTGATGCCGGCGTTATTCACCAGATAATCGACGGGACCGAATTGCTGTTCGATGCGATCAAACATCGGCGCCGCACTGCCCTGCCGGGAGAGATCGGCTTGCACCGCCAGAGCCTCTCCGCCCGCGGCGACAATGCTGTCGACCACCCCGTCCGCGGATTCTTTCCCGTGACGATAGTGGACGGCCACCCGGAACCCCGCGCTTGCGAGCGCTCGCGCGATGGCGGCGCCAATTATCCCCGAGCCGCCGGTCACCAGCGCGGTCTTGCGGTCTTCGTTCCTATCGCTCTTCCCATCGACTTTGGGATCATCCCGTCGTATTTCAGCCATATTCTCGAATTTAGTGCAACGGCTTGAAGATCAAGATATAAGCAGCCCAACGCGAGTTGTAACGCGCGATATTCCCGTCCAGCGCGTAGGAAACCGTGCCTTGCACCAGCGTACCCAGCGGACCCGGGGTGTCGAAGTTAAGCTCCAGGCCATCGAACTTGCGGAATTGGAGCGACTCTTGCTCGTTGCGTGCGCGCGCATAGGCGTACATCCCGTCGACTTTCATCAAGTCCATTACGTTGAAACCGTAGTGCACGTTCGCCATAGCAATGGCGTCAAACGAATCCGTACCCGGAGGGATGCCGTTAAGGCGCGGCGCCGAGAGAAACGAAGGGAAGTAGCGGGAGAAGCGGTCCAGTTGGTCTCCGCCCCAGTAGGAGACGTCCCATCCGCCCTTGGTGAACTTTCCGATGTAGTAATCCTTGTTCAAATCAGCGTTGTAGAGCGTGAACGTGTTTTGCGGACGCTGCACCAACACGGCGTTTTGCGGGGGCGGGTTCGACGACGAAGAACCGCATCCAGCTGGAGGCTGAGCCAATGAAGTGCACCCAAACGGCCTCCAGTCGATGCGCTCGCCCCGCGTTCCCTGCGCATCGAACACATACCCCTTAAGGTTGTACTTTACTTCAAGCCCCGGAAGCACGTTCAGGCCGTTGCGCGGCAGTTCGTATTGTTCGGCTGCCTCGCTGGTCCTGAGAAAATTGTCATAAGCGAAGTAGTTGGAGGCCGTCACACTGAGATGCGTGGTGGCTTGCCAGGAGGCCCGCAGTCCGGCAGTCTGCTCCCATGTCCACACCTCTCCTTGCGTCAACTCGATATTGTTGCTGTAGATGCGGTTCTCGCCGGGCAGTCCGTTCAGCGACAAATCCAGTGCCAGCCTGAACTTCGGCCGGTACTGCTTCGAGAGGTCGGAAACCAAGATGGGACCGGCAAAGAAAGTCGAAAGTTGGGCACCGGTGTGCCGGAAATCGAAATCCGCAATGCTGATGCCGAGAAACGGAATCGGGAAATTAAACGTGCCGCCGTACATCGCGCCGGCAATCAGCGCCCGGACGCGCTTCACCTCGCTCTCCACCAAAACGCGCTCGCCACCTTTCTTTTGCAGCACTCGCAGTCCCTCATCGGTATCGCGAAACATGGGGTCGTCGGAACTGTGCTCGGCCGCAAGTGCGCCGCTGAATTCCGGCGTATTGATGACGTAATCGGAGAACTGCACCGTCCTCTGCAGCACAAAATCGCGTCCAGCCGCATTCAACAACTGCTGTGCCGAGATTGATCGCAGTAAGTTGAATTGATTGCCCTTGCCGTCACGGACCAACTCGAAATTTTGGGTCTCGGAGTTCACCAGCACATTGCTCTTTGCACCGCGTTGATTGAGATATTGTTTCACCTCGCGAAAAGTCGTGCCATCGATCCAAATCTTGCCGCTGTAAAGCGCCTCGTCCCTCACCTTGGGCTCGACCCCGATTACATAACACAAGGCCCCGTTGACTTGCTCCGTGCCCAACAGCTTGTATTCGTAGCGCTCGTTCAGCTTCAATTCGAGGGGCTGCGTCAGCACCTTTTCGGGCTCGATTTGCGGCAGCGGAAACTCACGGTTCTTGCCCCATTTCACCCCGTTGACGTAAAACTCTTTTTGTGCAATTTCCATCTGGCCATCGCGGCTGAAAAATTGCTTCAGCTGCATCGACACGTCGAACCCCGGTCCCAGATTTGTGTTTTCAAAATGCAGGCTCATGAAACTCGTGGCCAGGTAGTTTTCCAGCTTCTGTTTCTGCGCTTCGCGGTTCTGCTGCCAGCGCGCAATGATTTCCTCAACCTTGAGCTCGACTCCGCCTTTCACTTCCACCGTGTTATAGAGCGTCTGTTCAGCCTCGCTTTGTCGGTGGATCGAAATCAGGGCGTACTCAGTGGTGCAGGCGCACGTCTGCACGAAGCTCTTGTCCGTGTTCGTCGCTTGGCCGGCCGGCAGCTGGGCGCCAGTCGCGGGGTCGTACCACTTGATCTCGAAGGGTCCGGCGCGACCGCCCGATAGCCGCACCGTCTTCGGAGAATCGGGGCTCCCGTTCACATGCGCCACAATCACCACGTCCGACTTCCCTCCCCGGGACCACTCGTGCTCGTTGTTCACTACGCCATCCACCGCAACGCTGAACGGCGAGGACGAGGCATCCGCCGGAAACATGTTGGCAGTGATGGAATGTGCGATGACGCTGTTCACGGTGCACACCGCGTCTGCGGCCTTGGTGCCCGCCGGTTCTGCCCAGACGATTTCTACCGAAGTTCCCGCGGCCGCGAGCATCGCGGTCAAAAATGGCGAGGTCCCTGATTCTGACTTGAGGATGAGGGGTTTATTCAGCGCCTGCTCGGCGATCCACGCGGCATCCTGGCGCCAGCCTTCCGAATAGGTCGTCCCCAGCAGATCGGAGTAGGTGGCAAGCCGCTTTACCAGGTCGCCGTGCTGGCCGATAAATCCGGACTGGAAAACAAACGCAAGACGCAACCCGGCACTGCTCGCCTTGGCGGTTAATGCCAGTCGTGCTAGCGCGAACGCTAATCGATCGGAGACCGTCAGCGGTTGGGAGCTTTCGATTTCAACAATCAGTCCGCGCACCGCAGGCGCCGAGAGAAGCATTGGTTTCAGAAGCGCGTTTACCCGCTCCGTAATCTGTTTCTCGGACTCGTCGCCAGTCAGAGAATTTGCGCTCAACACCACATGCAGCCAGACCTCGGATCCCTCGGGCATGCTCCGGACAGCTTGTGCTTGCTCCTCGAAAAGGCTGGACGGCTTTTCACTGCCATTCAGATTGAAAGACAGTGGCGGCAAAACGATCTGCTTGCCGGGAAACTCACACTGTTCAGCGGCCTTTAATCCCGCGGCCAGGTTCTGGTCCTTCGGAATCGAGATGGCAGCCCGAGGCAAACCAGCTTCCGCCATGAGCGGCACGAACAGAAACCCTGAAAGCAACAGCAGAGCTGTAATTCGCTGCAACCCTGTCGCTCGCGAGAAGAAAGGGGAGAAGAACAGCGTTGCCAAGCGAAGCCACCATTTCATGACGTTCAACTCAAAACCTGGAATCAGAAACTTGATCGATGTTCACAGAAGGGAATCTGTTGTGCGCCCGGGATTTCGTAACGAGGTGGTGTCGAAGCTGGTTTCAAAGACGTGCTGCTTCGTTTATTAATTTTTATCGATAAAGGTCTAACGGTTTGAAGTATATACGAATTCTTAGAGCCGACTCGTACCGAGCCGAATACTGAATGCGGCCCAATTCCCGAATCGACCGTCGCTGTCGTCCGTCGCCGTGTTGCGTTTGGGGAATCATTCGGTCGAGCGCGCTCTTCTCCGTTCCTCCAGCAGAATGACAGCGGGAACCAGACACTGTCCGCCGACCAGTGCCAGAGCCACGCCTAGCGAGGTCACGAGCCCCATTTCTGCTAGTGGCGCGAAACTGGAGGCCATGAGCGCGCCGAACCCAACGATCGTAGTCAGGTTCGATTGAATCACCGCCGCGCCCGAAGCCTTCGCGATCGCCAGAATCCCCATGCGCTCGTTCTCCAGGTAACGGCGGACCAGATGGATGCCATTGTCGATCCCAATGCCGATGATCAGAGGAATCGCGGTGATGGACATGAAACTGAAGCGGTGCCTCACCACCAGCAACAGCCCGAATGTTGCCACGATGCCAAATACGATCGGGATCAGCACGATCAGCGAAATGCGAAGGTTGCGAAAGCAGAGGTAGACAATCACCCCGATGCCGGCTGCAGTCCAAATCAATGCCCTGCGGCTGTCGTGAAGGACCTGGCTCTGCACGTCGCGGTTCATCTTATCGAAAGAGAACTCAACGAACGGACCAAACTGATTTCGCCAGGACGTAATGACGCTCTCCGGAACCACATCGATCGCGTCCGGATTCGTGGCATAAAAAGCGATAGCCGCGACGTAGCTGCCATCCCCGGTCTTGCGAATGCTGTTGTCGAGCAGCCCGGGCGGGAGGAACTTCGCGGCGCTTTCCAGAGTAATCGGATCATGCGAAATCAGACCATTGCTTTGTCCGAGCTTTCGCAGGCGATCAATGAACGGCTGCAATGGCTCAGTTCGAAAACCATTCTCGCGCAATGAATCCTCAAGGGCGCGGGCTGAGGCTGCGAAATTAAATCCCTCCAGCGATCTGGCCCGTTCGCTCTGGGTTTGAGCTGATGGGATCAGCGCTGTCGGAGAGAAAATGGACTTGATGGCGCCGCGTTGCTGATAGCTTTCGAGACCGGTCGTCAGTTTTTCCGCCCGGCGCAGTACTTCCTCCTCTCCGCCGGCGATCAACAGAACGTTCGGACTGCCCTCAATGCCAAACCTCGCGGAGAGCTGGTTCTGCGCGGCAACCGCAGGATTATCCGTGCCTGTGATCTCGAACCGCGCTCCCATTTTGATGGCAGGCAGAAAGAATAAGGAGAGCAGGAATATTCCTGATCCGAAGCCCACTACGAGGCGGGCGTGCCGGCCCACATAGTCGACGGACTTCGTCGCTATCCATGGAAGGAATCGGAAGGTAATCGTCTCCGGCGCGCGCGGCTTGGAGAACCGCCACCACAGCTTCATCAGCGCCGGAACTGTCAGCAGCGTGTGGAACATCATCATGAACATTCCCACCGTCAGGATGAAGCCGAACTCCGCCAACGCTTTAAAACTGGACCCCGCCAGCGAGGCGGTAGCCGTCGCCGCCGTCACGATGCAGAAGACGACGCTCAGCCCCGTCGTCTCGAAGCTGCGCACGACGGCATCATTCAGCGTCCCGCCCTTGGACCACTCCTGCGGCACCCGGTTGAAGAAATGTACGACTTGGTCGTCCCCCAGCCCCGCAAGAATCGCAATGAAGGACAGACTGATGAGATTCACTTCTCCCGGGTAGAAACTTGCTATGCCCGTCGTCCATAGAATGCCCAGGCCGGCCGGCAGCAGCGATAAAAGCAGCAGTGGAATTCTCGGATAAATCAGCAGGCACAACAGCAGATTGCCCACGATCGAAATCAGGGAAATTCGGCGAATATTGGTTTCGATGAGCTGGTGTTCCTGCTCTGCGTAAACATAAGCTCCCGCTGCAATGGCTCGCACGCCGGAGTCCCGGAAATCCGGCTCCGCGCTCATCGCATGGACGTGCTCGCGTGTCCAACGCACGACTTGCTCAGCGAACTTATAGTCCGTCGCCGATTGACGCGGCTCGGCAATGATGAGCAGCGCCTTATGGTCTTTGCTGAAAAATCGGTTCCCGGATCCCCAGTTGAGATCGAAATTGGCGAACTGGGAAAATCCGCGGCTGTCGCGCGATTCCACTTGCATCAGACCCAGAGGATCGGCGACAAAGTAATTCGTTCCTAGAGTCGAGAACGGCGTGACCAGTTCGGTAGCGGCGCGGCGAACAGTCTTGTGAATCTGTTGCGGATCCAGCCGTTGCTTCAGATCGGCAATTTCCTCGGGCTGCACGAACGACTGGAAATTCCAGGTAAAGTACCGCACCAGGTTCAGCAGTTCTTCTTCCTGTAAGCCGCAGCGCGCATGCAAAAACAGCCCGCTGGAGAGCATCTCGGCAGTGAGACGGTCGGCGCTTTCCTCCATCACATCCGTGGCGTCCGGCCCTTTGTCCGGGGCCTCGATCAGCACGAAGAGCTGATTGCCGTAACCCAGTTCTTCGCCGATGTGGCTCACGGCTCGCCATTGCGGGTCACGATTCCCAAACAGGTCGGTCAGGTCGGTGCCGGTCCGCAGGTTGTGGATGTTCGCATACAACAACAAGGTTCCGACGAAGCTAAGTGCCACCACCAGCCCAGGGTGACCTACGACCAGGCGGCCCACCAGGCGCATGAAACGGACCATCACGCTGCGCCCTCCGCTATCGGTTTTTTCGCGATGAACAGAATATGAGCCAGCGGCAGCCGGTTTCGAAACCTCCGCTCTTCCACCTGCATGCCAGCCTTCTGCAGCGCTCCACGGTATTCGGCAGCCGAAAGCATCACAGGCCGCACACCGGCGCGCCCCCAGGCGAATATCAGGCGGTCGAAAGCCATGGTTATCGCGGACCACAACCCGCACTCGCGATCGTGGACTCGGAAAATCAATTTCCCCTCGACCAGCAGCGCCGAACAGCATCGCTTCAGCAAACCAAGTTGCTCATCGGCGGGCAGATACTGCAAAACGTCCAGGATAAGAATCAAACCAGCCGGCGGAAGATCGAAACCACGAATGTCCGCAACCCTCAAGTCTGTGTTCAGCGCGCTGAGGGCCTGGCGGGCGATCGCGATGCGATGCGCATCCAGATCGCAACCTACCAACCGCCGGCGGCTGTCGGTGAAAGCGGCAAAACTCAGAGCCATGCCGTAGCCACAGCCCAGATCCACGGCCGTTCCTGATCCCAGGTCTTCCGCGGCAAGCAGCCCGAAGATTCGATCGAGCCGCAGCTTCCACCGCACGAACCCGCGATCGCGGCGGGCGCATTGGGCATACATCCGATTCACAAAACGCATGCGATCCCGGAAGCCTGGAGTGGCTGGCGCCTTCACCTGGACCACGACCGCCGTGACGGCTGCTCCCACTCCGCCGACGAGTATCCCCAGAACTACACTGCCCATCGCCCAGCCCAGAAGTTCTTCTTTCATGTGCGCGCCAGCCAGCGCGGAAAGATGAAATGGCCTGAATGATCCGTCGCGCAGAAAATAGCCGATCTCCACGGAGGACACCACAATCGCGGGCTGCAGCAGCGGATTGTTGATAAAGGTGCCAGCCACAGTCAGCGGTTTGTTAAGCTTGAACAACAAAGCCAAACTCACTGCCACCACGGTTTGAAGCCCGTAGATGGGGACGATCCCGATGAATATCCCCAGAAACACAGCGGCGGCGGCTCCGCCGGGCGTGAGATTCTCCTTCAGCAAGGCAGTTGCGAACTGGCGCAGGCGAGTCTGAAATGTTTGGATCACGGGGAGCCCTTCGCCATTGCCTGCGTGATCCATTGCTCTCTGATCCATTGCTTCTCGTCAATCGCCCGCTTGTGCATGGCTCGTCCGTCGCTAACCCATCAGGGTGACACCACCGACAATTCGCCTTTCGCTACCATCTCCCCCTGCACCCACACCGTACCCCCAACGCATGCCATCCGCCCGACTTCGGTCAGTTTCTTGGTTTCAATGCGCAGTTCCTGCCCCGGAGTCACCGGCTTGAGGAACTTGAAGTGGTTTACCGCGCCGAGCAGCGCCACTCCACCTGCCGTGTTGTTGCCCGCCCGCGGAGTAGCCGATCCCAGCATCACTCCAGCCGTTTGGGCTACCGCTTCGATCAGAACAACGCCCGGCAAAAGCGGCTTCGCGGGAAAATGTCCGGCGAAAATCGGGTCCGCCGGATCGACAAACTTTACGGCAACGCAACGAACTCCCGGCTCCAGTTCCTCCACCCGGTCGATCCACAAGAACGGCGGGCGATGAGGAATCATCGTCTCGATTTCACTTCGCTCCATCATTGTGGCTTGTATACCTCGAATGTTTCTGGTGGAATCTTCGGGTTTAGCGAACCGACGTTGATGGCGAATACGCTGTTCACTCCGCTCTTGCCGTCGACCTCCAGCGATCGCAGCAGGAAATCCTTTTTGTCCAGCTTCACGACCAGGTAATTCAGCCTGCGGCGATAAGCGTCCGTGCGAGGAACGAGCTTCATTTCGTAATCCTGACTTTCCTCCTTTACTGTAATGATGAAATTCTTCTTCAGGTTCCCGATCGAATTTTCCCGGCTGAAATAAGACTGCGTGCGTCGGACGCTGCTTCCAACTTCCAGAACTTCGGTCTTGTCGCCGGTCGTAACATTGAGGTAGTTCTGGTTATAGCGAATGCGCATCCGGGCCGGTTCAGAGTATTCCAATGAAAATCGCGTAGTGCCCTCGGCGCAGAACTTGCCGTGCAGCACTAGAGGCCTCACCATCAGGCTGGAGGTACGGGTTTCGGTGACTGTCCCGCAACTGCTCGTGTATTTCTTCTCAGCTTGCTGAACTCCCGCCCAAATCCGGTTCAGCAGAACGTTGGATTGCGGATCGTTGGTCTGCGGATCATTGGACTGAAGATCGTTAGACTGAAGATCGTGCGGCTGAAGATCATTGGACTGCGCCGTCGCTGAGCCGGGAAGAATCAGAAAGGCAAGCACACAGCCTAGCGGTATGATCCGCGGGATCATGTCATGCACCCAGAAAACGAAATGCCAGGGACCACAGACAGACCCACGCCGTATCTCGCACGGGCTTCATCTTGGACCGCGCCTGGCCATCGTAGACGGTGTGCACCGGCGCGTGCGCAATGCTGCAACCCGATCGCGCCATCTTGATCAATACTTCCATCTCTAACTCGTAGTACCGGCTCCGCAGTTTCGCGCTGTTGAGTTTATCTAACCGGAACAGCCGAAACCCGCTCTGGCTGTCGCGTATCTCGCGGCCCACCAGCATCGACGCCAACCGGCTGCCAATCGTGTTGGAATAATAGCGGGAGCGCGGCATGGCCGCGCGATCGAAGGCGCGCGCCCCTATCACCAGGTCGGCTCCCGTCTCTTCCGCCACGCGCAGCATGCCAGGAATGTCTTCGGGCAGGTGCTGCCCGTCGCCATCCAGCGTGATCACATGAGTAAAATTCTGGGCGCGCGCGAAGTCGATGCCGGCGCGCAGCGCCGAGGCCTTGCCGCAATTCATCGGCGAGTGCAGGCAAGTGGCTCCCGCCGCGCGAGCGGCTTGCCCCGTTCCGTCCCCCGAACCATCGTCAATCACCACGACTTTCTCAACATGCGGTCGAGTTCCTTTCACTACATCGGCGATGTAAGGGACTTCGTTGAAGGCCGGAATGAGCGCGCAGGTTCGCATGCGGCAGAGTTCCAGCGTGGGCAGAGACGTGCGGAAACGCTGGAATGGGCTGAGTGTATCACGCATCCCGCGCCTCCCAGAAACTTGCAATCCCTCTCCGAATTGAAGTAACCTGTCGCCACAATTTGCATCACCGCAAATGCAATGAGTCCTCCATCCGTGGTTGTTGGATTTTCGCGCACGCGAGTGGGACTCACCTGCCAGAGAGGTAGCCGTTGCGCATTCTTCTGCTGAGGCCTTACCCGGAAACCGCTCAGTTCGGGTTGGCTCCTTTTTTTCAAACCGAACCTTTAGGCCTGATGTACCTTGCGGCGGCGCTACGTGGAGCGGGCCATTCGGTCCTGTTGGCGGACATGCGTTTCGAGCGGCGCGGCATCCCTCAGATGTTGCGCCAGTGGCCTGCCGATTTAGTTGCCATCTCTTGCCTGCATATCCTCGAAGCGCCCGCCGCTCTCCAGGCAGCCGATCAGATCAAAACCCACGACCAGAAGATTTTCGTCGCCCTCGGCGGCCACGCCATCTCTGCCTTCCCAAAAGCTGTTGATCACAACCGCTCTCTGGACGCAATTTGCATCGGCGAAGGGGAGACTCTGTTGCCTGCTTTGTGCGACGCCGTCGCCAATGGTCGCCCGCTGGATGCGCTTCCTTCGCTGTTGCTTCCCAAAGGAGACGGCCACTTTCAGGCGACTCGCGCTCAACCCGGCCGATGGCTCGATCTGGCCCAGATGCCCCTCCCCGACCGGTCCGTCGTTGCCCGCTATCAGAAGCGCTACTGCTGTTTGAATTACATGCCCATGTGGACCATGGAAACGGCCCGTGGTTGCTCCTACCGGTGCAACTTCTGTTCGGTATGGCAACTCTACAAGCGAACCTACCGATGCCACGCGCCAGATCAAGTGCGCGCCGACTTCGAGGCTACCGGCCGCAACCTTTTTATGGTCGACGATTTGTTTTGGGCCGATCACCAGCGCAGCGAAGAACTGGGGCACACCCTGCTCCGCTCGAAAGAGCGCAAGAATCTGTTGCTGGTGCAGACCCGCGCCGATCTCGTTACCGAGAACGCGGACCTGCTAAAGCTTTGGCGTCCGCTCGCGAAGTCTTTCGATATTTTCTTCGGCCTCGAGTCCCACACCAGCCCCGGCCTCAGTTCGCTGGTCAAGGACGCCGACATCAACAAGACCGTCGAGGCCGTTCGCGTCGCCCGCGAACTTGGATTCGGCGTCACGGGAAATTTCATTATCGATCCCGATTTCACCGAGGCGGATTTTCAAGGCCTGTGGGATTTCCTTGATGAACATCAACTGTATCGCGTGGGATTCACCATCCTTACGCCATTGCCGGGCACGTACTACTTCGAAAACAGCAAGAAGAAGATCGATGTATTCGACTGGACCCAGTACGATCTGCACCACCTCCTTTGGCAGCCGCGTCTGGGGGTGGAGCGCTTCTTCGAGCTTTACTGCGAATCGTGGCGACGCAGCGTTCTCAACATCGCAGGAAAAAAGAAGTGGTGGCAGTGGCTCGGGCAGGTCAGGGTGCGCGATATTCCCCGCCTCGCGCAGATTCTTGCGCGCACCCAAACGTTGATGGACCCTCAGGCGTATGTGAAGGAGACAAAGATCCTGCGCCCTCGAGGATTGACGCCAGTTCCCGAATCCGATCCCGATGCTGTTCCTACTCGCGCCCTGGACGGTGCATGATTCTGGGGTCGTGCTATTCTCGGTCGAACTAATCTCCGCAGGTTTCCACGGCCTCCCGATTTGCTTTCTCGCGTAGCGTCGCGCTTGGCATCCCGATCTGTATCAACTCCGGCGCAGGTTTTTCTTTGAGTACAAACTCGCGGTAGAGCTTGGCCATGCGCGAGTTCTCTTCGACCTGTCGAACCCGCTCCGCTTGCGCCCGCAGCTTTTCCTCACGGGCATTTTTTGCCACGCCCAGTTGCTCGAGATCGTGCTGCGCCTCGTTGGTGACGATGTCGTCATTCAAGACCAGATGATGTTCCGTGCTGCTGAGCTTCACACTCTTGCCGCCAGCGAAAATCTCATGCCGGCCGTGTTCCTCGTACCACTTGGTCAGCGTGGCAGTCATGTGCATCTTCTCGATGATATTTCGCCAACCCACTCCGGTGTTGTAAGCGCAGAAGGAGATCTCACCCTCTTGGGTGGCATATGGAATGATGCACTGCTCGGTCCTTCTGAAATCGTAGTTGAACAAATCCTGAAACCACATGCCCGCCACGAACAGAAGGTTCCAGCGATCGCGCCGGCGGCGCAAGATGTCAGCCATGGTTCGCTTGCCCGAGACGTCGCCGTAGTCGCGTCCGGTTGCCCCTAGCCCCTTGTCGAGCTTCTTGAGCATATCGAAAGCGCGGAAATGCTTGGGCGCGCGGAACGCATCGTAATTCCGCACCAGAGCCAGCGCCATCCCGGCTACCGACGTCCATTTGCTGCGAGCCCAATCGTTAACCTTCGCAATGTCCTTGGCGAACTGATCGGCGTGTAGAAACGCGGTCACGGGAACCGCTTCACGCGTTTCCTTGTCGACCATAATCGCCATCCCAATTCCGCAGCCAGGGTGGCAACCACAAGCAACCTGCCCCCACGCGGCTTCGGGGCCGTGCACCAGGTCGGCCCAGTCTGAAAAGGTGCTAAGAAACGAGAGCGGGAACCAGTCCCGGACAGGCTCACCAATATTCAATTGTTGCTTTACATCGTGCGCCAGGTGCGAGAGCGTGTAGCGTTGCGCCCGGCGGCGTTCGTCGGTCACGGCTTCGTCGCGGCCGGTGAAAGAGACGGGCTGGAAAGAAACCATAGCAACCTTGTCCGGGTTGTCCAGCGCGAACCGCACCACGCGACCCACTTGTTCGTTGTTGATCCCGTTGACTACGGTCGTCACCAGCACAATCTCAACTCCGTTGGAGTGCAGGTTTTCGATCGCCCGTAGCTTCACGTCGAACAGATTCCCTACGTTACGATGAGAATTGGCCGGATTGCCGATGCCGTCGAATTGCAGATAGGCATACCGCAATCCCGCTTCCGCGGCCTCCCGTGCGAACTCTGGGTTCTTGGCGAATTCGATGCCGTTAGTTGCCGCCTGCACGCTGTCGTAGCCGAGTTTGCGCGCATAGCGAATCGCGTCCAGAAAATGGGGAGACATCGTCGGCTCGCCCCCCGAGAACTGCACTGACATCTGACGCCGCGGCTTGATGGAAAATGCATTGTCGAGCAGCGTCTTAATGTCATCCCAGGCGAGCTCATGTACGAAGCCCACCTGGTTGGCGTCCATGAAACAGGGGTCGCACATCATGTTGCACCGGTTGGTCAGGTCGATGGTGAGCACCGAGCCCCGGCCGTGCTTGATGGTGCTGCTGCCGTGGTTGTGCAGTTTTTCGTCGTTATGAGCGCGGATATCCCGTCCGGGAAATGTCTCCTCCAGGTGTTTGAAAAACTGTGGATCAATGGATAGGACATCTTCGAAATGCCCGTGGACAACACAATCCTTGACCATTAGGATTCTGCCGTCGCGCTCGATGATCTGCGCCTTGATTTCGCCGGGCTTCTCATGCAGCAGGATGCGATAATCCTGTTTGCCATCGACAATTTGCTGACGGATTTCCGGCACACAACGGGGGCACAGCGAATCGGTCTCCCGCGGCCAGCCCAGCGGAGGTTTCAACTTTTCTCGGGATTTCAGCAGCGGCTTATCTGACCACTTAGGTGTGAAAGATGGATTTTCGGGAACGAGGTCGTTACTCAAGCAAAATATCTGCCACGCCCCATCCGCAGCAATGGACATCGCCTTTTCAAAATATTTGATGGGCTTATGCATTTGCCTTGACGGTCGGCACCTTGGCGCTCGGCGTTGAGCCGGCCAGAATCTCGTCCACATGCTGGAACGAACGATTCTGCAGAACGCTGTACATATCCACCAGATCGCAATCCGTGTATCCGTTATCTCGCAGCACCTCTAGCGACCGCAGCATGTGCCGCTGGTTGCGCATGCCGAATCGCGTATGGTACTCGATCAGGTGGTTCATCATCTCGCTCTTCGGAAACGTGGCCGTTCCCCGGGGCATGTCGTGATAGGAAAGCGCGCCATCCGCCAGGAAGGCGCTGGTATCCCAACCAGCATCGGCCGCCTGGTCTACGATCTCGCATCCTTCGTATCCGCGCAGGCAAAAATGGTAAGGAAGAAGCGAAGGCATGTGCAACTGCGCCAGATAGTCGAGGGTCTGCTGGGCATCAGCGCCGGTCTCGGTGGGAAAACCGTACATGGTATTGACGTTGACGACCAGCCCCCGGTCCTGCGAGTAGTTAATGATCTCGGCGGCCTTTTCCAGGCGCATATTTTTCTTCACCAGCTTTTGAATGCGCGGGCTTCCGGACTCCACAGCGTAGGTAACCCAGACCGTTCCGGCATCGGCCATCAGGTCCACCAGTTCGCGCGTCATGATGTCGGCCCGCAACCCGTTTACGAAATAGAGGCGCCAGTTTTTGCGCAGGCGGATAATCATGCGAAACACCGCCTCAGTGCGCTTGCGGTCCATGTTAAATATGTCGTCGACCACGTAGAAATCCTCGATAGCGTGGTCGCGCGACATCTGTTCCATCTCGGCGACGACATTCTCCGCGGAACGCAGCCGGCCGGTCTTGCCCGCAAAGGTGTTGCAGTACGTGCAGAGGAAGGGACAACCCCGGCTGGTGAGCAGGACGCCTTGCCGCCGGTGGTTGTAGGCATAACTGAGGTGTTCCTGGTACCGGCGCAGATCGACCAGGCTGTAGTCCGGGAACGGCAGCTGGTCCAGATTGTCCACGATGTCTCCGTCGCCCAGGTCGACGATCTCGTTGCCTTGCCGCAACACCAGCCCATTGGTCGCGGTCCCTGAGAGTAGCCGCGAAAACGGCACCTCGCCTTCGCCCACGACCAGAAGATCAATCGCGGGGATGGCTTTCAGAAGAGGTCCGCGGCGGGCGGTGGCGATGGGGCCGCCCGCCACGATGGGAACGTCCAGAAGACTCCTGGTCAACTCGGCGACTCGCTTCAGTTCATCCTCGAACAGGCTGATGCTGCGAATGCCAACGAGATCGGGGCGATACTCCAGCAGCTTCGCAGCCAGTTCTTCGTCCGAGCGCCCGTCCAGCGATGTTTCAAGGATTTCGATGTGTATGTCGGGATTGTGCAGCCGCGCGTAGCTGGCGACGTACATGAGCCCGATTGGAGGGATGTGAACTTCGGGCGTAACCAGGCCACCGACCCAGCGCCGCTGATCGTTGGCCTCGATCAACAGAACGCGGCGACACTTCGACAACTTCGCCAGGATGCCGGCTTGTGGCTTTTGCTTTGACGAATCGATGCTATACAGCAACGCCCATCCCCCTTGGGTTTCGAATTCCCCAGCCCCAGCGAGAGCGACCGCCCAGCCTACTAATCAGTTGTCGAAGATTACCAGATGGCCTCACTTTGCGACAACTTACCAGTGACGTTACACTTGCGTCGCCCCATTTCGGAACGCGATGAGACGCCGGTCAGCCTGGAAGATTGAGAACTATACCTACCGCGAGTGCTCCCACCCGGACCGCGAATTTGCTTCCGCAGTTTCCCTCCACAACCACTCATGCCATTCCGTCGAGAAACTGGCCGCCTTGAATCAGGTCATCGAGCTGGCCTTCATGCGCCCCTTGAGCGGCGTGCTGCAGAGCGCTTTCGGCCTCGGTGGCGTCTCTGACCTGAATTACGCGGAGATCACGTACAACCCACCGTACACGCCCGAAGACGTATATCAGATGGAGTCCGCAGCGGCCGCTCGTTGGGGATTCGACGGGGTTCACCTGACCATTACCGATCACGACGAATTCGCCGGCAGCCTGGCTCTGCTGCGCGTGCGGCCTGATCTTAATGGCAGCACCAATAGCCGCACCAACGGCCGCATCGCAATCGGCGAAGAACTCTCCCTATGGTTTCAGGGACACTTATTTCACCTCGGACTGAGCGGGCTGCCCGAGAGTAGGATCGACGCAACCCATAATCGAATTCAAACAGCGGCACGGGGCGGACGCTACGACGAATTGTTTGAAACGCTCGCCTCCAGCGGTTGCCTGGTCGTCTTGAACCATCCCCTCGTTTCCTGGGGACCAGGGCCGGAGTCCATCCCCATCACGGACCTGCTCACGCGTTACGGCTCGACGATTCACGCATTCGAAGTGAACGGCATGCGGCGACGCGAGGAGAATGATCGTGTTCTTGAACTCGCTCAGCAGTGGCACAAGCCGGTGGTAGGCGGAGGCGATAGCCATCTGCTGGTCCCGAGTTCCATCGTTACGCTCTCGCAGGCTGCCTCCTTCCAGGACTTCATCGACGAGGTTAAGAGCGGCCATGCGGTGCCGTTCGTCACGCCCGACTACTTTGCCCCGCTCAACTGGAAACTTTTCTTGCGGGTGGTGTTTTTCATGTCCCGCTATCGGCAAATTGCCAGCTACAAGGGACAGCCTGTGGCCACCATGCTGGAACACCGCCGAGTCCTGCTCGATCCAGTTGGATCAGCCAGCCGCGCCTTTTTGTCTTTGGTCTCCGCTCTCCGATTAGCTCGCTGACGAAGTCAGGTCTTAGCCCGCGACATCTTCACGAGGGCCTGCCAGTACGAATTCGAATCCACGACCGCGTATCTCGTCGATGACCCGTGGCAGGATCGACAACATGACGTCCGTTCCGCCCGGCAAATGATCGTGCAGCAGAATGATGTCGCCGCCGGCCACCTGGTTCAGGATGCGCCGGGTGAGAACTTCTGCATTTGGGTTCAGGGAGTCGCGCGTCCAAATGCTCCAGGAAACGAACTCCAATCCCGCGTCCTTGAGATAGGGCCTGAGAAGCGGGTGACGCAGGCCGACCGGCGACCGAAAAAGGCGCGGACGGAAACCGCAAATGCGGCGCACACTTTCAGTGCCACGCTCAATCTCGGCGCGCAGGCGAGAAGGCGTGAGAAAACAAAATAGAGAGTAGTGCGACCAGGTATGGTTGGCGATGAGGTGTCCTTCGCTCCAGGCGCGGCGCACGATTTCCGGATGCTGGTCGGCCCGCTTCCCTACCACGAAGAAGGTAGCCTTCACGCCTTTTTCGCGCAGCAAGTCGAGCAATTTGGGCGTATCCACGGGGTCGGGGCCGTCGTCGAAAGTCAGGGCCACACTATTCGCTCCATCCACCCGCGAGCGGTTCGCAACTAGCCACTGGTTGCGGGAATGAAATAACAGGTACAGCATTAGCGCTGTGCCAGCGGTATAGATCAGCAGCGCGAGCAGGAACCGCGAGAGGGTGAAAGGATACAGAAGGAACAGTGAGGCGTTGGTCGCAAAAAACAACAAACAGAAGACTAGGGACCTCGCCATAGCGGACTCCGCGCGACCTATTCGTCTACTTCTTCTTTTTCCCTTGCAGTCCGCCCGTCACTTCTACTTGGAGCTTTGTGGCCACTTCGTCAAGCGCCGCCTTCAGGTACTCCGGTATGCCCGAGGCGTTTCCGTAATAGGGCCTCGCCGGAATCGATGCAATTTCGGAGCTGGTCTTTGGGTCGATGAAGTGTATGGAAAGAATCAACTGGTAGTTGTCATAGTCGATTCGGACATCCGAAAACTTGATATAGAGGTCGTTCCCCGCTGCGTTCTCGTCCCCCTTGCCCTTGGCCGCGGTAATTATCCGGCCCGGCAAGTACTGCGATTGACAACTCTGCAGAAATAGAGAGTTCAAGCTACTTATCGCGTCCGTCCACTCTGCCCTCGTAAACGGGATAGCGCTAGTAAATAAGGATCCCTCATGCCGATAGAGCACCCATGCGTCAGGGTTAAAATCGACCCACCCGAGGAAGATGTGGTCCATGTTTTTCATGTCCACAGTCGATTCCTTTGTCAGGTAACGCTTTGTACCGTGCGCCGCCAGAGAAGTCGGGAAGGAAATGGAGAGCAACAACAATGTCGCCGCGATCGTCAACCGCTTCATCCACGTTCTCCTTCGTCGAGTTCTGCTCGGCCTGACCCTATTTACTGCTTGATCATGAGCATGGGCTTAGTTTTCGTCTTCTCACTCATAAAGTCTCTGGAGTAAGACCCCTTGAGGCTGTTGTCATCTTGCGAGGTCAACTCCGCGGAATAGTTGACCTTGCCTTTATGGGAGAAGAGCAAGAAGATTTGCTTCCCACTAACGACGCCCGTGATGTCCCAGCCATCGCCATCTCCGGTCACGTCTCTGCTGCCCTGCGCTTGAATCAGGACGATCTTGCCCCATTCCTTTGCGTGCCAGCTGCCGGTGACATTGACCGCGGCGGCATCGCTATGGGCGCCGAGCCACGCTTTGCCCTTGGTGTCGAGATCCTTTGCGTTCAGGTTGACGGCGAGAACAAAAACCATGCAAACCGACAACAGCAGGGGAAAATGTTTTTTCATCTTCGCCTCCTTGACTGCGCAGACAAGTTTAGAAACCTTGTCACGAGTATCGATGTGACTTTAACAAATCCTCATTTTTCTACCAAGAGCATATCGGGTTACTCCGACCCCCGGGCTAGAATTCCGGACGGAATGCGTTCGCCGTCAGATCGCCCAGCAGTTTGTGCCAGGGATGGCTCTCGTTCTGCTCGACCTCGGCGACCATGGTGCGCATCTGCTGCAGCACTGGCGGCGCGGCGTCGTCGTACACGTCGCCCTGCAGCAACTTGAGCACGTCCAGACGATATTTGGGGTCGTTGATGAAGTAGGTGAACAGCACGTTGAGGCGGTAGTACACGGTGATGAAGTCGTACCAGTTCTTCGTCCCCACGCGTAGCGTGTTCTCAAAGGTGGAGAAGCTTTCACGCGAAAAATCGTTTTTCTCGAGTGCGGCCAGGATGTCTTTGTGCGCGAAGCGTGAACTGTTCAGCGCAATGCTGACGCCGGTGGAAAAGATCGGGTCCACGAAGCGGCCGGCATCGCCTACCAGAACGAACCGGTCGCCACAGAGCTGCTTCATAGCGTAGCTGTAGTCCCCCTCGTCCTTGAAGGGGCGGATCCTGTCTGCTTTGCGCAGAGTCTCTTCAAGCATGGGCCGCGAGGCAACGGATTCCCAAAAGAATTTTTCCCGATCGCTCTTCGATTTCGCAAAGTTCTTCTTCTGTGTGACCACACCCAAGCTCGTCACGGTGTCAGTAATTGGAATCTGCCAGAACCAGGTGTTGGAGATGGGAAGAAAATGAATGAAGATATAGTCGCGCTGGTCGTCTTTCCTGGAGAAAACCCTGCGATCGTAGTTATCGAACCAGGTATGGATGGCGTACTGGTCGAATACGCTATCCTGCACCTTGAGTTTGAGCTGGTTGCCGAGGAAGGTGTTGCGGCCGCTGGCATCCACGACCATCTTCGCATTGACAGCCATCTCTTTCCCGTTCCGCCCCATCGAGAACCGCACCACCGGCTGCCTGGGACCGAAATCGACTGCGCTTACCTTAACCCCCTCGTACACCGCCGCGCCCAACCGGTTAGCATGCTGCAACAGCATCAGGTCGAGCTTGCCGCGGTCCACATGGTAGGTGTAGTTCTTGTCAAGGCCCACCTGTTCCCGCTCGTCAAAACGAATGTCGGCATGGCAATCCGCAGCCAGGCCCTCCCATCCAAGCTGATAAGGAACTTTTTGCTTGTCGTCCGCAGTCCAGACAGCACCGAACTTGTGGGGAAACTTTGCCTCTTCCATCTGAGGAAGAAAATCGAGGTCTTTGAAAACGCGCGTGGAAGAAGGGACCAACGACTCGCCGACATGTGGCCGCGGAAACAGCTCACGCTCGAACACTACACAACTGACGCCGGTCCTGGCCAGATAGGCGCCCATGGATGATCCCGCTGGCCCCCCACCAATAATCGCGACATCGAAATCCGGCTTCGTAATAGCCAACGCTTTGCCCTCACTTCTTCGAATACGGAGCAGAGGATTACTTTCGCGACGGCCGACTGCCCGGAAGCATTATAGGGCGTATTCCGCGTCAAGGGCCTTGACCTTCCATACTGCCCTTCTTGTTCCAGCCGTGGAATGGCGAGAAGTCACCCGCATTCCATGCCTCGCGGAGTCCAGGAGTACTCAGATCCCAGTCTGGGCGGATTTCGCTCGTCACCACACGCAGATCGTGCCAAAGATCGATGACCGACGGACGGCCCCAGAACCAGTAGCCGTTATAGATGCTGTAGATCACGAGGCCCGGCTTGAGCACGAGCGTGTGAGGGATCATAGGATTGTGCTCGGGGTCGGTGTACTCCTGGATGTCGAGATCCTTCTGAACGGTTCGGCCGGGGTCCGAAAGGAATGGCCACTGGGCTCCGACTGACGCACGGAATTCCTGCAGAGTATGGTGATCGTCGGTGGCGATCGTGGCGATCTGTGTGTACGCCACCGCGATCTTCGGATAGAACGCGGCCAGTTCCAAATGCTGCTGGTGCTCCTTTGGGCAATAGTGGCCGCGCGCGAGCGTGAGGATCAGCGGATCCTCGCCCTGTAGGTCGCTCAGCTTCCGCTGTGTGCCCGTGTGATCGGGCAGTTCGTAGTTGGGGAAAATGCCTCCGGGCACAATATCAGAACGCATGATTCAACTCCTCTTGTTTTCTTTCAAACATCTTCTCTTGGGACCTTCCCTTAAAGATCCAAAGTAACAGCCGCGCTTGGCTGGGAGCAGCATACCAGCACGTTCCCGGGAGCGGGCCTCTCCAGCGGCTCAGGGTTATAAGTAATCGATCCATCGACCAGACCGGTCATGCAGGTATGACAGACTCCAATCCGGCACGACCATCTCACCGGAACATCGCATGCTTCCGCCAGTTCGAGCAAACTGGCAAACTTCCGATCCCAAGCGGCGGTGATCCCGCTTCGCGCGAATGAGACTGCGGGACCAGATCCGGGCGGCCCTGGTGGCAGGTGAGGAGTGTGAACAACCTGCGCCATACCCGGGGTAATGGGATCGAGTGAACCGAAGATTTCCGTGTGCACGTTTCCGGCGAGCACACCCCAGTTTCGCAGCCCATCGCGCATATTCTGTAAGAATGAAGTGGGGCCACACAGATAGAAATCACTGCCCTGTGACACTCCGATTTTCTCGAGCAAAGCAGTGTCAATGTGCCCGGGAGCATCGAAGTCTGCGCCGACTCTGTCGATTGCTGCGGGCCGGCTGTAGACAATGTATCCTCGTCCGCGAGACAGCTGTTTCAGTAATGCACGCGATTCTTCCGCAAATGGATGTTCGACGCTATTACGCGCTCCATAGATCCACCAGATCTCTCGCTGTGATCTTTCAGCGGCGAGGAAATGCAGCATCGACATCACGGGTGTTGCGCCCACTCCTGCGCTCAGCAGAACCACAGGGTTCTGACCTGGGCGCAGAATAAAACTTCCGCGCGGCGCACTAACATCCACTAGATCCCCTTCTCGCACGCGGTTACACAAGAATGAACTCCCAATCCCGTCCAACTCGCTCTTGACGCTGATGCGGAGATGATCGGCTGCCGGCAAGTCAGACAACGAATAGCTGCGAAGCACGGGCGGTTTGCCCGGATCGACTAGCAATCGCAAGACGACAAATTGACCTGCCTGGAAGACAGGAAGAGTCTGCCCATCGATTGGCTGAAGAATGAAGGAAGTCACGCTATCGCTTTCCTTGTGAATATTCGCAACTCGCATTTGTCGAAAGCCGGGCCATGCTGGTGCTTGTTCCTCATTCGCAAGTCCCGGATTTCCCGCCGGTGTTTTGGAGCTCAAGTCTTGTTGAAGCATTGCCTGGAACGAACCCTGCCAACCCTTGCTAAGTGCGGGAATACGCAGCACGCGTTGCAGTTGCTCACTCGAATGCCCCGGCAAATACAGGAGGGCGTCGGTGTCGGCCACCGTGACGCTTTCTGGACCGTTGGCGATTTTTACAATGTCGTCGCCCGCACCAACTTCTCCCTCTTGCAACACGCGAAAGTAGAAGCCAGGTCTGTGATGGGCTACGAGCAGCGCTGGCATACGAGGTTCATTCATGCGAATGCCCACGCGGTAGCACGTCACGCGTGGCTGGGTTACTTCAAATTCAGCACCGCCGATGCGGTATCGGTCACCGATACAGACCTCGTTATCAGGAAGTCCCTCGGCGGTGAAGTTTTCTCCGAACTGGCCGAAAGTGAAATCACTGCGGCCCAGAAAGCTCTCCCAGTAATGGTAAGAATCCACCTGGTAGACGAACACGGCGCGCTGCTCTCCGCCGTGACCGGCGAGATCGGCTTGCGCATCACCGTCGATATCGAGCTTGCGCACCATTCGCCGTCCCGTAACCGGGGATTTCCACACTGCGGTTCGGACCGTTTTGCCGTTCCATGTCACGTCGCGCGGAAGGCCGACATTTACTGAAAGCAATCGGGGCATGCTTACCTCGTCGAAGTCCAGCGTGTCCTTAGTATCCTTGTATTTTCTACCAGCGACGAGTGGGAGCGGCGCCGTCCACGTGGAGAATCTCTCCGCTCACATGACGTGCCTGTGCCAGGTAAAGCACGGCCTCGACAATATCCTTCACCGTCGCCTTTCTCACCGCCGACTGGGGATCATTTTGGTGCATCGCTGTATCCACTTCGCCGGGGGCGACGGCATTAAAGCGAATGCCATCCTTTACATATTCGATTGCAAGATTCTGGGTCGCTGAATTCAAGCCACCCTTCGTAATCATCGAAACGGAGCCATTTACGCCCTCGATTGGCCGATCGGCAAGTGCCGCACTAATGCTCACAACGCATCCGGATTTCTGTTTCAGCATCTCTCTTACAGTTCGCTGAGTCATGTAGAAGAATCCAAGCAGATTAATGGAGACAAGGGCGTCGAAGTCCTCGGTGGTGAAGTCGGTGAAAGGTTTTTTCAAGAAGATGCCCGCGTTATTCACCAAAACATCGATGGTTCCGAAATTCTTGATCGCTGCCTCGACGGCATCGGCAGCAGTTTGCTGCTTGCCGATATCGCCCTCGAGCAGAACCAGGCTTGGTGAATTAGCCAACTTTCGATCGGCGCCAAGAGAGGTTGCGACGACGTTATAACCCTCTACCAGAAATCCCTCGACTAAGCCCGTCCCAATACCCCCCGATGCTCCGGTTATGATTGCTGTTTTCTTCCCCGACATGAGTAACCTTTCGCTTTAAAGGGTTCGAACCACCGTGCGATGTTAGCACCATCAGTATTCTCATACTTACCCGCGGGAAACGGCACGTCGTGGCCTTGGTTGGAGCGGGCAGGCCGTCGGAATTGCCACAGCGCGACAAATCCCGGTTTTCTTCATTCAGCCGTTCGTTTATGCTTGTTTGTCCAACTTGGAGGTGAATCATGAAAGCCATCGTTGTCCACCAATACGGCGGTCCGGAAGTACTCAAGTTCGAGGAATATCCTGACCCGGTTCCGGGTCCGGGCGAGGTGCTGGTGCGGGTCGCCGCCGCGAGCGTGAATCCCATCGACTACAAGCGGCGGGCTGGATTAACCAAAGATTTTTATCCCCTCAAGTTCCCGGGCCTCATAGGAGTCGATGTAGCGGGGACTGTGGTGAAGATTGGGCCTGGAGTGGAGGGCTTTTCCGTCGGCGACCAGGTGTTCGCCATGGCCGACAATACTTACGCCGAACTTTGTGTCGTGAAGGCAGATGGGTTGGCGAAAGTGCCAAAGGGGTTGGATTTGATCCAGGCGGCGGCGCTGCCGCTGGTGACGGTGACTGGCAACCAGCTTATGGCTGCTACGGGAATCAAAGCCGGCCAGACGGTCCTTGTCGTAGGCGCTGCGGGAAATGTCGGGCGTTCGGCAGTATTTACTGCAAAGGAACGTGGAGCGACTGTGATCGCCGGGGTTTTGAAGAGGCAGATGGATGAGGCGAAGACTGTTGGCGCGGATCAGGTGGTCGCGACCGACGACGACACCGCGATTGCGAATCTTCCGCCCCTCGATGCGGTTGCAGATACGGTCGGCGGAAAAACCGCCGAGAAGCTGATCGCCAAGGTCAAGTCGGGAGGAGTGTATGCATCAGTTGTCGAGGCGCCCCAGAACGCGGCGAAGTACCCATCTGTAAAGGTCGTGCATGTGTTCTCAAAATTCGACAGGAAAACGCTCGAGTTCATGGCCGAAGCGGTGCGCGATGGCAAGCTGGCAATCCCGATCAGCGAGAAACTGCCACTCAGCGAAGCCGCCGAAGCTCAAGCAGAGGCAGAAAAAGGTCGTGTCGGGAAGATCTTGCTGGTGGCTTGACATTGTTTGTGAACGGAGGACACGAAAGGAGATCGGAGTGAAAAAGGCTCTCCGCGGTATCAACCCCGCTTCGAAGCCGAGCGGTGACGGATGTGTGGAATGCCTGGCGTCGCCGAAAGGTTGGTGGTTTCATCTCCGCCGGTGTGCGGAGTGTGGGCATATCGGATGCTGTGATAGTTCACCAAGTCAGCATGCATCAAAGCATGCGGCAGCGACAGGGCATCCGATCATTGCCAGCTTCGAGCCGGGGGAGGACTGGTTCTACGATTACGAGACGCAGGCGATGATCAAAGGTGCGGAGTTGCTTCCCCCACATTCGCATCCGAAAAGTCAGCCCGCACCTGGGCCCGCGGGAAGGGTGCCAGCCAACTGGGAATCGCTCCTACACTAGTTGCCCGTTATAGAGTGCCAGATCAAATGCTTCTTTTAGACTGCGGGCATTTCTGGCCGCATCCCAATTTATCGCTAACAAGAACAGCCCATGAATCTGCCTGACGCGCCAATTGCACACGAAGGCTTCTTCACAACCCACTTTTTCACCGTGAGCGATCTGGACAGATCAAAGGACTTCTATGTCCGAATTCTTGGCGGGAAAATCATCAAGCCAGATGATCCCTGCTACATCAAGCTGGCCAATACTTGGATCCTTCTCAATTCCGGCGGTGGCCCGACTCCCGACAAGCCAGAGGTGCTTCTTGAAACGCCGTCGGATCTGAACCGAGTCAGTAGCTTTCTTAATCTGCGCGTCGCCGACATCTGGGCCTGCCACAAACAATGGGGCGCCAAAGGAGCGTTCTTTCTTACGGAGCCATTAAACAATCACGGTTGGGAATGGCGCTGCTACATGCGTGATCCTGACGGCTACCTCATCGAGGTCGGCCAATACACTCAAGTCGCCCTCGACTGGTTTAAGAACCACAGTGAATTTCGCCAGGAATAAACCAGGGTACATTCGAAGCACGAAGATACCAACCGATACCATCGTCTGATTGTTAAAAGCCCACCCTTCTGCTCTGATGACGTCATCCTGCAGGTTCAATCAGAATGCCTCGGATACGTCTTTGAAGATAACGTTGTTAGCTTTTCGGAGGAAACTTATGTCAAGCAACACAGCAGAAATCGCCATCAACGCACCGCTCCCATCGAATCCTCTTGATGTCATCCCAGCGGAAATACCATTCGACGTGCCCTATGGACTTCCCATATCGCTAGATCAAGCCCAGGCAGTTATTCAAGCCGCCGTGGCGGAAGCCAAGAAGCGGAATTGGAAGATGAACGTGGCAGTATCCGATTCCGGTGGCAACTTGGTTGCCTTCCAACGAATGGACGGCGCCATGCTCCCCTCCATTCAGATTGCGGAACATAAGGCGCGAGCAGCCGTAACCTTTCGGCGGCCGACGAAAATCTTCGAGGATGGCGTCAACCTTATGCATCTCAATTATCTGCTCGCGTTCGACGGAATCATTGCATCTCGAGGCGGCATTCCACTGATCGACCAGGGCGTCATCATCGGCGCAATCGGTTGTTCCGGAGGCACCGATTCCCAGGACGAAGTCGTGAGCAAAGCAGGGGCGGCAGTAATTAATCAACTCCCGACGAGAATCAAATAATACAGACGAGAAATCCGTAGTCGGAGCAGGTAGAGTGGAAATTCAACCGACTTACGGTGTCTCGACGAGTGGTTGCCAGAGTTCGACGCGGTTGCCCTCGGGGTCGGTGATCCACGCGAAGTGGCCGTAAGAGGCGGATTCCTGGTGGGGATCGATGGTGACGTTGGCGGCGCGTAGCTGCGTGAGGAGGGCTTCGAGGTCGTCGACGCGGTAGTTGACCATGGCACGCTGGGAAGGAGTGCCGAAGTGGTTGGTCGTGTCAGGGAAAAGCATCCAGGCGGTCTGGCCGGTACCGGCTGGGACTTCGTCGGACCAGAGGAGGGTGGCGCCGCCGTAGTCGGCGATCTGGATGCCCAGGTGCTTGGAGTACCAGCTGGCTAGGGCTTTGGGGTCGCGGGCTTTGAGGAAGACGCCGCCGATTCCGGTGACTCGTGCCATGAGGGTCTCCTTACGAGTGTGAGCGGGGCAAACAAGGCGGTCTTCTCCGCCGCGCCACGAGATGATACCAAGAAAGTGAAACACGGTGACGGAAAAACGTGTTGCGCGCGCTGGCGAAATCTTGCCACCACGAACCATCAAGCTGTTGCTAGCAATCAGCCGTTTCGTCGATCGATCACCCCAGCAACTTGCCAGCGAGCCAGTAATCGACACTGAACTTTCCCGGACCAGAGCAGATCAGCCAGATAAAGAAGAGCACATACAAGACTTCCGGTAGGTACAGGAAATCGTCGAGCCAGTTAAGAGGCGAAAGTCCGTTGGGCAGGGTGGAAAGCGAGCTGGTCAGGACCGCGACAGTCATATCGATCAGTAAAGCCACGCAGGCCGGGCTCGAAAGAAACCCCACGGTTACCAGGGATCCGCAAACGAACTCGACACCTGCCACAAAATAAGCCGTCTGGCGCGGAAATGGAACTTTGGCCTTAACCAGTGTTTCGTAAACAGGTTTCGTTCCGCCGGGGACAAACAATTTGTTACCGCCGGAGATGGCGAAGAACAGCCCGATCGAAACGCGCACCAGCAGGGTGGCGTATTGCTCGAAATCACTGCTGCCCTGCAGCACAAACTGCACCAACTGTTTCCAATCCATCTCCTGTCCCCTTCATAGCGGTCGTTAGATTCTCGAGGCTAAAGGTTATGTGTCCATCCGTTCGACCCATTTAGCGCGAAATGCGGGAGCCGCGAATGGATCCGCAAAGTACTGCGTTTCCCGCGCAACCTTGTCGCCCGTGAACTCCATGATGCTCACCGTGTAGCTCGGCTTGCCATCGTAGGTGAGGATGAGTTCGGTGACCCAAAGATCACCGCTGCCAATGATTCGTTGGACAGTAAACCGCTTCTTGCTCGGCTGACTAGCCCGTTGGCTCTGAATGTTGCTTCGACCGCGGGTTCGCTCGCCTGACTGCGGATAATCGAGCACCGCATCCTCACCATAGATCAGGTGCTCCGTTACAAAATCGTTGGCATCGGATGCCGCCCAATGCTGATCCAGTGCCGCGCGGATTTCTTGATCTCGCACACCGGCATCCTGCTCCTTCGTTTGACGATCGTTCATCTTAAGCCTTCAATTTGACAGGAGGCTAAATGCTTTAGCGGAATCGGAGTGTATCACGCGTTAACCTGCACTGTTTCAGCCGGCCTGCCGCGCGATTTCGCCCAGGTAGTAGCCGAGCCGATTTTCGACGTCTCCAGGCTTGTGAAAGCCGCGCGCCATCAACGCCTTGATTCCCTCCTGGGCGGCAGGTCGACCGAGCGAAGCGATGCAAGCATCCCACCCGGCGCCAAGCTCGACGTCCGGCGGGAGGCTGGTGTCGACAAGGCGCTTGGTCTGTGCGATCGCCCATTTGTCGAACTTGGCGATTCGGGTAGCGAGCGCCTCTACAAACGCATCGAGATCGGCGTCGGGAAGGGCCCGATTAATGTAGCCGTAGGCCTCGGCCTGGTCTGCTCTAATGTCTTCCGAACTCAAGAGCACCTCGAGTGTGCGATTTCGGCCGATGAGTCGCGGAAGCCGAGCCATGGGACCGCCGCCAGCGACCATCCCCACGCCGACTTCCCATTGCGAGATGATGGTCTTCTCGCGGCTGGCAAAACTCATGTCGCAGGCCAGCGTGATCTCGCTGCCGTTTCCCGTTGCACGGCCGCGGATCATGGCGATGGAAGCGACTGGCAAGCGGGTCAAACGCACAAGAAAATCCGGCCAGGGCGGCAAGCCTGTGGGACCCTCCGGCAGTGAGGTTAGATCCTCAAGCTTGGCCGTGAAGTCGGAGTGGTTCAGGAAGTAGTCGTCGACCGCGCTGTCGAAGACCACGACCCTGACCTGCGCATCGGCCTCAAGCGCGCCGATGACTTCCTGGAATTGTTTGACCATTTCCGGTCCCATAACGTTGATCGGCGGATTGTCGATGGTGACGCGCCAATAGGCGGGCGACCGCCGAGCCAGGCGAATCTGTGCGGGTTTCGTAGGTGCGTTCATCTGTGCGACTTTGGCGGGTACCTTCATAGTTGCCATAGGATTTTCCTCCGCAAACATTAAGCCAGAACAGAATGGGCCGCGCAATTGGACGATCGTATTGCACGATGGTATTGCACGATTTTTCTATCGACGCAGTATCTTCGCGCCGGAGGCACACAGCTTTTCTACATCCAGCCGGCCCTGAAAGTGGATCAAATCCAAGGAAACCACCTTCCGCGCGGTTCGTACGAAGATAAAGTCGATACTATCATCCAATTGTCTTATTCCCGGACCTCTGGTTTAATCGGAGCCATTCCACACGCACGTGAGATCGGGATCGGGAAGATCGGGCTTGGAAGACTTTTCTCGAGGAGAACACTCGATGTCTGAACTGGTGACGAAATCTGCGGCGCAAGATCAACAAAAAGAGAAGACAGAAACACGCCCCGCCGCACAACGTTCCGCCCGCTTTGCCATCATTGCGGCAGCCGTGGCAGCGCTCGCCGTTCTCGTCGCCGCGGCACTTTTCGCGCAAGGCCAAGATAAGGACAAGTACTCCCTGATATCGCCAGGCGGAATCGCGTTCTCCGATTTCAGGGGATACGAGGATTGGGCTGCCGCCTCTTCTGCCCGGACCGACGAAATACTCAAAGTGATCGTCGCCAATCCGACGATGATCACGGCGTATAAGGTCGGCGTTCCGGGCAATGGTCAGCGTTTCCCGGATGGCTCCAAGATCGTCAAGCTCCAGTGGAAGCCAAAGAAAGACACGGAGGCTCAATTCGCCGTGGATGTGCCGGACGTCTTTACCCAGGCTTTCGTCATGGAAAAGGACAGCAAGAGATTTCCGAAAACCGGCGGGTGGGGATACGCGGTGTTCAACTACGATGCCGTGTCGGACAAGTTCACAGCCGATCCCAAAAGCCTCTCAGATTGCGGAAACGCGTGCCATACGGTCGTGAAGGCGAAGGACTACATTTTCCACCCATACGAGAAGCGTTGAACCGCGGCTACTCCGACATCAAGTAACCGGCGGGCAAATCTTCGAAACCCGACTGCCGAGCTCGCTCTGTTGAGCCGCCGGTGACTCACACCATTGCTCACCCTTGGATCAAATTGCGGAGCTTACAATCTAAGCTTTCTGGAATTCGAGCATTACGATCTCAGGATTCGAGCCCAGCCGCAACGGCGGTCCCCAGGTTCCCGCTCCGCTCGAAGTGAAAACCTGCATTTTCCCGATCCGGCTTAAGCCATAGACAAATTGCCGGTAAATCCGCCGCGCCATCCAACTCCAAGGTAAGAACTGGCCAAGGTGCGTATGCCCCGAAAGCTGCAAGGAGACGCCGGCCGCTTCCGCGATCTCCGGATGGTCAGGTGCATGCGTCAACAGGATGCTTGCGCGGTCGCGATCCACGCCGATCGCATGCAACACTGAAGCAAGCTGACCGTTCTTTGTCGCATTCCGGTACGGAATGCCGATAATCTGCAAACCGTCCACTTCCACCTTCTCATTGCTGAGCACACGCACGCCGGCTGCAGTAATGGCATTCAGGTATTTACTGTCGTCCCCGAATTGTTCATGATTTCCGGCGACGAAATAAACTCCGCGCGGTGCGATGAGTTCGTTCAATGGCTCTGCTGCTCGCCCCGCGTCGATCGCTGTCCCATCATATAAATCACCCGCAACAAAAATCGCGTCTGGCTTTTCGCGCAAAATCTTCGCCACCAAGCGCCGCAGAAAACTGCCGTTGCGCACATGTCCAAGATGTACATCGCTGATCAGCGCCGCTGTCCGCCCGCGCCACGCCACTGGCAAGTTCGCGAGCCGCACCGTGGTTCGCGTAATCCGCGTCCAGCCTGCGTTGAAAACGCCGTAGAGTCCGGCCATTGCCGCAGCCCCGAACAGCACCTCCACGGTCCGATGAAAGTTCATGTTCATCCCCGCTAGCCGCGCAACTCCGAAAATAATCCATGAGGAAACCGCGGCGAGAAACAGGAAGCTCACCAGACCCATCCAAACCGCAGCCGCCCTGTAAAACGCCCGAACAGCGGCATTGGTATACCGAAAGGCAAGCAGTGAGGCGGTAATGAAGCTCACCGACAAAAGCCCGAGGACAAGCTTGATCCAGAACGCGCCGGAGGTTTCGCTCCGTGTGGGCGAAAAACTCCACGTCTCATAGAGGAGATAATGAGTTAAGAAAAGAACGGACTGAATCACTGCGATGAAAGCGATTAATCCTCTTCGTCGGCGCATGGTGCATTAGACTCCCCAACCCGCCATTCGGATTCTTGGCATAACCTTTCTGACATTTGCCTTCAGTTTAGCCGCATGAAATGCTGGAAGAGCCGCCGCATCGCCCCATTCGCGGACTGCGATCGCCAGGGACCAATTGCAGCTTCGCCCCGCAAGTGACGGCGATCATCGCTCGTGCGGAATCTGCGTTCAATCCGCTTTGTACGATTTTGGCGGAAGCAGGAATTGAAAGCCGAAATAGCCCAGGAAGTAGGACTGGTTGCTGCGGACAGGTTCGAGGCTCCGTCCGACCATAAATAGGAAAATCACCGGACTATGAATTTTATAGCGAGCTCCAAAGTCGATGGTGGGCTGGCTCTCTGAGGGATGGAAAGTTCCTTGCGAATAAAGTTCGATGTCCCCTTCGAGTTTTCGAGTGAAATCGTGGCCGAGTACAAGACCGGTAATCCACCCGTCCGGTCCTTTGTGCACAAACTGATAGCCGATTTCGTAATCCACATCGATGGGGCCAAATTTCCTGGAGAACTCGAAGGGCAAAAGGAAGGCCTGGCTCGCGGGGGTGACCCCGCGGCGCACGGCGTCGTTCGGGTTGTTGAGGAAAAGCTGGGGAAAAACCGAGACGTTGAGGCCGGACTCTCCGGCATCGTAGAAACGCCATTTGACGCCGGGATTCGATTGACCTAGACCAAACCTGGTGCCCGCGGAGGGATTTTGAACTCTTAGCCAGGCATTTTCATAAGTGAGCTGGATGCGATCGCCAACGCCGAAATTGATGTCGACATCGGGTACGTGAGAGACGGACTGATTGCTGTAGAAAAATGGCATATAGCCGAGATTGATTTCCCAGTTCAGATTGCCCGGTGTACCGGGATCGTTGGTGTAATAAGGCGGACCGCCCTGCGCCGCAGCGCGCAGCGAGAAGGTTGCAGGCATTGCTAGCAGCAGCACCAGGCAAGCAAACGTCCGTACTGACATACACTCCATCATTTTTGAAACGCACAACTCCTCTGTGAGCTAAGAAGTCAAAACACTGGAAGATGCAACGTTGTTTCTCTAACAGTCCTGCACCGCGCCACTCACTGCCGGCGCCGTGCGAGCGAGTCAGATCCCGTCCCTACGGCTGCGCCGCTCGTCAGATCGAGACGATGCATGGTGATCTTTAGCTGCGGCGATCCACATCGACTTGCAGCTAGTGGTAGCTTACTTCCCTGCTCTGAAAGGAATCATTCTAGCCTGTTCGACTGGATATGCGCTCTCAGAGAGGAAACGCCATGAAAAATTGAATTTTGCAACCGGAAAGTCATTGTGGCATCTCAAGTAGTGCAGGTTTTGGTTGGGTGAGACGAACCAATTCGGCCGATTTAACTCACCGCACTCTGAAGCGCGGCAGCGCGAAGTCCGCAATCGCGCCAAGGCGGACGGTGTCAATGTCAATGACAGTCCGTTGACCCCGCGTAATCGTTTCTGCGTTTGATTTTTAGTGCTTGCCACAAGCGTTCTAGCTGGCATCAGCAACCCCTCGGATTTCTCGGGCGTCTGACCAGTGCGTACAAAGTGGGGTGCGTGTAGAATCGACAGCCAAAACCATGAAAGCAGATCTGATTTCAGCGCCGCAAGATTCGGCAGGTAGTTCCGGCCCGCAGTTTGAACCGGTTCGCAAGAGTCCGCTTGAGCGCCTTCTTTCCATCATCACTGATGTCCGTGCCGGCGAGGGGCTTGGCGCGATATTGCTGACTATCGATCTCACTGTACTCCTTGGCGGCTACTATCTGCTCAAGACAGTACGGGAGTCCTTGATCCTTGCCCAAGGGGGTGCTGAGGTAAAGGCATACTCGTCAGCCGCCCAGGCGATCCTTCTATTTGGCGTGGTCCCGGTTTACGGCTGGATCGCCACTCGAATGAATCGCAATCAACTCCTTCGCTGGACGTCGCTCTTTTTCGCTTTCAACCTCTTGATCTTCGCCTACCTGGGAAGCAGGGGTATTCGCGAAGCTGTGCCGTATTTCATATGGGTCGGAATATTTAACGTATTCACCGTGGCGCAACTCTGGGCCTTTGCGACTGACCTGTACACCGAGGCACAAGGCAAAAGACTTTTCCCCATGCTTGGCGTAGGTGCCTCAATAGGGGCAGTGGGCGGAGCCTGGATTGCGGGTAAGCTCATTACGCCCTTAGGCCCTTACAACGTCATGCTTATCGCCGCAGGAGCGCTTTGCCTCTGCGCTGCGCTCTCCCGTTGGGCAGGCCACGTGATCTCCGAGCGCGAAGGAGAGGAGGAGAAGAAAAAGAATGTTGAGACGCTTGGCAAAGAGGGAGGGTTTCAACTCCTGATTTCTGACCCATATCTCAGGCTCATTGCAGTGCTGACTATCCTGCTCAACATCGTGAGCCTTTCCGGCGACTTCATCGTCGGTAAGCTGGTTGTTAATCACGCGAATGATGTCGTGGGCGCGGGCAAGCAACTTCTTGCAGCCCGGGGCGCCTACATAGGAGCGTACTACGCCAATTATTATGCCTGGACCAATCTTGTGTCCTTTGTTATCCAGGCATTTCTGGTATCGCGAATCTTCAAGTACATCGGCGTACGCGGGTCTCTGTTTATTCTGCCGGCTCTCTCATTGGCAACGTTTGGCGCAATCATCGTCAATCCCATCCTTAACGTTGTTCGCAACCTTAAGATCGCAGAGAACGGCACGAACTATTCCCTGCAGAACACGGTTCGCAATGCGTTGCTATTGCCAACCTCCCGTGAAGCGAAATACAAAGCCAAGGCAGCTATCGAGACCTTTTGCGTCAGGCTGGGGGATGTGTCACAGGCCGGCATCATTTTTGTAGGAACTCGACTGCACGCCTCCCTTAGACAGTTTGCCACGATCACGCTCGGGTTTACTGTGCTTTGGATCCTGGTTGCGGTTGCTCTCTATCGTCAGCATCTGCAAAAATCGCCCGAGCACGCTTAGCGCCGCTAAACCTTGAGCGCATACGCCGAATCGGGTACGAGATTTTGAGTGATGAGGGTCCTTAAACAATTCGTAGGAACGGGAACGCTGCGAGGTCTGCCGTTGCTGCTCCTGGCCTACGCGGCATTAATGACGCACTTCATCTTCGGCCGAGCGTTTCGTGATTCCCTTCTAGGTAGTCATCTCACGATTCGATCGCTCCCCTATCTAACGATGTGGAGCACCATTGCGTCCATCGTCGTAAGCCTCCTGATCTCAAATCTTTTTCGGTCGAGGCAGCGAAAGCGCATCGCTTGCGCTGGATTTGCCGTCAACGCTGTCATCGAGCTGTCGTTTTCGCTTGCCTCCAGTCGGCTTCCCTGGTTGTACAGCCTATTTTTTATCGACGTCTCGGCGTCAACGCTTGTGGGCCTCTCCATGATTTGGATACTGATCGGCGATTGGGCAAGCAGTTGTCATGCCGACCGGAGTCGGCTCATCCCAGCAGTCATGGTATTCGGCACGGTCGCAAGTATTGTGGCTGGCGTCGGCCTGACTCATCTGCGGACTGCTACCAGTTTTCGGAGTGCAACTCTGATTTTAGCCGCGATGAACACGATTCCGGTGGTGGCGCTTTTGTTCCATCGCAGCGACGATTGCGTCTCCCGGCATGGCTTTACCTTTCGACATCTACAGGACCAAGCTTATCTGCCCAACAAATTATTGAGAAAGTTCGCCCTGCTTGTGGTGGTGGCCGCGCTCACCTCTACGCTGCTGGACTTGATGTTCCGCATTCGGGTTGCCCAATACTACGTCCACCAGTCCGATCGACTGCATTTTCTCGGTCTGTTCCAAAGCTTGCTTAACGTTTGTGCCTTGCTTTCCCAGATCGCAGTAGGCCGTCTTTTCCAAAAGAAGTTGGGCTTGACCTTCATCCATTTACACCCCGCGATTGTTTGCATTGCCAGTTGTTTGCTCGCTTTCGCGCCGGGATTCTGGCTATTCACATGTTTGCGCAGCGGAGAGTATTCACTGCGGAATTCCCTTTTCCGTTTTGGCTCCGAGATGACATACGCCCGTTTCCCTGACCAAGAACGAGCCATCGTGCGGCCTTTAATCGATGTCATCGGAGAGCGGCTGGGAGATTTCTGCGCCGCCGGCATTTTGGCCCTTCTCTTGCTAGTCAATCCGCAGCTTCCGGTCAAACTTGGCCTTTTCATATTGGCGCTGTGTTCGCTTTTGTTTTGGTGGATATGTCGCAGCCTCGAGCGAAGTATTAGTGCCATCGCCGTGAAGGCGGAGCAGGACTTGGCTCTAGCCACGACCAGCAAATACGCAGGGATGGCGCACGAGGGCGCCGGGATCGTTTGATCTTTTAGGAGAGATGCACGTGAGAACTCGACTACTCATACAATTCGCAATGCTTCTGGTTGCGAGCAATATTGCGCGTTCCGTTGGCGCGCTCGCGCAAGACGCAGAAGCCACCAATGGCAGCTCCTCTCGGGCCCAGACAGTGGCCGATGCGGAGCGAGAAAAAGCGAAGCATTTGCAGCCGCAGGAGCCGCCTCGAGGTGAGCTGAAGTTTGACCACATCGAGAAAGCAATTATCAAGCCCCTTATCAACCAGAACGGACCCGCGCTCAAATTTGGCGGAATACCCACGGGAGGCGGATTCTCGCTCGGACCACAATATACCCGCCAGGATCTGTTGGCGGATCATTTAACGTGGAACACATACATCGTCGGATCCACTCGCAAATGGTATGGCGGGGCCAGTTCATTCGATTTTCATGACCTGCTGAACGGCCACCTGCAACTAAGTACCGACGGGGGCTACATGAATGCAGCCTCGGTGTGGTACTTCGGCGAGGGACCGGATTCCAGCAAGAGCAATAAAACCGATTTCGACCGGGAGTTTACTACCACGCATTTCTCCGCGCTGGGCCACTCCTTCGATCAGAAGTTGACTGCGGGCTACATTGTCGGTGGATTGTTGGTGCATGTTGGTCCAGGAGATCTTAGTAGCACTCCGACGACCCAGCAGCTATTCACTGAGGCCAACACGCCTGGCCTCACCCAGCAATCGAACTTCCTCACCGGCACCACGACCGTCCAATTGGATCTCACCCATCCCGGGTTCAGCAATCCCGAAGGTCTGCTGCTTGAAGCCGACGATTCGCAATTCTTCGACCAGAGCGGCAACCAGGCGAACTTTCACCTTCTTGAAACACAAGCGACCTACTACCTGCCCGTCACCAACGGCATGCGAACCCTCGTCTTTCGCGTTCGCAACGAGACTGCTTTTCCCGAAAATAATCAGGTCGTTCCCTTCTACCTGCAGCCAACTCTCGGCGGCCCAGACGATCTTCGCGGGTACGATCGCTATCGCTTTTATGCAGACGGGAACTCAGTTGCCACCGGGGAATATCGCTGGTCGATCACGCAGACGCTGGAGATGGCCCTCTTCGGCGAGGGGGGAAACGTCTATCAAAGGCCGGGGCTGATCGGCTTTCGCGATCTTCGCGGAGATGGCGGCTTCGGCTTTCGCATCAAGAACAAACAAGCTAGCGTCATGCGGTTCGATGTCGGCTTTTCGCCAGAAGGGGTTCACGTATGGTTCGTATTCAACGATGTTTTCGGCAAGGTCTCCCGCATCTTCTAGGGTTTGCCCTCGCGGGAGTTACAGCATGCTCGGCACAACAGTTTCTGCCCGACGATCCTCTTACGCGCACTCCAGAAGTGGCGGCTGTGCGCCAGACGAGTGTGCAAGACATTAACGCTCTTTATGACTTTGCTCATAATTCGTTCCACTATAAAAGTCCGGCGGCAACCGAGTCATTAGGCGTTAACACCTTGGGCGAGGTGCCGGATTCGAGTTGGTTTACCAACCGCGTCACCAGCAGTCTCAGCATCGACGCGCTTAAGAAAGGCGGGAGGGTTCACGGAGGGCCTCAGCCGCCATACAAGGTGGTTGCGGCCAAAACGGAAGGTGTCAGCACCGGTTTTCGTATTCGCGATGCACGCGGATTGCTCTATTTCGTCAAGGCCGATCCGCCATCGAACCCTGAAATGGCTACGGCGGCGGATGTCATGGGCTCCCTGTTTCTTTACGCCGCGGGATACAACGTGCCCGAGAATTACATCCTGGTCGGTCGCCCTGAAGAGTTTCATCTTGCCGAAAAAGCCACGGTTAAATCGATATCCGGGAAAGATCGTCGCCTGACAGCCGGCGAACTGAGGGAGCTTTTTGACCGGATCCCCCGGGAACCAGACGGCCGCGTTCGGCTCATGGCTAGTCTCTCTCTTCCTCCCAAAATCGCCGGGCCTTTCCGCTACTCAGGCGTTCGCTCGGACGATCCGAACGATCTCGTCCCGCACCAACAGCGGCGCGACCTGAGGGGCCTCGCTGTTCTTTTTGCTTGGCTGAACCATACCGATGCCAAAGGTGAGAACAGCCTGGACACCGTGGAAGGCGAAGGCGAGAAAGCCAGATTCGTGCATCACCTGCTGGACTTTGGCGATTGCTTTGGTAGCGACAGCGATATTGCCAAAGATCCGCGCCACGGGCAGGAGTATATAGTTCTTCCGATAACGTGGAGGCGTATGTACACGCTTGGATTGTCGGCGCCCGACTGGGAGACTGTCCATTATCAGCACGAATTGAAGGCCGTCGGTAATTTCACCGCCGCTGCTTTCGATCCGCTGACCTGGAAGGCGAATTATCCCAACCCAGCCTTTGTGCAAATGACTCCGCTCGATGGCTATTGGGGAGCCAAGCGTGTGATGGCATTCCGCGACGAACAAATCCGCGGCGTCATCGAAGAGGGTCAATTTCAGGATCCGAAGGTAGTGGACTACATCACTCGCGTGCTCGAATCCAGACGCGACGCGATTGGCCGGGCCTGGTTCCGCCAGGTGCTTCCGCTGGAAGGATTTCGAATTGTTGACGATCGTCTGGCATTCGACGATCTGGCAGTGCAGTATGGCTTTTCATCACCGAGCCGCTACCAGCTCAGCTGGTTCATCTGGCACAACGAAGCACAGCGAAAGGAAGACGTGTCCACCTCGGAAAACTCCGGGCTGCCAGGCACGTTCAATTCCCTAGCCGCGGGCTCATATATTGGTTGCCGCATCTCACTCGATCATGCTGACAAGAGATCGGTCACTATCTACTTCCGCAACGAGGGAGACAACTGGAAGCTCGTCGGCATCTCGCGAACAACCGCTTAAGCAATGACTCAGATCAACCGTAGGATCATTGTCGCCGCCTTTTTGGCAGTTGTGTCGCTGACCACTGCAACCCCGGTCTCGTGGTGCCAGACAGCAAAAGAACTACGAGGACTGCCCAATTTCGGTCGCGTTGCAGAAAATCTTTATCGCGGGGGCCAGCCCACCTCGGATGGATTCAAGGCGCTGCGCGCGATGGGGGTGGAGATCGTTGTCAATCTCCGCGAGAAGCGCAGTGAGGTGGCCACCGAGCGGCGCCAGGTTGAATCCCTTGGAATGAAATCGGTTGAGATTCCCTGGAGCGCAAACCACGAACCCTCAAGTCCGCAAATTGTTGAATTTCTCGATTTGGTTCGCGCCAACCCGAGCACAAAGATATTTGTTCATTGCCGCCGCGGTGCAGATCGTACCGGAGTCATGATCGCCGCCTACCGAATTGCTGTCGAACACAAGCCAGTCCCGGAGGCCGTCTCTGAAATGCGTCGGTACCACTATGACTGGTTTTTGCGGCCTCAGCTCAAGCGCTACATCGAGTCGCTTCCAGGACTGTTACAAAACGATCCACAGTTTGCGAACGATCGTCCCCAACCTTCAGGCACCAGATGAAGCGGTCGTACGCAAAAGTCGGGCAGATCATTTCAATGAGGAATTCTGTTTATCGGCCTCAGTCAATGCTCCTTCTAACGAGCGTAGCCGTTGCTCGAACGTCTGTTGCGAGTGGCGGGGTGAAGCCTCCAGCAGTTTCCTGCGTATGAGCCGAACCGGGCCGTTGATCGCGCCTCCATCTTCATCCGATCCCTCAGAGGCCTCCAAACGGCTCCTGCCGTGGCTCGTTGCTGTCGCTTTTTTCATGGAGTCCCTAGACACAACGATTCTCAACACCGCCGTTCCCGCCATCTCCTCCGCCCTCGGCGTCGCTCCCCTCAGCATGAAGGCCGTTCTGGCGAGCTATACGCTCAGCCTGGCGGTGTTCATCCCCATCAGTGGCTGGATGGCAGACCGCTTCGGCACCCGTCGTGTATTTGCATCTGCGATTGGCATATTTACTCTCGGGTCCTTTCTCTGCGGAATATCGAGCAACATTCACTTGCTGGTCGCTTGCCGCATCCTGCAAGGTTGCGGCGGCGCAATGATGGTGCCGGTAGGCCGGCTTACCCTGGTCCGAGCATTTGCCAAGTCAGATCTCCTGCGCGCTATGAGCTTCGTTTCTATACCAGCCTTGGTGGCGCCCATGCTCGGACCCATCGCCGGAGGTCTCATCGTCGGGTATCTTCACTGGCGTGTCATTTTCTTCCTTAATATTCCAATCGGACTCACAGGTTTGATCCTCGTTTATCTGCATTTGCCGGACTACCGCGAAGAGCAGACCCCTCCACTCGACGTTGTCGGGCTCATCCTCTTCGGTTCTGGGGTCGCACTACTGTCGTATGTGCTGGAGATATTCGGCGAGCACACTCTGAGCGCAGGCGCGATGTCCGGATTGCTGGTGTTGTCCATTGCCTTGCTTGCCGGATATGGGATCCACGGGAGTGGTCTTCCGTTCCCTCTCCTGAAGCTCAGGCTATTCAGCATTCGCACGTTCCGCGCCGCCGTAAGCGGCAGCTTCTTCACTCGTCTTGGAATAGGCGGAGTGCCTTTCCTCCTGCCGCTCCTCTATCAGGTGGGCCTGGGCTTCACCCCGATCCAGTCCGGTTTGCTCGTTATGCCCCAGGCGATCGCGTCTATGAGCATGAAAGCGCTGATGCCACGAATTCTGCGTCGTATCGGGTATCGCAGCGTCCTCATCTCTAACACTTTAATTCTCGGCGTCCTTCTGATGGTGTTTGCGACGATCGGCCTGGGAACACCCGTTTGGGCCATCGTGCTGGAGGCTTTCCTTTATGGAGCCTTCACGTCGCTGCAATACACGAGTATGAATACGCTTGTATTTGCTGACATTCCGGAAAAAGACGCCAGCAGCGCCAGTTCCATCGCCAGCACCACGCAGCAGATGTCGATCAGCTTCGGCGTGGCGGCGGCGGGGCTAGCCACAGCATTTTTCATTCCCGGCTCGCACTCCAGCCCAATCCAGATGATTCACGGAATCCACAAGGCCCTCACTGCTCTCGGGATCCTAACCATCCTATCGACGATTGTCTTCCGCAGTCTGAGGACCGGCGATGGCGACGACGTGAGCCTGCATAAGGGTCTTCACCCGGGAGGATAACTCAACTTCAACAGGTCGGTTCCGATGATGACCACATTGAGATACCTCATTCCACCGAGCGAGTTGTTCATCGTTACTCGACCTCTAAGCCTCAAGCCCTCGATCGCCGGATAACACCGGCTCACAAAATCCTCTCCAGTTAAGTACGACGTTATAATGTCGTCATGTCAGGGACGCATGACTCTCTTCTTTATGCACGCGTCGAAACAGTCCTTGCGGGCGAGATTACAGATGGCGACCTCAAGGTCGGCGACCAACTGCCGACGGAAGACCGTCTCATTGCACGATTCGGGGTGAGTCGCATCACCGTCCGTCGAGCTGTTCAGAATCTTGTGAGCCGCGGTTTTGTCGAGATTCACCGCGGCAAAGGCACATTCGTCACTGCGCCAAGGATCAAACAGGACCTTAAAGAACTGAGCGGATTTGTAGAAGATATGCACGCACTTGGCCACAAACCAACGGCCCGCGTAATCGGCAAGGAAATTGTGACTGCCGACGCGATTGTGGCGCGACAGCTTGCGCTGACAAGGGGCGAGCGCGTCGTCAGAATTCGTCGCGTTCGCCTGGCAGACGGCGTTCCGCTCTCCTTCGACGAGACCTACCTACCCTTGGAGATCGGCAAGAAGATCATCACCAACAATTTGAAGGTCGAGCCCATTTTCTCGCTCCTTGAACGCAAATACGATGTTCCGCTGATCGAGGCGGAGTACAAATTGGACGCAGTGGCCGCTGAGAAAGAGGTTGCCAACGCGCTAAAAGTGAAACGACGGAGCCCGATTTTTCGCATCGAACGGACTTCCTACTCGACAGGCAGTCGTCCAGTCGATTACGAGAGACTGCACTACCGGGGAGATCTCGTTCGATTCGTCACGCGCCTCGTCCGAAAGACTTCTCACTGAAAAACTTGTGGCGGCCTACCGTCAGCAGCGTGACGGAATCGCTATTGTTTTTTCGCGAGATTGTCGATCGCCATCGGCCCAGAACCGCCGAATACAAGCGCCGCAAGGCGCGCTAGGTAGAGCAGATCAAGTTCGTAACCTGGCGGCCCGAACTGGGCCCGGCCGGCCGTCACACTCAGCAACTTGATCGAACTGAACCCGTAGGGGAGATGGACGGTTAGCATTGCTACGAAGAGAACCGCTGCCATCGGCAGACTTACAAGTGGGATGAAAGCTCCGAGCAGGACGGCGAGACCGCCGATGAGCTCGGTCAGAATGGTGAGCCATGCCATGAGATGAGGCGCCGGCACGCCGATCGTATGCAGGATGGCGGCGAAGGTTTCAGGCCCCCTGGACAGTTTCGCCAAGGCATGCGCCATGAAACCATAGCCCACGATCAGCCGTAGCGGAATAGGAGCCCACACAGCTATCGAGGGTCTTGCCAAGAATGCGAGACCCTTGCTTAAGAATACAAAACGGCTGCCGTTTTCTCGTTCCGATGATAGAGCAAATTGATTCATATCAAGAAGCCTCTCTAATATTGGATCGTCGTCCCTAACGGCGAACGCTTATCATTCATTATGATGTTATAATGTCTCTAAGGTTTCACACTTTTGAAATACCTTGTCGCGAGTTGCTCCTTCAAGAAGATCTCTTTCTCAAACATGAATAAGCAGTATGGCAAGCAGTTGCTCTTCTTGGATGCTTCCTTTCAGTTGAATCCCGGCGAAGAAGTCGGACTGGTCGGCCCCAACGGGGCGGGCAAGACAACGCTATTCCGAACGGTGGTCGGCGTGGAAACTCCAGACAAGGGCGCGGTCCCTGTCCATGGGTGCGATAATTTCGGTAACGAATCCTCCTGCAAACTTATGAAGCGCCACGTCCTCATGTACGGTTTGATCGGTGGAATCTTGATCGCTCTGCTCCGGTGGACCGAGTATCAGTTCTTGGTCGTCGAACATTCCATCGAAATCTACGGCGGACTGATCGCGGCGATCTTTGCCGCTCTTGGCATCTGGCTTGGCCTCAAGCTAACAGGAAGGCGGCAGACGATTGTTGTGAAGGAGATCCTTGTCCCTGCCGGGGGACCGTTCGTCCCGGACGAGAGAAAACGAGAAGATCTCCATATCACCCGCCGTGAGCTTGAGATCCTTGAACTGATCGCCCAAGGACTGAGCAACCGCGAAATCGCCGAGAAGCTCTTTGTGAGCGAGAACACGGTTAAGACCCATTCCAGCCGTGTTTTCGACAAACTGGGGGCTAGACGAAGGACGCAAGCCGTCCAACTCGGCAAGGAATTCGGTCTGCTTCCCTGATTGACTCGCACAAGCACTGCTGCCAACCCCCAAGGGCTACTCACTCGTACGAATGATTTTTCTCTCCGCAGGCAAAATCACCTGAAAGGATGACGACAGAGACCCTGGCTGATGCGGTATGTTTCGTCCCGTTGCGAGTTTTACCACGATCGATCCGACGGAAACCCAATTTTAGTCGACCAGCACGTCTGAATCTGTGTGGCAATATTCGCTAAGCGGAAAACCATCTTCTGAAAGGGAACGAACATGAAGCCTGTGAATCAAAGTAAAAGTTTTCTTGGGGTGCTGTCGATCGGTGTCCTCTTGGGCAGTGCAGCCGTGCAAGGAATTGCCCAGGAACTTCCCAGGATCTACGACGCCTCCGTCCCCCGCGAGCGTCAGATCGCACTGGCAGAGAGCGCAGCCCCGGCCGAGGTATCGAGCAAGGCCACAGTTTATATTCTTGGCCTCAAAGGCCATGAGAAAGTTCGCGAAGGCACCAACGGCTTTAGCTGCTTTGTTGGCCGGCATTTCGTAGAGCCCACGGAAACTACGATCGAGCCGACGTGCTTCGACGCCGAAGGAAGCCGCACTCTTTTGCTTGTTTACCTGCACGGTGAAGAGCTGCGCGCGGCAGGCGAGTCAGAGGCAGACATCAAGGCGGACATTGCCAACGGATATAAGGATGGCCGGTTCCAGTATCCCAGCAAGCCGGGATTCCTCTACATGATGTCAAGCGAGAATCGTTTGGGACCCGCTTCTGACAAAGGCACTGGCATTTTCCCCCCGCACTTGATGTTTTATGCGCCGAACATGACTACGAAAGACATAGGATTCGACTCCGAACCGAAGCTGAGCTATCTGGGGATGACGAACCCCGGCGCGGGCGATAATCTAATCGTCGTACTGCCCAAGGCGCCGGCGCCGCCGGCTAGCCACGCCGATCACTAAGACCGTCAAGGTAGAGGCAGACATGAAAAAGACCATCCTAACCTTCGGACTGATTTCTGGCGCTATCTCTTCGCTGGTGATGGTGGCCATTGTCCCGTTCAAGGACAGGATAGGCTTTGAACGGGGCCCAGTCATTGGGCACACCAGCATTGTGCTCTCTTTTTTGCTGGTATTCTTCGGCATCCGGTCCTACCGCGACAACGTGGGCAACGGCGAGATCACATTTTTGAAAGCTTTTGCCGTCGGGATCTCCATTACTCTGATTTCGTGCGTCTGCTATGTCGTGACGTGGGAAGTTATCTACTACAACTTCCTGCCTGATTTCTGGGACAAATATGGCGCTCATTTGGTAGAGAAGCTCAGGGCCTCGGGCGCGAGTCCTGCAGCCGTCCAGGCGCGGCTTCAGGAGGTGGCAAAGCACAAGGAGCTGTACAAGAACCCGTTTCTTAACGCAGTGCTGACGTTCATCGACCCCTTCCCGATTGGGTTCGTCATCACGCTGATCTCGGCGCTCGCCTTGAGGCGAAAGCCGGAACCGGAACAATCGCATTTGCCGGCATCCTGAAGCCGCTCGGCCGCGTGAGTCGGACGGGGACACCGCGATCTGAAGTTTTGTCGGACCGGTTTTGTTAACGCCTGCGCCTGGCAGCGGCTCGACTTCGCCACAGCCGGATAACTTCCCGTCCCAGCCGCCTGTTAAGCCTTCACGAACTCGACATCGAGAGTGATGGTGACCTCGTCACCGACCAGAATGCCACCAGTCTCAAGGGCAGCATTCCAGTTGAGGCCGAAGTCTTTGCGGTTAATCTTGGTGGTACCCGAAACAGCCACGCGAGTGTTGCCCCACGGATCTTTCACCGGCGGCGTAGGTCCTTCCACTGCGAAGACGACCTTGCGGGTAACTCCGTGGATCGTCAGGTCGCCTTCCACTGCCAGTTCGCCATCACGCACGATGCTGATTCGCGCGGATTTGAATGAGAGCGTCGGAAACTTTTCCACATCCAGGAAGTCGGCGCTTCGAAGATGAGCGTCGCGCTGGGCATCGTGAGTGTCGATGGAAGTGGCATCGATCGAAGCCTCAATATGCGATTTATCCAGATCCGATTCATTTAAGGTTAAGGCGCCCGAAACTTGTGAGAAACGCCCCTTCACATGCGCGATCATCATGTGTTTGACCTTAAACTCAGCAACGGAGTGAGCTGGGTCGAGGTTCCAGGTCGTGGTTGAGGTTTGGGGTAGCGCGGTGATCGTACTGCTCATGGTAGCCTCCTTTTTTATTCCATCGACTTCATTCATATCGACATCGATACATATGATATCGAGTATACTGGCAGGGATTCATATTCTTATGAAAGAGCACAAAAAACCTCCCCAGGCCCTTCATGCCTGGCTCATCATTCTGAAAGCCTGGCAATCCATTGCCCGCTATCTTCTTCCGGCTACAATGGAAGAGGGACTCGGGGAGTCCGATTTTCGAGTCCTCGAAGTACTGCTCCATAAGGGGCCCTTGCCGGTGAATGCCATTGGCCCGAAGGTTGACCTCAATCCAGGATCAGTCAGCGTGGCGGTAGATCGTCTATACAAGAAAGGGTTTGTTACCCGTGTCGAGAGCAGTTCCGATCGGCGGGTCAGAACGGTGTCCCTGACTGAAAAAGGACGGCAAATGTTTGTCCCTCTTTTTCGTCGACACGCCGCGCTTATCAAACGTGCCTTCCGTGATGTTTCTGCGGAAGAACTGGAACAGATTGAACTGATACTTAAGAAGGTGGGCAAACGTGCAGAGAGTCTTGCCGAAAAGAAGCGTCATTCTGAGCTTGGATAAACGCGGCGGCTCGTGGTAGTTTGCGGAGCGCGTGCTATATGTCGACTGGCTGGAGGAGCGTCCATTGTCGTGACAGTGGCTAACAGCGCTACGGGGTTGTCCATGGACGTTCCGACAGGGGGCCAGGCACGCCTTGTGATCGTGGGCGCGACGGGAATGGTCGGCGGATATGCTCGTCGCTACGCACTCGAGAACACCGCCGTCATAGAAGTCACAAGTACGTAAACCGAGACGGTTGACACTTCTATACTGCGAGTCGAAGGACAGTTTTGTGAGTGCAGGTGTGGCTATGGCCGTTGGAAAACTTATGATCAACCGCTATCTCAGCTTCCACTTGTTTTTTTCATTGCTTGTTGCCCTGGGAATCATCTCCGCAACCAGTGTTCTTGTGGCCCAGGACACAGATCGGCCGTGGATGAATTCCAAACTGTCCGCTGAGGAGCGTGCCGAACTGGTTCTGAAGCAGATGACGCTCGACGAGAAGTTGGCCCTCCTGCATGGGAATGGCATGGCAAACAATCCCACATGGACGATGCCGCTCACCCCTCTCACAAACGGTGGCGCAGGTTATGTCGAAGGCGTCAAACGTCTCGGCATTCCGCCGCTGATCATTTCAGATGCCGCATACGGAGTACGGGATAGCGGTGTGAATGGAAGGTATGCAACGGCGATGCCTTCGAACCTGGGGGCAGCATCCGCATGGGATCCGCAATCCGCTTGTGCTTACGGCGAAGTCATCGGCAGCGAGCTTCGAGCGCAAGGCTTCGATATGACGCTGGGAGGCGGCGTGAACCTGGCCCGTGAGCCTCGGAACGGTCGTACCTTCGAGTATGCCGGCGAAGATCCTTTGCTTGCCGGCACGTTAGACGGAAACATGATGAAGTGCGAACAGGCGCAACACGTCGTCGGCGACATTAAGCACTACGCGCTGAACGACCAGGAGACCGGACGCAACTTCGTCGATGCCATCATTTCGAAACGGGCCATGCAGGAATCCGACCTGCTCGCTTTTCATATTGCAATCTCCATCGCAAATCCTGGCGCGGTGATGTGTTCCTACAATCGGATTAATGGAGACTACGGTTGCGAAAATCCTTACACGTTGCGAGACGTACTCAAGAAGGACTGGGGCTTCCAAGGCTTCGTGATCTCTGACTGGACTGCAACTCACAGCACGGAGAAGGCATCAGCTAGCGGTCTCGATCAGGAACAGCCGCTGGCCGACTACTTCGGCCCGAAGCTGAAAGAAGCGGTTGCTGCCGGACGAGTGTCCTTGTCGGAGATTGACGACCACGCAAGACGAGTCCTGTATGCGGAATTTCTCTCAGGGGTGGTTGACGACCCGCCTCGTAAGAGCGTGGTCGATGTCGAGAAGGGTCTCGAGGTTGCGCAGCGAGTGGAAGAGAAAAGTATCGTTCTCTTGAAGAATACCAGTTCCGTGCTGCCAGTTAACCAATCGATCCGCAGCATCGCGATCATCGGGGGACATGCTGATGTGGGAATGATCTCCGGTGGAGGATCGGCGCAAGTGGATCCGCCAGGCGGAAATGCCCTCATGCCTGCGGGCAAGGGTGAAACACATTGGCAGGATCACATCTGGTTTCCGACGTCTCCGCTGAAAGCTCTGCGAGCGAAACTGCCGAATACGAAAATTGAATACGATTCGGGAACAGATCTGCAGTCCGCAGCAAGGCTCGCCAAGGGTTCTGATCTCGCCATCGTCTTTGCATACCAGTGGACGGCGGAAGATATGGACCTGCCGAATCTGTCGCTTCCTGACAATCAGGATGCTTTGATCGAGCAGATTGCCGCAGCGAATCCTCGCACAATCGTTGTTCTCGAAACCGGTACGGCCGTCACCATGCCATGGCTCGACAGAGTTGCCGCTGTTGTCGAGGCATGGTACGCAGGCAGTGCCGGACATAAAGCTTTGGCCAACGTTCTCGTTGGGAACGTCAATCCAACTGGCAAACTTCCCATCACTTTCCCGAAAAGTGAAACAGACCTGCCGCATCCGGTCATTCCACCAATGCCGCCTCTGGATCAAGCTCTCAGCTATACAGTCCACTACGATGAAGGGCCCGAAGTTGGCTATAAGTGGTATGAAGCGAAGGGCAAGCAGCCACTGTTTGCCTTTGGCTTCGGTCTGTCCTACACCTCTTACGCATATTCGGGGCTAAGCGTTGATTCCGCCGCCAAGACTGTCCGCTTCAGCCTCAAGAACACCGGTAAACAGACAGGCACTGAGATCGCGGAAGTGTACGCAAGATTGCCGAAGAGCGCGGACGAACCATTCAAACGGCTGGTGGGGTGGAAGCGAGTCAGACTCGCGCCGGGTGAATCCCAAACGGTCACGGTGGCGATCAATCCGCAAGTCTTGCAGACCTTCGACGACACGACGGCCCGCTGGAATTTCGCGCCAGGCGATTACGAAATCATGGTTGGTGCATCTTCGGACAATACGACTCTCACAGGAAGTCTCTCGGTTCATTGAAATACTCACAAAGAAGAGAGGGTTCTACTGTTGATCGGGCAATTCTCGATGCCTGCATCCCGCAACCCGAAGGGAACTTTTGATGGCTCGGACGTTTAACAGGATGCTCCGCTCCGTCGAGAGGTTTGCTTTTTGTAGTTTGGTGGCGATCGCGGTTCCACTCAACGCACAACAAGCTGCAACGATAACTTGGGCCGGCGTCGTTCGCACGGCCGTCGGACAAGCTGTCCCAGGTGCGAAGGTGACAGTATCCACGACGGGGAAAAAGCAGACGGCGATCACAGGATCTGATGGGAGGTTTTCGATCGAGAGCGTCGCACAAGAACCCCACACCGTGACTGTGCAGCTGCACGGACACGGTCCGACCACACCGCTGGCGGTAAATATCAGCCGCGCCTCGGCAGTCCTGACGGTGTCCGACCAAAACGTGCTGTCTATCGCGGTCGATTCGCAAGCTGCTTCTGAAGTCTCGAATGTGGCGAGCGCGACGAGCGAGGAGAAACTCTCCAGTCAAAAGGTGAACGAGTTGCCGTTGAATGGACGCGACTTCAGCACGCTGCTGCTGTTGGCAGCCGGGACGATGACGGACGTGAATGGGCAGACAAATTTCACCCAGCAGTTTGCCATCAATGGACAGCGCGGCGTTGAGGCTGTTTTCGCGATGGACGGCGCTGATATTAGTGATCCTGAGATGGGCGGGAGTACGTTCACGAATTTCGACGTAGACGCAATTCAGGAATTGCAGTCACGCTCGGGCTGGATGCCAGCAGACGTCGGGCGAGGCGCGGCAGGCTTTACCAATATCGTGACGCGATCCGGGAAGAGCGGATTTCACGGTTCCTTCTTCGAGTTTCTGAGGAACTCTGCCCTCGATGCCCGAAACTATTTCGATCACCCGTCGATCGCGGATCCTGGCCGAATTCCTCCTTTCCGGAGGAATGAGTTTGGTTTTACAAACGGCGGACCGATTGTTTTGCCGAATATATATGACGGTCGAGACCGGACCTTCTACTTTGCGCAGTATCAGGGATTCAGGCAGGTGCTTGGAACAACACAGGTACTGGCCGTGCCTACAGTTGCAGAGCGAGCAGGCCAGGATGTGTTGACGTATCCGGACGGCATCACCGACACGCTGCAGATAGCGGGGAGCTCGAATAGCCCGGGAGTAAATCCGGCGATTGCTTCCATACTGGCGCGCTATCCACTCCCTAACAACCCGACAGGCGCGTACGGTGCGCGAACCTATGCTTCCCCTTCAAACGTGAACACGGATGCGGACCAGTTTTCTATCCGCATTGATCAGAAACTTGGCGCAAAAGGACAATTGTTTGGCCGGCTCAATTACGACAATCTGACAGGGCCGACAACAAATCCAGATCAAACACTGCTTGATCCGAGCTTCGGCGTGCAGTATATAGACCGGCAGCGCAACGGAGTCATCACCTACACGCACGCTGGGTCGCCTCGGTTTCTCTGGTCGTCATCGCTGAGTTTCACGCGGACGACCCCGTCGTTTGTGACCCCGAATCACACCGATCCAGCACTGAAGTTCATCGATGGCCTTTACGAGGCGTTCGACAGCGCGGCGGGTTCGGTGATGTCTGCATTCGGGAATTTGTTCCAGGGACAACTGAATTTCACCTGGACAACTGCTCGGCACGCGGTGAAATGGGGTGCGGAGGCGCGACTTAATCGCGACACGACATACTTCGGAATCAGTCCCAATGGCGAGTATGATTTTGGCGGCGGAACGGTATACTCGCCAGTGTTCATTCCTTCCGCTAGCGGACAGCACAATGTGCAAGCCGGCGATCCTCTACCAGACACGCTAAGCAGTCTGTTACTCGGGTATCCGTATGGATACACGATCGCAGTCGCGCCGCCCTACGCATCGAATGGCGCGCACATTGGGCCCGCGGCGATCAACCGGAATGACGTGAACGCCTACATCGAAGACACCTGGAAAATCAATCCGCAATGGACGCTCGAATACGGGCTACGCTATGAGCTCTACACGCCGATTTCGGAGCGAGCGAACCGTACATCGAGTTTTCTGAATTCGTTCCCACCGGCGGGCGTTGGACAGGAATACTCGATCAATCCACAGCCCACTTATCAGACGGATTGGAATGGCTGGGGGCCGCGAGTGCAAGTGGAGTGGAATGCTCCTCAGGCTGTGCACGTGCACATGGGGGGAGCGATCACAGTGATTCCGCCGAATATCTGGCAGGACAATCTTCTTACGGGGTCAACGCCCTACGTTGTTTATCCTCGTGTCAATGCGGCCCAGAACGGGGAGATTTCGTACGGATTCCAAATCACACCGGGCGAGCTGCCACGGGTCTACAACACAGCGGGTGTGAACGTGCTGGCCAGCGGCAATCCGAAAAGCGTCCCCGCGAACACGGTGATGGACGTAAATAGATACCAACAGGATTTGGCAGCGCTGGCGCCAAGTCATCAGCTCTCGCTGCTCAGTCTGTCGGGGATCGATCGGCGCTTCGGCAATGGCTACTTGCAGACTTGGACGCTGGGGCTGGAATGGGCTTTCGGCGGCCTCACGGCCGATGTCGCATATGTTGGAACATCGGCATTCCGACTGCCGAGGATGTCGTATCCGAACGCGTATCCCGGAGCGGAGCCGGAATTTGCTCGGTTTACAAACTTCGACAACAGCGGAGCCGTGACGGGAGGTTTCGGATTCGAGTCTGTGATGGCGGCGACGTCGCACTCGTCGTACAACGCCTTGCAGACCTCATTGTCGGGAAATGTTGGGCACGGCGGGCCGTCACTGCAGGCAGGTTACACCTGGGGCAAATCGCTGGATGATGTCAGCGGAATCCTGGGAGGAACAGGATCTACCGGCGCCGCGACACTGTTTAGTCCGCAAGACCCGTTCGATACACAAGCGGAAAGAGGACCATCAAGCTTTGATGTGACACACGCCTTCACACTGAGCGCGGCCCAGGATTTGCATTTTGAGCATTTGGGAGTTCAGTCGGATCGAACCCGGTTGTTGACGAAAGGCTGGGAGTTGCTGAGCATCTCGACGATCACCAGTGGTTCGCCGTTTACGGTTTATTCGGGGATCCAGCAAACCGGTGCGGGAACGATTGGCGCGGACCGGCCCGACCAGATTGGCACTCCGGACCTCTCGAGCGGCGGCAGTTCGACGCGACCGCGCGACGATTATTTTGGGCGGGGCGCGGACAACGGAAGTTTCTTTTCCATCCCCATCGGGATCGCAGGCGGAACCGGACCAAACTCCGGACGCTTTGGAACGCTCGGCCGTAATACATTTCGCGGCCCGGCATATTACGATTTCGATTTTGCGCTCATCAAGACGACTCCGATTGGCCACCGAGAGAGCGGTTTGGAGCGAGCGGACCTGCAATTCCGCGCAGAGTTATTTAATCTGTTTAACATCGTCAACATGGGGCTACCCGCCAATATCATCGAGGGTACAGGATTTGGCATGATTAGCAAGACGGCGGGAACTTCGCGACAAGTTCAGTTTTCGCTAAAGCTCATCTACTGAGGCGCCTCAAGCAGGGACGCAGGTTTGCGGGACGACACGCTACTCGAAAGTGACACCTCGCCGTTAGCTTAGCCGTATCGATCGTGAGAAATGCGCTAAGCAAAAATCATTCCGGCCCGGTGTGCAGCAGGCAATTGCTTAATGATTCTCATCCCACGCCAGGTCATCGGACAACACTAGCCTTCATGCGACTTTTCCTTTCTGGGCAGGTTCATTCTGGGCTCGCATTGATTTCACGAGATCAGCCGCGGACGCCCCCTCCAGCGACAGTCCATAGCCGACTTCTCGGACAATACGCTCTTTCAAGGGTTGAATGAAATGCACGCGCGTATTACGGCGGGTCACTTCGGGAGCCTTCAAGTACAACTTGGCCAATTCCCGCGCCCGGCTGAGCGCCTGGCCATTCGGCACAACTTCGGCAACCACTCCCCATTCATATGCGGTACGCGCCGTTAACGGCTGTGGATTCAGCAGGAACGCCTCCGCTCGTCCTGCTCCCGCGCGATAACTCCAGGTGGTGAAAATTCCGTCGCCGGGCACAACGCCCTGAGAGAAGTGGGCCACATCCTCGAAAGTGGCGCCATCTGCCGCCACAATTACGCTGGCAAGTAGCGCGTAGTCTGAATGCACGTGGGCACGTCCCTCGATTGCCGCGATGACTGGGACGCGTATGTTGGCTATGTTTTCCAGAGCCTGCACACCTTCATCGTGAACTTGGCTCCAGACGCCGGGATCAGCGGCGTTGCCGAAGGAGGACCAATCGACATCCGTAATGAACTCCCCGCCGGCGCCCGTAAGGATTACGATCTTGTTCGCGCGATCTTGCGAAATCCGGTAGAACCCATCGACAAATTCCGTGTGAGATTGCGCGGTCATAATGCACGGGCCGCCGTTGGTATGGACTTCAGCAACCAGCACGCCATCGTCATCTCGTGTCAGCTTTAGGTTGTGATAAGCATTGAAATAGTCACTTTGAAAGTGCATCGTATTCTCCTTTCTGTGTTGCCCTGACTGCGTTTCTGCGTTGCCTGACTACGTCGTTATTGCGAGGTTAGCACAACGAGCTTGGGTGGCTACAACAAGTCCGAAACACCCTTATCCGGGTTTGCTGGTGTCACTGGAACAGACTTTGGCCAACGAGCAGCAGCACTCATGAGTCGCCACCGCAGAACGTCGACTAGCCCTCTATCCGTTGAGGGCTGACCGGGATTGAGGAAGCGAGTCCTATCGAAATGCTCGCTAACGGGACCCTGATAGTAACGATTGCGCGATCTAGGCATGGTCGCCCCTGCCAAATGCTGGAATATCGGGTTGCACGTCAGCACTTCAACAACGCTTCGCCCCTGAACCTTATACAGAAGACTGCATCTCGGCAATGCCCTGCTTCCAGTTCACACGGGGAGCATACCCAAGCTCGCGACGCGCCTTGCTGATATTGACAGTGAATGGTTTTCCGATCAGGCGGAGCATCTGTCGCGTGACGGGGGGCTCACCTTTCAGGTTGAAAAGGTTCCAAAGGAAGCCCATTACCCCTGCAAGCATCCACGCCATGCCGAAAGAGACAGACTTGTCTCCGGCCTTGATGCCACGTGTTGCGAGCAGATCGCTGACTATACTCCTGAGCGTTACTTCTTCAGCATCGGCCACGAAGTAGGCGCCATGGCCCCGTTCCACCGCCAGCAAAAGCGCGTCGACCAGATTGTTGATATGACAGGTTGACATGGCGTAGGTTCCTCCATCCGGCCACTGCCAATTATCCGCTTTGACTACTTCCACCATACGATCGAGCATCGGCATGCTAGTGCCCCAGATCATCGTGGGACGGAGTGCCACGGTTTGGAAGCCTTCGCGCCGCCCGTTCGCGGCGAGGAGAATTTGTTCGGCTGCAGCTTTCGAAGCGCTGTAGGGTGCGAACCTTCGTTGCTGAACGGGGAGGCGTTCGTCGATATTAACCTGCGGCTCAGGATCGCCCTGAACTACGCCGGCGGCGCTCACCATGATCACCTTCTGCACCGACGGCGTGTCGACCGCGGCTTCCACTAGCGCGCGCGTGCCATCCACGTTGACGGCGTTGAACTCTTCCTGTTTACCCCACATTTTAAAAAGGGCGGCCACGTGGAAGACCACCTTGCTGCCAGCCATTGCTTTGGATAGAGCGGCCTGATCCGTAAGCTCTCCAAGGACTGGGACTGCTCCCAGGGCGGCTACGCTCGCCGCTGCCTTCTCACCGCGTACGAGAGCACGAACTTGCCAGCCCCGGGCAACAAGCGCCTGAATAAGTCGCCCTCCGACAAATCCTGACCCGCCTGTAACAAACGCAGTCTGCTGCACAGTGCCCAGCTTATTCATGACCATTTCCTCCATGTAACTTATGAGATCGCCGTCGTTCCGTTCAAGATTCACAAAATGAACTTTGTTCGCTATAATCAGGAAGTGGATGTAGGGCAAAGAGATAGAGATGAAGACCGACAAAGCCGTGGTTGACGAAACGCTGACTTCAGAGAAGATTCTTGATGCTGCACGCAATCAGGTGCGCCGTTTCGGTGAAGCCAAGACCAACGTGGTCGACATTGCTCGCGTACTCGGAACGTCTCATACCACAATCTATCGCCACTTCCGTTCCAAGGCGGAGGTGTTCGACGCGATCGTCGGCGAAGCCATGCGAGACGAGGAAGAGCTGGCTCGCACCTTCGTCGATTCAGAAGGGCCTGCGTCTGAACGGCTGGAAGGCTTTGTCCTGGCACTGCACAAGCGAAAGCTTAAACGCTTTGTGAACGATCCCGAGGTGTATCAGCTCTATCGACGTGTGCTCGACGAACGTCCCGGCCTTATTCACGATTATGCCGCCAGAATGACAAGGCTGGTCGCGATGATTCTCGCCGATGGCGTGGGAAAGAAAGAGTACAAGATCGATGACATCGGTGCGGCTGCAGAAGTTGTGCGCGACGCTGTGACGGTTTACGTACATCCAGCCCATGTCGAGGCAGCTGCGAAAGTGGGACTTCCACTGGAGCCGTCAATAAAGCGAATGATAAGCACTCTCAATGTAGCGTTCCGCTCTGGATTCTCCATCGCTCCAAGAAAACGATCCTAGAATCTCCTGCGATATTTAGCTCTCGACATGAGTGCCGTGGGAGTTAGTACTGACAAACTCGCTTGTCGTCATTTGTGCGATCGATGACGATGAGACGACTCATCGGTGCCTTTCGTCGATCACGAGACGATAGCTTCGGGTTGCACAGTCAAGCGTCGTTCAACACCGGCAGTGCGGATGCCGTTCAGTGTTAAAGCAGGCCGCGGTGACCAGCGTAGTTTTTGTCGACGTCGAGACCACGCTCCTTGATAACCTCGGCAGCAGCCGCCAGTGCTGTTGCGATGGCAGGATAGCCAACGTATGGCAGCGCCTGGATGAGAACTTCCTCGATTTCTTTCAACGTGAGGCCGTTATTGAGCCCGGCCCCCATGTGGATGGCGAATTCATGGGGTTGACGCATGGCAATCATGACGGACATGGCAACCAGGCTGCGGGAGCGCCTGTCCAGACCGGGACGAGTCCAGATATCCGCAAAGACCTGGTCGACCGCGTAGGCAGCGATCGGGGCGCCGAAGGTGTTTGAGTCAGCGGAAGAGCTGAGTTTTGCGGCCGCCTGGTCGCCCATCATTTCGCGGACTACATTGATTCCGGCTTCTCTATTCGTCATTGATTGAGTCCTCTTGTAAAGCTCAAGTGATTTCTCCACCCCAAGACTACCCGAACGGCTCGAGGACACATAAGTACCGTAAGACGCTTAGCGTCGGTTGTGCGATTTGATGACAAGAAGCCGACTTTTGGTTACCTATCTGATCTGGTGAGTGCGTTGGCGATTATGCACTCACCGAGATCCGCCGACTCAGATGGCCGACAAGCCGCCGTCCACGGACAACTCCACCCCGTTCACGAAGCTCGAATCGTCTGAAGCAAGAAACAGCGCGACCGTCGCGATTTCCTCAGGTTGACCCATCGTTCCGCGCGGGATCAGGGACTCGAACATCTCCTTCGCCTCCTTGGTGAGAACTTCTTTGGATTTCACCCGCAGATTTGGCGCACTTCGCCATGCTTTCGCGCGGCAACTGCTGGCTGAGTGTGGAAGGGATTGCGGAGCCGATTCCCCTCACCGGTGGTGATTGCTTTTTGCTGGCTAAGGGGACTTCGATTGTTTTGCGCGACAGCCCGCGAACACGTCCGAGGTGGAGCTTCCGCGAGATCGGGGCCAAGGCTTACGGCAATGTCACTCTTTGCGGCGGCGGTGGCGCACCGACAACAATCGTCTGTGGATCCTTGAGTTTCGATCGCGCCAGCCTGAGGCCGATCACTCAGTTATTGCCGAACTTCATTTTGATGAGAGCCGATCAGGCACGCACGCTTGCTCTTCACACTATGGTGCAGGCGCTCGCGTCAGAGATGGAAGAACAGGGGCCGGGATCTGAAGTCGTCGCGAGTCGGCTGGCCGAGGTTCTGTTTATCCAGATACTCCGGGCGCATATCGCCTCGGGACCGGAACGTAACAAAGCATGGCTTCGTGTTTTCGATCCTCAAATGGGCACTGCCCTGAGTGCCATTCACGACAGAGTGAATACACCCTGGACGGTCGAATCCCTGGCCGAAGCAGCGGGCATGTCTCGCTCCGCATTCGCAGCACGTTTCAAAGAGCTACTCGGACAAACGCCGCTGGAATACGTAACGGAATGGTGGATGCAGAAGGCGATACAGCTACTTGAACGGCGTGACAAGAAGCTCCCAGAAGTCGCTCGGTCGGTCGGTTACGAGTCCGACGGTGCGTTCGGTAAGGCATTCAAGCGAGTTGTCGGGGCCAACCCTGGTGAATACCTCAAACGTGGTTTTGAAGGCCACGGTCATGCCGGAATGGCGAAAGGTTTTTGAAGCGAAGGATCCTGACTTTCGCGGCGGCGCCTCGGTGCCATGGAAGTGTGTTCTTCCATTGATGGGTGCCTCAGGTGCCTCGCATTTGGAAATGGGAGACCAGGGACCGAAACCGACCGAAGCAAACCACGATCAGTCCCGGTAAACGCCCTTTGTATTGAGTGATCCGGCGAACTCCCGGATTGTCGGCAATCCGGAAACTGGCCAGAAACGGCGTTTGAGGAACTGAGAACTTTGTTGGCCTTCGAGGACACAGAGCATTTATGAAAATGCCCAGCATTAAGCCATTTATATCCGATTGTTTGGGATATCTTTGAGCGAGCGCTGCGAATTATGTTGACTTACGATGCATCGTACGATATATTGTGGGCATGCTTAGACAAAACCATTTCGAAGATTTCTTAACCTCAACCCATTTCGATCGCAGCTTCGGCCGCGAACAGGGTCGAGAACGCGACCGAGAGCACGCCCGAGGACACGGACGTCATCACGGGCGCCGCGGGTTCCGTCATGGAGGCCCCGGATTTATGGGCGACTTTGCCGGCGGCGATTTTCCGGGCGGCCGCAAGCTCGACGCGATTGACATTCAACTGGTGATACTGGCGCTGCTCGCCGAACAACCAGCGCACGGATACGAACTGATCAAGACGGTCGAAGAACGTTCGGGCGGATTCTATACGCCCAGCCCGGGTGTGATTTATCCCGCGCTGACTTACCTGCATGAGATCGGTCACACCAGCGTGGAGCAGCAGGGTACGCGGAAGCTCTACAGCATTACGCCCGAGGGCAAGGCCCATCTGGAAGCAAACCGCGCGAACGCCGAAGCGATTCTCGATGCTCTGGCGCGAATTGGAGGACGAATGGAGCAGGTACGCGAAGCATTTGCCGGCGTGGGCGATTCTGACGGAGGTGCTTCCGATGAAGTGCATCGCGCGCGCCACGCCCTGAAGCACGCTCTGCGCCGCAAACACGGGTGCGATCCCGAGGAAGCGAAGCGGATTGCCAAAATTCTTGATCAGGCAGCAGCCGAGATCCTGGGAAAATAGCGGCGCCCGCAGGGGCACGTCATAACCTGAAAGGACAGACCTACAGAAGGAGAGATTCATGCCGAATACTTTGTTGAATGAAACTTTAAAAAGCGTAATTCAGGATGAACGAGTCCGTGCGGTAATCGAGCGATTGGAGGCGGAACGTCGCGGCGCGCGGGCCAGCAGCCCGAACGATGACGGCCAAAGCCGGGATCCGTATGACTATACGGACCGTGGGTTCTCAATTCGTCCCCAGCAAGGCGACCTCATCTATCTTTTGTGCCGAGGAATGCGCGCCACGCGCGTGGTCGAGTTCGCGACTTCAGTCGGAATGTCGACCCTGTATTTCGCTGCATCTATGCGCGACAACGGCGGCGGCTGCGTGATCGGATCGGAACTCGTCCCCGCGAAAGTCGCGACAGCGAAGCGCAATCTCAGCGAGGCTGGTCTCGCTGACTATGCGGAGATTCGCGAGGGCGATGCGCGGCAGACGCTGCGCGATCTGGGGGGTCCGGTGGATTTTGCCCTGATTGACGGCTGGCCGCGCGATGAAGAGCCTTCGCTGGCGCGCGAGGTGATTGGGATAGTCGCTCCACAACTTCGCGTTGGCGGGTATGTGATGAATGACAATGCGGAGCCGGATTTTCTGGAGTTTATTCGCGATCCGGGCAATGGGTTTATTTCGGTGACGCTGCCGCTCAAGAATGGAACGGAGCCTTCGGTCAAGGTGGTGCCAGGCGTTGGCTCGTCAACCAATGAACATTACGAATCTACTCAGCCTTAGACCTCGACCTCTTTTCCCGACGAATCGCTGTGAAACCGTGTGGGTTTCCCATCAATGCCAGGAACATAACCAACAATTCATACCCGCATCGCAGGCTTCGCGGTGAAAATGCCCTTGAAGCTATCGCGGTACTGAAGGAAGACCAGTACCCACAGTACGGAGGCCACCAGAGCCGGAGCAATGCTCGCCGGGGCAAGCATCAGGTGAAACGCGAGAATGTTGTAGAGCTCTGCCGCAAGCAGTGTCAGCGCAAGTGGCACGAAAAAACCGGAGAGCAAGAGCAATCCCCCAAGAACCTGCACAGCGAAAAAGAACGCGGCAACTCATTGATTTCCTTCCTCAGCATGTTGTTGTAATGGACAAAGACGGCACCCTGCTTCAGGCCAACAGGAGGCTGCTTGACTACTTGGGCCTTGCCTTGGAACAAATGAAAGACTCGGGAACGCAGGAGCGGATCAGGAGGAACGTTCATCCAGAAGATTTGGAACGGTTTGAAAAGGGACTAAGCGCGGGCCTTTCAAAGCGAAGGCCCTTCGAGATAGAGAAGCGGCTGCGCGGAAAAGATGGGCAGTATCGCTGGTTTCTCGTTCGGTGTAACCCGCTGCTCAATGAGAACGGAGACGTTGTCCGGTGGTTCGGGACAGCAACGGACATTGAAGATCATAAACAGGCTGAAAATCGCTTGCGAAATGAGAATGTCGCGTTGCGCGAGGAGATCGAACGCTCTTCGATGTTTGAGGAGATCGCTGGCTCCTCCCAAGCCCTGTTATTGCCCTATGGAGCCGTTTCGGTGTTCCCGGCTACCTTGAAAGAAGCGGTGACGCACCATGCTGTGGCCGAGCAGAAAAAAGATAACCACCAAAACAACTACCAAGAGGAACTGCCCAATTCCGAAGGACGGCGGCTCTCGTCCGGCAGAAGTCGGCTTATTCATTTACCTTTCCTCCGTGAGACTTTTATGAAGCTACACCAATGATTCCGTATATAAGGCTGTGAGACATTCTTCCGGCTTCAGGTGGTCACCCATCACTTCCCTGTCGAAACTGCGCCCGAAGCAAGATCCAGCGGTCCGGGCAACACATCTTGTTTAGCATCTCGCGCGAACTCCTGTTCATGTCTTGGTGAATATAGGAATTCGTGCCCAGTTAATTGCCCTGGGATATACCACTTCAGCAGCGCTTCCGGCTTTTGATGCGGACGCTCTGCAAACTCAATCTTAGTGTTATCCGGCGACTTCTGGAGATCGATCGGTGCAGTCCACACGGTCGCCTCGATCTTCGACCAGTCTGCGCTGAAAATCCGTACCAGGTTGTGGTCAAGCCCGCCGTCTTGCAGCGCAAACCAGTAGGTGCCTGCAGGTAGCACGGCACCCGGAATCTCGATGGGCTGATCGAACTTCAGTTTCGTCTTCTGAACCCAGTCGTCAGCCTGAGCTGACGGCAGAAGCGCTGCCCAAGCGAGAGCCGAGAAGAAAAGAATCGCCGATGTGCTCCGAATGGTCATTGTTGGACTCCTCACTGCGTTCTTGTGCGGTAAACACTGCCATGCGAACCTACGTCGCGGTGGACAGGCTCTCCACGATTGTCGTCAGCCTGTGCTGATGGACTGACACGAACTCGAAGAGTCTCTCCACCGCGATTGCTTGCAAGTCAACTGACAGGGCGTCGATTCATTACCGGTCACCGGCCATGCCCTCCCCCACCACCTCCGTGAAAGCCACCGCCGCCGCCGCCGTGGAATCCGCCACCGCCGCCGTGAAATCCGCCGCCGCCGCGGAACCCTCCGCCACCGTACCTTCCGAAGCCACGGGCTGCGCCGACCATTTGAGGTCCTGAGTGGAAACCGTGGCCTGTCGATCCCGCTCCGTGATAGATACCGTGAGCGTAACTGCGTCCTGTTACGTAGTGCGAGCCAGGCCCCCAGTTGCGCGCGTCGGTACTGAAGTGATGATAGGAGTGGCCGAAGCCATTGCCGTAACCGCGCCCGTATCCGTACCCGTAACCCAGCCCGTAGCCATACCCGTACCCATAGAATGGAGCTCCCCACACCCACCAGGGCGAGTAGAAGCCCCAGCCGAATGGGCTATAGAAGATTCCATCTCCCGGAATGAAAGTGAAGGCGTCGAACCAAGGATCCCAATACCAATCATCTCCCCACCAGCCCATTCCCCACGGGCCCAATCCGTTGTTAGCGTAGATCCCGGCCGCATCGACGTTGGCTTCCGCCACATAAGCAGATCGCAAACTGCTCCAGCGGTACAGATCACCCTCCTCATACGCCTTCTTGTCAAACTTATGCACGTCGAGATGACCATTAGACGCGACGCTGACTTCATGCCCAGACTTTACAGTCACGGGCTTGCCGCGGCCTTCTACGAAAGCTTTGCCGTCAAACACGCGGAGTTCGTCCTGGTTCAGATTGAAGTCGTACAATCCGGTCTTTAAGAGCTGCGTTCGCGTCCCGTTTTCGATAATGCGAATATCATTCTCCGGCTGAATTTCCGCGACTTCGATCATCGCGTGGCCTTTCTCGATTCTGACCGCTGTGTCCGTAATGCTGGGTGAAATCATCCCGACCGAGCTGTTGTTCCCGACTCGCAGAAACACACCGGGCGTCAGCAAGATTTCAGCTTTCCCTTTTCCGGTGGTCAGCGATTCGCCCGGCTGCAACTCCGCCGTGCCGATCGACTTCGAGTTGAGAGCCTGATCGCCAATCGAGGCTTGGCCTTCAACATAATTAAGGGTTCCCGGCACCGCTGTTCTTGCGCTCGTAGCGTCAGCCCATGCGGGCGCAGATAGAATCGCGGCCAGGAAGAAGCCGAGGAGCCATTCTTTCGCCGCTCTTGCCCCCAACCTTGGCGCTTTCATATCTCACCTCCACAAAACTTCTTAGTGGGTTAGATGAGGCCGGCGAGATAGTACCTTCGCAAAACACAAAAGTTCAGAAAAACTTCAGGATTCTTCAAGTCCTGTGACAGATCTGAGATTCCTGAAAGAAGATAATGCCTGGGATGCTGAATTGCGATGATTAATCGCTGATCCCCGCAACGACCGGCAGTTTGATACAGAAGATTGCTCCGGTGGGGAAAGAGGTTTTCACATTGATGGTGCCTCCATGGGCTTCAACTGCCCATTTGGCTATGGGCAATCCGAGCCCGAAGCCACCTGAGTCACGCGAACGGGCCTCGTCCAGCCGGTAGAAGCGGTCAAACACTCGCGCTTGGGCACCCTCGGGAATCCCGGGCCCTTCATCCTGGATGACGAGTTCGACAAACGGCGCCGGCCCAGATTGCGCGCTGCCACTCTGCAAAGTTACATGAATCTTACTTCCGGAGGGTGAATACTTCACCGCATTGTCGAGCAGGTTCACAAGTGCCATACGCAGAAACGCGCGATCGGCGCAAACTAAGGCTCTTTGATCGCCCGTCACCAAAAGGGTCTGCTGCTTATCCTCCGCCAGAACACCAACTACCGCGACCCCCTCTTGCACGAGGTCCATAAGAGCGAAAGTTGTTTGTCGCAGCTGGATCGCTCCCGAATCGGCGTGTGCGATCGTGAGTAACGTGTCGGTCATGGCAGTGAGCTTGGCCACTTCCTCCAGCATGCTTCCGATGATGTCGCGATATTTTTCGGCATCGTGCTCCTCCTGCAGGCCCACTTCCCCAACACTGCGCACGGCTGCCAACGGCGTCCTGAGCTCGTGCGAAACGTCAGACGTGAAACGCTGCAGCTTTTCAAATGATTCCTGCAGGCGCTCGAGGAGTGCGTTGAGGACAATCGCCATATGACCGAGTTCGTCCTCGGGATTCTGGACAGGGATGCGTTCATTGAGCCGGCGCGCCGTGATGCGCTCGGTAAGACTGGCCATCTGTTCGAGAGGGCTCAGAACCTTGATGGCGAACCGGTAACCCGCAAAACCGGCAGCGATCAGCGCGATCGGGAGAATAAGAGTAAGTAGGCCAAGCAACTGAAGCGATTCGAGTCTCAGTGGCTCCGTGCTGTACCCCAGGCGGATGAGAACTGGAGTTTCCTGAAGAACATGGAGATGACTGATAACTAACACCGCCGTCCCGTCTGCGAGGCGGAGGCTCCGCGGAGAAAAGCCGTTTACGCCTTCATCGGGCAGAAGCCGGTCACCCAGCGTGTTTCCATTGAGCTTGCGATTGCGGAAAAGCAGGTGCCCGCTTGAATCGAGAACTTCCAACAACCGGTCGAGCAAGCGTCGCGATGCGGGCCGATTGAAGTACTCGTCATGCAAAGAGAGTTGTCCGTTTGCGGTGAAATATAGAAGACCCTGCACGGTCTCCATGTCCTGTATTTCGGCATGGTAAAGCTGCTGCTTCAATTGCCAATACTGAAGAAAACACGCACTGCAAATGTAAGCGGCAAACAAGAGACCGAAAATGGCAACGTACCAGAGCGTGAGGCGGGCTCTAATATTACTGAGGTGGATCGTCACTTCTTTGTGTCCTGCACCCGCATCACAAAGCCTACGCCGCGGACCGTGTGGAGAAGCTTAACCGGACAAGGATCGTCGACCTTCCGCCGGATACGGGCTATGTGCACGTCGATCACATTGTCCATCGAAGTGTAGCGCAACGTTGTCTTCCATACGTCGCGGGCGACCATCTCCCGGGAGACAACCGATCCGCTATTAAGCAGAAGATATTCGAGCAGATCAAATTCCCGTTCTGTGAGCTCGATTACTTGATCGCCTCGCGTGGCTATTCGCCCGCTCACATCCATGCTCAGATCCGCCAACTGCAACACTGAGGCCGCCGCGGGAGTGGCCCTGCGATGAAGTGCGCGCACGCGGGCGAGCAGCTCGGGGAAAGCAAAAGGCTTGACAAGATAATCGTCTGCGCCGGCATCCAGACCGCGCACACGATCATCAACAGAGCCCTTCGATGTGAGGGCCAATACTGGCATTTTGAATCCATCGCGACGCAGTTCACGCAGGGTCTCAAGGCCACCCATCCGGGGCAGCATGATGTCCAAGAGAATCAAGTCGAAGTTGTGATCACGTAGTTGCTCGAGTGCTGATTCGCCGGAATAGGCGACCGTGACTTGGTAGTCATTGCGACGCAGGCCCTCGGCAATTGCGTTCGCCAGTTTGTGCTCGTCTTCGACAACCAGAATGTCGAGCGCTTCTGTTGGGTGAATGTTTTCTGCGCTAAACATGACTCACACTTTACCCCAGGTCGTCGGCTTTGCAACCTGCCGAAATGAAAAGTTCAGAAACACTTCAGGATTCCTTAATGCTCTCCTGTGTTGAGATGAATATGCGTAAACGCGATGTTCGGTACATGTCGAATATCGCAGCGCAGGAAGGAGGCTCAGATGAAGACTACAAGTCGTTTTCTATTTTCGCATTTGGGGATGACGGCACTGACCGTGCTCAGTTTGCTCCTCAGCGCTCCTTGTGCGACATCCGCGGTCCAGACCGAGGTGCCACAAGGAACAGCTTTTCCCGTGCGTTTCGTTCGCTCAGTGGATGCAAGAAAAGCGCAACCCGGTGATCGTGTAGTCGCCAAAACGCTACAGTTGGTGATACTCCCCGGAGGTCAGCGTCTTCCCAAAGGAACTCTGATTGTCGGGCACTTGGTGGAGGCGCAGCCCTATCATTTCAGCCCCGAACCATATGCTCGCCAGAAGGCTTCGTCCATCTCCATCCACTTCGATCAGATTATGAACGGAGATTTGATATTGCCGGTGAATCTGTCTGTTCGCGCGCTGGCGAATACGTTCGAGTCACAGTGGGCCCCGAGACCACATTACCTCGACGAAACAGACGGGGCGGGAACCATGATCCTGATCGGCGGCGACGAGTTTTCGCCCTTCGACAAGATGGTTCGTGACGGTGATGGAGACGTGATCGCATACAACCGGAAAGATGGCCTGTTTGCCCGGCTGTTGCCATCAGATCACCCCGCCTCCCAAACGAGCGGGAATTGTGGCAGCACAAGTACCGAGCAGTCGGTTGCGATTTTCTCACCCGATGCGTGCGGACTCTACGGATTTGGGAGGGTGTTCATGCCGCATGCCGGGCGCAGCGGGAGTGGAACCTTCACCCTGACTGCACGAGGCAGCTCAATAAAACTCTATGCCGGGAGCACGGCTCTATTGCAAGAGACGGAGCAGTCCGTAGCGCAAAATAAATCGTGAAGCGCGACTCAGGTTCGAGTAGCAGAGACAGGTGGAATGTCCACAATTCGAAGGGAGTCGACACTGAACAGGAAGGAGCCTGCATGCGAAGTTTGGACTGTTTTATCGCAGCAACAGTACTTCTATCGGGAATGGCTAGGATTGACCGCTGGATTCATGGATGCGGCAAACCAGCGACAGGAAGCTGCGCTGCTCAGAATGCAAGTGATCTCTGAAATGAATCACCACATTCGAAACGCTCTGGGTGCCGTTTCCCTGACCACAGACTCGATCCAAAATCAGCAGTGCGTTCGAGTCATTTCCGAGAGTGCCGATCGCATCGAATGGACGCTTCGAGAACTACTGCTGCGAAGGAAGCCGATTTCAGAGAAAGACCTTCGAGAAATACTGCTGAGGAGGAAGCCAATTTCAGGGAAGGAAATTATCGACTGAGATACACCACAACGAAAAACCCGCACCGGACAAGCTATGCAGGCCAGGAGAAAACCAATGAATAACGTAAGAGTTCTTTGCGTAGAAAACCACAAGGAGTATCTCGATGCCCTGAAGTACATGCTGGAGACGGCCGGCTACGAGGTTTTGTCTGCAACCACGGGAAGTCAGGGTCTCTCAATTCTCATGAAACAGCCGATCCATGGTGTGCTACTTGAGTACGACCTGCCGGATGCGACTGGCAGCGCAGTTCGCGCCGAAATGAAGCGTATCAAGCCCGAGGTTCCAGTTCTTCTGTTCGCGGGGATAGGGAGTCAGACACCTTTCTTGCTTCGATTCTTCGATTCCTATCTTCGAAACACTGAAAAGCCGGAGTGGGCGTTCCAAGATCTCGATGCGTAGGAGGTGCTTATGAGAGGTGCTTATGAAAGGTATTAATTTCCGAACAACGCTACAGAGGAGCAAGGCAATCAACAGAACCAAACTGATCCGAAAGAGACGAAGATTCGAATACTTGCTTCTCGTGGTTAGCGCGCTTTTTCTGGTGACGAGCGCCAAGGCCTCTCCCGGGGACTTCTATACCTCGACAGAGGCGAAGGTCGTCGGTCACCTGTCGCTGCCGGGCAACCCGGCCCGGCAAATGCTCGTACAACAAATAGGCAGGAAAGATTACCTGTACGTGCGGCAGTCCTCGCGATCAGGTTTCACAGTTATTGATGTAACAAAACCACAAAAGCCAAAAATTGTTAGCCATGTCTCTCAGGGAAGCCTGACCCCGCTGAACTCGGGGCTCGCCCTTTCAGAAACCCCGGAGAAGTCAACAAACGCGAAACTGACCCAGTCGATGGGAGGCCCATCCACTGGTTTCGGCGTGGGCAATGTTCCAGAGTCGGTTCGCGTGTTGAATATAAGCGATCCGGTCCATCCGCGCACGCTTGAGACCTTCGATGGCGTCACGAGCATAGCGCGCGACGATCCCCGCAGCCTGCTTTATGTGGCGAACGCCGGGGGCATCTGGATCGTCTCTCACAAACTAGTGTTGCGGAGGCATCTTTGTGGCTCGTCAGACGCAATTTCGTCGGCAATCCCAAATTGCGATTAGCTAATGAAGGACACGGTCCTAAGAAAATGTTCTGAACAGCACGGCTCAACAGGAAAACGACGATGGAAGAAATCCACATTAACCAGCTCAGGCAAAAGCTTGAACTTCAGAGCTATGAGACCCGGCAGTTCTTGCGCCGTCTGGATCAGGAAGCACAGTCCCTGGACGTCGATGCAACTCAAGACAGCGGAGACCGGTGCGTCATCAGCGTGTCAAAGGAATCGTTGTTCGAGCGGAGCAGCCAGCGAAGAACTGTTTTGCGTTTGATTGAAGCGGCTCTCAAGAGAATCGCGGATGGCTCCTTCGGAATATGCGCGGGGTGCGGTGACGAAATTCAGGATCAGAGGTTGCAGGCATTGCCGTGGACGCAATTCTGCCTTCGCTGTCAAGACGAACTCGAACAGAAGATCGGAGCTAGCTTGTCGACAAAGACCCTGATACCAGCAAATGCCGCGTCCAGGCGTGCGGGATAGCGGATTCTTTCGATCGACAGGTTGAGGTTGTTCGGACCGAACGTGGAAAAAGGGTAATAGAGTGCCTGACAAAACAGTCGTGGAAGACGTGCAAGGAGAAAGGCAATCTACACCACAGTCGCGCGTGGCGACCGCAACTCAACCGGCCTCCCAGCTCAATCCCACGCAATACGTCGGCACTCCGGCAATCGGGACTTCGAAAGCAGCAGTCGCAGCCGGCGTGTCTTCCGTCGGACCGACGAACGGCGTCACGGACCGGCGGCGGCGCAGACTTGTTTGGAGCTGCGTGGTGGCCTTTCTGACGGCGTGGTTCATCGCGTTCTTCCGATTCTTTCTGCCACGTGTATTGTTTGAGCCGGCAACCGTTTTCAAGATTGGGTATCCAGCCGACTACGCTCTAGGCATCGACGAGAAATGGCTGCAGAAGTATCGGATTTGGGTCGATCGAACCCCTGATCGGCTCTTTGTTATTTATGCGCGCTGCACACATTTAGGTTGCACTCCCGATTGGAAGCCAGCGGAGAACAAATTCAAGTGCCCGTGCCACGGCAGTGGCTACGACAGCGAGGGAATTAACTTCGAAGGTCCGGCTCCGAGACCGATGGATCGGGCCCAGGTGAACGTAGCTCCAGATGGCCAGATCGTTGTAGACGTTGGTCACCTCTACTCGTGGCCCAAAGGCCAGAGAGATCAATTCAACGACCGAGGGGCTTATTTATCCGCATGACAGTCGTGGACGACAAACCAAGCTTAAACGTGGCTGCCAATTCGCTCTCTCCAAATTGGTCGTCGGGATTCGGCGGACAGATGTGAAACGGGGTCGAGCAGGAAGCATTTCCTCTGGACTAGTTATCACTCATGGAGGAACGCATGATATAAGGCCCATCGCAGTGCAGTTCGGCATCGGAGGTGATAGCACGACAACGCAGGTTATCGTGCTTTGTGGGCAGCGGCAGGATCGTCTTCTAGGAATCGATCCCCACGAGAACGGTCCTGTCTCTTGCCACGACACGGTGAAGCTCTGTAACGGCTTTTTCAACGCGATTCGGGAGCGCAGGAGGTTCGAAAAATCAGCCAAGGCAACCATATGAAACGAGTTTTGCTACTCGTGTGTTTGATTGTTTCACTCGTGGAACTGGATTGGGAGCGCGACGGAATTTACTTGTTATCTTCGATAGCGTGCTTGTTATTCATACTGGGCAGCGAGTTGGCGCGGCGTCGCAGAGTCCAACGAGTAGCTACTGAGCGAGTGTTTAAAACAGGCCAAGGCGCACTGCGAACCGATTAGAAACCGAAAGACGACGCGCTCCGAATAGTCATCCCGGAGCCCGAGTTGTGGACTTCAAACCTTAACATTTTTAACTACGTCCCTTGAGCGATCCTGGTCCAAACTCCGAACGGAAGCGATGTTCGATTGGTTCAGGAGTTGTTGCGTCATTCCAACCCGATCATCACGCTCGATCGTTACACCCGTTCAACAACACCTGCGAAGATCGAAGCACAGGGATGGGTGATGCAAGAACTGCTGGCGGAAGACGCGAAAGCTGCGCTCGCGAACGCAAAACCCGCGAACACACGGACGATGTGATGACGCAACCCATGATTTCGCCGTTACGATGGGTTGCAATCCATAATTAGAGGAAGCACCAGGATGGATAACGTATTGAAAACATGGTGGCCAGGGACGGAGTTGAACCGCCGACGC
>CAWEBA010000029.1:0-101951 GCA_963807145.1 uncultured Acidobacteriaceae bacterium | reverse complement strand
TGGAAATGACGGCGGAGTTGGTGCGGTCCCGGCTGGATCGCAAACCAGTTCGTTCCGCCGAGATCACATTTGCCAGCAAGACTGCCTGGGCGGGATGAAAAGGACAGGTTTCAAAGTTTCAAGGTCTCAGAGTTTCAAAGTTGAGCAATTATTTTGAACTTTGAAACCTTTGACACTCTGAAACTTTGAAACCTGCTTTTACTATGTTTGCCTGCATCTTCGTGCCGAATTTTCCCGTGGCCGCGGTATTTCGCGCCGAGCCGGAGTTGCGCGCGCGGGCCGTGGCTATTTTCGAAGGCAAGCCTCCGCTGGAAAAAGTTTTTGCCGTGAATGAAAGCGCAAGCCGCGCGGGCATCATGCCAGGAATGACGAAAGCCCAGGCGGAACTCTGTTCTGAGGTGACGCTGCGCCCGCGTTCTCTGTTGCAGGAGTCCGTGGCACACGCCGCTCTGTTGGATTGCGCACAGTCTTTCTCACCGCGCGTGGAAGATGCTGCCGCCGATATGGCTCTGGTGGATCTCGAAGGCATGGAATCGCTTTTTGGATCGCTGCTTAAGATTGCTCATAGCCTCTTCCGCCGCACCGCCGATCTCGGACTTGATGCGAATGTTGCTGTAGCCTCAAATCCCGATGCTGCCGTGCTTGCGGCTCGGGGCTTTTCCGGTGTGACTGTGATTCCACTCGGGCAGGAAGCCGAATCTCTGGGATCTCTGCCGGTGGAAGTTTTGTTTGCGGGTCGGGATGAAAGTAAAGAGCGGGGAGGAAAGAAGAAGGAAGAGAAGCAACAAGAAAAATCAGCCTATCTGATAGCAACTCTCGAGCGCTGGGGCATTCGCGATCTACGCTCGCTGGCGGCGCTGCCGGAAATTGCGCTGAGCGAGCGCCTGGGACAGGAAGGCTTGCGCCTGCAGCAACTGGCGCGGGGCGCGGCTTTTCGCACGCTGGTTCCGGTGGAAGCGCCGGCTGTTTTTGAAGAAGCCATCGAGTTGGAATATCCCATCGTGCTGCTGGAGCCGCTGGCCTTCCTGCTGAATCGTCTGCTCGATCAGATCTGTGCACGCTTGGCCGCGCGGGCTCTGAATACGCAGGAGCTACGGCTTACGCTGGGGCTGCAGAATTTAACGGGAGTTGATCCCCAACTTGGAACTTTCGGGATTCCCAGCGAAAGCGATGCCTCACATAACGAAGCTGCCGCTCCGGCTCAGCATTTTATTTCCGGACGGCAAAGCAAATTCTGCCGAACTCTTCGTCTTCCGCTACCGATGCTTGACGCCGAAACTCTTTCTCAAGCTGCTGCAACTGGACTTGAACGCGCATCCGCCGGGCGCGCCCATCCTGAAGATTCATCTTGCCGCGGAACCGGCGCGGCCGCGGTCGGCGCAAGGCGGCCTGTTTCTGCCTCCATCGCCGGAACCGGAAAAACTGGAACTCACGCTGGCGCGCATTGCCGGGCTGGTCGGCGAGCCTCGCGTAGGCTCAGCGGAGTTGCTGGATACACACCGTGCCGAAGGTTTTCGCATGCGGCGCTTCGTGCCCGAAGCAGCTCCGAAAATAAACCGCCAAAAAGCGGCAGAAGAAGAATCTGCGGTCGCTGCTCTTCGCCTGTTCCGTCCACTGCTACGTGCCACTGTGACTTTGGTGAACGGAGAACTGGCGCGAGTGGTGTGCCTGAAGAAAAAAGAAGTGCAGGGCAACGTGCTCTGGAAAGCCGGCCCGTGGCGCAGTTCCGGCGACTGGTGGGAGCGGGAAGCCTGGGCGCGCGACGAGTGGGACATCGCTTTACAAAATGCAGACAGTGTCGCTCTTTACCGGCTCGTGCACGATCTGCTCGGCGGAGGCTGGTTCGTGGAAGGCACGTATGACTGAAGAACAGTGGCCAGTTGCCAGTGATCAGTGGCCAGTCTTTTCTGCGGAATTACTGGCCACTGTCCACTGACCACTGACACTGATGTATATCGAGCTTCATGCCCGCTCTGCTTTTAGCTTCCTCGAAGGATCTTCCTTGCCTGAGGAATTGATGTCGGCCTGTGCCCGGCTCCATATGCCCGCCATGGCGTTGCTCGACACCGACGGAGTCTACGGTGCGCCACGTTTCCATATGGTGGCGAAAAAGTTAGAGCTCAAGGCGCACATCGGCGCGGAAGTTACGGCCAATTTTTCACCACAGAGGCACAGAGACACAGAGAAAAGCAATGAACAATCAGAAATCAATAATCAACGATTTAGAAATTCCTCCGTGCCTCCGTGTCTCCGTGGTGAATTTCGACTTCCGCTTCTGGTTTCCTCCCGCGCCGGCTATCAAAACCTCTGCCGATTGATCACCAAAATGAAGTTGCGTTCGAAAAAGGGTGAAGGTGCAGTCCAGAACGAAGAGTTGGAAGAACATGCCCAGGGCCTCGTCTGCCTGACTGGCGCCGCGGATGGGCCGCTGGCCGTGGCTTTGCGACAGGGCAGCATCGAAGAAGCTCGCAAGCAAGTCGAGCAGCTGGTTGGAATTTTCGGTTGCGGCAATGTTTACGTCGAGTTGCAGCGCCATTTCCATAGAGAGGAAGAAACGCGCAACCGTGCCGCTATCGCGATTGCCCGATCGCTCAATCTTCCTCTGCTCGCGACCAATGGCGTTTGCTATGCCGCTGCAAAAGATCGCGAGCTCTGCGACGCATACACCGCCATCCGTCATCATCGCACGCTGTCTACCGCGGGCCGGTTGCTGGCGCGCAATTCCGAGCGTCACTTGAAATCTCCGCAGGAGATGCAGCAACTGTTCGCCGACCTGCCCGAGGCCATTAACAACACACTCGAACTTTCTTCGCGTCTCGAATTTACATTGAACGATCTTGGCTACCAGTTCCCGCTCTATCCCGTTCCCGAAGGCGAAACCATGAACTCGTTTCTGCGCGAGCGCGCATGGGAAGGCTTTCGCGAGCGCTATGGCCGAACTTCGCCAGACATGCAAACCCGCGCCCGGCGCCAGATTGAGCGGGAACTTGTGCTGATCGAAAAACTTAATCTCGCTGGCTATTTCCTTATTGTTTGGGATCTGGTCGACTTCTGTCGCAAGCAAAACATTCTGGCGCAGGGACGCGGCTCGGCCGCTAACAGCGCCGTTTGTTATTCGCTGGGTATTACGGCCGTCGATCCCGTCAGCATGGAGCTTCTTTTCGAGCGCTTTCTATCGGAAGAGCGCGGCGAATGGCCCGACATCGATCTTGATCTGCCCAGCGGCGACGAGCGCGAAAAAGTTATCCAGTATGTTTACCGGCGCTATGGCGAGCGCGGCGCGGCCATGACTGCGAATGTCATCACCTACCGCAACCGCATGGCGGCGCGCGAAATGGGCAAGGCGCTCGGGTTCGATCCGGAAACGCTTGGCAAAATTTCGGCCGCGGTTGCGACCTGGGAATTCCGCGACGAAAACGATGCGCTCGACCGCCGCTTCCGCGATGCCGGGCTCGACCTGAAACATCCCCGCCTGCGCAAATATTACGAGCTATGCCTTGCCGTGCAGGACATGCCGCGCCATCTCGGGCAGCACTCCGGCGGCATGGTCATCTGCCAGGGACAGCTTGATTCTATCGTTCCTCTCGAACCGGCTTCCATGCCCGGCCGCGTGGTGGTGCAGTGGGATAAAGAAGATTGCGCCGACATGGGCATCATCAAAGTCGACTTGCTCGGCCTAGGCATGATGGCTGTGCTCAAGGATTCGATCGAGCTTATAAGCAAACATTATCGAGAGGAAGTTGATCTCGCACATCTTCCGCAAGATGATCCTGTGGTCTATTCCGCGCTGCAACAGGCCGACACCATCGGCCTGTTCCAGGTAGAAAGCCGGGCACAAATGTCGTGCCTGCCGCGGCTGCGTCCGAAACGTTTTTATGACATCGTGGTGCAGGTCGCGATCATCCGGCCGGGGCCGATCGTCGGCCAGATGGTGAACCCTTTTCTATTGCGCCGACAGGGACGGGAAGATGTCACGTATCCGCATCCTTCGCTCGAACCTGTGCTCAAACGCACGCTGGGCGTGCCACTTTTTCAGGAACAATTGCTGCGGCTTGCCATGATCGCCGCCAACTTTACCGGCGGCGAGGCGGAAGACCTGCGCCGCGCCATGGGGTTCAAGCGATCGCAGGCGCGCATGAAAGAAATTGAAGCCAGGCTGCGCGCCGGTATGACGCAGAACGGGATTCTCCCCGAGGCGCAGGAGAAAATTATTCTTTCCATCACATCTTTTGCGCTCTACGGATTTCCTGAATCGCACGCCGCAAGCTTTGCGCTCATCGCATATGCCAGCGCTTTTCTGAAGTGCCACTATCTTGCCGCGTTCACCGCTGCGTTGCTCAACAACCAGCCTATGGGTTTTTATTCTCCAGCGACGATCGTGAAAGATGCGCAACGCCACGGATTGAAAATGCTGCCGGTGGATGTGACTTGCTCGGAGTGGATGTGCACGTTGGAAGCGGTGGCCAGCGGTCAGTGGCCAGTGGCCAGTAAAACAGCCGGCGAGACGCCGGCGCTACGTTTGGGATTGCGTTACGTCCGCGGTTTGCGCGAGGAAGGCGCTCAGGCGCTGGTGCGCGAGCGCATGCTTGCTCCGTTCGTTTCTATTCATGATCTTACTCGCCGGGTTCCGGAACTTCGCAAAGATGAACTCACCACGCTGGCGGAAATCGGTGCGCTGAATGCGGTAGCTAGTACCCAGCAGCCCAGTATCGAGATTCCTCCGCCCCTCGCATTCGCTCGGGGGTCGGAATGACAAAGATTTCCCTGGGTACTCGGTACTCGGTACTGGGCACTCGAAGCTTCACCGCCGCGACGCTCTCTGGCAGGTGGAGCGTGCCGTGCGCGGCTCCGGGCCGTTGCTGGAAAATTTACCCGAACCCGATGCGCCTTCGCCGCTCAAACCCATGAACCACGAAGAGCGTCTGGTTGCCGATTTCCACGGTACCGGTCTTACCGTCGGACGGCATCCCATGGCGTACCGCCGCGATTGGCTGAATGCCATGGGCATTCGCCGGGCCAGCGAACTCCGCGATATTCCCAACGGGAAGCGTCTTCGCATCGGGGGCTGTGTAATCACGCGCCAGCGTCCGGGAACCGCAAAAGGTTTTGTGTTTCTCAGTCTGGAAGATGAAACGGGAGTTGCCAACGCGATCGTCACGCCTGATCTTTTTCACCGGAACCGGCTGCTGCTGACCTCAGAACGATTCCTGGCTATCGAAGGAATTCTTCAGAATCAGGATAATGTGATCTCAGTGAAAGCGGAACGTGTGCAGCCCTTGTTCGTCACGAAAGCTGAAACCGCTTCACACGATTTTCATTGAACGGATTGGAAACTGGAAAGCAGAAACTGAGAACAGCCTCACTGCTCGGGTGCCGGCGGTTCTTCCGGCCTGCCATTCTCCGGCGGCGCGAGCGGCAGCCTGGTGGCTCCGCGCATGATGTCGCGCTCCTCCGGGGAGAACATAGTTCTGAAACGGTTGGAATCGATGATCAGTTCCCGCTGCCCGGGAGGCATGGCGCGCAAGTCGCCAATCGCGGTCCTCACCATACGCTGACGATCGGGAGCAAGCTGCTGCATTCGATTATGGATCTGGCGAGCCTGTTCCTTCTGTTCCGGAGTCAAATGCGCCCAGCGGTCCATACGATCGAGCATGCGTTCCTGCTGCTCAGGCGGAAGGCTCGAAAAATGCTGCAGTCTCTGCCGCAACACCTGTTGCTGCGCAGGAGGCAAGCGGCGGAAGCCAGGATCATTTTCCAGTGCGCGCTGTCGCTCCGCAGGAGACAGATCCTTATGATGCCGCAACCAATCCCCGGCATGGTGCTGCTGCGCCGGTGCCACCATCCCTTGCCTGCGCTGCTGCGCAAACACTCGAAAACTTCGGTGCTGCGCAAGACAAGGAGAACTCAGCAGGCCCAGCATTACCAAGCCAGCCGACAGCCATCCCGCCATGAAACGCGCCCACGTCATTCTCTCCGCACTCTTCCCCAATCCGTCCAAACCCATTGCTGCTCGGCCTTGTGAGTTCCCGCTGCGCCTTACGGATTCGCAGCCACGTCCGGCTGCACTTGCAAATCATCCAGAAGATCAAAATCAGAGTAGAGCTCGTGATTTTTTTCCAGCGACTGCAAATCGCTCACTGCCGTTCCCTCCGCCGATGGCGACAAAGTATCGTTGACCGCGACCTCGTCATCGCCTTTGTAAATGCCGCTGCCCCTGGAGAAGAACAGGCCTACCCCAACTGCCATCAGCACCGTGAGCGCTGCCGCCAGCACCGGACGCCGGAACCACGCGAGCCAGCCGGCCTGCGGCTTGGCCATCTCTTCCCGCAACCGCGCCTGCAGACGCACATCAAAATACGGCGAAGGCTCCGGCGTACGCCACTCATCGAGCAACGCCATCGTCTGCCGAACTTCTGCCATCTTTCCGGCGCACGCGCCGCACTCGGCCAGATGTCCCCCGATCTCCGGGGCCATCTCTATCAAGCCGGACGCCAGCTCCGGCATCATTTCGCGAATCTCCTCGCACTTCATAACCATGCTCCCTTGTTTTCTCTCGCCTGTCACTTCCGCCCAAAGCACTTCAAAAGAATGCTGTCTATAGAAATTCTTTTAACTGTTCCCGCAAAGTCTCATACGCGCGGAACAACAACGACTTCGTCGCCGACTCACTCAACTTCAGAACATCGGCAATCTGCTTGTAATCCATCTGCTGGTACTTGTGCATGATTACCGCCAGCTTCTGCCGTTCCGGCAGAGCTTCCACCTTGCCACGGATCGCCAGCATCCGCTCCCGCCGCAGCAACGCTTCTTCGGCTGTGATCGTGGCGTCGGCTACGTCCAGCGTCGTTCCGGTTTCCTCATCGGGCTCATCCAGGCTGACCGTGACCTCCGGCCGTTCGTGGCGCGTGTCACGCGCGTGGTTCACCGCCAGGTTGGTCGCGATGCGATACAGCCATGTGGTGAACTTGGCGCTGGCTTCGTAGGTCTGGCGCGAGCGGTATACCCGCAGAAAAACTTCCTGAGCCAGATCCTCGGCTGCGGCCGAGTTGCGCGCCAAGCGGTACATAAAACTCACCAGTGGCCGGCGATACTTCTGCACCAGATAATCGAAGGCGGACTGGTCCCCCGCCTTGACTCGCAACATGACTTCGGCGTCAGTGTAGCTTTCGGCGCCGGCCATCGCGGGTTGCAAAGTGCCGGCTGGGCGCGGCCCCAGCGAGGCCATCAGGACGCCCCCGTCCATGGCGGCAGTGCTCACACTAGGTTGAACCCCGTCAGGGCGGGAAAGTTGCTCTTCGTCCTGATCAGACTGAGCCCCGGAAGTCCGCCCAGATGAGGGGGATACGGTCGGTCGAGGGGGCCTGTTTTCGTCCGGCATCAGCGGTCACTTTCGACACGGGTGCCAGCGGCTCCGAACCCGCCCTTGCCCCTGCCGAGCATAGGCTACCACGCTCAGTTCTCCCCTCCAAACGCGAACCCCAATGTTTTCCCGGCGAGGGTTCAGGCGGCGGTCGGCGTTTTTCTTATGCCTCCGAACGCTTTCCGGTACCAGTCAACCGACCAGCGATTTCTCCGGCGATACGTGAGTAGAACAAAAAACAGAAGGACATAAACGAGTTGACTCCCAGCGACATCCCAATTCTGTCCCAGGCAACTTCCAATCTGGAGCGTAAGCATCAAAACACTGCCCACAACCAGGGCGAATGAAGTCCAAAGCCCAAGAATCATCAAAAAGCCTACCGTTCCTTCGCACCACGGCAGGACCACCGCGACGAAATGCAACACGGATCCGGGGAGCGGTGCGTTTTGCATCTGCTTGTCGATGTAGGCGGCAAAGGCGGCGTGATTCCCGATGAGTCGGGAAAAACCGTGGAGAAAAATGTTCGCACCCAGAGTTACGCGCAAGAACAAATAAGCGACTTCGTCGTTAGCCATATAGCGTCTCCTTCCAGCCCCGGCTTGAACTTCGCCGCTGCTCGCCAAGTGGAGTTGCGCGAACCAGCCACTGATGTTTGAATAGAAAAGGGTTGGGCGCTTAACTCAGCGGTAGAGTGCCATCTTCACACGGTGGAAGTCATAGGTTCGAATCCTATAGCGCCCACCAAATCTTCTTCGTTTCTTTTCAATCTTTGCGCTCGTTGTTCAACTGGAATGGAATGCTTCCGTGAGAGACATGGTGGTCAGGGCTGCTTTCAGTTGCTCCAGCGTTGCAGAAGACTTGAGACCAATGGTGACGGGCTCTCCCGGAAGAAGGTCGAAGTAGTTGTCCGCGGCTTCGACATTTGTGTCGCCGAAGGACAAATAGACGTTCCGGGCGAGCTTCAATGACTGCAACGTGACGGTGTAATCGTCGCCAGTTTTGCTAAGTGTCGTTTCAATCTTGGGCGCAACCGGCAATTCCAGATTGTGGGTTACGTCGAAGAATATAAGGTTGCGTGACACCCTCTTTCCTGCCACGTCCAGGTCAAAGACCAAGAAACTCCGCCGCGGATCAGCTTTTGCGGATAAGGGTGCCGTATCGACCGTGAAATAAATCGCGTTCGATTGCGCAGGAATTTGAACCTCTTTCGTCTGATCGAGCAGGACGCTTCCCGAAAAGTCGAGCAGCCGCATGTGAATCGTCCCGGAAAGCGGCTGCAGCTTATCCGACACGACGTACACGTCTACTTTACCGTCGTGCAAAAAAGGCGAGATGAGTAAATCATCGTAGAAGCGCCGGGCATAGTAATGCAGAGCTTTCCAACGGCCGTAGTAATCGATGCTCGCCCAGGAAGCTACCGGCCAGCAATCGTTCAACTGCCAGTAAAGTGAACCCATGGTGCGCGGCCGCTGCCGGCGCAAGTGCTCGGCGCCGATCTTGATGATCTCCGCCTGCTGTACCTGGCTTAGATAAACGAAGGACGCGAAATCCTTGGGCTCGCGGTACTCGCGCAGCATGTAGGTGAGGATGCGCTCGTTTCCGCCCTTGTTTTTCTGGTGCGCCTGCATGACGGTCGAGCGGATGTCGAAGTCTTCGGGTTGATGGGCGTAGGTGCGGATGGTACGCATCTCGGGAAAGGACTGAAATCCGTATTCCGACATGAAGCGGGGAAATTGCTTGGTGTAGTCGGAAGCCGGCGCTTGCTGGTGCCACACCGCCCAGTAATGCATGTCGCCGTTATGCTGATTGTCAGGAATTTCCTCGAAGTTGGCGCTGGGAGAACTGGGCGTGTAAGGCGTGGGATCTGCGTATTGCGTGACGGCGCTCTTGAGAATATCGGCGAACATAATTACGTAATCCTGCCAGACGCGGTCGCGAGTGTCGGGAGAGATGGATGCTTTGAATTCCTGACGGTCGCCCCAGTGCCACCAGCCAGTTTCTACTTCATTGTTTCCGCACCAGACAACGATGCTGGGATGGTCGCGCAGGCGCTTGATCTGGTCGATCGCCTCTTGCCGGACGTTCTCTTGAAAGGAGACATCGCCGGGAATCATGTCCCCGCCGAACATGAATTCCTGCCACACCATGATGCCGAGTTCATCGCAGATATCGTAGAAATCGTCGGACTCGTAATACCCGCCGCCCCATTCCCGGACCATATTCATGTGAGCATCGCGCGCGGATTGAAGAATATTGCGGTGAATCTCCGGAGTCACCCGGTTGGGAAAGCTGTCGAACGGAATCACATCCGCGCCTTTGGCGAATACGCGAATGCCGTTTACGACGAACTCGAAACTCTTTCCCCACTGGTCGGGAACCCGGCGCAACTCCACTGACCGCAGTCCGGTCTTGGTTTCGGTGCGAGCGGCAACGTCGCGACCGATGCGCACCTGCGCCGAAAACCTGTACCGGTTCTGAGCCCCATACCCAACCGGATACCACAGCTTCGGCGCGGTGATCCGCAAAGGAAAAGAAAGGTGGTTGATGCCGGCATTGAGTTGCAGCGTCTGCGTTCCATCGGCGGTTTGTGGTCCGGACATTTCATCGTGAGCCAGCGTAAGAGTCGCGGTTGTGGGCCTGCTGGCCTCGATCTCAAGCTCAGCTGTTACATTGGCCAAATCGGGGGAGATGTTCTCCTGATGGATATGGAAATTTTCAATCCGCAGCGCGTCCCACGTTTCAAGACGCACCGGCTGCCAGATACCTTCGGTCATGAAACGTGGGCCCCAATCCCAGCCGTAGTTGTACGGAGCTTTGCGAGTGTAGGGGGCAGTCGCGATGTTTTCTTCGTTCCCATAATTATGGGTTGAGATCGAAGGCAAAATGTAAGGCAGGGACTTGACGTAGGGAATCATTTTCTCGACGGCGGAATGAAAAACAATTCGCAACGTGTTCGGCCCGGGCTTGAGCAGCGCCTTCGCCGGGATCCGCCAGTTACGGAACATGTTGTCGGCGTGAAGAATGGCCTGGTCATTGAGATAGACGTCGGCAAACGTATCTAACCCGGCAAAAGCCAGGTCGACATGGTCGTGCGCGAGCGTCGCTGCATCAACTTGAAACGTAGTTTGATACTCCCAGTCCGCCAGGCCGATCCACTGCAAACGGAATTCGTTATCGCGGTCGAACGGATCGGGAATCAGGCCGTTATGCAGCAGATCGGTTTGCACCACGCCCGGAACCTGCGCGGGATGCCATTGCTTAACGTCAGATCGATCGGTGTTGGCCACGGCGCGAAACTGCCAGCCAGAATCCAGATCGTGGGAGGAGGGTTCGGCGGCTTGGAGCGGTAATGCAGCGAAAGAACAGAACAGCAGGAAGGCGGCAAGGTACGCGTAGGCGTTTGTAGCAGACAGATTGCGAAGGAATGCGGGCCGAATCAGTTTCATATCGTGCTCCTGGACTAAGTCGCGTGTGCGCTAATGTTGTGGTTCCTGTCCCGATGGTTGCGGCTGGTTCGAGCTGCTTTGCAACTTTTGGAATTCCTGCATTTCGCGCTGCGCGTCCGCGGTTTTTCCTTGTTTGCGATAGAGACTCGCCAGTCCGAAGTGCGCTTGCGCGGCCAACGCGCTTTGCTTTTCGATGGAAAGAAGTTTGGTCCAGGCTTTCTCGGCGGCAGCAGCGTCACCCTCGAGGGAAGCAGCTTTCCCCAGGGAATAGAGCGTCTCCGGCATCTCCGGCATCAAGCGGTCGGCACGCAGAAGCTCCGCCAGCGCTTCGTGCGCTTTCCCCTGCTCCAGCAGGGCCTCTCCCAAACGGTAAGCGGCTTCGGCATTCCCCGGCTGCAGCTTGGTTTGCAGCCGAAACTGTTCCTGCGCTTTATCCCACTGAAAAGCGCCGGCATACACTTCTCCCAGCGCGAGATGAGCTTCAGGCAGGCCCGGCCGCAGACGCAACGCTTCGCGGTATTCTTTCTCGGCATCCGGCATGCGCCGAAGCACGAAGTAGTTTTCCGCCATCGCCTGGTGTGCGCGCGCGGAGTCCGGATACGCGGCCAGCAGCGCATCGATAGATTGCTTTGCCAGGAGCCCACTGGCGCGGCCAAGGTAATAGAGGAGATCCGGATCGTTGGGGTGCGCGGCCAGTGACGCCTGTAGATTCGCCACTGCCTCCGGAAGTTGTCCGGTCTGGATTTGCGCAATCCCTAGTGCGGTTTTATCCGGCGAGCGTTGCAGGTGTGGAATCGCCTCCCGTGCGTAACCTTGGGCGAGCAGGGCATAGCCCAGCAACTGATGAGCCGGCAGCAAATCCGCATTCAGTTCCAGCGCATGTTTCAACGGTGCAATCGCAGATCCGTAATCACCACTTTCCATATAGGCCTGCCCAAGGCTGATGAAGCCATCGGCGAAGGATGGATCGAGTTCGGTGACCTGCTTGAACTCCTTGATGGCGACATCGAACTGGCGTTGTTTGTCCGCGGCAATTCCCGCTTGCATGTGCTCGGCAGCCTGCGGCGATGCGGCCTGCCAGGCGAAGTACAAAAGCAGAAGGGCTCGGATCACGGCTTCTCCGGTTCACGCACTTCCAGGAACTGGTCAGCATGAACATCATTCAAGGTCTGATGAGTGCCGGAGGGCCAATCGATCTCGACCTTAGCATTCTCGGCAGTGCCCAGCCCGAAGTGGAGGCGTTTATCACTGGCCGAAAGGTAACTGCCGGCCGAAGTTGCGAATCGCGTCTGCCCGTTCACCCGTACCCGAGCCCCGAACCCATCGCGGTTGCTGCGAGTACCGCGAAGGGTAATTGTCAGCCAGTGCATCTTGCCGCCGCGGTTCATGAACACTTGAGGATGGCCGCCCAGAGTGGTCATCACCGCATCCTGCCAGCCGTCGTTGTTCAAATCGCCGAACGCAGCGCCGCGCCCCGCCCAAGGGGTCGTCGTGCCGGAATCAGCGCGCTCGAAGCGGCCATTGTGATTCATCGCCAGAAGCGGCTCTTCGAAATAGTGAAGCGAAGGGTCGATTCGCTCCACGTTGTCGAGCACGTGGCCTTGGGCGACGAATAGATCTTTCCAACCATCGTTGTCGAAATCTTCCAGCCCAACGCCCCAGCCGGCACTTCCGCTCGACAGCACACCGAGACCGGTTTCGAGACTCCGATAACTGAACGAGCCGTCCCCGTCGTTGTGGTAGACGCCGTAAATCTCCCGCGGCAGCTCGGTCACGATGACGTCGGGCCGGCCGTCGTTGTCATAGTCTTGAAACACCACTCCCATGCCGGAGAGGCGCCTGCCGTCCTGCGAAAGAGCGGCGCCTGCTTCGAGCCCAACTTCTGTAAAAGTGCCGTTGCCGTTGTTGTGAAATAGATACTGCTGCATACCGTCATTGGCTACATAGATGTCAGTGAACCCGTCGCCATCGTAATCGGCAAACGCAACGCCCAAGGCTCGCCCTTTTTTTGCTGCGATGCCGGAGCGCTGGCTCACATCGGTGAAGGTGCCGTCACCGTTGTTGTGGTAGAGAATGTTGGTGGTGGCGGGAAATTCTTCGGGCGGGCAGTACGTGTGGAAGTTGCCGCCGCAATCTTTGCTGTGCTTCGTATCCCAGTCCATGTAGCGGGTTACAAAAAGATCCAGCTTTCCGTCGTTATCGTAATCAAAGAATCCGGCGGATACCGACCACCCACCCCCGGCCACTCCTGCCTTGGCTGTCACATCGGTGAAGGTGCCGTCGCCGTTGTTGTGATACAGAATGTTTTTTCCGTAGCTGGTGACGTAGAGATCGGGATAGCCGTCATTGTCATAGTCTCCCACCGCAACGCCCATGCCGTAATTTCCGTCTCCTGCGTTCGACAAACCGGCTTGTTCGGTCACATCGGTGAAGCTGCCATCTTTGTTCTGGCGGTACAGCCGATTCCAGTAACGCGGATCGTGCCGCTCGAAATTTTCGGGAGTTTGCATGGGGCTGGTGATTCTTCCGCCGTTTACGAAGAAAATGTCTAACCGGCCGTCGTTATTGTAGTCGAGAAGAGCTACCCCGCCCGGCATGGTTTCGATGAGGTACTTCTGCGGGGTGGGAGAATTCTGCAAGATGAAATCCAGACCATGGGGCAGATTGACATCGAGAACCGGCGCCACGGGGGCCGCGGCCCACAGCAAAAAGGTCAAAACAAAACATGCACGGAGCAGAATGTTCAGCAACTTAAACTCCTGAGCTGCCCAGCATTTCGCGTCTGGAGATCCGGCTTGTCGATTGCCGTTCTACGAGCCTGGGGGGGATCAGTATCCTTTTCGGCCGCATTGGGTGTTTCGACGCGATTCGTTCCAGTAGAAGTTCGGCGGCGCGCTTGCCAAGGGTGAAGGTTCCTTGATCAATCGTGCTAAGGGGAACCGCAACCTGGTCGGAGTAGTGAATATTGCCGGCTCCAATCACGCAAATATCATCGGGCAGACTAAACTCGACTTCTAAGATTGCCCGCATGGCACCGATCGCCACGGGGTCGTTGTAACAGAAAATTCCGTCCGGAAACGGATTGAGGTCGAGTAGTTTCCGCATGCCTTCATACCCGGTGTCGTCTCCGTATCCACCGGGCACGACATACTGCGAATTCGGACGGAGGCCGTGCTTGGACAGCGCTTGCCGGTAGCCTGCCAGACGTTCGGCAGCAATCCCCACTTCCGGACCGCGCAGGTGGGCAATACGGCAACAACCTCGAGCGATAAGATGCTCGGTGGCTAACTTGCCGATGGCCCGGTTATCGACACCGACGAAGCAGGTTCGCAAACCGGCGACGGGGCGATCGATCAACACATACGGTACCTTGCGCTCTTGAATCTGTTTGAACAAATCCACGCGGCGAGGGCGCTGTGAAGAAGCGATGATGAGTCCATCGACCTGGCGGGCGAGCAGCGCGCCGGCTTCGCTGGCCTCCAATTCGGGATCTTCCTCGAAACATGAAATGAGCACGTGATAGCCGTGGGGACGGGCGGTTTCCGCCACACTCCGGGCAACCTCGGCAAAGAAGGAGTGAGTAAATTCCGGCAGGAGTAAGCCGATGGTGTAAGTGCGCCGCGTCACCAAGCTGCGCGCCACCCAGTTGGTCTGGTAATTCAATTCCTTCGCCCGGCGCAGCACTCGCTTGCGAGTGGCCTGGCTGATCCGGCCCTGATTTCGTAGGACCTTCGACACCGTTACCACGGAGACGCTCATGTCTTTCGCGATGTCCCTCATGGTCGTGGTCATGTGCCCGAAGCATAACATTGTTTAAGGGTTAACGATTATTCAAAAGGAAATCATCCATTTTCTGCTTGACAACGGTTACGACTGTGTTCAAGAATCCGGCACCATTGTTTGGGGAAACATCGGAAATTCCTGTACCGGAAAGAGCCACCTATGCCAAGTCGCATATTCTGGAATCTGCTTGTCTCGTTCACCCTGCTTGTAACCGCTTCCATCTCTCTCTATGGCCAAAGCACCTATGGCTCGATTTCCGGCACCGTCACGGATACGTCAGGTGCAGCCGTCACGGACGCGAAGGTGACTCTGACTAACGTTGGTACGTCCGAGAAGCGCACTCAATCCAGCGGCGCCGATGGCCTGTTCACATTCGTGAACCTTTTCGCCGGCCAGTACCGGATTGACATCGAAAAGCAGGGATTCAAGCATTTTGTCCGCACTCCGATCACGGTCGAGGTCCAGCAGGACACGCATATCGATGCCGGTTTGCAGGTCGGCGAGGTAAGCCAGATTGTCGAAGTCACGGCGGAAACTCCGCTGCTGCAATCGGAGACCTCCTCGCTCGGCCAGGAAGTGGAGCAGCGCAAGGCTAACGAACTGCCGTTGAATGGGCGGAACATTTTCAACCTGATTACGATCTCTCCGGCAGCGGTTGCGCAGGGCGGCTCAGGCGGCACACCCGTAGGCCAGAACCCGTTCAGTTGGGGAAATTATCAGGTAGGGGGCGCGTTTGGAAATGAGAGCGCGGAGTACCTCGATGGCCAACCGCTAAACATAGGCTATATCAACCTCCCTATTATTATTCCGACTCAGGATTCGATCGGCGAATTCAAGGTGCAGTACAACAACTTAGGGGCCGAGTTTGGCAAGTTCTCGGGCGGAGTCATGAACTTCAGCACCAAATCGGGTTCCAACGCTTTCCATGGCGAGGCTTACGAATTTCTCCGCAACAAGGTGTTAAATTCGAACGAATATTTTTACAAGCAGTCTGAACTCGCCGCCGGCACAAGCAACACGCCGCCTCCGTACGTTCAGAATCAGTACGGATTTAATTTCGGCGGGCCGATAATCAAGGACAGAACATTCTTCTTTGTGAGTTGGGAGCAGTTCCGGCTTCGAACCGGCAGTGTTTTGACGACAACCGTGCCCCTGCCCGCGTTTCGGCAAGGCGATTTTTCTGCCTTGTTGGCGCAGGGCGTTCAACTCTACGACCCATACACGGTGAATACGACCACAGGAGCGCGGACGGCCTATCCGAATAACCAAATCCCGGCGATCGAGTTCAGCACGGCTGGGACGGCACTGTGGGACAAATACTTCATTGCTCCTACAGATCCGACGGCTACTGTCAACAACTTCACCACGGCTAGCAGCAGCGGCGGAAATAACAATCAATTCGTCGCCCGGGGCGACCAGAAGATCACGGATTCGACCCGCGTATTTGCACGTTTTACTTACTTTGGGTTGCTGGATTTGCCGACCAATCCGTTCGGAACCGGCCTGTGTTACGACCGCTGCGCGGAAGATTACCATACCAAGGCTCTCGCTGTTGATTTCAATCATGTTTTCAGTCCGAGGGTCATCGGCGATTTGAATATCTCAGGAAGCCGCTTTATTTACCTCCGTGCGCCGCTGCTTGCGGGTTTCGACCTCACCCAAATAGGATGGCCATCAAGTTACAACTCCGAGGTTCCCTCGATCATGCGGACGCCGCCTACGCCGGCCTTTCCGTTCCCCAACGATGTGGGTAAGAGTCAAGGCAACAGCGCGATCGGTGACCATAATACCCAGTACAACATTTCTCCCTCCCTCACCGTCATTCGCGGCAAACACACGTTCCAGGTTGGCGGTCAGTATGAGCTGGGTCTGGACAATTACTACCAGACCAACATCGCCAGTGGCGCATTTGCTTTCTCGGGAGCCTGGACGAGCAACACCGGTTTGCCCACCCAAGCCAACCCCGCCACCGGAGGCTTCGCTTTTGCCGATTTTCTGTTGGGTCTATCTCAGTCCGGGCCCGCTACCTTCGCCAACCAAACCGAAGGTGTTGCTGAGGTTCCGGCGCAAACCGCCGGCCGCCAGACCTACCGGGCGTTTTATGGCAATGACACCTGGCACTTCAAATCTAAATTGACCTTCGACATCGGACTCCGCTATGAACTTCAAGGACCGTGGTCGGAGCGTTACAACCGCTTGAGCTACTGGGATCCCACGGTGGTCAATGCCACGGTTACAGGCTGCAATGGTACCGCCGGATCGCCTTGTCTCGGGGATGCGTTGTTGGTAGGGAACGGTGTGAACCCGGGCAGAAACAATTTGCCATTGGATAAGAACGAGTTCTCTCCACGCTTGGGATTTGCGTACGCGTTGGACCAGAAGACCGTGATCCGCGGTGGCTACGGGGTGTTCTGGATTCCGAACTACACCGATTTCAACATCAATCCTGACAACGATCCGATCAATCTGGCGAGTTCACCTTTCTTTGCCACGCTAGATCACGGGCTGTCGCCGGCTGCTACTCTTGACGAGAGCGGGTGCACCTTTACCCCGATAACAACGATCGGGTCTGCGCCTGGGCTGACTAATTGCACACCGGGCCCCTTTCTCAACGGAATTTTGCCACCGCCGGGCAGAAGCGGAAATACCTCAAACTTTATCGCCACGAACGGCGCGCCCGATTTGGCGCCGTACACCAAGCCGAAAACAGCTTACATGGAGCAGTACAATTTCGACATTCAACGCCAGTTGCCGGGCGGTTTTTTCGCCGACGTCGCCTACGCAGGTTCGCATGGCGTTCACCTTGCGAACGACAACCCCAATTACTACGCCGATCAAATCCCTGACTCTTACATTGCCCAAGCCTCGTTACAAGCAGCTGCTGGACAACCGATCGCGATCGACCAGCCAATCCCGAATCCAATGGTAAGTCCCAATCCCTCGATCGGCAACCTGCCGAATCAAAGTCCCACAATTCTAGCCGGGCAGCTTGATCGCCCGTTTCCTCAATTCACCAACCTGCAGTTGGCTCAATATGGGTGCTGTGGCAGCACCTATAATTCGCTGCAGGCCACGGTAACTCGTCGATTCCAGGGCGGCGGCACCCTGCTCGTGGCCTACACCAACGCCAAACTGTTGAGCGATACTGACACGCAGACCAGTTGGCTCGAGAATGGCAACACGGGCGGCGTGGGGCAGGTGCAGGACTGGAACAACCCGGCCGGCGAAAAATCGCTTTCCTCGCAGGATGTGTCCCAGCGACTAGTGATCAGTTACGTACTGGATCTGCCCTTTGGGCGCGGGAAGATGTTCCTGAATAGCTTTAGCGGAGTGGCGAACAAAGTGGTATCTGGGTGGGGTGTGGACGGAGTCACTACCTTCCAGCGCGGTTTCCCGCTGAAGATTTCCTGGGCTGGTTCTGCGACCGCCCTGGAGAATGCCGGCCTCGGCGTGGGTAACATACGTCCCAGCGTTGTAGCCGGTTGCGATAAAAACGGCAACCGGTCACTTACAAGTTGGTTTAACACGGCCTGTTTTGCGGCGCCACCGCAATGGGGTTATGGAACTGAGAGCCGGGTCGACGACCAGTTGCGGGCGGATGGTATCAACAACTTTGACTTTGCCATCTTTAAGCGGACGACGATTGCCGAGAGGTTCGGCCTCGAATTCCGGACTGAATTCTTCGACCTGTTCAACCATCCACAATTTGGATTCCCGGGCACTAATTTCATCGCGGGAAATACGAACGGATTCGGACAGGTAACGAGCACAAATACGGGCAACAACCCTCGTCTGATTCAGTTTGCCTTGAAGTTTGTGTTCTAACGTGGTGTGTCTGGGTTAGGAAACCGTTCCTAACCCAGAGATACCCTCTCGTTTCAAACCTCGATCGACTGTCCCGGCCACCGGTGGCCCGCATTGGACCGCTTGCAAGAGTCTTCCTTTTTAGATCGTTGTATCCTTCCCGCGTATGAGAGCCCTCCAGACAATTGACCACTCCGAGGCCAAACACGCGGTCGATCTCATCGTAGAAAAAGCCTCACAGATGCAGAAGGCCGTGGCGGTTGCCGTCGCGGACGCGCACGGGGACCTCATCTGCTTCACTCGAATGGACGGCGCGCCGGTCTCGTCCATCCGCGTCGCGATGAACAAAGCCTGGACCGCCGCGCGCGAACGCAAGCCGACCCGGGAAATCGGGGAAAAGGTCAAACATCCGGAAAAGGGGCATGACATCGCCTACTACGGCGACCCGAACTATGTGGGCTGGGGTGGCGGCATTCCAGTCTGGAAGAATGGCGAGGTAGTCGGTGCGGTCGCGGTCAGCGGTCTCTCCTCGAACGAAGATATAGTGCTAGCTACGCTGGGTGCGGAACTGATCACCGGTTCGTGATCGCCGAAGACGATTCGTCCTCGAATCGAATTAACAGAGTTTTAAAGTGTGTTAATTGCTGCATGCTCTTCTACGAGATGAGATCGCACTTCAGTCTGTTATCCGTTGGGATGTCGATGGGTTCTCAGAACCAAGCAACGTTCATGTAAAACTGCGGATACCTCCCTCGGATGCTCATCAGTAACGCCACTGGTAATGCCTCAATCGTGCCGTTTCCTGTCGCGACGATGTCGGATATCTTCGGACCATCATGAAGAGACTTCGAGGACCTTCGAGCCGCACGCTTGAGCCCCTTCCGTACTATGCCGAGATTGCAGCGGCATGCCGAGAAATGGGGCTGCACATCAAGGACACCGATCAAGAGATGATTGAAGCTCTCCTAGAGGGTCCAGGCTCACCGAAAACCACTCTGGAAAGTCATCAGTTTGCCGACCCCGGAGAGGCACTGGTAGCGGGATTCCTGCCAATCGCATATGAAGAACAGATGATGAACTGAGTTTGCCCGCTATTGGCTATGCCCTCTTGGCCGGAAGTCTTGGGAATGGCCTCAACCGACGCCTTCGCTGAATGTATAGCGCCCACCAATCTTCCTCACCTCCGCTCCCGGCTGGGAGGCTCGGACGCTATTTTGTATAGCTCACTCTCCAGATCGAGTCAGAGCCGTCGTCGCTCACCAGGAGCGAACCATCCGGAGCCACCGTCATTCCTACGGGACGTCCCCACACGTTGCCATCGGGCAGCACAAAGCCGGTGAGGAAGTCTTCATATTCGCCACTGGCGTGGCCGGTTTGATGCAACGGGACGCGGACGACTTCATAGCCCACGCGCACGGCTTTGTTCCAGGAGCCGTGCTGGCTTGCGAAAATGTCCCCTTTGTACTCGGCGGGAAACTGCTGGCCTTCATAGAATGTGAATTCCAGCGACGCGTTATGGGGCTGCAACAGCACGTCTGGGACGATCACTTTATCTTTCAATTCCGGATGCTTGCCCTTATGCCGCGGATCCTGATGCCCTCCCATGTACCACCACGGCCAGCCGTAAAATCCGCCTTCCTCGACGTGCGTGATGTAGTCGGGAACCAGGTTGTCGCCGAGCGCATCGCGCTCATTCACCGAGCACCACAACTCGCCCGTCTCGGGATCCACAGCGATTCCGCCACCGGCATTGCGAATACCGTAGGCATACACGCTCAAAGTGCAGTTTGCGGGATCGCACACCAGAATGTCGGCGCGGTCCTTCTCAGCTGGATGGGTGTCGGGGTCGTTTATGTTCGATCCCGAGCCCACCGCGACGAACAATCGCTTGCCATCCTTAGAGAACGCCACCGCCCGCGTCCAGTGCCCGCCGGTATCCGGGAGATCGGCAATATGTTCGGAAGCGCCGCTCGCCTTTAGATCACCATTGTGATACGGGAAACGAACCAGTTCTCTGGTGCTGCCTACGTACAGCCATTGCGGATCGGGTCCGGGAGGATAGAACGCCAGGCCGTAGGGATGTTTCAAACCGGTGGCAAAAACGGCTGACTGCTCGGGCTTGCCGTCGCTAGTCAGCCCGCGATAGACCCGGATGCGTCCGGGGTCGCTCTCGGTAAGAAAGATGTCGCCGTTCGGAGCGGTACGCAGGGTCCGAGGGTTATCGAGAGCGCCAGCATATAAGCCCACCTTGAATCCGGGAAGCGCAACTGGCCAGGCATTTTCCGGTCGCGCCACTAATTTCGGGCCATTCTCCGCCGATTGCGTGGCATACGGCTGCGGAAGATCGGCGACCGTGATCTTGCGAACCGTTCCCGGCTTTTCATAGCGGAAGTCGGTAAAGGGCGGCTTGGGCGGCGGAGCCTTGAACGTCGAGGTGCCGGGGTCGAGCGGCGCCGTATCGACCGGGGCCGGCGCACTTGCTTCCTGAGCCACTTGTGGCGCTCTCATCGACTTCACATAGGTGACAATCTGCCAGCGCTGCTGGACCGGCAATGACGCCCATGAAGGCATCCCGTTATCTAAATCTCCCCGGGTGATGAACCAGAAGACTTCGCCGGGCGTGACCGAATCGAGCTTTCCATCTACCAGCGATGGTATATTGCCTGTGCCTTTTCCTATCGGCCCGTGGCATGAGCGGCAGCTGCTCGCATACAGGCGCTTTCCAGCCAGTGCCGCCGCGTCCTGGCCTTCGTAAGGATTCTTCATTGCCGCGGCCGAAGCCGGCGCGTCGTGGAACTTCGTGTCTACCTGCGCCAGCAGCAGCGCGGCAGACAGCAGAATAGCGGCTGTGATGAAGGCATATCGATTGGCTAAAGAGCGCATAAATCCTCTCCGCATAGATTTCAGCTGAAGATTCTACCCCGAAACTTTGGATGCAAGTGGTCTGCACACGGATTGTGCCAAACAAGGCACTCTCAGAAGGTTTGGTTCAATCGGCCGGTCGACTGGTATAGGCACCAAGACGCCAATTCGTCCCAACCTGGTTGGAATATGACGGGGTTACTCGGAGTCGTTACCCAGCGCCCGCCAGCCCCTCGATGTTCCCCTCGTAACTTTACTTCCTGGATACAACCTTTCCCTCCTGTAACTTGATCAGAGAGCAATAAAGCCGTATAAGCTAAGGAACACACTTCAACCCCGACCCTTCAGATGGAGCGTTTCATGCGATCTTCTTTCGTGCGATCTTTGAAGTTGGTTCTGCCTCTACTGGCCTCGACTCTGTGTTTCGCCCAGGCGGATCGCATCTTCGGTCCCATCGATTCCAGCCAGATGGTCACACTGCCCGGCCATGCCGATCGGCAGGCGCAGCCCCAATACGACCAGGGCGCGGTTGAGCCTTCGTTCCAGTTTGGCCGAGTCACCCTTGTGATGGCCCCTTCGCCGAGTCAGCAAGTTGCCCTTAACCTGCAGCTCGCACAACAACAGGATCGTTCCTCGCCCAACTACCACAAGTGGCTGACTCCCGAGCAGTTTGCCGAGCGCTTTGGCGTGAGCCAGGGCGACATTAACAAGATCACAGCCTGGCTCCAAGCGCAGGGCTTTCAGGTCTTCAGCGTGCCTCGCGGGCGGACTTCGGTCAGCTTCAGTGGGACGGCGGCCCAAATTCAAAGTGCCTTTAAGACGGAAATCCACCGCTACAGTCTTAGTGGTCGCCAGCATATTGCCAACTCCACTCCAGTCCAAGTGCCGGCAGCGTTCAGCGGCGTGGTGACCGGAGTTCGCGGCCTCACCGATTATCACCCTAAGCCCATGTACGTACGCCCGGTTCGTGGTGGCAAGAACGGCCCCCATCCCAACTACACAACACCGGGCCAAGGCGCGGGATACGCCCTGGCCCCCGGCGACATCGCAACCATCTACGATCTCAGTCCGCTTTACAATGCATCGCCTGCCATTGACGGTACTGGGCAGAAGCTTGCCATCATCGGCCAGACCGATATTTACCTCGCCGACATCGCCGACTTCCGCTCTAGTTTCGGGCTGAACCCGATCACCAGCTGCTCGACCGATGCAAACGGCATTGTCACGGCTACGGCCTGCAACACCGCTAATTTTCAGTACGTGCTGGTTGGCGCCGATCTCGGGGCACCCAGCACCTGTGGCGACTTGCCTGAGGCCGACCTCGACCTCGAATGGTCGGGAGCCACCGCGCGCAATGCAAAGATTGTTTTCGTCAACGCTCCTGCCACTTTTAATTCCGATTGCACCGAGATCACTAACAACGGCGGCACCGACGCCTCTCTGACCTATGCCATCGACAACGTGGTCGCTCCGGTCATCAGTATGAGCTATGGAATCTGCGAAGCCGAGGCGGAGTCGCTGGAAACCGAGCTTGAGCAAGCTAACACCGAAGGGATCACGATCATGAACTCCTCCGGCGATTCGGGTGCGGCCGCGTGCGACGCCGGCCTGCCGAGCAGCACTCTGCCTTACTCCGCTGCTGACGGCGGATTGGTGGTGAACTATCCCGCCAGCAGCCCGGAGGTAACCGGCGTCGGCGGCACGTCCATTCCTTATCCCACCTTCTACAACAGCAGCTATTGGAATTCGAACAGCACCAGCACCGTAAATTTCGGCGGGTCGGCACTCACGAGCCTCGAGGGACAGGAGGCCGCGTGGAACGACACCGCGGCATTTGCACAGCTCTGTCAGGAGGGCGACCTCAACGCTCAGTTCTGTTCGCAGGGCGGTAGTCCAGCTGTAGCGCATTGGGTCGATATCACTTCCGCCGCCACCGCGCAGGAGGACCTCTGGATCTCCGCCGGCGGCGGCGGGGTGAGCAACTGCGTCACCGAGGCCGGCGATATCTGCGAGGCAGGATTCGCCCGGCCCACGTGGCAAGCAGTAACAATCCCTGGTCAGACCAGCCCGCAGAGCACCTATCGTTTGGTGCCGGATGTCTCGCTTCTGGCGTCTCCGGAGTTTCCAGGCTACATTTTCTGCACGCCACTGGACCAATGGACCTCCAGTTCAAGCACAGCCAGTACATGCGCCGGCGGCATTTCAGGCGCCGTGGATAACTACGAGTCGATCGTAGGCGGAACGTCCGCCTCGTCCCCGGTCTTCGCCGGCATCGTTACCCTGCTCAATCAGTATCTGGGAGGCAGCGGCCTGGGCAACATCAATCCGACGCTGTATAGCCTGGCCGCGACCCCGGCGAATGGAGCTTTCCACCAGATCACTAGCGGGGACAATGATGTTTACTGCCAGGTGGGCACGCCGTCTGGTCAGCCCGCGGATGTAATCTGCCCGGCTGGAGGTGTCTTCGGGTTCGACTCCTCTAACGCCGACGCGACAACAGGATATAACCTTGTTGCGGGTCTAGGCTCCGTCGATGGCAACAGTCTCGCCATCGCTTGGAAAGCCACGCTGGCGCCGGATTTCGCGCTCACGGCCAGCACCCTGACTCCCACGCCGGTCTCCGCCGGGCAGTCAGCGACGGCCACACTGACGATCGCCCCAGTCAGCGGTTCCACCGCCATGGTTGTAAACTTCAGTCCGAGCAGCTGTACGGGCCTTCCCACAGGCGCCACGTGTAGCTTCAATCCTCCCAGTGTCAACTTCAACCCCGCGGCAACTCCGCCCACGGCGACCACCACGGTAACGATCACTACAGTGCCCAACATGGCGCCGTCGGGACCCACGACGATCACCATTGCGCCAACCAACTCATCGGCCACCACCGCGCAGGTCAGCCTCACGGTAACCGCAACTACCGAGAGCTTTACTCTCGCGTCGACGAACGGCCTCACCTTCCCGGTGACGGTCGGCGGATCAACTTCGGTCGCAATCGCCGTCAACAGCACAAATGGCTTCATCGTGGGCAGTGGCGCGGGGGCCACTACGGCGCTGCCTCTTAGCTACACTTGTACTGGAAGCCCTTCCCTCGCCACCGCGGAAATCGCCTGCCAAATCAGCCCCGGAAACGGCCAGCCAACCAACGTGACTTCGGTCAGTATCAACCTGGTGACCACAGCCCCAACGGCGCAACTGCGCCCGCCTCTGGAGCGCGGCACCCGCATCTTCTATGCCATGCTGCTCCCCGGCTTGTTCGGAATTGTGTTTGCTGCCGGATCGCGCACTCGCGGCCTCCGTCTGCTCAGCCTGATCGTGGTTCTTGGCTTCTCCACTCTGTGGCTGGGCTCTTGCGGTGGCAGCGGTGGCGGTGGCACTAGCACCCCGCCGAACTCTGGGACGCCGGCTGGCTCCTATGTCCTAACCATAAATGCCACCACTGGGGGCGCGACCCCGCTGACCTACACCTTAACCGGGATCACTCTCAACGTGTCGCAGTAAGCTGCACAAAACCAGCAAGCGCTCCGCACAGGCCGAGCGCTTTTTTGTCGCCACGGCCCCAAAGGCCGAAGCGTGAACGCAGACCGCCTGACGAGCCATGTCCTCCTGTGCAAAAAGGCTTCCACTTTGCCTCTTGCGCGCTTGCGCCGGGACGAGTACCATTAGGTTGTTCTCATTGGCCTCGTTCCCGCGTAGGCCTTCCGCGCCCCAGGCCGTTCCCGGCGGCGCGACGGATTCCGATAACGGATAACGGATAATCGATACGCAAAATTTAGAATTTCTTGTTAGTGCGAGTTTGTATCACGAAGAGAGCGTTCGATCGCGATTGCGTTTCAGCCCAACCCGCAGTTCCGCTATGGAAACTGGGCTGTGCCCCCTCCAACGCGCGATCGTGAAATTTGATGGCTGACGTATGTGACTGAGTGGTGTCACCGAGCAAGTGGTTAGGCCCCGCAAGAACAGTGGCTTTGCGCCAACCCTGTGAGAGCCTGCCGCAACCCAATGGGGAACCGGACATCGTAAAGATTTTGCCGCCCTGCACCGAGTCGAAGACCCGGGCCAGCAGGTTTGAGAGGACTATGAACGCAGGATCATCTGGACAAGGACAGGGACAAGGAAGACCCTCCGGTGGTGGAGGCAGAAGCAGACGGCGTCGCGGACGCCGCCCGAACAATCCCCGCGGGCCACGCCCCGCTGGACCGAGCCAGGCGCGCCACAACCAGGATGGTATCTACACCGCGCCCATGGACCACAGCTATCGCGCCGCCTTGGCCGGCAACGGCAATAACGGCCAGGGAGCGCGCCGCCAGCGTCCCGGCTTCGCCGCGCCTTTTGCGCCCGCCGACCCCGAGCCTCTGCCCGCGTTGCGCGAAGATTCCAACTCGCGCATCTTTGCCTTCGTCGACGACCTGTTCTTCGCCGCCAAGATTCAGGAGACTGCGCGCAAGCTCAACGTCAAGGTCGAGTTTGCCAAAAACGACAAAGACCTCGCCGATCGCATGCAACAGAACGGCGAAGAGAAGCCTTCGCTGATTATTTTTGACCTCAACAACGCCAACGCCAAACCGCTGACGCTGATCCCCAAGCTGAAGGCAAAGTTGAAGAAGGGAACTTCGATCATCGGATTTCTCTCCCACGTGCAAGGCGATCTGAAGCAGAAGGCGCATGAAGTGGGCTGCGACATGGTTCTGCCCCGTTCGGCCTTCTCGCAGAATCTTCCTCAACTGCTGCGCCGCCACGGAGCCTCAGAGGACGAGAATCCGACGGTACAGTAGGACGCTCTAGCGCGTAAACATCTCCACCAGCACGCTGGAAACGGTGTAGGCGGTCTTAGCCGAAACTACGCCAAGCTTGCGGATCAGACGCTCACGAGCTACGGCACGCAATTGATCCAGAGCTACTTGCCCCGTCTTGTTTCGGAAGCTGAGGTTCACGCGCGTGGCATAGCTGCGCTGAGTCGTAGTCATGGGGGCGACGAGGACAGTCTGCAGCGGTTCGTTCATTTCATCGGGGGAAACTACAAGGCACGGCCGAGTCTTTTTGATTTCCGCCCCCGTCGACGGGTCCAGGGCGATGAGCCAGACTTCGTCGCGCTTGGGATAATTCACCAGATCCATTCCTCATCATCAAACGCATTCGGAGGCACTCCGTCGAGCAACATTTCCCGTTCTACCGGGGGTGATGCGGCGAAGGCTTCCTTCCAGCCCTCGCGCGGGGCGCGATGAGGCGCGATCACGAGACCCTCGGGAGTTACTCGCACTTCTACGACGTCGCCCAGGCCACACTGAGCAATCAGAGGTTTGGGTATGCGTATGCCGCGCGAATTGCCAATCCGTGTAAGTTCCAGTCGCATACGAGTCTCTTTAGTAATTACATTGTAATTACGACGGAACGATCAAGTCAAGCGTAGGAAAACCACAAACTGGAGACTAGAGCTAGAACTGAGAACTGCTCTCCTACCCCGGAGGCCAGCCCAGATGACGTCCGCCCAACAGATGGACGTGAAGATGAAACACCGACTGCCCCGCTCCCGGGCCCACGTTGAGCACAGTCCGGTATCCCTCCTCGATGTTCCTCTGTCGCGCAATCTCAGCCGCCGCGAGATGGCAGCGGCCAATCACTTCGGCATCCTCGGCCTGCGCCTCTTTCAATCCCGCAAAATGCTTCTTGGGGATGATCAGCACATGCGTCGGAGCCTTGGGGTTGATGTCTTCAAACGCCAACACGTGCTTGTCCTCATAAACTTTCTTCGCGGGAATCTCGCCGCGGAGAATGCGGCAAAAAAGGCAGTCGCTGGCAGGCTCGGTCATGGGAAACTCCGGCGTGAGCATAACAGAAAAGTGGCCAGTGGCCGGGGCTCAGATCCTGACTAGCCTGACCCCTAATCCCTAGCCCCTGACCCCTGTCCCCTGACCCCTGACCCCTGACCCCTGCTCTAATCCAGTCGTACCAGAAACACCGCGCCTTCCGGCGTTTCGGTCTCCGCAACCATTTCCTGAGCCCGCTCGCGATCGTCGCCGAAGACGCGCACTCGCACCCACCAATCGCCTGCAGGACTGGCGAAGCGTTGCACTTTAGCCGTGCGGTAACGGCGCGTCAGGTGGTCGGCGAGCTTGGTGGCTTCGCTTTCATCGGGAAAGCCGCCAATCTGCACCGCCCACTTTCCGCCGGTATCGAGCGGCACCGGGGTCTCCATCACTTCCACTTTAACCTCAGCGATTCCAGGCAGGTAGACATCGAGCTTGCGCGCCGCGGCCAGCGATAGATCGACAACCCGCCCGGGAATGAACGGCCCGCGGTCGGTGATGCGCACCAAAGCCGAGTGGCCGGTCTTCAAATTAGTAACCCGCACGATCGACCCCAGAGGAAGTGTGCGGTGTGCTGCGGTCATGGCGTTCATGTTGTAGATTTCGCCATTCGATCCACGCCGGTTGTGATACGGCGGACCGTACCAGCTCGCCCGTCCGATTTCAGTAGCCAGCGGCGTGGTGTTCGCGGGAATCGCGGGCTCGGCAAGGTCGGCACCGCGTTCTTTGTCACTCCGTTCGGCTCCAATCGGCTGGTTATTGTTAGCGGTGCTCGCGGGAGGGGTCGCAGCCGGCGGTTCGGTTGTGGAAGGCTCGGTGGTCGCCGCGGGTGGTGGCGGCACGTTGACGCGCGCCTGCTTGGGATGGCCGCATCCCGCAAGCAACAGCAGGATCGTAAGCAGCAGAGTTAGAATCACAGCGTTACCGACGACAGCGGTGGGACTCAGCTTCACTTTTGCGAAGCTTTTTGCTGCTCTTTTTGCTGCTCCAAGTAATCGGCCAGTTCGATGAGCTTTACGCTCGCCGTGCGCAGTGCCTTGGTCGAGTGCTGGCGCACGGCGGGAACGACCTCGTCGTTCAGATACTTGATCAACTCGGGGATCTCTTTCTCGATCCGTTCGGCAGCCTCGGCGACGGTCTTGCTGACGCGCGCCGACGCGTCTTCCACCTTGCGGTTGAAGTCGTTCATTGTGCTCCTCGATACTGCTCGGCGTGGATGAACTCACGCAATGTTGCGGATTGCCAGGCTCAACCATTATTTCGCGCTCGCGAGCCCGGGTCAATGGCGGGGCATATGCCAGGCAGCCCGCACTCCCAATGGCTGGGAGCATAAATTTCCCCAGTAAGGATTTAATCCTTGATAGAGTAAGGATATGCCAAAGGTGACTTCCAAGCTGCAGTTGACCGTGCCCAAGAAGATTGCTGACCAGTACGGCATACGTCCCGGCGACGAACTGGAGTGGATTCCCGCGGGTGAGAGCATTCGGGTGGAATTAATGCGGCGCAAAGCAAACGACGGAATGAGACTGAGCCCGGACGAACGATTGGAGCTGTTCGATGAAGGAACGAAGCGACTTCGGAAGCGGGAACAGGCCCTGCTAAACGGACGGCCACATCCGGAGCCCGAAACCTCGGGTAGAGGATGGACGCGAGAGGAGCTTTACAACGACGATCGAGGCCTGCCGCGTGGCTTCCCTCGTTGACACCGACATCCTAATCTACCGTTGGGACCCTCGCGATTCGCGGAAACAGTCAATTGCGGAAAATCTGCTGCGCGAATCCGTCAGCGCTGGAGCTCTATATATCCCGCATCAAGCTATTGTGGAGTTTATGTCGGTAGCTCCCAGGCTGCGTTGGATGGGACAGCCTGTCCTGACGCCGGAAGAGGTTTTTCGCGAAGCCGAAGAGTTGCTTATCGAGTTTCCAATCCTGTACCCCGATGAACTGATGGTGAGAACGGCTCTGCGGGGCATGGCTGCATACCGGCTGCCGTGGTTCGACGCCCATCTCTGGGCTTACGCCGAACGCTACGGGATGGGTGAGATTCTTTCGGAAGATTTCGCAGACGGTCGCAGGTACGGTGCCGTGCGCGTAAGAAATCCATTTCTGGCGGCCGGTGCGGCGTAGGCTGGGAAGCGTGAAGACGCCACAATCCACTCAGAGCTTTCTGTCAATTCCTGAGCAGCGCCGGTTTCGCAAGAAACTTCTTGCTTGGTATAAGCGCCATCGGCGCGATTTGCCCTGGCGCGCGAACCGCGATCCCTATCGCGTGTGGCTTTCCGAAATCATGCTGCAGCAGACGCGGGTGGCCGCGGTGATCGAACACTATCAGGAATTCCTGCGGCGTTTTCCCACAGTCGAAAAATTAGCAGCTGCGCGCGAAGCGAGCGTGCTCGCCGCGTGGAGCGGTCTGGGATATTACCGGCGCGCGCGCATGCTTCACGCCGCAGCGAAAGTCGTGGTGCGAGAGCATGGAGGAAAATTTCCGGCGACCGCCGAAACCTGGCGCGCCTTGCCGGGAATCGGACGCTACACAGCTGCCGCCATCGCCAGCATCGCGTTCGAAGAGCCAGCCGCCGTGGTCGATGGCAACGTCGAGCGCGTGTTGCAGAGACTATCAGGAACGCGGCTGGCCGAAGAAGACTTGTGGAATGCCGCTGAGGTTCTTCTCGATACCAAGCATCCCGGCGATTTCAATCAGGCGATGATGGAGCTGGGCGCGGTCGTGTGCACGCCGCGCGCGCCGGCATGCTTGACCTGTCCGGTGATGGAACTTTGCGCCACACGCGGAGAGATGCCGCCGCTGGCGAAGCCGACGAGGCAGAAGAAGCGGGAGATTCACTACGCTCTGCATCGTCGGGATGGAGAGGTTTTTCTGATTCGGCGGCCGACAAGCGCATCCCTGATGCCTGGAATGTGGGAGTTGCCTGAGTTGCCAAGCTCGCATGGAGCGGGTCGTCCTTCCTTGACGCTGCGCCATTCGATCACGATCACAGATTTTACCGTCCACGTTTGGCGCCCCTCCACGCCATCGCGCGTCGCTGGGAAATGGATTTCCCTGGAACGGCTGACGCAGGTCGCTCTTACCGGTCTCGCGCGCAAGATTCTGCGAAAAGCGGAAGTGCTTTGACAAGGCTCGCCGGACTAGAATCCTAGCCATGATCCATCGCCTGTTACACACAATGCTCAGGTTTGCCGGGGTCTCCCTGTGTTTCCTTGCCGCTGTTGAGAACGTTCCGGCTCAAAGCGCAACGGGCACCCCCGCACTTGAACCTGTCGTGCTCAACAAGCTGTTTCCGCCCGTCTACCCCCCGCTGGCAAGGCAGGCGCGGATTACGGGCGATGTCAAAATGCAAGTCACAATTCGGCAGGACGGGAGCGTCGCTTCGGCGGAGGTGATTAGCGGTCATCCGATGCTGAAGCAGGCCGCTTTGGACAGTGTGAAGAAATCGACGTTCGAGTGTCAACGCTGGTCCTCGGGCGTGTACGTTGTGGGATGCCAAGCTGCCGAGACATCGTTCACCCTGACCTATACATTCGGTATGCGAGACGATCCGGGCGACTTGGACTGCAGTGTCACTCGGGCACGCTCAAGAAAGTGCCTCTACTTGTGGAGGTGCGGCTCCTGGCTTGGCAAGGATCCGCGCCCGCCCGCGGTCGGCGATTCGTCGGACCGCGTTATGATTCTTGCGGATCCCGCGTGTCTCGAAACCGAAGCAGCGCATTGACGGAGCACGAATCTTGTCCAACAGAGCAATTTCTCGGACTGGCCAATGACCGCGAGTACCACTTCACTTCACCACTTCTCCCACCCTCCATCGTCTAAAATAAAAGCAGGTCAGGGCGAGACCATATGCGCTGGCTGCGAAATATCCTGAAAAGACGAACCGGAGGACGACCGATGGCGGCATTGACCGCGGGCACCAAGGCGCCCGAGTTTGAACTGAAAGCGTTGGATGGCAAGCGTTTCGTGCTGCGCGAGGAACTTGCGCACGGTCCGGTGGTGCTGGCGTTTTTCAAGGTTTCGTGTCCTATCTGCCAATATGCGTTTCCGTTCCTCGAGCGGCTGGAGCGGGCGTATGGTCACCAGGGCGTCAGGCTCATCGGCGTTTCGCAGGACGATCCCAAACACACCGCGGCTTTCACCAAGGAATTTGGCGTGACCTTTCCCGTGCTGCTCGACGACAGGGATACCTATCCCGCGTCGAACGCCTACGGGTTAACCAATGTCCCGAGCATCTTCTGGGTCGCGCAGGATGGCAAGATTGAAGTTTCCAGCGTCGGCTGGGTAAAGGCCGACTTCACAGAGATCAGCCAAAGGATGGCGGACTCAAGGAAGATCTCTCCGGTCACTGTGTTCAAGCCGGGAGAAGATGTGCGCGATTTCCGCGCGGGTTGAAGCTCGAAGAACTGATCCCGCGGTCGCGGGCTGAAGAGTTTGACCAGCAGACGGATTGGCTTGGTAAAGATTGACCAGGTAAAGATTGACTGAGCAAGGCGCGAACGACTCAACCGAACTTAGTGTCGCTTGACCGCTTGGTACGTCAAACAATCACCTTTTCAATCGGCCGCCGTGGGCTGGCTCGGGCCGTCAATGTGGGATAGCCCATATAGAAAACAAAGGTCGGCTGCCACGCGTAATCCCCTATAACGTCGCCCAGCCATGCGGTTCGCTTAGCTAACTTTCCCCGCGCCTTGTCGTGATCGAGCAGTTCCACTGCCTCATTGCACGGGCGTCCGGCCAGGCCCCGAGCCGTTGCCAGCAAGTGCGCGCGCTGCCAAATCCGCCCCGCACGCAGACAGTGCTCCTGGTCGTAACGGTCGTGCACCGAAATGATGCCAATCAGGGGCGCACTCAGCATCAGGTTCGAATACCCATTTTTTGGTCCTCGCCCGGCCGCCCGGCGCAGCATCCACAAAGGCATCATCTTGGCTACTGCTGTCGTGATTGGCGGCAATCCAAAAGCATCAACGGTAAGTCCATCGCGAAGTTTCTGGACCGAACTCCAATTGATGCGAACCCATCGATCACTGCCATGATCTACCTCCGGGTCAGAATAAAGTTCAGTGTTCGCCGCGGAGCTGATTTCCACGATTCTTCTTCGGTCAGCCTCCGCGGTGAAGAGGAAGATCTTGACGTCCGGTTCGTCGCTGGCCAGGCTGCTCAGAGCATCGACGAACCGAGCGGAGATCGGTTTCTCCGGGATGTAGGCAGAGCGATTGGTGTGGCGCCGCGGGATCGCCGCATAAAGCTCGCTCTCCTCTCTTTTGCCCGTGGCTAAATCGATGTGTGCCAGACGTTTCGGCGCGGCCTCGGCCGGAATCGGCCCAAGCTTTCCAGGAAATAGCTTTACGGTGGCCTGATAGCCATTCGCGGCCGCAGCCAGCATCAAGTTCTCCAGGGCGCAACCCATCCCGATGTGCTCTTCTCGAAGATAGGGATCGAGCGCTCCCACGTTCCGGCTGGTGTCGACATATAAATCAATCGACGAACTCGTCAACTTAAAAAGCCAGGGCTGCGTGTTGTGCGGGCTGGCGGCTAGAATCGCGGCGCGCACCAACGCCAGGGTTCCGTCTTTATTATTCGAATCCTTCCGCCAATCTTTCCAGGGCTCGTAGGCTGGCCCCTCCCCGACGCTGAAGACGCCCTGATCGTAGGCGCGCCACACTCCACCGCCCGTTACTACGACGGTAACCGCTCCCGCGCCCTTCAGGAATGATCTGCGTTGCATACAGTGGGTATCTTGTTCGACGAAGGCGTAGCGTGATATGGCGTTCTATGGGCGTACTGCCCCGGGATCTTCACTGGACTGACGGAATCGAGCAACAAACCGTCCAAATTGAGTCTCGCCTGTACACTATCAAACTCGCAGGAGTGCGTGACCTCTCGTGCTGTCGACCACTCGTAACTCTCTATAAGGAAAGCCCTTCCGTCCGTTACAATGCCCTCAGTCATTCTACAAAACTTTCTTCAGTGTATCCGTCGCTCGGTGGGGGGAGAGAACTGTTTATGCAAGCAATGGTAAGGGGAAGCGTATGCCTTGGACTTCTGGCGATGCTTGGCCTCTGGACAATGGCGGAGGCCGGCGCCCCTCCAACCCCCACACCGGCCGCGACCAAGCGCGAGGCCGTTTCAGTGCGCCTGCCGGGCGCGGCATTTGCGGCGATGGAGACCATCAATCCCGAACACATTCGCTGGCATGTCCGCTTTCTCTCCCATGATCTGCTCGAAGGCCGCGGAACGGGACAGCGCGGCAGCGACATCGCCGCCGAATACATTGCCACGCAGTTTGCGGAATATGGATTGAAGCCGGCCGGCGACAACGGATCCTACTTGCAGAAAGTACCTCTCGTCGGGATCACGACGCTTCCCGAAACAAAGTTTTCGCTCGTTCCCAAGCAAGGTGCTGCGATGAATCTGAAGCCGCTCGACGACTATGTGGCCTACGATCAAACCCAGCAGGCGGAGTCCGATGTGGACGCTGAGATCGTCTATGTGGGATACGGCATCGAAGCTCCGGAATACAACTGGGACGACTACAAAGGCGTGGACGTGCGCGGCAAAGTCCTGCTCATGCTGGTGAATGAGCCCCCGTCGGACGATCCGAAGTTCTTCAAAGGCAAAGCTCTCACCTACTACGGCCGCTGGACTTACAAATACGAAGAGGCAGCCCGCAAGGGCGCGGTGGGCGTGATTCTCATCCACAAAGAAGACATGGCAAGTTATCCCTGGGAAGTGGTGCGGAACTCGAATTCCGGGGAGAAGTCGTATTTGAAGGTCGAAGGCCCAGTTCTGAAGGTCGCGTCCTGGGTGCAGTTGGATGTGGCGCGGAAACTGGCAACGGCCTCGGGCATGGATTTGGAAATGATGATGGCGGATGCGCGCACGCGGGAGTTTCATCCCGTGAATCTGGGAGCGAAGCTGAAGGCGCACATGGTGAGCAACGTACGGCACTTCGAATCGAATAATGTGGTGGCGATTCTACCCGGATCTGACCGCAACCTGAGAGACGAAGCGGTAATGTATACAGCGCACTACGACCACTTAGGTATTCGTCCCGACATGCCGGGCGACAACATTTACAACGGCGCCGTGGACAACGCCACGGGCTGCAGCATTCTGCTGGAACTGGCGCGCGCATTTAGCATTGCCAAAGACCGACCGGGAAGGTCAATCATTTTCGCGGCAGTCACTGCCGAGGAGCAGGGACTGCTGGGCTCGGAGTATCTAGGCAAACATCCGCCGGTTCCTGCCGGGAAGATCGCGGTGGATTTGAATTATGATGCTGTGCCGCCCGCGGGAGCGCCGGAGGAAGTGGAAGTTTCCGGCGCGGAGCGGACTACGTTCTATCCGTGGGTGCAGGCGATGGCCAAAGAGTTTCGGCTGGCCATCCGTCCTGACGCCCGCCCCGAAGCCGGGCACTTCTACCGCTCCGATCATTTCAGTCTGGCCCGCGTCGGCATTCCCGCATTCTCCATCAACGAAGGCATGAAGTTCAAAGGTCACGACGAGGCCTGGGGTGTGGCGCAGGACAAGGAGTACACGGAGAAACGCTATCACCAGCCGAGCGACGAATACCATCCTGAAATGGATTTCGTCGGCGATGGTGCGATGGCGCGATTCGGCTTCGCGCTGGGCTGGGAAGCGGCCAGCTTCACCAAGCTGATCGGATGGCAGAAGGGCGATGAATTCGAAGCTGCGAGAGTCAAAAGCCAGTAGGGATCGGGCAGCAACCATTGCTACTTAACGCGCGTGCCGGACGGAAGACCCCATCCGACGCATCCGCGCTTTCTGCGGCACTTACCAGTCCGGAGCGACAAAATCCCATAACCTCGGTAACTTTAGCCGCTCCGCCACCCGTGCTAGCCTCGATATGTACATGTGTAATCAGCAACTTCCAAGATTCTGACGATTCACGAATGCCACGATTACCCATCTTCCGTCTCGGCAAGGAGCCAGAGAAACTGGCCCCGCCGGAGATGATTGCCGCTGCGCCATCGCTTGCTCTTGAAGGGCTGGCGGTCGGGGTCGACAACCTGCGGCATGACGTCGTTCTCAGCCCGCGCTTTGTCGACGCGGCGCGGGCGCAAATCACGCGGTTGATCGTGCGCCACGGCGAGTTGGAAGGATTGCTAGCGGCCGAGACTACACACCGAAACCAGGGACCTTCGTGGATGCGAAGTGCCGTAACCAGCCAAAGTCGCACCCCTGCCGAAAAAGCTGACTGGAAGCCGGTGCTGGCCGAACTGCACCTTGCGGCGCTGAATCGTGCCAAGAAAGAAGAAAAGATTTCCGTCGATTTGCTGGCCCGTCTGGCAGTCACTAAGTTTCTTCGCATGGAGATGAACCTGCAGTTTGCGCAAGTGCTCGAACGCTGCCGCGTTCTGCTCAAGACTTACGACGGCATACGCCAGGGCAAAGGAGTGGAGTATCGCGAGCGCGTGGCCGGTTTCCAGGTGCGAAAAAAAATCATCCTGCGCAAGACTGGGCAGGATCTTTTCGAGACCCTGCGCGAGATCGAAAAAGAAACGCTGGCGCGCACCCGACGGTCGTTCTTCGGAGAAGTGACGACCGCAGAAGCGAACTCCACAGACGCGAAGCAAGAACCTGGCAGTGCTGGCTTGGGCAGTTACGGGTTGTTCGTGAATCGCCTGGCGTTTTCCGAGGATGGCCGCGACGACTATCTGTGCGCCGAACATTATGTGATGCTGGGCAATTGGGATCGCGATCCCGACCGCTACGGACGCTTGCAGGACGTGGTTTGGGGTTTCGTGCGATCTGTCTACGGTGAAGAGACCACCAGCGACACCATTAGTGCCTGGCTGTGTGCTCCGGAAAATGCCCGCGCCCTGGTCGGCACTGGAACGCCCGATGATTCCACGGCGGAAGGCGTTGCCAAGCAGGAGCGTTTGGCGCAGTGGGTGCGGCTGCTCGAAGACGAACAGGTTATGGAGCATGTCATCGCCTCCTATCACACCGTCCCGCTGCTCAGCGAGTACGCTCCGCGAATCAATCCTCAGCAGCTGAAGAATGCACTGATCTCGCGTCCGGAGTGCGACCGCGTGGAACGGATGATTCAGGAGCACGGGAAACTTTCTCCTGCCAGCTTGTATGCGGCGGTAGCGAAAGTTGCGAGTTGCCGCGGCGCGGAGCGGGCCAAAGTGGCGGCGCGGTTTCTGCAGGATTTCTCCCACTATCACCGCGATCTGAAACGGCTGGAAGTGCTGAACGCGGCGCTCGACTCGGTAAACCTGGTGAGCACCGAAAAACTCCGTGAGCTTTCCCGGATGAACGGGACGCTCTATGAATTCCTGCTTCCCGAGGAGCAACCGCAGCAGCCTGAAGAAGACCGTGTCCTGCGCCACGTGGTGCTCAAGGCCGACGTTCGCGACTCTACTCGGCTCACCCGCACGCTGATGGAGAAAGGGCTTAATCCGGCGTCGTACTTCAGCTTGAACTTTTACGATCCGGTGAACAAGCTGCTGAGTAAGTACGGAGCGCAAAAAGTTTTCCTCGAAGGCGATGCCATCATCCTTGCAATCCTCGAGCGTGCCGGCGAGCCCGGACTGGCCGTGAGCCGGGCGTGCGTGCTGGCTCGCGAGATCATTGAGATCGTGCGGGGCTACAACGCGCTCATGCAGCGCTCGGCCATGCCGGGGCTGGAGTTGGGCGTGGGCATCACGCTGCAGGAGTCGGCGCCGCTGTACCTGATGGATGGTGAACATCAGATCATGATTTCCGAGGCACTGAACCAGAGCGACCGCCTTTCTTCCTGCAACAAGCAGGCCCGCAAAGTAATGGAATCGCAGGCCGGACCATTCCACGTCTATGTCTTCCAGACGTCGGAGGTAACGCCAGATCCGGCGGCGAACGCCGAAGACTCCATCGTGAGTTTCAACCTGGGTGGAATTCGCATGAATGAAGCTGCGTTCCGCAAGCTGGAGCAGGAGATTTCGCTGGTGCCGCTGACCGTGAAGCTGCCGCCTTCGATGGCGTCGGATAAGGGTGAGTACAAGCTGTCGAGCGGCACCGTTCCAGTCGATCGCGATATTTTTCGCAAGATCGTGGTGCGTGAAAGCCGCGTGCCTCGAATCAAGGTAGAAGATTTTTCAGTCCAGGGATGGACCGACCGCACTTACTACGAAGTCTGCACCGACCCCGCAATCTACGCTGCGCTGGAGAGGAAGAAGGGCGCCAAGGCGTAGGAACGAGTAGCTAGTTGCCAGTACCCAGTGGCCGGTACCCAGCACCCAATACCCAGACATAATGAGCTGCTGACGGGCGCTCCGCCTCCTGTGCATTTTTTGCGCAAAATAAAGTTACTTGGGAGTCGCTGGGTGGTCGCGACTTTGCGGTTCTGCGTGCTGGAATCGGGGTATCCCCCTCCCCCCTCCCATCACTGGAATCATCACGTTAGCAGGAAATTCCCCGCAAAATCCGGATGTCAAAGAACTTAGAGGTCAAAATCTAGACGACAAAGGACTTAGGGGCTCGATGATGTGGGTTCTCCCGACTGTCACGGCCTCGACAATGATCGCGCAATTTGGTTTTGGGCACAAGGTCAGATGTCACAATACGAGTGTGGAAAAGTGAAAGTCGGCAGATTGCAGCCCATCCGGAGCCGAACGGTTAACTGGCGTAAAATCCCAATGAGGCTATTGAGAGCTTTTGAGCGCAAACTGTTAACGGTAAGCGGGAGATTTGAAATGAGCAGACAGCTGGCTGTAGGCCTTTATGGAGTGGTGATGGCAGCCATCATAGTCGGTGTGGATTTCATGTTTTTCAGAAACCGATTCTGGGAGCGGCTGACAGTGAATATTGGCATTGTCCTGGTGTTCGGAGCTTTCTACTTGAGATTCCTCAGGCGTCCATGAACAAGGCGCGATAGCGTTTAACAAACACTGTCGATGATACCCTCTGTGCTTTCTCCGATTCATAGCAGCAGCTTGGTGAGGCGCAAACCTGTCGGTTTGGGGAAATATCCCCTTACACTCATCGACGGGGTCTTTAAGCGCTAACGCCCGTTATCTGTTGATTGCTTTGCTGGCAAGAGTGCGATTCAGTGCAACGCCCACAATAAAGAGCGCTGGTATGTCACCGAGCAGATGTCCATGTTCGTCCGCATTGCGCAATGCCTGTACGGCCATAATGGCCGCGTGAACGAGACTCGACCATGCCGTGAAGGCGGTCAGGCTGCGATTTGCCGACGGGTTACGAGATGCGAGCAGCAGGAAAATACCGAGTGTGGCATAGACGCCAAGGAATTCATCTGCTCGTATTCCGGCTGATTAGGCTGCCATCGCCACCCGCTTGGCCATAGAAACATCATCAGCGGGTAGACACCCAGCAAAAAGATCAACCCCACCAGCACCAACACAACCTTGAGTGCTTGTTCTCGATTCATTGTGCCCCCTTCCTGGGATGCGTTATCGGGCTGACATCTTAAGATTTAGGGGCGCGGCAAGTGAACGCGAGAAAAAGGGTGAAACCGATACTTCGGGAAGCGTCCTGCGTCCTGATTCCTTAGAAGTTCGAGTTCAGCTTCTCGGGATGGAACGGAATCCAGAAGGTGGCTTCCACGTCCACGGGAGCACCGTTTTTCGTTGCCGGCTCGAACTGCCACTTGGCAATTGCTTCGGTGGCGAACTGGGCGAGGCGATCGTCGACTCCACGCAGCACGCGTACGCTCCCCACGGTGCCGTCGGTGTGGATGACCCCGTAGAGGATGACCGTGCCGCCTACGTTCTGGCGCATCAACTCCAGTGGATAAGCCGGATCGACCTTGCGCGTCGCCACGGGGGCGGAGAGATCGTCCGAGGATTGATTGTCTTTGGATGAACCGTCAGGAAGCGGATCGCTCGCTGCGGCACGGGAAGAAGGGCTGCCGGGGGTCGAATCCTTCTGCAAGGGGGCGAAGCGGATGATCCAACTGCCGCCGGCGGAGTTGAGATTGGGCATGTTGAGGCTGAGAGAGTAGTACTTGCGATCGCCGAAGACGGCGCGCTCTACGTCCGAGAGCTTGCTGGCGTTCGTTGGACGGAGCGTGCGGTTCGTGGCCATGCGCGGCGAGCGAGCGTTCGCGAGCAGGCGCGGATTGACCGAATAGGCGCTCGAGCCCTTCGCTGCGGGATTGCCGACATATAAGCCCGAAGGCAGGTTGCCGCTGTTTTTGGCGGACCCGCTTCCATCTGCTTTGCCTTTTCCAGCGCTTGTGGCGGGCTCGCCGGAGGCTCCGCGATGGCCTTCTGGAGTAGCAGCGAAGTTGCCGCGGCGATTGCCGGCTGGTGGATCGGGCGGCGCGGCCACTGCGGGATGGAGGTTGAGCGCGAGCATACCCTGGCCGGAGCGGGAATGTCCTGACGCGGCTAGTGACGGCGGCGGCGCAATTACCTGGAGCGAGTGTTTGCTGATGGCGGTGCTACGGTCACCCGCGGTGCGCTGTTCGTCCAGGGAAAGTTGCGGAGCTGGCGCAATTACCGAGCTGTGTCCGATGTCGAGATCGTCAACGCCGCGGGCAGAATCGGTTTCCATGGCGGGCGGTGGTGCAATCACTGCGCGTTCGACCTGTGGCGCTAGGCGAGAAATCTCCGATGCGGGAACCACTGGAGCTGGGCGGATCGGCATCTGCGGGTTGCCGGGCATTTTTTCCAACAGGGAGACGACGTTCGGCATCGCGACGTCGCGCTGCAGCTTGATGTTGGGCGGCGTAACGATGGTTTGCGAACGGTTGTCGGCCTCGGGAGGCACGGAAATGATCGGCTGCGCGGAGTATTCGGGATCGGCGTTGCGGGCGCGGGTGGAGGTCGAGCGGCGGGTGTCGAGTGGGGGTAGATACTCCGAAGGCGTGTAGTAGACGACGTCGGCGGGAGTGAACGCGGGTAGGGACACGGGATGAGGCTGCATCGCAAGGAAGCGCGATCCTGCCCAGATCAAAACCAGAGCAAGAACGTGATACGTGCCTGACTGCGCGAAGCGACCCCAGGGCAGTTCGCGGTCGACGAAAACGTCAGGCCAGAAATTGGCCCCGGCGGAGTCGAGACGCAACCCCCCGCGTTCGGGCTTGCGAAACAGCTCGCGAAGATTCTGCAGGAAGATGCGGGAGCGGGGCTCGGACACGGTCAGGAGGATCAGCTCCGGGGCCGATGGTTCAGTCTCTGCTTCCTGGAGCGAGCCCGGGGCTTGGCGCATCGTTCTATGTTAGATGGAAAACGGGGTTTCGGGGTAGCCACGAGGACATGCGGTGGGCGTTAAGAGTCGATAAGGATGCGAGCCAAACGCGCGATTATTGTGTCGCAAAAAGCGCGACACATCGCGCGGCTCGCCCAGATCCTTCACTGCGCAAAGAACGCTTGTTCAGGATGACAATCAAACTGCACCACCATCGGGACTTATTGGCCGGCGCGGGCGGGAGTGATGAGGAGGCGGTTGGCGACCTTCTTTTTGATGTCGGGCTTTTCCTGAGGGTAGACCAGATCGAGTCCGCCTTCGGCGGTGGTGGAAGCCTCGGCCAAGGCCGCGGCCAGCGCGCGGAACGAGCGGCTTACTTCCAGACCCTCCTGCAAAACTACTGGCGCGCCGTGATCGATGGCGGGCGAGACGGAGTGAAACGCGTTGGGAATCTTCCACAAAACTTTGCAGCGCGTGGCACTTTCGATGTCCTCGTCGGTGAAGCCAGGGATCTTCTTGTAGCGATTCAAAACCATGCGCAGGCGGTTGCGGCCGGCGCCTTCTTCGAGGAAGGTATGAATGCGGCTGGCGCTCCACAGCGTGACAACGTCGGTTTGAGCCACCATGAGCACGGCGTTTGAAAGATCGGAGAGCAGGCGCGTTGTGGAATCGAGGCGGCTCGACGCGTCGACTACGACATAACGGTAATGATTTACCAACAAATCGAAGAGGCGGGCCAATTCGGCCGGCGTGGGAATGGCATGATACGGCTGCTGCGGGCCGGCGAGAAGATGCAAGCCGTCTTGAGCAGTGGTCATCAGGCCTTCGAGCAGGGACGCGTCGAGGCGGTGCAGGTTCTCGAGAGCATCGGGCACTCCGAAACTGGGGCGCAGGTTGAGATGCAGTTGGGCGTGGCCGACTGGAGCGAAGTCCACCAGAACCACGCTGCCGTGCGATTGCTGCAGGGCGATGGCGGTGTTGACGGCGGCGGTAGTGGCGCCGGCGCCTCCTTTAGCGCTGAGAAAGGTGAAGATGCGGGCCTTGCCCGCGCCCCCGCGAGTGCGGGTGCGGTTGGAACTGAAACGCGTGAGAGCTTCGAGCAGAGCCTCTGAGCCGGCATTGTGGTCAAGATATTCGCCGGCTCCGGCACGCATGCTGGCGACGATCGTGGCAGGCTGCTGCATGCTGCCATTGGCGAAAATTGCCAGCTGCAGAGTGTTGGCTTGAATCAGCTCGATGGCTTTGATGGCGCGTTGAGGATTCTCGGCGGAGATGTCAACTACGACAACTTCAGCGCGCAAATCCTGAATCTGGCGCAGGATGGGGTCGGTGGGTCCGGCGGGAAAGCCGACGTTGCTGAACACGACCCGACCCAGGCGGGTTGCCTCCACCCGTCTCTGCAACTCGGATAAATGTTCCCCGTCCTCGGTCAAGAGGGCGACGGCGATCCCATGCATGGCGCGATTCTCGCTGATTTCTCTCGGTGTTTGCATGTTAGAAAGAGAAGGTACTGTTCGCCAAGTGACCTAAGTAACAGCCCGACCAAATGGGTTCCCACAATTTACGCGGAGACGGGAGAGTAGCGATCTGCAGAATAGAAAACGTGAACCAGAGGTGCACAGCTGGAATACTCCTCTACGAGCCGCCGCAAGTGGGTAACATTCTAAGCCAAGGTTGGAAGATTGAAAAGGCCTGAGATCAGGTGAAAGACTTTAATTCGCGGGTGGGGGACCAGACCGGGATTCTCCTGTGATTCGTGCGGCTGGAGCCATGCAGCATCGTGGGACTAGCCGGCCGCAACGCGCGGAGTACCGGGCACGGGCGTGGCAGGACGTTGCGTCTCGCTGGGGCTGTGCAAGGCCGAAATGCGGCGAAAGTCAGAGGAACCGCTCTCCGTCTCAGGCAGGTACTCGTAACCTTTCAAGCAGACCGCTACGCCGATCTTTGTTTCGGTGGTCTTGGTCTCGGCAGCTTTGATTCCGGGCAAATTTGAGTCGGTCTCGGCCTCAGGGCGTTTCCAGCCATTATCTTTATCGGCGGCCTTGACGATACGCAGAACGCTGCCCCGGCAGCGGACCCGCATATTTTCGCCCAGCGTAATCTCGGAGGGCATTTCTAGGGTGAGTTCGATTTCCGCGCCCTCACTCAACGCCATATCGGTGAACAGAAAGGCTCCGCGGGAACTGAGGTCCTGGGTGAAACCGAGTCCTTCACAAGCGGTCGCAACTTCACGCAAGGAGACGGGTAGGTTAAAGGCGAAGCGTTGTCCAATGCGGCGTTCAACACCAACCCGAGGAGTCGTCATGGTCGTGTCCCTTCCTTGATGGGATCGCCGAGGGGAGAGCAAGAGCCACTGTAGCGCAGTCCGGGCGGTCTGGGAAGTCAAAAGTTGGGCCGGCGTGGAAGATGAAACTGATCGGTGGAAAACTTGAGTGTAGAGAATATATCTCGGGAACATTTGCCGCCAGCATACACGTTATAGTGATCCCACGGAGCCGAAAGGGTCATCGAAAGAAGATCAATGTCTGAGTCGGGAGTCCCAATTCAGGAAAATGGGGCAGTAACCAGCGCGGAAGCAGCGCCCGAGCGCTTATCGCGCTGGCAGGTGGCTTGGCGGGCGCTGCGTCATCGCAACTTTCAGCTGTTTTTCAGTGGACAACTCATCTCCCTGATCGGTACGTGGATGCAGAGCGTGGCGCAATCGTGGCTGGTCTACCGGATGACCGGCTCGGCGCTGCTGCTGGGGTCAGTGGGTTTTGCGAGCCAGGTTCCGGTGTTTCTGTTTGCGCCTTTGGGCGGGATTGCTGCTGATCGTTTCGACCGCCGCCACATCGTGATCGCGACGCAGACCGCGTCGATGCTGCTCGCCTTCATTCTCGCGGCGCTCACGCTCTTCCACAAAGTTCAGGTCTGGCATGTGTTTGTGCTGGCGAGTTTGCTCGGCGTCGTCAATGCATTCGACATTCCCGGACGGCAATCGTTTCTGGTGGACATGGTGGGCAAGGAAGATCTGATGAACGCGATCGCGCTGAATTCCTCGATGTTCAATGGCGCGCGCGTGATCGGTCCCGCAATTGCCGGGATTCTCGTCGCAAAGATCGGCGAAGGCTGGTGCTTCTTTGCCAACGCGGTGAGCTACATCGCGGTGATTATCGGATTGCTGTTGATGAGGGTGATCGCTCCCATTCGCGCGGCCATGGCCTCGCCGCTGGAGCACATGATGGAGGGGTTCCGCTTCGTTAATCACACCGCACCGATTCGCGCGTTGCTGCTGCTGCTTGGGTTGGTGAGTCTGGTGGGCATGCCCTATGTGGTGCTGATGCCGATCTTTGCTGACCAGATTTTGCACGGCGGAGCGCGCGGATTGGGCATCCTGATGGGCGCGACCGGTGTGGGAGCGCTGCTGGGTGCGCTGACTCTGGCCTTTCGCGAGGGCGTGAAGGGCTTGGGACGCTGGGTGGCGTGGTGCTGTGCTGGCTTTGGAGCTAGTCTTATCGTATTTGCTCTGTCGCGCACATTTTGGATTTCGGTGATTCTGTTGCTGCCGGTGGGCTATTGCATGATGCTGCAGATGGCGTGTTCAAACACGCTGATCCAGGTGATGGTGCCGGACGCTCTGCGCGGGCGAGTGATGGCGGTGTACTCGATGATGTTCATGGGCATGGCTCCGATTGGAGCGCTGTTTGGCGGCGCGCTGGCCGAACGTTTAGGTGCGCCCCATACTGTTGCAATCGGCGGGTTGGCATCGGTGTTGGGCGCGTGCTGGTTCGGGCTGCATTTGCCAAAGATTCGCGTAGAAGCGCGGCGGTTGATTGTTGCGCAGGCCGTGGCCGGCGGCGAGCCCTCGGAGATGACGGCGCAGGCCGTGGAAGATTAAGTCTTACGGTGTACTCCTGCAATTTAGTCGCCCCAGTTGCAGCTCTGGCCGGGGCATGCGCGATTCCTTCTGAATCGTTCGACACCAATCGTTCCATCAAGAATTCTTCTTCGCCGAATTCGCCTCCTCGATGCGTGCGCATAGTTCTTGAACATTATTGATGGACCGTGATATATCGGCATGTTATCGCTTTGTGCTATTGATTGCTTTCTTCGCATTGTTTGAGTGCGCGGAGAAGCAACGAATAATCGCCCAAATGGAGGGCAAGATGAATTCACTTTGGAAGATGGTGGCATCGAGTCTTTTCCTTACAGCCTTTACCGGAATGATCTTCACTGGAATGATTTTCGCGCAGGGCGGCGCGACCGGGGCCATCAGCGGCGTGGTTCAAGATCCGACCGGGGCCGTAATTGCTAATGCCAAAGTGAGCATCAAGAGCGAAGCCACGGGCGAAGTTCTGCGCCAGGCGACGACGGATGTGTCCGGGCTCTTCACGGCTACGCTGCTGCCCGTGGGAAGTTACACGGTAGAAGTGAACGCGGCGGGTTTCCCCGACACCAAGTTTCCCGGCGTGGTGGTGCGCATCACAGAAACCACCCGCATGACCGCGCTGATGAAGGTGAGTACAGTAAAAGAAGTGGTGGAAGTGCAATCCCAGGTGGAGCAAGTGAACACCACGGATGCTACCACGGGGCAATCGCTGGGCGCGCAGACGATCACAGACCTTCCTCTGGCTACGCGAAACTTTCAGCAGTTGCTCACGCTTTCTGCCGGCGCTTCTTCGGACTTGAACGGTGCCGCGCAGCTCGGCCGCGGCCAGGTCTACATGCACGTAAACGGCGGTAGAGAAGATAACAATAACTATCTGATCGATGGGATCACGGTGGCCGACTATGCCTTTGGCGAGTTGACTTACACGCCCCTGCCCAGCCCTGATGCCATTGAGGAATTCAAGGTCAGCACCAGCCTCTACGACGCCACGCAGGGGCGCAATGGCGGCGGCAACATTAACGCCACACTGAAGAGTGGCACGTCCAGCTTTCACGGCGATCTGTGGGAGTACTTCCGAAATACGGCTTTGGACGCAAACGATTATTTTCTGGGTAAGGTTATCGTCCAACAGAACATTTTCGGAGGCGACTTTGGCGGGCCGATCGGTTCCCAGGCCAAGCTCGGCTACTTCTACTTCAACCTTCAGGGCACGCGCCAGCGCAGTGGGGATTCGCCCGGAACCTATATCAACATTCCGAGCAACCCCGGTATCCCATACGTTCCGCTGGCCGACCGCCAGTCAATGACCGCGATGGAAGCCGACTGCGGGGTGCCGAGCATCGATCCTGTGGCCTTCAATTTGCTGAACGCCCAGAGCAATCAGTTCGGTGCTCAATCCGGGGGATACTTGTATCCTCTGCTGACGAACGTACCCGCAGGCACGCCCTGTCTCACCGCAGAACCTTTTCTCATCACGGATCCTGGCAAGTTCACGGATAACCAGTTCACGGCGAACTGGGATCGCGAATTCCGCGGGGGGAAAGATCGTTTGTCCGAGCGCTTTTTCTGGTCCAATTCCTCCACTTTCGAACCCTTCGGAGCTGATTCTTACGGGATCCAGACCGGGGGCCAGCCCGGCACCAACAACCTCAACTTCCCGCTGGACATCCCGCTACACAGCCGGTTTGGCAGTATTACCGAAACACACGTATTCAACAACAGTCTGATCAATGAGTTTCGCTTTGGGGTCAACATCATCAGCGACAAGCTGAATAACGAACCGCCCGTCACCAATGCACAGGTCGGCATCAACTTGCCCACTGCCACCGGCGTGAACGGACAAGCCGGCGATCCCAACATATACCGGCTACAGTTCGACACGTTCGCGTTTGGCGCGTACCCCACACAACTGCAATCGGCACTTTCTGACAACTACACATGGGTCGACACCTTGAGCTGGACGCACGGTCCGCATCAACTGCGCTTTGGCGGCGAGATTGATCGAGTCGCCATGCGCCGCAGTCTGCCGATTGCCGATAACGGGCTGATATTTTTTGTCTCGGGCGCGACCGGCCCCTACTCGGACTTTCAGAGTTTCCTGCAGGGCTCCCCGCTTTTGGGTGAAGGCGGCGGCGGCCTCGGCAACCACGATTACCGCATTCCCGGCTTCGCCTGGTTCGCGCAAGACGACTATCGGGTGAGCAAGACACTCACACTCAACCTCGGTTTCCGAAACGAGTTTCTCGGCGCGCCCTACGACACGCTCTGCCACACCGGCAACACCGATCCCACTCTGGCGATCACGACCGGGCAGCCGTACATCTATCCCAAATGCATCAGCAAGTTTGGTCTCTCCGGGATCACGGGAACGCTTAACCCTGCCGGACTGAACAACGAATACGCCACGGTCTTGGAACCGCGCATCGGCTTTGCCTATGACCTGGGTGGCCACCACACAACGTCGATTCGCGGGGGGTACGGTATTTACAGCGTCCGCGAAGACCTGGGGGCGGTAGACAATCTTGCCATCGTTCCCCCGACCTATCCGTTTCTCGTGGGTTTCTTTCCCGGAGCCGACAGCCTGGCCAACCTGTTTGCGTCGAGCGCTGCATTCCCCAACGGCATTCCGGCGTTGGGCGCCAATCCCACCCAGACCTATGTGCCTACTGCTGCCATCCTGCAGAGCGTTAGCGCGCCCTGCACGTTAGGGAACGGGTCTACCGGGGTTGGCACGGCCTGCGGAGGGGCCTTCGGGGGCAATGTGAACGGCTTGATTCAACTCGCCGTGCCGCTGCATTGGATTGCCGGAACTACGCAGCAATGGAACTTCACGATTGAGCGCGAGCTCGGGCGTGACTGGTTTGCGGAACTCGGCTACGTCGGAACCAAAGGCAGCCGCCTGCGATCGACCTACGATCCCGATCAGGGGACCCTGGCAACGCAACAGAACCCGGTCGTCATCCCCGGACAAGGTTGCGCTAATCTGCAGGCCCAGAATCCGCCGGTGTCGTGCACAATCGTCGATACCACCGTGGAGAATGCTTCGCTCCGTGCGCCCTATATCGGAATTGCCCCGGGAGATTTCGAAGACTTTGCGCCGAACTCTGACTCGCATTACAACGCGCTGCAAGCCACTCTGGCGCATCACCTCGGCAAGGGGCTTTATTTTCAGAGCGCCTATACGTACTCGAAGTCGATTGACGATGTCTCTACTGCTTCCGTTGCATTCCTTACAAGGGTGAACGATCAGAATGACGCTCGGGCTTCCCGCGGCCTTTCCGACTTTGACCGGCGGCACCGCTTCGTGACCAGCGCCGTTTATCAGTTACCCTACTTTGCTCACGCGAACGGTCTGACCCACACGGCATTGGGCGGCTGGGAAGCCAGCGGCGTGGTGGTCTTGCAATCGGGAGCGCCGTTTACGGTGTACGATCCCGCCGGAGGCACGGCCTATGCGCTGGCCAGCACGCCATCGTCGACCGCGACCTTCGCTTCGGGCTTCAGTTGCGGCAATGCACCGAGCCGGGGAAGTCCAGAATCGCGGCTGAGCAATTGGGTGAATCCGGCGGCCTATACGCCCGATCCGCTTGCGCCGACGCTTTCCAATGGAATGCCAAGCGATGCTACGGTTTACGGCGACACGCCGCGCAACTGCATCATTGGGCCGCCCCAAAAGAATGTAGATTTCACTCTCAGTAAGACGTTCAAGCTGGGCGAGCGGCAGGATCTGCGATTCCGAACGGACTTCTTCAATCTGTTCAACCATCCGTCATTCGCCATTCCCGCCTTGGCATCGGTCTCATCCGCTGGAGGATCCGCGCCGATTAGTTCGACCATCGGCACACCGCGACTGATTCAGTTCTCGCTGAAGTATTCGTTTTAGGGATCGAGCGGTTCAAAAGTTATTTGTAAGCTTCCGGCGGCAATCCGGTGATGCGGATGCCGCCGTGGCCTTTGTGGCGGATGTTCAGGCCGATCAGCAGGGCGGTGATCTGCTCGAGGATGCGGGCGTTTTCGAGTTTGCCGCCGTCGATGGCGCGGACTCCGGGAATCTTGGCTGCGAGCGCGCGCGTGAGTTGCGCGGCATTCGCGTCGTCGCTGCAGACGATTACGTCGCAATCGAGAGGATCGTCTCCGTTTAATAATTCAGCCGACAAATTGTGAAACGCTGCGACGACGCTTACCCCCTTGGGCACGAGTTCTGCGGCCTGCTGCGCGGACGAACCTTGCCAGACGCCCAGGGTGCGGGAGGCGCGTCCGCCGACGCTGGCAGCGAGCGCGACGGTGGCATCGATCAGAATGCTGCCGGGGCGGATCGCGGGCTTGAGTTGCTTGAGCAGCGTGGCCTGGCCTTCGAAGGGCACGGTGAGTACAAGAATATCCGCTGCGGCGTAGGCGGCGGAATTTTCCATACCAGAGACGCGAGCTTGATCCCCAATTATTTCCTTAATACCATCGGCGGCTTCCCGTGCGCGCCGCGCATCGCGCGAGCCGATGATTATGGCTTCTCCGGCGCGCGCCCAGCGCAGAGCGAGACCCATCCCTGCCGGGCCGGTTCCACCCAAAATGGCGATGGGATGCGAGGCGTCGCTCATGCAAATTCCGGCTCCAGGGTTTCTTCCGCAGTGAACTCTTCAGGCGGTAGCTTGAGCTTGATGCGCGTGTAGGTGGTGTTGCGCTCGGCGGGGACGCGGCCCATTTCCAGAATCAGCGATTGAAAATCTTCCGGGCTGGTGTACTGGCCGGCGGTGGCTCCGGCTTCGCGCGAAATGTTTTCCTCCATCAGCGTGCCACCGTAATCGTTGGCGCCGGCGTGCAGGCAGAGTTGCGACAGGCGCCGGCTCAACTTTACCCATGAGACCTGAATGTTGTTGATGGAACCGGCTAGCAGGAGGCGAGAGAGAGCGTGCACCTTCAGGTGCTCGGCCAGCGTAGGACCGGAGCGCGCGAGTCCTTGATGAAACAGCAGCGTGTTCTGATGCACGAAGCCGAGCGGGACAAATTCCGTGAAGCCTCCGGCTTCCTGCTGGATCTCGCGTAGTAACAGCATCTGACGGACCCAGTGCTCGGGCGTTTCCGTGTGTCCATACATCATCGTCGAGGTGGATCGGATGCCGTTCAGGTGCGCGGTGCGGATGACTTCAATCCACCGCGCGGTCGAGAGTTTGTTGGCCGAAAGAATGTGACGGATCTCGTCGTCGAGAATTTCCGCGGCTGTGCCGGGCAGTGTGCCGAGACCGTTGTCGCGCAGCATCGAGAGATAATCGGCGAGCGGCATGCCGGTGAGTTCGACGCCGTAGACGATTTCCATGGGCGAGAAGGCGTGGATGTGCATGACCGGCACAGCGTTTTTCACTGCGCGCAATATGTCGCGATAGTAGAACGGAGGCAGGCCGTGCGGCAGCCCGCCTTGAATGCAGACTTCGGTGGCGCCGAGTTGCCAGGCCTCGACGGCTTTTTGAGCGACCTGATCCGGATTGAGGAAGTATGTGTCGGACTCGCGCGGGCCGCGGCTGAAGGCGCAAAACTTGCATCCCACAAAGCAGATGTTGGTGAAGTTGATGTTGCGATTCACCACATAGGTGACCAGGTTGCCGGCGAGTTCGGCGCGCAGCAGGTTGGCGGCGGAGAGTAGCCCGAGGAGGTCATCGCCCTCCGCGTGGGCCAGCGTAAACGCTTGTTCTTGCGAGATGGAAGCGCCGTCTTGGGTTTCCAGAATTCTTTCCACGGAGGACCGCACTGCGGGCGTGATTCGAGGCGCGATTTCGAACCAGTCAATGGTGGGGAAGTTTTCGAGTTCTGAGATGGACAGTTGGCGGGTCACGGATTCTCCAAACCTGTTGGTATTCCAAATTACTCCTACACGCTGCCGTTTGGCGAGAGCTTAGCGGAACAAGTCGTTGGCTGCGGGCCGAAGCAGGTCGCGGGCGCGGCCGTCGGCAGGTTCGAAGGGAAATCCGCGAATGATGCAGGCGGGCGTGCGGTTGAGTTTGCCGCAGACTAGTCCGGCGGCGCAGGCGAGTTCGTCAGCGATGGCTTCGAGGCTGGCCTGCAGTTTGTAGCCGTGCGGATCGCGGCGGCCGCGATCGTCGCGTAGCGCCTTCATTCCGGCGATGCCGATGCAGAAGTCGACGAGGCCCTCGCGCCAGGGACGGCCGAATGTGTCGGTGATGAGAACTGGAATGGTGAGTCTGGTGTGCGTTTTGAGTTCGCGATGAAGCTTACGAGCCGAGCGGTCAGGATCGTCGGGCAGAAGCAGGGCGTGGCGGCCGCCATCGACGTTGGAGACGTCTACGCCACTGTTAGCGCAAATAAAACCGTGACGCGTCTCGGTGATTATTACACCATTCTTGCGGCGGATCACACTGCGGCTCTCGCGTAGGGCGAGTTCGATGACGCGGGCATCCAGGTTGTATTGTTTTGCCCAGGCAATCGAATCGGCGGAGGGTTTGACGGTGGCGAGATCGACGACGCGGCCTTCTGACTTGGAAACGATCTTGTGTTTGACGACGAGGATGTCACCCGGCTTGAATACCAGGCGGTTTTGGCGGAGGGCTGGAAGCAGTTTTTCGACGAGCGAATCACCGGGTTTGATTTCGTCGGCGAGAGGGATTGGGATGAGGCGGAGTCCGGCGCGAGGTCGAGTAGCCGATTGTTTCCTGCGCACGGCTGCCGGTTTTGCCGAGCTCGGACGAGCTTTGCTCACTGGCCCTCCTTTCCTGTCTCAGAAAAACGCCTGTCGGGCGCACACCGTCGAAGCAGGCTCTGGGCACGGGTTTCGCCGGGGTGGTCGAGTAAGCGCTGCAGGTCTTCGGGATTGTCCACATCGACGGCAATTCCCGCAAGTTGCAACACGATGCACGGTTTGCCCGTGGCCTGGGCCGCAGCCAGATGCGGCTTGAAGCTGTCGTTTCCAAAGCGCAAAGGGAACAAATTCGCGGGACGGCGGAAGACTGCGTTGGTCCCGCGACCGTCGGCCGCGGGCGCGAGCACCGAACCTTCTTTGGGAGCATGGTTGAAAATTTCTTCAAGCTCGCTGGCTTGAATCAGGGGAATATCCGCGGGGATCACGAGTGTGCTATCGATGCCGCGCGTTACGCAGATATTTGTCGCCATCTCAATGGCGCCGGTTTCGCCGGGATTTGTGGGGTCGGGAATGATTTCGAAATCGTATTGCCGCGCGAGCTCTACGGCGAAAGGATCGCCGGTTACCAGCGCGCAGGCAGGACGGCACGGCCATGCGGCAACTGTTGCTACAACGTCGTGCAGCATGGCCTGTGCCAGCTCCGTGCGCGCGGGTTGATCGAGAACTGCGGCGAGACGCTGCTTGGCCGCCGACAGATTCTTGACCGGAATGAGGATCACGGGTGATCAGAGGCGGTGCGGGCCGCCGATTTGTCAGAAACAGATTTATCAGGGACAGCTTTGTCAGAAACTGGCTGGTCAGAAAGCAGTCCACTTATCGTTGACGAAAGAACTGCGCGAGCCAGATCGGCGCGATCTTCCGGCGTGCGCATGATGGTTTGGGTACACTGCACTCGTAAGCCGGCTTTGCGAAGCGCTTCCGCCGGGCGCACGTCGCGGGTGTCGCAAACCAGGAGATCGAGAAAATCTTCGTAAGCCTTGGCTACGCCCGCGATCGAGCAAGGCAGTCCCTGTGCGGTCATGAGAATGCCTGCAGGTCCAGCAACCGGGGCGTTCCCAATGATTGGGCTGACGGCAGCGATTTTGCCGCGGGTGCTGCGTAGAGCGTCGCGAATTCCGGGAACGGAGAGAATGGGCCCGATGCTGGTGATGGGGTTGCTGGGAGCGATAAGCACGGCGTCGGCGGAGGTGATGGCTTCGATCACTCCGGGCGCGGGTTCAGCATCGGAGGCTCCGGCGAAACGCACCGAATTCACCGGGTCCTGATACCAGCGCTGCACGAAATACTCTTCGAAACTCATTTCGCCGGAAGGCGTATCGACACGCGTCTCGACCCGCGAATCGCTCATGGGCAGAATGTGCGCTTTAACGCCGAGCTTGTCGCAGATGGTGGATGTGGCCTCGGAAAGCGTTTTACCTTCCGCCAGCAGCCGCGAGCGCAGCAGGTGCACCGCCAGGTCGCGATCGCCAGTGTGGAACCATGTAGGCTCGCCCAGTTGCCCCATGGCTTGCAGGCAAAGAAAAGTATCTCCCTTTACGCCCCAGCCGCGCTCGCGGCTGAGCAGTCCGGAGAGTACATAGGTGATGGAGTCTACGTCCGGGGAAACGTAAAGCCCCCACCAGAGCAAGTCATCGCCGGTGTTGACGATCAGAGTGATTTCTTCCGGCGGGATGACTTGCCGCAGGCCATCGACGAACTTGGCGCCGCCGGTGCCGCCGGTGAGCACGCAAATCATGCGGCCGTCCTTTGTTCTTGTTTTGCGAGGCCTTCGCCGTCACGGGAAGCCTGCAGTCTTTCTGAAAGCAATCCAGATTTTGCGACCAGCGCCGGCAGGAATTCAGGATAGACCGGCAGGCGCTGGCGCAACTGTTGTCCCTTGCTCTCGGTGCGCAGGCGGAGTTGTTCCAGATGCGGCCAGGGCTTTTCCGGATTGATGTAGTCAGGGGTCAGCGGCGACACTCCTCCCCAATCGTTGATGCCGGCATTCAACAACTCTTCATAATACGGCGCATTCAGGTTCGGAGGCGCCTGAATATTGACGTTGGGCAGTAACAAGCGAGTTACCGCCACGGTGCGCAGCATCTCCCCCTGGGTGGGCTCTGGCGCGTGAGCCATGGGGATGGTCCGCTTGGCGCGGAAGTTTTGCACGATCACTTCCTGGATGTGGCCGTAGCTCTCGTGCAAGTCGCGGATTGCGAGCACGGTGTCAATGCGGTCTTCCGGAGTTTCGCCGATGCCGATCAATAATCCTGTGGTGAAGGGAACATGCTGTTTCCCAGCTTCTTCAATCGTACGCAGGCGCTTGGCCGGGACTTTGTCCGGAGCATTATCGTGGGCGGCGCCGAGAGCTAGCAGGGCGCGGTTGGTGGTTTCGAGCATGAGGCCCACGCTGGGGGAAACGGCGGCCAGGCGGGCGATCCATTCGGCGCTGAGCAAGCCGGGGTTTGGATGCGGCAGCAGAGTGGTCTCGCGCAGGACGAGTTCGCACATGGCTTCAAGATAGTGCAACGTGGATTTGTAGCCGAGATGACGAAGTGTGTCGCGCATCTCGGGGAAGAGCAGTTCGGGCTTGTCACCTAAACTGAAGAGAGCTTCGGTGCATCCTAGCTTTTCTCCGGCGCGGGCGACGGCCAGGACTTCTTCCGGAGTCATGGTGTGCGCGCCGGGTTCTCCGGGATCGCGGCGGAAGGTGCAGTAGCCGCAGTAGTCGCGGCACAGGTTGGTCAGCGGCAAGAACACTTTCCGCGAGTAGGTGACGACGCCGGGTTTGAAGTTTTCTTTTGCGGCGCGGGCGGCAGCAAGCAACTCCGGGAGATCCTCGTCGCTGCAGCGGATCAGACGCAGGGCCAGTTCGCGGGAGATGGGCGCTCCGGGCTGAAGACCGGCCAGTTCAGCCGTGCACGTTGAATCAGGTTCCAGCGCGGCCGGCTTGAGGGCAGTTGGTGTCACGCTATTTCGCAGTCCAAGAGATGGCATCGAAATCATACATCAGTGTTCAGGGACGGCGGAAACCGGCTCCGGCGTGGGTGATTGAGTGTAGAGATTTAGCGCCAGCTAGGCTCTGACGTCTTTGGTCCGCCGCCTGGTGAATAACGCGATGAGCAAGAACGCGATGAGGATCGGAAGTGCGAGGAGCCATTTTAACATTGCCCGGAAAGCAGCCACACCCAGGAGTACCCTTGCGTAGAGCGGTATCACGACGCCCTGCTCCATCCGTGATTAGTAGCGGCTCTCATTACCACCTGTAGGGCCCACAGTCCGAGAATCCTGGTTTACGGAATGGGGCTAAGAGGCGATCGCGAGGGTCCGAATGTCAGTCAGAGGGCTGACGCTAATCCATGACCGCCCTGAAGTGGAGTTCCATGATCGTAAAGGACGCGAATTGTCCTGAGCAATACGGGGAATTCCGTAGAAGCACCTTCACGTGTCTTTTTGGAGCGCTCCGAAGAAAAAAAATCCGCTCCGAGACAATGTCAATGAGTGAGAAAGTAAAGACTAACCGGACTTACGGTGCTGCATTGGGATCGGTTTCAACAGGGTCTTCCTCGGGCGTCGGGGATGTATCCATCTTGTCGAGAAACTGCTGCAACCGTTCCTGAATCTGAGCGTCCAGCGTCGTAAATTCGATGCCCATCCCGACTCCGGGATCACTCGCTCGAACCACCGCTGTGGTCTGCACCTTCTCGTCGTCCATCCAGAACGTGATGGTGCCTTGCGTGCCGAGTGGCAGTGGGAGCAGGGTTTCAACATAACAACCGCGGCCGCCAATGTCGGTCGCATTCGTATTCATGTGTGCGCGCTGGGCGTCCGCCAAACCAATCTGGATAGGAAACTGGATTTTGTGCCGGACAAATCGTCTCTTGATTTTCCCCGGTACGAACGTGAGCTCTTGCGGGTTGGCTATTTCCTTCCAGGGGCTTTCCTGGCCTTCAACAATCTGCACACCGGCTTCAATCTTGCGCAGCGTTCCGCCGTCGGTTACCCACGCCACTTTGAAGCGCGCCTTTTTTTCGCCGTGCTTTATACCGATAATGTCGCCGGTTTTCAGGGGATGGCTGATGCCCAATATTTGCGCACCTTCGCCGCTGAGGTTGCGGGCAACGGCGTTTTGAGAGAAGGGGCGAGCGTCCGCGTCCATACCCCACACGCGAACGTGTAACTGGGTTTCAGCCGGGATTTCCGGTCTATCTCCCATTGAGTTGTTTAACCTCAGAAAACTCTCATTATCATAGCCCCCGCCCTGAGGGCCCTGCGGTTACCAATGTAGGGGGATTGGGAGTTTTGAAGTTCATGTACGTTCGGAGGCGCACAGTTCCAGAGCCTTGCCATTCACATCGACCACTGCGGGCCCTTGCCGTGCTAATGTAGGCAGTTCGCGGCAGGAAACTCCACCTACGGTATGAGCATCAGTGCGACCGAATTTCGCAAGGCAATGGGATGTTTTGCCACGGGCGTGACCATCCTCACTCTCGATCTTGAGGGTGAGGTCCATGGCATGACCGCGAACGCCTTCGCTTCGGTGTCGCTTGATCCGCCGCTGGTGCTGGTTTGCGTTGACCGCAGCGCGCGTACCCACGCCCATCTACATGCCAAGAAGCGTTTCGGAGTCAACGTTCTTGCCGAGAGCCAGCGCGTGATTTCTGAGTACTACGCGCTGCCGGTTCACGTCCACGGACACGCTGAAGAAGAAGCCGGGGCGCGATTCGACCGGACCAAGCAAGGAACTCCGATCCTGCATGGGGCTCTGGCATATCTGGAATGCCGGCTGCAGTCGGCGCAGGAGGCTGGCGACCACACCATCTTCATCGCGGAGGTGGAGGACGTCGTGGTACGCGCCGGCGACCCGCTGTTGTTTTTCCGGGGTAAATACCGCAAGATTGGGGAGGAACTGGCGGGCCAAAAGTAGAAAAGGCCCGGCGTTCCGTGAAGGTTCGCCGGGCCGGGGAGGGATTCCGCAGACGTTTCAATCATCCTCGCCTGATTCGCCTGCTGGGCACAAGGTTAGATGTCACTGGCCCGATGTGACAGTGGTTACAGACAAAACTGGCAGGATGTGAACCAGGGCTCGCCACTTTTCTGCTCGCCGAACATCTAAGAACCAGTGGTCAGGGGTCAGTGGTCAGGGATCAGTGGCGAGTAAGGGCCCGTAGGGTTGGATTTTGCTGACCACCGGACACTGATCAGTGGCCACTGTCTTTCGGAGGGCAATACATTCATGACCGAGAAAACCGTAAAGAGCGAATCCGAGTGGAAGCGGAAGCTTACGCCGGAGCAGTATCACGTGACCCGCGAGGCCGGGACCGAGCCTGCTTTTACCGGCAAGTACTGGAAGACCAAAGATGCGGGGACGTATCACTGCGTCTGCTGCGGAGAGCCGCTGTTTGATTCCGCGACCAAGTTCGATTCCGGCACGGGCTGGCCGAGTTTCTACAAGCCAGCGGATGAGAGCAAAGTCGAGGAGCACAAGGATTCCAGCTATGGGATGGTCCGCACCGAGGCGCGCTGTGCGAAGTGCGGCGCCCACTTGGGGCACGTGTTTGAAGATGGTCCCGCGCCGACCGGGTTGCGATACTGCATGAATTCCGCGTCGCTGGACTTGAAGCCAAAGGCAAAGAAGTAGGAGTTAACAGAGAAACTGGCCTGTCTAGTCACCAACTGTCGTCGCAAATTACCGAACTGTCGTCCTTAACTTCAAAAATGTCATCCCGAGCGAAGCGAGGGATCCTGGTTTCCGCCTGCGCCGACCGAACTGGCGCCGCAAGCACAAACCAAGATCCCTCGCTTTGCTCGGGACGACAACTGTAATCGGTGGTTAGGCGTTGGCGGTTGCGGCCAGAGCTTTCGGCGCTTCGACCGTGGCAGTCTTCACTGCTTCTGCCTTGGACTGAGCCTGGTTCTGATGCTTGTGATCGCCGCTCTTCACCTGGATGCCGCCCTTGAGCACGGCGCCGTCTTCCACACTGATGCGTATGGTGGAAACGTCTCCCGTGACCGAACCTTCGCTGCGGATATCCACGCGGTCTGAGCAATCGATATTTCCGTTCACCTTGCCCATGACTACCACTTCACGGGCGGTGATGTTGGCCTGCACGCTGCCGTTCCGTCCGACAGTGACGCGGTTGTCCGGCAGGCTGATCTTGCCTTCGATGCGGCCATCGATATAAAGCGCTTCCGCACCGCTGATTTCGCCCTTGATAACGAGAGTGCGGCCAATGGTGGCCTGCTCGATGGGCGCGCTGACGGTCTTGACTGGATTTAAAGAGTTAGGGTTGGAGGCTGGAGAGCCGGACTTTCCGCCGTACGTGTACTCTGAGGACTGCAGCATGCGACCTTCCTTCATCCCGCGCGGCACGTCCTGTCCGAGCCGCTCCTGCGGTTGGTCTGAATTTTTGACCTTGGGTTGGTTCCTGTCCCTTCGGCCATGCTCACTATCGCACAGAAGTAAGTCTGCCTCCGAGATTACGGAAGAGAGTGTACGGTTGCGCGGCGGGCTCAGACGTTGGCAGAGCTGGCGGGTCAGTCAGCTTCCTGCAGAGACTGGCTGAGTTCTTCCCACTCTTTGAGGAAGCCCGCATGTGTGGCCTTGCGCCGATCGAGTTCCTCAGCTTGGCGCTGGCTCTCCTCGGCGCTGACAAAGTCCTGCAATGCCGTTTCACACTGCGCGATCGCGGTCTCGGCGCGGCTGATTTCCCCTTCCAGTTCACGGATGCGATCTTCCATCTTCTTGCGCTTGATGGGATTCATGCGCCTTGGCTTAGGCGCGGATTGAGCCTCGGAGGCGCTCTGATTGCCGTTGGAAGGCGTCTCCAGGACAGGCTGGGATTTGCTCAGTTGGTGGCGGATCGACTCATCTTGCTTCGCGTTCCCGCCCTCCTTGCGCCAGAGATAGTCTTCGTAATTGCCGGGATAAACCTCGACCCTTCCGTCGCCGATCTCGAAGACCCGCGTGGCCAGCTTGTCGATGAAGTAACGATCGTGCGACACGAAGACGACCGTTCCGGTGTATTCCATCAGCGCGTCGAGTAAAACGTCCTTGGCGCGGAGGTCGAGGTGGTTGGTGGGCTCATCGAGCAGCAAGAAGTTTGCCGGATGCAGCAGCAGGCGCAGCAGAGCATAGCGTCCGCGCTCGCCGCCGGAGAGCACTCCGATCTTTTTGAACACATCATCTTCAGAAAACAGAAAACACCCGAGCAGGCTGCGCAATTCTGTCTGGGTTGATCTCGGAGAGGCGTTGCCCAGATCGTCGATCATGCGCGCATCGGCATCGAGTTCTTTGTATTGATCCTGGGCAAAGTAGTCGGCCTGCACATTATGGCCGAGGCGGAACTCACCGTGGGTGGTTCGTTCTGTGCCCGCCAGCAACTTGATTAATGTCGACTTGCCGGCTCCGTTCACGCCGACGAGCGCGATGCGGTCGCCGCGCTCGATGAGGAAGTTGACGTTGCGGAAGACCTCCTTTTCGCCGCCGTCCGGCTTCGGATAACTCTTGGCCACGTCGACGAACTCGGCCACGATCCGTCCGCTGGGTTTGGGCTGGGGGAAGGAAAAGTGGATCGTCTTTTCCTCCGGCGGGACCTCGATGCGCTCAATCTTTTCCAGCTCCTTTATGCGACTCTGCACCTGCTTGGCCTTGGTGGCCTGGTAGCGGAAGCGGTTGATGAATACTTCCAGCTGTTCGATCCGGTCCCTCTGGTTGCGGTAGGCGGCTTGCAACTGCTCATTGCGCGCCGTCTTCTGCGTCAAGAACTTGTCATAGTTGCCGGTGTAAAACCAGAACCGCTTGTTCCAGATTTCCGCGATCTTGTTGACCACCACGTCGAGAAAATAACGATCGTGCGAGATCAGTACCAAAGCATGTGGATAATCGTGCAGATATTCTTCCAGCCAGTTGCGCGCTTCCAGATCGAGATGGTTGGTGGGCTCGTCGAGCAGCAGCAGATTCGGCTTCTGCAGCAGCAGCTTGGCCAGCGCCAGCCGCATCTGCCAGCCGCCGGAGAACTCATCCGTCTGCCGCTCCCAGTCTTCTTTGCGAAAGCCGAGCCCCTGCAACACGCGTCCCACTTCGGCCTCAATCGAGTAGCCATCGCGAGTGCGGAATTCGTGCTCCAGGCTGTGATAGCGGTCGGCGACCTCGGCATACTCCGGGCTCTCGTGGTCAAGTTCGGAGATGCGGTGCGTGAGCGTTTCCAGTTCCCGCTCCATGGCGTGGAGTTCGGTGAAGACCGTCATGCATTCTGCAAAAACGGTGCGGCCGGAAAGCGAGAGCCCGTCCTGCGGCAGATATCCGGCAGTCGTTCCTTTGGCTATGATCAGCGAACCGTAGTCGAACGTATCCAGGCCGGCGAGAACTTTCATCAGCGTGGATTTGCCCGTACCGTTCGCGCCCACCAGACCAACGCGGTCGTGGGGCGTGATCAGCCAGTCGGTGTTTTCAAAAAGAAGTTTGTGGCCGAAACGTTTTCCGGCGCCGGAAAGCTGGATCATGAGGCTGGATTCATCGTCTCATAAAACGGCAGCACCCGGTACCTGGTACCTGGAGATGAATCACGAATGCGCTGCGGTCCGGCCGTTGCGGCTTTCTGGGTATTTGCCCCACAGCTCGCTGTGGAATTGAATGCGCTCGAGGGCGCGATCGATCACCGCTTCCAGTTCGCGAGCGTACTTCACTTCGCGGCCCTTGGCCAGCCGCCGCCGTGCTTCTTCCGGACTGAACCACGTGGGCCGGCGCATCGGTTCGTCGGGCCGGCGCATTTCGTGGATCTCCATGAGAAAGGCCTTCACCACAAATTCCTGCACGCCACCCGGCTGCCAGAAGACGCCCTTGGAGTGGATGTAGAGATGAAAATGGCGCGGCTCAATGGTGCCGAGAGCACCGGCTTCTTCCGCGGCTTCGCGCTCGGCAGCCTGACTATGCGAAAGGCGGGCTTCCGGTGATCCCTTGGGAAAAGTCCACTTGTTTCCGCCGTTGGTGTTGACCAGCAGGAATTCCACCGCGCTGCCCCGCTTGCGGTAACAGATCGCAGCCACCTGCAGAGGCAGCGACTTCGCAATGCGCGGCGAACCCATAGGGGCACCTTCCTCTCTAATAGTAGATGTCCTACGTTTCAACAATGTTAATGTGCAACAAAAATTGTGCAATTGGGGGTTACTGTAGTTACCGAAATGGAACGCGAACCGCCGAAATTCCCTCCCATACGCGATCCAACTAATGCAAAAATCCGATGCCGTCCGCAATGGACCTGCGGTATAGTAGCTGCACCATCGCCGGTTTCCCCAAGCCGGCCCGTGCGGGGGGCGTACCCTGTGTACAAAGTTATCCGAAGCTTTCGGCTGTACGAGCGAATCGTACAGCAAATCGAAGAGTCCGTCCTCAATGGTTCACTGAGGCCGGGTGACCAGCTTCCTGCCGAGCGGGATCTCGCCGAGCGCCTCGGGGTGAGCCGCACGGCTGTGCGCGAAGCGGTCAAGACGCTCCGCGAGAAAGGCCTGGTTGAGGCCTACTCCGGCCGCGGCACCTTTATCACGGATGGAACCTCGCGGGCGGCGCGCCAGTCGTTCGACTTGATGGTAAAGATCGGCCAGCAGGGCCAGCAGGAAGGGTTGCCGCATCTGGTGGAGTTGCGCCTGGCACTCGAACCGGGAATCGCCGCGATGGCGGCGGAGCGCGTCACCGATGAGGATCTCACGGCGATGCGGGAAGCCGTTGCTTTGATGGATCGGTCGCAGGAAAATGCTGAAGCCTACATCGAGGCCGACCTCGATTTCCACCTCGCTTTGGCCGAGGCCGCGGCGAATCCGCTGATTCTTTCCTTAATCGATTCCATCGTCGGATTACTGCGCACCGAGCGCATTCGAATCTTTAAGGTGGAAGGCGGACCGCAGCGCAGCCAGTTTCATCACAAACGCATTTTATCGGCGGTGGAGCGCCGCGACCCCGAGATGGCCCGCTGCGCCATGCGCGCCCATCTCGAGCAGGTGCGCGAGGATTCCCAGAAGTCTTCCGGCGCAAAGCCTTCCGGCATGCACATACTGGAGGGTTCGGGAATCAGCGCCTAAGCAGACGCGATACTTGAGCGGGGGCTAAAGCCCTTGAAAGCCGCCGTCCTCAAAACCGTAAAGCAGCCTCTTCAAATTGAGGACACGCCCCAGCCTCAGCTCGCGGCAGGTCAGGTTCTTCTTCGGGTGCGCGCCTGCGGTGTGTGCCGCACGGATCTCCACATCGTCGAGGGAGAATTGCCGCCGCGGAAGGAAATGCTCATTCCCGGCCACCAAATCGTGGGCGACATTGTGGACGGAGCAACGGCTACTTTGCCTCTCGGCACCCGCGTCGGCGTTTCCTGGATGGGGGGAATCGATGGGGATTGCCTGTTCTGCCGCCGCGGCCTCGAGAATCTTTGCGACACGCCCGTGTTCACCGGATATACCATCAACGGCGGCTACGCAGAATATGCCGCCGCGCGCAGTGATTTCGTTTATGCGCTTCCGCCGGATCTGGACGACCTGCAGGCTGCTCCACTTCTCTGCGCCGGCATCATTGGATTCCGCAGCCTGCGCGTGGCCGGCGTAGAAGCGGGCGATCGGGTTGGACTCTTCGGCTTCGGCGCATCCGCGCATCTGGCGATCGCGGTTCTGCGCTCCTGGGGTTGCGAAGTATATGTCTCGACCCGCGCCGTCTCGCATCGCAAGCTGGCTGCCTCTTTGGGAGCCAAGTGGGTGGGCAGTGAAACCGACAAGCCGCCGGTCGAACTTGACCGCGCGGTCACCTTTGCGCCCAGCGGGGACGTTGTGATCGCCGCGCTTTCAAGCCTGCGCAAAGGAGGAATTGTGGCCATTAACGCGATCCATCTCGACCGCATTCCCGAATTCGATTACGACCGGCTGCTCTGGGGCGAGCGCCAAATCCGCAGCGTCGCCAACATGACGCGCTCCGATGCTCGCGATTTTCTCAAGATCGCAGCCGATATCCGGCTGCAGCCGAAAGTGACCGTATTCTCTCTGGACCAGTGTAACGACGCGCTCGCCGCCGTCAAGAATGACGCCATCGACGGAGCCGCCGTGATCGTGCCCTGAGATTCGCGGACGTGCGTGGAGGGAATTGGTCGGGGCGCGTGGACCTGAACCGCGGCCGCCCTGCGACCAAGTCAAGCAAAAGCCTCTACATCGGGCAATTGCAACTCAAGATCTGTCAGAAGCTGGTATTCGTGGTCGTGTTCCACGAAGACTTGGCCCCAGACTGCGGGTCCGTGAACATGATCTTGGCAAAAGTGAATGAAAGCTGTTCGGTCGGAAGGTCGTGCATTAGGTCACCCACCAATTGATAACTGGAGATAAAGACCTCGCTTAGGGTGACGGTGAACACCTCTTCCTTGTTGCTGCTTTGGACTACGGTGAGGGATTTGAAGGCTTTGCCAGTAACCAGAGCCTCAAACAGAGCGGGGCTACACGCGTCGGCGTTCTTCGTGATATTCAAACTGCTGAGGCTTGCCTTGCCAGCGCCTGCGCCCGAACCACTTCCGCTGCCGGTACTCGTCTGGGTGCCGCCGAAGCTCCACACCTGCGCTGAAAAGGCGCCTGAACCGGCTGAAGTCGTGCAACTCAAACCGTCTACCGTTACCGTGATGGTCACCTTAGCGCCGTAACCAGCGCCCGACTGGAACGTTGGATCTGGCGCTGGCGAGTTCTGCGCAACGGCGGGCATTGCCAGCAGGAGTGCAGCAATGGGAAACAAACCAATTCTGACTTTGATTTTGGTCATCGTAAACCTCAATGTGGCTTCTTTTTCGCCCAAGACGATTCACAGTTTGTTTCAAATTGGGATTCGTAGCTAGTTACCGAGGGCCAAAACCTGTTGGGTCGAGGGTGGATTTTGTTAGGTGCGCTGAAGCGCTGTCTAGGCAAGCAAGCCATGTGATTGCATTCTCCAAGCAACTGATCGGCGATAACTCCGTCATTCCGGGCCGATACGAAGGCATCAATCAACACTATCGTCCAATAGATTCGGCTGCACGCTTCCGATTTCTCATTGTCTAGTCATTCGGTAGGGTATAATACAAACCGCAGTGAGGGCGGGGCAAGAATGACAGACTGGAAAAGATAGAAGACAGCCGCGTTTTATCGCTGGGCGTCGTGCTCGCTGAGAATGACGTGAATCTTGGAGATGCGTTCTGTTCGGAGGTCGAAGGCTTTAAGCTCTTGCGGAGTCATACGAATGAAAACTTCGGTCAGACGAGCATCGGACTGCTGCTTCATCAAGGTAGCCAGTTCATCACTGAGGTCTTTGAGTTGCCGTGAATTGAGCCTGGCTTGCGGTTCCACGAATCGTTCTCACAGTCATGGGCTTAGTTTCTCATTGTGCTGTGCTGGTTGCCTTAGTGCTGCGAATTAGATCGCGGATCGCACGCCCAAAAGTTTCATAAAGCATCTGCGACCAGCATAAGTACGCCGAACGCCACAACCGCTCCTAACAATAAGAACACTAGCATAGATCCTCCTCTCAAGAATTGCGCATTCATCAATGCGCTATGCGTCATAAGAGGTCGGGACATCCGAGGTTGGGACATGCTTTGCTGGATGGCACTTGAGACAGACCCGGAGAATCACTTTCCAGCTTTGTCCTTTGAAGAAAAATGTTGTGTTCTGTTGTATCGTGACTGACCCACAAGCACAGCGAGTGTCCACCGACCGCCGGGAAGTTTCGGCGGAATTCAGAAATTCCAAAATTGATTCATGCAGAGTGTCCGGGGCCATAGGGTGAGCCTCCACCTATTACCCTAGAAGATGATCTAAATCATGTCTGATCAAGATTGCTCGCTTCGTTGCTGGGCGCAGAAAATCTAGGAGTGTGCACTGTTGCACAGTCAGCGTTGAGGAACATTAGCTACTATTAATTCTAAGTAAAGAGGGCCCCTCTCAGGGCGGAGGAAGGAGTGGCAGTTATGCCCAGAATCTTATTGGCTGAGGATGACGATGCTGTCCGCGATATGCTAAAAGCCGCGCTGGAACGCGATGGCTTCGAGGTGGTTGCCGTAGCGAACGTGTGCGACGCGCTTCGTTGCATCGTGACAGAGAAGTTTGACGCACTACTTTCCGACTTACACATGCCAAACGCCGGTGATGGTTTGACCGTCGTCAGCGCCATGCGCCACACTCACCCGCGAGCAGCCACTCTAGTGCTAAGCGGCTATCCAGCAATAGACGAGGCTTTGTCTGCCATCCGGGTACAGGCTGACGAAGTTCTGATGAAACCAATCCAAATAGCCACCCTTCGGGAAGCTATCCGCAAAAAGCTCGCGAACCCGGGAACTAGCAGGCCGATGCCTACACAGAGTGTGGCCTCCATACTGGAGCATGACCTAGACACGACGATTCAGGACTGGATGGCGCTCGTAAACCACGATGAAGAGCTGAATTGTGTCCCATTGAGCTTTGAGGACCGTACCGGCCATCTTCCCAATCTCATTGCTGATTTGATTTACCGCTTGCGTCTCCCCCAAGATGAGAAAGCAGGTATTTCCATCCCAGCACGCCAGCACGGAGATCTACGCCGTCATCAGGGCTACACGGCCGCGATGGTGGTTGAAGAATCGCGAATCCTGCAAGTCAGCATCTTTAACACCCTTCAAAACAATTTGGACAGGGTGGATTTCAGCAAAGTGCTGCGCGACGTTATCACTATCGCCGACGAAGTAGATTCGCAATTGAAGCAGGCCATGCTCAGTTACACCATCCCTGCGGGTTTAGCGGCATAGAGCACTGAACGCAAAGCCCTCGACGCTACGTTCATTGAATCGGGGAACGTGTGCATTATTGAAGAGCCACTGGAACCGCGTTCGGAAATGGTCGGGGCGCGCGGATTTGAACCGCGGACCCCCTGCGCCCAAGGCAGGTGCGCTACCAGGCTGCGCTACGCCCCGACATTATTAGCAACCACGATTCTGCTGCAGCAACTGCTGTTTCGATTATAAACGACGGAACGCGCTATAATTTTTTACTGGATATGCAGACCCTGCGGTATGCGCTGGTTGCGTATGTGAGAAGTCCAGTGGGAGAGTTCGTCGAGAACCTCCGGCGGGAACTGCATCCCAACCTGCCGCATCTGGCGGCCCACATCACGTTTTTGCCGCCACGGCAGCTGCGCGGCACCGAAGCTGCCGCGCTGCGTATGCTGGCCGGGATCTGCAGCCAGGCCGAGCCTTTCGAAGTGACCCTGGGCGATGTGCAATCGTTCGTTCCTACTACGCCTACGGTTTACATTCGCGTGACGTCTGGCGCAGCTCGGCTTCAGGAATTGCACGACCAGCTGAACAAGCAACTCCTCGCCTTCGCCGAGGAGTGGCCTTACATTCCTCACCTCACGGTCGTGAAAATGGCGACCGAACCAATGGCGGAACAAGCCCTGCGCACTGCCCGCGATCGCTGGCAGCAGTATGCGGGGAGCCGGCGCATCCTGCTCGACCGGCTAACGTTTGTGCGAGAAGACGCACAGAACTGCTGGGTCGATCTGGCTCCCGTGCTGCTCGGTAGGAGTTTGGTTTCGCCCTGAGACTATTCAGCGCCGCCCGTGCGGAATTGGTACGGTCCGTGGGCGTACCGTTGGTCCAGCGCACGTCCGCGGAACTCAGAGCGGAAACTTTTTGTGCGGATAGAGCCGATCAAAAATCGCGAACATCAGGACGATTACCACAAACACCATCCAGCTGGCTTCCGGACCCAGCAGGCCGCCGGTCAGCCACTGGGAGCCCTGCCAGCGGGTTTCCAGGAGGTGGCCGACGGCATACTCGCCGGCGTTTTGTCCCGACCACACGAAGAGGTTGGCGAAGTCAAAGGCACCGTGGAAGCCGATGGCGAAGGCTAGCGAGCCGGTGCGGCGCAAGGTGAGACAGACGAACAAGCCGAGCAGCCCGGTAGAGGCGAAATCCTCCCATCGCTCGTGCGGCTTGAAAAAATAGTGCAGCGCACCGAAGCCAACAGAGAGCAGGATGGCCGACGCCCAGAAGCCAATCCCATCAGCGAGCGTGGTGAGAAGATACGCGCGGAACTGGAGTTCCTCCGAAAATCCGATGAGCAGGTTGGCCATGATCCAGACACCTGAGAAGTACCACAGAGCAACGCCATGAATTGCCAGCCCGAGGATGCGATAGCCCCCGAAGACTGCGATCAAGCCCACGAGCAAAGAAGTTGAAGCCACTCCCCAAACTATCCCAACCCAGAAGTCGGCTCCGAAGGCATTGCGCACTGGAATGCCATAGTCGCCGAAGCGGCGGTGCTCGATGCGGGCCATGACCCAGGTGGCGGCCACTACTTGCACGATCGTCTGCAACTCGTCAGAGATAGTGCCAATGGGGTCAAGGAACGATCGTTCCTTGGGATGGAAGATTTTGGGAATGATCCAGTTATCCAGGAATCCGAGCCCTATGAAAATACCGACAAAAATGAGCACACGCCAACCGGCGCGCAAACCGCGCGAATTTAGAAAGACTTTTCTCATCCCTCAGCCACTGCGCTTAAGAGCTCCAGGTCTTCGCACGGAGGTCCTTTGCCATGCGAATCCGGCCACCGGGTGGTTCGACCCGTATCTTAATACGCAAGTTGACTGTTAGTAATGGGGCAATCGAGCATGACGGTCTGAAACGTGCCCGTCATGCTCGGGCTCACAACGCATTGACTTGCTCCTGTCCGGCCCCTAATATGATCGGCCAAGGAACGGTCCTCCCTGCGGGATTGGTCCAATCCATCTCGCGTCGCCGCGCATTAGAAAGGACTCTTATGCTGGAGATTCAGACCAAGCACTTGCCGCCTGACATCGTTGTCCTCGAGATAAAGGGAAGAATCACCATCGGCAGGGAGTGCAAGCAACTGGAATGGGCAACAGACACTCTGGTGCGCGAGAAAAACGAAAAGAAGATTATCTTCGACCTGAGCGGCGTGACCCATTTGGACAGCACGGGCGTGGGCATCATCGTGATGTCCGCTGGGATGGTGAAGCAGGCCGGCGGAGAGCTGCGGCTGGCCGGCGCCAACCCGCACATTGAAACCGTATTGAAAGTAACCAGCATGGACAAACTTGTCAGCTGGACTCCTACCGTGGCCGAGGCGGCGGCAAGCCTTTAGGCGAAGATTGGACCAGTTTCACTCCGTGCCGACAGGCCCACTTTAACCCGAGTTCTTCGCCGGTTTCCTGTTCTAGTCCTTCGCTCCTATTCGTAACCTCGCCGTGGTTACTCGAACATTACGTTACTCCCTGCCGAGTCTGCATGGCCCCTGGTACATTTCCCTCCCGTGCATTGCACAGGGGCTAGCTGGGCTGTAAATACAAAGAGAGGGAATTGTGGAAATCCCGCGCTGGGAGCGGTTTGGGGCGTGGGTTTCGGGCAAGAGGCCGGAGGGCAAGGATGCAGATCGGGGTCTACGGTTCGGGTTACCTGGGGACGGTGATTTCGGCCTGCCTGGCAGATTTTGGCACTCCGGTTTCGTGCTGTCATCCCGACCGGTCGCGCATGGTTGAGATGGCGCAAGGCAACATCCCATTCTTCGAGAAGAATCTGAAAGAGATCATCCGGCGCAACGTGCGGGCGGGACGCCTGGCATATTCCACCGATATCGAATCCTTCGCGCGCAAGACCCAGGTTATTTTCCTGGCGGAAGACAACGCCGATAACCTGGCCGACGTGGTGATGCGAATCGCGAAGCTGGCGGTCAAGCCTCCGATTCTGACGATTGTCACGCCGGTGTCTGTGGGCACAGCAACGGCGCTTGAGAAATCGCTGAAAGATGCGGGCTTGCATGGAACAATCGTCTCGCAGCCTATGTTCTTCACCGACGGTTGTGCGGTGGAGGATTTCAACTGGCCTGACCGGCTGATTCTGGGCTCGACCTCGAACGAAGCAGTGCAGGTACTCAAACAGATTTTCCATCCCCTGGTAATGCGCGGCGTTCCGGTGATTGTTACCAACCAGGCGACGGCGGAACTGGTGCGGGAATCGGCTACGGCGTTTGTGGCCACCAAGATTTCATTCATCAACGAGGTTGCGGCGTTGTGCGAGCGCGTAGGAGCGGATGCTGTCAACCTGGCTTTGGCGCTTGGCCTCGACAAGAAAATCGCTCCGCGCTGCCTGCAGCCGGGAGCGGGGATGGGCGGCGTGTTTGCCGAGTCGGACATGGATTCGCTGGCCGAGTTGGCAAAGGCGAATGGCATTCCGCTGAAAGTGCTGAGCGCGGCGCGCGATGTGAACCATACTCTCGCGGAGCGCCTGGTTGAAAAGATTGCGCTTGCTCTGAATTCCGTCGAGAACAAGGACGTGGGAATTCTCGGCATGGCATTTAAGCCGAATACTAATTCGGTCGCTGGTTCGTCCGCCGTGCGGTTGGCTGAAACGCTGGTGGCCAAAGGCGCGCGGGTGCGGGCTTATGACCCCGTCGCGCTTTCCGAAGCCAAGCTGCGGTTGAATGGTTCGGTGCGCTACTGCGAATCGGCATATGCGGCGGCGGAAGGCATGGACGCGCTGGTGGTGGGCACGGGCTGGCCGGAGTTCCGCGCGCTCGATTTTGACCGCATCAAGCATCTGCTGAAAAAGCCGATCATTGTGGATACGAAGAACCTGCTCGATTCCGCGCGGCTGCGCGCGATGGGGTTTGAATACGTTGGCGTCGGGCGGGGATAAGGCTAAGACCTTTCACCGCAGAGGACGCAGAGTACGCTGAGGATTTTTGGGGATGGTAGCACTCGACGCTCCCGGCGTGCTTGGCGGTGAAAGTTCTCTTTAACTAGACGGGATTCTCCCTGGAACTGTGAACGAGCAAATTATCAATCCCGCAAAGCAGTTCGCACGACAGTCGGAACGGCTGACGTCGTTATCCCAACCTTTGTTATCCCAAGCTTCGTCAGGCCAAGTTTCGTTATCCCAGCTTTCGGTTTTTGTCTCTGGAATTCTCGATACTCTCTCGTATTTCTTCTTCTGCTTATCTTTTTCCAGCCTGACTCATCTGCTCGGCTCGTGGTGGAACCGCTTTTTAGCTCAGGAGTAATCACTCCTTGCGCTGTGGATTTCAGCCCCGGAATAAAGTTCGGAACTTCGTTGCAGCGGGCGTTGGGTTGCTCGCTTCTGCGCTGAAAATCGAGGTATCCCCCTCCCCCCTCCCCTCACTGGAATCATCACGTTAGCAGGAAATTCCCCGCAAAATACGGATGTCAAAGAACTTAGATACTAAAATCCGTGAAACAAAGGACTTCGGGGCGCGGCGAGCTGGCTTGTGCCGACCGTCACGGCCTCGACCATGATCGCCGATTTGGAATCGGCAGACAAGGTTGGACGTCACAGCGGGCCTGTGGAAATTATTGGGTGGTTTGTCTGAGCGCCGCAGTCCCACTCTTTCGTAAAGGACGCGAAAGGATGGGCAACCCGTCAATATTTTTCCAGCCTCAGGTCAGGATGATTTTCTTCGGATTGACGTTTTCAGCCAGAACCAGTTCGGGCGTATCTGCCTCATCGATTGAGACTGCTGCGACCGCAACCTTTCCCTGCGCAAACGCGGAATGAAGCGATTGTCCTGCGGCAATTGCTGCGTAAAACTTCGCGGCGAAGGCGGTCGCGGCCAAGTCACCAATTGAATCTCCCATCGCGACGATCGCTTTGGCCGGCGGAAAGAAGGACTCTTTTGCCCCTGCACTTTTGCACGAATTCAAAACGATAACCTGCGGCGGTGTGTCTGTGGCGGCGATTGCCTTCGCTAGAAGTTCGAACGAGACCATTTTCCCTGTCGGATGGGCTGATTTGGCATCGTCCGTTCCGACACCGCTCTCATTACCGTGACCGGAGAAATGTACGATCGCTGGAGCGAGGTCGTTTAATCCTTGGATCAGAGAATCTAGATTCGCAGCTGGCCGATAGTGAACGTCGATGTTATCGCGGAGCTTGGAGCCACGCACCTCCTGCTGTACCTGATTCACTTCTGCTTCAACTCTGAGGTCTCGGCGCGGGTTTGCTGTCAAATATAAAACGTCCAAATGCTTTCGCTTTTTCAGAAAGTGGCGAGTCACAGCGACAGTTAGGGATCCTTTTGGTCGGCGTTTTGTTGGCACTTCTTTCGCCTCTCTAGGATTGTTTGCATATCTCAAGATTCGCGCACGGTGGGCGCGAACATTTTCATCTTTGAGATACAGCCAACGACTCCCATCATCGACGAAGACGTTCCCCTCATTATTGATTTGCCTAATTAGACCGTACTTTGCGAGGTGATCCAGTTCATTCTGGGCCTGCTGCCCGTCGCTCGATTTCAATTTGGTCGCTGCAACCATCTGTTTTCTGGAGCGCGGCTTCGAGACGCGGCCATAGATAGCGTCGAACAATGTACGTCGGATTTTGTTTTTGCCAAGATGCCTGGCAAGCTGAAGACAGTTTTCCTCGTAATTGCCTGACCAATCGATGACTGGAGTTCTGCCTGCCATAAAGTCAGCCCTTTTTTGTCGAGACTTTTACCCTTTTAGCGTTTCCCCTTAGCGATGGGCCTCAAGAAGCTGTTTACGTCCGTTTTGCTCTTGCTCAACATCTTTGCGATGTCACCTTGTGTGGCTCCCAGCGCGTGAAGTTGGATCATGAGCGCTTTTTCCAAAAGCTCAATCAGTCGTTCTGTTCCTTCAGTTGGCATTCGCTTTACTCCTTAGTCCCACGTTTCTTGGCTTTCTTCCCGCGAATCTTTGCGAGTTCCGAGTTGACTGCTGGCTGCGGTCTGTCCACGATCTTCGCGATTTCCGATGGAGCCAAGCCAGCTTCATCTAACAGTTTTATTTGGTCGCGTAATGAGCGCCGCCCCGATGGTTCAGGCAAAAGAAAAACCAACAGCGCGGTAATCGCTTCGAGGCGTTTCACGACGTCCGAGAGTTCAGCCATATTTCATTCCTCCGATTTCGAAGACTTCTTCGCCAGCTTTGCGATCCGGCCTACTCGGTTCATGTCCAGTCCGACCGCTTCGCGAATCTGAGTTTGGGGAACACCCCTAGCGGCCATTTGAAAAATGAGCAAGTCTTGCAGGGTTGCTAGAATTTGACCCTGAATATCTTTGTCCATCACACAACTCTCCTCACTTCGATTTTCCCTTGCGGGATTCTTTTCTGATCTCCGCAAGCCGTACGCTCACAGCTTTAGGCGTAGACCCGACGACCACCGCGATCTCCGATTGACCGAAGCCCGCCTTGTCTAGAATGGTGATTTGCTGTTTTTGCTTGAGCGGCTCCAAGTTAATGAGCAACAGAGCTCTCAACGATTTTTCCAGTTCAGCTTTCGGTTCTTCTGCCATGTGTATCTTTTGACCTCCGCTTCTTAAGATTCGAGACTTCAACACTCACCGTTCCCACCGTTGTGCCAACCAACTGCGCGATTTCTTGGCGCTCCATCCCGGCATCAGACAAGAGCTGAATCTGCTGGCCCTTCGGCTTCCCTTGTGTCAGCGTAAGTGCGAGCAGACGACGAACTATCCTCAACTCGTTCTCGAGTTTCGTTTCCCAATCCTGATTTGCCATTGTGACTCCCGCCTGAGGTTCGGCTCTATAAGAATGGGAGCACGCAGGATGGTTAGCTGTCAAGTCAATTGTGCTTATATGACGATATTATTAGACCGAACCGTGTGCAAGGAGAATCGCTGGAAAGCTGGAAAACTGAAAGCCTCGCGTCTATCCGTGTCCGTCTGAGCGAAATCCTAATGGATTGTGATTCACTGCGCAATTCGATCGCTGTATAACATGATTGTGTGCATGTATATACGGCGAACGCATTATCATCACAGTTACAAATAGTTAGAGAAATAGAAATCTTATTCAATCAGGATAGCAAGATCATGATCATTACATCTAATGCAAGATTGTTATGTAATTAATTATATTCGTCTTTCATTCGCCTACCTCAAAGCCGAAACTCAGGCCGGAGTCGCAATAGCAAATCAGGATTGGGAAACGAAACTCGAAGGCAAGTTGAGGATAGTTCGTCGTCTACTTTAGAGGCCGCTGCTTCACGCTGCTCTAACGTGCGGCTTGAATGGGCCACCGCCCCTCGGTCCGTCACGATGTAGACAATTGCATAGGTCCTTCGCGTTGTGGATTTCGGCGGCGGTGGGGCTCGTGGGGCTCAGGATGACAAGCCTCTTATGGGCAAGCGGCGGTGATCTTCCGAGGCGGGTGGTATATCAACGCGTATCTTCCGAGGCGGGTGGTGAGTTTCTGACGTGGGTGGAACGTAGTTGTTATAATCGAGGTGGTGGTGGGAATAGCTCAACTGGCAGAGCACCGGACTGTGGCTCCGACGGTTGCGGGTTCGATTCCCGTTTCCCACCCCAGATTTATCCTTCCGTTACGCCGGCCAGGGAAGGTGTTGGCGCTCCTAACAGCTGAACCAGGCTCCTGGGGCCGCAGCAGGCGCGGGTGAGCCGCTGGCGGTCGCGCTGCAGTGCTTTGTCCTGCTTCAAAGCCTCTAGGACACTCTTCAGAATTGAAGCGACATGCGGACTGGATGGAGCCGCCAGCCGGTAGTGCATCCACTTGCCCTCGCGTCTGGCCGCGACGATGCCGGCTCTTCGCAAGTAGGCAAGGTGCCGGGAAATCTTCGGCTGGGGCGCGCCGATGACCTCCGTGAAATAGCAGACACAGATTTCCTGATCGGCGATCAGATTCAGAAGGCGCAGGCGGGTCGGGTCGCCTAGAGCGCGAAAGAGCCCATCCAGCGAGGGATTCGGTTTCATGCCCTTCAGTCTAACAAAATACATATGCCTTGACGAATGTGTGTTCCAATGATACCGTTAACACATTCGCTACTGCGAATATGAAGCGAGGAATTATGCCAGCGGAGACGGTGGTTGCCTTGAAAGCGCATCTTGCCATCAACGTCAGGAACGTGGAGCGGAGCGTCGAGTTCTACCGCAAGATGTTTGGGATTGAGCCCAGCAAAGTCCGAAGCGGGTACGCGAAGTTCGACGTGCAGAACCCGCCGCTGAATTTCACGCTCAACGAGGTGGCGTTCAAAGACGCTGGGGCGCTTTCACACATGGGCATTCAGGTCGGTTCGACCGACGACGTGCTGGCCACCCGCGAGATGTGGGCCTCGGCCGGGTTGATTCCGAGAGACGAAATGCAGACTAACTGCTGCCATGCCTTGCAGGACAAGGCCTGGGTGCATGACCCGGACGGCAACGAATGGGAAGTGTTCGTGGTTCTGCAGGACAATTTGCCGGAACGGGGACAGTCGTCGGCGTGCTGCGCGTCGGCTTGCTGCGCGCCGACGGCGGAGCGCTCCAGTGTCTAAGCCAAAGGTTCTCTTTCTCTGCACCGGCAACTCGGCGCGGAGCCAGATGGCGGAAGGTTATTTGCGCCACGTGGCAGGCGCTGAGTTCGATCCGCTGAGTGCCGGAATCGAGCCTAAAGGATTGAACCCGCTGGCGGTCGAGGCAATGAGCGAGATTGGGATCGACATCTCTCAACAGCAATCGAAGGATGTGCAGGAATTTGTTGGGCAGACGATACCGTATGTGGTTACGGTCTGCGACAATGCCAAACGGCAATGCCCGATCTTCCCGCACACCTACAAGTCCCTGCACTGGGGGCTCGAGGACCCCGCTGAGGCAACCGGGTCCCGTGAAGAGAAGCTGGCAGTCTTCCGGCGGGTGCGGGATGAAATCGGACAGAGGATCGGGCGGGAACTCTCGCACCCCTAGCAAATTGGACCAAATCGGGAAGTCCTCCTACGCAGCGTGTTTTTCTCGCTTCTATTCATTGACCCGCCAACTCTAGCGGTCTAAAATTTCGGTCGAATCTTCTTGCGGGCGCGCTCGCGCCTTGCGGGGCCTGTCGCGGCGGACAGAGGGGAAGCAGATTCGCGGGTCCCGAGTTACGGGTCCATGCTCCTTGGGAACTCCTCGTCTTGGAAGGGGCTCTATGAAGGGTTCTTCACGCAAGCAGGTCAAATCACGTAAAGCAAGCGTAGAGATTGACGCCAAAACGTCGCCTGGACAATTCCCCATTGTGGGGATCGGGGCCTCGGCCGGCGGTCTGGAAGCATTTTCCGAATTGTTGCATCACCTGCCGGAAAAGACCGGCATGGCTTTCGTGCTGGTGCAGCACCTCGACCCGAAGCACGGCAGCGTGCTGCAGGAAATCCTGTCGCGGACGACCAAGATCCCAGTCACCGAAGTGGTTCAGGGCGTAGTAGTGCAGCCCGACCACGCTTACGTGATTCCGGCCAACACTAATTTGACCCTCAAGAACGGGACGCTGCAACTGGGATCGCGAGTGCTGACACGGGGACAGCACATGCCGATCGACGATTTTTTTCGCTCTCTGGCGGAAAGTGGCGGGCAACAGGCGATTGGCGTCATCTTATCGGGCACGGCTTCGGACGGCACCGAGGGCTGCCGCGCCATCAAGGCGGCGGGCGGGATCACATTTGCCCAGGATGAGGAATCGGCGAAGTATGACAGCATGCCGCGCAACGCGGTGAATGCCGGCTGCATCGACTTCATCCTTTCTCCTAAAGATATTGCTCGAGAGCTGGGCGGAATCAGCCAGCATCCTTACGTGGCGCGGGTGGTCGAGCAGGAGACTGAAGGGTTTCAGGGGATGGTGGGCAGCGAACTGAATGCGCTCTTCGGACTTCTGCGGGAATCGACTGGAGTGGATTTCACCAACTACAAGCACACCACACTGCAGCGGCGCATCCGGCGGCGCATGGTGGTGCACAGAGTCACGAAGCTGAAAGACTACCTGCGTTTCATCGGGAAAAGGCCGGAAGAACTGGACGAGCTGTACCGCGACCTGCTGATCCACGTTACCGGATTTTTCCGGGAGCCGGAGGCTTTCGTGGCGCTGCGCAAGCACGTTTATCCCAGACTGTTTGAGGGCCGCAAGCCGGATAATCCGATCCGGGTTTGGGTGGCGGGCTGTTCTACCGGTGAGGAAGTCTATTCGATCGCGATCACTCTCTTGGAATACATGTGGGTGCATAGCCGGAACATCTCGCAGGCCGCGACGGCCATCCAGATTTTCGCGACGGATATCAGCGACACCGCGCTCGATCGCGCCCGCACCGGGCTTTACACAGAAGCGGCGGTGTCGGAGATCTCGATCGACCGCTTGAAGAGATTTTTCATCCGGCTGGATGGAGGGTTTCAGGTCAACAAATCGATCCGGGATATGTGCATCTTTGCCAAGCAGAACCTGGTGAAGGATCCTCCATTCTCTAACCTCGATCTGGTGAGCTGCCGCAACCTGCTGATCTATCTGGGGCCGGTCTTGCAGCGGCGGGTTATTCCTACCTTGCACTACGCGCTGAAACCCGGCGGTTATCTGATGCTGGGAGCGGCGGAGAACCTGGGTGGATTCGCCGACCACTTCGGGTTGGTCGACAAGAAGGACAAGATCTACCAGAAGAGGACGACCTCGCCACGACTGACGACCTACTTCGCGAACACCGACTATTTGCCCATCCGGACCGGAGACGTGAAGCTATCCCGGGAGCTGCCGGCTCCTTTTACAGTGGAGCGGGAAGTAGAGCATCTGCTGGTGAATCGGTTTGTTCCTGCAAGCATTGTGGTGAACGATCAATTGGAGATTGTGCAATTCCATGGCAAGACTGGGGCGTATCTGGAGCCGCCGGCTGGGCAACCCAGTTTCAGCCTGGCGAAGATGGCGCGCGAGGGTCTGCTGGTCGATTTGCGCGCAGCTCTGACAACAGCCAAGAAAAGCAGTGCGCCCGTGCGGAAGCAAGGCGTGCAGATTCAATCGGAAGAGGGAACACGCGAGGTGAATCTTGAAGTTATCCCGTTGCGCGGGCCTTCCGCGCAGGAACGACTTTATGTGGTGGTGTTTCAGGATGAGGTTCGCAAAGCAGCGGTTCCAGAGAAGAGGGGAAAAGCCGGCAAGGGAGTGAAAGTGTCTCGCGCCACGGCGAGAGACACCGAGATTCTGAAGCACGAGATGAGTCAACTGCGGCAGCAGTTGCGGTCGCTTATCACAGAGCATGAAACCACAACCGAAGAGTTCAAGTCGGCGCATGAAGAGGTGTTGTCGGCCAACGAAGAATTGCAGAGCACCAACGAAGAACTGGAAACGGCCAAGGAGGAGCTGCAATCCACGAATGAAGAACTCACTACGCTTAATGAAGAAATGCAGAACCGCAATTCGGAGCTGGGCTCGGCCAATAACGATTTGCTTAACCTGCTGGGGCACGTCGATATTCCGGTGGTGATGGTGAGCAATGATTTACGCATCCGCCGCTTCACCCCGCCCGCACAAAAATTGCTGAATCTGCTGCCGGGAGACATTGGTCGGCGCCTGGGCGAGATCCGGCCGAACCTTGATGTGGAGGACTTGGAATCGCTGGCCAATGAGGCCATCCGCCGCGCGACCGCGCAGGAGCGGCAAGTGCGCACCAAGGAAGGCGGATGGCAGATGCTGTACGTGCGGCCCTACAAGACCTGGGACAACCGCATCGAAGGAGCAGTGATCAGCTTGCAGGATGTCGACGCTTTGAAACGTACGCTCGACCAGACGCGCGAATATGCGGACACAATTGTTGAAAGCGCCCGGGAGCCGATCGTGGTGTTGAACGCGAAGCTGCAGGTTACGGCCGCGAACCCGGCTTTCTACCGGGCTTTCGACGTGTCGCGCGAAGAAACGGAGAGGCGCCTGATTTATGAGTTGGGCAACGGGCAGTGGAACATTCCGAAGTTGCGCGAACTGCTGGAGGAAATTGTCCCTCAAAATTCCCGGGTCGACGATTTCCAGATGAGCCATGATTTTCCCCACCTCGGGCCGCGGAACATGCTACTCAACGCCCGCCGCGTTGAGATGCAGCCCGGCCGCCCCTTTATTCTGCTGGCGATCGAAGATGTGACTGACAAGCGCACCGAGGGAGCCGCGTGAGAAGCTATTTAGCGCCGGGAACGCCGAGAGCGCCGAGGGTTTGTGGCATGAATCTCGGCGCGCTCAACGTGTCTGGGGGCGAAGTTCCTTGAAATTTCGACTTCGTGTAGAATCCCTCAGAACGGGCCGAACCCTAGCACGAACGCGATGAAGCGGATTTTCCAACCATTTCGAAACTCTTCCCGGCAACTGGGGCCGCTGGAGCAGCGCATGCTCGACGCGCTGTGGGCGAGGGGCAGCGCGACCGTCCGCGAACTGGTCGAAGGTGGCTGCGATGACCTGGCCTACACTACGGTGATGACCACGCTGGACCGGCTCTTCAAAAAAGGTTTTCTGACGCGGTCGGAGGAGAACCGTGCATTCCGCTACGTCCCGCGGCTCAGCCGCGAGGAATTGCATCAGGAGACTGCGGGGCACGCGTTTCGCCAGCTGCTGGATGCGGCTCCGGCTTCTTCTTTGCCACTCTCGTTTCTGGTGGAAATTCTGGGTGAGAGGGACGGCCAGTTGCTCAACGATCTGCAGAAACTCGTCGAGCGCAAGCGCCGCGAACTGGGTCAACGCGAACTGGGGCAACGGGAACTGGGTCAGCAGGAAACGGGACGACAGGAAATGGGTCGAGGGGAAACGATCAAGGAGAAAGAATAATGTTCGCGGTGCGCGGGATCGCAGTTTCATTCTCCATCTTCGTGATGCTGTACCTCGTCTTGTCCGTAGCAGTTTGCGGCGTGTGGAGGCGCGTATGGCTTGCCGCCCGACGCTATTCCGCGAGACGCTGCGCGGATCTGCTGTTCGCCTTGCGCCTGCTTCCGTTCGTGGTTGCGGCTGGGCTGACCCTCGTGTTGGCAGTGCCTTCGTTCCTGCTGCTCGAACCCCGCGCCGTGAACGAGCCCATGGGATCTGTGCCCGTGCTGCTGGGTTTGTGTGGGATGACCGTCGTGCTGGCGGGGATGTGGAAAGCGGCTGCGGCGTTGCTTGAGGCTTCGCGAACCGTAGTACGGTGGTCCAGCGAGGCGCGCGTGATCAGTTCCCGGGCTATCGATTCTTCTTCCATCGACTGCGGGGCGTCGGTCCCGGTGCGGGTTTCCGCGGTTGCTCCACCGCTTACCGCGGCTGGCATTCTGCGGCCAAGCGTATGGCTGTCGCAAGCCGCGGAGTTTGTGCTGAACGAGCGGGAGTTCGAGACCGCGCTCCGGCATGAAGTCACGCACGTGCGAAGCCGGGACAATCTGAGAAAGTTGATTCTGCGCCTGGTGGCGTTTCCGGGCATGGGGGAGCTGGAGCGCGTCTGGCGGGAAGCTACCGAAATGGCGGCCGACGATGCCGCAGTCTCGAGCGCCGCTGAGGCTCTGGATCTGGCTGCGGCCCTGATCAAGTTGTCGCGCCTGGCTCCGCTGGAGCCGCCCGCGGAGCTGACCACGGCTTTGGTCCACAGCCCGGCGGTGTCGGTGAATGCGCGTGTCGAGCGTTTGATTGCCTGGACGGAAGAGCAGCAGAGTCAGGCGTCAGGATATTCGCCGGTGTATCCGCTGTGCACCGCGGCGGCGATGCTGGTCACTCTGGCCGTTACATACAGCCAGCTGCTGGTACGCGTGCACACCGCCACGGAGTGGCTGGTCAGGTAGAAGATCGTTCCACGCCGCTCCTCATTGTGCTTCGGTTCTACTTCGGCATTACAGCGATATCGTCCTTCGGCATGGCTTCGAGAGTTGCCCGATCGATACCCAAGTGAGCCATTACGAGCTCTGGAGGTGTGTGCGTGAGCCACTCCGAGAGCGCCAGGTCCTGATAGTAGCTGCTCTTGAACATCTCCAGAAATTTCAGGTCAGTGTCACCTGTATTCTCAATGTAGTGGGGCAGGGTCTTCTGGATATAGCCCACGTCTCCCGCTTGAAAATCCATGGTGCGGGCGCGGCCTCCGGTGGCGAACACGGTCATTTTTCCTGAGCCGCTCATGTAGTACTGCCATTCGTCGGCATTGGGATGCCAGTGCAGTTCGCGTATCCCTCCGGGATGGACGGTAACGATGGCTGCCGCAACCGTGGTCGAGATTTTGAACTTGCTGGAATCGACGATCTTCACCTCGCCACCCTTGGTGCGCTTGGTCACCGGTTGCTGCGATGTGCGATAGGAGAAATCGATGGGCGATAATCCCAGTGAGCCAGCGGTGGCTTTCAGGTCCGCAGGCAGCGGGCCGGGTACGGGCGCTTGGAAGATAAATTTCTCCCGCTTCGGCAAGTTCTCCAGAGCCTGCTCGCTCACTCCAAAGTTTTTCGAGAGCACCTCGTGGGGTGTGTGCGCCATCCAGTCGGTGAGCAGGACGGTCTCATATTCCGAGAAGTTGCCATCGTCGAACACCAGCAGAAACTCACAGCCGTCGGGACCCAGGCCCTGAATGGAATGCGGGATACCGGTGGGGAAATACCAGAGATCACCTTCGGTTACATCGCTGACGAAGCTCTTGCCTTCCGCATCAAGGCCGGTGATGCGCGCGTTGCCGTAGAGCATTATCGACCACTCCGCCGCGGTGTGCCAGTGCAGTTCTCGTATGCCTCCCGCGGTTAATCTCATATCCACGCCGGCAATCGATTTGGAAACCGCAAGCTCGCGGATCGTGACCTCGCGCGACCATCCACCCTCTTGCATGCGCTTGTGCGAGAGTCCAAAAGGGTACTTGAAGGTCTGCACGCCGCCAGCGTCGGTGGGCGGTGGCAGGAATGAATCCGGGTTCTGGGCATCGATCGCCGGATTCCCAGGGCCGGGAGCGCTGGCGCTGCGATCATTCTTGGTTGGGTAGGGTTTCTGATTCTGGGCTGCGGCATCGGCGGACAGCATTCCGGCCGCCGCCAGGGCCGCCGTTCCCATTTCCAGGAATCCGCGCCGTGAAAATGCATCCTTCTTCGTATCGTCGCTCATAAGCGTGCCCCGTTTTCGGTAAGAAAGATTTACTGGGTCCAGAGTTCTCGGTACGAAAAACGATACGGGAGCCATTCCGCGGTGTCAATCTGGGGCCGGAGGACGCGGGCGAGTTCTAGAAGGTTACTCGCACTCCCAGCTGCGCGGCGAAGGGAATGCCTACGGTTGTGCCGGGGCCGAAGAAATCTCCCAGCGCGCCCTCGGGTATTTCAAGCTGCTTCAGGCTGGTGACAGGCTCGGTTTGGGAGCAGTCGGCGACCGTACAAATCAGGGTGACATTCGTGATGCCCTGCGCGTTTGGCTGCATCTGGTTGGCTGGAACTGGAAGCTGCGCCACATTGACGGCAAAGTTCGCGCCGGGATTGTTGCGGTTGAAGAGATTGAAGAACTCAATGAAGGGATCGACCTGCCAGCGCTCGTTGATTTTGAAAGGACGCGTCACGCGCAGGTCGGACTGAATGTAAGGCGTACCGCGGAATTCATCGAGGCTTGTGTACACTCCATTTACATAAATGCGGTCGGTGTTGTTCAGGTTCGTGATCGTGATCGGACGCGCGCTCTCAATCTGATTGATGGTGCTCAATTCGAATCCACCGGGGATGTGGAACGTGCCAGCCAGCACAAAGCGATGACGAACGTCTTCGCCCGACGGGCCGTAATCGCCTTGCCCGAAGGCGTTCAGAAGCCCGGCATTTGATGTTCCAGGCTGATTTGGGCAGACGCCGTCTACATAGTCAAACAGCTCGCCCAGCAAGCATCCCCAGGTCTGCGCTTTGGAAAGCTGGTAGTTCGCCACCAAATCAAAGCGGCGCATATTGGCTTGCAGATGCAGCAGCAGACCGTTGTAGCTGGAACGATTGTCTGATTCGAATACATTGACGTTCGGCACAACATCCGTCTGATCGGTCGCATATTCATTGGGCGGTTCCGAGCTGGAAATTAACGGAGTGAAAAGATTCGCGCCGCTGCTGTAGGGGAAGCCACGGTATCCGTGATTGCCCTGTTCGTGCACGTAATCGGCGCTAGCCAGCCAGTGTTGGTTGAAAGCGTGCTGAATGCCGCCGGTGGTATGAATGGCGTAGGGCGTTTTGTAACGCGAGCCGATCAGATTCCCGGTGGCTCCTGCGCCACCCTGAAGGCAGCCCGCGCCGGCGAGCGCATAAGTGCCTGGGCCCCCCGTAAGGCTGCATGTTCCCGTGGTGAAGTTCGAGTTGTTGACGCCTTGGAATGCGGTCGCCCATCCGTTCTGCGCGAGATCATCATAGTAGAGGCCGAACCCGGCGCGAATTACCGTCTTCCCGCTGCTGCCGGGGGAATATGCGATGCCAAGGCGCGGCGCGACTTGTTTGCGATAGTCGCTCGGCACGCTGGGCACTATTGGAATCTGCAACGCCTGCAGCGTGACAAACGCCGCGTTCTCTGCTTGGCTTCGGCCCGAGCCTGTGAATAGTCCCCAGGTCGTTTGATAGCGCAAGCCGTAGTTGACCGTGAGCTGGTGCGAGACGCGCCAGGAATCCTCCGCATAAAACGCGAGCCGCTGCACATTCTGGGAAAAGGTGCCGTCGCCGGCAGGAGTGTAGGTGCAGTTAATGAGGGTGCTGGGATCGGGTTCCGGATTGCACTGCGCGCTGGGTGGTGTGTAATAAAACGGCAAGGCTGTCGTGATGCCGCTGCAATCGGGGCCCGGCGGATTGATGTAGCAATCGGGATTCGCGGGATAGGTGGTGAACTGCTCGGCTGTCGAGGCGAACGCGCCACTCAGCACCGGTTCGTGAATGAAGTCGACTCCGAACTTGAGCGCATGAGTGCCCGCAACGTGGCTCAGGTCGTAGCGGAATTGGTATTTGTCCTGATTGCGCAGATCCGGGAAAAGCGTGATGGGGGTGGCAAACTGATTATCGCCGAAGGTCTCGAAGCCCGAGACAGTGAGCGCTGTCACGCTGAAGGGAAACTGCATGGCGAAGCCGAGATCGGAATTCCGCGTCTGCGTCAGATGCAACAGGCTGGCGTCGAGAACCAGATTGCCCAACCAGGTGGAATTGAAGGCGTAGCTATTGCTGAGCGCCACGTTCCAATAATTGTTGTGCGTGAGCAGACCGGTCGAAGGCAGAGTGGCCTGCTGCACTAGGGCGTTGTGTGTGATGTAGCTGTCTGAGGATATGCGCAGAAACCAATTCGATTTCGGCGTTTCCGCCCAGTCAAAGCGCAGCGAACTGAGATAGTCGCGGAAGGGAATGGGAACGTTGGCGGGAACCGGGATGGAAGGAATGCCGGTGATCAATCCTTCTGATGCTAACTGCGAGAGCGCGTCGAACTGCGTTGTGCTGGCCGGGCTGTAGGCGATGCTCGCGTTTTCGTGGACATTTTCGAATGAGGTGAAGAACCAGACTTTATCTTTGGCGACGGGACCGCCGATAGTTCCAACGTAGTTCTGACGGGAGAACGGCTGCTTCGGATTCGGCGCCGGATTCTCAATGGGAAAGCGCGCATTCAGCGCAGCCTGGCGATCAAAAAAAGCGGCGTCACCGTGCCAGTCGTTGGTCCCATGCTTGGTGGTGATTACTACCGAGCCAGCCGTGGTCCAACCCGTGTCGGCGTCTTCGTTCGAGGTGCGTACCGCGAATTCCTGAACCCCATCGGGCGAGAAATTCTGCAGGAAGCCGCCGATCCAGTCGTCGGAATCTTCCGCGCCATCCACCGATAGCTCGTTGTTCAATCCGGAACTCCCGCCGGTCGAAACCGCGGTGATGCGCGCCTTGGTTGGGTCGGATGGTTCGACGGGCTCGGTTCCAGGCACAAGATAGGCGATGTTGGCGAAGCTTCGCGCCGGCAGCGGCAGAGTTTCCAGGTCCTGCGTCCCGACCACGCCTCCGCGCACGGCGCTCGAGGTATCAGTTATCTCGGTGGTAATGGAGGAGGAGGTTGCCTGCACGGTTACGGTTTGCGAGGTCGCCGCAGGTTTCATGGTGACCGTAATGTCGCGGACGTTGGCAACGGCAATTGAGACCTCCGCCTGCGCCGGGGCGAACCCGGCGGCTGATACGGTGATGCGGTAGTTGCCGGGCAGAAGGTCGTCCAGGCGAAACTCGCCGCGGTCTTCGCTTGAGGTCCCGCGCTGCACCGAGGATCCCGACAATAGCGCGACGATTTTAGCGGAGGCGATGCGGGCGCCGGTGGCGTCCTGCACCGTCCCGCGCAGCGATCCCCGCGAGTTCTGGGCGTAGAGGCTGGCGGTGAGAAGGACAACGAACAGAGTTAGAGGGAATGTAATGCGGAGTGAATTTGCTTTCATGGTTTTGGCATGAAAAAGACTAGACGGCGAAGCGAGCTACTACCAGTGGCCGTAGGGTAGCTAACTGGTTTGTCGCGGGACCTGCCCTTGGATCAATCGGACCAGCGTTGGGGCTTGCGGTCCCAGCGGTGCTTCTTGAGTTCGGTGAGCAGGCCTCGATCGAGAGGGCCGGCATCGCTGGCGGCAATGTTCTGGCGCACGTGTTCCGGGCTGCGCATGCCGACGATCGTGGTGCTCACCGCCGGATGCGACAGAATAAAACGCAGTGACATTTCCGGCAGCGTCATGCCGGCAGGCACGATTTTCTTGAGCTGGTCGACACGCTGAATCGTGTTCGCCAGATTCTCCGGTCCAAAGTAAAGCGACCGCCAGTCGTCTTTCGGGAAGCGGGTTTCGAGCGTCATCTTGCCGCCGAGGCTGCCTTCATCGAGCGGCACCCGCGCGATCACGCCCACGTTGAGTTCCTGGCAGATGGGAAGCAGCTTGTCTTCGGGCGCCTGATCGAAGATGTTGTAGATTACCTGCACCACGTCGACCACCCCGGTATGCAGGGCTTTGAGGCCGTTCTCCGGCTCCCAGCGGTTAAGGCTGAGGCCGAAGTAGCGAATCCAGCCGCCGTCTTTCAATTTCTCGACAGTCGAGAGAAATTCCGGGTCGTCGGTCCAACTGTCATCCCACACATGGAATTGCAAAACATCAATCGAATCGACGCGGAGTTTCTTGCGGATCAGGTCGGCGTATTTGAAGACATGAGCAGGGGAAAAAACATCGACATATTTATAGGTTGGCAGTGCCGGCCATTTGTCGTTGGCCGGAGGAACTTTCGACGCGGCGTACAGACGCTTTTCGGAGTTACGCGCCATGATTTCGCCCAGCAGAGCGTCACTTTTGCCCTCGCCGTAAGCCCAGGCAGTGTCGAAAAAGTTGCAGCCGGCATCGACCGAAAGTTGCAGGGAGTCGAGCGACTGGCGGTCGTCAGAGCCGCTCCATCCACTCATTCCCCAGAGTCCATAGGAGATGTCGCTGACATCGAAACCGGTTCGTCCCAACTTGCGGTAGTTCATGAAAGGTCTTCCTCAGGAGAGAATGTTTCAGAATTCTTACGGCATCGCGTGACTGGACATCCTAGCAGTTCTATCGAGGGTTCGACATAATGCCATGCCAGCGAATTCGCCAGCACCTGATTTTTCGATGCAAACTATCGGGATTTTGCGGCCTTCGAAAGTGCCGCCGGGTGTTTCAATAGAGGTAGATCATAGAAAATGCGGAGGTTGGCTGTGAAATTAGAAATTCCTTCTCCTACCACGCCTTCCTATTGCCAGGAAGATACCCAAGCACCTTCGTCCCGTTTGCTGGATGAGAAAATCTCGGACGATTCGGGAGCGGAAACGACTACAGACAGCGCCTTGGCGCCTGCCGGCCTGAAGAATCCGTTTTGGAGTAAAGCTAGCTAGCGCAGAATTGGCAAACAGAGGCACGGGCGGAGCGCGAAGGGAAGCGCGGACATTTCCTGCAGCGCGGGCTGCAACTGGGCATCGCGGCAGGGCTCGAGCGTGATGACGAAAGGCAGTGCATTTTTGTCGAAGCCGGGGTTTTGCAGCACGGCATCAATGTTCAGCTGATGAGATGAGAGGATCGCAGCCAGGCCTGCGATGATGCCGGGCTGGTCCTTCACCAGAAAGCGCAGATACCAGGGCGTCTCAAAGTCGCAACTGACCTTTGGCGAGGCTAATTGCAACGGGCGATGCGCACGCCCTCCCGCCGAAGAACTTCCAGCTGCGAGACTTTCTGCCACGAACATCAAATCTGAAACGACGGCAACAGCGGTAGGATCTCCTCCCGCACCCGCGCCTAGGAAAGCCATGTCGCCGCCGTATTCTCCCGAAGTTAAAACCAGATTCAGATTTCGCTGCACGCGTCCGAAGGGAGACGACGCGGGAACAAGGCTCGGGCCGACGTCAGCAAACAGCGTCATGTCTTTCAAATCGGAGCGTGAGATCTGCCGGATGGTGCAGCCCAGCTCGGCGGCATAATCGAAATCGACGGCGTCGATGGGGCGGATGGTGCGGGCGCGAATGTCTCCTGGCGAAACACGGACGTGCAGCCCGGCCAGCGCGAGAATGGAAAGCTTGGCGCGGGCATCGCCGCCGTCGAGATCTTCGCTGGCGTCGGCTTCTGCATAGCCGCGCGCCTGCGCTTCTTCGAGAGCCTCGCTGAAAGGGATGCGATCGGTCTCAATACGGCTGAGAATGTAGTTGCACGTGCCGTTCAGAATGCCGGCGATGCCGTGCAGTCGATCTCCGCTAAGACCTGTGCGCAGCGCCGGAAGAACGGGAACGCCGCCGGCGACGGACGCCCCAAACTCGAGCTGGCAGCCGTTTGCGCCGGCGAGCTGCAGCAAGTCCGAGCCGTGTCGGGCGATGAGCTGCTTGTTGGCCGTGACCACCGATTTTCCTGCGTTCAACGCGCCTCGGACTAACTCTTCCGCTGGCGTTAAGCCCCCGATCAGCTCGACAACGATGTCGGCGTCGGAATCGAGAATGGTGTGGAAGTCGTCGGTCCAGACTACGTCGCTCGGAATCCAGCGCTCGGCAACCCATGGCTGTTTCTTGCGCTCGATATTGCGATTGCAGATGTGGGTGAGGCGCAGCAGGTCGCCTTCCGCGTTGCGCTCGCCGAGAATCTTGGCCACGGCGCGGCCCACGGTTCCAAAACCCACCAAGGCGACCCGGCGCGCGGGGGCGCGATCGTGCCCGGACGGAGCGAGATCGGCGTGCGATGCTTGATCTGACGGAGTCTTGTGCAAAGTTTGCTCGCGGGTAGAAAATCTATTTCTATCATACGTGGACCCGCGGTTCCGCAAAGGAAAGCGAGCCAGGCATCGTCACTTGCTCGATTGCAGCGCATGCAGAGCAGCATGGGTCTGTGCAGCCAGTGGCGGAACATCTCCCTTCAGCATCAGCCAAAGAATGCGGTTGTAGACCTGATCGCCCACCCGATCGGGAGCGCTGAGATCGAGTCCTTCAGACATGCGTGCGGCGGCGGTATTCGGTGGATTCTTTTCATTCAAGTCTTGCGTGGGGACGATTGGGTCATACGGCGCCAGGTCGGCCGTAGGCGCGAAGATGTCTGCCAGGGAGCGGCTGAAGTAATCGAACTTCGACAGCCGACCCATCCCGAGGATGTCCTCGATCGCCGCGACCACGTCCGTCGTATTGATGAAGCGATGCACGGTGCCGGGCCGGCTGTAGGCGGAGATGGCGTAGAACGGCGCGCGGTGCGAATCCGTGTGATCGGGGCCGGCCTGCGCGTCATCCTCGAGGACGAAGATCACTGTGTCCTTCCAGTACGGGCTGTGCGAAAGCGCCTGCACGATCCGCCCGAGAGCGAGATCGTTATCGGCCATGCACGCCCGTGGCGTGCACTTCCCCGGGCGGCCTGCCGCCAAGTGGTCCATGGGCAGGTGCATGACTTCGAGTTGCGGCATGTTGCTGTCGCGTACGTAACGCTGGAGTTCGGCGATCCACACGTCGGCGCGCTTCTGATCCTGCGTGGTCAGATCGAAAGGTATGTAGTCGGGATTCACGTCGGCGGCCAAATCGCGTTGCGTCACCGGCCAGCCGGGATTCCCCTTGACCATTTCGCCATAGTCGCGGAAGGTGATGCCGTCGCGGATCGCAAGCGTCCACAGGAAGCCGCGCTCCGGCTCATCGCTTTCTTCGCCGTCCATGTCAGCCCGTTTGCCGGCGTAACCAGAGGGCACGACCTTCTCACCGTAGTTCGTGACGTAGGCTGCGGTGGACCAGATGTGTCCTTGCGAACTCACCTCGGCATTGACGAAAAAACGATCAAAGAGCCCAAAGCGCCGCGCCAGCGCGTGGTGGTTCGGGGTGATGGTAATGTCGGGGAAATAGACAAGGCTTGGGTCACCATCGCCTTCCTTTATGTCTCCTAGGACCTGGTCGTAGGTGCGATTCTCTTTGATGATGTAGACAACGTGGCGAAACGGTGGGTAGCGCCGCGCTGCGGCTCGCTGCTGCCAGTTATTGGCGGCGACGACGCGTTCGGTGAATGCGGCCAGTTGCGCCGCTGTCATCGCGGAGGGCAGCACTCGCAGGCTGCCGTTCAACTGCCCCAGCGCATACGCGGTTGGATTTCCATTCGGCCAGTTGGTCAAGGGAACCGGACCGTCGGGGTTGGCGTGAGTGCCGTGGCCTTTGCCGGAAACGACAAACAGTTCTCCATTGTTTTCGACGACCGCGGTGGGATACCAGTCGGTGGGAACGCGACCGAGTAACTTGCCGGTGGCCAAATCGAAGACGGCGACGGCATTGTTATCGGCCTCTGCGACAATCAAACGCTTGCCATCGGAGGTAATTGCAACGGCATTCGGTGTGCTGCCCTCGGGCGGCGCGCCCGGCGCGGCATCGTGCAGATACCCCACAACCTTGCGCAGTCGCGTGTCGACAACAGCCACACGGTCGCTGCCTGCGAGCGTGACGTACAGCCTCGTTCCTTTCGCCGCTAGCGCCGAAGGATGCCGGCCGACCTCGATCCGGCCGAGATACGCGAGGCTATCGTCTGCCAGAATACGGAATTGCGACACTGTGCTGGCCCCCCACGCCGAGACGAACACCTGACCGTTCGCCGTGAGCGCGACGCCATACGGATAATGATCGGTAGAGAACCGTTGCGCGATCTCGCCGGTCGTGGCGTTCACGACCGCGAGCCGGTCGCCGACATTTTCAGCGACATAAACGAATTTTCCGTTGGGCGAGAATGCCAGTCCCGCCGGATAGCTTGTGCCCGTGCCGTCTGCTGTTTTTGCCTTCGCCAGGTCGAACTTGTTCTCGAGGGTAGCGGCACCGTCCTTCCACGCATAGACGAAGAGCATGTCGGTGTTGCCGCCGGAGACGCAGAGGCGCTGGCCATCGGGCGAGAAGGCGGCGCCATAGAACGCGCCATCCTGGATCAGGGTCTGGGTGACTTTCCGCGTTTTCAGATCCACAACCTGAATCCCCTGCTCACGCCAGCCGCTGAGCACGACCACGGCCTTGTCGGTCTCTGGCGCAAGTACGAGATTAATCGGCAAACTGCCGAGGTCAACCGCTTCGCCGGCTGGGTCGAGGCGCACACCGGTCGGCAGCGGCGTAGTAAAGTGTGGCTTTGTTTGGCCGGAGACCGACGTGCACACCAGTACAGAGATTGAGAGAGCGAGTCGACAGATACGTGGCGAGAGCATAATGGGTGTTCCTCACAGGCTGAGCACCAGCAAATGACAGATTGCGAATCTTACGCCGTCCGTCAAGGTGAACCTTATATCCTAATATCCTATTGAATCGGTCCATTGCGCGATGCCATTGTTTCTCTCTGCGAACCACTCGCGACGAAAAAGCGATGGATTGCTATCAGATGATGTTCTAATCAGAACTCGGCCAGTAGGCGGGCGGCATGCCGGGCAGAGTCGGCATCAAAGTTGGTAAGATGATGCGATCCCGCCGCGACCAGGCAAATGCCTGCTCGCGAGGAATACAAGCGGAACCTTTACTGACGGCGCCTCTTTCTTCTTCATGCCGAGCGCTTACGGTCCGCCACCACGCCCGGTTATGGGAGGAGAATGGATGATGGGAAAGTTCGCGAGCCTGACCGCGACTGCGAGTGTGCTCACGCTGCTAGTTTTGACAATTCTGTTGGGAGCGCAAGCATTCGCGCAGACAGCGCCGGCGGAACAGACACCGGCGCCTGCGGCACCGGCGCCCACAGCGCAACAGCCCCCCGCCCCGGATCAGGCCGCCCAGCAGCCCGCAAGCGGCCAGGAAGCCCCGGCTGAGGAGTCCACTACGGCGCACCGGAAAGCTCGGCCTCACGACTACAAGAACTGGGAATTCAACGTAGGCGGCGGCGCCAACCTTGACAGCGGTGCGACCAAGACGTGGGTGAGAGGCGGAGGCGTTGTGGGGTCGGCGGGCGTTGCACGGAACGGCAACAAGTATTTGGGCCTGCGCGCGGACTTAATTTTTGCCGACCTGCCGCTGCGCGACTCCACCGTGCAGCTGGCCCAGGCAACCGGATCCAGAAGTTACGCTTTGGCGGTGACGCTCGAACCCATCATCAATGTTCCCGTGAACGAGGTCTGGGGCGGATATGTCTTTCTGGGGCCGGCCTATTACCATCGGGCCGGGAATTTGAGCGGCAGCACTACGGTTCCGGGCTCGGCATGCAATGGGTTCTGGAACTGGTGGGGCGCGTGCCAGAATTACAATTTTGGCCTTGCGATCAATGGCAGCTTTGACAAATCCAACCTCAACGAATTCGGAATCGACGGTGGCGGAGGAATAACGCGCAAGATGCCCAGCGGTGTCGAAGTCTACGCGGAATGGCGCATCATGCACGGATCGCATAATGGCATCACCACCGATTTTCGTCCCATCACGATCGGATTGCGCTGGTAGGTTTGCCGGCTACTCAGGATTGGTGCGGTAACTCCAAAGATTTGCCGAACGCTGTTGTAACTGCACAAGCGACGCCGCGGCGATGGGCCGCGAAACTGCCGTGCTGGCGTTGGCTTCGGCCAACGCGGCCTCAACTATGTTGTGCGCGGGCGCGAGCGAGCAGGCGGGATCCGTCGCGGCGGCATTGCCGGCGAGCAGCAAAGCCTGACAGCGGCATCCACCAAAATCTTCGGTACGCTGGTCACAACTGCGGCACGGCTCCGGCATCCATTCCTCCCCGCGAAAGCGCTGGAATGATGGAGATTCCTTCCAGATGAACTCAAGAGTCTGCCTGCGTACGTTTTCGAATTCGAGGCCCGGAATGACTTCCGCAGCGTGGCAGGGAAGCGCCTTGCCGGCGGGATTGATGAGCATCAATCTTCGTCCCCACCCTCCCATGCAGGCTTTGGGAAAGCGCGCATAGTAGTCAGGCACAACCGAATCGACGCGGATGCGCCCCGCGAGGCGTTTTTCGGCGGCGGCCACCACTTCCACGGCCTTTTCCAGCTGCACCCGCGTAGGCAACAACGCCGCGCGGTTCTGCAAAGCCCAGCCGTAATACTGAGTATGGGCAATCTCCATGCGCTCGGGCGCGAGCTGCTCGATGAAGGCGATCATCTCCTCAATGTGATCGATATTCTGCCGGTGCACTACAAGATTCACAGTGAAGGCAATCTTGTGTAGGCGGATGATGCGCGACAACTCAACCTTGTGCGCATGCGCTTTGGCGCCGGCAATCCAGTTGGCTGCTTCCTCGCGTGAATCCTGAAAGCTGATCTGGATGTGATCGAGTCCAGCATCGACCAGCGCGCGCAGCCGCGCTTCAGCTAATCCGATACCGGAAGTAATGAGGTTGGTGTAGAGGCCTGCGGCACGCGCGGCTGCGACGAGTTCGGTAAGATCCTGACGAGCCAGCGGTTCGCCTCCCGTGAAGTGCGCGTGCAGCATCCCGAGCTTACCTGCCTGCTGGAAAATATCAGCCCATTCAGCTGTGGAAAGCTCCGAACTCGCTCGGGTCAACTCAAGCGGGTTCGAGCAATAGACGCAGTGCAGCGGGCAGCGGTGGGTGATCTCGGCGATGACGGCCAGCGGGTTGGGGATCATCATCGGTGCAGGTGAAGCTGAAACGAAGTGTAGCTGATTATGAACGCTCAGTAGTCGACGATGCGCTTCTGCCGCAGTTGTTCGAGAAACAAGCCAATGTCGGCACGAATCTTTTCAGGGTCCGCATCGCCAAACTTGGCCTGCAGTTCTGCGATGATCTCGCCGAAGGTGCGCTTGCCGTCGCAACTCTCGAGTATAAGCAGGCCGGTATCGCGGAGGCGAAGCGCGCCTTCTGGATACAGGATCACGCGTTCTGCCTTGCCGCCGTTTTTATTTTCTTTTTCTGCGCCCCAACGGCAGCCAGCCGCCAGGCGCGGTTGCGCGGAGTCCTCCGGAGGAGGCATGCTAGCTGGCCTCGATGCGAAACGCACCCGGAGGCGGCCATCCCGGCTCGACGTAGGCGAAGTAGAGTGCATCGAGCTGCGCCCATAAAATGTCGCACTTGTCGCGCAGCGCCTGAATTGCCAACTCCTGCTCGGCGCGTGTCTTTGCGTTGTCGTAGACGTAGTTCGCTGCGAATTGCGAATCCTCCGGTGCCTGATAAAGTCGGGCTTCGAAATAGTCCAGACCTCCTGCGAGCCAGGGATAGTGCTGGCGCAATTTTTCCACGCGCAAGGTGATCAGCTTGGTGGAAAACAATTCTGTCAACGAGGAAGCCACTGCCTCCAGCAGAGACCGGCTGCGCACAATGTTCAGGTATTCATCGACCGCGAAGCGGGTTGCGGGAAGAATTCCGTTGCCGGCACGAACCTGATTGGGGTCAAGACCGGTGGCCTCGGCCAATTTTATCCAACGCTTGAGGCCGCCTTCGCTGGTGGCGTCGCCGTCGTGGTCGACCACGCGCTTGCGCCACGCGCGGCGGAACACCGGGTCGGGCCCGCGCGACAGGATGATCGAATCTTTTATAGGAATGATTGACTGATAGTAGTAGCGGTTCAGCGCCCAGGCCTGCAGTTGTCCGCGGCTGAGCTTGCCTTCGTGCATCAACAGATGAAAAGGATGCCGGTGATGGTAGCGCTCTTCGCCCGTGGCCTGGAATCGCGCGCGCAGCTCCTCGTTCGAGAGCAGCGGCGCGGCTTGCGATGCGGTTTCGGCTTCTACAGATCGAACTGCCATCCATCCTCCGCGATTTCCCAGCCGGCGTCCCGCACTCGCCGATGTTCGGGACTCGCCTCGTCCAGCATGGGATTGGTGTTGTTGATGTGTACAAATATTTTACGCGGGCGGCGAACCGCCGCCAACTTCTGTAGCACGCTTTCGACCGGGATGTGGCCCATCTGGCGCGCAGTTTGCGCGCTGCCCTGCACGCGAATCAGTTCGTCATCGCTCCAGAACGTGCCATCGAGGAGCAGGACGTCGCAAGCGTCGAATTCCCGCAGCAGTGCGCCATCTAATTGAGGAACTGCTGGCATATAGGCAAGCCGCAAACCGGAAGTTGAATGAATGAACAAACCCAGCGATGCCTCGCCTGAGGAAAGTTGCGCTTGCCGTTCCGCGCCGACATAGGGAGGATAATGGCTGACTAACGGCCACGGTAGGCAGCGGAGGCTGGAGTCCTCACCTTGAGCATCGCACAAAGAAAATTCCTTTCCCGATTCAAAATCAGTCCATCTCGCTTGATCTGGAATACGATGCAGCATGCCGAACATGGAGTTGTCTTCGCGGAGAATGCGGTGCACCGAAGCGGTGGCGTAGACGCGCAGCGGCTGAAGTTCGCGCAGCAGAAGCAACCCGAGAACGTGGTCGAGATCGGCGCTGGCCAGCACCACGCCCGCGATGGGCGACTGGCGCACGCCGTCGCGCGGATGCAGCTCACGCGCGGATTCGATTTGAGCCCGCAGGTCAGGAGACGCACCAAGAAGAAACCATGAGCGTCCGTTTGCAGTGATTGCAATTTGAGTCTGGCTGCGCGGCTTTCCATGGAACGTACCGGCACGCAGAGAGCGACAGTTTGAGCAGGCGCAATTCCATTGCGGAAACGCGCCTCCGGCCGCCGAACCGAGAATCTTTACTCGCATCTCTGGTGAGTTTACAGCTTGGGATTGCCGGCTGCTGCGGGATACTCGGATGGCCGGTCCAGCGCGGGTTTCAGCCTTCCCCCGCCCTCCCTACCCCTTACCCACCGAAGCGGCACAGCGCAGCGGATCAACATCCCAAAGCGTTACATCTGTAGAGAGATTCTCGAGGCCCACTTCCCCCGCCATTTCTGTTCCGGGCCTGCCGCACCACACAATGCGGAATTGCGCTTTCGAGCCCTGGTAAAGAAGGTCGACCACGTCTCCCGGCTTGAGTTGAGCGTCCACGCACTGCAAGGTGGCGCCGCGTCCACTAATGGAGCGCAAGCTGGCCGCCTGAGTAAAGGGCCGCGAATAGGTGTCCATGCCGTAGATCTGAACGGGGAGATCAACGAATACGCGCTGTTGGCTGCGGCGATCCATGCGATGCTCCTTGATATTCAAAGGCAGGTCAGGCCATGGTAGGTGGGCCCGGCGGGGAAACAAAGGTAACCTCAGTCACCCGCGGAGCGATGCCGAAAGTTTGATTTCCTGGGTAAAGGTTAGGGATGAGACTTCAATCGAGATCTCCGAGCGAGCATGCGCCGGGACCTCGAGGATCGCCGCAGGAACCGCACGCTCCTGTGGGACTCGTGGACCCAGCGGAACTCTTCGCGGAAACGGCGAAGACGCTAAGCTGCGGGCTCAGCTTCTGGCTCTGACACTTGGGGCACTTGGCTTTATCGCGGCCGAACACCAGGGTCTCGAACTCGTGCTGGCATTCCTGGCAGATGTATTCAAAAATCGGCATTGAGGATCGCTCCCGTGGAAATGGCTGCTGCTATTAGAATCAATTTGAGGCAACTTCGCAAACTCACTTGGCAAACTTTTGTCGCACGCGAGGATGGTGACGCCTGGGACTTACATCAAGAGCTGAGTTCGAGGACGGCGTGACGGAGAAGCCGTCGGCGTTCGCGCCCTCGGTTTTCCGGCCACACTCCTGGTTACGGGGCGGGCATGTGCAAACCCTCGCTGCTTTTTTTCTTCCGCGCCGAATTGATCTGCCATCCGCGGAACAGCGCCTGATCGAGGTAGAGCCTGGCATTCCCGTGCTGTGCCACTGTCACTGGCAGAAAGACCGGAAAGCTCTGACTTTGATTGTGGTGCATGGGCTGGAGGGATCGAGCGAATCGCAATACATGCTGGGCATCGCGCGGAACGGGCTGGCGGCGGGGATGAACGTGGTGCGCATGAACCAGCGTAACTGCGGCGGCATGGATCATTGCGCCGCTACGCTCTACAACTCCAGCCGTTCTGCCGATGTGGCGGCGGTCGCGCGCAACCTGGTCGAGCGCGACGGAATTACCGGCTTCGTGCTGATTGGGTTTTCCATGGGCGGCAATCTGGTGCTGAAGCTCGTGGGGGAGTGGGGAAGCGAAGGTCCAGCCGAGTTCCGCGGGGTAGCGGCGGTTTGTCCGGCGATCAATCTGGCGGCAGGAGCCGACGCGCTGCATGAACCTGCCAACCGGATTTACGAATACTATTTCCTGCTGCAGTTATTTCGCCGTTTTCGGCGCAAGGTCCGTCTGTTTCCTCACGATTTCGATGCTTCGCGTCTGCGCGGAGTTAAGACCCTGCGCGAGTTCGACGATCGCGTGACCGCTTTCTATTGCGGCTTCACCGGCGCCGATGATTACTACGCCCGAGCCGCGGCTGCGAATGTTGTCAGCCGCATCGCGAAACCAACCCTGGTGATTCACGCGGCCAACGATCCTTTCGTTCGCATTCTGCCAGAAACACGGCAGGCTCTGCTCGCGAATCGCAACATTACTTATATCGAGACTGAGGACGGTGGGCATTGTGCCTTCGTCGGCGAACGCGAAGGTGGTCCGGGCTACGACAGCCGCTGGGCCGAGCGTGAGGTCGTGGAGTTCGCCAAGCAATTTCGGTAGCTCCCCAATCAATGCTGCGTCTTCTTGCGAAGTTGTCATCCCAATTCTTGCGACATTGTCATCCCGAGCAAAGCGAGGGATCTTGGCGTTTGCTCGCAGCGGGTCAAGTGACGGCGCAGGCATGAAGCAGGATCCCTCGCTTGGCTCGGGATGACAAATGCAAGGGATTTCAGTTCGGGCCTCCGCTAGAAGTGGCCGGATGCCGAAACCACGCCGGCATCTCAACGCCACGGCCCTTCATCCTCGTCCGAAGGAACGCAAGCAAAAGCATGCCGAGGAAGATTGCCAGCAATCCCAAGGACGCCGTGCGGATGTTCTGGACGTGCTTCGAGAGGATCGAGAGCCGTCCGTATACGAGTTCGAGGTGCACCCAGTAGACCAGCAGAGAAGCTTGGCCGAGTTGAATGAGAGGACTGAAACCCCAGCTTCCCGCACCCCAGCGGCACCAGGCATAGCTGGCCGTCAGAATGGCGAGCAGCATTCCCAAACGAATCAAGAAAAAGTTCGGGCTGGTGTGCCAATAGTCGTAGGTCGCGTAAAGCTGACGCGGCTGTCCGTCAAGCCAGCGCGCCGCAGCCACAAATGTCATGCCAGCGGCCCCAGCCAGTAAGAAAATCGCCGTTTCGCGCCTGCGCGCCCATTCGCTTTGCAAAATAAATCCGGTGGCCAGCCCGGCAAAGGCGAACGCTGTCCAGGGAAAAATCGGAAACAGCCAGGCTTGCGGCGTGCGGAGATTGTGCACGCCGTTGATGTAGGATTCCAGCGGCCAGGGCAGCCAGTCCGGGCGCCAGGTGGTCCACAGCGGCGGTGTGAGAAGAGAAACGAACGCAGCGGTTCCGGCTGCGGCGATCACAAGTCGGAGCCGGGTTGGCGCTCCACGTGCTGTCGACAATACAAGCCAGCAGACGGCGCCCATCAGCATCATGGAGAGGCCAATGGTGTTCAGGATGTCCACGCGCAGCAGGTCGCTGAGCGGCGCCCAACCCCAGGCGATGACATATTCCTGCAGGCGGAAGAGCAGGCCAAAGCCAAAGATCTCGGCGCCGCGGCGGATGGTGGTGCGGCCAATTTGCGCGGGCGGCAGATTCCTTTTCCATAGTTTCTCGGTCACCAGTGCGAACGAAATACCCGCGAGAAACAAGAACAAGGGAGCTGGGAAGGTTCCACCCAGTTGCGAGTACACGAAGAATCTGCTCTGCCGCAGGCCGGGGCTGAGCCACGAATCGTAGCAGTGGGTTTGAAACATCAGCACGCAGGCCAGCCCCCGCATCCAATCGATGTAGGCTAACCGGGATGGATTCAAAGCCGCCATGCATGCTGTCCGCGGGCAAGGCGCAGTATACGGCACAGCGAGTAACGGCGGCCTCGCGTTACTCCGTGGACTGAATCTGTACGAGGTTTCTAGGCCCGGAGGAGGGTGCGCCCGGTTGCCAGCGGGTGGGAGGACGCCGGTGACTGCGCATCCGGTTCACCGCCGCGCCGACGGCCAGCGAAGTTGTCACGACGTGCCCGACGCGGAGTGGCCCGGCAATCCTCTCGTCCTGAATCCAGTGCAGCGCGCTGCTGATGCTGCATCCACACTGGCTGCAATCCGGAGTTCCACCGAAGACGCAAGGCTCCACGCGGCTTTGCAGATCGGCCGAGTAATTGAATGACATCTTGGAGAACAGGCAGCTCTGCGGATTCGATGGCGGATTCACAAAGGCGCGAGCCATGCCTTCCGGGATCAGCAGCTTCGGATATTTCGTCCGCAAAGGCGGCAATTCTCTCGCTATGAGTTCGCGGTCGTCGGGCGTGAGCCGCTCGGGGCTCTCCTCGCCCATTTGCGGGCTGTAGAGGCTCACCCAGATGTGATCGACCTCAGGCCGCGCATTCCAGAAAGCCACATATTCCTCAAGATAGCCGGTACGGGCGAGCATGGGCCGCGTAATGACCCAGTGAACGTTAACTTTTCGGCCGGCAATGTTCTTCAGGATGCGTTCATAGGTTGCGGGCTCGCGTCGAATGTCATGATGCTCGGGCAGACCATCCACCGATACGGCGACGCGCATGCGGGAGATTTCCATCCAGTGCTCCGGGATCGGAATCACGCCGCTGGTCACGACCATGGCAAAAACTCCCATTTCGCTAAGCGCGGGAAGAATGCGGTCGAGTTCGCGATGGCGCATCATGGGTTCTCCGCCGACCAGAGAAACATGCATCGGACGGTGGCGGCGAACCAGGTCGAGGACGCCTTCGACCAGCTCATCTCCGCGAAGGTCGTGAAGTTCACGCAGCGTGATCCCATTGCCGAGATGATTGTCTCCATAGGCGTAGCATCCGGGGCAACTCAGCGGACATTCGCGAGTGATCTCAATGGAAAGCAGCGGAACGCTGCCGCTCAAAACCCGCCACCAGGCGCGCACCAGGTCGCGGGGAGTAAGACTGGCTCGGGGCATTACTGACTGCATTCAAACTTGGATGCAAGCTTGGCTGTTTAGGGTTCTCCGAGGTAGGTCACTATTAGAGGACGTCAGCCCGAAATTGGCGGGATGGATCAACCGGCAAGAACTGGAGAATCCGCGTCCTTGTGATAGATTTTTCCCATGGGCGCGTAGCTCAAATGGATAGAGCACCGGATTTCTAATCATTCGAGAGTGAGCCGCACGCTATATTTTTCACAGTGTTAGCTGAGATTCCCTTAGCCCAGATTAGAGTCTTTTTGAGGGGATTGACGCAAATTTGGTGTAAATTTTAGGACTTTACACCTATCAAAAACACGGCCCTACTCAGCGCGTTAACGCTGAGCAGAGCCTAACCAAAGTACACTCGCGGAGGCGAGCACACATGGCTGCAAATCATTTTACTCTGCACGGAAAGCACACTCACGGCGAAGTCAAGATACCGCTCACTAGACTCGAAGCGTTGAAATTTTTCAAGAAGTGGTCGCGATCTGCTCAGCGCCGTAGCCGCAAGGGACGCCGCATTCTGTTCCTGATGGACGTTCATCGCGGCTTCGCGGTCGACCAGCTCGTGATTGAGACCGTTCACGAGAAACTTCGCCAACATCGCGCAACGCGGTGGCAAGCCCCTACGCCTCGCTAGACTTCCCTGCTGCTTCACTCAGCGCTCGACTCCGGTCGGGCGCTTTTTTCTTGCGGCATACCGCTGTACGCGTGCGTGACGTGCCAACAGGAATGGATTTCGCAGAACTCGACGTTCTCATAATAGCCGCACTGCTTGAAATGCTCCGTGACTGCCGCGCGTGCGTCTGCCTCCGCGTAGAACTTTGTCGGGCTCGCTTTCGCTATGCGGAATGGAGGCAACTGCACTGCTCCGTTTTCTGAATCTAAAAACTCGTCTGGCATGCACTTCATCCAACCGACTTTGATTTTGTACTTCCGTTCTTTCGGTTTGATCGGCTTCGATCCGCTGGCGATCTGCTCTTCACGACGCTGATTGTATGTCGGGCGCTCTTTGTAAGGCTCGCTCGTTTGCGGACATGGCTCAGCGCTCTGAACGTCGCAAGGTGCTGTAGGCTTGTCAGGAACAGGCGGGATTTGTGCTCCCAGATAGTCCTTGAGTATCATCTCGATGAAAAACTGCGGCTGCTGCTTCGACTTCTTCGCACGTTCGAGCGTCGCGAGGTAGACAGCACCGGAAAGATGCACTGTGTAGCGCTTTCGCTGCTTGCGATGTGGCGCGGGATCAGAGCCGTACTGCTCGACAGCGAGATGCAGAATCTGCTTGCACGACCGCCCAGAGTCTTTGACTGTCGGCAAGAACGTGCTCAGCCAGTCGATGGGAAAGTGCCTCAGTTGCTCGTATACGGAAAAACTCAGCGTCTCAAATCTGAGGGCGGCGGGGTAAAGCGCGGCGACAGTTGCGCAACGCAGGTAGAAGTTGCGCGTGAAACGTGAATGCGAAATCTGCTTCAGCGCCGCGAAGCATTCCTCACTTCCGAAGGCTTTGATGCCGCTATTCATGTAGTCGCCAATTTCGAAATGGAATTTGGCTTTTGATTTGTGAAGCAGAGCGAGGTCGCGAGACCAGTCAGAAAGGTTCATAGTTATCTCGAAAAAGGGAGCAGGAGCAGTTTTCAGGGGGGACTTACTAACTGCTCCGCAACGCGTGAGCGTCAATATTCTCCGAAGCCCGTGACGAGTTCCCGCGCTCCGCGACTTCGAACGTTAAAATGTTTCCTTCGAAAGGCTTGTCGAGCAGGTAGAGATTAAGCAACTCAGCGATGTCGCCAGCGCCGATCCGTATCGACGCCGCCGCTTTCTCACCCGAGAACTTGTGAAGGAACATGCGATCCGGATCGACTTGCAGCGACATCGCCCGCCACAGAAAATCGGCGAGTTGCTCACGCGTGGTGCTCCGCGGGAGGTTGCGAACAAAAATATTTTGTCTGCTCATGTTCACTTCAATCTCCCCGAACCCGACGCTAGCCAGTTTCTGCAATAGCGTCGAGAGCGAGAAAGGTGCAGGGTCTCGCGCAATGGGGAGACCGGTCCCCTGCTGTCGCGTTTGAAATCAGGTGCGAACTTACCTGTCCGGACGTTACGGTTCGGCAGTTACCTGCTCGACTCCGCGCGCTCCGGCTACGCTCCTCGTGCGCTTTTCAGCGCGCGAACTTTTTACTTCTTGAATGGGTCAACGACGACCGGCGACAATTTCGGCGAGTGCATCGGTGCTGGTGGATTAGCAACCGGTTTCCCTGGGACTGTCGGAGCGATGTTGCATCCGTTCGCTGGTGATCCGCCGCCTGTTGTTGACGCCGGAGTGTCCGGGTATGCCATAAAAAGTGTTCTCCTTTCGTTGAGATTCTTCGTTACTGAATTTTCTGAGTGCCATTTTTGCCAATCACGACCACACTCGGCTTAACTGCGACGCCAGTGCGCGCTGCTTCCCTTTGGCGCTCTGCGAAAGTTGGCAGAGGTTTCGGTGCGGCGTCTCGCAGCGCCTGCAACTCGGCGGGAGTCAGCGTGGCTGGCGCTTCGTCACGTCCTGCCCGTTCCATCTAAAATTTGGGGTGTCTCGAATCAGTAATTCCATTGTTTACGTAATCGTTCTCGATCGTGATCACTTCGCCGTTCGGGTGCTTCGGGTTTGCACCTGCCATGTTTTCTCCTTTTAGATTCCCGCGTCTCGTTTGATCGCTTCCAACTTTCTGCGAATCATTTGGTGAATGGCGTTGCTGCCGCCGTGATCAGAAATCGCCTTATCAACCGCTGCCAACACGCGCGCATGCTGCTCTACGAGTTTTGTGCGCGCAACTCTCACCGCCGTTTGCAACTCTTCGGGACCGTAAACAAGAACGTCGCCCTGATCGCCCTTCGGGCCGGTTGCACCCGGCGCCCCGTCCACTCCATTCCGCCCATCTGCGCCGCTCATTCCATGGCAGTTTTCATCCAGGTACATTTGAAGTGCGCCGAGCAGGTGCGCTTTAAGCGCGTGATGCTCCTGTTCTAGTGCAGTGATCTTCGATTGCAAGTCGGCGATCTTGCCGTTCACTGTGTATTTATTTGAGTGCATGCTTTTAGCCCTTCAACTTTCGCGATGCGGCGCGCGCTGTGTTGACTCGCTGCCAAGTCGGGATAGAAGTCTCTCGGGGGGTCCCCTGAGTGCTTATCCGCTGCTGCCAGTTGAGCCGTACCCTGTTGCCAGTTCGAAGCTTTGCGTGCAAGTGCGCGATGGTATTCCGCGCACCGCAGATGCCGATCGAATCCCAATCCTCGTCTGTCGTGCTCGCTCGACTCTCGAAACAACAGTTTGTAAAAGTCGTCGTCGTCGTCACGGAGGCTCGCGGTCGGGTCGTTCGCCTGCCCTTGCTGATAGCGCGCTCCGGTGTTCGAGCAACCGCTCGTCAGACTGAAATCGGCGCCTGTAATTTGGCGAATCTCTGCTGTGATCGCAGCCAAGCGCAACGAATTGAAAACGTCCTCGCTGTAGCCGAGTCGCAGTCCACGCGCCATGTCTTCGAGCGTCAGCGGCGCATACTTCTTCGCGAGCGCTCGCACTGCCACGTGGTTCATTGCCTTGAAAGTTCTCGCAGCAATCTGCGCACCGCGTGCGTCGACGCCTTCGTCGCATCACCAGCGAAAGCCGGAGAAACTACGACACTAATATCAAACAATTTCGCGCGCTTGACTGTCCGCGTCAGTACGCCATTTGAATCAGGACCGGAGAAAGTGTCACCGTTGTCGGGATCGTTGTCGACAGCAAACGCGAACGAAGCCTGATTTTATGTCGCCACGTTTTACACTGGCGTAGAGGTCGCGATGCGCCTGTGATTCCTTGTTCAGTTTGCAAACAAAGTTGAGGCCCTCGGGCGTGTCAGTCAGCGTCAGAGTTTTGTTAGTCTGCCTTCCGAAAATTAAATTGCTGTCGTGATTCTGAAGGAATTCCTGACATCGCTCCCGCCGGAAGCAAGAGAGCGAGTGAATGTTCCGGGGAAGATGCTTCTCTCGAAAGCCCCCGAGATCCTGAGACAATTTGTTGTAAGTCAGGGCGCGCCCAGCGACTTCAAATGCTGCTGTAGCCGCTCGCAGTTCACCACTTCGGTGCTCGATCTTTTCGCCCATAAAAATACCTCTCTCTTACTGATTTCCTGTTACGATCCCGCTATTTTTTGCGCCGGCGCGTTTTTCACCCCGCACGCGAGTTGCTCAAGATACGCGCGCACGTCGTCCGGGTAATCTCGATACTTCTCAGACACTGGTGTCTGCTGCTTTTGCTGTTCGCTCACTTCACGCCTCCGTTTGCTCCGATAACGACAACGCGCGCAAGATCACCAGCGCCGTAGCCGGTCGTCGACGACGATTCGCTCTGCTGTCGCTTGAGAAACGCCTGACGCTCGGTCCAGTCGGCGTTATCTTGCGCGACCATCTTGTTCCACCGCGCGATGACATCAGCGGGGCAACCGACCGGAGGAGCAGAATAGTGACTCGTCTCGGCGCCTGCCGTTTTCGTCAAGATGTAATGCGGCGCGCTCGTGTCGTTGCTGAAACTGCGACGCATTCCCCATTGCACGGTCTGCACTTTCTTGTCGGGCGGCGGAGCAGCCTGGCGCTCGCGCTCTTTCGCTGCTATCCACTCCGGCGCAGATTTGTAGACTGGGCGCCGTGCTTCTTTGAGGAAATATCGTCTCGCCGACGGAAGTGGGGGACGTGTACGTCCTTTTGTCCAGCGCGATAAATGACCTCGCCGGATGAGTCTCGAATGTCTTTGAGGATTTCTAGTTCCACGGATGGTTCTCCCTTGTTTCTGAGTTGTCGTCTCGAGCATCTTGCTGCGCACGATCCTGCGTTCCTGTGACAGCCCGCCTCAAAAGGTGGGCATTTCAAAAATAGTTGCGAACTCAACGACCGACTCGCCAAGTCGGAGTTCCAGCCACGCCGCCCGGATGGCATCCTGCGCAGAGTGCTGCGACGTTCTTCGGGTCGAACATTCCCTGCGGATAGTCACGCGGACTGCGCAGATGGTGCGGTAATGATGTTTGCAGCAGCACAGCACTGCGCGATACCGACGATGCGTTCGCAGACACTGCCAGTTTTGTTCTGAGATCATTCTGCGGAACTTATAC
>CAWEBA010000028.1:0-197960 GCA_963807145.1 uncultured Acidobacteriaceae bacterium | reverse complement strand
TTTGCGAGCGCTTCATTCAGCAAGAGCTGTAGGTCATCCCGCAATTGTAGTGTTCTACCCTTCACTGTCCTGAGATCGTGCGCTCTTGGTTTTCTTATCCGACGCTGATCTAATCCAATAAGGCCGAGTCCTACAACCACTAGAGACGCCCTCCCCCACCCGTAGACAGCCATGCAACGCGCAACCATACCCAATGGCTGACCTCATACCAAAACTTGCCAACTTCCACCCACTTTGGGACGAATGCTAAGGCCGTCAAGATCACGCCAATTTTGGTTATCGGTCCTTTCCACCGGTTTCGAAGTGCCTGCCACATGCCCCGAGTTTAGCAGATTTACTGAGCGAAGTATATTATTACCAGTTTTTGCCTATTGACAAGTTTTCGGGGACTGCCGGGAAAAAAAGGGGCGAGCTGAGGTCGAGATCGCAATGCCCCCATCTCCGCAAAAAGCGCAGAGACAAGGACGGCGCACTCGATCTACTCCGCCGAACCCGCCCGGTCAATTACTCCCGCCACGTACCCCAGCGATAATATAAAAACATAATTCGCACAACTCTGCAATCCTGAGGACGTTCCCCATCAACGCCGGGACCAAATTCCGATGAAATCGCTGCTCACACCGGGCATTTGTCTACTTGCGGTCGCGGTTCTGCTGCACACCGGCCTGGTCACGCCCAGCGTCACGCTCATCACCTACGCCTTCTACACCGCGGCGATCGCGGGACTGCTGCTGGCCTGGAGATTTCATTCCAGCCGCATCTTCTTCGCCTTGCTGGTGGTGTTCCTGGCCCAAGAGGCAATCTCATACTTCTCTTCTTTAGTTCCTTCGGGTTTATCTGCTGCAGGTTCATTTACTTCAGGCCACGTTCCAGCCGGCAGCCCTGGGAGCATCGCGCTCGCCGCCGTGGGCCTGCTCTTGCCTCTCAACTTTGTTCTGCTCTCGCTTCACAGAGAACGGGGATTCAGTTTTTCGAGCATCGCGCCCCCAACCTTATTATTGTTCGTTCAATCCGTGTTTGTAGGCGCGCTGTGCCGGCCTCAGCCTTTTGCGGCGGCGCATCCGCTGCACCATCCTGTGCTGCCGGCTCCGTTGCCGTTCGCCACAGTGCTCGCCTTCGCGGCTGCAGCGGTCTTGTTGCTGACGCGCTTTCTGCTGTTGCACAAACCCGCGGAGAGTGGCTTGCTCTGGGCGCTGGCCGGTTGTTTTTTCGCGCTATATTTTGGAGGCGTGGGACGAATCCCTACCGCGTATTTCGCAACCGCGGCGTTCATCCTGGCAGGCGCCGTCGTAGAGACGTCGTATCTGCTCGCCTATCACGACGAACTCACGGCGCTGCCTTCGCGCCGTGCGTTTCACGATGCCTTGCTTCGACTGCAACCACCTTATTCCATCGCCATGGTCGACATCGATCACTTCAAGCAGTGCAACGACACTTACGGTCACGACACGGGAGATCAGGTGCTGCGCATGGTTGCGTCACGGCTGGCGAGAGTATCGGGCGGAGGACAAGCCTACCGCTGCGGTGGAGAAGAGTTTGCCATTCTATTTCCCGGCAAGAGCACTGCAGAGATCATGGAGCATCTGGAAAAGCTGCGCGCCGAGATTGAAGCCAGCACGCTTCGCCTGCGCGGACCGGAACGCCGGCAGGAGGCGCGCGGCCCCGACCGCCGCAATCAGCGCGCCCGCGGACGCGCGCAAACCGGCCACGCCATCCGCCAACTGGCGCGCACGACGCCGTCCGATGAACTCTCGGTGACGGCAAGCATTGGGGTGGCCAGCTCGAGGGGAGCAAATCCTTCCGCGGAAGAAGTCATCCAGGCAGCGGATAGAGCGCTCTACCGCGCGAAGGCGGCCGGACGGAATCGGATCGAAACCGCGTCCGCGGGCCGGCGCCGTGCGCGCAGCAAAACGGCTGGCATCGCGTGAACTGTCGGGCCAATAAAAAAACGTGCGGCCCGGATCGCCACTTCAAGGCGGGAGCAAGTGACGCCCCGGGCTCGTACGTTTTCGCAAGCACCACAGGCCGTGCGGTCAGCCCGTAGTTGTAGGAGGCACAGAAGTTTTCCGTCCGCTGCCGGCACAGATCGGACACTTCGACCGGATAAATGCGACGCCCTCGGATTTACCTTTAATATCCACGGGCTTGGCCACATATCCGGTACCGCCGCAGCGCGGGCAGCTTTTCGGATCCACTCCTCCCCCTCAGTTGCTGAAAGTTTTTCACCAAATTGCGGGGGCGGTGCGACAAAGTTAATCCTGTTACGAAACCCGAACAGGCTCGGCGACCGATTGTGAAAGGAACAAACTCTCGGAGAAGCAAAATCAGAAAATGCTGTGCAGGCGTTGCCCACACCTCAAACAGTTGCGCAGCCCCCATCGCAACAGCTGTGTTAAGCTAATGAAAACCGCACGCCGGAGAGGTGGCAGAGTGGCCGAATGCGGCGGTTTGCTAAACCGTTGTACGGGCTAACACCTGTACCGAGGGTTCGAATCCCTCCCTCTCCGCCAGATTCTCGTAACTCCATCCAGCGCACAGTCTGCGAGTTGTGGCCACGGCACGTTTCTCCATCACTCGCGTGCAGGCGAGGGGCAGTGGTTGAACAGTCGTTGCATACCTGGTTTCAAGAGTTTTCATGGCAAGTGTTGCATCGGTCGGCACGCGAGGGTGGATGCGTGCATGAAGGAAACTCGCAGATCCTTCGGCAGCCAGAAACGTCTCGGGCGTGATTTTTTCAAGCTTACCAGTGCCGTTAATTCCATTTACGGGAGACTCGGCACTCGATCGCGCTAACGTGAGCTAACTCCGTCTTCAGGTGACTCCGCATTGCCCCTCGAGCGACTTCGGGGTTGCGACGCTTGATAGCTGCCAGAATTCGCCGATGGTCGTCGAGCAACTGTTGGATGTACGCGGGCGTACTTGACGAGCGCTCGCGGATTGTCCGCAGCAGGCCAAGAGTATCTTTGAGCAATTGAACCAGGACGTTGTTACCTGAGGATAGCGCAATCTGACAATGAAATTCGTCATCTTCGGCGATGGCCATCTCTCCGTTGCTGTGCTTTTCCTCTTGTTGATCCACAACCATTTGCAATTCCGCGACTTGATCGGCGGACATATTCGTGACCGCTCGCTCAACGAGAGGAACTTCCAGAATATTGCGAACGTCAAACAGGTCTTGTAGTAGCGCCTCGGACTGACTAGCAACACTAATCTGTCCTTTGAAGTCGGAGGCACTTTTGCGAATTATCGTGCCCACGCCTTGGCGCGATTCCACCATGCCCAAAGTGTCGAGGCGGCGGATCGCATCGCGCACAGATCCGCGGCTCACACCGAGTCTGCCGGCTATTTCCCTCTCTGGTGGCAGCCGATCCCCGGGTCTTCCTTCTAGAATCAACTGCTCGATTTGGCTCGCAGTTTCTTCGTAGACTTTCCGCCGACGAACCGCTTCGAAATTTGAATTGAGCATAGCCTGTACTATCTCAACCTGTTTGATCAGTTTCATTGACCGGGAGATGCGAAGGTTACCCTGTTGGCCCCCGCCGGAATCATTATCTCCTGAATCGGAAGGCTCGCGCTGGGGCTGGGATGCTCATTGCCGGTATACGTGAAGTCCGCGTTTGTGGTTCCCCCGGCCTTCACATCCACAGTCTGGGTCAAAGGACCGTAGATTTCGTGCCAGACTTCGATCGTTTGCTTGCCGGCGGGAACATTCTTGATGGTGAACTTGCCGGTATCGTCGCTAACCGCGAAAAACGGATCATTCACAATTCCAATGTAACCAGTCATCCAGGGATGGATGTTACACTTCACGTGCAGCATCACCTCGGCGTCCTTCAACGGGACGCTTAACACCATTCCCGCGCTTGGCTGAGCTTGGTCGAAGGTATACTTCTTCGAAGGATCGACGGCGTCGATGTTGTGAAGGGTGGCATCATCATTTCGAATTTCGAGAGTCTGGCCAACCTGGGCGGCGGCGATTCTAGGATGATACGTGCATCCCTTCTGGTCGAACAGAACAGTACCCGAGCCTGAACTCTTAGGGGCGCTGGAAACGTGAACGAACACATTTCCGAGACCTCCATCGGCACTGCGAATGACGATCTCTTCGAACACCCGCTTGCCAGCATTAATTTTCAGACAGTTCGGATCAGCGCCCATTCTGATCAGAGGATTAGGCCGCGGTGTACCTGTAAGATGAATCGTACCGGAGATTGTTCCCGTCTGGCTCAACAGCGGTCCAGCGGTGAACAGCGAAAAGCACGCCAAGAAGCTGGCAAGAATTGTCGATGAGCGCTGCAGAGACATTTACATTCCTCCATTGGGATTAATAGATTTCATTCATATTCTCTTACTTCGGACCAGCCGTTAGCAAATGCTTGGAGCGGGCCACGAGATATTGATAGATCAGGGCAATCTGATCCTGAGTCAGTGTTCCACGAAGCGGCGGCATGCCCTTTTGTGACCGCCCGTTCATGACAATATACTTAAATCCGATGAACTGAAAGCGGCGGATCGACTTTAGCAAATCGACCGGCGCCAGAACCGGATCCTGGACAGCATATTGTCCGTGGCAGCGGGAGCAAATCTGCTGAAAGATGACTTGTCCCTTCTGCGCATTTTGCATGCTGAAAACCGGGGTGGGGGTATTCAGCATGGATCGTAGATTTACGGGTACCAGCAGTTCGGCTGGAAGCACGCCAAAAGAATCCAAATCGTCGGCAATCGCCGCCGAGCAAGGAGCCGCAGTGTAACTGCCGCCGGCATAGATGGCGGGAGGGTCCTTGGGACGATCTATGCTAAACAGGGAAACTTTGTCTTCCAGAGCCAGATCAATGAGACCGGCGCCTGCCAAAGGCCCCCAGATAATCGCCGCCTCGGTTTTGCCGCTACTGATATCCACCAGCGGCTGGACGGGAGACGCCTCGTTTGCCGGGACACGCTGAACGTTTTGCAGATGCAAGTCCTGGGCTATCGAGTTTGTTTCCGGTTCGTCAATGATTTCGATGGGCAGGTCGGCAAGGGCCGAGGGAGTGGGAGAAGTGATTTTATCTTTGGCGCTCCCGGATAAAACCAGAACGTAAGTACTCTGATACTTGGGCGTGGCAAGCAGCGCATTTTTCAAAGCTGCCGGCTGCTGGAGAATGCCTTTGCAAGTGGCGGGATCAGGCGCCGCCTGTGCGTCTTGCAACGGCGCACTGGAGGCTGATGCTTTCAGGGGCTCGGGGGAAGCGCCCGCGGCGACCGCTGCCGGCTGCGAGAAGACGATTACAGCACATATAAGGAGAACCATCGATGTGAGACACATGAACCATCGATTACGGAAAATGATTTCCTGGAAGTTCCTTTTTGTGACCATGTTTGGCCGCTCACAATCAGTGAATTTACAAACCAATTTTCAACCGGAAGTAGGCCACGTTCGCGTGATAGCCGGGAGGCAGCAGCCCGCCCATCAGCAGATTGGTTCCCGGAATGGTGTTCGTGGGCACAAGATTAAAGGAGCTAAATTGGTTGACGTAGTTAAATCCGTTGTAGTTGTAATCGTTGTCGTGCCAGAATTCGTACTGATATCCCGCGGCCAGGTTAACAGTCTTGCTGATTTTGTATTCGAGCTCTTGATTAATCGTGTGATACGTCACACTATCCACGTTATTGAAATTCAACGGTGTGAAGAAATTTGGATCCACGGTAGCGTTAGGCCCAAGAACGCTGAGGTACTTTTGAACTCCATGATTTTTCGAAAGCGTGTAATAAATGGTTGTATGAAGTTTCTTGGGAGTCAAATACGCGTCTACTCCAGCGCTTGCAGTGTTGTATGAGTCTTCCGGAATTCCACCCCAGTTGCAGTAGGAGAAGTAACCCGGCGCCTGCGAGTAGGGATCGCACGCGTCCCCGGTTAAAAACGAGCGATCGTACAAGTGGCTGTGAAACTTCTCGAAGTCATAATTCGCGAAGAAAGAAACGCGATCGTTGGCATCATAGGTATAGTCGGCGCTATACGCCTGATGTGAATTGTTGAGCAGCCCGAAGGTTTGGCCGTTGTAGGTAGTCTTGTTGAACAAGCCCTGCGTCGATATGCTCATAGCGTCGTTGAGCGTAAACGTAGCAATGACTTGAACGTCGTCTTTGACGAAAGGCGCTTCATCGCTCTTGTGCAACATGGGAAGCGCCGTAGCCTCGGCGGCGTCGCCCTCATCATCGTGCCGTTCGTTATAGTCGTATGTCGACGCGGTCCGGATGGTATGTTCATACCACCCCTTGAAATCAAGCCACTTTGCCGCCTTCGAATCGTAAGTGAGCCTTACGCGATTATCGTCCTCATATTTCACTTCGCGATATCTGCGGTCCATGCTTTCGAAGGTATAGGTCACGCCAAGGCGGTTGTCGTGTCCAAAATCGTAGTCGGCAGTGACGGTTGCAGTTTGCCTGGTGTATCCGATCGGCAATGAGCTGAAGGTATAGTTTGCGGAACAGGGTTCAGTGCACTCATTAACGGGAGTACGGACATCCTGGTCCTCGCGCACGAAATTGGCAGTGACAAACCGCGGAGTCGTTACGTCGTTGCGGAAGGCCCGGTACTCCGCATTCAGATGCAAGTGATCGGTAGGTTCCGCCGTCCAGCGCAGCTGAGTGTTCTCTGAATTGATCGAGGCTTTCGCAGTTTGGCGCGGCAGGGCGGCAGGATCAGTCGCATTAAAGGCCTGCCCCGCCAGGTTGTAGACGGTATCGGAGGTGTTGGTTGAAAACGGAATAAGGCTCGTGTTGTTGTATCCAAGAGCGGTAGAAAGCGTCCAGCTGAGGGTGCTGTTCCAGCCCAAATTCTTAATCACGAGCATGGCCGAGGGCTCGTATGATTCGTTGGTCGGATAAAGTGCAATCCGCCCCGCTGCTGGACCGCCGTCGTACGTGCCCAGGAAATTGGCAGAATCGGTTGCGCGGAAAGGATTGCTGAAGGTTTGCGACTGGACGTGATTGTCAAAGATTGAGGTGCGAAAACCCGCCATGAAATAGACCCGGCTTTGCGGCTTGTTCCACTCGGCGCTCACATGGTAATCCCAGAGGTCATAGTGCACCGCCCAGGGAACTTCCACGAACTCGGAGAAGCCAAATGATGCGCTCCATGGCCTCTCACCGTCGCGAGATTCGTCATTGGCGCCGATCTTAATGAGCCACGGATAAGTTTTTGCGATCGTAAGATCCCCGCCTACTTTCTCGCGCTGAAGCGACAAATCGACCAGGGTGCCTTGCTGCATGTCATAGGCCAGCAACTTAGCATCGGCATCGGTAATGGACGTGGAGTTCTGAACGTCGGTACGAATGCCGGTTGCGATGGAAAGATTGCCGGTTCCAACCCCGGTATAAAGAGATCTCGCGCCAAACATGTAGTTGTGAGGTACCCAGCTATCGATGAAGTTCAGAACGTATTTCCCGGCTACGCCGCCGTCGATGTTCAGATCCTCGTCTTTACGGCCAAGCTCGCGACCGAGAACATTAAGGTACGCACCGCCTGCGCCTCTGTAGTGAGCCTCGACGCCTGCGACCACTCCGTCATGAACGTCACGGAACTCGTTAAACTTGGACGAACCGGGCGTCAAGTAGACCGCAAAGTCCGCCAAGGATACCTTCACCGACCAATTCCGGGTGTCCACGATGGTGTGGTCAAAATCGGGCACCACGGGGGAGTAATTGGGGGACAACAAGGCAGTGTTAATTGGCTCAATCATCCTGGGCAGACGAATCCCCGCATTGGGTCTTATGCGAGGATCGAAGCTCCCTGTAGAATAAAGCGCCCAGGGCGGGAAATTGGAGTCGGGCTGCGTGGCGTCCTCGGCAACATGATTCGGAGGCTCACTCGAACTGGTAGAGCTTGATTGACCTAGCGGCTGCGCTTGGGCCGAATTCACGGCTTGATCGGATGCGCTTGCACGCTCCGTTCCGGACTGATCCGAACTCGACGGTTGCGCGGGCGATGATGGCGAATTCGTCGATTCGACGACGTCGGGGAGCGCGACATCAAAGAGCGGAAAATAAGGCGGATCCACGTTGAGCAATTTGGGATACCACGGCTTAAACTCGTAGTAACGATGCGCGGCATAGAGCGGAGGTGCGTCTTTAGCCGGGGCGGAAACACCGTGCGCCACTGCTCCATCCTTGACGGCTGCCGCGGATGCAGAACGTCCTTCCGTAGAAGCCCCCAAAGACCCACTGCTGGGCGCGGAGCCGATAGAGTCCGGAGCTGATACCTCCGCGATCTCCGGCGCAGATGCTTTCGACACCTGCGCAGGCGCCTTTGACGCCAGCAGCGTTGCGCCCACGAGAACCACCAGCAGCCCGGCCTCAAACTGAATTTTTCGATTCAGCCTTCTTGCTCGCGTCATTAGAGTAGTCCCTCTCAGCGATGGAAAAACACCCCAGACGGGGAATTACTGCCATGGATCATGACGTGGCAGTTGGTACATGCCCTGTACTGCAGCATGCCCGGCTGTTGATAGACAGTAGTGTTGCTGCCCGCGGGTATTGCCAAGAGCTGACCGGGGTGGAAAACGTTGGAGTGGCAGCGCTGGCAAAGCATGGGCTTTTTCATGATCAGCAACGGCTCGTGAGAAGTACCGTGAGGATCATGGCAGTTGAGGCAGCTTTCTCGTACCGGCGGATGCTCGTAGAGGAAGGGGCCGCGCTTTTCTGCGTGGCACTCGTAGCACTTGTCATTGACAGAGTTGGCGGCGATCAGCCTTTCGGTTTGAGTGCCATGCGGATTATGACAATTCGTGCAAAACATCTTTTCTTCGCGGAGCGGGTGATGGGAAGGCTTCATCAACGCCGTCCTGATCTGCTGATGACATCGAGTGCATAGCTGCTGCTGGCTGGGCTGAGCAAGCAATTTATTATTTCCGCCGTGAATAGCATGGCAATCCATGCAGGCGAGCTTGGCTTCGTCGTGCTTACTCCCGTGCCACAGAGCAACGTAGCCTCGGGTGTGGCAAGTTAGGCAGACCGCATTTCTCTCGGCGGTCGGCAGGGTCTTTGCAAAGTTCATCAGACCGCCTACGCCGTGGCCTCCGCCTCCCGCCACGTGATTCGAAGCGGGCCCATGGCAGCTCTCACATCCCTCGTGCCCCGCTGGCGTATTGCGGTCGCCGCTCATGCCCATGCGGTTGTTTTCGTAACTGATGAACTTGTCGTAATGGCAGCGGGAACACAACTCTGCTCCAACATAGGTGGGCGGTGGGGCGGGCGGGGCAGGTGGGGTAGTTGAGGCTGGCGGGGCGGGAGAGGACGTCGCAACCGGAACTTGGGCGGCGGGGGGAGCCTGCGAAGATTGAGACTGTTGTCCGCCCGCGCTTGAAGCCGCCCCGGCTGCTGCCGCTGGGGCCGTTGAGTCTTGGGCTTGGGAGTTATCTGGCCGACCGCTGGCCATCAATGAAAATGCCAGTACAAGAACACCCGCGGCACACAAGCGTGCCAACAAAGTCATCCGATGCAAGACCACCCCCAGATAGGCTCTTAAGAAATACCCCCAAGTCTTATAAGCGGAAAATTTATACTACACTTCATCGCGGTCTCTCAATCCCTATCTCGCTCCTCTCGTAAATCTGCTCTGAAGGCGGCGGCAACGGTGGGCGCCGTGAGCAGAGTAGCCATAGAATCACAACAAACCAGCCGAGGGCAGGAATGGCCAGTATCAAAATGCCGTGCTGCAGGGCGATTCGTCCGTGTGCGCCCGTGGCCGCAGCATTTTGATAACACATCGCGCACCCTTGCGCTACGGCCGCAGGCAGAGCACCAAACAAGCTAGCCATCATCACCCCTGCCCAAACAGCCAGGGCATGCAATTTCCTCATCGATAACCTCAATAGGTTGGAAGATGCGTAAGTCTCAGACTGTCGGGGAAGAACATAATGAGCATCATGCATATGCAAAATACAGTTGCAGGCACCACGACCAAAAACATCCCCAGTTTTTCAAAACGCAGATGCATGAAATAAGCAATGATCAGCGCCGATTTGATCAGTGACAAGCCGATGAGAATTGTAACCATCAGGTGCACTTCGACCCGTTCGTAGGCGAGAAATACTTCCAGAGCAGTCAGCAGCAGAAGCCACGTCCATACGATGGCAAAGAGTTTTGTGGTTCCAACTACGTCGTGCTTATCGAGTTCCGCGTTCGCGTGCATTCAGCCCCCATTCAGTGAGGATTTACGCTCAACAAATACAACATGGGAAAAATAAACATCCAGACCAGGTCAACGAAGTGCCAATAAAGACCACTGACCTCAACATGGTCGGCGGTCCATTTCCCCTTACGGTAGCCCCAGCAAATGATGCCCAGATAGACCACACCGATGGTCACGTGCAACATGTGCAATCCCGTGAGGCCAAAAAAAGCTCCGCCGAAAAGAGGAACAGCAGGGTTCCAGGGGTTTTTCCACGGAGTAACGCCCTCGTGAATCAGGCTGATCCACTCCGTAATGTGAATCACGATGAAAGCCAGGCCGCAAGCCATGGTCGCCAATAGAAGATTCACGGCTTTCTTGACGTTGCCGCGGTGGGCGGCAGAAACGGCAAGCACCATGGTCAAGCTGCTCGACAGCAGGACCAGGGTCATGAGAGTCGATTTCGCGATTGCGGGCCAAATCTCGAATGGCCGCGGCCAGTCTGGAGTGAAAATTCGTACAAACGCATAGCTGATCAGTAGCGCCGAAAAAGTGAGCGTGTCGGAAACGATAAAGAGCCACATGCCCAACTTCTTCGAGTTGACCGCAAATGGAGATACTCCGCCGTACCACGGGCTTTCGAGGATTCCTTCGAATTCCGCATCCGACACGCTTTATTCCCCCAGAAGAAAGAATGAAAACAGAAACAGCCACAATCCCGTGACGAAATGCCAGTAAATCGCAGCCACAAAAGTTGCCGTCCTCTGGCCAACAATCGGCGAGCGACGGTATTTGATCCACAATAGGGCAATCACCCCGCCCAGCAAGTGCAGCCCGTGAGCAACCGTAAAAACGTAGAAGAAACTGACGCTTGGATTCGACCGCATGTAAAAGCCGGAAGCAGCGAGCTGGCGCCAGGCGATGAACTGTCCCCCGAGAAAGCAAATTCCAAGCGCGGCAGTCAACGACCACCAACGGGAGAACCCTTCTGTCGCACCGCGCTTGAATAACTGTCTCGCGCGAAACAACGTGACGCTGCTCGCGATCGCAATGCAAGAGTTGAGCCAGAGAATCGGGGGCAATTGCAATTGCATCCAGCTATTGCCAGACAGGCCTTTGTGCACCACCGCAGCGCTGATCAGCGCGAGGAAAAACATAGAGCTGGCGGCAACCGCAACCAGCATGCCGATCGTGTAGGTGCTTTGCCGTCTGCGCTCCGGATGCCACGGTTCCCAATCGTCGCCAGAGACGTCTCCGCCAAACGGCGGTTCGCCGTAACCCGACGTGGGAACGGAGCGTTCTTCAATAGGAGGCAGGGTTGTCGCCACTACGATCGCGCCTCCCTCGCTACTTGCGCAGGCTCAAGGTTCTGCGGAACAAAATCCTCGCGCACACCGGGAACACTGTAATCGTATGCGCCTCGATAAACGGAAGGAATGTGGCCGCCAAAATTATCGTGTACCGGCGGCGAGTCGGTGATCCATTCCAGCGTGGTCGCGTTCCAGGGATTTTTCCCGGCCGGGGCACCGGCTTTGAGACTCCAGAAGAAATTGAAAAGAAATATCAGTTGCGCAGTCGCTGTGACGAAAGCAGCCATCGACATGAACATGGTGATTGGCCGCATTGACTGCAAGTACGCAATCGCAGTGTAATCTGCGTAGCGGCGAATTCCACCCGCCAAGCCCAGGAAGTGCATCGGCATGAAAATGCAATACGCACCCACAAAGGTAAACCAGAAGTGAATCTTTCCCAGGGTCGGATTCAACATTCGACCGAACATCTTGGGGTACCAGAAGTAGGTGGCAGCAAAAATGCCGAAGATGGCTGCAACGCCCATTACGAGATGAAAATGTGCGACCACGTAATAGGTCGCGTGCAGCAGGTTATCAATAGCCGGCTGCGCCAAAAACAGCCCCGAGAGGCCACCCGAAACGAAGAGCGAAACAAAGCCTATAGCGAACAACATTGGCGGCTCAAACTGAATCTTGCTTCCCCATAGCGTTGCCAGCCAGTTAAACGTCTTGATCGCCGAGGGAACACCGATCGCCATGGTCATCACGGAAAATGCAAAACCAGACCAAGGACTCATTCCGCTGACAAACATATGATGGCCCCACACCATGAATCCAAGAATCCCGATGGCGTTCATGGCATACACCATCGCCTTATAGCCAAAGATCGGCTTGCGGCAAAACGTCGAGAGCACGTGAGAAGCAACGCCCATGCCGGGAAGAATCGCGATATAAACCTCGGGATGGCCGAAAAACCAGAACAGATGCTGCCACAGCAAGGGCGAACCACCGGAGTGCGGCTGCAATTGATCTGTGACCGTCAATCCCGCCGGCAAGAAGAAACTCGTCCCCACGGATCGATCCAGGAACAGCAGAATGCCTCCCGCCAGCAGTATTCCAAAGGCTAGCAGGCCGAGAATCGCGGTGACGAACCAAGCCCAGCAGGTGAGCGGCATGCGGAACATGCTCATTCCCGGAGCGCGCATGTCAATGAGAGTTGCGATGAAGTTGAGCGCTCCCAGGAGCGAAGCGAGGCAGAACAGTGCAATGCTGAAAATCCACATGGTCTGTCCCCATCCCTCGCCCGGACCAGTTATCTGTCCGAGTCCGCTGAGTGGGGTGTATGCAGTCCAGCCACTGATGGGTGCACCATCGGGCACAACAAAAGCCGCCATCAAACACATAAACGCAACAAACGTAACCCAAAACGACAACATATTAAGCCGAGGGAAAGCCATGTCGGGCGCGCCAATTTGGATCGGCAGGAAATAGTTTCCGAAGCCGGCTTGCGGCGCGGTAGTCAGCACGAAGAAAACCATCATCGTGCCATGCATGGTGACCAGAGCAAGGTATTGCGGCTGGGTCATCACACCATTGGCCAGAAAGGGTAATTTTGCCATCGGCCAGAGAAGATGGATTCTCATTAGAACGGAGAGAACCAGGCCCACTAGCACTGACAGCAAGGCCAGGAAATAGTACTGGATGCCGATCACCTTGTGATCAGTGCTGAAAACATATTTTCGAATGAATCCAGTCGGAGCGTGAGAAACGTGCACCGCGTGTCCGCCAGCAGACATCTCGGTTCCCCCCAAGAATCTAGAGACTTAGAAAATTACTGACCGCCGTTCTTCAAAAAGGCGGCAAAATCCGTGCTTGAAACCACATCCAGATAGGTATGCATGTTCGAATGGCCGAGGCCACAAAGCTGCGTGCAGACAACCTCGTAGTGGCCGATCTTTTCAGCCTTAAAACGGATCGGCACGATCAATCCTGGCACGGCGTCCTGTTGCAATCGTAGCTCTCGGACAAAGAAGTTGTGAATTACGTCCTGGCTGCGGAACAACAACTCCACTTCGCGATCGACCGGAATCGTTAGGGTCGGGACGACGATATCGTCGGCAGACGCGGGATCATTTGAATCGAGCCCCAGTGGATTTCCTAAGGACGCATCGACCTGCTTGGGATCGATCCTTCCAAATTTCCCGTCCGGCCCGGGATACCGGAAGTCAAAGGCGAATTGTGCTTCCGTAACCTCGATGGTCACGAGATCTGGAGTCGCCGGTAAATCGCGGCTGTTTGCCCAAGCTCTTCCGCCAAGCAGACCTAATCCGACGAACACGACTGCGGTGATGCTCGTCCACAGTGCTTCCAGCGTGTTATTGCCGCGGGAAAACAGCACTTTCTGGCCGTGGTCACGATACCGGAGAACAACAAACGCCAATCCGAGCTGAGAACTGATGAAGGCGACGGCGACCACGGCTAAAGTCATGTCGTATTGGTGATCAATAGCAACTCCGACGGCAGTGATTGGCGCTGGCGGGGCATATTTTCCCGAAAGAAAAACATAGGTGGTTGCCGCCACGAGTAACACTTGCAATCCCGCCAGGAGAAAAGGGGCCAACGAGATTTTCTTCCCATTATTCATCGCGTCCGTGTTTCGCCTCCGCAGAAAGGGTCGCTGGCAAGGCGTGGATCGTACAAAGTCGAAGTTTCGTTTGTCAACAAATAAACGCTACTATCCGAGGTAGTAACCAAGACTGAACGCTCGCGTGTGCCTTTTGCGGCTAATTGACCGCATTTGATATTGAACCGGCGATAGTTCTTAGACCCCTCCCCCACCGATTTTGCTCCAGTCGCGGCCGAAAGGTCCAACCATTGAGTGGGGTTCTGCCCGGCGTTCTGTCAGCTACTGAGCCAAACGGAGATCGATTTCGGTGCCAGCGGCGGCCCACGAATGCAGAAACTTCAAAACCTTGTGTTTCGGCGCATTCATCTGAGCCAGAGAAGACCAAAAAGAGCCTTCTCATGAAGGCTTTCACTGCGGTGTTCGGCTTCGCTTTGGACGCCGAGGGCTCTGTCGCCCAGTTTTGCGAACTTGCATTGTTTGAAGACCGCTTCACCTTCTTGACTTCTGCCGGGCCTGAGGTTTATGCAGCAACGAGCTTAGTCTGACGGCATGACTCCGATCCTCTGCGCGGTCAGCGGCACCAAAGGATTGTTGGCGTAAAATCGCATCTCTGACAATGTCGGCGGTGTCAACTAGTTTTCGAGCACACTTCGGCATGCACTCGTAGAAGAGCGCCATTTCGCTCTCGTTGAAGCTGTTGCTTTTGCTCTGCCAACCCAGGCTCGCTGGTAATCAATATTCAGGTCGGGAACTCGGTCCGACCCATGCATCTCTTCGATCTCGAACTGCGATCATGATTACTACTTCGAACTCCTCCGTGAAGAGGAGCGGGACGCCCAATCAATTACTCGGTGTTCGACGGCACACCATCGCGATTTCCGGGCTGTCCCGCGTGCGAACCGAACTTTTTCACCTGCTCGTAATCCCATCCCTTTCGCCACATCCAATACAGACGAACCGCTAGTTTGCGGGCCATGGCGACCTTCGCGGTTTTGCGCCCTCTGCTCATCATCAGGTGAAGATACTTGCTGCGCCACTCGGGCACGCTGCGCACCGTCACCTGCGCCGCTTCCACCAGCAAGAAGCGCAACATCGAACTGCCCTGTTTGGTGATATGCCCCAAGCGTCGCCGGTTTCCGCTGGACGCTTCCAACGGAACCAGCCCCAGATAGCTCGCCACCTGCTTGCCGCAGTGAAAGCGCTCGGTCCGGCCGATGATCAGCACGAAGGCCAGTGCGGTCAACGCACCGACTCCCGGATGTGTCCTCAGTCGTTCCGCCTCCGGGCATTTCTCGACTTCCTGCTCGATCGCCTGGGTCAGTTCCGCGATGGTCGGGTTCAGTCGATCCAGCAGCTCCAACAGATCGCGCCGTCGCCGGCTGGCCCACGGTGCCAGCCGGAACGATTCCAGTTGCTGCCGTCCGTGCTCCCGCCACAACCTCTTCTTGCAGCGCAGTCCTTCGTTGAGGGCCACGGCTTGCAGTTGATTCATGATCCGGGTACGCGCCTGTACCATGCGGTGACGATGCCACAGCAGTTGCCGCAGATCCCGGTTCTCCCAGCTCGGCACCCAGATCTGCGGGAAACGGTCCTCCAGCAGCAACCGTAGGATCAGCTGCGCGTCCTGGCGATCCGTCTTCTGCTTGCGCACTCGCTTGGCGCGAATCTCGGCCGCGTCTCCAACCCACAACTCCATCTGTAACTCGGCCACGAGTCGTTCGAACCAGCGTGCGTGTCCGCTGGCCTCCATGCCGACTCGCACCTTCTGCCCCGCCAGCGCACGGTAGAACGCTTCCGCATCCTCATGATGCGCTAGCCGCTTTTCCTGAAACTCTCCGGTGTCGGTATCCACCGAAGCAATTTGCTGAAACTCGGGATGGAAATCTACTCCTATAATGATCATCGTTCGGCTCCTTTCTCCCGAGCCGGTTGGTTGGCTTAGCACCACCAACTTTACTCGGGCGTCGGAGCCGACATTGTCATGGAATCAATTGCAACTGGTCAGAGTCTTTGCGTACGCGAGCCGGCCCAAACGAGTACGGAATATTTAGGACAGGCTCAACGTCGGACCCCTACCCCCGGCGTAAGGGGGCGAACTTCTTCAAAGAGTCGAACTCAAAGAATCCGTGGACGTCATCGTCACGACTCCTCCGTACGACATGCAACTCGCGGCATAGCTTCGAATTGGTGGCGCATGAAAATTATGTTCAAACTGTTGCTCCTATTGTCCATCTCGCCGACCTGGGTTTCAGCGAGTGGGAACGATCCATTAACTGGGGTCAATACCTCCACCAGCGCTGTGAATACGACGAACCAGAGTGGGGTCCTCGTGGCAACACAGTTTGCGGGGAGCGACATTGGAGCGCAGGTCAACGCGGCCTACGCGGCGTTACCCACGACTGGGGGCCGGATTTTCATTCCACAGGGAACTTATGCCTGGACGACGCCCATCAACTTCTCGACCGCTGGTGTTTGCCCGGTACTTGAGGGTGCGGGACGCAACGCGACAACGCTGAATTGGGCGGGCAGCGCCAATGCCACGGCCATCACCTTCAACTGTTCAACGTTCTCGGCACTGGGCGGTATCCTGACCGGGTATGGACTGCGCGATCTAAGTCTGTTCAATACGGTCGCGGCGGGGTCCACAGTGGGGATTTTATTGGGTGGGACCAACGGCGCGTTCGGATGGTACGGACTGAATCTGAACACGGGGCGATTCAATGTCAATTTGCTGTACGGATCGAATGCCTGGAACACTGTCTGCGAGATGTGCAACTGGGACTTCGCAGGAACGTCGAACCTTGTCATACCCTCGACGATCACCAACTCCGGCGAAGGATTGACTTTCGTCGGTAACACCTTTGACTACTCCGTGAGTACTGCCCCCTTGCCAGCCTGCATTCATAACAGCCTTGGTGACTTGCTTACCTTCCTTGGGGGCAGCTTTGACAACTGCCAGTTCGTGCAGGATGGAGGGACTGGCAACACAGTTTTGATTGGTGTAAACCAAGAGGATCCGGTGCTGACTTCCGCGCCGGGAGCCACGGCTTACTACGGGGTCTTGAGCAGTGGGAGCGTCCGAATCATTGGTGGCACATTTCTCCAAGATGAAGCTATCGGGACGCCTCCCACTCAGTTCTGGAACGTCACCGGCGGTACACTAGCGATCAACGGAGTTTGGGCATCGAATGCAAACTCAACAAAGATGTTGCTTGCGGTGGCTAGCGGAACTGGTGGCATCCTGTTTGACGTGCCTGCCGTAGGTGGCCATATCTCCTATCCGTTTTGGAGAAACAATGGAACTGGTGTTGTGCAGGGGAGAGACCAACTGGGTAATGCGGTCACCAACGGTGGTATTGCCCCGTCGCTGCTAAATCAGTCCAGTGGTAATAAGTACAGCGGTGTATCGGCCTGTTCCGGCGGTACAAAATCGATCACATTCCCCGCCAGCTACAGTGTGCAGCCCTCGATCCTGCTGTTCGACGAGACCACGAAAGGTGGAATCAACATAACCGCCAAGTCTACGAGTGGCTTCACTGCGTCGTGCGCCGGGGCGACAGACACGTTCGATTGGCTAGTAGTCGGAAACCCGAACTAAAACGTCAGGGCCCAGTCCACTTTCGAGTCTCGTAGCAGACGACCTCTAGCCAGCGGGCGGAGTAAAATCAACCGACTGTCAGGACAGGATGAGCCCGGTTCAACGGGTGGCGTTGGGAAGGGTCGATTGCAAAGCGTTGTGGAGTAGTAAAATCGCAGGGTTGGACAACACGTTCTCAGGAACTAGAGGATTCCGCGTTCATCATGCAAAAGTTGTGGCTACTCCCGCTGTTTACCCTTCTTTCGGTTAGCATATGTTTCTCGCAATCTCCCAATTATTCTTCGCCTCAAGGCACCGCGCCCGACTGCTCCGACCCTTTGCAGGCGGGAAGCCCTGATTGCAGTACTCAGCAGCAAGGTCAAACGCCCAGCGGAGACCAAGGACGCGAAAATTTATCTCCCGCCGAGCGCACGCCGCAGTTAAGGACAACCCCGGGTTACAACCAAAACCAAAATATTCCCCGCACACTCCCGCTTAATCCCTCGGAGATCCCCCGGAGGAAGATCCCTCCGCGGCCGGAAACCGAATTTGAGCAAATGGTCGCCGACTCGGCTGGCCGGGCATTGCCATTGTTCGGACAATCGTTGTTTCTCCAACCCCCGAGCACGTTTGCGCCCATCGATCTGTTGCAGGTTCCCAACGACTACATTATTGGCCCTGGCGACGAGCTACAGATCAGGATTTGGGGACAGGTTGAGGCCGACTTGCGGGTGGTCGTGGATCGTTCCGGTCAGATCTTCGTTCCACAGGTTGGACAAATATCGGTTGCCGGCATCCACTACGGAGATCTGGAAGAACACCTCAAACACGAGATTTCGAAGATATTCAGGAATTTCAATGTCACCGCAACTGTCGGCCGGCTTCGCTCCATCCAGGTAGTAGTGGTTGGCTATGCGCGCTATCCAGGGACCTATACCATCAGCTCCCTCAGTACGCTAGTCAACGCGATTTTCGCTTCTGGCGGTCCCACTCCCCAGGGATCGTTGCGGGATATCCAAGTCCGGCGCGATGGCGCAATCATCACAGATTTCGATTTCTACGATCTCCTGGTCAAGGGCGATAAGTCCAAGGATGTCCGCCTCCAACCCGGGGATGTTCTCTACTTTCCGCACGTTGGTCCTCTGGCCGCCATCACGGGGTCCGTGAATATGCCGGCCATCTACGAAATAAAGGACCATTCTTCGCTGAGCGACTTGATTGACATTGCCGGCGGCATGAGCAACGTTGCCGACACCAGCAGGATCACAATCGAGCGCGTCGTGGATCACGCGTCCCGTACAACTCTGGAGTTTCCCTACGACGAGCAATCCCGCGGCCTGCCGCTCAATGACGGCGACATTGTTCGCGTGTTTTCCATCGTTCCGCGTTTTGAAGACACCGTAACCTTACGCGGCAGTGTGACCAACCCCGGCCGTTATCCCTGGAAGGCGGGTATGCGTGTCCGCGACCTGATTCCCAATGCACAGTCCCTGCTCACTCGTTGTTACTGGCTGGAGCGCGCCGCGATCGTCAATGGCCGTGCCACCGAATACCCAGTTCGCAGGGAGCCTGTGCCGAACGTTCGCTATGGCCCGAGCCGGCAACAGACCAGCGATCAGACTCTCAACTCGACCCAGCCAAACGCCAACGGCAACAGCAACATCAACACCAACAGCAACGGAACGCCGGGCCTTCTAGACTCAAACGGAAATTACAAGTTCCCGGATAACAATTTGCCCGATACCATGCCCGATAACCCGGATTCTTCAAACCCGCAGGATGTTCCCTGCGGACAGAATGCGCAGGAGGCCTCCGATAGTTCGTCGTTGAAAACCGTCGATTCCACGCCAACCGTCGATTCCACTGGGTTGGGCCAACAGCGGCGGTCGCAGACATATGGAGAGGATTTTCCAAACCCTAAGAAGGTCAAGAATGTTGCTGAGGATCTGCGACGCTACGCCCCTGAAATCAACTGGGACTATGCCATTATCCAGCGGGTCAATCCCCTGGATCTTTCCTCCAAGCTGCTCTGGATGAGCCCGCGGAAGGCGATCCTCGAACGCGACGAGGAAAGCAATATCGAGCTGCAGCCGGGCGATATCGTCACCATCTTTTCTCAGCGGGACGTCAAGGTGCCGCAAACGGAGCGATCTCAATACGTGATTGTGGAAGGCGAGGTGAAACGCCCCGGCGTTTATAAACTCGCACCTAATGAGACGCTCCGGTCCGTTCTGGAACGCGCGGGCGGTCTGACTCCCAACGCCTACGTTTACGGTTCACAACTGACCCGCGAATCGGCGCGGATCGAGCAACAAAAGAGCCTAGACGAGCTGGTTCGCAACATGGAAGTACAAATCCGCCAGTCGGCAATGTCGGCGGCTTCTTCCCTGCAGGCGGCGGATGCTCAGCAGCTAACGCAATTGCAGGCGGCACAGGAAGGGATCATTGATCAGCTCCGTGCCACCCGCGCCACCGGACGCATTGCACTCCCCGTGAGGCCCAGGGACAAGAACCTCACGGATTTTCCTGACATGGTGCTGGAAGACAGTGACCGGCTCATCATTCCCCAGACACCTTCGACCATCTCCGTCGTGGGGAATGTCTACAACCCTGGGTCGTTCATCTTTGATCCCCATGACACCGCCGGAGCGTATCTCGACATGGCGGGCAAGGGAAAACCCCAGTCCGATCTGCACCACGCCTTTGTATTGCGCGCAAACGGTGTTGTGGTTGCCGCTAACAACGTCAATGGGATTTTCACGGGGAATAAATTCGATCACATGCGGCTGTTCGCCGGTGATCAGATTGTAGTGCCCTACAAGCTCACCAGCGGAGCCTTGGTCCGCGGCCTGCGGGACTGGACCCAGATTTCATCGCAGCTGGCCCTGACCGGCGCCGCCCTCGCGGTGATCCAATAGCAACGAACGGACGCCGGCGTGTGAAAAGCACGCCGGCCGGCCAGTGTCCCGAAGCTCTGCGGGCCGCGATCCGAATGACGGAAGACTCTGCCATGATCTATGCCGATCAGAGATGGATTGGACCCCACGGCATCGGCCGTTTTGCGCGGCATGTGCTCGCTGGTCTCGATTATCGTCCGGTCCCATCGCTGGCCTCGCATCCAGCCGCGCCACTGGATGCCTGGTGGCTCACGCGGTCACTCGGACGGCTCACTCGCGACGACCTTTTCTTTTCGCCAGGCTACAACTCCCCTCTCTTCTGTGCCGCGCCCTTCGTCTTCACAATCCACGACCTGAGTCACATTTACTGTCCGGAAAACAGCAGCCGGCTCATCCGGCTGTACTATGCAATGGTGCTAAAGCGCGCCTGTCATCGTGCGGTTAGCATCCTTACGGTCTCGGAATTCACGCGCGCGCAGATCGTCGAATGGTCGGGCGTGCCGGCGGAGAAGGTTTTCAACGTCGGCTGTGGAGTTGACTCTTCGTATCATCCTGCAGATGATTCCTACGGACTGGAATTTCCATACCTTCTGTGCGTCAGCAACCGCAAGCGCCACAAAAACGAATTCCGGCTGGTAGAGGCGTTCGCCAAGGCGCATCTCCCTGCCGCGATACGTCTCGTCTTCACCGGCAACCCCACGCCCGAACTTGCGGACTGCATAGAGCGGCATCGCGTAGCCCGACGCGTCTATTTCGTGGGCATGGTTCCGGAAGAAAAGTTGCCCTCACTCTATCGAGGCGCTGAGGTGCTGGTATTCGTTTCTCTTTACGAGGGTTTCGGGCTTCCGTTGCTGGAAGCGATGGCTTGCGGCACGCCCGTCGTGACCGCGAACACTACCGCCTTGCCGGAAGTTGCCGGGGCCGCTGCCCTGCTGGTAAATCCAACTTCGGTGGAGCAGATCGCCGAGGCGATGGAGCAAATTGTGAGCGACACCTCACTGCGCCGGCGACTTCGGGAAAAGGGCTTGGCGCAGGCCGCTCAATTTTCATGGGGAAGCACGGCTGCGCGAGTGCACGAACTCCTTGCAGGGAATGTGACCCAACCAGAAGTGAAAGGATGCCGCGGTGCGCATTCGTGACCTGGTGATTCGCAACATCGTATCTCCATACGGGATGACGTTTGCCGCGCTCCTTCTATTCCTGGTCGCGTTCCTGTTTCCCCCTGGCCTCTACTCCAGCTACGTGCAAGAACCCGATCTTATGTTTCTCGATCCGGCGTCCCTTGCGTTCTTTCTCCTGTGTACGCTGGGATTTCTCCTGGGCCTGATGCTGATTGACTTCGTCTTTCCCGTGCGCGGTTTCAGGTACGAAAAGAGAGAAACTCGCATCTCGCCGATGTGGTTCTTACTCGTGCCTCTTATTGCCGGCACGGCGCTGACGATTCTTTCAATTGTTCTTCTGCTTCGCAACAATACTTACCTTCTGGAACTTCTTTTGGCCGCAGAAGGGAGACAGCTCAAGAGCGACGGAGGTATCGACCTGGAAGGCACAATTTCCCTGGCGACCCCCGTGCTCATGGGAATTGTTTGGTGGGCTATATGGCGCAAGAATCAATTTAGCATTCGTGGGTGGCGGAGGTTCACGGTTCATTCCACCATCATCGTTGCAACTCTTACGATGCTGGTATCGTCCACGCTGAGGTTGGCGCGCGGTGATCTGATGCCGATGTTCGCCGGAATCGCCATCCTGTTCCTGCTGCACAGGCTTATGAGTGGAAGATTGAGAGGGGTGTCTGTTTTGAAGTTCGTGGCGTTCTGTACCGTTTCGATTGTTGCCTTGTTTATCTTATTTTCCATGCTCCGAGGTTTGTCTACTCCAGATGATTTAATCGGTAATATTTTGGGCTACACAATTGGCGCTTACAATCGCCTGGCCGCGGTCGTGAATGGCCGACTGCGCTATCCCTTTTCCGGAAGGGGCCTCTACATCTCTGGTTTTGTGTCATTCAATAAAACCTTCAACGAGCTGTTCCGTGTAAATCAACTATTTGCTTGGCCCGACTTTGACACAGTTTGGCAGTCGGAATTTGGCGCGGTTACCGCGGCCGGACTGGACGGGCGGTTGCTTTGGTCGGGAACATTCGGCTACATCTTCTCCGACTTGAAGTGGCTTTCTCCACTCTTCCTATTCATTTATGGGCTGGGGACAGGCTGGGCATGGCGCTTACTGAAGTTGGGAAAGACCACCGGCATTGTGCTGTACCCTTGGTGCGCATTCTGCATCCTGTTTTGGTTTGGGACAAATTATCTATTGGACCCCAGAGCGGTTGTCTTATTGCTCGTTGCGATTTCACTCGGACTGTATGAGCTAATCTTCGTTCGGGCTTCAGTGCGGGTGGTGCATTAATGAAGAAAGCTCCGGCGGGCGCTGTTGCACAGCTATTTCGAGCGAACCCTTTCGCCATAGCTTTGCTGCTGATCGCGCAGCGGGCGTGGAGAGGCGTCGTCAGTTCAGCGATGGCGTACTCTTTCGAGGCTCCTGGCTTGCAACTCGGGCCCGGGTGCCGTGTCATCGGCGGGCGCCACATTTCCTTCGGCCGGGGTGTCTTTGCAAACCGTAACTTGTGGTTGGAGGCGGTCACTTCCTATCAGTCGCAACGGTTCTCGCCTTCAATAACGATCGGGGATTGCGTTACGTTTTCCGACGGTGTCCACATCACGTCAATCGAACGGATTGTAATCGGCAGCAACGTTATGATGGGCAGTAGAATTTTCATATCCGACCATAATCACGGAACCTACAGGGGAGACCAGCAGAGCAGCCCGGAGGAACTGCCGTTGCATCGACCGTTGGGAGGTGGTGGGCCGGTCACCATCGGAGATAACGTGTGGATTGGCGACAATTCAGTCATTCTTGGCCCCGCTACGATTGGACACGGAGCGATCATCGGTGCAAATTCGGTGGTTCGAGGCGCGGTTCTGCCCAACACTATCGTCGCAGGAACGCCGGCAAAACTGATCAAGATCTTCAATCCGCAAACGGGCGCCTGGGAGAAGGCGTGAGCCAGAGTCGTAAGCTCTTCTCCGTCTGCATTCCTGCCTATAATCGCTCTCATTATCTTCCTGCCCTTCTGGATTCGATTCTTGCGCAAGACTTTCGCGACTTCGAGATCGTCATCTGCGAAGACATGTCTCCCGAGCGCGAGCAAATTTCAGCCATTGTCCGTAGTTACCAGTCCCAGTATCCCGAGCTGCTGCATTATTTTGAAAATGAGGAAAATCTCGGTTACGACGGAAACGTCCGCAACCTGGTGCAAAAAGCATCCGGAGAATTCTGCTTCTTCATGGGCAACGACGATATTATGTGCCAAGACGCTCTGGAGAGCGCAGGTAGCGTCATTGGCCGTTATTCAAACGTCGGCGTTGTACTGAAGAGCTATGCTTGGTTCAACGGAACGCCAGAGAACGTGAACCAGGAAGTTCGGTGGTTCAACGAGGAGAAGGAGTTCGCAGCCGGCATCTCTGCGATACGATTTGCATTTCGGCGGTGCGGGGTCCTTTCTGGATACATCGTTCACCGCGATGCTGCGAACGACGCGGCGACAAGTAAGTTTGACGGAACTCTTTATTACCAGATGCACCTGACGGCGAGCGTTCTAATTGATAAGACGGCTGTGTGTACCCCGAAGGTTTTGATACTGTGCCGGGAGAACGAGCCTCCAGATTTCGGACATAGCGCCAGGGAACGCGGGAAATACGCTCCCGGACGATACACTCCGCAGGCGCGGCTCCATATGGTCGGCGGGGCACTGTCGATCATTCGCGATTTGAAAACGACTCGGGGAATCGACGTAGTCGAAGATGTGATTCACGATTACGCAAATTATTTCTATCCCTACATCAAAGATCAGCTGACTTTGCCCTTGAGAGACTATTACCAACTGTATCGCGGATACGGACGCATGGGCTTTGCAAAGTACCCACTATTTCACGTGTACTTTGTGCTGGCTTACGTGCTCGGCGAGAAGCGATTCGATGCTTTGACTGGGATTATCCGAAAGCGATTGGGACACAGCCCCCAATTCAGAAAATTGTGACTAGGTGCTTGGAAATCGCCGCCTGGGAAACTGCGGCGCGCCCCAGTTCGCGACCTTAGTCGCGGGTTTGCATTTGGTCTGGTCTATCGGAAAATCCTAAGTCCGTCGCAGGAGATAAACGGTGGAAAATGCGCTGAGTGCGAAAAAAATCGGGAAAAGAGCTTTGGTGGCCGGCTATCGAGTGTTTATCAGATTGTTTGGATCTTTTGCCGACCGCAGGTATTTAGATCCCAACGTTCCGATGTCAACACTTGCCAGCCACAATAATTACTTGGAATACCTGACGGATATTGGAAACCGCAGAGGGATGAAAATTCTTGAGATTGGCAGTCGCGAAGTAACTGGGAAATCGGATGCTCGTCAAAGATTTTCGAACGCGGAGTATGTGGGCTTTGACTTTTATCCAGGACCAAATGTTGACGTCGTGGGAGATGCTCATAAGCTGTCCCAGTATTTTGGCGACCAACAATTCGACATAATCTATTCAAGCGCAGTCTTTGAGCATTTCGCCATGCCGTGGGTCGTCGCGACCGAAATTGCAAAACTCCTGAAGCCGGGAGGAATCATTTTCGTTGAAACGCATTTGTCATACGGATCTCACGAAAGGCCTTGGCACTTTTTTCAGTTTAGCGATATGGCGCTCAGAGTGTTGTTTTCCTCGGCTCTAGGATTCGAATGTATTGAGGCCGGTGCATCGAACCCGATGGTAGGAAGGTTCTCGGCGCTCGCGGATGATCATCTTAGATTTATGCCGGTGAAGGGACTCTACTGCTACAGTGAATTTTTAGGCCGTAAAACGAAAAGCGTTGATCATTTCGATTGGAAGGATCTTAGCTTGGACCAAATTGTGGGGAGCACCAAGTATCCTCTTGCGCCGGCTGACAAATATTGGGAATCGAATAAGGACCAAAAGTCATGAGATCTGACCACGCTCAAGTAACTCGTCGATGGGATGCTCAGGGAAGATGTGGGCCGCACAAAGAGACAACGAACGCGCCAACGAACAAGCTCGCGAACAGCCAGCGGGGGACCGACAGACACCCGAGGATTCCAGCCATGTCCGGGGCGAGACCTTTAAGATCGTCGATCAGTTCTAGAGGCGCGGCGTTAGCCTAAACGAAGTCGCGAGAGCACGAAGTATTTCTCTCCCAATTTGAAAAGGATAGAAGTGTCTGAGAGTTCGCAACCGACAGGCAATAAGCCGAGCATCTTGGCCACGATGTCCAAGAATGCCGTCGCAAATCTGCTTCGCTCCGGAACAGCGTGGATCATCTTCCTGCTTCTCCCGCCGCTGCTGGTGCGCGTCCTCGATAAGCCTACATACGGGGTCTGGTTGTTGTTGTTGCAACTAGCGGCCTATATTACGGCATTCGACGGAGGAATTCAGATTGTTATAGCGCGCTATGTCGCGCGCTCCGAAGGTCTGCAGGATCGCCACTACCTGGCCCGCCTCCTCAGCAGTGCCGGGATGACTCTGGTCCTTGCAAGTCTTGCCGCCATTTTGCTCACGGCGCTTGCCTCGTGGCGGTTGACGGATATCTTTCGTGAGATTCCAACCTCTATCGCGCAGAGTGCACGTGGGGCGCTCCTGGTTATCGGGATATCGCTTGCTTTAAATCTTCCTTTTTCTGTGATGGCTGGTTTTTTTCTAGGAATTCAGAAGAATGAGATCACTGCCTTCGCCAGCAGCGTGGGCAAGTTCGCGGGGGCACTGGGAACCGCATGGGCGGCGTATCGCCACCAGGGATTGCTGGTGATGGCTGTCTGGGTAGGACTCGGCAACATTGCCCAGTGTTTTATCTACCTGGTTCTCTGGCACAAGGCCGGAAAGCACGATTTACTCCGGCGTTCCTCTGTGGAACGTACAATGGCCCGCGAGTTCGTTGTCTTCTGCTCTGCCATGCTTATCGCGCAGTTCAGTTCCATTCTTATTACGGGCATGGATCTACCTATTGTGGCCGCGTTCGATTTTCGGTCCGCGGCCTACTATGGAGTGGCTGCGATTTTGAGCAACGCCCTCATAGTGCCTTACGGGGCGGTTGTTAACACGTTGATGCCTGTTGCCGCCGGAATAAGCGCCAGCGACGGCCCGAAACGGTTGGGACAGGTTCTGTTGAAAACGACCCGCTTCGCAACTGCTCTGCTTTGCCTCATCAGCCTGCCACTGTTGCTGCTGATGCTACCGGCTCTGCGTGCGTGGGTGGGAGCGGATTACGCCAGCCACACGCTATTGCTTGCGGAAATTCTAGTGGTTGCGCAATTTACACGGCTCACTATGTTGCCGTACGCCTTGATCGGTTTTGCCGCCGGGCAGCAACAACGAATGCTGGCTTCGCTGCTTGTCGAAGGAATCGTAAATCTGTTGTGCAGCCTTGCCCTGGTACGATTCATCGGCACGCGCGGGGTTGCCTTGGGGACTTTGATCGGCGCGCTAGTCGGGGTCTGGCTGCACTTTACCATTAGCCTTCCGAGAACTGACTGCGTCTCAGTGAGCCGCACGCAACTCTTGGGGCAGGGCATTCTCAAGCAACTTGCTTGTGCCGTTCCAGTCTTGCTCTGTGCGCTGATGGCTGGGCTGTGGATTTCCTCGCCGCTGCTTCAGTTTGCGCTAGCCGCATCCGCGGAGCTGACCCTTCTCGCTCTATTCTGGAAACTCAGCCTCGCCGCGCCGGAACGCCAGCAAATGCTGGAATTGATTCGACATTTTGCTTGCATACCGGCAAAACTGCTGCTCGCAGCGCGCTCTTAAAGGAACAGTACAATACGAGTGCGCGAAATTAGAAGGGAATTGCAACCAGAATATGGAAAACGATGCGCGTGCTGTTGTCTATGGGGCCCCGAACCTTGCCAATCATGCGGAAGAGAATGCTCAGGCGATCCACGATCGGATGTTCTCTGTTGTCGTAAACTGCCATCCCTCTTCGGTTCTGGAAATTGGCGCGGGGCAAGGCAAACTTGGCGCGAGGTTTGCCGAGCGCGGGATTCGTTATGTCGGTATCGAGCCGGTTGCGTCGGAGATTGAGCAGGCGCAGCGCAATTTTCCGGCGCTTTCGATCATTCAAGCTTCCTGTTATGACGACCCTGGGGCTTTAGGACTCGGCAAGTTTGATCTTGTGTACTCGAATGATGTAATCGAACACTTGTACGAACCAAGACGTTTGGTGAGCTTTTCCGCGGCTCACCTTAACGCAGGGGGAAGGATTGTTTGCGGCACCCCTCACTACGGGAGCTACCTCCGCAATCTGCTCTTGTCTCTTACAAACCGTTGGGATCATCACCACGGACCGCTTTGGGATGGCGGACATATAAAATTCTTTTCCAAGGCGACTCTTCATCAGATTTGGGAGGAGGGCGGATTCACCGATTTTACTTGGGGCGAGATTTCCTCGCGGCGACTGCCCATCATGCCGATGTACCTATACTGTGTTGCCGCATTAGGGCGTGCACGTCAGTAAACGTCAGGCGGGTGATTTGTCTGGGGCCGGAACAGACTTGCGGCGGGCGTGGATCAGGCCGGCGGTTACGCCCGTCACCTGCGCGCAGGCTCGCGCGGCGAGCAGCGCCGGAGAAAGCAGTCCGACGAGAGGGTCTTTCCGGGTCGCCCGCAGTACGAATGGCAGCGTGCTCACCAGAAAGGCGGCAAGCACAAGCGCTGAGGCAGGCACCGTCGGCCGTACCGACAAATCGAACGCTGCGGCAATAAGCAGAGCCGGCGCGAACAGAAGCTGGAGCTTCATCAGTTGGGGCGTGTGGCTGTCCTTCAAGGCCTTACTGGGGTTTTTCCGTACGGCGAGCACCCGCCAGAAAGCGAATTTGTACTTTTTCTTGAGGTATCGCGAGAGCGTGTCGGGGTGGTCGTGGTAGACGATCGCGACGGGAGCGAACACCATCTTCCAGCCGTGTGCCGACATGCGGTAGGAGAGTTCGACGTCCTCGGCGCAGGCCACCGGGAAAGATGTATCGTAGCCTGTCATCTCCAGGAAGCGGTCACGACGGAAACCGGCGGAATAGGTATCGATGAAGTCGATACGGGGGAGACACGCCATTATGCGGTAGCGATCCTCGTATTCGATTTGTACGAAACGTGCCACCAGGGCGCTTTGGTGTGTGCGGTAGACTCCTCTTACTCCAACCACCTCTGAGTCTCTGAATGGCTCGAGCATCGCGTCCAGCCAGTCCGGCGTCGGCACACAGTCGTCATCCGTGAACAGGATAATCTTTCCCGCGGCCTCCAGGGCGCCGCGATTGCGCGCCGCTGCAGGTCCGGCATTCGCCTGGGTAATGAGGCGAACGCCGGAATAGCGCTTAACCACGTCCTCTGTACTGTCAGTTGAGCCGTCGTTGACGACTAGAATCTCGGTATCTCGCGCAGGCGCCTGCTTCAGAAGCGCATCCAGACAGTTTCGGATGCGGGAAGCGCCATTAAACGTCGGAATAATGATTGATGCTGCAATTGCTTCGATGGGACACCCCACTTGCCGCCTTCAACTTTGACGCCACGAAATGAGACCTGCCATCGAAACGAATCTCGGCTTTCTCCAAGTCGAGAACAGGACTAATGAACCTGCTCCTAGTTGCCGCCTTGGAGACTCGTGACCGCGCTTGCGCTATCGCGTCCTGCCGTCTGCTGCCGGGCTTCGGTTTTCTTGTGCTGGCTGCCACGCAGCAGATACTTCGACAGGGTGAGGAAACCCTTCACATTGCGCTGCAGTTCACGGCGATCCTTCAGCGACTGCTGAAGTTTGTAGAGTAGATAGGAAGGGCTGAGATAGAAACTGCGCCGCGCCCGGTCGCAAAAGCTGACCAACTGCTCGTGCGTGATGTTCGGCAACGTGACAACACTGTTATGGAGGCCGTCTTTGGTCAACCACGCGCCCCAGTCCTCGATCTGAATATAATGCCGCTTCTTGGCCTCCTCATACGCAGTCGTACCCGGATACACCATGATGGGGAAGAATTGGGCTGTATCGGGCTGGAGCTTCTTGGCGAAGCTGAGTGTCTTTTCCATACTCGCCGGGGTCTCGTTCAGGTTGCCGACCATGAAGCAGCCGTGCACCATGATCCCCGACTCGCGGCAGCGGCGGACAAAGCGATGGGCTTCTTCGTGATACTTGGCGTCGCGGCGGTCATCGTTGTTCTTCTTCATGCCGTGGATCACTTCAACATCGCCGCTCTCAAATCCCACACAGAATAGGCGGGCGCCGGCCTTGTGCAGCGTGGAAAGCAGCTCTCCTTCGGCACCGATGTCGGCGCGGCAGTTGGCGTCGAATGGCAGCTTGTTACCGCGGCGGATCAGTTCGTTCGCCAACTCCAGCGTGCGTGGCTTGCTGATGATGAAAGTATCGTCTTCCAGCATGGCGGCCTTGATCTCGGGCATCTCTCGCGCAACGAAGTCGAACTCGTCGGCCACATTTGCCACCGAGCGGTAGCGCATGGTGTGACCGCTGAAGGCCTGCGGATAGACACAGAACGAGCAGTGGTAAGGGCATCCACGGCTGGTATCGAAGACGACCAATGGCCACAGCGAGTGGCCATAGAAGTAGTCCGGCGTATGTAGAAAGCGCTTGTAGACCTCGGAGACGAAGGGCAGTTCATCAAGGTTCTCGATAGCCTCGCGCTGCTTGTTGCTGACGATCTCGCTCGTCCCGGTGCGGCGCCATACCAGGCCATCGACTGCGGACAGATCGGCGCCGCAGGCTATCGCTTCAAGCCAGTCGCGCACCGTGTATTCGTATTCTCGTATGGCCACTGCCTGCAGGGAGGCTGACATGGCCAGAGTCTCCTTGGGCAGTGACGATACATGACGTCCGACCAGCAATACGCGCAGAGAGGGCTTCGCGGCAACCAGAGATTCGATAACCTTGACGTCGTTGAGAATGCTGGGCGTGGAGGTATCGCAGACGATCGCTTCGATATTCTTGGCTGCGATGCGGTCGATGACCGCCTGCACCGAATAGCCGGCCGCGGGGGCATCGACCAAATCCACATCATGCCCATTCTTGATGGCGACTCCGGCCGCATGAGCCAGCCATTTGGGATAGTACAGTGTTCCACTCTTGGTAACTGCCGGACTGCGCTGCTCGCGCGAAAAACGGGGGTGAAAAGGAGGGTTTAAAAATAAGACAGGCATGTTAGCGCCGATTGTATCACTTCTTGTAACCACTAGATAATCTAGGAATTACACGGAAACCTCTTCAACCAAGGACAAAAGATTACAATGCGATTACACTGTTTCTCGTTTTGCCTTCCAAAGCTGCTTGATTGTTTCCAGGCGCCGCCGGTTCTCCGGTAAATCGAAAGTACGGGCCAATTTTTCTCGCAGAAATATCCAGTATGGGGCAAAAAAGCAAGCAAGCAACGTCACCGCAATCACAATCAGTGTCCGGTGCGGGGAGGACCTCTTGTCGGGCGGCACGGCAGCATCCACTACTTGAACAATCGCCCCTTCCCGCGCCTCGTCGAGTTTGGCGATTTCTAACTCCTTTGCCAGCAACTCAAAGACGGCTTCGTGATACTTGAGATCCCGATACCGGCGGAGATATTCCATTCCGGATTCTGTCACTCTCCCCTTGGAAAGGTTGATGTCTGAGCCGACATCGTGTTGCGATCCTGCCATTCTTTCCAGCTGCGCCTGAAGGGCTGCGAGTTGCTGCTTGGCGAGGATCAGATCGGGGTTGTCCTCGGCAGCGAAAGATCGCATGCCTTGAATCTGGACTTCCTTGGCTACAACCTGGGCGCGCAGGACGGCGGCGGATTCGATCAGAGCCCGGGCCTGACTGTCAATCTGCAGAACGCCAGTGGATTGTTGAGTCTTTCTCATGGCCTCTTCGGCGCCGGTTAATTCGTCTTTGGCCTGTTGCAGTTGCTGTTCGAAAAATAATCGTCGCCGCGCGGCTTCGGTGATCGCCAGCGATGCAGAGAGTTTGCGGAATTCTTCCACATAGGCATTGGCCAGATCGGCGGCGCGCTTCGGATCGCGGTCCTCGACCGAGATGCGGATCAGCCCGTCCTTGCTCCCGGCCACAGCCGTCGTGCGGCGCTCAAACTCCTTTCGGGTGTCCGTCATTCGCTTTTCGTGGTACTCCTGCATCAGGTCGAAACGCTGAATCATCGCGTCCTCGACGGTGCGGCTGGTCAGAAAGGAGACATACATATCGGCCCGGTTCCTGATGCCAAAGGCGCCCCCCGCCAGTGAGGCGAGCGATCCCAGTGCTCCCATGTTTCCGAATTGCCCTAACAGTGCGGAACCTACGGATGAATTCTCCGTAGGAGGGAGCAGCACAGTCTTAGCCTCGTATCGGACCGGCAGCAGGAAGGCAACCACTATCGCCAGCGCCGCAGCGCCCAGCACAAAGCGCACGATGAAGCGCCTGTGCGCGACAAAGAGAACCAGGATGTCGAGCGGCGAAACTTCCGTTTCGATCCCGGTCGAATCTGTCTCTCCGTCGTTGACGATCAGTTCCGGTTGGATCTCTGTGTGAATCATCGTCTTTGCACGGTTTCCAGCTTACTATTATGGCACCATTACAGAATGGGATTCTACTAGGCTCCATCAAAGCTGAATCCCGCATCTGAGAAATAGTCCGAGTGCGCCCGCGCCCTTACAAACAGCCCCGTTTTCTCACGGTGCCTATTCCGTTCGTGCTAACGTGACCGGATTCGGATTCTGTCAAGCTGCATGTGGGCCGTGCGCGCCACTTCCTGAAAGGATGTGAAGTGAAGTTTACTGAGACGGCTGTCAACACGTCGAAAAGGGGATCCTGCCGCCTCCTAGTCTCGCTGACATCGTGGCTGATGACCGTCTTTCTTGTTGGCTGCAGTGTGATGGCGTGCGCACAGACGCCTGCCAATAAAGAACGTACCCCTGCTCCATCTCCAAAACCTGAGGTACAGTCTGCCCAGTTCTCACCGGTTAACTTGAAATCGCTTCCCCGCAACCTCTTTCAGGATCAGAAGAACTTCTGGTCCAGCCCGTTCCACATGAGCGAGACGGATTTACATTGGACAGTCCCATTCGCTTTTGCCGGCGCAGCGCTGGTGGCGAGCGACACAGCGATCGAAAAACACGTTCCTACGAACCTGACGACTGTTTCACGAGCGGTTACCGCTTCCAATGCCGGGCTCGCTGCTATGGGTGGCGTTGCAGGAGGAATGTTCCTCTGGGGACACCTGGCGCACAACGATGAAGAACGCGAAACTGGCCTTCTCAGTGGAGAAGCTGGTATCGACGCATTCCTGGATGCGGAACTCCTCGGCTATGCCCTGGGACGGGAGCGACCCTTCGGCGGTGATAATCGAGGACGTTTTTTCCAGGGTGGGAATTCCTTTCCTTCGCAGCATGCGGCCATCAGCTGGGCAATTGCCAGCGTGATTGCCCATGAATATCCCGGCCCCATGACCCAGTTGCTGGCCTATGGCTCGGCGGCAGGAATAAGCGCTGCGCGGTTTATGGGGCATAAGCACTTCGCATCAGATGTGGTCGTGGGCAGCGCCCTGGGGTGGTATCTCGGTCGGCAGGTTTTCCACTCCCACTCCCAGTACAGCGATGCCGAGATAGCAAAATGGGGCACGTTCAGCAAAGGTGACGAAGATGCGAGCCACGAGGCGCGGAACATGGGGTCGCCCTACGTGCCGCTGGATAGCTGGGTCTACCCGGCTTTGGATCGTCTGACCGCGCTCGGATACATTCACACCGGGTTCGCTGATATGCGTCCTTGGACGCGCATGGAATGTGCACGGCAGCTCAAAGAGGCTTCGGACAGCATCGTTGAAAATGAAGCGCAAGAGAGCGAAGCGGCAAGGCTCCGCCATGCACTGCAAATGGAATTCGCCCGGGAGGTTAGCTTGCTGGATGGCGGAGATGACGGCGGAGATAATGCCGAGCTTCGCACGGAATCCGTTTATACGCGGAATACAGAGATCGTGGGCAAACCACTGACTGACGGAGATCACTTTGGACAGACAATCGTCAATGACTTTGGCCGCCCCGAGGAGCAGGGCTTTAACAACGTTTCGGGATTGTCGGGATGGGCAACGTATGGTCCCCTCGCAGTTTATGCCCGCGGCGAATATCAGCGTTCACCGTCGGCGCCAGCCCTGCCATTGGCTGCTCGCGAGGCGATCTCGCAGGCTGATTTCAGCCGCAGTGGGGTACCCTCGCCATTTCCGGTACCGGCCGACACGCCAATTTCTGCTTTCAACCAAGGCCGATTCCTGGATACGTATGTGGCCCTGAACCTTTCCGACTGGCAGCTCTCCTACGGAAACCAGAGCTTGTGGTGGGGGCCGTCTCAGGGCGGCCCTATGATGTTCAGCGATAATGCGCAGCCGCTTCGAATGTTCCGCGTCAATCGGGTCACGCCTTTTACGCTTCCGAGCTTCTTTGGATTTCTTGGGCCCGATGCGTCTCGAGGCCTTTATTGGACAGTACTCGGGATACGAATTCGTGGATGCTCCCTCCGGGCTCATCGGCGAGTACGGCCAGTCGCTGAATCCGCAGCCAATTGTTCACGGCGAGAGAATCAGCTTTAAGCCGACCTCCAACCTCGAGATTGGCCTATCGCGCACCACTGATTTCGGAGGGCCTGGCTACCCGCTGACCCTGCATTCATTTTTGAGGAGTGTGTTCTCGACAGGCAACACAAACGCAGGCAACCCCAACAAACCAGGGTCGCGCCGATCCGGAATGGATTTCAGTTATCGGATTCCCGGACTGCGGAACGGAATGACTTTCTACGCTGAAGGTCTCGCCGAGCATGACGAAATCACTCCCCTTCTTGGCCCCGACGTAGCGGCTTGGCTCGCAGGAATATACATTCCACGACTGCCCAAGATCCCGAAACTGGATTTTCGCCTCGAGGGGGGTTATACAGATCCACCCAACAGTGGGGGTGACGTCGCATTCGGCGCTTTTTACTGGGACGGAACCTGGATCACCGGTTTTCAGAATGCCGGGCACTTGATGGGCAGTTGGATGGGACGCCAGGGGCAGGGCGCTCAGGCCTGGACCACCTATTGGTTCAGCCCCCGCAACAAAGTGCAGTTTGGATTCCGGCATCAGAAAGTTAGCCAGGAGTTTATTCCCGACGGCGGCACGCTGGCCGACGCGAACGTGCGCGCAGAGTTTTGGCCGCGACCGAGTTTCAGCCTTTCCGCCTCTGTCCAATACGAGATGTGGAATTTCCCCGTCATCGCGTCGACGAGGCAGTCGAATGTGACTTCCTCCGTACAGTTGTCGTTCTGGCTTAAGGGTATCTCGAGGAAAGCTTCAACTACTGCAAATTAGCTAGCGGCTTTGGATTTGTTGTGTCACCGGCGAGCATCTTCCGCGCATCAATACGCATTTTTGCTGGCAAAGAAGCGCAGTACGGTCATAGTAATGATCTGCAGGTCAAAGGTAAGACTCCAGTTGCGAAGATAGTAAAGATCGTATTCCACACGCTTTGCAATCGAAGTGTCCCCACGCCAGCCGTTTACCTGCGCCCACCCAGTGATTCCAGCCTTGAACATATGGCGGGAGTTGTAGCGTTCAAACTCTTGCAAGAAGCGCTCCACAAAATATGGCCGCTCCGGACGTGGCCCGACGATGCTCATGTCCCCTTTCAACACATTGAGAAACTGGGGTAGTTCGTCAAGATTCGACTTGCGCAACAAAGTGCCCACTGCAGTCCGACGTGGATCCCTGTCGCTAGTCCAACGCGTGTCGCCCTCCAAGCGGCTGCTTACTCGCATGGTACGAAATTTGAACATTCGAAACACCCGTCCGTTTAGCCCCACTCGATCCTGGACAAAGAAAATCGGGCCTCGACTTCCCAATTTTATGGCGACCGCGACGAGCAGTGTGACTGGGAGGGTTAGCAAAAGAACAAGAATCGAAAAAACCAAATCAAAGATGCGCTTTTGGACCAGATAAGGGTCACTCTCCGCCAAGGTTGGACGGAGATCGAGCATACGGATCCCGCCAAGATCGATTAGGCGGTCGCGCACGATAACTCCCTCCCCAAGGTCAATTACCACTCGCGTCGGGACACAAAGCTTTTCCAGGTTGGGTGCGATTTTCTGAATATCGCTCAGGCGAGCCGCAGGCAATGCAATGATGATGTCGTTGATCGGGGTGCCATTGTTGAAGTTAGGTATCTGATCCAGTTCATATACGGGACCGTCGACTGCAACCTCCTGGCCCGGTATTCGCACGAAACCTACGACTCTGCATGGCAACACCGCGCCGTTCAGAAGCGAGATCCCGACCCGGCGGGCGAAAAGATCTGCGCCTACTATCAATATCTTGACTTCGTTTCTGCCATCCCTGCGCAACAACTGCAGAAATACCCGGAATGCGATGCGGGCGATTGTCGCGAGGAAGAACAAGGCGACGGCGCTAATGGCAATGACGAGCCGCGAGTAACTCGCTTGCCGATACAAAAAGCCCACTGCCATCACTACCGCGTACGTGAACCCCAACGCTTCCAGCAGCCGACGACTCTTCCCTGCTGGCGCATACAATTGCTCCACATTCCAAAGCTCCGACTCTTCCGCCGCAATCGACCAGACGATGGTTGTGAGCAGAACGATGCCCCAGTACGACGGCAACCCCAGAGGAGGGGTTCGCGAGAGCAATATGTTCACACCAAATCGCACCTCGACGGCGATGAAATAGGCGCAGGGGGGCAGTAATAGGGTCAAAATTCTTAAACAAAAACGTACATAGCTCAAGCGACTGAGAATCATGAACCCTTCTCTGCCCCCAAACGGCACTCAGTATCGGTCTTTACGTACCCTATGCCCACAAAACACGCAGAACCAGTACTTGATGGCGGAGACTGGAACCGTAATCAAAATGTCTTTCCAAGAACGGATTGTAGCTCATCCAAAAGGGAGCCTCAAACTGCGGATCGGAAGCGGTAGGCTCGTCCACGAGAATAAACTCCGGCTGCACCGCCAGGCTGCGCGCGATCAGACCGCGTCGACGTTCTCCTCCTGAAAGAGTGTCGATCGAACGATCCATCAGATGCGCGATGCGCCAACTACTTCCTTGCGCAGCGTCGAAGCTTAACAGTTGCTCCGGCAACCCTCAGCGAGTCGATTGGGGGTTGACATTGGATCACGAGAGAGATACCATCCGCAACCGTGCCTCAATCCCAGGCTTTTGATCTCCATCATTCAGATGGGAAGTTCTTCTTCAGGTCTTTGGTGCCGCGTCTCGTCGTGTCGCCAACTGGAATCCATTTCGGGAGCTAACAACCAACAGTCCGTTTTCTAAGGAGAGAATCCATGAGATGTTTCACCAAGTCCATTCGGATGGTCGCGGGGCTGCTCACTGGCCTGCTATTTGCGACCTTGGCCGTTCCACTCGTCGCCCAACCGTCGGGCCGCTCCCATCAGTTCTATGACATCAGCAAGGAAGTCACACTCAGTGGCACAGTCTCGGATGTCATCGCGAAGGCCGCTCCGGGAACGCTGCCGGGGCCCCATCTTCTATTTGCAACCTCCTCGGGGAAAGTGGACGCTAGCCTCGGAAGGTTCGCTCTGCGAGGCAAGAACCCGCTTTCAGTCGCTCCTGGGAAGGAAGTTCAGGTGACCGGCGTTATGAAGACGATCAAGAACAAGGACGTATTCGTAGCCCGCATCGTAAAAGTGGACGGCAAGGCCTATAAGCTCCGTAACCAACACGGAGCCACCGTGTCCCCTCTACCGCGTCAACGGGCCAGCCAGAAGGCCGCGCAGAAAGGGGAGTCTCTATGAACCGGAAAGTTTGCTCTAGCATTCTCGGATTATGCACTTGCCTGGTCATAGGGTTCCTGACCGGTTGCGGTTCAAGTTCACACTCCACTAGTAATACAGGCACAACCATCACCCCTGTGACCGGATATACGGCGAGCGCAGGGGTCGGCACGGCGTTCGGCACGCTTTCAGCCACAGTCACCACCAACGGATCGCCGGCCAGTGGCGTCTCCGTAACCTTCACCGCTCCAGCATCGGGAGCAAGCGGCACATTCGCGACCACACCGGCCGCAGCCACCGATACGGAAACCACCAACTCGAGCGGTGTGGCCACCTCGCAGGTATTCACGGCCAACTCGACGGCCGGCGCTTACACAGTAACGGCTTCAGCAACGGGAGCCACGACTCCGGCCAGCTTCGGCCTGACCAACACGGCCCCGACTAGTCTCACTTACGTGTACTACGCCAGCGGCCAGGAAGCGACGGCCGGTACGCCCGGTTATTACTATGCTGTCGCAGGAGCGGTCACCCTCGACAGCAGTGGCGACATTATTGGGGGCGAGCAAGACTATAACGACGGAGTTGGGCTCACCTCACAGGGTGAACCGAGTACGCCGGACACCATCGCTCCGGGAACGGCGGCCCTGGCGGTCGACCCAACCACCGGCCTCGGAACGCTCACTATGGTCTCGAGCAACACGAGCGTAGGCAGTGGAGGCACAGAAATCTTTGCTGTTCAATTTGTAAACGCCAACCATGCGCTGATCATGCAGTTCGATGGGTCGGCAACCTCTAGCGGAAGTCTCGATTTGCAGACGGCGACGAGCGCGACCGGCAATTTCGCCTTCGCGGCCTCGGGCGTAAATCCTAACTATGACTCGGTGGCTTACGGCGGCGTTTTCACGGTCGGCGCCACGGGCACCATCGACATCAATGATAGCGACGGAGGTGTCTCAACGGGCAATACCTTTACGCCTGCTGCGACCACTCCAGACACCTACGGGCGCTCGGTTGTGACCGGGATCAGCGATGTGCCTTTAGCGGCTCCGATCACCTTCGTCTCCTACACCGTCGGTCCGGAGGCAATGCGGCTCATCGATGTGGATACGACCGACACCGCGGTTGGCTCGGCCTTCGGGCAGGGTTCAGCCACCTTCGACAACACGTCCCTGACAAGCGACGTATTCACGCTGTTCGGCCAATGGGATGCGCAGTATGCCACGCTGGGCCAGTTCACCACCGACACGAATGGCGATGGCGGCATCGCATCTGGCACGGCGGACGACAACGAACTGGGCAACGCGGTGCAGGTGGAAAATACCTCGCTGCTTGGCAGCACCTATGACCTGGTCGACTCGGGGATCAATGGATACGGCAGTATGTCCTTGAACTTCCAAACCAGCGAAGCCAACGTCAGCTCGATCGGGGTGTACATGACCGATCCGGCCCTCAACCTCAACGATCCCAACAACACGACCACCGACCTAGGCGGCGCTCTCCTTGCCGACATGGACGGTCTTCTTCCCGGCGGAATCGGGGTCATCACTCCACAAACTGATACCACGGCCACGGACTTCAACGGCAGCTATGCCGCTGGATTCCAGGACTTCAACTACTTCGCTGGGGCGTGCGGTGGTTGCGAGTTCGACATGGTTGGGCCGTTAACGATGACATCCGGGGTGCTCAGTACGGCAACCATCGGGGCCGACGACAGCGACCCGCTCGATACGCTCATCAGTGCGGAGAGCACTGGCGATACCTACACCTCAACTCCAACGGCGGTCTCTCCCGGGTACTTCACGATGGCAGCGTCGACGACTACGCCACCGGGCAATCCCCTGGTTGGAACGCTCAATGGCGGTGCGACGACGCAAAACTTCAACGTCGACATCTATCAGGCCAGCGCGACCACGCTGTACTGGATAGACTGGGACAACGACAGCGTCTTCCTCGGACCGATCGAGGCGCAGCCGGCCGGAACAACCTTCCCCGCGACCAAAAGAGGCGCGGCGAGAACTCAAGCGAAACGTAAATAATCAGTAGGCATCTCGGGCACCGCCTGGACAACCCAGCGGTGCCTCGGGTTTAATACCTCACTCAGTGGCGCACTCCGGTGCGCCACTTTTTTTTGTCGCCTCGCATCTTGAAAGAATGATCCCGCCCCATTTGGCTTGGCGTTGCCCGATGGCAGGGACATAATTCTTGCCATGGTTTTGCCAACCGCATACTCGGGATTTTCCGGCAGCCAAAAGACCTGGGTTATTTCCTGAAGGCGGTCGTGGGGTGAGTTCCCGACCCGGAACCCGGTTTGGGAGCCCATCAGTCAAACCCAGTTTCTAAAGGAGAGCACACGAGGCGTTGCCGTTTCACCAATCCCACGTGCTTAATCGCGGGGCCGCCGGCTGGCCCTTGTCCGCAGCTGGCGGGATAGGTTGAATAGTCCGACAAGATCCGGCCCTCCGTAGTTGAAGTGGAAGAATGAGCGGGCACAAGATCTAGCGATAATGGGTGAGCGCGGGAGAGTAAGACTGTGGGGCTTAGGTTCCTAAATCAAAGTGTTGGCGATGACACAAGGGGACGTTCATTGAGTTGAAGATCTGATCCCCTCCGGCCAGCCCCCGGCTCTCGAATCACTTTGGTAGCAAATCAGTAGCACGCGCTATGCAAGAAAATCTCACCAGACGTTACACTGATTATCCCTTACCATAGGCGAGCCTTTCTTGCAGGAAAACGCCTGCTGAAATTCAGGCATAGTGGAGACGACGCTGTTCACCCGGTTTTTCGGGATAGAGTGGGGGTTTGTCAACTGAACGGTTCGCATTAATTCGGGGCTATATTGCGTACACCACGAGAAGGCGAAGGAAAGAAAGAACTTCTGCCGCGGCGTCCAGCCATCACTTTCAGGAGCGTCCAGCGACTTGCTTTCTGACTGCAGTTTGTTGCTCACCGCCATAAAAGCCAATCGTAGCCCCGCGATATTGGCTGCATCTTCGCCCTGGGTCAAGTTTCCGTTCTGCTTGACGCCGGCTTCCACGCCCGTCTTGTCTTCATTGGCGACGCATTCTGCCCGCTGTTCATAGGCTTTCGCGTCGTCAGGTGTCCACCAATCACGCAGATTCCTTCGGGCATCGAACTCGCGGCCCCGATCGTCAAAGCCGTGCGTGATCTCGCGTCCGATTACCATGCCGATGGCGCCGTAGTTCACTGGGTCCTCCGTCGTGCTGTCGAAATACGGCGGCTGCAGAATGCCGGCAGGGAGGCTGACGGAATTCAACTGTGGATCATAGTAGACACTGACGGTTGGCGGCGTCATGGTCCACTCCGAGTGATCCACAGGCTTGCCAATCTTGCTGAGTTGGCGATGAAACTCGAAAGCCGTCGCTTGGTGAACATTCTCGAAGTAGCTGCCGCGCGTGATCTTTAACGACGAGTAATCGCGCCAACGATCTGGATAACCAACCTGGTCTTCGATCGCGTGCAGCTTGACTTTCGCTTCGGCCTTGGTCGCCGGCTGCATCCAGTCAATATCGGTTATATCCCGGTCCAGCGCATTCTGGATGTCGTGCACCATGGCAACGGCGCGCTGTTTACTCTCCGGCGGAAAAGCCGCGGCTACGTATGCCTGTCCAAGAGCCATTCCAAGATCGCGGTCGGTAGTCCGCACACAGAGGCGCCACCGGGGCAGCGGTTTTTTCCCTCGCAGAAATGTATTGGAATAAAAGAACCAGTTCTCGTCGACAATCGGTTTGTACAAATAAGGCGCCGAACCGTCGATCAGGCGCCAGCGCAAATACACTTTCCAATCATCCACCGAGAACTGTCGAATGATCGGTTCAAGGTTGCGAAAGAATTGCGGCGAACTCACCAGGTAGTAAGGCGTAGACGGCGGGGCATTGATGGCCCCAAGGTAGGCCTTCCAATCGAACGAGGGAGTGAGTGCCTGTACCTGCTTCAAACTCATCTTGTTGTTCAGATTTTTCGGGTCACGGCGCGTGAGGCTGTCCGTCTGGGCCTGCGCCAAGGCGGTCTCGATCGAGATGACGGTCTTCGCGTCGGCGGCGGCTTGTTCCTGGGTTTCTGCCGAAATTCCTAGTATCAACATCTCGGCGATATGGGTCTCGTATTCACTGAGGATTCGCTTCGACTCGTTGTCATCCTTCAAATAAAAGGCACGGTTGGGCAATCCCAATCCGCCCTGATCAATCGAGGCTACGACTCTAGCTGCGTCGTCATAAGCTTGTTTTGGGCCGAAGCCCAGTAGCGCCGCCAGTGTCTGATTATCGTCACCCCGCCACGCCCCTGGAACCGCCAAGTGAATATGCGCCACCTGGCTGGCAAGGTCCGACTTGCTCTTCATAAGATCGATGTAGTTCAAGCCCGGTTCTAAACTCCTTGTCGCCGGAATCGACTCGATCGTTTCTTCGTCCATGCAGGCAGCCCAATAGTCGCCAATCTTCTGTTCGTCGTCGGTGCGGTTGCCGGTCTGCGCTGCCGCCTTCTGCAAGACTTCGCGCAGAACAGTCTCATTCCAGTAGTCCAATCCGCCGCCGGTTGCCCAAGCCATTTGGTCGTTCGGTATCGGGTTGGCGGCATTCCACTTGCTGCACGCGTACTCATAGAAGTCCTGGCAAGGATCGAGCGTCTTGTCTATGAGATTAGGGTCAAAATGCACCAGGTTGGCAGGTGCCGGGGGCGGGGGTTGTGGTCTGTCCCGGTTGGTCGCCCATAGCGTTTTTCTCTTTGCGGGCTTGCTTGGGGTTGAGGGTGCGGTTTGTGACGAGGGCGTGCTCTGGGAATGGATGCGAATGACGCCTAACGCGAAACAAAGCGGGACGATTATGATTGCAAACCGCAAAACACGCATCGAGATCTCCTGAGCTTTGAAAACGAAAAAATGTGGTCCGAGAGACCGGAACCGCAGGCTGATTTGGCCCCAAGCCTTATACAACTAACTGGAAGCTGGCGTCAAGCAATGAACCGCGGTTTGCGAAGGTACGCGCTGTGCGCGAGATGGGAGAGAAAAAACCTGCCCGAAGGCAGAGTCTTATCGAGTCACTTCGCATCCATCATCACCGTCTTCGTATTGATGGACAGCTTGAGGTATCCAAGTTGCTCAGCCGTTGCCGGGGCCACAATCAATTCGATTTTCTTCCAGGTGCCCTTTTCCAAAACATCGGGGAATGAAGTCTCTTTTTGCTGAATACTCTTCTGCCACTCCGCGTATGAGTCGGGTGTGAACTGATTAGAGTCATAATACTTTGCCCACTTGATCTTAGCTTTCAAACCCGAATAGCTCACCGACAGCGGATTCCCGATGTTCAATACAATCTTGTACCCGTTTAAGTACGGCACCGCCTGTTCAGCCGAAACCAGTAAGAAACCATTGTCGGTGTCCAGTCTTTGGTATGTACTGTGGGTTACGTCTAGCGTGACTGAGTCCTCTCGATCTTTTTTGTCGTTCAAATGCATTGAAAGAAGGCTTTCACGGGACCCAAAGTATTCTACTTTCTTCTGCAAGGCTGCAACCTGCACACGTAAATCTGCGATCTCCCGTTGCTGCTCTTCAGCAGATGAAGGTGTAGCGCTGGGCGTCTCGGTCTGGCTACTCAGGTGGAGAGGAAAACAAGTCAAGCAGACGCTGAGGATAGTGGCTCGGATGGGATGCAACTGCCAGAGTTTTTTCATGACGCTGGAAGTCTATCAGCGTGTGTCTCTTTCGACAACGGTCTGCACCGTCCGCAGTTTGCGAAGGTGCACTCGTGGTTTAGTAAGATTTCGGCCGGGCGCAGATGCAGGCAATACAACGATTCCGCTCGCTTCGCCGCGCCTTTCTAAATGACCGGGATTCGCGAGTTAGAGCTTAAGCAGGGCCTCGGCATTCCCGTGGGTGAGCTTGGATTTATCGTCATCGTTGAGTTTGAGCGAGTCGAGGAAATCCCGTCCTTGCATATTGGTACTGAACGGATAATCGACCGAGTACATCAGGCGGTCGATGCCCACGACTTCGTACGCGCATTGAAATGGTGGCAGCGTGAAATATCCGCTGGTTGTGACATGGAAATTCCGATGGAAATATTCCGCGACGGAAAGTTTGAGGTGCCGAGCCACTCCGGTTAGTAACTGGTTTGATCGGGCGAGCGCGTAAGGCACACCTTCGCCCATGTGGCCGATGATGACCTGCAGCTCCGGGAAACGATCGAAAAGTCCTGAGACGATGAGGCGCAGGCTGTGCAATCCAGTTTCCGCATGCCAGCCCCAGCCCGCAATCGAGAGAACCAGGCCAGTCTCGCCCGGAAGCCCGGAAAAGTAGGCGATTTTCACCACATCAGGAGGCGGCGCGGGATGAATGTAAATGGGAACACGCATGGCGTTTGCAGCTTCGAAGATGGGAGTGAATTTAGGCTGGTCAAGAAACTCGCCATCCGTTGTTCCGGAGAATAGGGCGCCCTTGAAACCCAAACGGTTGACACACCGTTCGAACTCTTTGGCCGCAGCCTCGGGATCCCTCGTATTCAGCGACGCGAAGCCGGCGAAACGGCCGGGATAAGCCCTCACAGCCGCAGCCAGTTCGTCGTTTGCATCGTGAAGGACCGCAGACGCGGTTGCGGCCTGCAGGGTTCCGACCAAGGTAGTGGTCGAAAGCACCTGCAGATCGATCCCCGCCTCATCCATCGCCGCGATGCGCCCGGCGCCGAGGTCGAGTAGCTGAGCCTGCATCTGCCGGAAGCGTGGAGGCGGGGCGGTGCCGTAGGCACCGGTGGCTTTCAGGAGATTGGCAGTAACAAAGTGCTCTTCGAGAGCGATGGTCTTCATCGTGCGATTGTATGCGAAGAGGTAGCTCTGAACTCGGACTAAAATTCATCCGTCGGAAGCAAAGATCACGGTTGCGGTGGAAAGCAGCAGATGCTGTTGAGGGGAGGCGAAAATCGCCTCCCCTCAAACATCATTCAGTTCCGGTCAAGCCTCGAACGTTATCAATATGCAACCGTCGCGGACAGGTATGGACCGGTAGTGACATTCGATCCCCCTGCGCCCGAGCAACTGGAAGTAGTGGAACTAGTGGCTGGGCCGGTCGAGCAGCCCCAGTAGTTTTGGGTTGCATCGACCGAGCCTATGCCGGTAGTGTCCGTATTGTTCACGCCGAGGTTGCCGACATTGATTAGATTGTTGAAGTGTACAATCAACGGGACGCCACTATTGTAGGTGATGGCATCGTCCTCATTGCTAATGGTATTCCCGTAAATCTGCGTACCTGTCAAACCGCCGGGGACCAGCGGCGATGCCGTGTGGGCGCCGAAAAAATTGATTCCGGTCGTTAATCCCCCGGTTGCAGCGTCCCCCACATCAGCGCCGTTGCCGCTGATCGTGTTGCCGGCGACAATGGTGTTTTGAATGGCATCGGCGGAGTTGTGGCCATGAAAGACCACGCCAGGAATCCCGTTGTTTGTGATGGTATTGCCGATGATCAAAGTATTCTTAATCGACGCTCCCGGCGAGCCAACGGCGAGGAGTATTCCCGCGCCTGCTCCTGCGAGGCCAGTCCCATTCCCGGTTGAGGTATTGTTGTAATATACGTTGTTGGTGATGCCAAACGGCTTCCCTCCGTTCGCGCTGGTGGGGTATTCGGGTTGCGAAGGCTGGGTAATTCCGCAGTCATACAAATTGTCCTTGATGGTGTTTCCTGAAATCACGTTGTACTGACTTATGGCCGTGTTATCAGTGATCAGGATTCCCCCCGCATTTCCTTCACTGACGTTATTCGCAATCGTCGAATAAGAAGTCCCAGCGAGATGAATCCCTTCGCCGCAGTCGAGGCCCTCCGCGGTTTCCCATGGGGCGTAGGTGGTGAGGTCTGGGCAAGTCCCGTTTGCGGTATCCTGCGACTTGTCATTCCCGGTCACCAGGTTGTTCGAAAAATTAAGGTTTGACACACTGGTTGCCGCAAAGCCCTCAAAGTTGGCGTTCTCAAGTTTAAATCCCTGAACCGTCACACCGGACAACCCGGGATGGTCGAAACCGTCGACGTAGATCGCATTGGGGAGACCGCGTGCGTTTATGACCGTTCTGGTCGATCCCGCCCCGATCAGGTAAACCGATTTGGTAATGACCACGCTTTCCGCGTACGTGCCCGCGGCAACGGTGATGGTCGAGCCAGCTGGGGCCGCCGCCAGCGCGGCGGTGATCGTCGAATGGCAACCAGCTGTGCCGCTCGGATTTACGCAGTAGGGTTGAGCAGCAGCGAATTGGCTCGTACCGAAAGCCAACAGTAGAAAACAGGGCACCAACAATTGCCACGAAACTGGTTTACTCGTCATGTCTTAATCTCCTCGTAGAGTGGGCGCAACATAGCGCATCGGAACTCCCGTTCTGGTTTCCCCGGGGACAGCCTGCGGCTCACACGCGCGAAGATCATATACCACTTGGGCGCTGGAGCGCCAGTTTAATTTTGACAGCTTCCGCGACTACCGGATGACGCGCTGGTCAGTAACACCGTCTTACGCGTCGCCTAGCCTTAACTGGCACCCTGATTCTTTCATGCCGGACATTGAGGAGCGCTCCGAAACAGCAAATTCGGAGAACGAAAGCCCAGCCAGCGCACCCCAGTTGACTTCTAACCTGCGGTGGGGGGACCGCCGGCTCTCGCCAATCCCGACACGCCACTGCGCGGCGTACCCGCCTCAGCCGAATTCCCCTGCCGGAGGTGGAGAGAACACACGCACCGCTGGCAGATTGGATTCTCGGCGACGTTAAGCTCCGCGCGGAACTGTAAAGCCTGTGGACTGTTCACGATCTCCTCGAAACTGTGGCTGTGAATGTTCCCGAAGGCGGGATGAAAAAAACACGGTCGAACATCGCCCTCCGCGCTGACCACTGCTGAGACCCATGGTGCATTGCAGTGTGGGGCCACGGGTTGTGCGTGGCCCAGATAGACACGGAACTGCCGGACGATACGCCGCAACTTCGCGGGAGTCTCCACCACGAAACCCGACTTCAGGTCGGGAGCGTATTCGTGGATGAGGTCTTCCATCTCTTTTTCCAGCGTCTCAATTTGCTGGCCGTCTAGAGTGACGGAATCGGCGTTAGGCTGAGCCCAGCCCTGCGGATGGTTGAATGCGTCCGAAACCGCGTCGACCGCCAAAAAAGAAATGGAATTCAGCCCGAGATCTTTGGCGCACTGCACGGTGGCGCGCAACGATGCGTGATTTTCCCTTTGAACCGTACAGCGGGCGCGTACAACGATGTCAGGACGAAAACGCCTCAGATCCTGCACTCCGTTCATGAGCAATTCGAAGGCGCGGGGAATTCTGCGGATTCGATTGTGCGTCGCAGAGGGACCATCGAGCGAAACGATGACATCGTCGATGACCCCAGCCAGAAGTTCGGCCTCTCCCGAAAGAAGCGTGCCGGCGGTGAGCAGCGTTACCTGAATACCGAGATCGTGGAGCATCCGCGCCAGAGTGCAAACTTGGGGATTGCGCTGCGGTTCGCCCCCACTCAGCACTACCCACCGGACCCCAAGCTTGCGAAACGAAGCGAGCTGCGTCTCGAGAAGCTCTGGCGTGATCTCCTTCGCATCACGGATTTTCCAAATGTCGCACATCACGCAACGGCAGTTGCATTGATTGTGAGGCGAGAGCACAACCACAGGCAACGAGTCGATACGTTGAGAAGACAGGTCCACATGGGCACCCGTCGGATGGCTGGAATCGCGAAGGGTCACGAGAGGGGTCACTTACTTTTACTCCCAATGCTCAAAATCCCTGGCCGCTCCGCTTTCCTGCAGCGCGGGGAGTGTTCGATCTCGGCCCAGAACAAATAGAATTTCGACGGCTCGCGTTTTCCCGATACGTAGGCCTTCAATGGCCGCAATGCCCAGTTGACTCCATACCATGGTTTGAGGGTCTTCCATCGCAGCCCGAACTTGTCTGCCAAATGGTCAAGCATGGGACGCGTGAGGTATTCGCGGCTGGGAACGCTATCCGAGCGAAAACCGTAGCGCTTTTCGAAGGCCGAGCGTTTCTCCTCGATCATCTTTGGTCCGCTCAGCTCGCTGCGATAGAAAGGAGAATCCAAAATAATCAGATGGCCCGGGCGCCGTAGGCAGCGCAAGGCTTCGCCTATTGTCTGCTCATAGTCAACGGAGTAGTGAAACGACGCGTTGAAGAATACAACGTCAAACTGTGCCGAACTGAACGGCAGATAATCCATTTCGGCCTGGACGGCGAGAAATGGTTGGCGCAGATGAGAACAGTAGAAGCGCGCAGCGCCCAAGCCGTCACTTTTGTTGTCGAGGAGGTCGACCGCGACCGGCCGGTGACCTCGTTTTGCCATTTGATAGCTCATCCAGCAGTTCCCAGCGCCAATATCCAAAACGTCGCAGCCCTGCTGATTTACAGCCTCGATGGCAGGCAAGATGTGCTTTGAGGCGTGAATGAATGTGCGGCCGCGTATCTTCCACTCCCAAGTGTTTTTGCCGGTGATGTCGCGGAAAGGCAGCGCGGTATAGAAATCTGCTGAGGACGATCCCCGGCCTTCTCGCATCCGTACCGTCTCATACTGCGTGACGAATTGCTGGAAATACGCCTCACGCCCTGGGCGCAAGGCCCGAAGAATGCCGTCCACTTCCCGAATGACAAAGGAACAGCCTGGGCAGCGCATGGAATGTGGGGAAGCGGCGTCCATACGTCCGATTTCGGTCCGGCAAGCCGGACATGAAAACGAGGTGGAGTACAGCTGGCGTGCCCGCTCTGAGGTGCTCGCCGGCATGGCGCTCGAAACACTCATTGCCCCACCCGCTCAAGCTTCACAAGAATGTGATCGGAACCCCCGCGAATCACCGGACAGCGCGCCAGCGGAAGATCCGCCCACTCTGCCAGCTTCAAGAGTGCCGGGAACCGCTTCGCGAATAACTCAACGTAGCTCGGAGGAACCAGAAGCCCAACTCCTCTCCACGAGCGCAGCCGTAGTGACGGTGCGAAGATGCGCTCCAACGACCGGATCCCGTAATAACGAATCTGAAGGCGAGCTTCGGGCGCGAGTTCCGCAGTGACCCTCGAAGAGCGCCAACGTCTGAACGCTTTGCGAGGTTTTGCTTTGAGCAGATACCAGACAACCTCCCAGAAGCACGACGGGCCGAGGAAGCACATCAGCGCGGCTCCTCCCGGCTTGAGCAGGCGACCGAGATCCTCACCGACCGCCTTCAAATCTTCAACGCAATTGAGAGCCCCAAAATTCGAAAAGACTCCGTCAAACGGAGCCTCTTCTTGAATTTCAGCCAAGTTCTCAGCCGCGAGCAGACGCAAATCCACGGCGTTGGTACCCAATTCTCGAACTCGGCGCGCGGCGACCTGAATCATTGCGGGCGAGCTATCGCATGCCACCACCTTCACACCATGTTCGGCCAGGAAACAGGCATCAACGCCCGTACCGCATCCGATCTCGAGAACACGATCGCCGGCATGGAACGTCCGATCGAGTTCTCTCCATACCGCCGACCGCTGGGCTTGACCTATCTTCGAAAACGTAAATCCCTGATCATAAGTCTCGGCGACGGCGTCGAAGGGAGCACGAGAGATTTCCGTCCCCAAGGTCGACACGCTCATGCCTCCTTCTCGGAAATCGAAGCCCGCAAGCCGGCGCGGGCATGAGCAATTTCGAACTGCAACTTTTGAATGGCAGGTAAATCGACATCTGGCTTGCCCTGCATCCTTTCGAGCTCTACCTCAGAGCGGAGCAACCGATCCGCGAAGCTGTAGAAGCGGCGCGAGTGCCGGTCCCGCACCCGAACCTCTCGATCGGAACTCACGTTCCAGGGCTTGAGTGCTTCAACCCTTCCGGCAACTTCCGCGAAATAAGGTGTACCTTTAATCGGATAGGCGACCGTCGTAAAGAAGATGTCGGGATTTGTTCGCTTCACGTGCTGAACGGTAGCTTCAATGTCGTCGACTTCCTCGCCTTCATATCCCCACATCAGGAACATTCCGGTTTGAATACCACGGGATCGGCAGAGGGCTACGGCAGACTGAACCTCCTCGACAGTTACACCCCTCTCCATCGCATCCAACACCCGTTGAGAGCCGCTTTCGGAGCCAATCCAGACACGGAAACAACCCATTTCTGCGAGCGTTTCGATCACGTTTGAATTGAGTCGATCCGCTCTCGAAATACATTCGAAAGGTATCTTCAGCCGCCGCCGCTTGAGTTCGCCGGCATACTGCGAGAGCCAGCCCGGATGAATGGTGAATACGTCATCGGCCATCCAAGCCATATCTGGACGGTAGCGTTCGATCAGCCACTCGAGCTCGTCGGCCACCGACGCCGGCTTTCTGCGGCGATGAGTTTTGCCGAAAACCTCGTGGCTGCACCAGCGGCAGTGATAAGGGCAGCCGCGGGCTGTGATAAGCGAAACCGACCCCATTCCGTGATGTTTGCGCCAGGTTGCGACATACCGCTCCATGTCGATGGCCTCGCGGTCCGGCCAGGGTTGGGCGTCGATGTCGCGCAACTGTTCGCGCGGTTTCGTCTGGACAATATTTCCCTCGGAGCCAAGAAAAGCAATTCCATCAACGCCAGGGAGTGAGTCCCGAGCACCAGCCCGCATTAGCGGCACCAATTCCTCAACCGTAACTTCTCCCTCGCCGATAACCACGACATCAGCTCCGGCGTTGAGGTATTCCGCGAGGTATGCGCTCGGTTCCGGGCCGCCGACCACGGTCTGCCACCCCGATTCCTTCGCCGCACGCAAAATTTCAAGCACGTTCGAGCGCGTCATCAAGTTGGCATAGACTCCCAGGATTGCCGGCGGTCCCTGCCGGAGAATTTCCAATAGCTGGTCGCGGGAGCCAAAGGTCGAATCGAAGACTTCGACGCAAATCCCTTTTTTTCTAAGGTGCGAGGAAATGTAAAGAATGCCCAGAGGCGGATATGGCTTCATGATCTGAAGTTCCTTCGGATCTTCAAACATGAAATAACCGTGGGTGAGAAGGAGGTCCATATCCGGTTACGGAGCTGTACGAAATGTTACAGCGGCCGCAGAGTCTTACGAGCTCCAATCAGGCTGCAATTGCACTAAACTGTCACTGTGAGAATCGTCGAGCGTGGTGGGGTTTGACGTACGGCTCGTCCGTTCGAGTTGAACCACTCTGTCCCACAGTTCCTCCGGGCGACTCCCGCCCGCTCTTCCGTTCCAGTAATCTACTTCCGCATGCAGCGCGTCATGCAAAGCGCGATAGAACTCGCCGGCATAGGCCCCCTCGAACATCATGGAGAGGTCCTCACTGTCGGACCAATTGGTTTTCGTCCCCAACTGCGCTTGCACTCGCTGAAAGAACTTGGTCCCTGGGAGCGGATACGCCACGGAAACGCCGATATCGTCGGGGCGCGTGTCCCGCACCAACTCGACCGTACTCTGGATATCTTCCCAAGTCTCGCCAGGATAGCCAAATTGCAGGAAGTAGCAAGCGCGAATTCCCTCTTTCCGCAGGTTCTCACGCGCCTTGGGGACTTGGTCCACGCGAATGCCTTTTTCCATCGCGTTCAAAATTTTCTGCGCTCCAGATTCCACGCCCATCCACACTTCCGCACAGCCGGAACGCCGAAATGCCGCCGTCGTGGCGGGCGTCATCAAGTCAACCCGGGATTGCATCTTGAAGGGAACGGCAGCGTCACGCTCCTCAACTGCATCAGCAAATTCCAAAACCCATTTCGCCTGCAGGCCGAAAATATCGTCCGCGAACCACAGATGGTCAGCTTGGTATTCGTGCTTGAGCTGGCGCATCTCCTCTGCCACGCTTTGGGGCGAGCGCACGGAAACTGTATCGCCATAGATGGGCTTGGCGCACCAGTTACACCTATACGGACACCCACGACTGGAAACGATGTTAAGAGAGAAGTATCCATGTGCGGATTTCCAGGCATCCCGGTACTGGCGCGTGTCGATCAGATCGCGCGCCGGGAACGGCAGCGTGTCCAGATGCCGCAATTGGCTGCGCTTCGGGGTCTGAACAACCTTTCCCGCCGGCGATAAATAAGCGAGACCGGCAATTCCGTCCAGCGAAGCTTCCTTGTTTTTAAGCAATTGCTGCACCGTTTCCAGCAATGTGAATTCGGCTTCGCCGAGTAAGACGCAACGAAAACCATTCCGGAGATAGTCCGCAGCATGATCCGAGGCATCGGAGCCGTTGACCAACACAGTAGCGCCCGCCTTTTGTGAGGCAGCGAGAATCTGGAACGCGACCTCCCGCATCCGGGTAAGGCACATCTTGGAAAGAAAGTTGAAGTTATCCTCGTAAACCACCACCAGCGCGGGACGATGTTGGGCGAGGGCTGCTTCGAATCCCCTTTCGGGGTCGTTCAGCATGGTGTCGAATACTGCTACCGAGATGCCCGAACTGCGCAGCGTCGCCGCGGCATAGAGGGTGCCGAGTGGGGGATAAGGCTGAGCCTTGCGAGTTTGCTTCCGGTCATAAAACAGATGGTAAGAATGAGTCAGTAGAACATCAGCCACGTCGGGCCCCCATGCGCACTGAATGCATCAGCAGACTTCCTGCATACGCTCCGATAGTTTTTGCCCGGTGAGCAGAGATCGCCGCGTCACTATGCGCTCTGCGGCGCGCGAAACCCAAAGCTCCCAGGGAAAGGAATATCGGTTTTTTCCGATCCGCCACCGGATGGGCGCTCCCAGCATCTGGCGAAATCTTTTTCGCAGCCACACCTTGCTTTCCGTGGCTTTCCGGATCTGATTATTCAGCAGAAAATACTCCAGACTGCGACGCAGCCGTTGCAATTCCTGGCCTTGCAACCAAGGCAGGATATTGCGGCCCAGCGCCAGGGTTTGCCATTCCTCGAGAGACTGTGGCTCGGGCACCCCCATCTCCTTTAATTGCGGCCAGATCGGGATTCCCGGGTAAGGAGTGAAGATATTTGGGGAAAAACTGACGTTGGAATATTCCCGGGCAATGTCGCTCATGATGGAAAAAGTTTGTTGGCGGTCGGCTTCGGTTTCACCCGGGTAACCGAGAATCACGTTGAAGGTGACGCGAATGTTGGCGAGGTGAGCCTTGCGAGCCGTCTGCACCATCTGCTCAACATTCTGGTGATGCTTGTTCATCAGCTTCAGCACAGGCTGAGATGCCGACTCAGTCCCAAAGCCCATATGGGACACACCGCTCTCGCCCAATAAGCGAACATCGTCGTCGCTCATTCGCCACAAAAAGTCGGTGGAAGCCTGGAAATCCCAAAGGAATTTAACCCCGCTCGCGACAATTCCACGCGCAATGGCCAAGGCTCGCTTGATATCAACCAGAAAGTTCGAATCGAAGAGCGCCACTTCCTGAATGCCATAGCGAGGTACCAAATCGGCGAGGTCGCTTACCACCCGTTCTGCCTTGTAGGCGTTGAACCGGCGGCTATAAAACACCATATCCGTGCAGTAATTGCATGCGTAAGGACAGCCGACGCTAGTGGTATAGGACAATTGCCGGAAGCCTGCAGCGGAAGCGTAGGCATCAAAGTTCGCGAGATGAAACGCCGGCGTAGGGAGATCGTTGATGTTCGTGACTCGTCTTTCGGGCTCATGGTGAATGCCCGCTCGATCTTTAAACGACAGACCTTGCACGCCGTGCAGTTCCTGTTTGTCCGCCAAGCGCTGCGCAACTTCGAGCAAGGTTAAGTCTCCTGGGCCGCGCACGACTGCATCGACGAAATCTGGTTGCAGAGTCTGTTCGGTCGCAAGGCTCGGGTGCCAACCACCGAAGATGACTGGTAAAGAGGGGCGAGCCTTCTTCACCGCTCTGGCAGTGCGAATCGCTGTCCCAATTGTAGGGCCGGTAAGAACAGAAATGCCGAGGCAGAGTGCGTCACTGGTTTCTCGAAGGATTTCACTCTCGAAGTCGGGCGAAGTTATATTGTCGATCAACTTGACTTCGAATCCTGCCTGCAAGAGAGGCGCTGCCAAGGCCAGTAAACACAAAGGCGCACTTAACGGAGGGCCATCGTAAGGCGGATAAAAAAGTACGACCTTATGCTTTTCTGGCACACAAACCTCACCCGCAGCGCCCGGGGAATTTATCCCCGAGTGGTCATTCGAGCAGAATGAACGTTTGCCAGGAGTTTGTCAACCTTATCATCAGTTCCTTTTTCTCTTGCGCTACGAAGCAGAAAAAAGTCGCCCCTCTCATCCCCGATTTCTGCACTGGACAGAGATGGTGTCCAGCAAACCGCTTTTGCGAGGGAAAGCAGGCGCCCATTACCGAGGCGGGCAAGGCGAGAGCAGATCTTTAAATTTCTTGCAATCTGTTGACAAATTCGTCACGTTCATGACATATGATGTGGGTGACTCTATAATCTTCGCGCCGGGCGTGAGGGGTGCATCCGTGAAGTCATCAAACAAGATCGTATTCTTCGTTGCGTCGTTCTCCAGCATCGAGGCTACGGCCCCGCTAGGAATTTTGGCGATTTCCACTCCGTTATTGGAGGCAGGATACGACGTTCGAATCATCGATTCCACGATCACACCCAATTATGTGAAGCGCGTGTTGGAAGAGGTGAAAGATGCTCTGTGTCTGGGAATCTCGGTCGTCACCGGACCGATGATTCGGGAGACAGTGGCGGTCGCGAAGGCGGTAAAGGCATGGGACCCCGACTTCCCCGTGATCCTGGGGGGATGGCATCCATCACTATTGCCCAAGCAGACGCTCGAAGCTGCGTATGTAGACATCATCGTGCGTGCTCAGGGTGAAGACAGCATGCTGGAGGTGGTGCAGCGCCTGCAAAACGATGACCCCCTTGATGATGTTCTGGGGATCGGCTTCAAGCGCGACAACAAGCTTTTTCTTACGCCCGAACGGCCTCTGAAGCAATTGACCCAGATGCCACAGAAGGCCTACCAACTGGCGGACTTCGACGGCTATGAGCGCATCTGCGGACGGCGTTGGGCAATGTACGTTTCCAGCCTTGCTTGCCCCTTCAATTGTTCGTATTGCACGAATGCAGCAGTGTATGGCCGCAAATGGAATTCGCTTCCGGTCGACCAGGTCGTCGCAGAGACGATGGAACTGACCCGTCGTTACCGGCTGGAGTTGCTGTGGATGGCGGACGACAACTTTCTTGTCGATCTCGAGCGCGCGCTAAAGATTGCCGAAGGGCTGGTTCAAGCAGGAGCGAAATTTAAATGGAGCGTCCAGGCGACCACTAATTTGACAGCTCGCCTAAGCGTCGAGGAACTCTCTCTGTTGCGGCGCTCTGGCATGCACCAGGTCTGCCAGGGCATCGAGACCGCGTCGCCGACCGTGATGAAGCACATGAATAAAGATTTTCAGGTGCTCGCCGACATCTACGAGTCAACCGAGCGCTGCCTTCGCGCCAACGTGATTCCGTCATTCAATATTATTTTCGGTCACCCCGGGGAAGGGCCAAAAGAACGGCGTGAGACCGTCAGCTTCATGATGGATGTGTGCCGCCGCTTCCCCGGAGCGGAATTCTGGACCAATATCTTCACACCCTATCCTGGCTCTCCCATATTTACCCAGGCGGAGAAGCTGGGCATTGAGGTCCCGACCTCGTTGGAAGGCTGGATCGACTACTTCCCTCGTTACACGACGCTGCCGTGGCTGAAGGGCAAAGATCATCAACGAGTGCAAACCATGCGCGATTATCTCCGCATCGCTTTCGATCGCGAGCCAATTGCCGCCAAGGGGCCGGGGCGACTCGCAAAGGCCGTTCAACATCTCACCGCTTATCCCGCACGCTGGCGCTTGGATCATGACTTCTATGGCCTCCCCCTGGAGCTCTGGGTCAATCGAACCTTGAAAAATATTGTGACCCTGCCCAAACCCAGTGTGGACGCAAAAATCATGGAACCCGCTCCCGCGACAAGTTGCTAGCTCGGCAACTCGGGTGAATTGACGGCTGAACTCGCGGAACCGGTTATCGTGAAATGATCATTCTCTACAATCCAAAGGCGGCCCGGTACCGCAATCGCCGCTTACCACTCTCCATTTTGTCGATAGCCGCAGTTCTGGAGGGTCGCGAAGAATATGCGATCGTGGATGGAAATCTCGATCTGCATCCCACCGAAACGATTGCGGCCCTGATTCAACAGCATGCTGTCGAGATGTTGGCCGTGACAGTAATGCCCGGACCCCAAACCGTGGGGGCCGTGTCTACTTGCCGGGAGATTCGAGCCCGGTTCCCGCATGTGAGGATCGTTTGGGGAGGCTATTTCGCCACCAACTATACGGCGGCGGCTCTGAACTCAGAATATGTCGATTTTGCCGTACGCGGGCAGGGAGAGCTTACTTTTCTCGAGTTGTTAAGCGCTCTTCGTGAGAACCATGAGATGCAGAACATTGCTGGCCTTTCCTATAAGGACTCGGACCAGGGAGCCCGCCACAATCCCGAGCGCCCCATGAAATCGCCGGATGCATTTCCCTGGTTGCCCTACCATCGGTTGCCCGTGGAAAAGTATCTCCTCCCGACATTTCTTGGCAAGCGCACTGCGGTGCACCAGGCCAGCATCGGTTGTCCGTTCCGCTGCAACTTCTGTGGGGTCGTAAACTTTTCCGGAAGCCGGGAAAAGATGGAGGCGCCGGAACGCACAGAAGCTGTTCTGCGCCATCTGACGCAGAACTATGGTGTCGATGCCATTCAGTTCTACGACAACAATTTCTTTTTGCGCGAGGACCACACCCAGGAACTGACGAAGCGCATCGAGCCACTGAACTTGAAGTGGTGGTGCGAGGGCCGTTCCGACATCATGATGTCTTACTCGGACGCAACCTTCGAGGCGATCCGGCGCGCGGGCTGCAAGATGATCTTTTTTGGGGCGGAATCCGGCAATAACGAAACGCTGAAGGAGATGAAGAAAGATCTTCGCGCCGAAGATACGTTGGCGCTGGCGTCCCGCATACGCCGTTTCGACATCATTCCTGAGTTCTCGATTATTTTCGGAAACCCCAAGGATCCCGAGGGAGACACGCAGGAGTGCATCCAGTTTATTCGCCAGTTGAAGCGTCTGAATCCGGACTCTGAAATTGTCGTTGAACATTACACTCCGGTTCCGCAACGGACTCAGATGTACGGAAATGTCGAAGATCAGGTTCGATTTCCGGAAACTCCTGATGAGTGGGCTACCGAGCGCTGGCAGCGATACGCCACGCAGAAAGATCCCAAAACTCCGTGGATGAGGCCCAGCACCAAGCAATTGATCGACAACTTTGAACTCGTAGTCTCTTCCCGATGGCCCACCGTGCAGGACATCCGCCTTCCGCAGTGGGGAAGAATGACGTTGAAGGCATTGAGCGCGTGGCGATACAAGCTTGCGGTTTACTCGGCGCCGTTCGAATTGAAGTGGACCCAGCGCATGATCGATCTTCGAAAGCCAAAAGTGGAGAGCTTGTGAACGATGGTCCCGTGGTCGCACCAGCGATCGATCCGCGAGTTTCTGGATCGGGGCCTATTCCACGCCGTGTTTCTGTCGCAGAAGGCTACGCGCGATGGGCGGCGAGTTACGACCAAAATCCCAACCCGCTCCTCGCCTTGGAAGAGCGGTGCCTTTTGCCGCTGGTTCCGAACGTCGCCGGCAAGCGGGTGCTCGATCTGGCGTGCGGAACCGGACGTTGGGTGGAGAGATTGTTGGCTGCCGACCCGGTGCTGGGTATCGGGATTGACTTGTCCCCGGCTATGCTCCGCATGGCTCGCGAGAAGAGCGCGATCAGGGGACGATTGGCCAGAGCCGATTGCTTGAAGCTCCCGCTGAGAGACGCCGCCTTTGACTTGGCCATCTGTTCGTTTGCGCTGGAGCACATTGGGAAGTTCAGCGAACTGGCGAGGGAGTGCTGGCGCGTGCTGCGGGAGCCTGCAGACCTCTACATCAGCGAACTTCACCCCGCGGCATACGATTCCGGTTGGCGTACGGGGTTCAGGGATCAACAGGGTGCACTGCAGATTGAAACCACGAGCCATTCTTCAAGGGAAATTGTTAATGCGTTCAACTGTGTCGGATTCGAACTCGCACGCCAGCTGGAATGCTTCGTTGGAGAACCCGAGCGTCCGCTCTTCGCCAAGGCCGGGAAGGAAAGCTATTTCGACAATGCGCGAGTCGTGCCCGCGGTTATGATTTTGCATTTCCGGCGTACCGCTCGGGGGCAGGTGGTTGACTAGGAAAGACCGGCGGTGACGCTCGATTCCAAGCAAGACTCAACCCCGCAAAAACTCCCACACGCAGGTTCGCGAGTTGAAATTGCAACACTTGCCGATGAATCGACGCTTGGCCGAAACCATAATTCGCTATCTGAGCTTCTCCGAGGAAATCGACGGGAGCCGAGATTCGCTCGGCGGTTTCAGTTGGCGCCAGTGGGAAGACACGTTCCGGTGGTTAGACAACGCGAATCTCGCACTCTATTTGTTACAGAAACTGCGCGACACTCACGATGAGGGGAAACTTCCGCCTGCAGCGCTGTCGCGTTTGGAACAAAACTACTCTAAAAATCGGCTGCGTGTCGACGAAATGGCAAGCGCGTTTGCAGAGGTGAATCAAAGGTTCCGACGATTTGGCGTTAACTACGCCGTAGTTAAGGGTTTTTCTCTTGTCCCTGGGTTCTGCCCCGATGCATGTTTACGCCAGCAAAGTGACCTCGACTATCTGGTTGACGAACAGTCAGTGCCGATTGCGCAGCAAGCGCTCGGCGATCTGGGATTTTTCCTCATAAAGCATAGGCCGGCGGTCGGGGAGTGGATCTTCTCGAAGGCTCCCATTCCCCACTCCTTCGATTCGGGCGAGCAGTACGAAGGGAGAGGCCGTTATGTTATCGAACTGAATTTGGGGATTTGGAGGCCGGACGAGCACGGCATCTATATTGCTGGTACGCAGTTTTCTCCCTCCGGCAGCGTCGACCACGAATGGCGAGGAATGCACTTCCGCGCCTTACATGAGGAGGATGCGTTTCTGCTGCAAGTACTGCATACGTTTCAGCACTTGCTGTACGGGGATTTAAGGATGTTATGGCTCTATGAAATTGCTTATTGTCTCCATCGGCGGTCGAACGACACATCGTTCTGGCAACGAGTTGAGCGGCGCACGGAGGCTGATGCCCTGCTAACCCACTTGGTGGCCATCATCGCGGCACTGGCAACGGATTTTTTTCAGGCTCCGCTTCCCGCAATAATACGGTCGTGGAAGGCGAATCTGCGCCCTTCGGTGGGGGTTTGGCTGGAGAACTATAGCTGGCAAGTGCCTTTCGAAAAGACGCCTGCTTACGAACTTGCTGTGTTCCCGAATTCCAAGTTGGTTTTATTCCTGCATCGGCAATTCTTGCCCGATATGAAGCGCCGAAGAGACTTCACGCGCCGACGTTTATTACCCTGGACGCGATCGGTAAGCATAGTTCATTCGATCGGCGAGCGGCCCAATGCCCTGTTAGACTCGCAGTGGCGGCGCCAGAAGTTCGTATTTCGTAGGCTTGTGTATCACGCTGGCTCGGGATTGCGCTATCTGTGTGAGATCCCCAGGTGGCTGTGGCTCAATCGAAGCAAGGCTGTCCGAGAAGTTCCAGAAATCTCGACACGGAGCACGAAGACACGATGAATGTGACGGGGTTGTTTCGGGGCCCGCGAATAGGGAATTTCTCGTGAAGCCGGCGGATTTTTTTCGGCGGGATGCCCAAACGCCGCTTCATCGGCGATTCCTGGCCGCCGGGGCCGTGTGCGCTGTGCATACTAACTGTGAACAAATTCTTGAAACTGCTCACCACGCATTCTTGCCATTGCAATCCGACGCCAGCGATACGGATTTCTCGCTCCGCCTGTGGGTCGATTCTCAGTCTTCGGCGCAACCTCCATGGCCAAAGCCCTTCGTCCGCGGCCTCGATCATCTCGTAGTTGCCAGCTTCGATTCCGATAGCTCCATGCTGGTCGATCTTCGCAAACGGCGCGTGGCGGGACGATTTTCGACCAATATGGGCGCCGACCGCGATTACTGGCAGGCGGTGATCTTTCCCATGCTTATGTCCATCGTTGCCGCCTCGGTCGGTATTGTAGAGCTTCACTGCGCCTGCGTCGTGAAGAACAACAAAGGATATTTGCTGGCGGGACCTTCGCGCTCGGGCAAGTCCACGCTAGTGATGGCCATGGCCCGCGCCGGTTTCGCATTTCTTTCTGATGATCGAACTTTTTGCTCAGCGGGCAAAGACGGGCTGTCTGCCTGGGGTGTCGTCCCTTCGCTGAAACTTCGGCATGAAGCTCAGATCTGGTTTGACGAACTAGCGCATCGGGAGCCGACGGATATTCAAGGTGGAGAGTCGATACTGCGCTTGGATCCGGAGAGCCAACTCGGCCTAACACGAGCAAAGTTCTGCGAACCGGAAAGCCTGATTTTTCTGGATCAGCGTGATCTGGGTCAGCGTGAAGGGCCGCAATTCTGTCTGCAATCGATGTCTCCACGCGATGCCGCGCGACGTCTCGATCAAGAGCTTATGGCCGAGCCTCCCGGACTGATGGAAAATCAGCGGAAAGTCATTCAACGGTTGGTTGCCATCCCTTGCTGGCAACTGCAATACTGGGGGAATCCTGGAGTGATTGTTCCGCAGCTCGCGCGTCATCTCGAAGGAGTTTCCCGAGGGGTTTCGGAATGCTGCTAGCAAAGCATGCAGAACGAGCTGGTGGCCCGGGCGCGTCGGAAGCAGTACCGTACGGTGGCAGACGTTCAGATCCGCTCCGTCGCTCGGTCCCGACTCCCCATTCCATCACGTTGCAGCTGATGGGCAGGGCGGTACGCCTGGAAAGCAATAGCCCCAAGATCATCGATCTCGCACTCCGCTACTTCGCCTGGTACCCGCATGTATCGCAGGATGATCCTGAGCTTACGTGGCGAATTGTGAGCGAACCGGGCGGTTTCGAGCCGCCGAGGACGCCTCCCTCTGCATTTTCGGATGCCGAACTCAGCTTCGTGAACTTTGGGCAGCGCAATTTCGCTGCTGTGGACGCAGGCACCCGGAGTGGGATTGCGTTCTTAGCGGAAGAATTTACCGAGATCCTCGAACCGAGGTTCCAGCCGCGTTTCCCGCTGGAGTTCCTGCTTTACATGACCGTCAGGAGCCTGGGATTCACTTGCCTGTCTGCGGCTTGTGTTTCCTTTCGAGGAAGAGGCGTAATCCTCTTGGGAGAGCACAACAGTGGAAAGACCACCGCCGGTTATGTGCTCGCCAAGCTTGGCATGGAATTGGTTGCCGATCACGTGGTTTTCTTGGAGCCCACTCCCTCTGGTGCCCTCATATGGGGTGACCAATTTCCTGCGCTGTTTCGGCCCGAGGCCTTGCAATTCTTCCCCGAACTCCTCGGTCAGGTTCATGAATTGTCATACGAAGGGGTTGACTTCTGTTTTTTCGACAAGAGCAAACTGCAAAGCGCACAAGCGCACAGCGTGGCGCCGCTATGTTCCATCTTTCTCGAAAGGGCCGTTGCCCCCGAACCGCGTCTGGCGACCATACCACCCGCCGGGCTGTTGCAGCATCTGGGCGCAGGTCTCCTCTTTGAGGGGGGCGACAGCTTCCAGTCTCAACAGGCTGCGGTCTTCGCTAGTTTGGCAGAAGTGCCGGCGTATCGCCTCTCTTACGGCGAGGATCCAGCCACCGCCGCAGCTATTGTGCGGGACCTGCTGGTTAACGTTAACGGAGACGGCTAGGGATGAACGCAAAATTCTGGAAAACCCTTACGGCTTCGCTAGGATATGTGGTTCTCGCCCTGTTGTGCCTCATTCAGTGGGGCACGCCGCATCCCTGGGCAAGGGTCGACTTCTTTGCCGGAGGCTACCTGTGTATAAAGCTTCTGAACGTATCTCACTCCGTCTGGTCGAGTCGAGGAGTATTTCGTTCGAAATCCGTGATGCGGGAATGGTGGGCTCTGGATTCGGATCCCAAAGGGCCGAAGTGGATCAGCCTGCTGATGATCCTGGACCTGACCATTTTTCTGGATTACGGACATTGGCAAGTAGTTAGCCAGTTGCGGCAACCCGTGCTCCAGGGTTTCGGACTCGCGCTTTATCTGGCTACGTCCATTTGGCAAATCTGGACGGATGTTTACCTGGCAAGATTCTTCAATCGGAGAGAGCCCGAGATGCCTCCCATGGCCCGAGGTCCCTATCGTTATGTGCGCCATCCCCGGTACGCAGCGGCAATAGTCGCAAAGGTGGCTCTCGCGTTGACCCTCGCAAGTGCCTTCGGGTGGCTGCTCGCTGTGGTTTGGTCGGTGATCTTACTGTGCAAAATCCAGGTTGAAGAGCTTCATTTAAGAACGGTGTTCGGTGCCAAATACGAAGCCTACTCGCAAACGACGGCCAAGGTGATTCCGGGAATTTATTGACGCGCCAAGCGAAACCGTTCCAGAAGGTGTGCAGCCACGAGAACTTCGGTGCCCGCAAGACCGCAGGAAGAGAACAGGCTGATTGCGTCTTCTGAACGAGTCGGCGCAGGCATGGCCACCAAGGTCGCAAGATCCTGCAACTGGCCCCAAGCCGCGCTTGCGGCGAGGAAATGTGGCTGAGAGTAGCTGTTCGCCTGCTCGATGGAATCTGTGACGAGAAACGTGACCCGTTCAGCGATGTCCGCAGGCAGCTCGTGGGCATTCGAAATTTTTGGACCCAACGCGTTGACGTGCGTCCCCGGTGAAAGCCAATTCGTTTCCAGCACCGGTATTTTGGAGTTGGTTGCGCAGATCACGAGATCGGCCTGTTCGACCGCTTCCCGGGCGGACGCCGCTGGCTGGACGTCGCGTTCGATCAGGGTAGCCAACTCGGCCGCAAACCGGCGCCGGCGCTCAGTGTCTCGGCTATACACTCGGACTTCGGTGAGGGGCCGGCAGGCCGCTGCTGCGAGAAGTTGCGTGCGAGCTTGCTTGCCAGTTCCGAGAACTGCACAACGTCGTGCGTCCGGCCGGCTCATATGTTTGATGGCAACGCCACCCAGAGCGCCGGTGCGCCATGCGCCCAAAGCCCAACCTACAATCATTCCCAGCAGCGCGCCGCGCCTGGTGTCCCAGACCGCGATCGTTTGGGCATCGAACTCGCCCTCAGCGGTCGGAAAAGTATCATAGACTCGAAATCCCGCCAATGCTCGATCGGCAGTGTTCAGCCCACCAATCGTAAAAATCAGTTCGCCGAAGGGGACGAATTCGACGTTATGGCGCGGCGGCGTGACAGTATGGCCGGAATGACGCGCCCGGAGGAATTCCTCCATGAGCGGAATCAACTCCTGCATGTCGAGCAGCGGCAGGATATCTTCATCCGTTAATACAGGAATCATGAGCACCAACTCCTAGTTTCGCCTTCCTTTATATGCAAGGGAAGGTTGAATGATTAAGGTTGGCAGGAGTCCGACCTTAGCTTAGGCGGATAGGACCGCGGTCCGCAGGGCGCGGTTCGCTAATCCCCTCCAGGCGCATGAGCGAGTCCTACGCTATACCGGTATGGCCCGAGACTCATGATCAGCACGGTCGCGAGAGCCGCTGCGAGGAAAAATCCGCCGAGCGGCGTGACATAGGATCCTGTTTTATCAAAGCCGAGGCCCATCAGGTAGGCTCCCAATCCACCAGAGATGCCATAGATAGCCCATATCCAGCCGGAAATCGATCCGTAGGAGCGCAGACCAAAGTAGCGGCTGATCAAATAAGCGATGATATCGACCTCGGCCCCCGTGCCCAAACCAACCAGAAAGGCTCCAACGAATGCAGACTGGATTCCATGGCCCTTCGCCAGAAATGCAATCCCAATGGCAACTGCGGAGAAGAGCGCGGCCGCGACCCGAGGCGCGAAAAACTGGTCCATCAGGTAGCCAGAGCTCACCCTTCCGATGAACACCCCGACGCCCAAGAGCGAACTGGCAAGGGCCGCGGTCTGAGCTGCGCTGCCGCGGTCGGTCAGGATCGCGGGCAAATGGAGAAAGCACGCATGAACACTGGCAGTCAGTAAAAAAAACGCGAACAGCATGATCCAGAATGCAGAGGTACGCGCGGCTTCGCTCACGCTCGGTCCTTCTTCGCCAACTGCGATCCGCGTTCTCGCCCGGGCATCAGTTTCGCCGTCCGGCAGAAGCCCCATACTCTCAGGTTTGTCTTTTAGGAACGCCGCAATCGCAGGAACAGGAATGAGCAACATGGCCAATCCGAAGAGGCAGTAGGAGAGGCGCCAGCCCCACTTTTGTACGAGTTGCTGGGCAATCGTAGGCACGACAATCGCTCCTAGTCCCATCCCGAGCATCAGTACGCTCAGAGCGAGCCCTCTGCGCTTATCAAACCAATGCGAAACCGCGTCGGCGTATGGCATCGTTCCGGCCCCGCTCGAGACCAAGCCCATCGCGAAAAAAATCGCGTAGAGCTTCCATAGCGCCTGTGACAAGAAGATACTCGACATAAGAATCAGACCCAGAATAGTCGTGGCTGTAAGCAGAACTTTTCGTGGGCCGTACCTATCGACCAATCGTCCGGTCAGCGGGAAACAAAAAGCGGAGGTCAGACTCAGGATGGTAAATGCGAGCGAAACCTGGGCGCGTCCAGCATGAAATTCACGACCGATCGCCTTAGCGAATATCCCGAAGGAAAATACGACCACAGTGACAATGCCGAGGAAGCTGCCCAGGGTTCCGGTCAACGCAACCCACCAACCGTAAAAAACCTTGGGCTGTGTGCTTGTCATTTTTAGATATCCAAGAATGGCAAGCCTGCTTCAAAACGCCTGCCCGACTCTGGGGTACGTTATACCCCTAGACTCCCGTCGTCAATGCCACCCGATTCACGGTGCTGCCTTAAATCCAGGGTGGCACCACATCAATCAAGACACTACCAACTCGGACTGAACGCTTTAAAATGCACTTTTTACGCCTCGGTCATATCTGACCTACTCTACATGGTTACGGGGATCACCATGAACTATCTCATTACGGGAGCGACTGGAAACATCGGCTCGCTGGTCGTCAAGCGCCTTCTCGATCGCGGTGACCGGCCACGAGTTCTGGTGCGCGATGCGGAGAAGGCACGATCGCGCTACGGCGATCGCGTGGAGGTCTTCGTCGGCGATTTCGCCGATGCGACGACGATGACGGCAGCACTTAAGGGAGTCGATGCTTTCTTGTTGGTCAGCTCGATTGACGACCTCGCAGCACTAGATGAAGTGGCAGCGAAGGCCGCAAGGGCGGCGGAGGTAAAGCATCTCGTAAAGATCTCGTCGATCGCCGTGCCACAAAAAAACATTGGGACGGGCGTGTGGCATGCGCAGGGCGAAGCCGCGATTCGCGCTAGCGGAGTCCCGTTCACGTTCATCCAGCCGTCGGGGTTTATGGAGAATTGTCTGTGGTGGGCGAGCTCGATCAGGTCCGAAGGAGTTGTCCGTTCATCCGCCGGCGAGGGCAAAAGCCCGGTCATTCATTCCGATGACATTGCCGCCGTCGCCACCAAGGCATTGACAACGCAGGCATACATCGGAGAGTCGTTGCCAGTCACCGGCCCGGAATTGCTCAGCTATCCCGAGATGGTGCAGAAGATCGGCGCTCGGATAGGAAAGCCGCTCCGGTTCGAAGCGCTCTCCGACGAAGAGGAGCGTCGCCAGTTGCTCGCGAGGAACCGGCCGGTGCCGATGGTCGAAGCCCTCATCTCCGTTTTTCGGGCGATGCGCGAAGGGCGCCTGGCGAAGGTTACCGACACCGTCGAGCGCGTCCTCGGGCGAAAGCCGATCTCTTTCGACCGGTGGCTGGAACAATACGCAGCGGCGTTTCGCTGATCGAAGCCATTCGGCGCTTTGGAAACTGTGGCCAGTTCACTGCGCCCCCGCATCCTGCAACAACTTCAGCACGCTGTCAGTAGTTGCCGTCTCACTGAGCCGGGGAAAAATCTTCTCGACGCTGTGACGGTGGGAATCGATGTTCCGGTCCGTCATCGCATCCACCACCATAACCACGTTGTAGCCCAGATCGTAGGCGCTTCGTGCCGTCGATTCCACGCCTACACTCGTCGAGACGCCCGCCAGGAAAACTTGGGTTACACCGTGCTGGCGCAAGTAATCATCCAAAGTTGTGCCCAAAATCGCACCCCATCGCTCTTTCGTGACTACGTAGTCTCCAGGTTGCTGCTCCAATTCAGGAACCAAGTCGGACCAATCGCCAGGACGCGAAAGATTAGGTCTTTCGGCGTCGGTGCGGCCTGGAGCCACACCCCTCACATTGACGAGAACGACCGGCAGGCCCCGCTCGCGGAAAACGCGCGCGAGCTGCGCAGCGCGGCTGATGATTTCGTCGATAGGGTGGACGGTTGGTAAAGCGATAATGCCTTTTTGCAAGTCAATCACAACCAAGGCAGGGACGGCATCGAGTTTTGTTAGGGGCATGGTTTCTGCTTTTGGCGTTGGGAGACAACGGCAACACGAGCCGAACAGGAGATCCCGTTCTACCAGATCACTGGCAGCGAGACCGGTGCTCGCAGCGAAATGTTCTTTGGACAGCAGCCCTCACGGATGACATTTAATTTCGATTCGGAGTTGGGGAGGACGCTCGCCGGCTCCGCCGGCAGGCGTCGCACTGTCGACAATTTCGACCGACCGCATTGGGTCGGGCTCCGTCCACCGCACTTTCCACACGCCGGGGTGGGCCGGCTCGTTCACGCTTGGCCTGTCCTCAACTCTGCCGTCTGGGTAATGAAACCGGAGGTGCGTGGCCTTGCCGCCTGTATCCCAATTTAGAAAGAAACCCGGCCAGCGGTGATGGTGCATGGGTACCATCGTCCCCGATGGCCCCTCCTTCAGTTGGAGGATGCGTACGAATGCATTTTCGAAAATAACCTTGTGATAATCAGGCGCGGCTTGCACGGCATCGTAACCATCGGGGTAACCCGATTTGTCCTGTCCGTAAAGATAAAAAATCCCCACGGACATCACAGAAAGAATCGCGATTAAAGCGCCGATCAATCTTCGTCGTGGGAGACGGAGCAGTCTTCTTGGTAAGTTCATGCCGCGAAGTATAACGATTTTGGGGCGGAATTTGAAGACATTCGCGCCGCCCATGTTCCCATAGGAATACGACAGCCGACTCGTGTATCCTATCTGCGCTTATGACTATTCGCGCAAAGGCAACCTGGCAGCGCAAACCACGAAACGACAGGTCCGTCAGTTAGAGACATGAGGAAGCTGGGGAAAATCCTCCTGATCGCGGTGGCCGGACTGGCTGCAGTTCTGGTAATAGGCGTAAGGGTGAAGTTCGGATGGGCCCCGTTCATCGGGCCGAAGACGCGCGCTTTGACGGCCCACAGATTTGAGCGGACTCCCCAGAGGTTGGAACGCGGGCGCTATATCTTTACGGCGTTATCTGCCTGCACACGTTGCCACACGCCGATGGACCTGTCCCAACGTGGCTATCCTCCGATCCCCGACATGATGGGGGCTGGCCAGGTCCTTCCCCAAGGATTGCTTCCCGGACGAATCGTCGCACCAAACTTGACCCCTGACGTGGAAACCGGAGCCGGCAGTTGGACGGACGACCAACTTGCCCGCGCCATCCGCGAAGGTATTGGCCACGATGGACGGACGCTGTTTCCGATCATGCCGTACCAAAATTTTCGAGAAATGTCCGACGAGGATCTGGCCTCGGTCATAGTTTTCCTGCGCTCTCTGCCTGCCATTCATCACGAACTGCCCAAGACGCATATCAACTTTCCCGTCAATCGTCTGATTAACGCTCTGCCTAAACCGGTCACCGAACCGGTGAGTGCTCCCGACCCCGGCGACCGCATCATGTGGGGAAAACATCTGGTGCGAATGGCGGGTTGCCCCAGCTGCCACACTCCCACTACCCTGGACAATAAGCCCATCCCGGGGATGGAATTTGCCGGCGGCATGCCAGTCAACTTCCAAGGAGTAACCACCGTAAGCGGAAACCTTACTCCCGATGCATCGGGGATTAGGTACTTCGACGAGGCGCTCTTCATCCACGCTTTGCGAACCGGCTTCGTGGGTGCGCGAGCGCTCGGGTCAGCGATGCCGTTTGTCGTCTATAGAAACGTGACCGATGACGATTTGCAGGCGATGTTTGCTTACCTACGGACCTTAAAGCCAGTTCACCACCGCGTGGACAACAGCCTGCCGCCCACCTATTGCAGGCTCTGCCGACACAAGCATGGGGCCGGAGATCAGAACTGATGATTTTCCGGAACGTGATCTTACGTGATTTTGGTGGCTTCCTGAAAATCGGCAGGAGTGTCTCCTGTCCGATTGCATTCCTCGGGAGTAGCCCGGCTCACGGACAGAACCCGTGGCGGAGTCATGGGGACATGCGTAATTTTCATGCCTATGCCCAGAGCATTTTCGATCGCGGTGGCCAGCGCAGGCGCAACTGGTATGGTCCCGCCTTCGCCAACTCCTTTGACTCCGAGAGGATTAAACGGGCTGGGAGTAACTAGGTGCGATTGAATTAGGGTGGGGATGTCCGTGGCGCGAGGCAGCAGGTAGGTGTCAAGCGACGCGTTCAGCACATTCCCATCCCGGTCATAATGCAACTCTTCGAACAGAGATGCGCCTATCCCTTGCGCGATGCCTCCAGTCATCTGGGTTTCGACCACGGCCGGATTGATCAGGTTTCCGCAATCGTGTACCAGGGCATGGCGGACGACCCTGACGAATCCGGTTTCCGCGTCGACCTCCACTACTACCGCGTATGCGCCATTCGAGTAGGCGGGTTTAGTGCTCTTATAAAAACGCAGCGCCTCGAGTCCGGGATCGATGTCCGGAGGAAATGGAAATATAAGAGCTGGCGAATTAAGCGCGCCCGCGATTTCGCCGAGTGCCAGTGTCCGATGGGGCTCCGCGAGTTCTCTGACCTTTCCGCCGCCATATTCTAGCGCTCCAGGCGGCAGGCGCAACATCGCGGCTGCCGCTTTGACTGCCTTTTCGCGAATGGCCGCGGCAGCCATCGCGACGGCGTTGCCCGCCATCACCGCCGAGCGGGCAGCGTACACGCCGATCCCCAAAGGGATGATGGAGGTGTCCCCGAGCTGAACGTGGATGGTGGATGGTTCAACCTCGAGACCGTCGGCGCAAACCTGCGCCAGAGTCGTTTCGTGCGACTGGCCCTGAGACGATAACCCGGTTGAAAGAATAATGCGCCCACCCGGATCGACACGAACCAGTGCGGACTCATAGGGGCCCCTGCCGGTCATTTCGATAAAACACGAAACTCCGATGCCGAGCTTGCGGCCCGCCGCTGCCGCGTCGCTTTTTTCTTGAGGGAAAGAACTGTGGCCGATTAAGTCCAACACTCCTTCCAGGCACTTAGGGTAATTTCCGCTATCGTAGAGCACCTGGGTGTTGTCCACATCCTTTAGTCCGGTGTCGTAGGGAAAATCCCCCGGCTGAAGTAGATTGCGGCGTCTTATTTCCACCGGATCGATTCGGAGCTTGGCCGCTGCGGCGTCGAGCATCCGCTCCATGACGAAACAAGCCTGGGGCTTGCCCGCTCCGCGATACGGCACCGACGGGGCCTTATGGGTGTATACGGCAGTACATTCGACTTGATAATTGGGAACGCGGTAGGGTCCCGGAACGCTAATACTGGTAATATGCGGCACCACGATGCCAAGCGTGACGTAGGCGCCTTGATCGTAGAGAATGCGATCGCGCATGGCGCGGATGCGGCCGCTCGCATCGAGACCAAGAGTCGCCTCGTGAATCTGCTCGCGCCCGTGGTAGGTGGAAAGAAAACTCTCGCGGCGGGATTCGACCCATTTGACTGTCCGTCCCAACCGCATCGCCAGCAGAGGAATCAGGGTATGCTCCGGGTAGTATCGATTCTTAACCCCGAAGCCCCCACCGATATCGGGCGCGATCACTCGTATATCGTGCCGGGGAAGGCCCACCTGCTGCGACACCAGACCACGCGTGAGATGCGGCGACTGCGTGTTTGTCCAGACCGTCAATCGCGCCGCGGATGAGTTGGGCTCGAACCTAGCCACCACAGCCCGGGTTTCCATGGCTTGGGAACTAACGCGGCCAATTGTAAACCGCTCCGTAATTACGCAATCGCAATCGGCGAGTGCGGCCGCGATATCCCCGGTTTCCTGCCCGAACTGGGCGGCGACGTTGTCGGGTAAATCCTCATGGACTTTGGTTGAGCCAGACATCCCCGTTTCGGCGTTCAAGACTACCGGCAGCAGTTCGTAGCTCACTTCGATTGCGCGCAGGGCGTCGCGGCAAGCGGCGTGTGTTTCTGCGGCCACAACCGCGACCGGTTCACCTTGATGGTGCACCACATCCTTAACCAGCGCGAATGCCATGCGGGGACGTAAAGAAGGATGAGGCGCGACTTGAGGGATGGGCTTGAGTACGTCCGCCAAATCGGAGAACGTCCAGACTGCAAGGACGCCGGGCATCTTGCGGGCTTCAACCGTCTGAATTTCTTTAATCCGTGCTGCCGCGTGGGGACTCCGCAGAACTGCCGCGTCGATCGTGTTTGGCAATTGCAGGTTGCTGACAAATCGTCCAGCACCAGAAAGCAGACGAGAGTCCTCAAAGCGCTGAATAGATTTACCTAACATAGCCTATCCCTGGGCTGCGCCGTCCCGGGTTGCGGCGTCCTGGGTTGCGGCGTCGAGGATTGCTTGAACCAATCCGGAGTATCCGGAGCAGCGGCACAGGTGTCCTTTGACAGTTTCGCGAATCTCCGCTTCGGACGGCCGCGAGCCGGTGCGCAATAAAGCCGCCGCAGCGACGATGAAACCCGGAGCGCAAAAGCCGCATTGTATGGCATGGTTCTCGGAGAACGCTTTCTGTAGTCGAGGGAGTTGATCCCTAAGACCCTCAAGGGTGGTCACAACCCGCCCTGATGCTTGGACAGCCAGCAGGAGACAGGATCGCATGGGCCGGCCATCTATCAACACGCTGCATGTGCCACAATTTCCCTCGCCACAAGAGATCGACGTGCTGAGTCCGAAGCCCTCGCGAAGTAGACTGGCAAGCGTTTGGTTTACGGGGACACTGCGACTGCAGGGCTTGCCATTCAGTTCCATTTCTATCGTGTGTGTTTGCATGTTTATTGAGCTTTGGTGGTAAGGGCTTCACACTGCGAAACCGATCGCCTGAAGGCGCGGACACCCAGCGATCCGGCCACATGTCGGGCGTAGTCCGCCGGTATGCCGGGCGCTGAATCGACGCGCACTTCTTTGCGAATGCGGGTTGCCAGTTCGTCGACCAATTCAGTGGAAGGTCTCTCGCCCCTAACGAATGACTCGGCCCCGTGCATTCTTTGAGCGGGAATGCCCTGTCCAAAAATGGTGAGGCGAAGCGAGGAACAGAATCCGTTTTGTGAATCCACCACAACTGCGGCACCACAAGCTGGAAAACTCAACTGAGTGTAGCGGATCTCTTCAATCGCAGTCCCGCTGTGGTCGTCGTATTCAAAGTCAACCTGAGTAAGAATCTCATCTGATGCCATATCGACAGTTCCGTCTTCCCGGTAGAAGGACGTCGTGCGGATCTCGCGGTCGCCCCGCTTGCTGCGAATGTGAAGGTTGGCGTTGCTAGTGAGGGCGATCGCTGGTAATTCTGCCCCGCGAGGTGCAGCCGCGAGGCTTCCGCATATCGTGCCGCGGTTCCTTATTTCCTGGTCTGCTATTAAAGGCAACGCTTGCGCGATGAGTGAATTCCGCCGACTGGTTCGCAGAAAGACTTCCAAATCATGTTGCCTGCAGCATGCGCCGACGCACAGGTCGTTCTTCAGATCGACGAAGTCGAGGCTCCCCACGCCGTTGATGTCGACAAGGTGTTCGGGGCGCAGCGTCCCGTTCTGGATCAACGGTAGGAGCGTCTGCCCGCCAGCCAAAATCCGAGCTCGTGATCCCCACTCCGAAAGAATATCGAGTACTTCTTCGATCGAGGTTGGCGCAGAGTACGTAAACATTCCAGGATTATTCGGCCACCCGTCCAAATCGAGACGCACACAAAGCAAGAAACAACTTCTTGAAGCCCAACTTTTTTCCAAGATAGGCGAAGTGCTTCTTGCAGATCCTTCACGAGAACTATCAAATGCCCGAAGAGGCGTTCGATCGTCGCAGGTTCGCCATGGACTATGGTTACATAATACGCCTCAACGCGCAGTTCCATTCCACCGTAATCCGACACGCACGACGCGCGGCTCACCGTTGTTCACGACCGGAGTATATTCGACCACGTAGTAGCGATCCAAGGCGTTTTCCATGTCAAAGGTTGCGGACAAGTGTCGCCAGAGTTGTTGCCCAGCGGAAAATTGCAGAACGGCATAACCCGGGTCGATAAATTGGTTGTTCTGGTCGTCAAACACGCGCGAATACGCTAGCACGCCCCCGGATACCATGGTCCCATGATGCTGGTAGGTTATTTGTGCCGAGCCTTCGTGACGGGGAACCTCGGGAACCCACAGCCCGGCTAAGGGTCCACTGGTCAGTCTGGTATCGGCGTATAGGTATCCGACGCTGCCCAGCCAGCTTCCCCAACGTTGCTGTGCGCTCACTTCAAAGCCTTCATTGATTCCATCGCCAACATTCTGCCGTTGTCGAGTGATCGTAGTTGCTGTCTCGGCGATATTCGGTTGTTCGATGAAATTCGTGATTGAATTACGAAAAAAGGTGACGCTGAGACGCTGGGCCTTACCTTTGACATCAAATCCGAATTCGCCGCCATTCATGGTTTCCGGAACCAGCGCCGGATTGGCCAGCGTCTCTATATTGCCCTGGCGATAAGGTCGGTACAGTTCGTTGAGAGTTGGCACTCTAAAACTTCGGTTGAGCGAGCCACGAAGTCTAAAAAGGCCCTTGCTGTAGGCTATACCACCGTTAGGCGCAGTAATGTTGTTGTGCGCATCCGTAAATTGATAACGAATACCGCCAAAGAATTGCACCGGACCAACGCGGTAATCCGCTTGTGCGAACAGCCCGTGCTCCAACAAGTCTCCGCCCTCCACTGTAAGGGAAGGTGCAAGCGGGTTATAGTCGTGGGAGTAACCAGTGACGTATTCTACGTCGCCTCCGCCGGTCACTTGCCAGTGCTGCTGGAAGTGCTGCCAGAATGCCGCACCACCTCCGCCGTTCGACGGCACGTATTGCAGGTCGACCAGTTTCTCGACGGTCCGGGTCGCGTTGATCGAACTGTAGTCGGCAGTCCAATCTTCGTGCTCACCGTACCCGACCATGGAAAATGTATCACTCTTCATTTCACGGGAGTAGTGCCCTGAGTACTCGCCTAAGCTAGTGGACTCCCCGTCTATCAACGTTCCGATTCGCCGATGCTCGAAAAGAGCGTCGGCCTTAAAAAAGAAACGATTTTCACCCGAGAACCAATCAATCCGCGGCGAGCCGGCAGCAAAGCGGTCGTACGCAAGGGTATCGATTGGCCCTCGCAAGTACTCGGGAACCACGTAATACCCATCGGTGAGGAAGCTGCGAGCATCCACCGAGAAGCCGAGATTCGATCCCAACCAGGAATAGGTGGCATGGTTCAGTAGCGTGCCTTGCGTACCACCCTCTTGTGAAAAATCAATCAAGTTTTTCTCTTCGGGCCGCGAAAAAATAGAAACCGTGCCCGTCATTGCCAGATCTCCGAAAACGCTGGTGGTGGCGCCTCGAGTGACATCGACTTCTCCCACATTCTCAGGAGCAATGCGAGTCCAATTGATCCATCCGCCGAAGGGATCATTCACAGGAAGGCCGTCCCAAAGCACAAGCGCTCGGCTGGGACCTGCCAGTCCTAGTCCACGCAACGCCACTCCCTGAATCGTCGCGCTCGCCACGACCCCCGATGTGCGACGAAGCAAACTGAAACCCGGAACGATTCGAAGTTCATCGTCCAAACTTACCCCGGGATCTGTTTCCAGAGTCTGATTGGGAAGCACAGAAATGTTCGCCGGGGAAGATTCAGAGATGCTGTCCGTAACATTGACTGAAGTTTTCAGAACCGGGATGGCATTCGCTTCCGGTTTGGGTTGCTGCGTGCTGTTCGCTGTAGGGACATCCGGAGAGTTTACTTGGCCTGCATCTGACGGTGAAGCCGTCGGGGTCTGTTGGGTCTTAGTCTGTGCCTGGGTCTGTGGCTGCGTCTGCGCCTCGATTAAGCCAGACCGTCCAAGACTTGTCGATGTCAAGAAGAGACCAGCGACTAGCGCTACCTGACAGATGAGTCTGCCATGGTACTTCGGCCGAAAGGCCGCGGAGCATTGCGAATCTCCCAAGCCTCCTGTGACAATTGAGACTTTCATGGCGTACCTCCGAAAATGGAATCGTCGAAACCCTTTGGAAACAGAGAACCACTCCCCGACAACGCTTGCCCCTTAGACTCGAAACCGTGCTCGCGCCAAAACGCGACAACACTATCCTCTGAAATGGATAAAGTCAATGAGAAGGATTCATGAAATCGATTTTCTTCCACCAGGGTACCTTAGAAGAAACTGCCAATTCTATGGCGGCCGTTCGTCGACATTTGTGCGCCTGAAATCTACTATCACGGGTAGTTATGACGGCCAGGATTCCTGGGATCATTCAGAAGACTCAGAAGACAAATGGGAATATGGCATAATGGCGACCTGACTAGGATGATCCGCGATTTCACTTAATGTCGCGCCGTTAGTTATGGGTCAACGGTAGTTGATGGAATCGGATGCCGCGTCAGGGGCCAACGTTACACCGGTTCACCAGTCGACGCTCACTCGGCTTTTGAATGGAGATCAGCACAACCCGGGGAAGAAAAGAGAAAAGTGTGTCAACCAACGTAAAATCAGGTCTGAGCCCGGAGTTCGCAGCCGTCATCCGCGAGACCCTGCTTTATTGGGCGTCCCGCGAACTGGAAACTACCAAGAAAGTCCTTTCCGCGATTCCTGATGCCAAGATCGACTACCGGCCCGATCCCCACGCGCGGACTGCGTGGGAATTGGCGTGGCATCTGGCTAGTATGGATATCCATTTCCTCGACGGAATTGCCGACTTTAAACTCGATATGGACGTTCCAGATGAGAAGAGCAAACCCAAGACCGTCTCCGAACTGGTCGATTGGTATGACAAGAATTTCAAACGATCGACGGACAGGATTCGCGCACTGACGCCCGAACAGCTGCTTACTCCCATCGATTTTCTCGGAGCCTTTAAACTTCCAGCCGTGGCTTACCTCGCATTTTTCAACAACCACAGGGTTCACCACCGCGGACAACTGGCCACCTATCTGCGTCCGATGGGGTCAAAATGCCCCGCGATTTACGGTGCCAGTTTCGACGAGCCTTGGCAGAGAGGCGCGATCATCACGACTTCGCACTCTTAGATCACTGTCACAAAAGGTCAATCTCTACAAAGCGCGGCCCGAGTGCGCCGGTTGGCGGACTCACGGTCTGGCGACTGACTCGGCGGGCCCTTCATTCGGAACTGACTCAGGGCGGGCGACGGGCCGCGCGAACGGCATGGGCTTGTCCTTGTTATAGGCGCGCAATAGACGATAGGTGATGAGCAGTTGGGTGAGGGCCAGCGGATCGCCGCGCCGCACTTGGCTGGCCGTTGTAGTGCCACTTTAGGATTAACTATCGCCGTTCGGCATGGTTCTTGTGCCGTTCAATGCAATCCACAAATGATTGGGAGTTCTAACTTGACACAAAACCGCCAGTAAAGTGTAATCGGCTTCTTGCAGTTGCTACTCAGTCGCAACTAGAGTTGCAACCAGCAGATTCAACGCTTCGGGAGGAGACGTTTATATGGTTGCTACCGCCATTGTTGCGACTGAGTCGCGACTAGGAAGATCCGGCACTGACACGACGGTGAGCCGATCGTCGCTGATGAAAGAACTGGAAACGCGGAGAGTGCGTATTACCGAGCAAAGGCGTCTGATTGTGGGAATTATTCAGGACTCCCCTCGCCACCTGGACGCGGCGACGCTACTGGAGATGGCCAGGAAACAAGATCCGACGATCGATCGCTCCACGGTGTATCGAACGATTTCGATGCTCAAGGATCGCGGGTTGATCGATGAACTGGATCTGATGCACATCGAAGGTGAGAAACATTATTACGAAGTCAAGACCAATCGCGACCACTGTCACATGGCGTGTTTCCGCTGCGGCGCCATCATGGAATACACGAGTTCGGCCTTCGAGAAACTGAAGGAGGATATCGCTGCGCAGAGCGGCTTTCAGATCCGAGTGGTGCGACTGGAAGTGGGCGGATTTTGCAAGAAATGCCGGAAGGCCGCGAGTTAGATGCGAGTTCTTTGAGTCTAGTTGCGACTTGGTTGCAGCTCAGACCAGATGTGAAAGATAGCGCCACGACCAACCTTATGTCAGGGTCGCAGGCCGCAACAGAAACCCGATGGGCCGACGACTGTCGTCGTCATGCGGAGATCGGCCTCGAGTATTTTCAGGAGAAAAACTGCATGCGCGGTATTCGCTACGACGAGAATTGCAGCCGAACTCAGAAAGCGGCGATCAAAATACTCATTTTTATTCTTGGGGCCTTGGCGCTGCTTCCGTCGGCCGTCGTTTGCGCCTGGGCTGGAGTGGGGGGAGGTGTCTCCGGCACCGTGAAGGACGTAAGTGGCGCTGTGATTCCGAACGCAACCATACATGCGACCAACATCGATACCGGAGTTCGGACGACGGTTACGACCAATGGCAGCGGATTCTATTCCTTTCCTCAACTCAACATCGGGCGCTACACCATCGCGATCGCAAAGGATGGATTTAAGCCCTACCAACGAACGGGCGTCACCATCGACGCGAATAGCGCATTGACCGTGGATGCGATCCTCAGTGTGGGCAACACGAGCGACGCGATCACCGTCGTGGAGAACCAGACTCAGGTCGAAACCACAACCACGCAAGTCGGGGAAGTCATCACCGGCACGCGGATGACGGCGGTTCCGCTCAGCTTGCGTAGCTTTACGGATTTGCTTTCCCTTCAGCCGGGCGTTGTGCCGGGTACGACCGTTACCTCCGATACGGTGCAGGATGTTGGTGCCAGCGCCCTTTCTCCTTCCGGAGATTTGAATCCGGGGACGATCTCCATCAACGGTCAGCGAGAGTTTGCCAATAGCTTCATCGTCAATGGCGACGATGTGGAAGAGGACGTGAATATGGGAGCAGCGATTATTCCCAACCTCGATTCCATTGCCGAATTCCGAATTATCACCAGCAACTTTGACGCGGAATACGGCGAGTTCAGCGGCGGCCAGATCAATGTGGTCACGAAATCGGGCACCAATGAAGTTCATGGCAGCGTTTTCGAGTTCCTGCGCAATACCAACCTCGATGCCCGCAACTATTTCTCTCCTGCGCGCGGGGCATTCGATCAAAACCAGTTTGGCGGCACGTTCGGCGGCCCGATCCGAAAGTCAAGGCTGTTCTTCTTCGGCGATTACCAAGGGACGCGATCGACCCAGGGCTTTGACACGGGGCAGATCCCCGTACCTTCCACGCAGGATCGGACGGGCAACCTCTCGGATTTGGCAAGCTCTTTTGCAACTACCGATGCGAACGGAAACACGGTGCCTAGCACGGTGAGCGGATCGTATTGGGCTGGCTTGCTTTCTCAGAAGCTGCTCTATCCGGTCTCAGCCAATCGAGCCCTATTATTTTTATGCTGGGGAGAACGAACCAGGTAATCTCAACCCTCCTTCCACCTATGCCACCAGTTGCACATCCACCACGCAATGCGTTCTACCTAATCTGACTATTCCCCAGAGTGCCTGGTCCGTGCCCGCAACTAACCTGTTGAAATACATCCCCGCACCCAGCAATGCATCCGACAACACATTTTCGACCTCAGCCTTCAACCAGACTTTGCGCGACGACAAAGGTGCGTCCCGCCTCGACGCCAACACTTCGTGGGGAGTGATCTCGGCCTATTATTTTCTTGACGACTGGTCGCAGGACAATCCCTACCCAGTGGCTCAAGGCGGAGCGAACGTTCCGGGCTTCAATGCGCTCTATACGGGCCGGGCGCAGTTGTTTGGATTGGGGGGCACGAAAACGCTCAGCCCCTCCGCCGTGAATGACTTCCACTTCAGCTATTTGCGCGACTCCAATGACCTCGGCAAACCGGTCGGCGGCGTTGGAGTCGGTCTGGCGTCTCAGGGATTTCAGGTGGGTGCGAATACTCCGGGAATTGTGCCCCTATCCCCAAACACCGAAGGCGTAGAAAGTGTCGGCTTTAACAACTACACGATTGGAACCAATACCAACGAACTGAAACAGGTTGGGAACACTTTCCAGTGGCTCGACAATTTTTCCAAGGTGATCGGAACCCACACCCTCAAAATGGGTGGAGAGTTCCACTACGATCAAGTGAACGTGAATGCCATCGCTCAGTTCAATGGCAGCTTCCTGTTCTTCGGAACCGAAACCGGTTCGGACTTCGCTGATTTCCTGTTGGGAATTCCGAGCCAGTACAACCAAAGCCAGCTTCAGCCCTTTTACGGCCGAAACAAATATGTCGGCATCTACGCGCAGGATAGCTGGCGCGTGATGCAGAATCTCACCCTGAATTACGGCTTGCGCTGGGATCGCATCGAGCCCTGGTATGAAAAGTACAATCAGATCGCAACGTTTGAGCCGGGCAAACAGTCGGTGGTCTTCCCGAAAGCTCCGCCCGGCATTCTCTATCCCACCGATCCGGGAGTTCCGCGCACGTTGGCTCCTCCCGGGAATCTCGACTTCGCTCCACGCATCGGCGTGGCCTATTCGCCCAGCGCTTCCGGCGACGGCTTGTTCTCGAAAATACTGGGCGGCCCGGGCAAGACGAGCATACGAGCAAGTTACGGAATGTTCTACACGGCGATTGAGGGCCTCACCATCGGCGTGATGTCCGCCAATGCGCCCTACGGGACAACTTACACAAGTCCCGCGCCCCCGCTTTTCTCTACTCCGTTTATCTCGGCATCAAACGGTCAAAACCTCGGTCAATATTTTCCGGTTAGTCTCGCGCCGTTAAACTCAAGCGCAAGTCATCCAGACCCCATCAACTTTACGCAGTTTGAGCCAATCACCGGTCTGCCGAACTACTCGACCAGGAATCGCATCCCCTATACCGGAGAATACATGCTGTCATTGGAGCGCGGGTTTGGAGCGAACACCGTGCTGAGTGTGAATTACATCGGCAATCAAGGGCACCGCCTTCTGGTAATCGATGAGGCGAATCCCGGCAACCCGGCGTTGTGCTTGGCCTTAAGCAATCCCGCCAACCTCGCACCCGGCCAAACCTCCTGCGGTCCGTTCGGGGAAGATACTCAGTACATTACTGCCGGCACTTCGCCTTATGGGGGCCAGGTGTTTCAGGGGACCCGCGGGCCGCTGGGCTCGAATTTCGGCAGCAATGCGAACCAGACCACCGTTGGCAATTCCAATTACAACTCCTTGCAAGTCACATTACGCCACAACAGCAAGCGCCTCAACGCCCTCGCCGGATACACCTACAGCAAATCGCAAGACCAGTCTTCGAATTTGGGGGAAGCGGTTAATCCTTTCACTCCCGCTCTCAGCAGAGGCCTGTCTTCCTTTGATGTGAGGCACAACTTTGTCGCCAGTTACAGCTACCAACTTCCGATCGAAAAGCTGTTCGGCGTCTCTAACCGATGGACCCAGGGCTGGGAACTCTCCGGCATCACGCACTTCAGCACGGGACTTCCCGTGACCCTCCTCAACTATGGAGATAATTCGCTGATCGGCTCCGAACCCAACGGCATTAACAATTTTGGCGTCGACGAACCCGACTACACCGGAGGTCCCCTCGGTCTGAATCACAATCCCCGCCATGGAGCATATTTCGACAGCACACAATTCAGCGAAAATACTCTGGGAACGCCAGGCACCGCGAGGCGGCGATTCTTTTCCGGACCGGGGATGGACAATTACGACCTGGCTCTTCTCAAGAACGTGCCCCTGACGGAGGCGAAATCGTTTCAATTTCGATTCGAAGCGTTCAACGCATTTAACCACGCCCAGTTTTTCGGACCGCAAGCCGTGGACGGCAATATCGCTGATCTTGGCGGCACATTTGGCAAGGTCGTCAGCGCGCAGCCGGGGCGAATTGCTCAGCTCGGTGCGAAGTTTATCTTCTAAGTTGGTGAACCGGGACTCGCGCCCATCCAAACCACTTCAGCTGTTGCTCGATCCGATCAAGCCCGACCACGTTTCTGGTGCAGCATATACTTCACTCATGTAGAGAACGTTATTGACCGACGAGCCTCAGAGTCTGAGCATGGAGGGCGAGCGCTGCAGCGCAGGCTGTGTTGGACGGGCCAACCACAGGGTTTAGAGGCAGTCGGAGAATTGTTTTCTCTGGCACCATCACTATAGATTGCTGGGCATGAAGTGGTTACAAATGATTGCCGGTCGGGATTCGTGGTGGAAAGAATACATCCTCATAGGCCAACCGTGATTCATCCGGCGATCAGTTGAATTTCTCATGATGATCTCTGGCAACCTGATCTGCGACGGGACCTGAAAACAGCGCCCATAACGGAGGTTGTTATCGCACCCCATAACCAAGAAGAAGGGCGCTGTTGGCTGGGCGTTGATCTGGGCACCCAGAGCGTCCGCGCAATTGCCGTATCCCGCGGTGGCCTTGTCGTGGGGCGCGGCTCTCAGCCGCTCACCAGCCGGCGCGACGGTTCCCGCAGCGAGCAGGACCCAGAGGAGTGGTGGCGTGCCACTGTCTCTGCCTGCCGCGCAGCCGTCGTCGGCTTGCCGCATTCGTCGATTCAGAGCATGGCGGTGGCTGGTACTTCCGGCACTCTCCTTCTCGTCGACCAGTGCGGCAGACCGCTGACCCCAGCTCTCATGTATGACGATTCGCGCGCCGTGAACGAATCGCACCTCGTGAATGCAGCCGGCGCATCTACCTGGGCTTCACTCGGATATCGCATGCAGGCCTCGTGGGGACTGCCCAAGTTGCTCTGGCTACTGCACGAACATCGCGGCTCCCTCACTTCTGCGCGTCTGGCTCACCAGGCCGACTTCATCAATTCCCGCCTCGCGGGACATAACGTTGGATCAGACTCAAGCAACTCTCTCAAGACGGGCTACGATCTGATCCGTGAGACTTGGCCGCGTGAAGTTCTTGAGACTCTCGATGTTCCTGAACACATCATGCCCGCGGTGACGCGCCCGGGCGCGCAAATCGGAACAGTCTGCCCAGAGGCTGCGGCTTTGACCGGCATCCCTGCCGAAACTCCAATCATCGCCGGGATGACGGACGGATGCGCCGCGCAGATTGCCGCCGGAGCACTGCGCGTCGGTAGTTGGAACTCTGTGCTGGGAACTACGCTAGTCCTCAAAGGCGTCACCGCTGAGTTGATCCGCGACCCTGCGAGCGTCGTTTACTCGCACCGCTCTCCTGCTGGAAACTGGTTGCCTGGAGGCGCGTCCAGCGCGGGAGCCGGAATTCTTGCGCAACAATTTCCTGGACGCGATCTTGACGCGTTAAGCGGACAAGCCGCTGAGCGGGAACCAGCCAGCGTGGTTGCGTATCCGCTGGTCTCACGCGGGGAGCGCTTTCCCTTCACTGCGCTCGATGCGGAGGGATTTGTGTTGGGCACTCCCGTCGACGAGGTTGATCTCTATGCCGCTCTGCTGCAGGGAGTGGCATTCGTGGAGCGGTTGTGCTTCGATTCCCTCGACCAGATGGGTGCTCCAATCGGTGGCGACTTGACCTTTACCGGTGGCGCTACGCACAGCCGTTACTGGTGTCAACTTCGTACCGATATCCTCGGGCGGCCCGTTCACTTGCCGGAAAATGCAGAGCCGGCGTTGGGCATGGCCATTCTTGCCGCTGCCAATTCCGAGGAGCGCAGTATTGCTGATGTCGCTGGTGAAATGATACGTCTTCGCGAAGTGTTGGCCCCCCGATCAAACTGCACCGCTCGCTTTCACGAACCGTATTTGCGCTGGGTGGAAGAACTGTCGCGGCGTGGCTGGATCCAACCCGCTCTTCGCGAACATGCGGAAAAGAGGATTCGCTAAAGTGACCCGGCTTGCGCTTGTTCGCCACGGTGAAACCATCTGGAACTCGGAGAATCGTCACGCGGGCAGCACCGATGTCCCGCTCAGCTCGCGGGGCGAGGAACAGGCGGAACGGCTTGCAAAATGGGCGTTCTCCGCAGGTCTCGCCGCCATCTGGGTGTCACCATCGCTTCGAGCTCGAGGGACGGCGGCGCCGGCTGAACGTGTGAGCGGTCTCACGGCGCACGTCGATTCACGCCTTCGGGAGATTCACTTCGGTCGAGGCGAGGGCTTGACTTATGCAGAGATGAAGCAATCCTTTCCGCAAGCTTTCACAGCATTTGAATCTGATCCTGTGGCTCATCACCTCCCCGGCGGCGAGGATCCGCGGGATGGCGCGCAGCGCGCCGTCGAGTGTTTCGATGAGATCCAGATAGCTTATCCGCGCGATCGCGTCCTTATTGTTACCCACAACACGCTGATCCGCCTTGCACTTTGTCAATTGCTCGGCGTGCCTCTCGCGAGGTACCGAACGGCGTTCCCTACGATCGCCAATGGTGCGCTGAGCGAGATTCTCCTGCAAGGGGAGCGGGTCTCACTTTTGAACTTTAACTCGCCAACGGAATCTGATCTGGCCGGGCGCGAGAGTGAGGAACCCGACGCTCCGCTCTAACGCCGGGGTCAACTCGCGGCAGCGACGGGATAAGATATAAGCTTGGCACGGGATTATCGGATTTTGAGACTCTCAGCACAGTAGTCATGACACGGATCATTGTTATCGGGGCGGGCCGTGGCGGACGATCGCTACTAGAACTATTCTATAGGGACCCAAGTGTCGAGATTGTGGGAGTAGCGGACAAGGATGAAGGCGCGCCAGGCATCGTCCTCGCCCGAGAATTCGGCTTGCCCGTGGCCGCCAATTACAGAAAGCTTCTGAAAGCGGACACGGTCGACCTCATCATTGATGTGACGGGCGATCCTTACGTGGGCCAGGAAGTTTACCGCTTGCGGCCTCAGGGAACGGAAGTGGTTGGCGGCAGGACAGCCCGCTTCATCTACGAGTTTGCTGGGCAAAGGAACCCAGCCGACGCTTTCCAGGATCAGTACCAGCTTGCCCTGCGCGAACTTGAAGCGCGGGAGGAGGGCGAGTTTATTATCGGCAACAACCCGAAGATGAAGGAAATTTCGGGACTGATTTCCAAGGTTGCGCCCACGCCCACAACCGTATTGATCCGCGGTGAGAGCGGGACCGGGAAAGAGCTGGTGGCGCGGGCAATCCACCGCAACAGCACGCGGAGTCATCACCCACTGGTCACGCTGAACTGCACGGCATTGTCTCCAGCCCTGCTCGAGAGCGAACTCTTCGGCTACAAGCGAGGTGCCTTTACAGGAGCTTATAACGACAGTAAAGGATTGTTTGAAAAAGCCGAGGGCAGCACAATGTTCCTCGATGAAATTGGCGATATGTCGCTGGAGACTCAGGCCAAGTTTTTGCGCACGCTGCAAACCGGGGAGATTCGCGCCGTGGGCGATATGCGGACGCGAAAGGTTTCGGTGAGAATTGTCGCCGCCACTAACCGGAATCTGGAAACTGCCATTCGCGAGGGCTTGTTCCGCGAAGACCTGCTTTACCGGATTAATACTTTCTCCATCACCCTGCCGCCACTGCGCGAGCGGATTGAAGATATTCCTTTTCTGGCAGAGTATTTCTTGCTGCGCGCGCGAGCCAAGGTCAACAAGAAAGTGGAGAGCATCGCTCCGCAAGCGCTTGCCCTGCTGAAGCATTATTCATGGCCTGGTAATCTTCGCGAACTGGAAAACATCATCGAACGGGCCGTCGTTTTGACCTCGTCCCGGGTTGTGGAGGCCGAACACCTTCCGCTTCATGTTCAGGATGTAGTTTCGTCCAAGTCGCAGATGGGATTCATGCCGGGCAAGGCGAGTGCAATCGAGAAGTTTGAACGAGAAGCATTGTCCACTTATTTGGTCAAAGCTGGCGGAAATATTTCCAAAGCAGCGGCGCTGGCTAAAATACCACGCCGCACCTTTCATCGCTTGCTAACAAAGCACAAAATCTCGAACCGCTCTAGCCGCGCGCACACATGAGATAACATTGACCCACTACTGTGACACAAATGACCACATCCGAATTCTCCCGCTAACCGATTTATAATCAGCAAGATACATGGTTACGCGGCCTTTCGCGAGTGAGACGCTTATGTCACAGCAAGAGCACCCGCCACTAGACCCCGCGTTCGATTCTCCTGTTCGCGCAGATGCCCCAACTTAAACAAATCACAGATGGTTAGTAGTTAATCCGTCCGCTTCATAAAAATCCGAGCGCCATTGGAATGGGAATTGCCTTAACTGATTATGCGGTGATGACGGTTGGCAAAACCAACCGGAAGTCCAAACATAGTCGGAAGAAGCAAAAGCAAGGGCGCAGCTGGGTCAACCAGCCCGGCGGCGGTCTGCGCGTCCCAATTACTGCGGTCAATTGTGAATCGCTCGTCATCTATCCGTCGCTTTATTAAAAACCTCTCGCGGTTCTCTGCTGACCGCGCCAACGTCGCTGACTTTCGGCGATTTTTTCAGGGAGACTTAAATGGCAGGTAACAATAGCTCGGGCAAAAAGAAAAGTCGATGGGCGGCAGGTATTACGCCTTATGCGGAAATGGGCTATTACGACGCCGATTACGAGCCGAAGGCAACCGACATTCTGTGCGCGTTCCGGCTGGTGCCGCAATCGGGCGTAGATCCAATCGAAGCTGCGGCAGCAGTGGCCGGGGAATCCTCTACCGCAACCTGGACCGTGGTCTGGACCGACCGCCTGACGCCCTACGAGAATTATCAGGCGAAGTGTTACCGGGTCGATCCCGTGCCCGGCACGGATCAATACATCGCCTATATCGCTTATGATATCGATCTTTTCGAAGAGGGCTCGATCGCCAATCTTACTTCCTCGATTATCGGGAATGTCTTCGGCTTCAAAGCGCTTAAGTCTCTTCGCCTGGAAGATATGCGGATTCCTCCGCACTATGCGAAAACCTTTCAGGGCCCGGCGCACGGCATTGTAATGGAGCGCGAGTACCTGAATAAATTTGGCCGTCCCTTACTGGGCGCCACGGTGAAACCGAAGCTCGGCCTTTCTGCCCGCAATTACGGGCGCGTGGTCTACGAGGCGCTTCGGGGTGGACTCGATTTCACGAAAGACGACGAGAACATCAACAGCCAGCCGTTCATGCGATGGCGCGACCGTTTTCTGTTTTGCATGGAGGCGGTGAACCGCGCCACGGCGGCGGCCGGTGAGATCAAGGGACATTACATGAACGTCACTGCCGGAACTATGGAGGAAATGTACGAACGAGCCGATTTCGCCAAAGATCTCGGGACGGTGATTGTGATGATCGATCTCACCGTCGGCTATACCGCAATTCAATCGATGGCGAAGTGGGCCCGCCGCAATAGTGTAATTCTGCACTTGCACCGAGCGGGTCACGGAACTTATACGCGGCAGAAGACGCACGGCGTGAATTTCCGGGTAATCGCCAAATGGATGCGCCTGGCAGGAGTAGACCACATTCATGCGGGCACCGTGGTCGGAAAGCTGGAAGGCGATCCTAATGCAATCCGCGGCTACTACACTACCTTGCGTTGCAACAAAGTCGATGCCGATCCTTCGCAGGGACTCTATTTCGAGCAAGACTGGGCGTCGCTGCCGGCGGTGATGCCGGTTGCTTCCGGCGGCATCCACGCGGGGCAAATGCACCAGTTGCTGCATTTGCTGGGCGAAGATGTCGTGCTGCAATTCGGTGGCGGGACGATCGGCCATCCCGATGGAATCGCTCAAGGCGCGACCGCGAATCGCGTGGCAACGGAAGTGATAATCCAGGCCCGGAACGAAGGCCGCGATTTCATGAACGAGGGGCCGGAGATTCTGAACAAGGCTGCTCGTTGGTCGCCGGAACTGCGCAAGGCGCTGGATATCTGGAAGGACGTCAGTTTCGACTTTGAGTCAACCGACGTGCCCGACGCGGTAGGCACGGTCACAGTCGCGTGAGCTGTATTTTGAATGGAGAAGAAATCATGCGCATCACACAAGGAACGTTTTCTTATTTGCCCGACTTCACGGGAGAACAGATCGAAGCTCAAGTGCGCTACTGCTTCGAGAACGGCTGGGCGTTCTCGATCGAGCACACCGACGATCCTCACCCGCGGAACTCGTACTGGGAAATGTGGGGGCTTCCGATGTTTGACCTGCACGATCTGAACGAAGCGATGGAGCAAATCGATGAATGCCGGAATGCCTTTCCGGATCACTACATCAAACTCAACGGTTATGACCGCACCAAGGGCAAGCAAACTACGATGTTGAGCTTCATCGTGCAACGGCCGGCAAATGAACCTGGATTTTCTCTAGAACGCACCGAGACGGAGGACCGCCGCATTCGGTACACCATTCGATCAAGGAGCCAATCGGCGAACTGACGCCTGCGGATTCTGATGCAAGAACTCGACACAGATTCGGTTGTAGACGCATCGCCTCCTCGTGAGCCCGGGCAGAACCTTGTCGACATCGGCGCAGCGCATCGGGATTCCAACCTCGACGAAATGCTGGATGAGCTCGATCGCGAACTGGTTGGTCTTAAGCCGGTGAAGGCTTATATCCGGCGTGTGGCAGCGCTTTTGCTGGTGTCCCGATTGCGCGAAAAGCTTGGGCTCTCGACCGAGCGCCCTACTTTGCACATGTCTTTTACCGGACATCCCGGTACCGGAAAGACGACCGTCGCCATGCGCATGGCGAAGATACTGCACCATCTCGGCTACCTGCGCCGGGGTCATCTGGTGGTTGCGACCCGCGACGACCTGGTGGGCCAATACGTTGGCCACACCGCGCCCAAGACGAAAGAGATTCTGAAAAAGGCAATGGGAGGCGTGCTGTTTATCGACGAGGCATATTACCTCTATCGACCCGAGAATGAACGCGACTACGGTCAGGAAGCGGTTGAGATGTTGCTGCAGGCCATGGAAAATCAACGCGAAGATTTGGTTGTGATTCTTGCCGGTTATCAAGATCGAATGACGACCTTCTTTCAGTACAATCCCGGATTTCGCTCCCGCATCGCGCACCACATCAGCTTTCCCAATTACACGTTGGAGGAGCTGACGACGATCGCCGAACTGATGCTGCACCAGCAGAATTATAATTTTGACGACGAGTCACGAGCGGCATTTGCCGAATACCTTGAGTTGCGCACGAAGCAAACCCAATTTGCCAATGCCCGCAGCGTGCGAAATGCCATCGACCGGATCAGACTGCGTCAAGCCACCCGGCTGGTGGAGAATGGCGGATGCATCGGCAAAGAGCAGCTCGTTCGCATTGATGCAGTGGACGTGCGCCAAAGCAGGGTTTTTCGAGGCGGACTCGATGGAGACGCCGAAGCGGGCAAGGAGGAAGCATGAAAGGACGACCAATCCTGCTAGGCATCGTGGGAGATAGCGCGGCCGGCAAAACAACCCTTACGCGCGGATTGACCCGGCTGCTCGGTCCGGAGCGTGTGACCCACGTGTGCGCGGATGACTATCACAAATACGATCGCGCCGAGAGGGCGCGCCTGAACATCACCGCGCTGCACCCCGACTGCAACTTTCTGGACATTCTGGAGTTGCACCTGGAACGCGCACATTACGGGCAAGCCATGCTCAAGCCGGTTTATGACCACAGCACAGGCTCATTGGTGCGGCCCGAGTACGTGGAGCCGCGCGAGTTTGTGATTGTCGAGGGATTGCTGGGATTTCACGCGCCTGCAATGCGTCAATTCTATGACGTCAAAGTCTTTCTCGATCCTCCGGAGGACATGCGGCGCCTCTGGAAGATTAAGCGGGACACGGCCAAACGTGGCTATGCTCCGGAACAAGTGTTTGAGGAGTTGGAGAGGCGCGAACCGGATTCGAGGGACTTCATTCGCCCGCAGCGGGAATTCGCTGATATCGTCGTGCGCTTCCATCCCGAAAGCGGCACAGGATCCGATCAGGCGGACGGGCATCTAAACGTTCATCTGGTCTTGCGCCCAAGCATTCCCCATCCTGATCTCACTTATTTGGTAAATCGTAAGAACGGCCAGCCTCCAGGCATTCGCCTTGAATTGGGACGTGACTGTGGGCGACCGGTGGAATTCCTCGAAGTCGACGGCAACGTGAGCCGCGAACATGCCGCCCAATTGGAACACGCAATCTGGAAGCACCTTCCAGATCTGCGGCCGTTGGCTGCCGATCAATTCGGCGATTACAACGACGGCAGCGAAGTCCGCCACAGCGATCCGTTGGCCTTGACGCAACTACTCATCACCTATCACTTGTTGCGCGCTTACAGCAAGGACAGCCCCATGCCGTTTGCGCGGCCGGTTGCCGCCCTAAGCCGACTGAGATCAGTTTCGAACGAAGCATCTGCTGAGGTAGTCGCCAAAGCGTAAGGTCGCATTGTTCGCATTACTCTTTCTCGAACGAAAGCCACGCCTCAGCGAAAAGTGAGCGCGAATCCTGGCCAATTCCGGGGCGTGCTGCCGCTGATCGGAGTCCGCGCGGGCGGGGCTCAGATGGAGCTCGATCCAAGCTACGCACAGGAGGCAAACCGCGTGTTTAGAGGCAAACCGCGTGTACAATACTTCACACCGACACCAATAAATCGCCTACAACTGTGCCTGTATACGGGTCGGGTCAGTGTGCGATAGTTGCACGTAGAGGCATGACAAAGCCAAATCTTTTCATTGTCGGAGCGCCTAGATGCGGTACCAGGTCGTTATGGACCTACCTGAAAGGCCATTCCGAGATTTTCATGTCGGCGGAAAAAGAGGCTCTATTTCTTTGACAGTGACCTGCGAGAAAAGCAGAAAATGTCGATGGAGGAGTATCTCGGACATTTTTCTGCGGCGGGTGATCAAAAGAAGATTGGGGAGGCAACGGCGAGTTATCTCCGATCGCGATATGCCGCCCAAGCCATCAAAGCTTTCAGTTCCAGTGCGCAGATCATAGTTATGCTTAGGAATCCTGTGGACGTGATGCACTCATTGCACGCTCTAGCCCTTTATAGCTCCGAGCCGATCACCGATTTTGCGGCGGCATTGGAAGCAGACTCGGCACGAACTGGTCGTGAAAAGATAGGCTACCGGGAATTCACAGATTTCTCCGAGCAGGTCCGACGATACTTCGATCAATTCGGCCGGGAGAATGTGCACATCATTATTTACGACGATTTAGAGGCAGACGCTGCAGGCGTTGGCCGGGATACGCTACGCTTCCTGGGCGTCATTGAAGACTCCCCTCTGAAATTTCCGCGGATGAATTCCAACAAGAAGATCCGCATCCCCAGGCTGGAGCAGATGCTGTGTCATCCGCCAGCAAACCTGCTCCGACTAAGCGCTCTGATCCCTCGGCCAATCCGGCGGCGAGCCTGGCTTGGGCTGTCAAAGTTGAATGGCACCACGCGGCCGAGAAAGCCCATTGACCCATGCTTGCGAAAACGGCTACAGGCAGAGGTTGCGCCTAAAGTGGACCAGCTGAGCCAGTTGCTGGGTCGCGATCTGTCAAGATGGTACAAAGATTAAATGGTTTTACCTAATTACAGCATCCTACAATGTGCGTCTTCATTCCGATCAGTGGCTGTCTGATCCCGCATGCAGGCTCGCCACGCTCTTCTGGCTGACCGCACTCAATCCAACGCTGTTTTCTTGGAGACCGTCAATCGGCCGTAGCGCTTACCCCCTGTATCGCCCAGGCGGTCTTTGCCGTAGTTCCAATCCTGAAATACTGGAGGCCGTCCTTACGGGCAAACAGGGATACAACCTTCCGCGCGGCCGCCGAAATCCCTCCCGCAATAGGTCCCTGATCGTGGGGCGATGCAAATGCAATGCGATCACAAGGTTGCTTACCCTTGGCGAGCATCTGCCGTTAGCAACCGATCAGTCCGGCGCATCATTCTCCAGTCGTATTCGTATGCAGTTCCACAACGTGGGCAGATCTGGTAGTGACGGCCATTGGCGTCGATGCGGGGCCAGGTGAACCGATGCGAGCAACCTTGGCCGAAGAGCCGTCTCAAGAAATTCATTACTGCACCCCTTTATTACGATTTCTCCACGCATCGAGCCATCGGTTGAAGAATGGTTTAGGTTCGTTGTCCAGCAGATCCTGAAGCGTAGACAAGAGGATCTTTGGCGGCTGGGACTTGGACAGGAAGGTGTCGACTGCCTTCAGCTTCCTCTTGGGCAGTGGCCCGTAGGCGGACAACAACATGATGGGGACGTGTGACTTGACGCGCTTCATCTTGGCGGCAACCACGTCACCGTTCATGCCGGGCATCTGGTAGTCGAGAACCACCGCGTCCACACGGTGCGACAAGAATAACTTCAGCCCTTCGTCTCCGCCGCTCGCCTCCAGGACTTTATAGCCGTTGTTTTCGAGCAGCATCTTGCGGCCGATGAGCCCGTTCCAGTGGTCGTCAATGCAGAGAATCGTTGCTTTCAGCCGAGACATGCTTTTTCACACTTTCAGTTCGGCCAGGATTGGTTTTTGCAGCGGCTTGCTTCCGTCCATGGATGGACCGAAGTTGCCTGGTGAAGTGGCGGGGCAAACTCATTTGACTATTGCGGGAACGCACTTTCAAATTACGAACGTCCACTGGGGTGCCAGTTACCAGAGTCGGAAATTTAAAAGCGAACACGCGCCAAGCAGCACGCTGTCCGGTTTTTGTAACAGATACAAGAAACAGATTGCGTTGTTGCCGGTCTGCTGCTACTTTCGATCCAACTGACGGGCCAGCGCGACTCTACAGAGGGCTTGGCTCCTTTCCTTGTGGAGTTTCGCGAAAGTACTCCTGTAGTGACGCTGCCCTGCTCTCTTTGCCACTCGTCTAGGTCCGATTGAAGGGAGATTTATGCCTGCTCCGAAGAAACAACTTCCCCTTGCCGGTAGTGAGCGTGTTCCGCTGGAAGGAGCACGAGAGATAGGCCCAGCCAACCCCAGCGAAACGGTTGACGTGACGATCCGTTTGCGCTCTCGCGCAGGGAAGAAGCCGATTGTCAACGCAGCTGAATTCACGAAACCGATCGCGAAACGCGCCATCTTGAGTCGCAAAGAATTCGAACGACGCCATGGTGCGGATCCTGACAGCATTGCCCGCGTCGAAACATTTGCACGCCAACACAAACTCTTGGTGAAGGAAAAGAGCCCAGCGCGCCGCACCGTCATTCTCTCCGGGACCGTTGCTGCGATGAACGAAGCGTTTGGGGTCGAACTGAAGGAATACGAATACCCAAACGGCCGATACCGCGGACGCACAGGGCCGATCCACCTCCCTGCGGAACTGCACGACGCGGTCGAAGGTGTCTTTGGCCTGGATAATCGACCCCAAGCCAAGCCGCATTTTCGTAGGCGGCAGGGGCGCGGGGGCGTCCGTGCCGCTGCCGTGAGCTTGTCTTACACGCCCATTCAAGTCGCTGCGCTTTACAATTTTCCAACTGGAGTAGACGGCGCCGGAGAATGCATCGCACTGATCGAATTGGGCGGCGGCTACAACCCGACAGATCTCAGCAATTACTGGAGCGAGCTCAACCTGACCGAGACTCCCACCGTGTCGGCGGTTTCGGTCGGAGACGGCAGCAACAAACCAACCGGAGACCCGAACGGCCCGGATGGTGAAGTGCTGCTGGATATTGAAGTGTCCGGATCGATCGCGCCGGCGGCAAAGATCGTTGTCTATTTTGCGGAGAACACAGACGCCGGCTTTCTGAATGCGATTACAACCGCTGTACACGACAGCACAAACAACCCGTCTGTGGTCTCCATCAGTTGGGGTGGTCCCGAATCCTCATGGACACAGCAGGCCATGACGTCGATGGATGAGGCATTCCAATCCGCGGCTGCGATGGGTGTGACAGTTTGTGTAGCAGCGGGAGACGATGGCTCGACGGATGGTGTGAGCGATGGTCTGAATCATGTGGATTTCCCGGCGTCGAGTCCTAATGTGCTGGCTTGTGGAGGTACTGAGTTGATCGCCTCAGGGAATGCCATTTCCAGCGAAACTGTGTGGAACGAACTCGCAAATAACGAAGGGGCAACCGGAGGCGGCATCAGCGACGTCTTTCCGCTTCCCAGTTGGCAGACAGGGGCCGGTGTGCCGCCTTCCGCAAATCCGAATCATAATGTTGGTCGAGGAGTTCCAGATGTGGCCGGCGATGCCGATCCGGCCACCGGCTACGTCACTCTGGTGGATGGCAACCCCGACGTGATTGGTGGGACGAGCGCCGTCGCTCCACTATGGGCCGGATTGATCGCGCTCATCAACGAGAGCATTGGAAAACCGGTTGGCTTCGTCAATCCGTTGCTTTATCAGAGCGCGAATAGGGCGGCGGATTTCCATGACATCACCTCTGGCAATAATGGCGCCTATTCAGCGGGCCCGGGATGGGACGCATGCAGCGGGCTTGGATCGCCGATCGGAATCCGGGTAGCAACAGCTCTGGGTGTTTCTCCCCCGGCGCAAGCAAAGAGAACCGGCACTTAGTATCGAAGCGTGTAAAGCGGCGCCCACCGCGAGAGCAAGCCGGTTGCAAGGGATTTAGTCAGCCGCCATAGTCTGTGCCTCTTGCTCGAACCGCATGAGTTGGGGAGCTTCAGATGCGGTTTGCCCTCGCAGTTGCGCCTCCAGCTCCGCTAACTGTGCCTCGATTTCTTCGGATGCTTTGCGCTTCCGGATGACCTCCTCACGGTAACGGCGCAAGAAATAATCGATGGTCTCGACGCGAATCCTGATCGAGCCCGTCGGCTTATTCTCATCCAGATCCTTGAAGCAGAAATATGGAGTACCGGATTGCTCGATAATTCCCTCGACCACGCCATAGATAGGCGCATCGTGGCCACACTTGAAGCTGGAAACTTCCAGCGCGACCAGGTTCGGATGACGGGCAGTGAACTTTGCCGCCCAGACTTTGTGGTTGGTGCTGCAGGAATATGAATTTTTCCAGGCGTCGGTAATATCGAGCGGGTGACTGATAATGCCGGCGCGAACTTCTTCGCCGAAAAGCCGCTCCAGCAGGTCTTCATCGAGCGGCAAAGTATTTTGCGAGAAGATTGGGTAGCCCAGCTTCTGGAACTCCTCCATAATCTCGTGATTCAGGCCGGGATCGTGGTGATACGGCCGACCGAGCATCACAATGCCGATGCGATCTTCGCGTTCCAGTTGATCGAGAACCTGGCGAGCACGGTTGCGGATGCTGGCTTCGTAATCCGCCAGCGCTTTGTAGCCGATTTCGACCGCGCGGTCATTCTCTTCTTGTGACAAACCCAGGATTGGCTGCCAGGCCTGCAGCATCTGGTGGGCAAACAGCTTGCGGTCGGCAAAGTTTAGGACGGGATCCACGTACTTCACATTGTGCTCGGCGAACACGTCGTTCTCTTTTGTGAATGCAGCCTTCACCGTCTCTGGTGTAGCGGTAACCGTTGGGCACGCGTTCGCGCCTACGATCTTCACCAGCGGGGAAGTCAGCACATCGTACATGGGGAAGAAAATCACATCGAGCGGCTTCTTGCGATGCTTTTCCTGGATCAGGTTGTAGACGTGGGAAATTCCGATCTTCGCGGGGAAGCAGGGATCGATTGCGCCGCGGCTCGCGCCCGCGCGGTAAAGATCGGAACTGGTGTAGTCGGAGTAAATAATGTTCTCGGGCTGGACACCCAGGCTTTCAAGATATCCATTGAAGAGCGGTGCGTAGGTATAGATGTTGAGAACCCGCGGAATGCCGACACGGAGCTTCTTGCGATTCTGCATCAGCGGAATGCGCTCTTTACCTGCTTTGTTCCAGAATGTGGTCACTGGAATGGGATCGGCTACGCTTTCCGCATTTACTGGGCGGAAAACTTCGTGGGCGGCGAAGTCAACAAAGTTGGGGTATTTATCTTTGATCTCATCAATTCCCGCCTTGATGTCTTTCATGTCGTTGACATCTTCCACGAGACCTTTTTCGCAGGTAGCGATGATGAGGCGCTGCTCGCCGTGCATGAGCGGGACTTTGGTGACTTTCTGGATGGGCACGAAAGCCAGGTCGTCCTTTGGGACGGTGCGAATATCAATGAAGGTGCGGAGGCAATTGTTCTTGCAGAAATTGCAGCGGGTGCTCTCGTTGCGCGTGGTGCGGTATTCAATTTTGCGAACCGCTTCGAGTCCGACAAACGATGTCTGCAACCCGTTGCGCCACAGGCGAACAGATTCAACCGCAGCGCCAATGGCCCCCGATTCGCCGCAGAATTCGTGAACAATGATTTCCGGCTTCTTGCCGGCCGCGCGGAAGCTGTTGTGGATGAAGTCGACTTCCGCCTTCACGACCGCCATGTTGTTCTGCGTGCCGCCCTGCAGGACGAAACGCGTACCCAGCGCCGCGAGATTGGGAATACTGGCCACGTAGAGAAACACGTTCTTCGGCAGCACCGCAGCCAGGCCGGCCAGAATTTCTTCCGCACGCCAACCCTGACGCTGGAAATTTACGATGTCCGATTGCATGAAGACGGCGCAGCCGTAGCCGAAAATCGGCATGGAATGCGCGGAGAAGGCGAGATCGGCGTACTGCTCAACGCTCAGTCCAAAGCCTTCCGCGGTCGATTGCAGGAAATACCCATTGCCGGCCGAGCATTGAGTGTTGAGTTTGAAATCTTTGACGCGGCCGTTGTGTAGGATGATGATTTTGATGTCCTGCCCGCCCACGTCGACGATCACGTGCGGATCTTCGTAGAATTTGAGAGCCGATTCCGTGTGCGCCACGGTCTCGACCAGCGCTACGTCGGCATGCAAGACGTCTTTCAGAATATCCTTCGCGTAGCCAGTGGTTGCTACTCCCAGGACTTCCAGCTTCGCCTTCTGCGCTTCTACCTGGCCGCGCAGGTTCTCAAACATTTCAATGGTGTCCTGAATCGGATTTCCGTTTGAGAGTTGGTAAGCCTTGCAGAGAATGTCGCCTTTTTCGTCGAGCAACACAGCCTTGGTTGAAGTCGAACCACCGTCGATGCCGATAAACCCGCCAACGGTCTGGTTGGTGTGGAACGCCACGGGCGTGAACCTCTTGCGCCGGTAGGAGATCTTGAACTCATCGAGTTCCGTCTCGCTGCTGGTCAGGCCTTTGGCGCCGGATTTGGCCTTCTCTTCCTGGCGCCCGAACTCGATGTAGTGCATCAGCTTTTCGTATCCCTGATAGCAACCGACGCAGTCTTCCTCGCTCTTGCCGAATTCAATGGCGCCCATGGCGGCAAAATATTGAGCGTTCTGCGGGACTTTGATCAGGTCTTCGGGCTTTGCGCCGTCGGGAATCGTGACCTTGCGTTCCTGCCACATGCGGGGAATGTTCGCCTGCCAGGCCTCGCGCATCCCGCGAATAAAACTATTGGGACCGCCCAGGAGCAGAACGTGAGGCCGCAGTGTGTGACCACGGGTGAGGACGCTCAGGTTTTGCAGAACGATGGCTTCGAACAACGAAGCCATCAATTCATCCGACGGAGTGCCAACCTTCTGCAGGCTGTTGATATCGGTCTCGGCGAAGACGCCGCATTTCCCGGCGACTTTATGGAGTTTGATTCCGTGATATTTCTGTTCGCAGAGTTCTGGGGCTGGAATCTTCAGCTTGGCATTAATTTTGTCGATGACCGCGCCAGTGCCTCCTGCACACTTGTCGTTCATCGAGGGAATTTTCTTCTTGCGGCCGGTTTCGTCGTCGTCTTTGAAAACGATAATCTTGGCGTCCTGACCGCCGAGTTCGATCACCGAGTAAACTTCCGGATGCATCTTCTCGACGGCGAGTGAAACTGCGGTGACTTCCTGCACGAACTTGGCGCCGATCTGATCGGCAATCGCACCGCCTCCGGAACCGGTCATAAACATGCGCGTGTTCTGTCGATTGATGCCGACTTCCTTTTCGATGCGCCGCAAGAATTCCAGCGTCTTTTCCGGCTGCTTGGTCTCATGGCGCTGGTAGTCCTGCCAAAGCACTTTGTCGGTCGCGGCATCCACGACTGTCGCCTTGACCGTGGTTGAGCCCACGTCGAGTCCCACCATGAATTCCGTGTGATGATCGCGCGGCTTTTGCGGAGGCGCGGGAGCTATTTGCATTAGTTGCGGCTTCGATTGCTGTCCCAGATGGTCGTGCATTGTCTCTCCGATAAATCGTAACAAGCGGTTCGTAATTGCGGTGACCGCCATCTCGCCGGCAAATAACCAGCCGGCGAGATGGCAGTGAGTCTTACGCGGCGTTTGGCACGATGATGCCGGGGACGCGCGAGCGCTTCCACAACCGAGTGCTCTTATCCATGCGTTCGCTCACGTGCAGAATGAACTGCGCCGCGGTTCCGGCAACGCCCTCGCGATGCGGCACATGGTAGAAGGGCCGCCTCAGCTCAGGATGCTCGGCGATGTATTCCCGGATTTCGTCCAAACTCTTGCCTGTGGATTTCAGGCATTGTTCGAACTCGGTCTTGGCTTTGACCTTTGCTTCGCCGAGTGCCATTTGTACACGGCTATGGGCGTTCACTTCGCCTTCGCCTGAAGTTTCGATCGGCAGGAAGATCATGTCTTTAAATTTGTTCACGACCGCCGACTGCACTCCATCGGACTGCGAAGAAGGCATGCAGCCGAAGGGCTTCAGAGCCAGCACCATGTGGCACAGCTTGTGCACGGTGTAGTAGACGTTCTTGCCTACTTCAAGGTGTCCCTCACCGCCGCGAGCGAACTGGTTGTAGAAAGGATGAGCCATTTCGGCCAACTCGGTCTGCGGCACCAGGTGATGCGTGATGCCACCCATGTTCTTGATGGTGCGGTGATAGAAATACTTCCAGGCGCCTTCTCCAAAACCAATGCCCCAGAGTTTTTTGTGCAAGCCGAAGTAGTTCGCTAGATTCTTCTTCAGTTCATACCATTCCGGGTTGCGATGAGGTCGATTCACCGGCCACTTCGCAATCGCGTGCGCCTTTGCCTGGTACATCAGGTACGCGACCCAGGTAGCAATCGGTTCCACAATTACCTGAGCGCCTTCGCGCTCGAGAAAATTGAACATGTGGAAGTTGCCATCGCCCTCTGTGATCTGCGCCCAGAACTCGCCCGTGATCTTCACCACCGGCTTAACCTTGGTGCGATCCACTTCGATGCGATTCACGCGGTCGCGGGCAGTATGCAGAGCATCGAGATAGTCCTTGCCCCACATGTGCTCGTGCATCTTGCCGAAAACGTTGGCCGTATTTCTGAGCACTTTATTGCTCTTGAACTTCGGCTTGAGCCAATTGGGCGCGCGCTGCTCAATCTCGAAAGAATCGCGATTCCTGAGATCGTCGCAAAGACCATCCACCATTTCCCGGAACACGCGGTCGGTTTCGCCTTTGTTCACTTCAAACGGGCGGATCTGGTAGATCATGTCGTTGATCACATCGCCGAGATGCATAGCGTTCAGCATTCCGAAGCCGAAATCAATTGTGAATTTCAGACCGGGCTCGCCGGAGGCAGCCTTAATCCCGTCGCTATCTTTGAAGAGCAGGACACGAAAACCGTCGAAGCCGGCGTTCTTCAGCGCGAAGCGATATTCCGCCTCGTACATGCCGAAGCGGCACGGACCGCAGGAACCCGCGGTGAAGAATACGAAGGTGTTCAGGATCTTTTCGCGCGACAGGCCTTCCTTCTCCAAAAACTGAAGGTACTGCACGAGATTGCCCACGGTGAAGTAGGTGGGATTACATTGGCCGTTGTTGCCGAACTCCTTGCCGGTTTGGAAGGCCGCGACGTTGGGAACCGGCAGCTTTTCGCAGCGGTAGCCGCAACCCTGAAAGACGGCACGGATCAAGTCTTCATGCTTCCAGGTAAAGCCGCCAAACAGAATCGTGACCTGATTCCGTTCTTCGGCTGTGAACGCCCTCTCAACGGGACGGTGAAAATGTGTGGGCTGGTCCAAACCAGCGATCTTGCGGAGCCTGTTGCGCTCGGCCTCCAGGCGCTGTTTGATTTCTTCATCATTGTCGATTTGAACAAGATTGGTCGCCATTATCTTCCTCCGGCGTATGCGGCGTTGAAATGTTTGTTAGAGAGTCTGGACGGAAAGAAAGTTGCATTTGATGCAGTGGCAGAAACAGCAGAAACAGAAGAGGCGGAAGTAGAAGTCGCGGAAGGACGCAGGCCTGCGCCCGCCATTGGCTGAACGCTTTGGAACCTGGGATGTAGGGCCACCGGAAACTCCTAAAGCGTGTTACGGAGGTTCGATGTTTTACGCCCGGCGAGAACCGTTCAGAACGAATCTCGACACGGCGCCGGATTAGCTAAAAATCATCCATTCCCGTCTTTCGCAAGCGGGAAACGCCCCGGTTCTGCAAGACCCAATAAAGTCGCCACTCGATTTTGGAAAACAACGGGCAGTCTGCGTGGCAGCCGCCAGCGACATTTCTATCTTTTTAGCAGAAACCTGGGTTGTGATTCAAGTCACAACCGCACATAAGCGAGATTCGCGGTAAAGACGGCGAAGCAATGGAGAAATACCATGAGATCCAACACCTCGTCTCCTCGTAACCGTTAAGATATCGAAATGGCGATCACATCTGCGGCGGCGCAAGAAGCGCGGCGAAACATTGCGTCGGTTGCTCTGCGCACTCCGCTCCTCCGGTGCAATGTGGACGCGCCTGCGAACTTGTATCTGAAGTTAGAAAACCTGCAACCGATCGGCTCTTTCAAGATCCGCGGAGCTGCGAACGTCATGGCGCGGACCCCGCGGGAGCGGCTCGGGCGCGGAGTCTTAACCGCTTCCGCCGGCAACATGGCACAGGGCGTGGCTTTCTGTGCCCGGCGAATCGGGATTAGTGCGACGATTATCGCTCCTGACACCGCCCCGGCTACGAAGATTCGCGCCGTCGAACGCATGGGCGGGCGCGTAATCAAAGTTCCTTTTGCCGAGTGGTGGCGAACTTTTGAGACTCGCTCCTACCCGGGCATCGACGCCACGTTTATTCACGCCTTCGACGATCCGGATGTGATGGCGGGTAACGGCACGATCGCTTTGGAACTATTGGAGGATCTGCCCGATTTACATGCTGTAGTAATTCCCTGGGGCGGTGGAGGATTGTCATGCGGCATCGCCGCCGTGTTGCGAGAGCTTGCGCCCCGCGTGCGTATCTATGCCGCCGAGATTGAAACTGCTGCTCCGCTGGCTGCATCGCTTGCTGCCGGTGAGCCGCGAGCGGTCGAATACACGCCATCGTTCGTCGATGGTATCGGCAGCAAGACCGTATTTCCGGGTATGTTCGAATTGGCGCGCAAGATGCTGGACGGATCGCTGGTGGTCACCCTGACGGAGGCGGCGAACGCCATAAAGATGGCAGCTGAGCGGAACCGGGTGATCATCGAAGGTGCCGCGGCTTGTGCGGTCGCAGCTGGACTATCAGGCCGTGCCGGCTCGGGCAAGATCGTCGCCATCGTGTCCGGCGGCAACATTGACCTCGACAAGTTCGCTCAACTTATCAGTTAGCAGCACTCGTCGATCGAGGCACAGAGCAGCACAATCGGCCTTATACTTATCCTTCCCGGTTCGTCTAACCAGCAGAGTTACGCCCTTTCTCGGCGAGCGGGAAGCCGAATTGTTCAAGAGCGTCTCTGGGAGCTCCGCGCGATTTGGAAGCAAGTCGCGGGACGAGAGGACAGTTCGTCCCGTCGCGAAAGAACAAAATCGGATAATCCCGTCGAGGGTACAATGTTTGTAATTATGCGGATGGTTCTGGACATTTGCGCGCAAATCTTCCGCACGCTGTGGGCCCATAAGCTGCGTTCGTTCCTGACCATGTTCGGGGTCGCCTGGGGCGTCGGATCATTGCTTCTGCTCGTCGGACTGGGCGAGGGTTTTCGCTCGGGAAACAAGCGCGGGCTGTCTGAATTTGGTGAGAACATCATGTTTCTCTTTCCCGGCCGCGCGCCGACGGTGGCCGGCAGCATGAACTCCGCGCGCAACTATCTGCTTACCTATCAGGATTATCTGGATATCCGCGCGGAAGCACCACACGTACGCAGTTCTTCGCCTGTGCTCTCGCGTGATGACATGCACGCGGTGAGCGAGTTCGCCAGCGCCAACGGACAGATCGCGGGCGTGGAGCCGCAGTACAGTGGGATCCGGTTTCTTCCCCTGCAGCAGGGACGCTGGCTGAATGGCCTGGACGAAGCACAAAGGCGCAATGTGATTGTGCTCGGCGACGAGCTGACCAGGAACCTGTTCTCGGGACGCCCCGCGCTGGGCGCATTCGTCCTGCTCAATGACATAAGGTTTGAAGTGATCGGCACGGTGAAGCGCATCGGCCGCGGCGACGAAAACATGACCAACATGCGCGGCTATATTCCCTTCCAGACGATGGCGACATTCTTCCCGCTTAAGGGCGAGAATCATGAAAACACCATCTCGCTCATCAACTACCAGCCGCGCGTGCCGGCGGAGCACATGCTCGCGCGGGAAGAGGTGCACAGGATCATCGCGCGCAATCACGGCTTCGATTACCGCGATCAAGACGCATTCGAAGACCTGGACACGGTTCAGCAAGCCGAGATGATGGGCAAGATCTTCGATGCCATGAACATGTTCCTGGGCACCGTTGGGCTGGTGACTCTCGCCCTGGGCGCCATTGGCGTGATCAACATCATGCTGGTAGCGGTGAGTGAACGCACCCGTGAAATCGGATTACGTAAGGCTCTCGGGGCCACGAACCGCAGCATTCTGTTCCAGTTTTTTCTGGAGGGAGTTCTGCTTACGTTGCTGAGCGGATTGATCGGCATGGGGTTTGCGGGCGGGCTGATGGCGCTACTGGGAACGCAGCAGTCACCGGGGAATTTTGATCCTCCCAAGCTGGTGCCGGCGTCGGCGATTCTCGCGATAGGCTGCTTGACCCTGGCGGGCGTCGTGGCCGGGTTGTATCCGGCGCGCAAGGCTGCCATGCTGCCGCCGGTCGAGGCGCTCCGGCAGGAGTGAGGGTTAGACAGCGGGATTAGAAAGTATGTTTGGTGATTTGCTCAGTGAAGCCTACGGAGCTATGCGACATAACCGTCGCCGCACTACGCTCACAATGCTCGGCATGGCGTGGGGAATCGCCACGGTTGTGATGCTGCTCTCCTACGGCAATGGCTTCGGTCAGGCTTGCGCCAACATCTTCGCCAACTTCGGCACCAAGCTGATGATCATGGCTCCCGGCCGCAGCTCGATGCAGGCTGGGGGCCAAAAAGCGGGTGTTCCCATCCGCTTTACACTCGACGACATCGACACGCTTACCACCAATATTCCGCAAATTGCGCAGATCACCCCAGAAGCTGACAAGCAAGCCAACATCCAGTACGAGACGCGGACGTTCACCTTCAACGTTACCGGCAACTATCCAAACGTCTTTTCGATCCGCGCACTCAAACTAGCTCAAGGCCGCTTCTACAACCCGCAAGATGAGACTCAGCACGCCCGCGTCGCCGTCATTGGTTCTGAAGCAAAGGAAAAGCTTTTCTCAGGACGGAGCGCGTTGGGCGAGCGCATTCGCATCGACGGGCTGAGCGTGGAAGTGATCGGGATCCTCGGCCCGAAGATGCAAGGCGGCGACGACAATGTCAATCGCGTGATCTACGTCCCGTTCACCACCATGAGCGACATCAAAGATACGCACTATCTTGACTCCATCTGGTTTAACTATGAAACACCTGCGTATGAAGATCTGGAACACACCGTACGCTCGGTGATGGCCATAGAGCACAAGTTCAACCCGATTGACCGGCGAGCCATGTATGTATTCAACCTGATGGAACAGATCCATCAGTTCGAAATGATTACTCTTGGTCTGAAGATTCTGCTGGGATTCATCGGCACGCTTACCTTGGGCATCGGCGGGGTTGGCTTGATGAACATCATGCTGGTATCGGTGGCGCAGCGTACGCGAGAGATTGGCGTGGAAAAGGCGCTGGGCGCGCGCCGGAGCGACATCCTTCTTCAGTTCCTGGCGGAGTCTCTGACCATCACTTTCATCGGCGGTGCGCTGGGAGTCATCCTGGCCTACGCGGTCTCGCTTTTTGTCGGAAGGCTTACGCTGTACAGCGCAATGGCTAAGAACGCGGAAGCCGGTGATATCCGCCTGGTCATTGCTCCGGGCACGCTGATCGTGGCTACGGTGATCCTCGCGGCGGTTGGGCTGGTAAGCGGGATGGTGCCCGCCGTGCGGGCCTCGCGCCTGGATCCGATTGAGGCTCTGCGATACGAATAATTCAGAAAACCGACTACGGCGTTTTTGCAAACCACTCCTCGAACCACTCAAGCGTGCGCAAGGTGTAGTCGCGGGTGTCGGCAGGCTTAATGAACGCATGGCCTTCATCCGGATACACCACGAGCTTTGTCGGCACATGCGAAGTGCTGAGCGCGTGCCACCATTCGACCGACTGCTCCATCGGAACTTCCCCGTCTCGATCGCCAACCAGGATTAGTGTTGGCGTCTTCACCGCGATGACGAAGTGCATGGGATCGCTCTTGGTGTACACCGCGGGATCGTCGTACACCGATGCCCCGAAGAAGGGAATCATCCATTCGTCGATATCGTTGAGACCGTAGTAACTCAGCCAGTCGGAGAGACCGGCGCCCGCCACTGCAGCGGCAAACCGGTGTGTCTGGGTCTCGGCCCACATAGTCATGTATCCGCCGTAGCTGTGTCCGCGAATGCCGATGCGTTTCTTGTCGATGGGATACTGTTTGGAAATCGCATCCACGCCGGCCATGATGTCGCGAAAGTCGCCGCCGCCGAAATCTTTCACGTTGCCCTGCGTGAAGAGCTCTCCCTGTCCGTAGCTGCCGCGCGGGTTGGGGCAGAGAGAAAAGTAACCCATCGCCGAGAGCGGGCCCATGCTGCGCTCGTCCCAGCGCGACATGCATGCGGCCGACGGGCCTCCATGCACAGTGACGACAAGCGGATATGTTTTGCCTGGAGCAAAATTCTTTGGCAGCATCAACCACCCTTGCACACGCGTGTCGCCGTTCATCCAATGCACATTCCGCATTTCGCCCCACGCCGGCTTAACGTCAGCATTCAGGTTGGTGAGTTGCTTCCAATTGCCGATTGGCCCCGCCCAGACTTCCGGTGGAGTGCTCGCGGATTGACGCACGATGGCAGTAATTAATTTATCCCCGGTTCCCGAACCAACTGAAGCCCAGGCAGTGCCCGCTGGGGCCGCCGACTCTTCACCCGTCCAGAGCGTCTGGACGGCACCACCTTTGGTGCTCACGCTGCTGAAGCCGGAATTTCCATCCACGTTTTCGGCGAATGTAACACGGTCAGGAGACGTCCAACTAAGCCTGGAGGGCGATGCCTTGATGTTGGGTGTGAGATTTCGCGCGGTGCCCCCTGTGATCGGGATGACGTGAACGTCGCCGCCCGTGGAACCTTCATCGCTCATCAGTCCTTCGATGAATGCAACGTTCTTTCCATCTGGAGAGACGCGCGGAACAGCGATTTGCAGCTTGGGTTTATAGATCTCGAGCATCTCCCCGGTTTGTGCATTCACCCGATACAGGCGCGCAATCCACCAGTTGGCATCGCCGGAGCCGTGCGCGGCGATGGCGGTCCACGCCTGTCCGTCAGGAGTCCAGTCGTATTCGTAGACATACACATCCGCGGGCGTGACTTGCGTCAGATGGTCGGTATTCAGATTGTCATTGCTCAGATCGACGGTTGCAATGCGCTGCTCATAAATCTTCTGGTCGATGACGCCGGCCAGCGGGGTCATAGGTTGGAGCGGGCCGGCGACGCGAGGCATGCCCTCAATAAAGAGGAGGGCAAGTTTCGAACCGTCGGGAGAGAAGCGCGGGGTCTCAACATAACCCTTCAGCTCAGCATGCTTTTGCGGAGCAGTGCCGTCGGCTGCGGCGGTCCATACTTGAGCAGCGGGAACCTCGCCGGGAAGATCGGCAATGAATGCAATGCGCTTGCTATCTGCGGACCAGGCCACATCCCGGAGCGGAAGATTTGCCTGCACGGCGATCGTGTGGGAGGAACCGCCGTTGGCTGGGATTACCGCGAGTTCTCCCTCCGAAATAAAAGCGACCTGAGTTCCATCGGGTGAGAGCGCAACCTGGTCGATCCTCTTGGCGTGCGGCATCGAGTCAAGCACGGTTGCGGCGTGAGAAGGTGCGTCCTGGGCGAGAAGGGAAGCGCAAATCAGCATCACGACCAAAGAGCAAAACAACGCTGAATCACGAAAGCGTGGGTTCGTTCGAGCACTCATGGCGCAAGGAGTATAGCTGGTCCCGCGGGGTAATGCTGAACCGGTCACACATCCAAGTAGTGTTTGGAGGGCACGTCCCGCAACCATTGCGCTGCTGTTTCGGCGGTGATGTCCCGCTGCGGCATGGCGAGCATTTCGTATCCCACCATGAATTTTTTTACCGTCGCCGAGCGCAGCAGAGGTGGGTAGAAATGCGCATGCAGATGGAATTCGGGATGAGCCTCGCCATCGGTCGGCCGCTGATGAAAACCCATGGTGTAGGGAAACGAAGTTTTGAACAGGTTGTCATATCGAACGGTGATTTGCGACAGTATGTCGGCAAGAGCATCGCGCTCCTCGTGATTTAGTTCGTCCAATGCTGACAGGGATTTTCGGCTGATGAGCAGCGTCTCAAAAGGCCACACCGCCCAGTAAGGCACCAGCGCTACGAAATGGTCGTTGACGCAGACCACGCGTTCCTGCTTTTCCAGTTCGAGAGCGAGGTAATCTCCGAGCAAGGTCGTGGCATGCGACCGGTAGTGCTCCTGGACTGCGGTCAATTCTTGAGCCAATTCGTTGGGCAGAGTCTGGTTGGCCCAGATCTGCCCGTGCGGGTGTGGATTGCTGCACCCCATGATTGCGCCGCGGTTCTCGAAAATCTGCACCGACCGGATGTTTGGCTGACTTCCGAGCTCGCGGAACTCTTCTGCCCAGGTATCGACCACGCGATGAATTTCAGGCACGCTCATTCGCGCCATCGTGAGATCGTGCCGTGGCGAATAACAAACCACGCGACAGCGGCCCGCTTCACTGCTGGCAACGAGAAGTCCGCTTTCCTGGACTTCTGCGGCGGGAGTTTCGGGTTTGAGAGCTGCAAAATCGTTGTCAAAAACAAACGTCCCGGTGAAGGCGGGATTTCTCGCTCCCTCAGCCCGCACATTGCCAGGACAAAGGTAGCAATTGGGATCGAACCTCACCTGTGCCTCGGGCGGAACGCCTTCAACTTGTCCCTGCCATGGACGCTGCGTCCGCTGCGGTGAAACCAGCACCCACGCCCGCTTCAGCGGATTGAAGCGGCGATGTGAATGCGCCGTCGGATCGGATGAACTCATCAGCGGACCTTTTTCATCTTTCATCCCGCATCCTGATACGTAAGCTCTGGTTCATTACGCTATCCGCTTCACTCCGTTCGCGGCTGAGCAGACATAGATCTCAGCCGCACGGTCGGTCGAACGCCGGTACCCGTCGCCTACGCGCGCTTTGAACTCCGCGACACGGTCCTGGCGAACCAGGTTGATGGTGCAGCCTCCGAACCCTCCACCTGTCATTCGAGCCCCGTAAACACCTGGGGATTTGTCCGCGAGTTCCACCATTAAATCGAGCTCGACACAGCTCACTTCAAAATCTTCGCGAAGGCTTATATGCGACTCACGCATCAGGATTCCAAAGGTCTCAAGATCCCCGCGCTCCAGAGCAGATGCGGCCTGGAGCACACGAGAGTTCTCGCTGATCACGTGGCGGCAACGGCGGATGATCCTTTCTGGCAAGTCTCCTCCGTAGGTCGCTAAATCGCTCAACGTAACGTCCCTCAAGGCGCGAACGCCTGGCCGATGCGCTGCAAGACATCGCACACCGGCTTCACACTCAGCGCGCCGGCGGTTGTATTCCCCACCTGAAATGCTGTGGCGAACCATGGTGTTGCAAATCACGAGACACGCCTCGTCGCCGAGTGGAAGCAGCCGGTGTTCAAGTGAGCGGCAGTCGAGCAGCAGGGCATGGCCATCTTGCCCATGGCTGGAAATAAACTGGTCCATGATTCCGCAGCGGGCACCCACAAACTCGTTCTCAGCTTTTTGGCACAGCAAGGCCAGTTTCGTGAGGTCGATCGCATCGCCTGCCAAATCCAACAGCGCACAGCCGACGGCGACCTCCAGCGAAGCTGATGAGCTTAAGCCCGCGCCCTGCGGCACATCGCCCTCGATCAGCACGTTGGCGCCGATCAGCGTACTGCCTGAGTAGGACAGGGTTTTCGCCACTCCAATTACATAGTCGCTCCAATGCCCGGAGCCTTTGTCGGGTAGTGCGTCCAGGTTGAACTCAAACTGTTCGGCAAAATTCTCGGACCGGACTATCAGCTTGTGGTCATGGCGCGGAGCAATCGCTACCCACGTGCAAAAACCGATCGCGGCCGGCATAACAAAGCCATCGTTGTAGTCGGTGTGTTCGCCGATGAGATTCACTCTGCCCGGCGCCTGAAAGATGTGCGGCGCCGCGTAAAAAAGCTGGGCAAATCTTTCCATCAACCCTTGAGCCTGATTGTCGATTTCTGGATTACCGCGACGCATAGCGAACTCACTCTACCAAAATGAACTGACCTGCGCTTAGCCGGCAACGGCGCGCGGGCTGTACAATGCGCGTGAAGATACCGGAGGCGGAGGTGCACCGTGACAAGCTGCCACAGTCATCCACCCTTGAAGGTGGCGCTGTTTCTGATGTTTTTCACGGGCGGCCTATCCGCCGCTCAGATGACTGGCGGCTCGTCGCAAGCATCGCTCGCTCCGACTCCGCCGATGGGCTGGAATAGTTGGAACAAGTTTGGCTGTAACGTGAGTGAAAGTCTTATTCGAGAGATCGCCGACGCTATGGTCAGCAGCGGGATGCAGGCCGCCGGCTACCAATACGTCAACATTGACGACTGCTGGCAGGTAAGCCGTCAGGCCGATGGAACGATTGTAGCGGATCCGCGGCGTTTTCCCAACGGCATCAAGAACCTCGCTGATTACGTCCATGGAAAAGGGTTGAAGCTCGGCATCTATACCGACGCCGGCCGCCTGACCTGCGAGAAACGCCCGGGAAGTTTCGAGCATGAAGTTCAAGATGCCAAGACGTACGCGTCATGGGGTATCGACTACGTGAAGGTTGACTGGTGTAACGCCGAGGGACTGGAACCACAAATACAGTATGCGAAAATTCGTGACGCGCTGGCGCAGTCGGGCCGGCCAATCGTATTCAGCATTTGCAATTGGGGAGTAAAGGCGCCGTGGCGCTGGGGCCCGGCTACGGGAAACCTCTGGCGCACTACGGGAGACATTAGCGATCACTACAGTCGCATGTCGGAGATTGGATTCTCACAAAATGGTCTGGAGAAATTTGCCGGCCCCGGACACTGGAATGATCCGGACATGCTGGAACTTGGCAACGGCGGCATGAGCCGCGACGAATATCGCACCCACATGGCGCTCTGGGCGATCCTCGCAGCGCCCTTGCTCGCGGGAAACGACTTGCGAACCATGAACGCCGAGACTCGGGAACTCCTGACCAACTCTGAAGTAATTGCCGTCGATCAGGATCGCAAAGGGGTGCAAGGCCATCGCGTGTGGGAGGAAGGACCGCTGGAAATCTGGGTGAAGTCGCTCGCCGACGGGAGCCAGGCCGTCGGGCTCTTCAACCGTACCGAAGCCGTCTTCAAAATGCAGCTGGACTCAAGGCTGATTGGTGCGCCGCCTTCGGCGAAGCTACGTGACCTGCTCGACCACAAGGATCTTGGCCCGATCAATGATTCTTATGACACGGAAGTCCCCGGGCACGGTGTCGTCATGCTCCGCGTTTCCAAGTGAGCGGGTCAGTCCGCGATGGATCAGTGCGAGCTGACGTATTTAATTGTGGCCAACACCGCTTGCTTAATGGTCAATCGCGGACGCCAGCCTAGCGCGCGGATGCGCGAGCAGTCGAGCAGGATAAAAGGACTGTCCCCGACCCAGCCGCGTTCGCCGCCGGAATACGTAAGGTTCGGATGCAGGCCTAGATGCTCGCAAATCCAGCCGATCGAGTCGTTGACCTCGCAATACTCGTCGGTCCCGAGATTGAAGATGTTGACTTTGTCTTTCGCCCGCTCGATTACGGTAAGAATCGCGTCGATGCAATCCTGCACGTATAAATACGATTTCCGCTGATGCCCGTTGCCTAGCACATGAAGATGTTCCGGGTGTGCGGCAAGTTGCCGGTAAAAATCGAACACGTGCCCGTGCGAATATCGCTCGCCCAGAATCGACACGAAGCGAAAAACGTAGCCCTGCATTCCAAAGCCTTCGCAGTAAGCCTGAATCAGGCCTTCTGCGGCCAGCTTGGAAGCTCCGTAAAGTGAAGTCTGGATGGGGAAGGGACACGTCTCGGGCGTGGGGAAAATATCCGGCTCTCCGTAAACCGATCCCGTCGAAGAAAAGATGATGCGTTTGCAGTTTCGCTCGCGCATCGCCTCCAGCACGTTCCAGGTCGCGATCGTGTTCTGCTCCAGATCCTTGCGCGGATGTTCGGTGCCGAAGCGCACGTCGGCATTGGCTGCGAAATGAACCACTAGCTCTGCGCCCTCCATCGCCTGAGTCAGGCTTTTTCCGTCGAGCAAGTCCGCCTGATGGAGAGCGAATTCCGGATGCGCCAGCGCATTTTCCAGGAACCGGATCTGTCCAGTCGACATATTATCGAACCCGACGACGCGGTGACCCGCGGAGAGAAGGCGGTCGACCATATGACTGCCGATAAAGCCCGCCGCACCGGTAACCAAGACACGCAAAATAACCTCCATTGGAAAATCGAAACCTGGATAGTTCTCAGACGGTGACGTAAGGGAGGTCTATCTGCTATCCGAAGAAGTCTGTCGCAGCGCGATTCGGGTTCCCTTCAACTCAAACCGGCTATCGCGCCAAACATAACGCAGCCTCAGATAACTGGCAAACCACACCACAAAGCCAAGCAAATCGCGCAGGGGATACAACCAGGGCGCGCGCTGTATCTGCGGATCCCGAACCACCATCCAGCCCACGAGCCACGCCTCAGTCAGGCGGTTCAGCACGGCCACAGCCAGCAGCAGCACTCCTACGCCCCAATGTCCCAAGAATCCGGCCGCAAGAAATGCGAGCAGGCCGTACGGCATGGCGAAGATCAGTCCGCTTCCAAAGTGTCCTTTGGGGCGCGAATAGCGCGTCGTCTGCGCCCAGCGCAGCTGGTTCTGCCACATGCGCCGGAATGATGGTTGATTCACAACGTGATCGATTACGTGGCCCGAGAGCACGACCCGGTAACCTTTCTTCGCCATCAAGTTGCCGATCGCGAAATCGTAGGCAATGTAATCCCGCAGCGCAGCGTAGCCACCTATGCTCTCCAGAGAATCTTTGCGAACCACAGTCGTCGGCCCCAATCCAAACTTCATGCCTTCGAGCAGATTCGCCACTAGCACTCCCGCGGTCATTTCCACCGACATGCCGATGGCCGTGAGGCCGGAGAAAAATCCTGCCGCATTCTTGCCGCGATACACACACGTCACCATACCCACTTCTGGATCCAGCAGCGGTGGCACAATTTCCCGCAAATAGTGTGGGTCGACTTCCACATCGCTGTCGGTTGTAACCAGAATGTCGTGTGACGCGGCTTCGGACATGCAATGAAAAGCATAAACCACTGGGTTGGGCCACGGTGTGCCCGTCACCAGCACCCGGCTTCGGATGTGAGGATAGCGGGCACAAACTTCGCGCACTATATCCAGAGCCGCATCGTTGGCTTCGTCCGCGGCAAATAGGATTTCGTAATCGGGATAGTCTTGCCGGAAGAAGCTCTCAATGTTTTCCTTCAGCCGCGCTTCCAAGCCGTGCACCGGCTTGAGCACGGAGACTGGAGGCAGGTGCGCGTCGTCAGGAACGGACCTGACCCGCTTGCGTGCGTCCCCACGAAACCGGATCACCCCCAGCACGGCAAGACCAAGGAATACGGCCGAAGATACCGTGCCGATCAGCGCTACACCTAAAACGAAATAAAGAATCAGCCCAATCAAAGTTTGTATTTTCCGCAGGGTCCGGATTGCTGCCCTTCCTCGTGACGGCAGCAATTCACACTATACATTTTCCGTGGTGTTCAGACGCAAGCCGGGCAGCTCAGGTCACTTCGATTCTTCGCTCACTTCGATTCTTGGTGCGCGGTCTCACTGCCGCGCAGGGGCGAAGCTTTGGTGATTTTGTAGTCTTTGTACTCAATTGAAAGGATGGCGCGGCCTCCCAGCCGGATCAGGCTTTCCGTATGGTTCTCAGCCGGAACCCAGAAGTCATTCACCTTGACATATCTGTGCTTCACTTCCGTCTTTTTGATCCACCATGACGGATTCTTCGCCGGTTCTCCCTCGATTCGCACGACGGCAAAGTCCTTCGCGTCAACCCAGATTTTTCCGCGATAGAGAAACTTGTTCTTCGTTTTGGGCAGCAGATTCAGGACGTACTCCGCGCCCTCGGGCGTGGTTTCGTATCCAGCCGAGGTAAACTCGTAATTCTCACTGGTCAGCGCGGAATTCCTGCGATTCTCCGAATTCGCGGCTTCCTGCTCGCCCTCAAGCAGCTTCTTGAATACGTGATCGATGACGAACTTAGAACCACTTTCGGACACCACGCTAAACTTCTTGGCGTCGGGAGCGTCGTAAGTCACGTTGACCACCATCTCGGCATCACGATCACTGGGGAACCCGCGATACTGCAAGTGGTAGACCCGGGTTCCGTTGAACTGCTCCAGCGCGGCAGTTCGCTCGGCATTCCTCTCTTGAAGTCTGCGAGCGATTTGCTCGGCCGGCATCGAGGCATTCTCTGCGGAATATGTAGGTCGCACTGAATCCGCTGTTGGTATGGCCGTCTGGCAGCCAGCCGAGACGCTCCAGCCTAGTACAAGACTAATTACAACTCGAGTTCCAACTCGGACGCACTGCATGTCAACCCCAGGATGCTGAAAAGGTGCTGCTAGTTCAGCGCTCTCAGTCTATCCCGGATCGGTGGCCCCCAAACTTGTATTTCGCCGCATTCTCAGACTCCTTCCCGCTCTGGAATTATCGGCAAAACCTGTTCGAAGTGCCGCTGGTTACCTTCGTGCCTCACTCGTCGGAGCTATTCCCATCCTGTCCGGATTGCTGCACACTGTCTTCAGGCCCCAATTATGCAAGCACCCGCTGTCAAGACTAACCGCCGCCGGCAAGATCGCATTCAAGCTGTACTTCCCGTGCGAGTCCGGGGCACGGACTCTTCCGGCAAGGCGTTCGAAATCCTGGCCCACACCCTCGACCTCACGGCGAGTGGGGCGCGGCTAGGGTCGGTTCGCCACCAGCTTAAAGCGCTCGACACGCTAACCATTTTTTATCGCCAGCGCAAGATGGAATTCACCGTCGTGTGGACAAGGTTGCTGGATGGAAGAAGCGAGTACCAGGTCGGCCTGCGAGCTTTTTCGCAGGAAAAGGAAGGCTGGGGGATGAATTTTTTTAATTCTAGCATACAGCCGCTAACCAGCACGTCGGCCGCGCCGGGAGCGGTGTGAACCGGAAATCTATGGGCTATCTTCTATTCAGACTCTGGTCCAACGAAGATGGACAGGACGTTGCTGAGTATGCCGTCATGCTGGCCGTCGTGCTCGTCATTGTGGCAAGCACCGTCCGACTGATCGGTGCCAACGCAAGCAATGTGTTCTCGCAGGTCGGCAGCACCATCCAGTGAGCAAGCTCATTCGGAAAACTTGTGCGCTCGTCTTCGAAGGCCTAAGGGCGCGATGAGTTGCCCATCATCAGCACAAACAAAAGCGGAAGGTAGATAACTGTAGCTTGCAACACATGACGAGCCAGCATTTTCGATCGTGCGGCGTTAATGGGTAATTTTAGAAACGCGAGACGCGCCCCAAAGTAGAAAAGCGCGACACCAAGAATTACCGCACCCACCAGATAGATCTTTCCTGCCATCCCGAAAACACTGGGCAAAACGCTGAGTGGAATCAAAATCAGCGAGTAGGCCACGATGCGCCGAGCCGTCGAGCGTCCATCCTCTTCCACCACTGGCAGCATGCGAATTCCGCCTGCAGCATAATCCTCGCGATAGAGCCACGCGATCGAGAAAAAATGCGGAAACTGCCACACAAAAAGGATGGCAAACAATATCAATGTGCCCCACTCCAAGTGACCGCGCGCCGCCGTCCAACCCAACACTCCCGGCATGGCTCCGGGAAAAGCGCCCACGAACGTGCAGATCGGCGAGACCCGCTTCAACGGCGTATAAACCGCCAGATACACTACCGACGTCAGGAATGTCAGCAGCCCGGTCAGCGGATTGGTGAAAACCGCCAGATAGATTGACCCGCCCAAAGTAGCCAGTAGCCCGGCAGTCGCCGCCTGAGCGAGACTCATGCGGCCCGCCGGCAGCGGACGTTGCGCGGTCCGGCGCATCTGCCCGTCCACTTTGTGCTCCATCACTTCGTTGAGCGCTGCGGTTCCGCTTGAGACCAGTCCGATCCCCAAAAGAGCGTGCAAAAGCCCCCAGGAAAGCGAAGAAACTCCAGCTTTCTGCGAGCCGAAATAGTAGCCGCACCACGCCGTCATGACGATCAGAGTGGTCACGCGCAGCTTCATCAATTCAGCATAATCGCGCAGGAGGGAAGTCGCTCGCTTGCGAAATAAAACCAGTGGTTGGGTCATCGCGCTCATGGAAGATTCAGTGGTGTGCTTGTCGTGCCGTTTGCGTCACTCTGGGAAAACCGTTCGAGTCTAATAAAGCTTAAAGAGGGCAGTGCGCACAGCACCCGCCCAAAAACTCAAGAACAGTATGGGTACTCCGATGACATTCGAAAGTCAAGTCGAAACTCCGGAACCGACACGCGCTGCCCGCCGTTGATCCAGGCCCTAGGACCTGGTCGCGATCATTACTGGCTCGCCGAGGCCCCAGTCGCACTGAAGGTTTCCGGTGGATCAAAGAAGCATTGATGCCACAGAGCCGCGTCTGATAATTTGCCAGCCTTCCATTGCTGAAGCGTTTCGTACGTGGCGGCGAGCATTCCCCCGTCAACCGCGTCGAAGATCACGACAACCCCGGCAAGCTCCTGCGGCTTTTGCGCCAGTTCCGCATAATCCTTGTCGAGCACGGACTTCGCGAACTCCAGTCTCAGCTGAGGGCCTGCGCTCTGCTTCTCGTCAATTTTCTCCACCGAAACGATTCTTACGCTCTTGCCGCGGAGAGGCGCCCAATCTCCCGGAAAAGGCGCGGTTTCTTCCCGCGACACATGAAACAAATCCGCGGCCACGGATCCCGCCGCAGCACTTGCGGGTGCGTCACCATCCGGAATGCTGTCGGGCATTTCCACGCTGTTACGCCAGATCCATCCTCGCGATAGTCCGGAGATCCTCACATGGACCCAATCCTGATTGAAGTCGAGCATCTCGAACTCATCGTGGGCGCTCGCCAGGAACAGAGTCTTGGCCGTCAGACTGGCGGTCTCCACCACCGGCGTTCCCGACTTCTTTACCGCGACCAGATTCTTGGGATGGGCCTGATTCTTGAGAATCTCGTCCAGACTCTCCGCTTCGGCTCGCAGGCTGGAATCTTCGTCAGGTTTCTTACCCGCGAAGCCGGCTTTTTCTTGGTCTGCCAAAGTCTGAGCCAGAGAGGCCGACAAACCGCCATTGGTATCGGGAAGTCTGGGCTCCGGTGCGGAGAGGGCAGGTTCCGCTGCAGTTGCCGTCTTCGTCGCGGGCGCAGCCGCAGGTTGCCGTGCCGGAGATTGCCCCGCGGAAGTCTGGGCCAGCGGAGCTTTTACCGACGGCGGAGTTTGTTCCGATAAACTCGGTGCGGCAGAAGACTTCTGCGACGGGACCGGCTTGGGCTCGGCGCTCACCGGAGCGCTTGCTCCAACTTGCTGTCCCCTGGTAGCGAGCTGATCCGCCAGCTGATCCAGCAGGTCGGCTTCCAGCCGGCCATTTGAAGTCAGCACCTGATATCCCGAATGTGCCGCGACTGGGTCCGTATACCAAGCCGTCACCAACACGCTCACGCTGACAATCGATCCCCCGGAAGGCGCCGTCGTAACCTGAATTTTTGACTGATAGTAGCCACGTCGATACCGGTCGAGGGGATGATCGGCCGAAGTCGCGAACCCATCAAGGACCGGAAGGCGTCCCCCAGTCGCGACCTGGATTTCTTGCAAGGCCTTCTCCACTTGGGCCTTGGACTGTGGGAAGGCCCGCTCTAGTCCGTTTGCTTGCGCGTAGCCTCGCGGCACGCAGAAAAGCATCAGCGTCAACAAGAACGTGATTGCGAATTCTGCTCGGCGGCGTTTCATCTCTGCGCTTTCATTTCTGCACCAAGTCATCGCGCATAATCCATCCGTGTTGACCGTCGTGCGTTTCCACGCCGTACCAGTAGGGCGTCGAAATCACAATCAGGACTTCTGTGCCCGTGGGCAACGACTGCAGCGTGCTCGCGGTGTGGAAGGGTGCAGACTTCAGCGCTGCTCCCGGATCTTTCACCAGCCTCTCAAGCTGCCGGCGAAGATCTTTGACGTGCTCTTCTAAGCTCTGCCCGGACGCCGTCGCCACGGGCCTGCCTTCACCCGACGAACTCTGACTGGGCTGATTCTGACCGAGCTGACCCTGCCCGGGCTGGTTTTGTGTTGGCTGGTTTTGTATTGGCTGGTTTTGCACCGGTTGGCGCTGCTCCGGCACGCTCTGGCTTGCCACCTGCGTAGTTCCGCTCAGAACAGCATCTTGGTGATTCTCAACTGGCGCTGCCACCGCCGGTTGCTCAGACTGCGGGACCGGCCACGCCCCCGCATCCGCTTGCGACGAGGAAGAGGTTTGCTTCTTCTCCAACTTCTCCCGCCGTTCGTTCAGGGCCTCCACGTTCTGTCTCTTCATGAGTTCGATGGCGTCAATGTGCTCGCGAATATCACGGTACTCAGCGCTTTCGACCGAACCGTTTGATTGATGAACGATATGGCGGAAGTCTTCCTTAAAAAGCGCATTGATGCGCAAGACCGTGTTCTTCTCACCTTGAGCTTGCACCACGTAGCGCACAACCAGGGTTCCTGAGTCGCTGCTATCCTTGAAGTTCCGCGGGTCGAGCGCCTGCTCACGAACTTTGTAGAAAACCTTTCCTTTCTCAGTCCAGGCAGGAAATACGCGGGACGAAGTTGCCGCTTTCGCGCCGCTCACAAACTCATCTTTGTTGTATTCTTTGGTTCCCCGGATCACTCCGTTATCCGCCACTTCTGCAACCACCTGCTCTACTTCGCTCTCGGAGGCGGGAACGTTGACCGCCAGTCCCTCGCCATAGGGCAGCTTATCTTTCTTGCGGCCGGCCATCGGAAGCGCAGCTGCGAAAAACAACAGCACGACAACCAATCTCGCGGCCGCGCGCGCCTCGGCCGCAGCGGCACAGCGGCAACCAGGGCCGCGAGTCTCGTTGCTCGATCTGCCTCTAGTCTCAGCGCGGGAAACCAACCACCCGCTGTGATCACTTCTCGACCAACCCACTGCGGCCTCCGTTTCCAGATTTCCAGAGTCTCGTACTCTTGGTGTAAAGCTGTCAACCCACCCGGGATGTTCGATTCCGATGTGACCGAAGGTTTAACTGACGTTGTAAAAAAAATAATAAAAACTTCTTGAACTTTTTCTCTCGATAGTAGTAGGATTCAGCTCCGGTAGGGTGGTAGAACCTTTCGTCCACTGTTCTACAACCGGCCTGAATGGGAGCCACCTTTCATTCAAGGCCTTCATTGCTGGGTTTCACCTGCGGCTTGCGCTTGGGGAATAGCTTAGTTTCAAGAAAACCAGATTTTGATTTGATCTTGCCGAGGAGTCCGGCCATGCACGTTTCGAGTCGTTTTCATCTCCGCAACATCTTGCAGCTTGCGACCTCGTTCGCGGCTGTCGCTCTGGTTCTTGCGTCCGTAGTCCTCACCTGCAGCCAGCCCGCGAATGCCCTGCCGGCCTTCGCCCGCAAGTATGGGCTGCGCTGCTCGGCTTGCCACGAGTCCTGGCCCATGTTGAATTACTTTGGACAAAAGTTCAAAGACAACGGATATCAGTTGATGAACGATCGGGATGCCCCGATCTGGCAGAACCCCGGCTACTGGCCGGTGGTCTTCCGCATCACGCCGATCTGGCACCGGGTAAGCACGGGCAAGGTCGAGGTCGATACCTACGCCAACGGCGCACCCACAGGGGGTTCGGCGATTCAGCGGATCTCCAGCTCCGGCTTTGACTTGAGCGGCCTCGACTTCCATACCGGCGGCACTCTGGAGAAGAACATCTCGTTCTACCTGCTTCCCTCCTCCGATTCGACCGGCGCCTTCCACTTTGAGCAGGTCTTTGTACGCTTTGACAACATCTTTCACAGCTCCTGGCTCAATTTCAAGCTTGGTCGATTCGAACTCGACAACCTGCTTTCCGAAAAGCGCATTCTCACCCTTACGGGGAACGGCGGTATTTATCAGACTTATCACTTCATCCCCCAAGGTGACGGGAACATCTTCGGGCAGATCGGCGATAACCAGCTCGGTATCGAATATTTGGGGCACTCGGTGGACGATCGGACGCGAGTTTCGGCCTCCCTTGTCAGCTCGAGCGATGGCAACGTGAATCTGAGTACCACTGCCAACGCCTATACTGGATTTTTTGCCGCAAGCCAGGCGTTTGATGCCGGCAGGCTGGGGGTGCAACGGGTCGGGTTCTACGCCATGGCGGGCGAGGCGTCAACTTACTATCTGACTTCGGGTGGTGGAGTTCCCATTCTTGGCTCCGGAATCGGCAACAAAAGCTTCACCCGCGAAGGTTTCGTCGGACAGTTCTACGCCGGCCCGCACATCGGTCTCACGATCGTGACTCAACATGGGTCGGATAACGCTTGGTTCGGGCAGGGTTATGGCAATGCGGAAGCCACGGACGGCAATGGCGGCACAACCTGCACGGCGGTTCCGTGTCCTCCCAACAATGTCCCGGGAACAACTCTTCCCGCGGGCTCGCAAGCGCCGAGTTGGAACGGCGCCACCTTTGAGGGTCACTACATCTACAGTCCGCAGCTGATCTTCATCGGCCGCTATGAGTTTGAGAAAATGTCGCAGCAGGCCAACGGGTCGGGATATGGCGTTGGAGTCACAGGAGCCAACGGATTCACAGGCCCCATGCCTTCCAACCTGGGCAACATCTCAACCTACACCATCGGCTTCCGCTACAACCCGTTCATGACCAGCCGCGCCGGCTTGGCCTGGCACAATGAATACAACTGGCTGCACCAGGACGGCACCGGACCGGCAGACCTCACCACCGGGGCACTTACCAACCTCAACACCAGCGAAATTCTGATGGGACTCGACTTCGACTTCTAGAAAGGGAACGACATGCGGACAACAATGCGGAAATGGTCGCTTTTGCTGGGTGGAGCTGCAGTTTTGGCGCTTTCGCTGCCCTCTTCGGCGCAGCTCTCGACCTACGACATAAAAACGCGCATTGGTGCGGAAAGCCACATCGGAAATATGACCGGTCATGCGAAGGATGCCGCACCTGACTACCGGCGCTATTGCGTGGGCTGCCACGGCGATCTTGGGGACGGAAACGGCGAAAACGCTGTCTGGTTCGAAACCCCCATGTACCAAAAGCCACGCGACTTTCAGTTGGGCATTTTCAAGTGTCGCTCCACTCCGACCGGGACCTTGCCCACCGACCAGGATCTGTACGACTCCATCACTCGCGGCTTCGACCGCTCCAACATGCCGCAATGGAACACGTTGAGCAAGCAGGAGCGCGCCGACCTAGTGGCCTGGGTTAAGCATTTCTCTCCGCGCTGGAAGAATGAAAAGCCGGGTACGCCGATCACAATCCCGCCTGAGCCCGAAATTACCGCCGAACGCATCAAGGCCGGTCGCGAGGTATTTGCCCGGGTCCAGTGCTGGAAGTGCCACGGCGTGCAAGGTATGGCTAACGGTCCGTCCGCCTCGACGCTCACCGATGATCTCGGACGCCCGATCGCGGCCTTCAACTTTACCGACGGCTCCCGCCCGAAGTGCGGCGACACCGATCAGGATATTTACAGGATCTTCATGACCGGCTTGGATGGCACTCCCATGCCTTCATTTGCCGATAATATCAAGCCCGAGGAGGCTTGGGATTTGGTTTTCTATCTGCGAACGTTTATGGCTCAGAAGAGCAAAGAGAAAGAGCTGGCGAAACAACTCGGCTTGAAGCCCGTTGATCCCAATGCCCCGGTGGCGCAACAATAGGCGAAGAAGAGCCTCGCATAAGCGAGCTGCTGTCCGTCTTAAAGGAGAAGCTTTTATGAGGAACCGATACAATCCTACGGTAGTACTATCGCTGATAGTTCTTGTTGCCTGTGCAACATTGATTCTGGGTCAGAAAGTTAACGCCGCCGGAGAAGGCAAGATTACCGGCACGGTTAAACTTGACGGCCCGGCTCCGCACATGAGGGGCATCGACATGTCGAAGGATCCCTACTGCGTCAAGCAACATGCAAACGATCCCGCGCACTATGAAACCTATGTGGTTGGCGCTAATGGAGGACTGGAGAACGTGGTTCTCTACATCGAGGGCTGGAGCGGCCCCGCCGAGGTGTCAAACAAGGTCGAGGTCTTCGATCAAAAGAACTGCATGTATACGCCCCACGTGTTGGCCATGGATGTGGGCGAGAACTTCAACGTGGAAACCAGCGACCAAACCGCTCATAACATTCACCCGAATCCCAATCCGATGACTGGCAACATTCCCTGGAATCAGTCGCAGCCGCCGGGTGCGCCGCCGGTCACAAAGAGCTGGAAAGCTCCGGAATTTATTCCGGTGAAGTGCAACATCCACCCCTGGATGAATGGCTGGTTCGCTGTGGTCAAAGGGCCATATGCAACCACTGATGCGAACGGCGCCTACACCATCAACAACGTGCCGCCGGGAAGCTACACGGTAACGGCGTGGCAGGAAGCCGCCGGCACCAAGTCCCAGAAGGTCACAGTCGCCTCCGGGGGCTCGGCAACTGCCGACTTCACTTTCAAGGCGAAATAACTCGAACAGAAGTAGGGAATAGAGAGACCTGCAGGGATCATCAACTGAAGAACCGAATCGCCGCAATTAAGCCCTTGCGGCGATTCCATTATGAAGGCCGCGTATTTTCCAGGCCAAAGGCGGACGATATGGCGAAACTATTCGCGGTGACGATCGTTGTGATCGCAATTGCTTCGGCGATTCCCATCGTGATGCACATGTGGCCGATGCCGCCCGACATCTCCACCCATGGTCATCTGATCGACGAGCAGTATGCCGATACGATGGTGGAAGCCGGTGTCTCGTTCCTGGCCTCTCAGTTCTTGCTCGCCTTCTTTATCTGGAAGTTTTCCACCCATAAGCCCAGCGACAAAATTAAGCGCTTTCCGGGCGGCGCTGCCGGATTGGTTATCGCCGCTTTCCTGTTGGTAGGCACCGAATGTTTGGCCTTGGGTGTGTTCGGTGTAAAGGCGTGGGCTAGCGTCTATTTCACACCTCCCGCTGCCGATGCGCTGCCTGTCCAGGTGCAGGCGGGACAGTTCGCATTTTATTTCCGCTATCCCGGCCCGGATGGAGTCTTCGGCCCAATTCACCCCGACCAGATCAGCGAGGCTAACGCGAATTTCTTCGGGCTCGATACTACGCACGATCAGGCTTCCAAAGACGACATCGTCACCGCTGAGATGGCCATCCCCGTGAACCGCGAGATCCACTTGCTCATGCATTCGAAAGATGTGGGCCATTCCTTCTACGTCCCCGAACTGCGCGTCCAGCAGGACTTCGTCCCAGGCTTGGATGTCTCGATGCATTTCACGGCAACAAAAATCGGGAAGTACGAAATCGTCTGCACCCAGCTTTGCGGCCTCGGGCACTACAACATGAAGGCCTATCTCGAAGTGAAGTCTCAGGAAGATTACGACGCTTGGATTAAGCAGCAGGCAGCTCTGCAGTAGCACTGAATTGCGCACGATGTGGCTCAAACATCTGGCTTGAGGTAAGCACAATGCACGACATGTCCGCCCATGCAGTGGGTCATGGAGCACCGACCAGCTTCATCCGAAAGCACGTCTTCAGTACTGACCACAAGGTCATCGGCAAGCAGTATTACGCGCTGGCCTTGGTTGCCGCCTTCTTCGGAATGTTCCTCTCCTGGCTCATGCGCATCCATCTGGGTTGGGGCAGTTTCGCGATCCCGGGGCTGCACCTGCTCTCGAAGAATGGCGCCCCGGGTGACGTGATGACGCCGGAGTACTACCTGCAACTGATGACCATGCATGGCACCATCATGGTCTTCTTCGTGCTCACCACCGCCCCGTTCGCCGCTTTCGGCAATTTCTTCCTGCCCATCCAGACGGGTGCCGAAGATATGCCGTTCCCGCATTTCAACATGATGTCGTTCTGGGTCACCTTCACAGCTTTCTTGCCGATCGTCGCCTCCTTCTTTGTCAGCGATGGTCCCACCCTCGGTGGCTGGACGCAATACGCCCCACTGAGCGCGATTGGTACTGCTGGCGGTCCCGGCGAGGGTTGGGGCGTAATTCTCTGGGCGACTGCGATTGGCCTTTTCTGTATCGGCCAGTTGCTCGGTTCGCTGAACTTCATCACCACCACGCTCGACATGCGCTGCAAGGGAATGTCCCTGATGCGGCTCCCTCTCACCGCCTGGGCGTGGTTCATTACTTCGATCATGGGCTTGACGGCATTTGCCGTGCTCATGCCCGCCTGCGTCCTGCTCATTCTTGATCACGTGGCCGGAACCAGCTTCTTCGTCGCCTCGAATCTGGTAATTAATGACCAGATGTTGCCGCACTCCGGCGGCTCGACTCTGCTTTGGCAGCACTTGTTCTGGTTCTTCGGCCATCCCGAGGTCTACATCGCCATCGTCCCCGGCATGGGTATTGTTTCCCACGTTCTTATCACGAACATGCGCCGGCCCATGCTCAGCCACAGAGTCATCATTTACTCCCTGGGATCGTTGGCCGTCCTGAGCTACATGGTTTACGGTCACCACATGTTCGTGAGCGGGATGAATCCCATTTCCTCGCTGGCCTTCTCGTTCCCAACGCTCGTAATCACCATCCCCTCCACCATCGTCGTTCTGATCTGGCTGGGCAGCCTCTATGGCTCCAAGTTGCGGATCAACGCGGCCTCGCTATTCGCGCTCGGGTTCATTTCGATGTTCATCAGCGGCGGCATAAGCGGGTTCTTCCTCGCTCAGCCTTCCATCGACATCATGCTGCACGCCACCTATTTCGTGGTCGGCCACTTCCACCTGGTTATGGGAGTCGCGGCCATGTTCGGCATTTTCGCCGGAACTTACTTCTGGTTCCCGAAAATGACCGGCCGCATGATGAATGAGACTCTGGGCAAGGTTCACTTCTGGATGAGCTTCGTCGGCGCCTACTGCATCTTCATGCCGTTCCACTACCTGGGAATCGCCGGCAACGTGCGCCGCTACCAGGCTTTCACCGACGATTACCTCATCCCGCTGATCCCCGTTCATAAGTTCATCACCGTAGCGGCGCTGTTCACCGGAGCTGCCCAGCTGGTTTTCCTTTACAACCTGATCCACAGCCGGTTCTGGGGTGCACATGCGCCGAACGACAATCCATGGGAAGGCACATCGCTCGAATGGAGTACAGCTACACCGCCGCCCCACAACAACTTTGGCGACAAGATGCCAGTGGTTTTTCACGATCCTTATCAGTACAGCGTCGAGGGTGCAAGCGCGGACTACATCATGCAGACCTCGCCCGAGAGCGTTCATAGCCCAGACGAAGAGAAATAATCTTCGAGCCGTGTAGTCGGTTCTCGCAGGAGAGTAGCAGTATGGCAACCACGGTCCACGAACCGCCAAAAATCGAGATCGACCGCATGCCGAGCAACGTCTCGGGTAACGGAGGCTGGCGCAATCTTGTTCCCGCCGACGGAGATTTGCGCGGCCTCAAGGATTCTTCCCCTCCCCCCGCGAGCACCGGAATCTGGGTAGGCTTGGCGGCCATCACTATGAGTTTCGCCGCCTTCACTAGCGCGCTGATCGTCCGTCAGGGCACTGCGCCTTTGGTGCACATCACTTTACCTCCAGTGCTTTACCTCAACACGCTCGTGATCGTCGCCAGCAGCTTCACGCTCGAAATAGCACGCCGCAGGATTGCGGCCTTTATGGGTGGCGGCCTGGCAGGCAAAGCCGGCCAACAGGAGAATCCCGCACGCTGGCTGTATCTCACCTTGTTTCTGGGACTGCTCTTTGTTGCCGGACAAACCTTTGCCTGGATACAACTCAAGTCCCAAGGATTCGGACTCGCCACAAACATCAGCTACTCCTTCTTCTATGTGCTGACTGTAGCTCATGCTCTTCACGTGTTCGGGGGGCTCGGAGGTCTGGTCCGGGTGATCGCGAAACTGAATAAATCCGTCCTGCGAAGAAGCACTCTGGACGCCACCTCGCGTTACTGGCATTTCATGGGTGTGTTGTGGGTGTATCTGCTTTTACTGCTTTGGATGAAGCTCTGAGCAACGACGCTCGAACCAGTCAAAGGTAGGAGGCAAAGTGAGTCAAGCCGATCTTTCAATTCACGGTCAGGTGTCGCGAACCGATGCGACGGAGATGATGACCGCGCCTACATTCTCGGTTGCCGCCAAGAAAATGGCGATGTGGCTGTTTATTATCGCAGACACCGCGACCTTTGCCGGTTGTCTGGTCGCCTACGGATTCATACGCAACTCCACTCCCGATTGGCCAAGACCTTTTCACAGTATCTCCAATGTACTGGTGATGACGCTTGTTCTTCTCACCAGCAGCTTGACTATGCTCTTCGCAGTGCGCCGTGCCGAGGCAGGCGACAAAGCCAGAGCTTTTCGCTGGACGATGATCACCGCAGTTTGCGGAATCATGTTCGCCGCCCTCCACCTGCGGGAATGGATGGGCCTGATCGGAGAAGGCGCGACGCTGTTCCACAATCCCTGGGGCACGCCTTTATTCAGTTCGCTGTTTTTCAGCATCACGGGCCTGCACCTGCTGCACGTAACCGGTGGCGTGGTTGCTCTCATTGCCGTGGGGCTGCGCTACCAGGGCGGCCGCTACAACGCCGACGATCTCGAAATCACGGGTCTCTATTGGCACTTCGTGGATCTGGTTTGGATGTTTGTCGTGCCGCTGGTCTATCTTTTGAATCTATCCCATTAAGACGGACAAACGCAGGAGCGAAACTCTATGACCACCGCCGCAACGCATAAGAGTAGTGGAATGACGAAGGATTTGATCGTCTTCGTCTTCATCCTGGCCCTGGCAGGGCTACAGTTCGTCATTGCCTACCAGAACATTAGCGCGTCCGAGATGCTGGTTCGCATGCTGTCAGTCGCCGTCATAGAGGCGGCGCTGGCTGTTCTGTTCTTCATGCATTTGGCGGAAAATCGCGGGCTGTTGTGGTTTGTCGGAATCTTCACAGTCTTTGTGCTGCTTGCCATGCAATATGGCTGGACGGATAGCTTCCGCGCGCTCGACGGCGTAAAATGGGCGAAGTAAAAGTAACCATGAAGCTCTGGAAAGCAATCTCGCTGGGATGCGTTACGCTGGTGGGACTGATCATCCTGCTGACTCCGGCGCCAGCCTTCGGCCAGAGCTGCGCTTTGTGTTATACCCAGGCCGCTGCGTCGGGCTCTCGAATGATTCAGGCCTTGAAGAGTGGCATCCTGATCCTGATCGCGCCGCCAACCTTCATGAGCATCGGCCTGATTTTCGTTTGCTATCGCAAACGCAATCAGACGCGTAACGACAGTACCGGCTCGAGTAGCGATTGGGGCAAAGTCGACGAGTCTGACGACTTCTCATCCAAGAATCGGTAGGGGACGCTTCCGATCACCCGCCAAGTTCGAGACTCTTCAACTCACTCACCAAAGCCTTCTCCACCTTCTTCTGGATCTCCGCCGTGAGCTTTTTTCCCTCCGAGGTTAAGTAAAACGTGTCGATCGCCATTTGGCCCTCGGTGTCGATCAAGGCAATCTCAATATTGCATTTCTGATGCGCGAGGCAGGAACTGATGCGGTGCAGCAACCGCGGCCGGTCCTGCGCAATCACCTGCAACAGCGTACTCGTTGAGGAACACTCGTCGTCAAAATCAATCCTGGTTTCCACCACCACTTTGACCCGGGCGCTCTTCTCGCTGCGTTGACGATCGCGCAGCATTTTGTCCAAATCCGCCGTCCCCGCCAAAACCGCGGCAACGCTATTCCTGAACCGCTCCCACTCTGACATGTTTAATTCGAGCGTGCGAAAGCGGTCGGTAAAGTAAAGCGTGTCGACCACGGTTCCCACCTGGTTCGAAAAAGCATGCGCCTTCACGATGTTCATCCCCCACGCCGCCAGCACTCCGGTCAAAGTTGCAAACAGCGATGCGCGATCCTTTGTGACCAGCGTCAGCTCATACCAGTGCCGCCCCCGCTTCAAGTCCACCTGCACTGGATCGTGGCCAAACTTCTCCGCCATTTCCATGTGCCGCATCACTTCTTCAGCAGAGTGCACCCGCAGGTATCTCTGCGGAAATCCCTCCACAAAGTCCTTGAAGTTCGCGCTCGTCACGGGAGCCAGGCTGCGAAGCCGCGCCAGTTTTTCTCCGTTCGCATCGTGTACCCGCTGGTCCGCACTCCGGTTCAAATAGTTGGCCGCGCCAATGTACAGCTGCCAAACGTTTTCCGCTTTCCACGGCGTCAGCGCCTCTGGATTCACCGCCTTGATATCGGCATATGTGAGCAGGCACAGCATCTTCAGCCGCTCCGGCGTGCCTACTTTTTCCGCGAAAGCCGCCACCGTCTCCGGATTGAAAATGTCCCGCCGCAACTGCGCCGACATTTCCAGATGGTTGCCGATCAGAAACAGCACGACCGCACGTTCTCCCGCATTGACGTCGAGCCGGTCGAGGCAGCGGCCAGCAATCTCCAAGCTCGCCTCCACATGATTGCCGCCGGACACACCTTTCCCTGTGTCGTGCAATAACAGCGCGAGATAAAGCAATTCAGGATCTTCGAGCTCCCCGAGCAACTCCGCATATCGATTGTCCCATTCGGATCTTGATTCTTTTAACCGGTGCAGGCTTTCGATGGCGAGGATCGAGTGTTCGTCCACCGTGAAGCGATGATAAAAATCCCGCACCACCAGGGAATCGATGGGCTTCAGCTCCGGCAGTAGTAATGTGAGTAAGCGGAGCGAATGCATGGCCCGCAGCGCCTCGGCGGCATGCGGTTGCAGCAGTGTCTCCTGCAGGTAGAGCCATAGTTCCGCTCCGCGCGGCGGGGTCACTGCCAAAGCAGGCAGCTCCTGCTCGATCCTGTGCTCTGTGGTCGCACTCAATTTCAGTCCGTGATGCGCCATAAAATGAAACAGCCGCAGCAGCATCTCCGGATCCCGCAGCGAAGACGACTGCTGCAGAAAAATAAGTCCATCCACGACGGAGAAGTCAGAACTCGCCGGCCGCGACCGCCAGCCCTGAAATTGCCGGCGCAGCGAAGACCACGCCTCGGGAATCTCCTCCTGCAACTGCATCACGGTGCGCTGCACCGCACGGGCATGCCCGAAGTAAATCCGCATCCAGTCTGCTGCCGTAAGTTGCGCCGCGTCCGAAGCCCCAATCTTCCGCGCCGCGGCTTCGTCTTGTGCTTCCCAGCTGAGCGAATTGTCGTCGCGCCCATGACGGAAATGCAGGAAACACCGCGTCGCCATCAGGAATTCAAGTGCCGCATCCAACTGCTTCCGCACCGGCACCCGCAGCGAACTCGCGTGCGGCCAGTCGCCCAGTTTGCCCATGGCCGAGATCAAAGCCAGCCAGCAGGCCACGTTGTAATCCCGCAACCCGCCCGGTGTCTCTTTCAAATTCGGTTCCAGATGAAAAACGGTCTGCCCAAATTTTCCGTGCCGCTCCCGCGTGACCTCAGCCAACCCTTGCAGCAGCGGTTTTGCTTCGCGCATCACGAGCTTGGGTATTACTTTGTCGCGCAGCCTCGCAAACAGCTCGCGGTCGCCAGCCAGATAACGGCAGTCCAGAAGAGAGATCGTGAATTCGGCATTGTTGGGATCGAAGCGATCGCACTCCGCCAGCGTCCGTGACGCCGGGCTCAACTTGAGCTTCAGATCCCACAACTCCTGCGAGAATCGCCGGATCTCCTCTTTGTGGGCTTCCTCACCGCGACGGTCGGCATATAGGAAGAGAAGATCGATGTCAGAGAAAGGAAATAGCCAGCCGCGCCCGAATCCCCCGGTCGCAACCAGCGTGAAATCCCCCGGGGCCGTCAGGTCGGTTGATACCAGGTCCAGCCACAGCCGCTTGAGAATGTCTTCAACCAGCCGTGTCCGCTGCGCAACCGTGGCACGCCCGTCTCCAGTAGCCGCGAAGTCCCGCGCGATCCGCGCCGACTCCTCGATAAGAGAACCTCGCAGTTCACTGATCAGTGAAGACGCTGCTGTCATGACCATGTTTCAATGAATCAAACGCCGATGCACGTCGAATCGCTGCGTCGCATGTCGCTTGGGAGAGGGCTGGTGACACGCTGCTAATGCTGTCCCGTCGAGTTCGGTAGAATGTTCTGGTTTCCAGTTTGGTTTTAATCCTTTACTTAAGCTGCTCTCTTACAAGGCTCCCTCGCCCCGCTCCTCATTGCGGATGCGAATCGCGTCATCCACGCGCGTCAGAAAAATTTTCCCGTCACCGATCTTTCCCGTCCGCGCTGCCACCAATATGGCCTGCACCGCCTTCTCCACCATTGTGTCCGCCAACACCACCTCCAGCTTTGTCTTTGGGATAAGATCGACGCTGTACTCGCGGCCGCGGTAGACCTCAGTGTGGCCCTTCTGCCGCCCGTGCCCACGCACCTCAATCACCGTCATGCCCTCGACGCCAATCTCCTGCAGCGCGCTCTTCACCGCCTCCAGTTTGGAGTTTTGGATGACTGCCTCAACCTTGGTCATGATGTTGTTCTAAACAGTCGTTTCCCCGTGAAGAGCGCTTTTGCCTGAGCTCAGCCCGAACACAAACCAGCACGGGCTCACTCTATCGCCTGCCGCCGCTTCACGGAAATCGAAACTATTTATCCTTCCTATCAGGATTTGTTATGCAAAACCATCCGATGGAGGCGTCTACTTCGCCGGGCCCTTCTGCGCTTCCGGAGGCGCTGGAGGCCGGGCAAACTTCGCATCATTCACCGGAACATTTTCCTTCACTTCACTGATCTGAATTGTGAACCGACCCCCCGGCCGCGCCAGCGTCCAGCGAAATGGAATTTTCACCCCGCCCGCATCCCGGTAATCCGCATAATCGATTTGCGTAGGCAACAGCCCCAGCGGCGTGTCTCCGTACCGAACCAACCGCACGAGCAGCCCAGACTGCTCATCAAAATACAGCCGCAGCGGCGTTTTACCATCGCGATGTCCAATCACCAGATAGGCATCGCGCTCACCTATCTTCTCTGTGCCTCGCACCTGCACTTCGCTGAACATATCCCTCAAGTGCGCGGCAAAGCGAAGATCCGCATCCATCGACGCACCATCGATGTCGGGCCCGTGCATTTCCCGCGCTGCATGCCCTGGAGCCCCCAACCAGCCGTCGTGCCCGTCGAACGCCGTCACGCTGTCTCCGTCGGGCGTATGCGTGAAGGACACTCGTTTGTCTGGATCCTTCGAGAAAATCTCGATCGGAACATTCCTGTCCCCGAAGGTGATCGTCCCCTTCATCACTCGGCTCGTAATTCTCTCAACCGCTGCGGCGCCGCCAACAGCCTGCAGATATTTGTCGAGCAACTGATCAGCCGGCGGACCGCCGGCTTCCTTTCCCGCCTCCTGGCTGTTCGCTTCCTCAACCTTCTTTGTTTCGCCCACGCCCATCGGCGCTTCCGCCATCACCAACGGCGTCGCGACCGGAGTGGCGCTGCCCCGGTGGCAGGAATAGCAAGTCACCTCGCGATGTCCTTCGAAGTTATCCTTGTTAATGGCGAACATCATCTCTATCATTTTCCGCGCGGTCTGCTTCGTCTTCTTGTCATCCTTCTCAAACGCGCCCTCCACATGGCAAAACTGGCACTCCACCCCTAATGACGCCGTAATGAACTGCATCGCCGGGATCAATTGATCGGCTGGAATTCCCTTAAGCGCCTGAATGTTCTTGAACTGCTCCTCGGCTCTCTTCGGTCCGGCAGGATTAGAGGCTGGAGCCGCACCCGACTGTGCCTTCGCGCCGCCGATCACGATGCCACCAAGCAAAAACAAGGCGGCGATGCCCAAGGCTGACAGCAGTTTTTTCGTCATCGATTAGCCTCAGCAGAAATGTTGAAAACAAGCCTTTCACGGCTGATTACTGTACACGTATTTACCCGAAAGCTCCGCGATGATGAACTTCTCCGGCAAAAGTCGATCGACTCTTGCCTTTTCGTAGGGAGGCACGAACAGGAACACTCGTCCGTTCCCTGCCCAGTCCCGCTGCAAATCTGCGTTGCTTAAGTAGATTTTGGGTGCGTCGGCGAAGGTCGAACCGAACCACATCGAAGTCGTACGCCCCTCCACCAGATCAATCTGCCGCCGCAGATAAAACAGCAACGAAGACCCAAACGCCTGGTCGCCATAAATCATCACTTTATCTTCCGGCCGCGCCCGCGCCTCGATTTCCTGCGCCAGTTGCTTCGAAGAAAGATACGGACCAAACCGCCCGAGGGCGATATGCGCCGCCACCAGAAAGACCGCGAAGCCTGCTCCCAGAACCCAGGTCGCAGAATAGTGCCGCCGGAACATGCGCAGAGTGAATGACGTTAACGGAGCCACCAGCAGCACCACCGCAGCCAGCGCCGCCGGAAGCCGCAGCGCGGCAAACGACGCATAGCTCAAATCGAGAATGTGCGACATCGAGAGCGCGTACGCGCTCAGATCCTGCTTGCCCAGAACATTTCCAATGTCGGCCTCGAACGGCAGGTTCCGCGACTTCCAAAGTCCAATCAATAATGCGGCGCTGGCCGCGACTCCAATCACTGCCAGAAGGCCGGCGGAGGGTGTCAACCAACCCACACGCACTCCGCGCTCACACTCCATCCGCTCGCACCGTGCGACACCATCCGCGAGCAACAACAAGAGCGGCAAATATGCAGGAAACGTGTAGTACTCCTGGTTGGTCGACAGGGCAAAAAAGATCAGCACCACTCCCGCCCAAATCCAGCACAGCAGCTGAGTCCGCAATGCAAAATCGCTCAGCCGCCGGCCACGCTGGGTTGCCTTCGAGTTGCCGCTCCGGAACCGCCACGCTTCCATTGCCGTCGTCACCGCCGCCGGCAGATAGAGACTCCACGGGAACAACCACACCAGATGCAGCGTCCAGTACAGCATTGCGGGAAGTTTGCTATAGTCCCGCGGATACCGCCTGCCCAGGAATCTCAGGAAGTGTTCGTTCACAAAATAAAACCAGAAAAACCCGTGATGGTCTGGCGTACCCGGATTCCGCAACCCAGCAAGAATATGCCACGGTGCAGCGATCGCCAGAAATAGCGCGAGCCCTGAAATCAGGCGGAACTCCCGCCAGCGCCGCCATTCTCCCGTAACCAGCAGAAAGAAAAATGCCGTCCCGCCGGGAAACACCAGCGCGATCAGACCTTTGGTCAGAACGCCCAACGCCATCAACGCGTATCCGGCGTACCATCGCCAGGGTCCAGCATCCGGCTCCAGCGCAGTGAGAAAAAAATACAGCGCCGCCGCTATGAGCACACTCAGTAGCACATCTGGAATGAGAACCCGCGTAAACAGGTACACGCCCGCGCACGTGTAAACGAATAATCCTGCATAAATCCCGGTCCTCTCCCCGAACGCGCGACGCCCCCAGCAAAGCGCCAACACTCCCAGCAGCAGCACCGACAACACCATCGGCAACCGCGTGCTGAACTCGTTCACTCCCAAAACCTTGTAACAGATTGCCACCAGCCAATAAGGCAGCGGCGGTTTCTCCAGATAGCGGACGCCGTTGATGTGCAGCGTGACGTAGTCTCCCGTCACCACCATCTCGCGCGCGGCCTCCGCGTGCGTACTGTCGGCGTCATCCAGCAGACCCGGCGCAAACATCGACCCAACGTAAACGGCGAGAAACACCACAGCGAGCGCCCAGTACGCCACTCTGGACCCGCGCCCACCCTGCTTTTCCACTGATGTAAGAGAAACCGGATTCGCCATCAAGTCGATGAGCCCAACACAGTCTTACAAATACCGGTCCAGTCAGCAACTAGCGCGCAGCAAGGGCCATGGAGGGACAGACGCTCATGAGGGGACAGCCGCCTCGAGAGCCTGCCCCGAGCGAGGCCGATGGGGCCAGCGAGCCGCGTGCTACCGCTTTTCTTCCGCCTCCCCACCCCGAATAAAATACCGCCACTTGTCCACCCCCGCCGGCACCGCCACATCGAAAAATCCCACCATCATTTCCTGTGACGTCTGGTCGCCCCAAGTCACCATTTTCTCCGGATCGGGATTGTGCGGATTATTCTTCGAATTGTCATACCAAGCCACTGCCCGCAACTTTGTCCCGGCCTTCAACTCCCGCGGCTCCGCCAGCTTGTAACTCAGCTGCCAGTGAAAGTGATAATTCACCCGTAGCAGCGTCTCCACGCTGCCATCGTCGTGCACAATGTCATATTCAAACCGCTTCCCGCGCAAATGCATGTGCGGGAAAAAACTGAGCAAAGTTGCGTCGTTCGGCAGTGTCCCCTGCACTTCCACGCGAAAGTCATCCGCCCCGGGAGGAATCAACAGCGCATGATTATTCAACTGCAGCGTGATCACCCGCTGCTTCGGCGGACTCTTCGCGAACACCAGCCCAACGCTGCTCTGATCGCTCGCTGCCTCGCCGTTCGTCGTGTAGTGCATCTGAAACACCAGGTCCGACCCTGCCGGAACAAACTTCGCCATCCCGTCGGCCCATCGGTCCGGTGCGCTCCCCGGCGCATAAACCAACAGCAAATCGCTAGTAGTCTCGTGAGCCTGCCGCCGTTCCTCCGGATCCGTCAGCATCGAAGCCGTGAACGGCTCGCCCGTCGGCGCATGCCGCAGCCAAGGTGAATCCGGAGGCCGGATGTACACCACAGCATGGTGCACGTGCGCCGCGCTCGAAGGCCGCACCTCCACCATCTGCACCCATTTGTCCTCGGTAAAATGTGTAGGCACTATCTCGTACGTATATTCCACCTCGCCATTCGCAGGAATCTGCACCGCCTTCGGCATCTTCACTACTGAATCCGGCTGCAGAATGTTCCAGTCTCCGCTCCATGTCCGCGGCGCAGGGGCATCGCGCGCGTCTCCAGGGGGTGCTCCAGCATTTACCCAGGCGACAATGCTTGCAATCTGCTCAGCACTCAACGAAGGATCATTGGCAAAATGTCCGTACCGCGGATCGGCAAACCACGGCGGCATCATCCGCATCTGTACTGAAGTCGCGATTTTCGACGCCCAGGGCCGTGTCCGCTCATAAGTCACCAGGGCCATCGGCGCAGCTTCCCCGCTCCGGTGGCAATTCTGGCATTTGTCCTGGAGTATCGGAAGCACATCCTTATAAAAGGTAGGTGGCGGAGTTTTCTCGTCCCTTGCGGGAGCTGAACCTGGCATCTGCAAGAGCGCCCCCGTCAACAACAGAGTCAACGCCGCCGCGAAAACCATCCCGAGTTTCTTCACGAGCGCAAAAACTCCAAAGTCAACGCCCACGCCTGCCGCGCCGAGTGCGGTTCATACGCCGCACGCTCGTCACAGAAGAATCCGTGGTCGGCGCGGGAGAACACAACATTCACGTAAACCTTCTGCTGTGCACTCAAAGCATCGGTCACAGCCTTCCGGCGCTCCGCCGTGATGCCCTTATCCAATCCACCCCAGATGAGCAACGACGGCGCCCCCAGCTTGGCCGCTCGATCCAGCAATCCCGGAGCGATTCCTCCTCCATAAAACGAGACAGCGCTGCGCAATGGAACTACGCTGTTGGCCAGAAACGAAACCCGCCCGCCCATGCAGAACCCCACGCTCGAAATGTCGCTCGCGTTTACCTCGAAATTGGACGTGAGCCATTCATACGCTGCTCGTATGTCCAACTCCGCCGTCTCGGTTGTCACTGCCTCGTAGTGCGCCTTCAAAGAAGGAAAATCCGTATAGCTGCCCTCAAACCCCGGCGGCGCGGTGCGATGAAACAGCTCCGGGGCAATCACCACGTAGCCCTCCGCAGCGAACCGGTCGCTCACGCTGCGAATGTGATGGTTAACCCCAAATGCCTCCTGGAACAACAGCAGCCCCGGATGCGGCCCACCCGCCTCCGGACGCGCCACATACGCTGCCATCCGCGTTCCATCCGAAACAGCCAGTTCGACTTTCTCTTTCAAGATTGCAATTCCACTCATACCTTCCCACCGTGAAGATTTATTCCTTATTAGTCTCGCACAACTGCCACTCCGCGGCGCGCTCTTCCGCGAGCAAAAATGCTAAAGTAATCGGTCTATCTCATCGAATCATGTCTGCGCCCAATTCCCTCTTCGTTCGCGCTTGCAAGTCCCAGCCCGTCGAGCGAACCCCCGTCTGGTTCATGCGCCAGGCCGGACGCTACATGCCCGAGTATCGCGCCGTTCGCAAGCAGCATTCCCTGCTCGAAATCTGCAAGAAGCCTGCGCTCGCCGCCGAAGTCACCATCACCGCCGCCGAAATTCTCCAGGTCGACGCCGCCATCATCTTCGCCGATCTCCTGCTTCCACTCGAGGTCATGGGCCTGCCCTTTCATTTCTCTGCGGGAGAAGGTCCCGTAATCGAGAGGCCGGTCCGCACTTCGGAGGATGTTGCTCAACTCCGCACCGACCGCGCCGCCGATCTCGGCTACGTTTCCGAGGCAGTCAGCCTGGTCGCAAAACATTTTGCCGAAAAGCTGCCTGTCATCGGGTTCTGCGGAGCGCCCTTCACCCTGGCCAGCTACATGATCGAAGGGGGCGGCTCCCGCCACTACCTCCACACCAAGAAAATGATGTACAACTCCGCGGCCGACTGGGATGCATTGATGCGGAAGTTGGTGGATGTCACCGCCGAGTACTCCGCTGCCCAGGTGCGTGCCGGCGCCGATGTCATCCAGATTTTCGATAGCTGGGTCGGCTGCCTGGGCGTGGAAGACTATCGCCGCCACGTTCTGCCGCACGTGACCGACTTAGTCAAGCGTCTGCAAAAGACCGGAGCTCCTGTAATTTATTTTGGCACCGACAGCGCGACCCTGCTTCCCGCGATGAGTCAAACCGGAGCCGAAGTCATCGGCCTGGATTGGCGTATTCCGCTCGATCAGGGCTGGAGCGATCTCGAACATCGCTGCGCCGTGCAAGGCAATCTGGACCCCGTCCTGCTCTTCGCCGAGTGGAAAGAACTGAAGTCTCGCGCCGAACACATTCTCCGACTCGCCGCCGGACGCCCCGGCCACATCTTCAATCTAGGCCACGGCATCCTCCCGGAAACTCCGGTAGAAAATGTAAAGAACCTCGCCCGCTTGATTCAAGGGCATCCGACCGCGAATTCGCAGAGCCGAAGCGTGAAGTCTGAAGCCCGAAGCCCACATTCATGATTCGTGTCGCGATCATCGGCGGCGGCATCTCCGGACTCGCCGCCGCTTTCACCCTCGAAGACCACCGCCGCACCGGCGCAGTCGAATACACGCTCTACGAATCCTCGCCCCACCTCGGCGGCGTCCTCCGCACTGAGCACATTGACGGATGCATCGTCGAAGGCGGGCCTGACTCGTTCATCACCGAAAAGCCCTGGGCAGCCGATCTCTGCCGCACACTCGGCATCGGCGATCAGCTAATCGGCTCCAATGACGCCGACCGCAAAACCTATATCCTAGTCCGCGGACGACTCATCCCCATGCCCGACGGCCTGATGTTCATGGTCCCGACCAAAATCCTGCCCACTGGATTCTCCCCGCTTTTCTCCTGGAGCACCAAGCTTCGCATCGCACAAGAACTCCTCCATCCCCCGCGCGCCGCCGAAGCCGACGAAAGCGTCGCATCACTGGTCGAGCGCCACTACGGCGCGGAGATGGTCGATCGCCTTGCCGACCCGCTCCTCTCCGGCATCTACGGCGGTAACGCCGCCAGCCTCAGCGTACGCGCGGTTCTCCCCCGCTTCGCCGAAATGGAGCGCACTCACGGCAGTCTCGGCCGCGCCATGCTGGCGGCAAGAAAAAAAATGCCGACCACGGCCAACACAACTGCACCACCACTTTTCACTTCACTCAAGAACGGCATGCAGCAACTCGTCGAAACCCTAGTCCCGCGCCTGAATGCGTCCTCCCTCGTAACCAAAACGCCCGCCCAGGCAATTCACCCCGAAGCCGGAGGCTGGACCGTGTCCGCAGGACTCGAATCCGACCACTTCGAGGCCGTAATTCTCGCCCTGCCCACGCACGCAGCCGCGCACCTGCTCGCCATCAGCAGTCCGGAACTCTCCACCGAACTAGCGGACATCGCCTACAGTTCGTCCATCACCATCGGCCTCGGCTACGACCGCGAAGTTCGCCAATCTCTCCCTCCCGGCTTCGGATTCCTCGTGCCCCGCAGCGAAGGCAAGCGCCTGCTAGCCGCAACCTTCGTCCACAACAAGTTCCCCCACCGTGCTCCCGAGGACCGCGCCCTGTTGCGTTGCTTCTTCGGCGGATCGAACGCAGAAAATCTCTGGCAGCTTTCGGACGACGCTATCATCGCCATAGTCCGCGACGAACTGCAGCAGATCCTCGGCCTCCGCGCCGCGCCACTCTTCGCCCGCGTTTATAAATGGAAGTCCGCCATGGCCCAATACGGCGTCGGCCATCTCGAACGCCTTGACCGCATCGAGCGCTTCCGCCACAAGCTCCCGAAACTAGCCCTCGCCGGCAACGGCTACCGCGGCATAGGCGTCCCCGATTGCATCCGCTCTGGCCAGGAAGCCGCGAAACAAATCCTCAATCCATAGGAGGGCTCATGCTGCGTCGATACCTTGCTCGTCTCTGTCATCCTGAGCGAAGCAGTCGAAGAGCCTGCCCCGAGCGAAGTCGAGGGGACCCCTTATTCCGTGTGCGCAGGCACCAGCCCCGCGAGGCACTTTTCTATGCTCCCCTGTCTTCTCGCCATTCGACCACTACGCCGGAACATCAACCTTGTTAACTTTTAACTCCCGCCGCACCCGCGCCACCACCAACCGGATCTCGTCATAGGTAATCTCCGGAGGCAAAGAGTCCTTCAAAGGCTTCAATCCGTTAATCCCAAGTTTCCCGCAAGCAGCCTCAATAACAGCCTGCTTGTTCCGATCAATCCAAGCCGGCTGAAACTCCAGATCTCCTCTCTCAACCAGGTTAGCCACAGCGTTCACGACAGTAGAAAGCTGCCGTCCGCGGATTTTCGCAATTTCCTCGAAGCTGTTGCCCGCAACCAGCAGACGCATCGTCTCCAGCGCAGGCGCAGTCTTCTTTTCGGAAGAAATCCCCGCCGAGGCCCGGGCTCCATCGCGATAGCGCTCCAACGCCGCCAGAATTCCCTTCCCATACACCTCAGCTTTCCGCTCGCCAATTCCAGTGACACTCCGCAGATCGGCAATCGACGACGGCCGTCGGCGGCAAATCTCCTCCAGCGTCGTGTCATGCAACACCACAAACGCAGGAACGCCCTGTTCCTTTGCCGTTGTCCGCCGCCACTCCCGCAAATACTCCCGCAGCTCCGCATCGGCAACAGAAACCCCCGCTGCCGCAACCTGCTGCCGCGACTCTTTCCCCGCAAAATTCACGCCCCGCGCCGCCGACATCCACTCCGTCGTGCTCCCGCAGACATCGCAAGCCTCACAAGTCTCCCACTTCGGAGCTTCCCCAAAGTGCCCGCAAATCTGCCGATGCCGGCAGCGCTTCGACTCCACAAAGTCGCGAATAATCCGATACCGCTCCCAAGCCCGATCGCGTTCCGCCGCATCCGTAATCTGATTGGCAAAAAATCCCAGCAGCCCCGCGTCTCTTTTCTGCCACAGTAAAACGCAGTCCGCACTCTCGCCGTCGCGTCCCGCCCGCCCCGCTTCCTGGTAGTACTGCTCAATCGACTTCGGCAGCGACAAGTGAATCACCGCCCGCACCGCAGCCTTATTAATTCCCAGCCCAAATGCAATCGTCCCCACCAGCACGCGCACTTCGTCCGACATCCACCGTTCCTGATTCCGCCTCCGATCCTCACTTCCCATCTTGCCGTGGTACCCTAGGGCGGCAATGTCGTGATCCCCCAAAAAGTCCACAGTCTCCTCGACCCGATTGATCGTAGGAGAATAAACAATCACGTTGCTGCCGGAATAACTGCGCAAAGCCTTCACCAGCAACTCCATCTGCTCCAGCCCGTCACACTCCCGCACCAGATACCGCAGGTTCGGCCGGTAAAAGCTGGCAATGTATTTATCGGGATCGCGCAACTGCAGTTGCGCCAGAATGTCATGCCGCACATGCCGCGTAGCGCTCGCCGTAAAAGCCGCGATCGGACGATCCGGAAACTTCGTGCGCAGCTTGTTCAACTGCCGGTATTCCGGACGAAACTCATGCCCCCACTCGGAAATGCAGTGCGCCTCATCAATCGCGAAAAAAGTAATCGGCACCTGCTGCAGCCATCCCATTGTGTCGCCGCGCGCAACCCGTTCGGGAGAAACATAAAGCAGCCGGTAAGCCCCGTCCCGCGCCCGGCTCATCACCTTCGCCTGCTCACTTTCGCTCAAAGTGCTATTCAGCACCGCAGCCGGAATCCCCATCTGCGCCAACTGCGCTGCCTGATCCTGCATCAGCGCGATCAGCGGAGAAATCACCACCGTCGTCCCGCCCGACACTACCGCCGGCAACTGGTAGCACAAAGACTTGCCCCCGCCCGTCGGCATCACCACGCAAGCATCGTGCCCGGCCAGCAGACTTTGCACAATCCGCTCCTGCAGCGGACGAAACGTGCTGTAGCCCCAATACCTCCGCAGCAGCGTAAGCAGATCCGTTTCCGCGCTCATGAAAAGAAGTATAGGCTCAGGCGAAGATTAGGAGAAAGTAATTCAGCAAGTTTCTCAGGAAGAGTTTCCAAATAAGGAACCACGTGGGGTCATAGGGAGCGCAGCGAGCGTCGCTCTACCTCACTCGATACTTCACGTCCCGATACCTCCTGGCAAACACCACCCACACCACCCCAATCACCACAAAGCAAAGCAAGCTGCCCTCCGGCCCAACCATCCCACCCGTAAGCCAAGCCGGACCATGAAACCAAGTCTTCAGCAAATGTCCCGGAAACAGAGTTCCGCTGTCCGGCACGGAATAAACAAATGTCTCACCCCAATCCCAGGCGGCGTGAAATCCCACCGCAAACCACAAGCTACCCGTGCGCTGCAACGTCAAACAAAAGAACAGACCAATCACCGCCGCCGCCAGCAAGCCCGTCCAGCGCTCGCCTTCATTCGAGTGGTGCATCCAGCCGAAATAGCCCGATAGCAAAACCGCCGCCGGCCAGAAACCAATCCCCCGGGTAAGCGTGAACTGCAAATAACCGCGAAAATGAAAGTCCTCGTACAATCCCACCAGCAGGAAATAGAGCGCCCAGAACGCCGCGAACTTGCCAGTGCGCATCCCGTGGATCGCCAAATGTCCCACCTCAAACACTCGCAGCCCATACATCATCCCCAACAGCAAAGTAATGCTGGCAAATCCCCACACCGCACCCAGCCAAAACAATTTCCCAAATGCCAAACGCCCCGGCAGACCGTACGCTCCCCAAGCCCGATTCTCAACTTTAGCCAGCACCAATGCCGGAACCGCGGCCGCCACGAATACTCCAAACTCCTCCAGCATCATCGACCACAGTCCGCTCGCGCCCAGATCCAACGACCCGGCCCATCGGACGAACACATACTCCAGCAAATAAAACATCGCCACATAAAACGCCACACCCCATCCCGGCCTAAGTCCCCCCCCATCAAAAAACACCGTCCACACATACGAGGGCTGCACCGCCGCCGCAAACTCCGGCCCGGGGGCCGTCGGTTTCGTCGAGATGTCCGTCTCTTCATCCATTCAGACCAAATCCTTGTCATTCCGAACGAAGTGAGAGCCTGCCCTGAGCGAAGCCGAAGGGAACCTGATGTTCCCCTCCCGCACCACTACTCTCTCGTATTCCCTATTAGAAGTTTCTCCTAAATACGCTCGGTCATGGTAAAACACTTGTCCTGCCTCATGACCCGTTTTTTCACCCGCGAACGCTTCGGACGTCCGCAGTTTCTGGCCGGCGTTTTGCTCCTCGCTTTCCTAGCGCAGGCAGCCTGGTTGGTCCATTCCGAGTTGACCGCATCCAAAGCCCCCGGCCTCTCCGAGAATGTCCGCATTGACGCAGGATGGATGCAACTCCACGGCGCTCGCATCGCCGGCGCGCCTTTCCCCGATATCTCCTTCGGACTTCCTCTCGAGATTTCCCAATCCGAAGGTTACGACACCGAGCACTCCCCGCTGCTCTCTCTCCTAACCGCCGCGCCCTTGCTGGCGTCGCCTCAGGCCCCGTTCAGTCCAGACTCCTCCCCGCACTGGCGCTGGCTCCCGCGCATTCCTTTCCTGGCCTGCGGAGTTTTCCTCGGAGCCTCTCTCTGGTATGTAGCCCGCCGCCTCTGCGGCAACACCGGCGGATTTCTCGCCCTGACCCTCTACTGTTTCTCACCTTCCATGATCCAGGCCAGCGCCGTCTGGCACACCGAGCCTGAAATCCTCGCCGCCTGGGGATCCTTCGGCGCCATCTTCACCTCCATCGCCGTGGCCCACACTCTCTACGCCCCACGCGAAGTAATTCTCTGGAACTGGCGTCGCATCGTGCTGCTAGGCGTCGCTCTAGCCATCGCCGTCGGATCCCAATTCTCCATGATCATAGTCGTGCCCTTAACTCTAGCGTTCCTGCTCTACCTAGCGCCCATCCGCCGCGGCGCAGCCCTAACCATCTGGATCGCCGCGTCCCTCCTCGCCTTCATACTTCTTTTCGCCACCTATTTCTTCCACACCCAGGCTTTTTCCGAAAGCATGCGGCACGCCTCTTTCTGGGGAGCAACCTGGGACAGCTTCACTGTCCGCGCCGTCTACCGCCAGGTTGCACTCCAGATCCTGCGCGCCTGTCCTCCTCTAACCCTGTTGCTTCCGCTCGCGGTCTTCACCTACGTCCTCTGGTCCCGCACCCGCTATTTCGGCAACACCGCACCCGGCCTCATGGCCCTCCTCTTCACCGGACTAGGGATGGCCCACCCCCACGTCGCCGGTGCAGGATTCCTCCTGGCCTCCATTCCCTTTATCCTGATCTTCGTCTCCGGCGTTCTAGCCGACCTGATGGAAACCTCCGCGCGCCCCCTGGTCACCGCCTCCGTCTGGGGATTGCTAGCCGCCTACATTCTCTGGAGTCTCCAAGCCCTAACCCAAGTCCCGCAAGGATGATCTTCAGTGCTCATATAGAGAGAGCCGCAGTATTCATGTGGGGACGGCCGCCTCGGCCGTCCAGCCAAGCGTAGCGAGGCGCGGCAGCATCACCACCGCTAACAATTCTCTACAATTCCCCGCATCAACTGCACCGTCCCCCGATCTAAACTGTAGACAGTGGAGGTACGCCATGACCCATCCGCTGGAGTATCATATCCTCGTGCGGCCTCTGATTCCGGCTTCGCTAGTGCTTTTCGGGACGCTTCTTCTCGCTTCCAGCAGCCCTGCTCAGAACAACGGCACAGCTTATTCGGGTCACAGCGTCAGCACGACCTCCGGCGTCAGTTCCGCACGCACCACGACCAACTCGGGCACCGCTTCCTCCGCCAGGAAGCCCCCATCCACCACCTCCCAGACCAACAATAGCCGTCCTCGACCCGCCGCCATCCCTCTGCCTTATTACTACTATCCCTACGTTTATGCCGTGCCCGAGCCCTACACCGCGGATGTCCTCGACAACGGAGCCTTCGACGACAACGATCCCAACTATCAAGGTGGCCCCACCGTTTTCGATCGCCGTGGTGACGGACCATCCTCCTACATTCCCCCCGGCTACGAATCGAATCCCGTGCCGACGCAAACCGAACCAACTCCCGCGCCTGAATATGCTTCCGATTCCCAACCATCCCCCGATCCCACCGTCCTGGTCTTCAAAGACGGCCATCAACTCGAGATCGGAAACTACGCCGTCGTCAATCAAACGCTCTACGATTTAACGCCGGGTCATCCGCGCAGGATCGCTCTAGCCGACCTCGATCTTCCGGCCACCCAAAAACTCAACGATGACCGCGGCATCACTTTCGACTTGCCGCCGTCAGCCCAGGCGAATTGATATGCGCTTACTCACTGTCTTCGGACTCTTCATCGCCCTAAGCCCGTACGCGACAGCCCAAAGAGCAGCACACGCGATAACTCCGCACTCCGCAACCCCGCATCTCAACTCAGCCACTGGCAGTTTTGCCTTCGGGCGAGCCGCCTACGCATCCAGATTCCGCCGGCCGTTCCCCTACACCTCTCTGCCGTTCCCATTCTTTGCCGATTCCTTCAATCCCGATGACCTCTACTCCACCGGCTACCCCGTAGCCTCGCAACCGCCAGTAATCCTGCTGCAAGCCGCGCGCGCCCTGGCTGGTCCGGCTGAAGCGGGTCCGGCGGAGTATGCGGACCGAGAGCCTTCACCCGCGCAGCCACTGATGATTGAACTCCAGAACGGCCACTACGTCCGCGTGAACCGAGTGGCATCCGACGACGAAGCTTTACCACTGACCCTCGCGCCCGACCGCACTCCGTCGCCCCCGAGCGAATTGGCGCCTGTCCTCTTAGTCTTCCGCGACGGACACAACGAAGAAGTCCGCAACTACACCATCGCCGACGGCATCCTCTACGCCAGCGGCGACTACTACACGGACGGATACTGGAACAAGAAAATCGCTCTCTCCACCATCAACGTCCCACAAACCCTCGAAGCCAACGCCAAGCGCGACGTGAAATTCGTCCTCCCCGAATCCCCCAACGAAGTAATCACCCGCCCCTGATAGCTCTACCCTGTGAACCCCCGTATTTAAAGGTTTTGCCCCCATATCATTCCGCGAATCAAGTTGACCTTCGTGGATCGCCTACCGCAATGAAGCTAAAAAACGTGCTACAATAGCCTTCGATTGAATCCCATTAACCACCTGCAAATGCAACTGTTTAGCGCCGATTTCGGCGTCAGCCTCGGACCGTGCGGCTCACAGGCTTTCAATTACCAAATTACAAAATTACCCAATTACTAAATGGTGTTTATGCCAGACGATCAAAATCCCGAACTCCCTCTGACCCCGCCACCCGGCGGCGGCGAAGGCAGTCCCGGCGCTCTGCACATCCAGCCCGTCAACATTGAAGACGAGATGCGCAAGTCGTATCTCGACTATTCCATGTCGGTCATCATCGGCCGCGCTCTGCCCGATGTACGCGACGGACTCAAGCCCGTCCACCGCCGCATTCTCTACACCATGCAGCAGATGGGCCTGCAGCCCAACCGTGCCACCCGCAAGTGCGCCCGCATCGTCGGCGACGTAATGGGCAAGTACCATCCCCACGGCAATCTAGCCGTGTACGACGCCTTAGTCCGCTTAGCGCAAACCTGGAGCATGCGCTACCCGCTAATCTTCGGACAAGGAAACTTCGGCTCGGTAGACGGAGACCCACCAGCAGCTGATCGCTACACCGAAGCCAAACTAGCGCAAGTCGCAACGGCGCTCTTAGAAGATCTCGATAAAGAAACAGTAGACTTCCGCCCCAACTACGACGGCAGCGAAGTCGAGCCCGACGTTCTCCCCACCAGAATTCCAAACTTGTTAATCAACGGCTCCGACGGAATCGCCGTAGGCATGGCCACAAAAATTCCGCCGCACAACCTGACCGAAATCGTCGACGCGACCATCACACTGATCAACGATCCGAACGCTCAGCTAGCCGAAATTCTTAAATTCGTCCAAGGCCCAGACTTCCCCACCGCCGGAGTAATCCACGGACGCGCCGGCGTCTTCGAAGCCTATCGCACCGGCCGCGGTCGCTTCATGATGCGAGCCAAAGCCGCTATCGAAAACATCAGCAAAGATCGCCAGGCCATCATCGTCACTGAAATTCCCTACCAGGTAAACAAAGCACGTTTAGTCGAACGCATCGCGCAGCTGGTCAACGACAAAGACATCGAAGACATTTCCGACATCCGCGACGAAAGCGATCGCGACGGCATGCGCATCGTAGTCGAACTAAAGCGCGGAGCCGAACCTCAAATCGTCCTCAACCAACTCTACAAACACACCGCCATGCAGGAAGGTTTTTCCATGATCCTGCTAGCGGTGGTCAACGGGCAGCCCCGCGAAATGGGACTGATTCAGGCCATCAAACACTTCATCAATCACCGCGTCGACGTAGTCCGCCGCCGCACCGCATTCCTGCTCCAGAAAGCCCGCGACCGCGAGCACATTCTAGAAGGCTATCTAAACGCGTTAGATCATCTCGACAACGTGATCACCATAATCCGCGCCAGCGCAAACCGCGCCGACGCCCGCGAAAATTTGGTCGCCTACTTCGGCGGCAAGAAAATCGACATCAATACCACCGGACGCGCTCCCAAACTCAGCCCCGAGAAGCCTTTCACCGCGCGCCAGGCCGAAGCCATCCTAGAATTGCAGTTGCATCGCCTGACAAAGTTGTCGATCGATGAAATCTCGAACGAACTAAAAGAAACTCGCGAGCGCATCGAGGACTACGAATCCATCCTCGCCTCCGAAAGCAAGCTCCGCAAAGTAATCATCAAGGAATTAGAAGAAGTAAAAGAGCTCTACGGAGACGAACGCCGCACCCGCATCGAAGACGAAGCCGCAGAAATCGTTCTCGAAGACTTAATCGCCGACGAGCAGGTAGCGGTAACCTTCAGCCACTCCGGCTACATGAAGCGCACGCCCATCTCCACCTACCGCATGCAGCGTCGCGGAGGCACCGGCCGCACCGGCATGAAGACTCGCGAAGAAGATTTCGTTGAGCATCTGTTCATAGCTTCCACTCACGCCTACATCCTGATTTTCACCAACAAAGGCCGAGTCTACTGGCTCAAGGTCTACGAAATTCCCGACGTAAGCGCCGCCGGCCGTGGCAAGCACATCGGCAACCTGATCGGACTCCAACCCGGAGAAACCGTCCGCACTATGCTCGCCGTCCGCAATCTCGAAGAAGAAAATAAATACATCTTCTTCGCCACCCGCAACGGCCTGGTAAAAAAATCCGAGCTCCGCGAGTTCATGCACGTCCGCTCCAACGGCATCAACGCCATCAACATCGAAGAAGGAGACGAGCTCGTAGCCGCCCGCATCACCAACGGCAACCAAATCGTATTCATCGCCACGCACGAAGGCATGGCCATCCGCTTCGACGAAAATCACGTCCGCCCCATGGGCCGCGCCGCCTACGGCGTAAACGGCGTCAACCTCGAAGAACGCGACTACGTAGTAGGCATGACAGTAACCCCCAAGCCAGACGCAGCGCCAGAAAAAGATCAGGAGGGAAAAGGTAGGGAAGGGCACGACTTAAGTCGTGCCGATCAAACTCCTCCTGATCCCGGGGCTTTAGCCCCCGAGGTCTCAGAAACCGTAGACTTAACTCAAAAAGGCACCCTGATCCTCTCCGTAACCGAAAACGGCTACGGCAAGCGCACCCCCGCCGACGAATACCGCCTAACCAACCGAGCCGGCAAAGGCGTAATCAATATCAAAACGACAGAGCGAGTAGGCAAAGTAGTAGCCATCGCGCTGGTAGACGAAAATTCTCAGGTAATGTTGATCAGCCAGTACGGCAAAATCATCCGCATGGATTCCAAAACCATCCGCGAATCCGGCCGCAACGCCCAAGGCGTCCGCCTACTCAACATGGAGCCCGGCGACCGAGTAGCCGCCGCCGTAGTCTTAGCCCCAGAAGAAGAACCCAACGGCAACGGAGGCACGCTGATCCAGTAGTTTCTTTGCTCAAGAACCCAGCGTGACAACTGCCGTCATCACTGAACGCCCGTCACCCCGAACCACTTGTCATCCCGAACAAAGTGAGGGATCCTGGTTTCGCCGGCATCACCACTGCCCAGTCCCACCGTCCGAACGGCTACCTAAGCCATATCCGTGATGATCCGCGTAAATCCGCGGCAAAGAATTCGCCGCCCCTACTTCACACCCTGCTTCCGGTTAATCTCCCGCGAAAACTCCGTAAAGAAATTCAGCAGCGTGCCCCACCCAATCTGCTCCACCGCAGCCTGTCCCCCTTCGGCAAACGGATTGTGCGATCCCGGCTTCCAGGCTGTCGAAATCATCCCCCCGGCAAATGCTCCCCCATACAAAGCCCACTGCGGCCGCAAATGCTCCTCGCTGCGATCATAAGTCACCAGATTCCGGATAAACGCATGCCGCGTCCGCGGCCACAGCCCTTGGCATTTGCACTGGTCATAACGCACTTCATATCCCAGCTTCGCATTGCCCAAAGCCGCCAACGAATTCGCCGCAACGAATTGTCCTTCCCGCGACGCAAACCGTTTCCCATACCCTCCCCATCCTCCGCCCCACTGCCAAGGCGTCCCGCGCGCCTGATCAATCGCCGCAGCAAACATCCGCTTCATGTAAGCTTCCGGGGTCGTCAGTGTCTGCCGCAAATAGATCTCTTCCCGCTGCTCCCGCGTCGGACTAACCAGCTTCCGGTTCCTCCCGATATACTCTCCCGCAATCCATCCCGACTCCCAGTCCCGCGCCTTCTTCAGCCCCGCCGTAGCCGCATCTTTAGTAATGACAACTGGATTATCACTTTGCGCCTTCTTCTTACTCTCATCCGGCGCATCAGGAAGCTGTCCCCCAGCTTGCCCAGAGGTCTGACCAGAACTCTGCCCCTGAGCCTGCGCCGGCTCACTCCCCTGTGCCCAGGTCGCTCCGGTCCACATCAACCAAATCATCCCCAGCACAAAGCAAGCTCTAGTCCGTGTCCTCAGTGACAAAACTCTTGACGTCCCTTCCACAAAACCCCCGATGCTAGACTTCCTCAGATGCCATCGCTCTACAACCGCGTTGCAGGTCAAAATGTAGAACGCATCGCCGCCTTAAGCGACGGCATCTTCTCTGTAGCCATGACCCTGTTGGTCCTCGACCTCCGTATCCCCGCCGCCGAAGCCGTCCACTCCGAACAAGACCTCCGCCATTCCCTCATCGCATTATCTCCGCGCCTCGTAATCTTCCTGATGAGCATCATGACCCTTGGCATCTTCTGGGTCGGCCAGCAAACTCAGCTCAACCACTTCGGCCGCTCCGACCGCAACCTGGCCTGGATTCACATTGCCTTCCTCTGCGCCGTCTCGCTAACTCCGTTCTCCACCGCTCTGCTCGCCGGATTCATCCACTACCGCACCGCGCTCCTGGTTTACTGGAGCAACGTCGTCCTCCTCGGACTCACTCTCTTCTGGAGCTGGCACTACGCAACCCGCGCGAATCTCCTTCGCGACGACGTCGCACCCGAAGTCCACTCCGCCGTTATCCGCCGCATAGTCATCGCGCAATCCCTCTACGCCGCCGGCGCATCCCTCTGCTTCATCAACACCTATTATGCGATCGCCGCGATTGTCCTCGTACAGTTAAACTACGCAATCGCCCCAAGATTCTGCTGGGGAATCTTCTCCCGCAAATCGTCCGAGGAATCGTAGACGCTAAACGCGCAGCTGTGGGAAAAATGATCGGGAGGGGCACGACTTCAGTCGTGCCGAATCAGAGAAATTAGATGGAAACGGCTTCAGCCGCTGAGGTCCGAGGCAGGTCGCTGCAACCGAGCAGAAGCAATCCATTGAAATACGTGAAGAAAAACAAGTGCAGCCAATACAACAAAGGCAAATGCCGCCCAAGGCCCAAATGGATAGACGCAATCACCGCACTGCAATTGCAAGAGAGGAGCGGCGCGAAGCCAGGTGAACGCCTCGTTCGCGACGGTCATCCCAAACAGAAGCAGAAGTAACAGGATAATCTGACGGACGTTCGCAATCCGGCGTTCGAAGCGTATCAAAACGGCCTTCTCGCATAGATCACCGAGACCTGCGAGCACGCGGCCTAGGGAATAGATGGCATACCCTCCGAAGACCACCAAGAAGACTGTATAGAGTCGCGACGTTCGGGACATCAGCTTCCAAACCATTATGACGTCCCAGTGCACTGACAAAATGTCCATACCTAATTTAGACGCCGGGCGAACCGAAATAGACAGCCCCAATCCCCTAGCCCCGGCCGCTTACCCCCGCTCGAACGCATGCTTCTTCTCCAACGTCTCGACGGCACTCCTCATCGCATCCTCAAATTGCTCAGCCCGCGCCATCAGCCCGTCAGTAGCCTCCGCCCGCTCACCATCCATCCGCAACAACCCATCCCCCGCGAGTCGTCCCGCAATTTCCATCAAATGCGCCGGCGTAGTCTCCAAATACTGCGCATCCGTAGGATCCCCAATCCAAACGTCTTTTCCAACGGGCTTGTCATTCCGAGCAACGCGAGGAATCTTGGTTTCGCTTCCGTCACCACCGCCCTCGACGGAAGCATCGTCCCTGCCGGTACTCAGCTTCGTCCCCCAATAAACCTTCCGCTCCAGAAACTCCGCAATCACCTCATCCGTAGCCTTCCCAAACACCCACTTCCCCCGCTTGAAGTCATAATGCCGGCTGGAAAACGCCACCGGCTTCAGCTTCCCCGACTTCACAAACTCAATCTGCCGATGATCCACCTCCTTGCGCAAAGCATTGATCACCGGAGCCTCCACATCCACCGGCTCCAGCGACGCCACCACCTCGCGCACCGTAGCCGACAAATTCACCGCCACCGGCGCATGCAGCCCATCCGAATTCTCCAGCCGGATATCCCCATGCAGCACCCAGAAATCCGCCCCCGAAGTCGACCGGTGAAACGGCCACTCCAAAGAAATAGTCAGCGGCAACCCGCTCAAAGTCACCCAAACCTTCTTCACTTCACCCGTCTGCCCCATTGCCTCAACCTCGTGCCCCAAAAAGTTTATCTGCCATGTTGAGCGAAGTGAGATCGTCCAAAGGACGATCTCACGCAGTCGAAACCTCCCATACGAGCAATCACCAGCAAAAGCCCGAACAGGAGTTCCCATCCGAGGCCCTTTAGTCTCCCGCTTCCAAACGTACAACTGGAAACGAGAAACCAGAAACCGCGAACCAGGCACTCGGTACTCGCGACTACCTACTTCTTCCTGACTTTACCCCCCATCCTCAACAATTTCCTCACCGTCCCCGTAGGCAGCCGCTTCATCTGATCATGCAACTCCGTCACCGCCTCAAAAAATCCCGCCATAGCCGCCAGCCGCTCCCGCGTAAACTCCGCCCCAGCTTCCTTCGGATCCAACTCCTCCAGACTCCGCCGCAACATCTCTCGCGTAGGATCAATCTCCCGCCGTTTCCTCTGCTCAATCACCAGCCGGAACATCTCCCAAACATCTTTCATCGACTCATAATGTTCCCGCCGGTCCCCCAAAACATGCACCGCCCGCACAATCCCCCACCCCTCCAGCTCCCGGATCGACGTACTAACATTCGACCGCGCCACGCTCAAAGTCTCCGCAATCTCCTCCGCCGGCAAAGCCCGCGGCGACAAATACAGCAACGCATGGATCTGCGCCACCGTCCGGTTAATCCCCCACCGCGTCCCCATCTCTCCCCAATGCAAAATGTAAGCCTTCTGCACCCCAGTTAAACTAGCCATATCAGTACTTTCAGTTCAAACAGAATCTACAGAACAAACAACCGCCATGTCAACCCAGTGCTCTTGGGGAAAGTTTGTCATCCCGAACAGAACCCTTGTCATCCCGAACGAACTGAGGGATCTTGGTTTCGCCGCCGTTCGACTCCGCTGCCAAGTTGGTCTTTGGGTTGCGCAGCGCTTCAGCGCTGCGATAGGACAACAAAACTCGCCGCGGCTCCGCCCACCGGGGTGCGTTACTCGGAACTCGGTACTCGGGACTCGCTGCTCGGTCTCCCGGCCGCCACCTTCTTCTTAGGAACCTTCCGCTCCGCTTCCGCCCGCTTCCGCTCCTGATGCCGCCGATCATGAAACGCCTGGTCCGACGCTTGTTTCTTCATCCCTCCAGCTTGCCACACCCCCGCAAACATAGCCAGCCCAACAAGCCGACGGGCTTCCCGCAGCCCTGTTCCGTCGCCGATCCCTCGAAGATCTTGCCGACAACGGTCTGTCATGCTGAGCGAAGGAGGGCCGTCCAAAGGACGGCCCTCCGCAGTCGAAGCACCCCATACCCGCCGACACTACCCCAAGCCCAAACAGGAGTCTCCATCACAAGGAGGCAAAGCTCACCACAGCCGTGTCATCGTGAGGAAAGCGGAGGATTCTCGACGAAGATACTACGGTCCTGAGGCTGCCGAAGGGAACCGTGCATCTTGCCGATAGCGGCTTGAACCCGTCACCCACTATTGGTGCAGCTCCGCCGGAGCGTCCATCGTACTCCTAGGCAGAGCCCAGGATGGAAACTGGCCCAACGGTTGTCTACAATCGAACTCCACATGCACCCCGCTCGCATAGCCGAACTACTCCAGCCCTTCTTATCGGCCACTTGTCATTCCGAACGAAGTGAGGAACCCGCTGTCCTGTCCGCCGCCCAACTCCAGCGTATATCGACGTACATCGATATGCTCCAACACTGGAACGCCCGCATCAACCTCACCGCCATCCGCAACGAAGAAGAAATAGTAACCCGCCACTTCGGCGAATCCCTTTTCACGGCCCGCCATTTATTTCCTTATGTTGACGTGGCCGAAGCCCGAAGCCCGAAAGCCGAAGCCCGCCTCGCCGACCTCGGCTCCGGCGCCGGATTCCCAGGCGTCCCTATAAAAATCTGGGCGCCCTACATGGCCCTGACTCTAATCGAATCAAATCAAAAGAAAGCCACCTTCCTCCGCGAACTGGTCCGCATCCTTACATTGACGGACGTCAATATACAAAATGCCCGCGCCGAGACTCTCCCCCCATCCACCTTCGACGTCGTAACCCTCCGAGCCGTAGAGCGCCTCCCCAAGGTCCTGCCAGTAGCCGCCAAGCTCCTGGCCCCCAAAGGCCGCCTGGCGCTCCTCGTTTCCTTCTCGCAACTGGAATCCTCCCGCTCCACCCTCTCCGACCTGACATGGGACCTCCCGACCCCCATCCCCAATTCCCAGTCCCGCATACTACTAATCGGACGCGCAGAACCAGGACTATAAACAAGTGGGAGAGATCCCAAGCTATAGCCAATAAAAATAGCTGGCCCACATTCGTGGAGGGCCCAACCGCCCATCAAAGTGGTAAACAGGATTCACATTTCACCAATTTCGCCGTCTGGCCACCCAGCTCAATATGTCTTGAATGTTCCGACTGGAACATTCAACACAATGTTCCAGTCGGAACATTGAAGAGGTTTCACTCCTCACCATCAAATTCCAGCCAGTCCCCCAGACTGGCCACCTACAGCTGCCTCAATGTTCCAAACGGAACACTCGAGCGATATTTCTCAGGGACAAACCAACGACAAACCGCTTGAGTGTTCCGACTGGAACATTGGACGCGTTTTGCACACAAATTCATCGTCCATATGGTAATTCGACCTTGCATTCGAAACGCGAATCGCACTATTCTGCCAACAGCTCTGGCTCTTCGACAATTTATGGGACGCGTCATCGCTGTTGCCAATCAGAAGGGCGGCGTGGGCAAGACTACGACTGCCATCAACCTAGCCGCGTCCTTCGCCGCGGCGGAAGTGAACACACTCCTCATCGATTGCGATCCGCAATCGAACACCACCAGCGGCCTGGGCCTGATGAAAGATCCCGAACGCCTTTCTACCTATCACCTACTGCTGGGTGCAGCTTCAGGTGAGGAGGCCCTGGCTGTGACTGAACTGGAACAGCTCTGGTTGATCCCGTCACACAAGAACCTGATCGGGGCAAACCTTGAGCTGGTGGAGGCGGAGCGGCGCGAGTATCGCTTGCGAGAAGCGATCGCGCCACTGCGCGATCGCTTCCAGTACATCGTCCTCGACTGCCCGCCCGCGCTCGACTTGCTCACGCTGAATGCTCTGGTGGCGGCTGACTCAGTGCTGATTCCTATGCAGGCGGAATACTTTGCTCTGGAAGGCATCAGCGAGCTGCTGGATACGGTGGAGCGGATCCGCGTGGCCTTGAACCCGCGGCTTGAGATTGAAGGTGTCGTGCTGACCATGCTGGATGAGCGGACCAACCTGGCGCAGCAGGTCACAGCTGAGCTGAGGAAGTTTTTTGGGGACAAGGTGTGTGCGGTAACAATCCCGCGGAACATACGACTGGCGGAAGCGCCCAGCCATGGCAAGGCGGCGCTGGTGTACGATCCGCGGTCGAAGGGGGCGGAGAGTTACATACGGCTGGCTAAGGAGCTGCTGGGCAGGCATCTGGCGGCTGCGGGAGATGCGCCCGCGGCGATCAGCGCTTGATTTGCAGATTGATGGACATCAATGTATTACATTGATGTGTGTCGATATGCAACTGGCGGTGAATCCTGAGAATGCCCGGCGGAGCCGATGATGGTGGCTGCATGCAAGGGGTCCTTCGACTACGCATGTGCTTGCGCCTTGCGCGAGCACATGCTTCGCTCAGGATGACAGAGTTGAGGAGAGGAAACATTTGATGACTACTTCGGCGGCGGAGAATTTGGCGGGGCATCCCGCGATCGAGAAGAAAGAAGAGAAGGTGGAGAAGCGGCGGGCTTTGGGGCGGGGGTTGGAGTCGTTGCTGCCAGGGCCGCGGGTGGTTGCTTCCAGTGCCCAGCACCTGGTACCTAGTGCGGAGACGCTCTCCCCTCAGGGGCTGAAGCCCGAGTCTTCTCCCTCTCCTAACGGCGCGGCTGAAGCCGTGCCCTTCCCGACTGCGGCGGATGCAGAGAGCGGCAGTGGCGGTGGCGAAACCAAGGTCCCTCGCTTCGCTCGGGATGACAAAGGTTTAGGGCTGGCGGATTCTGGGGAGATGAACGAGGTTATTTCGATTCAGGCGATGGCGATGCCTGCCAACATGGTCGCTAATATTTCGATCGACTTGATTGAGAAGAATCCTTATCAGACTCGGTATGTGTTTGATGAGGAGATGTTGCAGGAGTTGCGGGATTCGATCAAGGAACACGGGGTGGTGCAGCCGGTGGTGGTGCGTCCGGCGGAGGAGGAAGGGCGATACATTCTGGTGCTGGGCGAGCGGCGGTTGCGGGCTTCGAAGATGGCGGGGAAGGACACGATCCCCGCATTGGTGCGGCGGCTTTCGCCGCAGCAGGCGGCGGAGATGACCGTGCTTGAGAATGTGGTGCGAGAGGATTTGAATCCGATTGAGCAGGCGGAGGCGTTTCGGGTGTTGAGCCTGCAATTCAAGCTGACGCAGGTGCAAATTGCGGACCGGATTGGAGTGTCGCGAGAGACGGTGGCGAATTATATGCGGCTGTTGCGGCTTCCGGAGAAAGTGATGAGCTACATGCTGGAGGAGCGGCTCAGCTTCAGCGATGCGCGCGAATTGTTGCGGCTGGAGAGTGAAGAGTACATCGAGGCGGTTGCGGAAGAGATTGTGACGCACAAGTTGAAGTGGGACCAGATTGAAGACCGCGTGATGCGGATCAACGGATCGTTTGCGATGCTGCCGGGGCAGACCCTGCCGGGAGAGAAGAAGAAAAAAGGTGGGGCGCGGTGGATGGATCCGAATGTGCGAGCGGCGCAGACCGATATGGAGCGGACTTTGGGGATGCGGGTTCGGATTCGAGATCGGCATGGTAAGGGGCGGATTGTGATTGAGTATGCTTCGGTCGACGATTATGAGCGGGTGACTGGGATGCTGCGGAGTAAGAAGTGAGGTGAGCAGTGGCCAGTGATCAGTGGTCAGCCGTGCAGGTTGGGGTCGATGACGTTGGCGCGCGATACCGATCGGATTGAGTCGGAGCGATTGATCCTGCGCAGGATTGAATCGGCAGATTTCGAATTCTTTGCTCGAATTCATGCAGATCCAATCGTTGCCAGATATCTTGGAAATGGAAAGACGCGCTCTGTTCAGGAGACGCGGGCATTACTGGAAAGGTTTTTTGAGACTTACAAGAGCCTGGAACTAGGTCCTCTCGCCGTTCTGCGTAAGTCTGATGGAGTGCTGATTGGTCGCTGTGGCCTTAGCGATATGGCACTCGAGGTGAACGCGGCATCTGGGAAATTGCCTCGGGTATGGTATCAACGCTCGCAAGTACCTTCGGATACAAACGTCATTTCTGAGCAAGAACTTGGATATACCTTTGACCGAAGCTACTGGGGCCAAGGATATGCCAGCGAAGCGGCGGCCCGCGTGTTCGAGTATGCGGCCTCTTCGATGCGGTTTAGACGCATCGTTTCCGTGATTCATCCCGACAATAGTCCGTCGATTAAGGTCGCGAAGAAGTGTGGAGCGCGGCAGGAGAATAGTGTCCTGCTGATGGGACTGGAGTTTTTTCGATTTGTATGGCCAGGAGGATAAAGCAGGGGCTAGGGGCCAGGGGCTAGTTTGTGGTTTTGCTTCTATTTTTGGGTGGCCTTGCGGCCGTTTCTTTTGCCTTTTTGGCCGCTTAGAAGGGAATCAAAGTGGTAAGAGTGGGACGGCGGCTAAGTTTCTTTCGGCATCCGACTGGGCTGATCTCTTGGTTCTGGCTGAGATTTCACGGTGAAGTGGAGCGGCAGTGGAGATGTTAACTATCTTGGTTCCTCGCAACGTGGCGTCTGCTCCTGTCCTGCCGACCTGAAACGAGCCTGCGCCGGCGGGATCCAAGAGGATGCCTCTTGGGGCCGGTGGTGGTGTCAGGGATTGCAGGGGTCCTTCGACTACGCAGGTGCTTGCGCGAAGCGCAACCACCTGCTCCGCTCAGGATGACAAAGCTGGGGGAACTGCGGAAGGAATCTTGGAGGAGCGGGTGGGACAGGTGTGCCGCCCCTGACGGGGCTCGACCCTTTTCTTGCTGCTTACCCCGCACTTACGTGCCGGGCTAGTGAATGCCGTCGCTGGCGCGACTTGGATCGACTCTTGCGCTGGAGAATTCCTGAATATGGCCTTGACTGAGGTGGAGAAAGTTTTGGGGTCGGTGGCGGCGCCGTTGATGAATGGGGAGGTGGTTTTGCTGGAGGGGCAGAAGATTCCGGTTGAGCGCGTGGGGCGTGGGCGGTTTCGGATGGTTCAGTTTCGGTTGAATGGGCGGGCGTTGGAGGCGATTGAGCAGAATCCGGAGAAACCTAGCCGGTGGGGGAAACTGGCGCGGGAAAAACATCAGGTGGTGCAGTTTCGGGATGTCGAGATGCATAAGTATGTGGCGGTGTCGGTGGATGGGGAGGTGCGGGAGTATGGGAAGTAGTCGGGAGTCCCGAGTGCCGAGTACCTGGTTGCGAGTGCAGGAACTAATGCTGGAGTGCCTTGGGGCTGAAGCCCCTGATCCTCGTGGGCCTTCTACGTGGCGCTGAAGCGCCGCTCTCCCGCGGTTGTGCACGCGTTCATCGTCGTGGCACGGCTGAAGCCGCGCCCTGATACGAACCTCTGCGTTGACCGAGCCACAACCGACCGATCATTTTGGGGCGCTGCCTGCGACTTGCTGTGCTCGTCTGGACGGCCGAGGCGGCCGTCCCCACATAACCCCTGCCCTCGGCGAAGCCTGTTCAACATGGGGCCTTCTCCGCACATGCACTTTGATTATTCGATTTGGCCTACGACGTCGAACTTTCTGGTTTTGCCGTCGGGGAAGAGGAATTCATAGACCTGGTAGGAGTCGTAGGTGGATCGGTGTTCGTCTTTGACGAGCTTTGCTTTGTAGTCGCCGAGCGCCAGGAGCTGGCCCAGGCTGAGCTCCGAGGCCAATTCGTATTTCTTGCCGTCGATGAGGACATCCAGATCTTGAACGAGGTGACCGCCAAAAGCGATGCGGGTGGCGCTGACGTGGACGGTGATGGCGTGGTCGGCGGGCTTGGGGTCGGATGCCAAGGAGATGGTCGAGAGCAGCAGCAGGATGGGTAGTGTGAGTTTGTGCATGGAGCGCCTCGTTTTCTGTATTGGGTTATTGCGAGTATATCTCGGGTATTTGCATGAAGTGCGGGACGGCGCCGGCGGTGCGGGGAGAACGCCTCTTGGGGACGGTCGTGGTGTCTGGGGTTGCAGGGGTCCCCTCGGCTTCGCTCGGGGCAGGCTCTTCGACTGCACAATGGCTTGCGCTAAGGCGCAAGCCCTTGTTCCGCTCAGGATGACAGGGCGTGGAAGATCCCACGGCACTTCAAACTTTATTTGGCGAAGAAGTAGTCGAAGGATTTTATGGCGGTGAATTCGTCGTCTTTGATATCGAAGACGGTGTAGAGCTTGGTGACCTGGACGATGTCGTGAACCTTCTTGGTGAGGCTTAGGAGTTTTAGTTCGCCTCCGGCGCTGCGGACGGCAGTGTAGCCGCTGACGAGTTCGCCTACGCCGGAGGAATCGATGTAATCGACCTGGGCGAGATTGAGAACGATTTTTTTCTTGCCTTCGACGAGGAGCTGGCGGATGGTGTCGCGAAGCTGTCCGGTCTCGTCGCCCAGGGTGATGCGTCCGACGATGTCGACGATAGTGACGTGGCTGACTTCGCGGATGGTGATGGACATTTTGGGTCTGGTCTTGGGTCTTAGGTGTTCGGTGTTTCGTCTTTCGGCCTTGGCGGGAATGTTAGAGTGCGGGGCCGGGTAAGTCAATGGGTGCGGAGGTTAGCCGGTGGGGCTCCGGATTCGCGTCGTTTGGTTTCGAGCCTAGGGCTCGGCGGAAGGCGATCCTGCACGCCAACCATATCGAGAGCGGGACAGAGATTAGAAGACTGACCAAGATAAAGCCTATGATCAGAAACCCGTCGCCCGGTGCTCCATGTCCACCATTTCTAGCGAAATTCGGATCCGCAGGCAGCGCAAGAGCGCTGAGCAAAAAGGCGCCGACGATACCCAGTGAGGGACCACCCAGCAAAACGGCTATCGCTTTTGCAAACTTCATTGGAGTAGCTTAGACGCCTCACGCCCTAATCATGACACATCTGAGGTTGGCAACAAACGTCAAAACCGGCCCGGGGGTGGTGGAAATTCTCGGGCGGCTCGGTGGTGGAAATGCCTTGCTGGGTTCGTGGTGGTGCAACCGGGTGAGGGGTCCTTCGACTGCGTAGATGCTTGCGCTTTGCGCGCAAGCATTCGCTTCGCTCAGGATGACAGAGGGTGTTCGTAGCTTAGCGAGTTCTGAATGGCGTGGGCAGACACCAAGATCCCTCGCTGCGCTCGGGATGACAATTTTATGCTCGGGATGACAATTCTATCTTCCGGATGACGGTTCTACGCTTGGGATGATAATTCTTCCATGAGGCTGGGTTGGGAGTCGCGGATTTCCTGGATGGGACTGGTGACGATTGGAGTGTCGTATTTGGGGTGGTGAAATTCGAGGTGCATGCCGCGGCCTACGTATTGGAGTTTGAGCATGGAGCCTCCCCAGGTGGAACCGGCGATCGCTACGTGTACTGGGCTTGGACAGAATTCGGGATGACCGGAGATTAAAGCGTGGCTGCCACCTAGAAGAACAGCGGTGTAGCAGTGGTGCATGGTTTGGATTTCTAAAACTGTTGAGGGCGGGAGGTCGTGGAGAAAAACTCCACCTTCGATTTCAGACTGGATGATGGCGTGGTTGACGTCGTCCGCGAGGTTGGGGTGCGGGGTGAACATGGGCCCTGCCTGCCAGATGCTGACTTAGGGTAATGGGTTTTGGGGGATCGGGCAAGGGGGGAGTGGGGTTTTTCGGGCACGTTGGCAGGTGGACTTTTGGGGGGTGGGTGCGTTGGCGGTCTTGGCTGTCCGTGGCGGGAGCTCCCTGATGAGCCGCCGAAAGGGAAAGATGTAAGGGGTCCCCCCGGCTTCGCTCGGGGCGGGCTCGTCGACTGCGCATGACCGTCCTCTCGGACGATCATGCTTCGTTCAGGATGACAGCTCTTCATTGATCGCAAAACAGTTACTTCGCGATGAAGTCGGCGAAGGAGGCTACTTTGCCGAAGTAGATGCGGAGGGTGCATTTGGTGTTGTAGTGCGCGAAGGCAACCTCGAGTGTGTCCGCGGAATCGGAGACCTGGTCGGTTTCCATTTGAGAGCGGGCGAGGTCCTGCTTCTCGTCGTAGGCGGAGCCGGGGGTTACGTTTTTGTTGACGGCGAGAGTCCACTTGCCTTTTTCAGGAATGGGGTAGACGGTGTAGGCGCCGAGAGGGATGGTTACGCCGCCGAAGGCTAGTGGGGCCTCGGTGAACAGGGTCATGGGAGTGCCGCCGGGAGCCCAGGGCTTGCCGTTGGGAGCCTTGTCGTTTTTTGCGGTGACGGCGTTGTAGCGGATGTAAACCTGGCGTCCGTCGTCGAGATTACAGCTGGCGGTGGAAGGCTCGGATTGCGCCGAAGCGATGGCTGTGAGAGTTGGCAGGAAAATGATGGCGACTACGAAGCGAGCGCGGAGCATGGGAGACCCTCTGGGCTAAACAGTTTAGCGCCGAAACTGGCAGAGGGGAAGGGAATTTGGAATGCTGGCCTTCTGGAGCGCGGGATTTGCCCCGGTTGTTGCTGGCCTTCGGTGATGTACTCAGACGCTTGGGCCGTTGCTACCGTGAGTGGCGAGGACACACACTCATGGCGAAAGCAGCGAAGCTGAGAATTCTTTATGGTGAAGGGGATGCCGAGGAACAGGCGCTTACGGCAGCGGCCTTGGAGCAAGCTGGGCACACGGTAGAGAAGGCCGTGGGGCGAAAGGCCGTGGAAGCGGCGATTGGCAAGGGGCGGTTCGACCTGGTGGTGCTGGGTCCGAGCTTGAGCCGGAATGACCGGCATCATCTACCTTATATGGTGAAGAAGGCGCAGGCCGAGGTTAGCGTGCTGGTGATGCACGCGGATGGAAGCCGGCATCCTTATGTGGATGCTTGCACCGACACCGGGGCCAGCGTGGAGAATGTTGTGGCGCGGATTGAAGGGATGGCGATTGCCGGGTTGATTCCGGCTGTTGCGGGAGCGGCTGCTGGGAGGTAGTACCTAGTACCCGGTACCCAGTTCTATTGAGAGCGGCTTTGCGGCCGCTCTTTTTTCTTTGGAGAGGAAAACCTTTTAACACAGGGGGCTCCGAGGTACACAGGGTAAATCGGATTGATACGAATCTAAGTGGTTAACCGGTGGGAATGGTTGCGATTTACTACGTTGTTTCATCAGTTGTCTGGGGCTTGATGGGATTGAAGTGGAATTTCTTGTCGGCGGCTCAGTTGAATTTTGGTGCGAACCTAGATGGTAATAGTGGAGCGTCCTGGTGGTTCCGCGGCTGGTTCGTTTGCGTGGAAATCCTGATTTCTGTTTGCTGGGCTGGCCCAGTGGAGTTGTTGCCCCGAATTTCTGCCTGACAAACTTTTAGAGAAGCGAATTGTCGTGCATCACATCCAAAGCGGTGTGTGAGGAGGGTGCGATGAGCGTTAGTGCGGAGTTTCTGCCGGAGTTTGATTTGGAGATGGCGGCGGCGCGGCGGACTTTGGAACGGATTCCGGAGGATAAGCTGGCCTGGAAGCCGCATGAGAAGTCGATGACGCTGGGCCGGTTGGCGGGACACATTGCCGAGCTGCCGGGCATGGGTGTGAAGGTGATGAAAGAGGACGCGCTGGATTTTGCCAACCGTCCGGCGGGAGAACCGCCGCGCAAGCCGAACGTGGCGGAGTCGCAGAAGCATGTGCTGGAATTGTTTGATAAGAATGTTGCGGCGGCGAGGGCTGCGATTGCGGGCGCAAGTGATGAGCGTTGGGGCGGAAAGTGGACGCTCTCGGCGGGTGAGAGAAAGTTTTACGACGGGACGCGGTTCGGGGCGATGCGGCGGATGATGATGAATCATGTGATCCATCATCGTGCGCAGCTGGGAGTTTATTTGCGGTTGAATGACGTGGCGGTGCCTTCGGTGTATGGGCCTTCGGCGGATGAAGGACGGTGAACTTGCTGTTCCTCGTTGCGCCTCAGCGAGTGTACTCGCGATGTTAGTAGCTATAGTCAACACGAAGCACGGTTTCTGATCGAAGCGACTTCCCTCCACTCTTACTCTGGAGGCCATTCGTAAGGGAACAGTTTGCCGGCCTCCTCGGGACTGACTTTTACTCCCAGCAGCTCCGCGGCACGGGCCATAGCGGGGTCGCGGCCAGCGGCTAAGTCCTCGGCACTCGGAAGAACAATCTCATCCGGGGTCACGCCTGTATGCTCCAGGCTCTTTCCATCCGTCATGATCAGATCCCACTCGGTGATCGAAGCCCCGTAGGTGCCCTCGATGTAGTGTTTGGATTCCATTACCCTACCCGAAGAGTGATCTCCGACGACTATTCCTCGTTTTTCGATCTGGATGACGCGCGCAAATAACTCTGCTGCTGAGGCTGACTCTGCGTCAACAAGTACAACCAGCTTGCCTGAAAATTCATGATGGCCGCCCTTGGCGACCTCGGGCCTGGTTTCTTTGCGACCAGCCCGATCGGCAATTTTCACATCTTTGTCGAACATGCGGCCCATCAGGTCCCTAAGGGTTTCGGTAGCCCCACCGAGATTGCCGCGCAAGTCCACGATCAAGGCAGGATGTTTCCTGATTTTGCCAAACATGTCATCCACTTCTGTAACGGTGGAGAGACCAAATATCGGAACCTTGAGAACGATCAGCTGTTGGCCAAATTCCTCTGAGCGTGCGCGCATACGCTCCCTTGCAAGCTGTAGCTCGCGCAACAGATAGAAAATGTCGCCTTGGTGAACCTTCGCCATCACATCCACCTTGCGCTGGCTTCCAGCCGAATCCTGGAGGCCCAACCGCAATCCGCGTTGCGGCCGCAACGCCGAAAACACAAATTGCATCTTCCATAAGTTATCACGCGTCGGAGTAAAGCCGTTTATGGTCAGGATCTCGTCTCCAGGCTTGACGCCTTTTTCCTCAGCGTCGCTCTTCGGGCGCACCCGCGTCACAAAGCAACGCTCTCCGATCATCTCATCTTGCCACCCGTAGTCGGATCGAGTAGTGGGTCCTGGTGGCAGAAAGAATGTATGCGAGTCGTCAAGCGTATCCAGCAGCGCCGCGATATGCGACATCGCCATATTCATGGAAGTTGTCTTCGCTATCTTCTCCTTTGCCTCGGCGACCTTCGCATCCCAATCAAGCCCATGAAATGTCGGGTCGTAGTAGTGGTGGCGAACGTCTTTTGCAATGGTCTGCAGCATCTGCTGCGCACGTTCGCGCTCGAAATCAGAGATCTGCTGTTGCGCCTGCCCCTGCGCCACGAGCAACAAAGCTATACCGACGAACTTTGCCGAATAAGCACTCACTCTGGGGGTGTGCATTAAAACCCCCCAATTTCGCCGCCGCGCACTACGAAGGAAATCAATCAAATCGGCCCTCGATCTGAGAACGTAGTTCCTAGTTTACTTCGCGAGAACAAAGGATTCTATACCGCGCTGAGCGACCCGCGCTTAGTGCGGCGGGATGATCGTTGCAAACAGGCGTTTGCACTCATTGAGAACTGGCCGATCCCGATCCGTGACTGAAATAGCGTCGTGGGCCTTCGCCCGCAAAAAAGAGGAGACCTCAGGAATGACAATTCCCAGGGAGCCGAGGCATTTGCACGTCTAGGGATCCCCTCGGCTTCGCTCGGGGCAGGCTCTTCGACTTCGCTCAGGATGACTGGGTGAGGTGGAGACTGGCTCGCTTTGCTCGCTGGACAGCCGAAGGCGGCTCTACCTACATGAGTTCTCTTACCGCGGCGCCCTTACGAGGATGACTTATCGGCGGTGGGCGATCCAGCCGTTGCTTAGGAGGCGGTATAGCTCGACGGAGAGCGCACAGAAAAATATCGAGGCGACCAGGAATCTTCGCTCCCGGATGGAGCGAGTGGCCAACAAAGAAATGCCGGCACACGCCAGCACTATCAGCAATGCTCTGCCCAGGACAAGCTCGGAGTAAAAAGGGCTCTTTTCGGCGAACCACTCGAATGCGCACCGCCAGTCAACTCCGAGGCCGATGACGGCGAGACACCACGCCACCCACCAAGGCTGCGCATTGATTCGATCCTTTATTACCTGCTGTCGTCGCGGATTCGTTCCGAATTGCCGGATCGATTGCAGAAGGGACGTCGGGCGACTTACCTCGGCATACCTCGCCTCGTAGCACTCTGAACAGAGTGTCTGGAAAGGAGGGAGATCACGTGTGCAATCAGGACAGCGAGGCATGGGTTCGGGACTCGTAACGCCCTTTGGGAATTACACCATTCTCGTGCCGGGTCTGCGGCTTACGACAGTAACTGTGGCTAGCGGGAACACACACCTACCTGCCGATTTGTGGGAAGGCTTCCGGAGTTGGCGTCACGGGGAGAATGCTGGCGGAGCCTCGGGTTGCGCAGGCAAGTGCATAGGTCCCTCGGCCCGCGAAAAGCGCGGGCCTCAGGATGACAGATCTACGGGTCGGTATTGCAGCTGCGGCGCTACTACTGCAGCGCTACCTTCATATCCAGGTTGTGGGCCAGGAAGGACCAGGTGTCGGCGGTTTCGTCGATCAGCTTTGTGATTGATTTGCCGGCACCGTGGCCGGCTTTTGTCTCGATGCGAATTAAGATTGGGGCTGGGCCGGCTTGATCAGCTTGCATGGTGGCGGCGAATTTGAAGCTGTGGCCGGGGACTACGCGGTCGTCGTGGTCGGAAGTTGCGATCAGCGTGGGGGGATACTTTGTTCCTGGTTTCAGATTGTGCAGCGGGGAGTAGGCGTAGAGGGCTTTGAAATCTTCGGCGTTGTCGGAGGAGCCGTAGTCGCTGGTCCAGGCCCAGCCTATGGTGAACTTCTGGAAGCGCAGCATGTCCATGACGCCGACTTCGGGTAGGGTTGCGCCGAAGAGATCGGGGCGCTGGGTTACGCAGGCGCCGACGAGAAGGCCTCCGTTGCTGCCGCCGCGGATTGCCAGTTTTGGCGTGGACGTGTACTTGTTGGCGATGAGCCATTCGGCGGCGGCGATGAAGTCATCGAATACATTTTGCTTTTTCAGTTTCATTCCCGCCTGATGCCAGTCTTCGCCGTATTCGCCGCCGCCGCGCAGGTTCGGTTGAGCGTAAACGCCTCCCATTTCAAGCCACACTACATTCGGGACGGAGAATGCTGGAGTTAGAGAGATGTCGAATCCGCCGTAGGCGTAGAGCAGCGTGGGATTTTGTCCGTCGAGCTTTAATCCTTTCTTGTAGGTGAGGAACATGGGGACGCGAGTTCCGTCTTTGCTGGCGTAGAAGACTTGTTTGGTTTCGTAGAGAGAAGAATCGAAGTCGACTTTGGGCTGGCGGAAGATGGCGCTCTTGGCGGCTTCGAGATCGTAGCGATAGACGGTGGCGGGAGAGATGAAGCTGGTGAAGGCGTAGAAAGTTTCTTTGTCTTTGCGCTTGCCGCCGAAACCGGCGGCGGTGCCGATGCCGGGCAGGTCGACGTTGTGGAGGAATGTGCCGCCCAAGTCGTAGACGCGGGCTTCGGTGCGAGCGTCTTTCAGATATTCCAGGAGGAACGAATTGTTGACTACGTTCGAGAACTCCAGCTTGTCGACGCTTTGGGGAACTACGGTTCTCCAGTTGATGCGTTCGGGATGGCGGGTATCGATGGCGATGAGGCGTCCGCGGGGAGCGTCGAGATCGGTCTGGAACCAGAAGATGGGGCCGTCATTGTCGATGAACCGGTATTGCGCGTCGAAATCATCGAGCAGCCTTACGACCTGAGAATCCGGTTGAGTGAGGTCTTTGTAATAGAGGCGGTTCTTGGGCGACGTGCCTTCGGACACGGTGATGATCAGATAATGGCCGTCGTCTGAAACGTCGCCGCTGAACAACATTTCTTTGTTGTCGGGGCGCTCGTAGATCAGTTTGTCTTCGGATTGAGCGGTACCGAGGCGGTGATAGTAGAGTTTCTGAAAATAATTGGTGTCGCGCATGGTGGCGCCGGTGGGTTCGTCGTACCGGCTGTAAAAGAAACCCTGGTTGTCTTTGGTCCAGGATGCGCCGGAGAACTTTACCCATTTGAGATCGTCGGCGAGATCTTTTCCGGTGTCGACGTCGCGGACGTGCCACTCGGTCCAGTCGGAGCCGGAGGTGGCAATGCCATAGGCCATCAGTTTGCCGTCGTCGGAGATGGCTTCACTCGCCAGAGCTACGGTGCCATCCGGAGAAAGCGTGTTGGGATCGAGCAGGACGCGAGGCTCGGCGTTGAGGGACTCGGCGACGAGGAGGACATTCTGTTGTTGGAGTCCGGTGTTGTGCTGAAAGAAGTAGCGTCCGCCGTGCTGGCTGGGAGTAGAGAAACGCTCGTAATTCCAGAGCTTGGTGAGGCGGTCGCGAATGGCCTGGCGGTAGGGGAGTTGATCGAGATAGCCAAAGGTTAGTTTGTTTTCGGCTTCGACCCAGGCGTGAGTTTCGGCGGAGTCAGTGTCCTCGAGCCAGCGGTAGGGATCGGCGACCTTGGTGCCGTGGTAGTCATCGACCTGGTCGCTGCGGCGGGCTTGAGGGTAAGTGAGAGGCAAAGTCTGCGCGGCGGAGAGCACGGTGAACATTGGGAGCAGGAGTGAGAGCAGAATGATTGCGTGGCGCGCTAGGTGCATGGGGCCTCTGGGTGGAATGAGTCGGTGCGATCTATTTTGCCTGTGGGAGCGGGTAAGACGCAAGACAGAGCCGTGGTGGAAACCCCTTGCGGGGCCGGTGGTGGTGTTGGCGGGTAAGGGGTCCTTCGACTGCACAAGCGCTTGCGCTAAGCGCGCAAGCACTTTCTCTGCTCAGGATGACATTGCTTATGAGGCGCCAGACTACGGGAGGGTGCGGCGGGATTGCTTGTTCGTAGCGGGTTTGTAGTCTGCCGGATAGAGGACTACGCAGCGGTTGAAACCTTCGCCGTCGCTTTCGGTGCGGAGGTCGGTTTGATCGCGCAGGGCGAGGTGGACGATGCGGCGCTCGCGCGACGACATGGGAGCGAAGTGGAATGGGGTTCCGGTCTGGCGAACTTTTTCGGCGGCGACGGATGCGGCCATGCGAAGTTCCTGGAGGCGGATGGAACGCTGGTTCTTGCAGTCGAAAGAAATCTTTTCGTGCTCGGCGGAAGGTAGATGAAGAATTTCGAAGGCTAAGAGTTCAAGAGCGCGAAGAAGCTCGGCTCCGCGATCGAGGAGCAGAGTGGAATCGGGGCCGGAGAAGTCGACGAAGATTTCGGGCTTCTCCCAATCGGTGGGTGCTGGGGGGTCGACTACGATGCGGTATTTTAGGTGAAGACCTCCGTTGGTGACTACCGACTGGAGGAATTCGTTGATGCGGTTAGCGGCGGCTAGTTTGTCCATAGGCGGCTCCAGCTATTTCTCTTTTTTGCGGGCGCGTTTTTCCATCATCTCGCGCATTTCGCGTCCCAGCTTAGTGCGGTTCATTACGGCTTGCTGCGCGATCATAATCAGGTTGCTTTCGGTGTAATACAGGTTCAATCCCGCGGCTAGTTTAAAGAAGATGAAGCCCATGAATAACGGCATCATGATCGTCATCATTTTTTGCTGGGCGGGATCCATGCCGGCTTGCGGGGTCATGCGCTGCATGACGACCATGCTGACCACCATCAACAGAGGCAGCACCCAGTCGGAGGCGGAGAGGTCAGTTATCCAGAGCCAGTGGGCGTGGCGGAGTTCGAGAGCTACGCCTAACATTCTGTAGTAGGCGATCAGGAACGGGAACTGAATGATAACAGGCAGACAGCCGCCGGCGGGATTTACGCCTTCCCTCTTATAGAGTCCGCTGATCTCTTCGTTCATTGCTGCTTTACGGGGATCGCGCAAGCTGTACTTCTTGTATTTCTCCTGAATATTCTTGATCTGGGGCTGGATGCGCTGCATCTTCAGCATCGACTTCATCTGCGTGATCCGCAGCGGGAGCAGCAGGATGGTGATGATGAAAGTTTGGATGACGATGGCCCATCCCCAGTTATGAACCATGTGGTTGTAGGTCCATTTGAGCCAGAGGAAGAGCGGGCGCGCGAGAATGCCCCACCAGCCGAAATCGACAATGCCGCGGAGATCAGGATTGCCGTTCTTGATGGAGGGAACGGAGACTGCATCAAGCACGGCCAGTTCTTTGGGGCCAACGTACATGCGCTCGGTGGTGGGGCCGGGAAGGCTGCCTACAGCGGCGCCCAGAACGTCTACGTTCGCGGTGTCTTTGGAACTGGCGCCCACAGGATTGAAGCCGGGCTTCTGCGGAATCTCCAATGAGTTGCGCAGCGTAACCATGGCCGTAGTGCTGGGATCGTTGGGGATAAAAATCGCGGTGAAGTATTGATCGCCAGTACCGGCCCATTCGAATGGACCTTTGATAGTGTTGCCGCTGCTGATGCTCTTGATGGGCAGACGCAGAACGAAATTGGGAAAGACCAATGCGGTGTGGTCGGTGGAAGCGTCATCGTGGTAATCGATGCGAGCAGCGGCGTAGGCGGCGGCCGTGACCTGGTCGCCGAATCCGGCGGGCCATGCCAGCGGGGCGAAGATTTCCGCACCTTTGTAGAAGACGGAGGTTTCGACGTTCAGAACGTACGTGTGGTCGAAATGGAAAGTCTTGCGAACAACCAGATCCTGATCGGCATACTCGAAGGCGATCGTGGCCGGAGCCGTGAGATTGCCTTCGTTTGAAGCTACGTAGAGCGCGGAGTTGAGGCGGTTGCGCAGAGTTTCGTCGTAAGTCCAGAGCGAGAGCGGGTAGCCGAATTTTTGAGCGGCGGCGGAGTTGACTAATTCGAGCCGGCCGTTTTGGGCATCGTTGTCGAACTTTTTGAGGATCCAGGATTTGACCTGGGCGCCGCGGTTGGTGAAGGTGATTTTGTACAGGTCGTTCTCGATAACGGTTTCAGTTTCGGTGGAAGCCTGCTTGGTGACCGTCGAGGTTGGATGCGTGGGGATAATCGGCGCTGGCGCGGACGGAGGCGGTGTGATTGCCGGTTGCGTTTGTGCGGATTTATTTTTCGTTGGCTCGGCTGGGGGCGGCGCGTATTTCTTGAGCACTGCTTGAGAGACAACCAGGACGACGAACGTCAGAACAACGACAACGAGGAGGCGGCGCTCGGAGCCGGGTTCTTGTTGAGGATTTTGATATTCGGCCAAAGTCTTCCTTGATTACCTCAGGGACACTGAATTACAGCTTCCGCCGGTTGCCTGCTTAACCACAGGGTCGTAGCCGGAACGGGCGAAGGGATGACAGCGGAGGATGCGGGTAAAAGCCATCCATCCGCCGCGCAGGGCGCCGTAGCGCTCGACGGCCTCCATGGCATATACAGAGCAGGTCGGCACGTAGCGGCAGGCTGGGGGCAGGATGGGCGAGATAGCCCATTTGTAGGCCCGGAGCAGTTGCAGCGTGACGAGTTTGGCGAAGTTGCTCAAGGGCGGCTGTCGGCTTTCGGGCTTCGGGCTGCGGCAATTCTGTTCGTGGCTGCATCAGGGTTTGCTTTCCCTGAGAGCTTCTGTTCGATTATGGCGAAGGCTCGGCTGACTTCGTTCTGTAGCGCGGCGAAGTCGGTAGCTAGCAATGACTTTTTCGGATTGATCACGACATCCGCCGCAATGCCGGCGGGTGGACGCGACATGCGGACTGCTTCGCGCAGGCGGCGCTTCATGCGGTTGCGCTGAACGGCACCGCCGAGGGCGCGGCCTACCGTGAATCCCACGCGCAAGCCTGCGACAGGCGTTTCTGCTTCTGGGCGAGGCCAATAAAAAACGGTGATGGACGCGGAAAAGTGGCGGCGTCCTTGTTTGTAGACGCGCTCGAAATCCGCATGGCGCAGAAGGCGCGCGCTGCGGGGAAATCGGGCTGTTGGCTTTGGCTGCATGGCGAAGTCCGGCCGAGTTCTCAGCGTGGCGCTAGCCAGCATGCCCGCGTGCTGCAGCGGGCGGCTGAGGGTCTCGACTGTGGAAGTGAGCGGCACCAGAAAAGCTACTCGCGGAAGCCGGGTTTTACGGAGACCCGCTTTCGTCCCTTGGCGCGGCGGCGGGAAATCACCTTTTTGCCGCCCTGGGTCTTCATGCGCGTGCGAAAACCATGCTTCTTGCTTCGCTTGCGCCGGTTGGGTTGGAATGTACGCTTGGGCATGAAAGATAGCTGCTCCTGATTCCGTCGACAGTGTTATGGCAAACGGTAAGTATAAATGACGGAGAGGGGTGAGGGCAAAGGGCGAGGCTTGAGCGTAGCGAGCTACCTTGAACTTTAATCGACGATGAAACCTTCCCTCCAACCATCCTTGTTGAGCTCGTAGGGGTAAATATGGAATCCTTGAGGGAAGCTGGCGAAACCCTTTTGGTCTTTGACACGCTCAATTGCCGCTCTCGCTTCTGATTCGCTTGAATACACACCAATAAGCAACTCGCAACCCTCGGAGTCAGCGCTGTCCTGCTCAAACCACAGCAAGTAAACCGTGATCATTTACGTTGCCCCTTCCGCCTCCGCTGTTCGTAAGGTTCCCAGCGGGCCACAAGGTCTTGCATGCTCCACGGCCAACCCGTCACGCCGGCGGCGTCGCCGGGGGACGCATGAGGTGTACGATGAATCTTGACGACATTATAGGCGAAGCCGTTTAGAGCCGTCGCCGCCGCTCACTCTCCAACTTCCAGACAAAGTAGTCCGCTGCGGTTCTCAGCTCCTAGTTTCCATTGGCGGTTTTCGAGGTGCGGTTAGTGTGGCAGTTTGATAAGGACGGGAGCCATTCGCCCTTGCTTGCTCAGGGCAGACAGGTTCGCGCGGCTCGCTCAGATTCCTCACGGCGCAAAGAACGCTTGCTCGGAATGACAACGCGTTTGCACCTCGGCCGTTGCAGTTACATCCTTGACACTTGACAGGCGCGGGGCTTGGGGTTCCGAATCGTGTTCGGGAAGAATTTGTGCGCGAAGATTTCCGTCACGACGAAAAAATTTTGTGCTACCATTCCGCACGGTCGAGTTTGAAAATCTCATTCGTCATCGGCAACCGCGCACGACACAAGTGGCGCATTCCGCAGTACACTAAGAGTTCCATCGGCGAGTAGGTAAACAGCAGTTTTAGACAGGCGCCCTCAGCCAGCCGCCGGGACGCCGCGGCGGGTATTTCATAATTATGTCAGCTCAGAGCACACCGCTTTCCCCCAATCCGTGGACGCGTATTCTGGACGCGCTGGAAAAGAAGATCAACCGGCACTCTTATGACACGTGGTTGAAACCGACGCGCTACAGCCATTCCAGTGGCGGAGTTTTGTTTGTGCGGGTACCGACCGCGGAGTTCCGGCACGCCGGCGACAAATACGCGGACCTGATCCAGGAAGCGATCGACAATCTGGGGCTGGAGTTCAACGACGTGAAGTTCGTGACGCCGGAGGACGATCCAGCAGCAACGGCGGTACGTCACAATGGCGGACTGTCGGCGGGTCCGGTTCCGGTCGGAGGGGCTCCGGCGCAGGCGCGGTTCGACTGGGATGGCGCGGCGCAACTGAACCCGCGCTACACGTTTGACGCATTCGTGATCGGCAGCGGAAACCAGTTTGCTCATGCGGCCTGCCAGGCGGTCGCGGAACGCCCTTCCAAAGCCTATAACCCGTTGTTCCTATACGGCGGCGTCGGCATGGGCAAGACGCATCTGATGCAAGCCATTGGGCACGAAGTAAAGCGGCGACAGCCGCAGGCGGCTATTTGCTATGTGTCGAGCGAGAAGTTCACCAACGACATGATCAACTCGCTGCGCTATGACAAAATGACGTCGTTCCGCGACAAGTTCCGCAGTGTGGACGTGCTGCTGATCGATGACATTCAATTCCTGACGGGCAAGGAGCGAACACAGGAAGAATTTTTCCACACCTTCAACGCACTGCACGACACGATGAAGCAGATCGTGATCGCGAGCGACCGCTCGCCGAAGGAACTCGCGGAAATTGAAGACCGGCTGCGCAGCCGCTTTGAGTGGGGACTGATCGCCGACATTCAGCCGCCTGATCTGGAGACTAAAGTAGCAATCCTGCAAAAAAAGGCGGAACAGGAGAAAGTGACGCTCCCGACCGATGTGGCGCTGTATGTGGCGCAGAATATCCGGTCGAATGTGCGCGAGTTGGAAGGGGCGTTGATCCGGCTGGTGGCACATTCGTCGCTGATTGGGGCGGAGATCACCTTGCCCTACGCGCAGCAGGTGCTGAAGAACTTTATTGATTCGCAGGCGCGCAAGGTCACGATTGAATCGATCCAGAAGATGGTGGCCGAGCAGTTTGGGCTGCGGTTGGTCGAGATCAAAGCGAAAGATAATTCGCGGGCGATTGTTTATCCCCGGCAGATTGCCATGTATCTTGCGAAGCATATGACCGAAGCGTCCCTGCCCGAGATCGGGCGGCAGTTTGGCGGAAAACATCACACGACGGTGTTGCACTCTGTCGAGAAGATTGAAGAGGCTCGCAAGAACGACAAAGATTTAAACAGGCTGCTCAACAAACTGACCGAGCAATTGGGCGGATAAACGCGCGATATTTTGCGTTTTGCACGGAAGATTGCATTTATCTTTTTCCGAGCTGTGAACGGGATGTGGAAACTGTGCAACGGCTGGGGGAAATGAGAAAAGCGGAAATCTTGTTGTAGGGTCTCCGCCGGGTTCGGGACCGATTTCTCACACGAAGGGTCGCTCCCCAAGGTGGTGACAATAGGTCAGTTCTTAAAGTTTTCCACTTCTGCGCGGCACCTACTGTTACTGCTGGTTTAATAGGTTTTGTATTTGATATAAGGGAAGTAATAAAAGTAGCACGCGGCAGGGGAGACAAAGTATATGCCGGTGGAAGCGGTGGAAGCAGTAGGGGCGGCGGTGGGTACGATGGAGATTACGGTCAGCAAGGTTGAGTTGCTGCGCGAGTTGACGGCGACGCAGGGCGTGGTTGAGCGCAAGACCACGATCCCCATTCTTTCTAATTATTTATTCGAGGCTGCGGGCGAGAAGCTATCGCTGACGGCAACGGACCTGGATCTCAGCCTGCGAACTTCCTGCAATGCGAAGGTGAAGAAAGAAGGGTCGTGCACGATTCCGGCGCGAAAGCTGCATGACTACGTGAAGCTTTTGCCGGACGCTGATATCACGATCAAGCTGCTGGAAAATCACTGGGTCAGCATCCGCTGCGGGCGTTCCAACACAAAGATGGTGGGGATGGCGAAGTCGAATTTCCCCAGTTTGCCGGTGTTTCCTACGGCCGGGGTGGTGAAGATTCCTGGGCAGGTTTTGCGTGGGTTGATTGCGCGCACTGGCTTTGCGATTTCCAGTGAAGAGTCGCGCTACACGCTGAATGGTGCGCTGATGCTGCTGAAGCCTGAATCGATCACGATGGTCGCGACCGATGGTCATCGCCTGGCGCACTGCGAGCGCAGCGGCGAGAAGTTTGAAGGCGTCTCGGGCGAGATGAAGACTCTGGTGCCGAAGAAATGTATGGACGAACTAAAGTCGCTACTGGATTCGACTGATGCGGAGACCGTGGAATTTGCTAAGGATGAGTCGACTTTATTTTTCCGCATCGGGTCGCGTTTGCTGACGTCGCGGCAGCTTACGGGACAATTCCCAAATTTTGAGGCGGTTCTGCCCAAGGACAACAACAAGAGCATCGCCCTGAACAACTCCGATTTGAACTCGGCGATTCTGCGTGTGGCGCAGTTTGCCGACGAACGTTCGCGCGCGGTGCGGCTGAAGCTGGAAAAAGGCGAAGTTAAGATTTCCGCGTCGTCGACCGAAGCGGGCGAGTCGGAGGATTCGATTGAGGCTCCGTACGATGGCGAGACGCTGACCATCGGCTTCAATGCGGTTTACCTGGTGGACTTTCTGAAAGCCGCCGGGACCGATGATGTGCGGCTGGAGTTGAAGGATTCGCAATCGGCGGGGCAGTTGCGCCCGGCCGAGGGCGATGATTACAAGTACCGGTATATTGTTATGCCGATGCGCATCTGAACGCCCCCTCTTTTGCAAATTGTATTTCCCCCGATAGTGCGAATGTCCTGCTGGGCTTGACCTCCGGCTGTTCCTGTCATACATTTGCGACGAATCTTTCTTGGAGGTATCTATGTTGGACGGATTCAAGAAGTTCATCCTGCGGGGCAATGTGGTGGACATGGCGGTGGGCGTGGTGATTGGGGCGGCGTTTGCCAGCGTGGTTGGCGGACTGACGTCAGCGTTTCTGAATCCGCTGATCAAGCTCGCTACCGGCGGAGGAGAAAAATTCTCGTCGCTCCAGTTCACGGTTCGCGGCGTTGCATTCCCTCTCGACAACTTCATCAACGCCTGCATCTCGTTTTTCCTGATCGCGGCTGCGGTTTATTTCCTCGTTGTTCTTCCGGTGAATGCGCTGGTGGCGCGGATGAATCGGGGAGAGAAGCCGCCTGATCCGACGACCAAGAAATGTCCGGAGTGTTTGAGCGAGATTCCAATTGAGGCGCGGCGCTGCTCGCACTGCACGCAGCCGGTGCTCGGGCGGGCGGCGTAGGCAGCCGAGCTGCGCCATGCGGGCGGCATGTCCGATAACATGGCAGTATGAGTTTCCGCCGGATCCATAGCGGTTGCTTTTGTTGTTGTATAGCAATGGCGCTGGCACCGCCAGCGCTTCGGGCGCAGGCGACTGCGCAATCTTCCTCGTTGCCCTCCTCGTCATCATCTCCTTCCTCGTCCAAGCCGGCCAAAAAGTCGGCATCATATACAAATTCTCCGCTGGATTCAGGGACGGTGAGTAACGGCGTCTACCGCAATCCTACGTTTGGATTCTCGTGCAGGATTCCGGCAGCGTGGGTGTTGCGGACTGATGAGATGAATGCGCGGCAGGGAGTAGAAGATACGGCGGATGCTGGTAAGGCTGGGCGCGTGCTGCTGGCGGTGTTCTCGCGGCCTCCGGAGGCTCGGGCTGAAGACATCAATTCTTCGATTCTGATTGCGGCGGAGAGTGCGGCGGCCTATCCGGGGCTGAAGGACGCGGCGCAGTATTTTGGTCCCGTGACTGAAGTGGCGCAGGCTCAGGGTTTCGAGGTGGCCGAGCAGCCTTATGAGTTTGTGATCGGGACCAAGAAGGTGGTGCGGGGAGATTTTCAGAAGGATGTGGGGTCGCGGGTGATGCGGCAATCGACTCTGGCGGTGCTGGAGCGCGGGTATGCGGTTTCGTTTACGTTTATTGGCGGGACGGAGGACGAGGTGGAGGAGTTGGTGGGGGGATTGAGTTTTGGGGCGGGCAGGAGAGCGGCTAAATGATGTGCAGGCTGTCGTTGGAAAGCGCCTTGTCATTCCGAGCGAAGTCCGGAGCGAATGCGACGGCAAGTCGAGGAACCCGCTTCTAGCATCCGCGATCGCGAGCCTTACAGCCAGAGAGGTTAGTCCAAGGGTTCGGGCTCGAGGGCGATGTTGGTTTCACCGGCGGCTTTTTTCTGCGCGTATTTCTTCATCCAGGCTTCCCAGCTTTTGCCGGCGGCTGTGTCGCGTCCGGTGAAGGCTAAGGCCGCGATCTCGGCGTATGGGATGGAGATTTTTTCGTTAGCGTTTTTCGGGAAGAGCCGGACTACGGAATCTTTGAGCGTGGCGGCGGTGCGGCGGTCGAAGAGGTAGCCTTCGATTTTCGATCCGTCTTTGCGCGTGATGGTTACGTCGCCGCGGTAGTCGAAGGCCTTTTCTAGTGCGACGCGGATTTCTTCTTCGGTGGCTAGTTGGGGGATCCAGCCTTCGAGCTTTTCGTGGGCGGTACCGGGAGCGACTTCCAGAGTGTCAGGGTTGGCGTGAGGCACGGCTTGGGCGGCTTCGTGATCGATGTGGCCGGATTCTTTGCCTGTCATAGCCTCTATGTGAACATCACGCGCGGGTTTCTTGCAGAGAATCGTTGGTGGCGATCTGCACCAGCGGATGCACCGGGGCTTGCGGTTCGTCCAGCAAGCGCAGCGCCTCATCGTCGCGGTAGCCGTCGAACAGCGTGGCTTTTACGGTGGCCAGGAATCCTTCGAGCGAACTGAAGGTGGCGTTCACCGCAGAGGCTTCGTAGCCGCTGTGGACCATGCAATTGGCGCAGGCCGGGTTGCCGGACTCGGTGCCGTAGTTCGCCCAGTTCGTCGTCGAGAGTAGCTCGGCGAAGGTTTCAGCGTAGCCATCCTGGAGCAGGTAGCAGGGTTTCTGCCATCCGAAAACGTTGTAGGTGGGCATGCCCCACGGGGTGCAGGGGTAGGTGCGCTTGCCCATCAGAAATTCCAAAAAGAGGGGCGAGAGATTGAAGCGCCAGTTCTTTTTGCGGTTCGACAGGATCGCGCGGAACATGCGGCGGGTGCGGGCGCGGCCGAGAAAATGCTTTTGGTCCGGCGCTTTGTCGTAGGAGTAGCCGGGCGAGAGCATCATGCCCTCGAGGCCCGAGCTCCATCATGTCGTCGAAGAAGGCGCGTACGGATTTCGGATCGGCGCCGTCGAAGAGGGTGGTGTTAGTGGTGACGCGGAAGCCGCGGGCCAGGGCTTCTTTGATGGCATCGACCGCGATGTCGTATCCGCCTTCGCGGCAGACTGCCAGATCGTGCTCTTCGCGCTGGCCGTCGAGGTGCACGCTGAAGGTCAGGTACTTGCTCGGCGTGAAGAGATTGAGTTTCTCTTTCAGAAGCAAGGCGTTGGTACAGAGATAGATATATTTCTTGCGCGACGACCAGGCCTTCGACGATCTCGGCAATCTGGGGGTGCATGAGCGGTTCGCCGCCGGGGATGGAGACCATGGGGGCTCCGCATTCGTCGACGGCGCGGAAACATTCTTCCGGAGAGAGATCTTTTTTCAGGATGTGGGCGGGGTACTGGATCTTGCCGCATCCGGCGCAGGCCAGGTTGCAGCGGAACAGGGGCTCGAGCATGAGCACGAGCGGGTACTGCTTGCGCCCGGCTAATTTCTGGCGCAGGACGTAGGACGAAACGGTCCACATCTGTGAAACGGGAACTGGCATTATGAGTTAAGGACTCCGGTGCATCTATCTTATCAGGGTCAGGAAGTTAGATGGCGGAGAACCGGGTCGAGGTGCCGGAAAATGAAACCTTGAGGATGCGAGTTTCTTGACGCTTCTGGCGGCTGTCTGGCAAGGCCGCGAAAAAGCCTGCAGAACAGGCTCAAAATGGGACGTTTACTGGGCCGATTCGGGGCCTTTGCGGGGTCGAAAAAGTAGGCGTTTCGTGGTATAATTTTGACAGTCGCCAAACGAACCTAAGTATAAGATATTTCAATCACTTGAAGTCAATTCGTGGGCGCAGTCCAGAGGCTGGGTTGGGGCGGGTTTTCTGGCTCATTTTCAAGATGTAACCGGGCCCAGTTCTGAGAGAAAGTCGGGGCATTCTCCCGCGGAGCGGAATGGCCACCAAAGAGATCAATACTCCCATCGTCGAAACCAAAACAAAAAACGGAATTGTGACGCCGATTACCGCCGGGAACGGCGGCGGCAACAGCGACTACACCGCCGACTCGATCAAAGTGCTCGGCGGGATGGAAGCGGTGCGCAAGCGTCCCGCGATGTATATCGGATCGACCGGCGATCTTGGTTTGCATCATCTCGTTTATGAAGTGGTCGACAACTCAGTCGACGAAGCGCTCGCCGGTTTCGCGACCAAGATCGAAGTCACGATCCACATCGACAACAGCATCACTGTTGTTGACGATGGGCGCGGGATTCCTGTGGACGACATGGTGATTGACGGGGAAAAAGTTTCCGCGGCGCAGGTGGTGATGACTACCTTGCATGCCGGGGGGAAGTTTGATTCGTCCACGTACAAGGTTTCGGGCGGACTGCATGGGGTGGGCGTTTCTTGCGTGAATGCGCTTAGTGAAGAGCTTGACCTGGAAATCTGGCGGGACGGAGCGACCTGGCAACAGACTTATTCCAAGGGCGACCCTACGAACAAGATGGCGAAAGCGGGCGCCACCAAGAAGCGCGGGAACGAAAGTTCACTTCCTTCCCGATCGCAGCATCTTTACGGCAACGGAATATAACTACGACACGCTCGCGCAGCGCCTGCGCGAACTGGCGTTCCTGAACAAGGGACTGCTGATCACGCTCACCGACGAGCGCTCAACCGACGCCAAGAGCGGCGAGGCCAAGCATACCGAATTCAAGTACAACGGCGGCATCGCGGAGTTTATCAAGCATCTGAACCGCGGCAAGCAGTTGCTGCACGACAAGCCGATCTACATGGAAGCGGAGCGCAGCGGCGTGGCCATGGAGATTGGGCTGCAGTACAACGACGGATATTCGGAGTCGGTGTTCAGCTTCGCGAACAACATCAACACGGTCGACGGGGGCACGCATCTGTCCGGCTTCCGCATGGCGCTGACGCGCACGATCAATTACGCCGGCCAGCAGATGGGCCTGTTCAAGGACGTCAAAGAAAACCTGACCGGCGATGACGTGCGCGAAGGCTTGGTCGCGGTAATCAGCGTGAAGCTGTCGCAGCCTCAGTTCGAAGGTCAGACCAAAGGCAAGCTGAATTCCGACATCGCAGGAGTAGTTCAAGCGTTCATTAATGAGCGGCTGGGGGCGTTCTTTGAGCAGAATGCAACCGTGGCGCGGAAGATTATCAATAAAGCTGTCGACGCGGCGCGGGCGCGCGAGGCGGCGCGCAAGGCGCGGGATTTGACGCGGCGCAAGGGGGCGCTCGATTCCGGTGGCCTGCCGGGGAAGCTGGCGGATTGCTCGGAGCGGGATCCGAACCGGTGCGAATTGTTTTTGGTTGAGGGCGAGTCGGCCGGCGGGACGGCAAAGCAGGGGCGCGACCGGCGCTTTCAGGCGATTCTGCCGCTTAAGGGGAAAATTCTTAACGTTGAAAAAGCTCGCTACGACAAGATGCTGGCGCATGAGGAAATTCGCGCCATGATCACGGCGCTCGGCACCGGCATTGCGAAGGATGATTTCGATCCGACCAAGGTGCGGTACGGGAAGATTATTCTGATGACCGATGCGGACGTGGACGGCTCGCACATCCGCACGCTGCTGCTGACATTCTTCTTTCGTCACATGCAGGAATTGATTAAGCGCGGCAATGTTTTTATTGCGCAGCCGCCGCTGTATTCGATCAAGAAGGGCAAGTCGATGCAGTACATCAAGGACGACGATGCCTTTGACAAAGTTACGCTGAAACGCGGGGCTGATGGGGTGACGGTACGTTATGGCGAAGGTGCGGCCAAGCTGGAAGGCGCCGCTTTGAATCGCTTTATGACGGTGCTGAAGGAGTATCTGAACTTCTTCGATAAGGTGAACAAGCGGCTGCGGGATGAGAGCGTTACTGAGTTGCTGCCGCGGCTGGATTTTTCGAAGCATGCGGATTTTGAGGGGGACAAGAAGACTCCGCCGAAGAAGATCGAGAAACTGGAACGAGAACTGAAGAAGCTGCAGAAAGACCGGAAGTTCAAGAGCGTGGAATCGCGCTTTGACGAAGAGCACAACCTTTGGGAAGTGCGCTTTGTGAACTCGCAGGGATCCGAGCATGTGATCAACTGGGAGCTGGCTTCGAGCGCGGAGTGCCGGCAGCTGATTTCGAAGTTCAAGCAGATTGAGCCTTATCTGGAGCCGCCGTTTGTGGTGGAAGCGGTGGTCAAGGCTGGCACGGCTGGCGGCAATGGCGATGAAACTTCGGACGATGACGCCGACAACGGCGCGGGTGGGGCTGATGGGAAATCCGAAAAGAAAGGCGCTAAGGCTGCCCCCAAGCATAAGGCCGTTGTCGAGCCTGTCGAGAAAGCTACGGCTCGCGAGCTGTTTGAGTACGTGAAGAAAGAAGGCAGCCGCGGGTATGACGTGCAACGCTATAAAGGTCTGGGGGAGATGACGGCTCCGCAGTTGTGGGAGACGACCATGGATCCGGAGCGGCGGACTTTGCTTTCAGTGAAGCTGGAAGATATTGCCGAGTGCGAGACCATCTTTACCACGCTGATGGGTGAGGATGTGGAGGCGCGGCGGAAGTTTATTGAAGAGAATGCGCTGGATGTTAAGAATCTGGATATTTAGCCGAGTGCTTTGGGAGGCGGGCCGCCCGGCCTGCCTCTTTCTTTTTTCGGAACAGGCGGCTGGAGATGCCCCCAGCATCCCACATAGGTGGAGCAGATGACTATTTTCCAACGCTGGAAACAGACGGCGCTCCACAACAAGGCGCTGGTGGTCAGCGGCATAATTGTTGCCCTTGGGACTCTGTTTTACGCAGGGGGTGTCGTCGTACAAATTTGCATCATGAAGCGCGGCGCCAGAGAGACATCGGAGCAGATGGAAAAGCTCATAACCGCTGCCAACATTCAGGCTAGCGCAGCTACCAAAAATGCCGCCGCCGCCGCGAGTTTTGCAGCGAGTGCCAAACAAATCAAAGAAGAAACGGCTGATGCCGTCGGGCAATTGAGGCGGGCGGCTAGGGACTCCGAGACCGCTATTCAAGAAAACTCCAGAAACGCCCAAACCGCCTTGAGCAACAGTATTGAAACTTCTAAACTTGACCAGCGTCCGTGGTTCGGCGTCTCTGAGTTTAAGATTCTGCAACCTAAGCAGCCCTTTCGGATGCAGATCGAGTTCAAAAATACTAGCAAGACTCCTGCTAGACAAATCCATCTCTTTGGAGTTTTCGGCGTCCATAGCTCTAGGACGGATGGTCCAAGCGATGCTGAATGGAAGTCGTTTCTGACTTTTTACAGCCAGGAGACTGGGAGATATGTTGCCGCTCCCAACGCAGCCAGAAGGTACATTGTAGGAGACTTTGGCGAGGGACCGGAAAATCAACTTTTTCGCGCTCTCTTTACGGAGAATTTCTCCTCCTTTAGGAGTGGCTCTAAATTCCTCTCCTATTTTGGGCAGGCGACATATATTGACAACGACGACAAGGCGCGAACTACAAGGTTCTGTCTTGTGTTGGCTGACATCGAAACTAAGCAGCTTGCCCACTGCGGGCGAGGAAACGACATGGACTAGCAGCCTCGTCACCGCACGCAAGGGTTGCGTAAAGTGCATGTGCGGCGGCCGACTTGGTGGCTTGCTTGAGGTGTACCTCAGGGGCTGAAGCCCGTGTGTTTCTTGGTGCCCTTTGACGCAGGCCTGGAAGACCTGCTCCACCCTCGTACTTATCGCAGCGCTGGAAGCGCTGCGCCACCCAAAGACAAGAGCACGCCTCAGAGGCTAAAGCCGAAGGTGATTTCCCCGGATTTACGGCACGACTGAAGTCGTGCCCTTCCCGATCTCAGTAGCTTCGAACTCGCTGGCCTCGCGCGCGGCCCCTCTTCTGGTAGCCGACGCAGCTACGGGCGTTCCAGGGCGCGGGTTCTAGGAAAATCTTGTCAATAGGTAGAAGTTACGCGAATGGGGCTAAGGTGAAGGAAAGAAGGCGAATATAAAGTTGGGATTTGTGACACATTTACCCCATCCGACTTGATATTCTGGATATATAGGGTAAAGATTTTGAAAAGGGCGCGACCTCTCAGTCGCGCCTTTTCTTTTGCCCTAGTCCTGCCTGGGCGCAATTCAAGAAAAACGTTTGCGTGGACGGTGCGCGCACGCAGGAGATCCCTCGCCCCGCTGGAGAAAACGCGGGGCTTCGGGATGACGCCGTCTTCTTTGGGGGTGGCGGTGATTTGGGGAGGGCTGGGGGATGAAGTATTGGGAGGGATTCAAGAGCTTTAAAGAGCGCGGGGAGTGGGTGGAGTTGCAGTTCATGGCGGAGGCGGCGCGGCGACGGTTTGCGGTTTGCAAGCCCTGGGGAGACACTCGGGCTTACGATGTGGGAATCGAACATGGGCCGAACTTTCTGCGGGTGCAGGTTAAGTCGACCAGCTACAGGCGTGGGGATGGCTATTGTTGCCAGCTGATACCCAACCACGCGAAGAAGCAAGACTACACTTTGGAACAAGTTGACCTGTTCGGCGCGTACGTGATTCCGGTGAACGCGTGGTATCTGATCCCGGCGTCGTTGGTGCTGGGTGTCAAGCGGATTACATGCGTGATGCTCAGCCCGGTCGTGCCGCCTACTAAGAAGAAGAGCTACTGCTATGAGTGTTATAGGGAGGCTTGGAGTCTGCTGACGGATAGCAGGGGCGGGCTGGCCCGGCTTGGGATGGATGTTAGGAATCTGGATATTTAGCCCGGGCGCTGGCTCGGCTAAAGCCGACGGTGATTTCTCGAATTACAGCACGACTGAAGTCGTGCCCTTCCCGAACTTGACGCAGGCCTGAAGGCGTCCGCCCTCCGGAGCTTCCACCCTCAGCAGCTTCCACTTACTGATTGGCCGCATACGGTTCCGCTGATCGTACAGGCGAGCGAAGAATTTATCGTGTAGGTCGCGTTGACCTGACAGCTTCCGGAAGGATTGGGACCGTAGGAGATGCCTCCGGTTTCGGTGAAGGTTACGGGAAAGACCGGGGTTTCGTCGTTGGTGAAGTTTATTTGGCCGCCGACGTTGATGCTTGGATCGCCATTCAGGATCAGGTTGGAGACGGAACAATTGGCCGGGGTTATCGCGAGTTGGGTACTCAGAGAGCCACTGCCGCTATTGTTCAGAGTGCCATCAACGTCGCCGGTGACGGAGATGGTCCCGCCTTGAGGACCGCCGCAAGGGTAGTTCATCAAGGAGATGGGGATATTGCAGGTTTCGCCGTTCGAGGTGGACGTGCATGCCGGCAAGGCGTCTGGGCGAAGGTCACTCACTGCAGTTGAAAGGCTGGGACGGGCGTCGCTGGTCGCCGTCGAGGGAACTGCACCGCTCAAAGCCTGAGTGAGAGCCTGTGAGACCTGTTGCGCCACGGCTTGGGCCTGGGCCTGCGACATATTGCTGTTCGTGGAGTTGCTGCTGCTACCACATCCGACGCACAGAATTGATAGCAGGGCGGCTGCGACGATCAGGCAGAGAGATCTAGTTCTCTTGATCCGAAACATGAACTGAAACATGGGGAACTCCCTCCATGGCGAAGGTACGCGGCGGTTCGGGCTGGGTCGTTGATTCATGGCACGAATCTCCTTCCAGCTTCGAAAACAGGACTATTTTATGCCTATTCGGTTCGTTGGATCTTAAAAATGCCAATCGGGGATGTCTGGCTCGCTTCGCTCGCTGGGCCCTTCGGCTTCGCTCAGGGCAGGCTCGCGAATGCGCCCGTCCCCAGATAATGTTTTTTTGGTTCCCGGCCGTCATGAGGGTCTGACGGATGGCTTCCGGAATAGCGAGGCGAGAATGGTTCCCAGCGCTAGTAGTGTGATTAGCGAGATGTCGCCGAGGGAGATTACGCAGTAGATACACCAGACGCCGAGGACGTGGGCTTCGATGCGGGCAAGGTAGAGCGAGAAGGCTAGTCCAATGAGGGCTGCGAGTAGGAGCAGGCTGTAGGCGCGGCGCCAGGCCAGGGCGCCGAGGAGGAGATATCCGGCGATGCCGATTACGGCTACGGGGATCCCGGTACCTTGCACAACGGCATAGGGGCTTTTATTGACGATGCCGCAGTCCCAGCGCTCGTTGATGCTGCAGGGGGCATCGCCTTCGGTGCGGTAGTGTTCGCGCAGGGCCAGGGCGGAGACGACGATGCCTAGAGTCGCTAGTAAAACGAAAACGTATTTCATGGGATGTTCCTCTTTCCCTTGTCACATCCTGTTTCGTGAATGACGGGCCTCGTGCCTAGCACAGACTACAGGGGCTAAAGCCCACATCTAAAGACGTCCTTTACGGCACGGCTTAAGCCGTGCCCTGATACGAAGCAGCCACGAGACGGATCCGATACGAGGCAGACTATCAAACATGTTTCTCTCCGCGAAGTCAACTTGCGGCGTGGGCGGCGGCGATGTCCTGGAGCAGGTCGGAGGCTTGCCAGTCGGCGCCGTGATACCAGCGGTAAATCTTTCCGTCGGGAGAGATGACAGCGGTGCTGAGGGAGTGGGTGATGAGGCCGTTATCTTCGCTGTAAGCGAGGGCGAAATAGTCGGCGAATTCCTTCAGTTCGGGTTGCGGAATGGCGGAGAACTCCCAGTGCTTGAACAGAGCGGGGTCGTTGGTGGCGGCGCTGGAGAATCCGTAGGCGCGGAGAACTTTGGGTGTGTCGTGGGTGGGATCGAAGCTGATGCTGAGCAGGTGAGTCTTGCCGTAGCGCGATGGATCGGCGCGGACCTGGCGATCGATATCGGCAAACTCGTGGCTGACGCGGGGGCAGAAATCAGGGAACGGGCAACGGGTGTAGATGAGCGTTAGAAGCAAGGTCTGGCCGCGATATTGATGCAGCGACGTCTGCTGGCCGTTTTGGTTGACGAGCTTGAAATCGGGTACCTGTTCTCCCGGAGACGGGATGTGGATGCTCGATATGGGCCTATCCGCTGGGGTTTGAGAGCGGGAGATGACTTTGACGTTCTCGAGCCAGTAGGTGTTGTCAGGCTGGACGACTACGTCGGCGGTGATGATATCGCCGGGCTGGAGTTGATCGAGCGCGGAAGCGGGCTTGATGGTGTAGGACATGACCATGGGGTCCATGAAGCCGGGGATGGGTTCGTTATCGATGTTGGCGGTTCTGGCGTTTTTGTCGACGGAGATGACTTTGCCCTTGAAGGCAAAGCGCTTGACGGAGGGCTGGGAGGGTCCGCGGTTGCAGGCGGTGGAGGCGAGCAGCAGGACGCAGAGAGAGAACAATGCGAGACGTTGAGATGAATTACGTTGGCTTTTCATATTCAGTTGTTATTATCTCCGATCAATCATCTCGGATCCTCTCCTTCGCACGACGGAGCTGGTCCGATGAGAAAACTCTCGAGGGCGGCTGTCCCCGCATGACCATTCGCGTCAGTAGTGAAAGCGGTAGCGAAACTCTACGTAGAGTTGGCGCGGATCGTTCCAGTGAAACCCGCCGAAGGTCAGGCTGTTATCGAGTTGCACGCGGCGGTTGGCCACGTTCAGCGCGGTGAGGGAAACCGTATACTTCTCGGCAAAGGTTTTGCCGAGAGCGAGATCAACCGTGGTGTGTCCGGGCAGGTACGGGTCGGGGTATTGCGCCTGCGGCGTTCCGTAGAGGCCGTTGGTGAATCCGGAGCCGTAGTAAACATTTGTAGAAGCATAGGCGTGCCAGGGAAGGCTGGTGGTGTAGCCGACATTTAGAGTGTTTCTCTGATCGTGGTCGACGGGCGACAATCCCGGAGGAACCTCGAAGATCAGGCCGCCGGTTATCGGCGAGGTTGCCTGGGCGATTTGATTGGCGTAAGCGAGATGAAACTGGCCACGATGCCAAAGGGTGGGAGAGCGCAAGGTAAGCTCCCATCCTTGAATTTGGGCGTAGGCCCACGTGATGGGCCAGAAGATATTCGACTCGCCGATGTTGTTGTGGTCGAGCCAATTCCGCGCTCTGGTTTCATAATTGTCGGCGCTGAGCATCCAGCCGTGCAGCGGAATCGTGACGCCAACCTGCCATTCGATATCGCGTTCGCCGCTCAGCGGAGTGAACCCATTGAAAAGCTGCTGCAGGGCCAAAGTCGTCAGCTCGCCGGTCGCCGTCGAAAGCGGCGGCGCCTGGTAGAAGTAGCCGTAGAATCCGCGGAACGTCCAGTTGAGATACGGAATGCGTACAGCAGCGCCGAGCCGCGGATCGGTGGCGTGCTCGGAAATCGGGCCACTGAAGGCAGTTTCGCGGAGTCCGGCGATCAAAGTCAGCCACGGCGTGACTTTGAATTTATCGTTGATGAAGAACGCAGCTACACCGCCGTTGACTCCGATCGAAGAAGGGGGGACGTTGGGCGTGGTGTCGGTGTATTCGTTGAAGAAGTAGTTGTACTGATGCTGGAAGAATCCGTAGACACCCGCTTGAAGGTCATTTCGCTTGAGGTTGGCGTTCAGCGCCGCTTGGGCGCCGACATACTGAGCTGTCTGCGTGACCGTCGAGATGACCGGGAAGTCATTGGGGCCGCCGCTATAGTCGGCGCCGTTGTAATGATAGAAGGGGGAGACGGTAAGCAGCTTGTTTGGATCGAAGGTGTGGACCCAGGAGAAGGTGGCGTAACCATCGGGTTCGGCCTCGGCATCATGCAGGCCGGAGCTGGGATAAACACTGTTGCCAATGTCGCCGGAATTCGGATCGATGGGAATCTGGTAATAATCCCGCCGGAGAGATCCGACGAGGCGATATTGATTCTTGGAATTGGGATTGAAGATCAACGAGGTGAATCCACCGATGCCGTTGGCGGCATCGTTGTCGACCTGCGGGACCGGGGTTTGGAGTCCGTAATTGCTGCGATCTCCGGTCAAGCTGGCATAGTAAGCAGATCGTGACGTATGTCCTCCGCAACTCAGCTGGTCGTTGGTTTGGTAGAAGTTCCCAGCAGCAATGACAAGATCGCATTCGTTGTCGCGTTCAAAACCGGTACGGGGCGCGACGTTGAAGATTCCGTAGGTGCGATCGCCGTAGTCGGCGTCGTAGCTGCCTCTCTGAACTTCGATGTAATCGATGTCCTTGGGGTCGATCTGCGGCCCGAGATTGTTGGCGATGTTGGTGTTAGGGATGGGGACGCCGTCGATAAGCCACTCGATCTGGTGACCGCCTCGCATATGCAGCATGTCATGCGTCACATAGGCGGCGGGCACGTAGTCTGTGATCATCTCCATGCCGTTGGTGCGATCGGCGCCCGGAGTCTCCTGGATGTCGATGCGGCTCACCATAGTGGTCGGAGTGACGCTGTCTATGGTGGCTTCCACTGGAGTTCCAGAGACGGCTACGGTTTCCCTCGCGCCGGCGACAGCCAATGGGAAATGAAGCACAGGACTGGTGTCTGACTGAACCACGGCGCTCTGCCTGGTTTGCTGAAAGCCCGGCGCCGTTACGGTAATGGTGTAGTCGCCGATGGGCACGGAGGTAAATTCAAATTCTCCGTTACTGTCGGAATCCATTGACTTGGCCCACTCCGAGTTCTCCGCCTTCAGCATGACCATGGCGCCTTGTATGGGGCGGTGCTGAGGATCGTGAACGATGCCGCGCACAGAACCGAAAATCGAGGCGAATGCCGCGGCGCTCAGGAACAAAACAACTGCCGTCAAGTTAGCAACTTGTCTCATAAATGTCTCCATTCTCTGAATCGGGTTAGAGCGGTACGCGGCACCGATATTGACTTCGGGCGGGCAGCGGCACGCTCCGGCGAAAACGCCGTTCTGCGCTAAGTCGACAGAATTAATTCAAGCTGGGAGACAGCTTCAGCAGGCAGGCGGGGCGCGGGTGGATTGGAACTCTGCGGAGGCCGCGGCCGGGAAGTCCGGCTGAGTTGCGAATACGCGCGAACTAATGGCTTGCAGGAAAAAGGCTGCATCTTGCGACTCAGGGTGAGCCCATTGGGTTGAGATGGTCGCTCGGCCGCAATCGTGATTACAGCAACAGGCGCCGCGGATGACCGGCTGAGCGGATTCGGAAGCGGCCGCGTCGTGGCAGTGATGCGCCTTGCGGAGACAACAGGAATGAGGCGGAGCAGCATGCGCTGCGAGCGCCAGTGGGGCAATCGTTCCCACGAGTGCGAAGAACAGCAGCAGTCTTGCGGTCAGGCGATGCATGGTGCTTCGGCGTTTGAAGCTTACCAACTTGCGGTTGACGAAAGCAAGAACGAGGCTGCGCCGTTGGCGGACACGGGCGGTTGAAAATCCCCTGTGCGGCTGCCGACGGGCAGATGCTAGGGGTCCACTCGGGCCCTTCGCTCGGGGCAGGCTGTTCGACTGCGCATGACCGCCTTTCAGGCGTTCATGCTTCGCTCAGGATGACAGTCCTGCGACGGTCCTTCAGGCTTTGCCCTGGATCTTGGCCCACCACCAGCGGACGCCGACGAACAGGAAGCGCCAGTCGCTAAAGAACTCCGGGGGCTTGCCTTCGAAGGCATGGCCGATGAATTGGAGAAGCCATCCGAGGATGAACAGAGCCAGAGCGTAGGGCCATAGGTGATGGACGAAGATGCTGGCTAGAAAAACCGCGATCGAGAGCACGATGGTTGGGATGCCCAGGGTGTGGCAAAGCCGGTTCACGCGGTTCTGATGGCTGGAGGAGTATTGCGCGATCCACTGCTCGTGTGTGCGGTCGCCCAGCATGCGAAGGATGATACAACGGCGAGTGGTTGTTTGCACGAACCGGCGCGGGTTGAGGCGTCTGCTCGCCGCGTGGTAGCATCCTAGGTTTTGGCGGGTAGGTTGGGCTGGCCTGTATGCTGCTGGTCTTCATTGTGAAGTCTGGATTCTGATTCCTGGGCCTTCTCTCTTTCCACGCCTGCGAAGGAGCCTACTGGTGAAAGTTTATTCTGGAGAAAACATTCGTAATGTTGCGATGGTGGGGCACGGGCATGCGGGGAAAACGTCTCTGCTCTCGGCCATGCTGTACACGGCGGGGGCAACGCCGCGGCTGGGGCGGGTGGACGACGGGTCGGCGACTACCGATCACGACGAGGAAGAGATTGCGCGGAAGATGTCGATTGCGGCGGCCGCGGCATATGTGGAGTGGGGCAAGACGAAGATCAATGTGATCGATACGCCGGGGTTCAATATGTTTGTCCACGAGGCGCGGATGGTGCTGCCGGTGGTGGATGCGGCGATCGTGGTGGTGGACGGCGTGGCTGGGGTGGAAGTGGTGACGCAGCGGGTTTGGAAGGATTGCGAGGAGTACAAGACTCCTCGGCTGATTGTGGTGAACCGCATGGACCGCGACCGGGCGAATGCGGAGCGCGTGCTGGAGTCGCTGATCAATGCGTTTGGGCGGAATGTGATTCCGATTGAGCTGCCGATCGGGAATGAGAAGAGTTTGAGCGGCGTGGTCGACCTCGTGCGCATGAAGGCTTACACCTACGAACTGGGCGGCAACGGGAAGGGTAAGGAGACGGAGATTCCCGCGAACATGCGAGCGCAGGTGCAGGAATCGCACGAGCAACTGGTCGAACTGGTGGCCGAGGGCGATGACAAGCTGATGGAAGAGTTCTTCGAGAAAGGGACCATTCCGGAAGAGGATTTGATTCCGGCGCTGCATAACGCGATTCGCGAGGACAGGCTCTTTCCGGTGGTGTTTGCTTCGGGGCTGGGAAATATTGGGGCGGACCGGGTGATGGATTTTATTGTGGATTACACTCCGGCGCCTTCGGAGCATGAGTGGGTGCAGGGCGAGCCGGCAGCTTCAGGGAATGGAGATGCGCCGAAGCGGCATGAGACGGATGCGGAGCCGGTCTCGCTGTATGTGTTCAAGACGATTTCGGATGCGTTTGCCGGGAGGATTTCTTATTTCAAGGTTTTCTCCGGCGTGCTGAAGAATGAAGCTACGCTGCAGAACTTTTCGCGTGGATCGGCGGAGAAGCTGTCGCATATTTCCATCATGCAGGGGAAGGCCGCGGTTCCGGTGACGGAGTTGCATGCGGGAGATATTGGCGCGGTCGCGAAATTGAAGGACACGCTCACTGGCGACACGCTGGGAGACAAGGCGGCGCCGATTCAGTATCCGCGGGTGAAGCTGGCGGAGCCGGCGATTACGTTTGCGATCGAGCCGAAGAGCCGTGCCGATGAAGACAAGCTGGGGCCGGGGATCCATAAGCTGATGGAAGAGGATGCGATGCTGCGATTCTTCCGCGATCCGCAAACTAAGGAGTTTCTGATCGCCGGGACCGGACAGCAGCATATCGAGGTTATCGTTTCGAAACTGAAGAAGAGATATCACACAGAAGTGATTTTGAAAGCGCCCAAGGTGCCTTACCGCGAAACCATTCGCGCCAAGGCCGATGTGCAGGGGCGGCACAAGAAGCAGACGGGAGGGCACGGGCAGTACGGCGATTGCAAGATCAAGATGGAGCCGATGCCGCGGGGCGGGCAGTTTGAGTTTGTAAACGATATTTTCGGGGGCGCGATTCCGAAGAATTTTATTCCGGCGGTGGAAAAGGGAATCAAGGATGCGGCGGCGCGCGGGTATCTGGCTGGATTTCCGGTGGTCGACTTCCGGGTGATTTTGTATGACGGGTCTTATCACGACGTCGACTCGAATGATTTGTCGTTTCAGATGGCGGGGCGCATCGCGTTCAAGAAAGCGATGGAAGTAGCGAAGCCTACGCTACTCGAGCCCATTATGGTCGTTGAGATAACGGTACCGGATGAGTTTGCCGGCTCGATCATGGGTGATTTGAACAGCCGCAGGGGACGCATCCAGGGCATGGACAACAAGGGCGGCAATACGGTGGTGAAGGCTGAAGTGCCTATGGCTGAGATGCTGACCTACGGCGTGGATCTGACTTCGATGACTCAGGGGCGCGGCAGCTTCAATATGGAAATGCACCATTACGACACGGTGCCGGGACAGTTGCAGGAGAAGATTATTGAGAAGGCGAAAGCGGCGCGGGGCGAGGTGAAGGAAGAGGAAGAGTAGAGCCGTTAGGGGAGGTTCGCTCGCCGATGATACCTCCCAGAACTCGACCAGCCGCAAAATCCTTCTGGAGGATTGGCTCCCAGGTCCCGCGCTTGACAGCGCGTGTATAGTTTTGGCGATGGGCTGGGCCTGGGGCGTGAGTCGATCAGCGTAGAAAGCGGTCGCGAGCTCTAAGGAGTTTTCGGATGTCGACGCCCCTATCGGAGTTTCCCGACTCTTCTGCCACCTCGCATACTTTTTCCTTCGGCGGCTATGCCACTGAGGAAGTTGGTTTAGCCGGCGTCACCTTTTGGCCCCGGGCAGGGGCCCGCTTGATGGACTATATCCTGCACTATTGTGTTACATACGCGGCAGGATTTCTGTTTTCGATTTTTGTGATCGCAGCGTCGGGCGGGCATATGCCGTTGTGGGTGCTTGCGAGATTCAGGCATCCGGGTCTCCTTGGATTCATCCCTGGCGTGGCCGGATTTGCGGTCTATAACGTGGTTTGCGTGAGCATGCATGGAAGCACATTGGGCAAGCGGTTGCTCTCCATGGTAGTCGTTCAGGAAAACGGCACGCGCTGCCGGATGATGCCAGCCATCATTCGAGAACTCGGCTACTTTATCGACTCACTTTTCTTCGGCTTGGTTGGATACCTCGCGATGCAAAAGACTTATCAGGAACAGCGGTACGGAGATCAGTGGGCGCACACAGTAGTGACAAAGCGCGCGGGGGTGATTCCGGAACAGCTGCGGAGCGACGGTCGTTTTGTTTTGGCTTTGATGCTGGCTGTCATGACCGATGTGGCGTTGGCCATGATTGGATTGCTGATGTTAATCAGGAGGTGAACCCTGAGGTCTGGGTCTGCGCGCGTTCGGTCTTCTGCTTGTTTCCACGTTCTTCCCGGTTATTAGTGGGCGGTCCGTGCGGCCGGGCTTTGCCCAGGCCGGCCCCGTCGGCTTCGCTCGGGGCAGGCTCTCGAGGCGGCTGTCTCCACGGGGTTCGTGGTAACATCCGGTGAGTGCGACGCGAGGTCAAGCATGAAACTTGCATCTATTCTGATCTGTTCTCTTATCGCGACGGTGCCGCTGGCGCATGCCGCGGAGACGCAAGTCTTTCCCACGTCTGCAGGGTCGGTCAAGATCACTCCGCTATATCATGCGAGCACGCTGATCGAGGCCGGAGGAAAAACTATTTACCTGGATCCCGCCAAGCCCGCGAAATTAGCAGGACTTCCGAAGGCCGACCTTATTCTGATTACTCACATTCATGGCGATCACATGGATCCAAGTTTGATCAAGGAAGTCAGCAAAGCGGAGACGGAGATTCTGGCCCCGCCTTCGGTGGTCCAAACTGTTACCAGCGCCAAGCCCATTACCAATGGAGAAACTAAGACCTGGCAGGGATGGACGATTGAGGCTGTTCCGGCATACAACTTGAAGCGCGGCCCCTCACCCGGAACATTCTTTCACCCCAAAGGCCGCGACAATGGTTACGTTCTCACTTATGGTGGCAAGCGCTTTTATTTTTCCGCCGATACAGAAGACATTCCCGAGATGCGCGCGCTTAAGAACATCGATGTGGCGTTCGTGTGTATGAATCTGCCTTACACCATGCCGCCTGAAGAAGCCGCCGACGCGGTCAAGGCGTTTCATCCGAAGATTGTGATTCCTTATCACTATCGCGGGTCTGATCTCACAGTATTTCAAAAAGCGTTGGAAGGGACGGGGATTGAAGTGCGGGTGCTGGACTGGTATCCGAAGTAGCGAACAAGACCGAGCCTCGCTGCGCTTGGCTGGACCCCTCCGCTTCGCTCGGGGCAGGCTCTCGAGCTGGCTGTCCCCACATGGTCTGTGGCGGCTGCCCCGCTTGGTTCGTGGTAACATCCGGCGAGTGGCTACTGCTAGAAACAATCCCAATTTGAATTACAGTTCTGAGCGGCTGGTGTCGGCGGCTGCAGTCGAGGACGATTCTTCGTTTGAGCTGAAGCTGCGGCCGCAACGGCTGGGCGAGTTTATCGGACAGACCAAAGTCAAAGAAAATCTGGCAGTGGCGATCGAGGCTGCGAAGTCGCGCGGCGAGGCCATGGATCATGTGCTGCTGTATGGGCCTCCGGGGCTGGGGAAGACTACGCTGGCTAACATTATTGCCAACGAACTCGGCGTCCACTTCCAGCCGACTGCGGCGCCGTTGCTGCAGATCAAGGGCGACCTCACGGCGATCATCACCAACATGCAGGACAAGCAAGTCTTGTTCATTGATGAAATTCACCGGCTGCAGCCGGTGCTCGAAGAACTGCTGTATTCGGCGTTAGAAGACTACAAGCTCGACATTATGATCGGCCAGGGGCCTTCGGCACGCACCCACACGCTGGAGGTGAAGCCGTTTACGTTTGTGGGGGCGACTACGCGGGCGGGATTGATTTCTGCGCCGCTGCGGTCGCGATTTGGGATCGTGCTGCGGCTGGAGTTTTATACTCCGGAAGAGTTGCGCGTGATCGTGGAGCGTTCGGCGGAGATTCTGGGAGTTCAAGTTGACGACGCCGGCGCGATCGAGATTGCCAGCCGGTCGCGGGGGACGCCGCGCATTGCGAACCGGCTGCTGCGGCGGGTGCGCGACTATGCGCAGGTGCGCGGCGCGGGCAAAATCGATTTGCATACGGCGCAGGCGGCGCTGCAGATGCTGGAAGTGGATAAATACGGGTTCGACGAAGTGGACCGGCGTCTGCTGCTGACCATTATCGAAAAATATCAGGGAGGTCCGGTAGGCGTAAATACGCTGGCTGCCGTGCTGGCAGAGGAGCCGGACGCGATTGAAGAAATTTACGAGCCGTTCCTGATGCAGATTGGTTTTTTGAACCGCACTCCGCGAGGGCGCGTGGCGACGCAGCTGGCCTACGATTATTTTGGGATCACTCCGAGCCGGCGGCAAAGCTCGTTGTTCTGAATCTACGTTCTGAATCCACGAACCGGCTTGCAACCCGGACCTGACACTGTTCGGTAAACCTTAGAGCAGCGGCTTTCTGTTTTAGGAGGGGCGCTCATGGTGTATCTTGCAGGATTCCTCGTCAGAGACGGGGAGCCGTGAGGGCACTTTTGCGCTCGGGTCGGGCTCGAGGTCTCATCGTCGAAAGGTTCCTGAAGATTCTGCTGGCAGGTGCGCTGACTCTGCCGGGAATGGTGGAGTGTGCACGGGGCGCGGCCGCACAGCAAAAGGCGCTAGCTGGGCAGACGGCAGCGCCCGCGCCCGCGCCCCAAGACCCCGCCGGACAAAATCCTCAGCCCACTCCGCCGCCGCCGCCGCCGCTTCCGTCATTGGAACCCGTTACCCGTAGCCAGCAAGTGTCGCCGGCTGGGCACGCGCTTGCTCCTCCGGCGCTAACCATTCCGCGCTTGAGCCGGGCGCCGGCGCTCGAAGACTTCCTCAGCATGAACCCCGAGGGCGAGATCGCTTTGCAGATGGCGAAGGTGACGGGCTTCGTTCAGCGCAATCCCCACGATGGAGAGAAAGTTTCAGAAGAGACCGCAGCCTATCTGGGCTACGACCAGAAGAATCTGTACGTCATTTTCGTGTGTTTCGACGATCCGAAGAAGGTGCGGGCGCGAATGTCGCCGCGGGAGGACATTGCAGACGACGATGAAGTCGCGGTTATGTTCGATACCTTTCATGACCGGCGCCGCGCGTATGAATTCCAAACTACACCACTGGGGGTGCAGTGGGACGCGATCTACACCGAGGCTTCACGGGACGAGACCGGCGGTAACTGGGATACCTCGTGGGATACGGTATGGGATTCGCGGGGCAAGGTTACAAGCCGCGGGTTCGTGGTATGGATGGCGATTCCGTTCAAGAGTTTGCGCTTTCCACCGACGAAGCAGCAGGAGTGGGGAATCATTCTGTACCGGGGAATCGTTCGCAAGAATGAGGATTCGTTCTGGCCCGAGATTTCATCCCGACTGCAAGGAAGGCTGGGGCAGGCGGCGACGCTCTATGGGCTGGAAGGAATTTCGCCGGGGCGTGAGATCGAGCTGATTCCTTATGGAATACTTCGAGGCTTTCGGGCGCTGGACACGGTTGATCCCTACAATCCGTTCTTTCAGAATGCGACGGTGCAGGGGCAGGCCGGCATGGACGCGAAGTTCGTGATCCATGACCACTTTGTGCTGGACTTGACGGCAAATCCTGATTTTAGCCAAGTGGAGTCGGAGGATCCGCAGATCACGGTGAACCAGCGGTTTGAAGTGTATTTTCCGGAGAAGCGGCCGTTCTTTTTGGAGAACGAGGATTATTTCCGCACGCCTTTCGATTTGTTTTTCACGCGCAATATTCAGGATCCTTCGGCGGGAATCCGGCTAACCGGGAAGGAAGGGCCGTATTCGGTGGGGTTGATGACGAGCGACGACCGCGCACCTGGGCTGGCCGTGCCCAGCTTTTGTCCGGATACCTCCCCGATCTGTTCAGACAGTCTCTACGGCGACCGGTCGTACTTCACGATTGCGCGGGTGAGCCGCGACATTTTCAAGCAATCGAGTGTGGGAGCGGTTTACACCGATTGGGAGTGCCCGACGACCGGTGAGTTTAACCGCGTGGGTGGACTGGACACGCGTTTGAAGTTCAACCCCAACTGGACCCTGGAAGGTCAGGGGGTGGTAAGTTCGAGCAACTTGCAGGGACTGAATGCGTACTTTTACGGCAATCCGGAAACCACCTGCGAATACAACCTGTTCCCCTTCAGCTCAGGTAATGCCAGCAATGGCAATCTAAGCAACGGCAACTATTATGCGGGACCGGCGGACAAGCTGGATCTTAAGCGCGAAGGGCTGCACTTTTCCTACGAGGGAATTTTTGACGACGTCAGTCCGGGGTTCGTAACTGTGCCCGGATTCGTGAACCGTGTCGACATCCGCGATCTTTATCAGGCGATCGACTACCGTTTCCGTCCGAAGAAAGGCTGGATCGTGGACTGGGGACCGTCGCTGAACCAGCGCTATGTGTTCGATCATGAAGGCAATCGGCTCGACACGTATTACGATCCTTACCTGGCGATTCAAGGACGAGGACAGACGGTAATCTATCTGCTTCCTTACCAGGAAATGCGGGAACGATTGCGGCCGCAGGATTTTCTCTTCCTCGGTTTATCTGTGAACCACAATCAGGACTACCACGAGCACCGCAGCGGAGCTTCCTTCCAGACCCAATACTTTCCGAAGGTGACAGTCGGGGCGAACTATTATTGGGGAGACGGAGCGAACTTTGTTCCGGCGACGAACGCATTGCCGCAGTCTCTTTTGTCGCGGCTGGATACGGGTGGTGCGACGTTGACGTTGCGTCCCATCAAGCCGTTGAAGATTGAAAATACGTATTTGTTTGAACGCCTGCGGGCGACGAAGAATGAATATCTTTTTGCGCTTTCAGAACTTGCTCAGTCCACGACGCCGGGGACGCCCATCGGGAAAGGCATTTTCAACAACCACATTGTGCGCAGCAAGTGGAACTGGCAGTTTACGCCGCAACTTTCGCTGCGAGTGATTCTGCAGTACAACTCAATTCTGGCAAACACGCCGGGCAACCAGTTCTATCCGTATACCTATCTGCCGACCGAGAAGGAGTTCAACGCCGATGTTCTGCTCACTTACCTGGTGCATCCGGGGACGGCGATTTATGTGGGCTACAACAGCGACTTGCAGAACCTGGATCATGAGTTTACGCCCGGCCCAGAAAGTCTGGCGGGGCTGTATACCGCGAAGGGCTACATTAACGATAGCCGGCAGTTCTTTGTGAAGGTTTCCTACCAGTTCCGCTTCTGAGTAGCTGTCAGCTTTTAGCTATCAGCTTCTTGATCGCGAGTACGGCGGCGCTGGCCTATAGCTGAGAACTGACGGCTGAGAGCCTGGGATTGCTGAGTGCGGATTGCTGAATCCCAGGGCATTCCGGTAGAATCTAAGGATTCGTGTTGAGGTCTGAACCTATATGAAACCTGCTATTCATCCCGCTTATAACGAAGTGCGAGTACATTGCGCATGCGGCAATGCGTTTGTTACCCGGTCCACCCATAAGGGTGATATCAGCGTAGAAATCTGCTCGGCTTGCCATCCCTTCTTTACCGGCAAGCAGAAGCTGATGGATACTGCCGGACGAGTGGAGCGCTTCCGCCGCAAGTACGCCAAGAATGCGCCGGCCAAGCCCGTCGAGACGGCGGCGAAGAACTGAAGTCTTTGCCACGGATTTGCATGGATTAACGCGGATGCCCCTAAAATTCAGCCCTCGCCTGCCGGCGGGGGTTTTGTTTTGCAGGGCCAAGTAGAATAGACCTGTGCGCAAATCCTGGGACAACTCGGGTGGGGCGGGCATCGTTATCCGCCAGGTAGAGGATCTGAAGCCGGTCCCCGCCAGCGTATCCATCGGCGGGATCAACATTGCTCCTGCGACCGTGCTGGCGCCGATGGCTGGCGTTACTGATACGGTCTTCCGCCGGTTCATTCGCAACCTGGGTGGCTGCGGGCTGATCATGACCGAGTTCACCTCGGCCGATGGCGTGCTCCGCAAGAAGGACGAGAAGGCCAAGCGCTATCTCCATTTCTATGAAGACGAACATCCCATCTCGGCGCAGCTGTTCGGAAGCAATCCGCAAGTAATGGCGGAGGCGGCGCGCATAGTCGAGGGCCTGGGTTTCGACCTGGTCGATTTGAACCTGGGGTGTCCGGCGAAGAAAGTCGTGAAGTGCAACGGAGGCTCTGGGCTGCTGCGCGATCTGCCAGCGATTGGGCGCATCTTTGAGGCGGTGCGAGCGGCGGTGAAGGTTCCGTTCACGGTGAAGTTTCGCGCGGGATGGAGCGACGATGAGATCGTTTGCGTGGAGCTGGCTCGCATGGCGGAATCGTGCGGGCTGGCAGCGGTCGCGTTGCACGCGCGTACGCGGGAGCAGGGGTATAGCGGAAATGCCCGCTGGGAGTGGATTGCAGCAATTAAAGACGCGGTTAAGATTCCGGTAATCGGGAATGGCGACATCCGCACGCCTGAGGATGCTTGCGCCATGGTCGCGCAGACCGGTTGCGATGCGGTGATGATTGGGCGGACTGCGCCGTCGAATCCATGGATCTTCCGACAGATTCACCAGTATTGCGCTGGGATGGAAACTTCGACGGCTTCCAAGTCTTATGACGAGCCTAGCGAAGCTGACCGTTACCAGATGATCCGAACCTACTTCCAGATGCTGATTGAGGAAGAGTTGCCGGACGCGGTTGGCAAGATGAAGCAGTTCGCCTCCTGGTTCACGCACGGCGTGCCGGGCGGAGCTGCGCTGCGCAAGGCGATTTACGAGTCGAAGAGTGCGGTGGAGATTCTGGGGCGGGTCGAAGAATTCTTCGAAGCGAAATTATGTGAGGCGGGCGCTCTCGTCCGCGAAGGTTGAGAGTCGCCCGCGCTAAATCGCACCATCTCCGGAAACGTCAGAGCACTGTTACAGCAATCCGAACGCCGGGATGCCTTAGGTTGAACAGATAATATCCGCCGTCAACGAAGTCGATGTAGCAATTGTCGTTGTAAGACCATCCATGCGGCCATGCGTCCACAATTTCGAAATTGTAGCCGCCGTAGGCGAAGTGCGGCCTGCCTCCGACGATGGTGACGTGCTTGATGGCGAAATGGTGATCGTGCCCAAAATGCGCGCGGAAGTGTGCATCTTCAATCCGGCGGGCTTCCGCATGGTGCTCTTCCTGCCGCGCCTCATCGTGACGCTCGTGCTCATCCTGGGCATATGCGGCCATCACCCCGCCCAGAAGGAATGCCCCGCAGATCCCACAGACCGCTAGAAATCGCTTCATACTAAACCTCGCTCGTCTTGATTTTGGAATGAGGAGCCACGTTTGCGCACCCCAAGTCACTCGCGTGACCTAATCCTGATGCGAATGACTGCCGCAAAGTTGCCGTCCACAACTTTAAGCAGAATGGACGGCGCCTGCTGTAAAGATTTGTCATCACCCCGTAGCAGGTTTATACCGCGCGCGCCAACAGCTTTCCGGACTCATCCTTCTCGACATAGGCCCAAGGGATTTTCGGGTCGTGCGTAAAGACCGTCAGCCATTTCTCCGGAATTGCTTTTGCGTAGTACTGCTTCCTGCTCTCAATGGTTTGCAGCGGGTAGAGGTCGAAGGACATGCCCCAGGTGAGGTCGATGTGTGCGGTGGTGGGGATGAGGTCGGAAATGTAGCAGGCGGTGCGGCCTCCGCTTTCGACGACCACGGCTTGCATGTGCGCGGTGTGGCCGGGGAAAGTTTTCACTGAAATGCCGGGAAGAATTTCTTCGCCGCCTTTGAGCAGCGTCATCTGGCCACTTTCGACGAGCGGGTCGTAGTTTTCAGGGATATAGCTGATGGCGTCACGCTCGCTGGGATGGCGGGCGTATTGCCATTCGCCTTCGGGTGCGTAGTATTTTGCGCGCGGAAATGTCGGGACGATCTTTCCGCCTTTGCCGAGGACCGTGTTCCAGCCGCAGTGGTCGAAGTGCAGGTGGGTGTTGATGACGATATCGATATCGTCGGGAGCGAGCCCAGCGGCGCTGAGATTTTTGAGCAGCTTTGCGGGCTGGCCGTAGAACTTGATCATGCGTTCGGACAGCTTGTCGCCCATGCCGGTTTCTACCAGGATATTTTTCTTTCCAGTGCGGACGAGTAGTGAGTTGAGGCCAGCGTGGACATAATTCCTATCGTCGGCGGTCACTTTGCGCGACCACATCACTTTGGGAATGACGCCGAAGAAGGCACCGCCATCCAGTGGATAAGTGCCGTCGGAGAAGATACTGAGTTCGAAGTCGCCGAGAGTGAGGCTGGGCATGAAATGTAGTGTGCCACACCATGCCCCGCATTCTTCTGCGAAACTGCGGTACTCTCATCGATATGGAGCGCCCTGCCAGCGTCACGGTAACCGCGGCTCTGTTTTTTCTGGTCGCGGGATATCTTGGCACTGTTGGCATCATCGACTTGGTCGCGCCTGGCACGGTTTCAACGACGCTGGGAACGGGCGTGACGTATGGGCGAGAATTGAGCGGACCGCAGACGGCCATCTCCGTCGGTGCCGGTTGGGCATTGGTTGGCTGGGGCCTTTATCGGCTGCACAATTGGGCGCGGTGGTGCGCGATTGTCATCATGGTCATCGGAATCGCGGGATCGGTGCCGGCGGTTTCTGCCGCCGCGAGGGATTTGACCTGGCGGTTCTTCTTTTACGGCGTCCAGATTATGGCGCGGGTTGTCATTGTCTGGTACTTGGCCGCGTCGCCCGAACTGATCGAGGCTTTCGTGCGAAAGTAGGCAGCCATGCAAGAACCGCTGTCGTCCCGAGGGGAGCGAGGGGTCCTGGTTTCCGGTTGAGGCATTCGTGTTGTCGATGCGAGCAAACACCAAGATCCGTCGGTGCGCTCGGGATGACAATCCAATTTCGTTTTACCGCTTCGCTTTTGCCGGCTCTTTCTCTCCCACACATTTGCTGACTTCGAATTTCATCTTGGCAGCTTTCTTGTCGGCATCGATGATCACGTGGTCGCCGTGCAGGATTTCTCCATCCAAAATCTTGAGAGCCAGCGGATCCTGCACCAGCTTTTGAATGGCGCGCTTCAGCGGACGGGCGCCGAAGTTCGCGTCGTAGCCTTGGGTGAAGAGCATATCCTTGGCAGCGTCGGATAGTTCGATCGAAATCTTGCGGTCGGCCAGCAGGCGGCGCACGTCTTCGAGACGCAGCTCGATGATCTTGACCAACTGTTCCTTGCCGAGCGGCGCGAAGACGATGATGTCGTCGACGCGGTTCAGAAACTCGGGGCGGAAGTGTCCGTGCAGCGCGTTCTGGACTTGTTCGCTCGCCTTCTCGAAGTCTTCCGGCGTGCGCAGGTTCTCGGCTTGCAGATAGCTCGACCCGATGTTCGATGTCATGATCAGGATCGTGTTTTTGAAGTCCACGACGCGGCCTCTGCCGTCGGTGAGGCGGCCGTCGTCCATCACCTGCAGCAGGACATTGAAGACGTCGGGGTGCGCCTTCTCGATTTCATCAAAGAGCACTACCGCGTAAGGACGGCGACGGACCTGCTCAGTGAGTTGGCCGCCTTCTTCATAGCCAACGTAGCCCGGAGGCGCGCCGATCAGGCGGGCAACAGAATGCTTCTCCATGTATTCGGACATGTCGATGCGGAGCAGGGCGCGCTCGTCATCGAAGAGAAATTCAGCGAGAGCACGGGCAAGTTCCGTTTTGCCGACGCCGGTTGGACCGAGAAAAATAAACGAGCCGATGGGGCGCTTGGGGTCGCTGAGCCCCGCGCGCGAACGGCGAATGGCGTTGGCCACGCGTTCGAGAGCCTGGTCTTGGCCAATGACGCGATGGCGAAGGCGGTCTTCCATGGTGACCAGCTTTTTCACTTCGCCTTCGAGCATTTTCGAGACAGGGATGCCGGTCCACTTGGAGACGATGCGGGCGATATCTTCTTCGTCGACTTCCTCTTTCAGCATGCGTGGGGCGCCCGCTGCTTTGTTGTCGATTTTGGCCGACAGTTGCTTTAATTCTGCTTCGGCCTGCCGCAGCAATCCGTAACGGATCTCTGCAACGCGGTGCAGGTTGCCTTTGCGCTCTTCGGCCTGCTCTTCAATCTTGAGCTTCTCGATTTTCTCTTTCAGCTCGCGAGAGCGGGCTATCAGATCTTTTTCCTTTTTCCAATTGGCTTTGAGGGCAGTCGATTTCTCGCGGATGCCGGCGAGTTCCTTTTCGATAACGGATAGACGCTCGCGGGAGTTGGCATCGTCCTCTTTCTTGAGCGCCTGCTTCTCGATTTCGAGCTGCGTGGCGCGGCGTTCGAGCTGGTCAATGTCTGTGGGAAGCGAATCGATCTGGATGCGGATTGAGGCAGCGGCTTCGTCAACCAGGTCGATGGCCTTGTCGGGCAGGAAGCGGTCGGAGATATAACGGTGCGAAAGCGTAGCGGCGGCGACGATCGCCGAGTCTTTGATGCGCACGCCGTGATGCACTTCGTATTTCTCTTTCAGGCCGCGAAGAATCGCGATGGTATCTTCGACATTGGGCTCGCCAACGAAGACGATCTGGAAGCGGCGCTCGAGGGCCGCGTCTTTTTCGATGTACTTGCGGTATTCGTTGAGCGTGGTAGCGCCGATGGCGCGCAGCTCGCCTCGCGCCAGCGCGGGCTTCAGCATGTTGGAGGCATCGATAGCGCCTTCAGCGGCTCCGGCGCCGACGAGCGTATGCAGTTCGTCGATGAAAAGAATGACTTGGCCCTGCGAGTCTTCAATTTCTTTCAGGACGGCTTTGAGCCGGTCTTCGAATTCGCCACGATATTTCGCTCCGGCCAGCATCGCGCCGAGGTCGAGTGCAACTACGCGCTTGTTCTTGAGAACTTCGGGCACATCGCCCGAAATGATGCGCTGGGCCAGGCCTTCGACGATGGCGGTCTTGCCTACGCCGGGCTCACCAATGAGCACCGGATTATTCTTCGTGCGGCGGGAGAGAACCTGGACCACGCGGCGGATTTCTTCGTCCCGGCCGATCACGGGGTCGAGCTTGCCACGGCGGGCTTGTTCGGTCAGATCGCGGGCGTAGCGTTCGAGGGCCTGGTATTTTGCTTCGGGATTCTGGTCGGTGACTTTTTGCGAGCCGCGAACGGCAGTTAGTGCTTTCAGAATTGCATCGTGCGTGGCGCCGTGACGCGCGAGAATCTCCTGGGCCGCATCCTGCTTGAGATGGGTGATGGCGAGGAGCAGGTGTTCGGTAGAAACGTATTCATCTTTGAAGTTGGAAGCCTCTTTGAAGGCTTGCTCGAGCAGCTTGTTGGCGGCGTTCGAAAGCGTGGCCTGCGTGGCTTCTCCGGAGACCTTGGGGAGTTTTTCGATCTCGCGATACAGGTCGCTGAGAACTGCCTGCGGGCCGATGCCGATCTTTTCGAGCACGGGCGCGACAATACCCTCTTTGTCTTCGAGCAGGGCGGCGAGCAGATGGATGGGCAGCAACTCAGGGTTGCCGTTTTCGGAGGCGAGGTTGTTGGCGCGCTGGACGGCTTCCTGCGCTTTAACGGTGAATTTGTCCCAACGGATGGGCATGGGGAACTCCTGTTTCTAATTTTGTATCTCCAATTACGACAGCCGGCGGGACGCCGGCGCTACAAG